>NZ_JBIRPV010000011.1:0-290495 GCF_044332865.1 Streptomyces sp. NPDC021225 | reverse complement strand
CGAATCCCTCGCCCTCCAGATCCCCAGCGACGGCAGCCAACGCGAACTGCGCTCCATCCTCGACTGGCTCGACACCGCCGGCATCGAAGCCGACGAACTCACCGTCCACACCCCCGACCTCGACGACGTCTTCTTCGCCCTCACCAGCACCACCCAGCCGAACCAGCCCAAGGAGGCTGTCCGATGAGCTCCCTCTCCCTCGCCGTCCGCGACTCGTCGACGATGCTGCGGCGCAACCTCCTGCACGCGCGGCGCTACCCGTCGATGACCCTGAATCTGCTGCTGACGCCGATCATGCTGCTGCTGCTGTTCGTCTACATCTTCGGCGACACCATGAGCGCGGGCATCGGGGGTGGCGGCGCCGACCGCTCCGAGTACCTCAAATATCTCGTCCCCGGGCTCCTGCTGATGACCATCGGCAGCACCACCATCGGCACCGCCGTCTCCGTCTCCATGGACATGACCGAGGGCATCATCGCCCGCTTCCGCACCATGGCCATCCACCGCGGCTCCATACTCATCGGCCACGTCATCGGCAGCGTCCTCCAAGCCATCGCCAGCGTGATCCTCGTCGGCGCCGTCGGCGTGGCCATCGGCTTCCGCTCCACCGACGCCACCGCCCTCGACTGGCTCGCAGCCTTCGGACTCCTCGCACTCTTCGCCCTGGCACTCACCTGGATCGCCGTCGGCATGGGCATGGTCAGCCCCAGCCCGGAAGCCGCCAGCAACAACGCCATGCCACTGATCTTCCTCCCCCTCATCTCCAGCACCTTCGTCCCCATCGACGCCATGCCCGGCTGGTTCCAGCCGATCGCCGAATACCAGCCCTTCACCCCCACCATCGAAACCGTCCGCGGCCTCCTCCTCGGCACCGACATCGGCAACAACTGGTGGATCAGCATCACCTGGTGCCTGGCCCTGACAGCCCTCGGCTACCGCTGGTCCCAGGCCACCTTCAACCGCGACCCGAAGTAGCCGAGGACAACGCCCTCACGCCGACAGAAAGCGGCCCGGTGACCGACGGATCGGTCACCGGGCCACTCGATGGGGTGAGGCCGGCGCGCAACGCGCGGCCGCTACTCCGACCGCTTGGGCTTGGGACGCCACACCACCAGCGCGCTGGTCTGCCGGACCTGGTCGTAGGGGACCAGGTCGCGGCGGTAGGAGGCGTGGACCGCGGCCTCGCGCTGCTGCATCGCCGCGGCCGCGCCCTCGACCGCGGACTGGAGTTCGGCGACGCGCTCCTGGAGGGCGGCGACCTGGTTCTCCAGTTCGATGATGCGCTTGATGCCGGCGAGGTTGATGCCCTCGTCCTGGGAGAGCTGCTGCACCTGGCGGAGCAGCTGGATGTCGCGGGCCGAGTAGCGGCGCCCGCGGCCGGCCGTGCGGTCGGGGGAGACCAGGCCCAGCCGGTCGTACTGGCGCAGGGTCTGGGGGTGCAGCCCGGAGAGCTGAGCGGCGACCGAGATGACGTACACCGGCGACTCGTCGGTCAGCTCGTACGGGTTGCGGCTCCTGCCTCCGAGCCCAGACGTCTCCATGGGGTCACGCTCCCTTCGCGGACTGGAACAGCTCCGCCCGCGGGTCCTCCCCCGCGGTCGCCTCCCGGTACGACTCCAGCGCCTCGCGCGCCTTGTCGCTGAGGTCCTTGGGGACGGTGACCTCGACGGTGACCAGCAGGTCGCCGCGGGTGCCGTCCTTGCGCACCGCGCCCTTGCCGCGGGCGCGCATCGTGCGGCCGTTGGGCGTGCCGGCCGGCAGCTTCAGGGTGACCGGGGGGCCGCCGAGCGTCGGGACCTTGATCTCGCCGCCGAGCGCCGCCTCCGGGAGGGTGACGGGCACGGTGACGGTGAGGTTGTCGCCCTTGCGGCCGAAGACCGGGTGGGGGTCGACATGGACCACCACATACAGATCGCCGGCCGGCCCGCCGGTCTCGCCCGGGGCGCCCTTGCCGCGCAGCCGGATCCGCTGGCCGTCGCTGACGCCCGCGGGGATCCGGACCTGCATGGTGCGGGCGCTGCGGGCACGGCCGCTGCCCTTGCAGGTCTCGCAGGGGTTCTGCGCTATCAGGCCGCGGCCCCGGCAGTCCACGCACGGGTCGGTGAGCGAGAAGCCGCCCCCGCCGCCGCGGCTGACCTGCCCGGTGCCGACGCAGGTCGGGCACACCCGCGGGGTGCCGTTCTTGTCGCCGGTGCCCGAGCACGCCTTGCACGGGGCCTGACTGGACATCCGCAGCGGGACCGTGGCCCCCTCCACTGCCTCGGTGAAGCTCAGCGTCACCTCGGACTCGATGTCCTGGCCGCGGCGCGGCTGGGCACGGGTGGAGGTGCCACGGTTGAAGAGGCCACCGAAGACGTCCCCGAGGCCGCCGCCGAAGCCGCCCGCGCCACCGGCGCCGCCCCCGGGCTGGGCGCCGCCGAAGAGGTCGCCCAGATCGAAGTTGAAGTTGCCGGTGCCGCCCGCGCCCGGCCCGGGGCGGAAGCCGCCGTTGCCGAACAGGGCGCGCGCCTCGTCGTACTCCTTGCGGCGCTTGGGGTCGCCCAGGACGTCGTTCGCCTCGGAGATCTCCTTGAAGCGCTCCTCGGCCTTGGCGTCGCCCTTGTTGGCGTCCGGGTGGAACTCGCGGGCGAGTTTCCGGTACGCCTTCTTGATCTCCGCCTCGGTCGCGTCCTTGGGGACGCCGAGGACTTTGTAGTAGTCCTTCTCGACGAAGTCCTTGGTGCTCATCCTCGACGTCCCTCCTCTCCTGCCACCGCTGTCACGTCAGCCCTCTTCCGGGCCACCGCTCTCCTCGTCCGGCGTCTCGTCCCCCTTGGGCTGGGCGCCCGGCTGGGGCTCGGCGACCGCGACCCGCGCCGGGCGGATCGTACGCTCGCCGATTCGATACCCCGGCTGCAGAATCTGCACGCACGTGGTTTCGGTGACGTCCGGCGCATACGAGTGCATCAGCGCCTCGTGCACCAGCGGGTCGAAGGGCTCGCCCTCCGCGCCGAACTGCTGAAGGCCCATCTTGGACGCGGTCGTCTCCAGCGACTCGGCGACGGACTTGAAGCCGCCGACGAGCTCGCCGTGGTCACGAGCGCGGCCGATGTCGTCGAGCACGGGCAGCAGCTCGGTCAGGAGGTTCGCCACGGCGATCTCCTTGACCGTCACCCGGTCCCGCTCGACCCGGCGTCGATAGTTCTGGTACTCCGCCTGGAGCCGCTGGAGGTCTGCCGTGCGCTCGTTGAGCGCCGTACGGACCTGGTCCAGCTGGGCCTGGATGGCCACCTGCTCGAGGTCCCCTGCCTGGGCCTCCGGGCCCGCCTTGTCGGCGGACCCGGCGGCACCCTTGGCCGCATCGTCAGGGGTCTGTGCGGCCTCGGAGGGGACGTCGGGCTGCTCCTCGAAGCCCGGGGTCTCCTCCGTCACGCGGCACCACCCCGACCCTTGTCGCTCTTCTCGTCGTCCACGATCTCGGCGTCCACGACGTCGTCGTCGGCCTTGGCCTGGCCGTCACCGGCGGCCGCGCCCGCGGCACCGGGCGCGCCCGCGCCGTCCGCCTGGGCGTTGGCGTACAGCGCCTGGCCCAGCTTCTGGCTGACGGCCGCGACCTTCTCGGTGGAGGTGCGGATCTCGGCGGTGTCGTCGCCCTTGAGCTTTTCCTTCAGCTCGCCGAGCGCGGTCTCGACCTCGGTCTTGACGTCGCCGGGGACCTTGTCCTCGTTGTCCTTGAGGAACTTCTCGGTCTGGTAGACCAGCTGCTCGGCCTGGTTGCGGGTCTCGGCGGACTCGCGGCGCTTGTGGTCCTCCTCCGCGTACTGCTCGGCCTCGCGCATCATGCGGTCGATGTCGTCCTTCGGCAGCGCGGAGCCGCCGGTGACGGTCATCTTCTGCTCCTTGCCGGTGCCGAGGTCCTTGGCACCGACGTGCATGATCCCGTTGGCGTCGATGTCGAAGGTGACCTCGATCTGCGGCACGCCGCGCGGGGCCGGCGGCAGGCCGGTCAGCTCGAACATGCCGAGCTTCTTGTTGTACGCCGCGATCTCGCGCTCGCCCTGGTAGACCTGGATCTGCACGGACGGCTGGTTGTCCTCGGCCGTGGTGAAGATCTCCGAGCGCTTGGTCGGAATCGTCGTGTTGCGCTCGATCAGCTTGGTCATGATGCCGCCCTTGGTCTCGATACCGAGGGACAGCGGGGTGACGTCCAGCAGGAGGACGTCCTTGACCTCGCCCTTGAGGACACCGGCCTGGAGCGAGGCGCCGATGGCGACGACCTCGTCCGGGTTGACGCCCTTGTTGGCCTCCTTGCCGCCGGTCAGCTCCTTGACGAGCTCGGCGACGGCCGGCATCCGGGTCGAGCCGCCGACCAGGACCACGTGGTCGATCTCGGAGAGGGCGATGCCCGCGTCCTTGATCACGTTGTGGAAGGGGACCTTGCAGCGCTCGAGCAGGTCGCTGGTCAGCTGCTGGAACTGGGCGCGGGTGAGCTTCTCGTCCAGGTGCAGCGGGCCCTCGGCGGAGGCCGTGATGTAGGGCAGGTTGATCGTGGTCTCGGTGGAGCTGGAGAGCTCGATCTTCGCCTTCTCAGCGGCCTCGCGGAGGCGCTGGAGGGCCATCTTGTCCTTGGACAGGTCGACGCCGTGGCCGTTGTTGAACTGCTTGACCAGGTAGTCGACGACGCGCTGGTCCCAGTCGTCACCACCGAGGTGGTTGTCACCGTTGGTGGCCTTGACCTCCACCACGCCGTCGCCGATCTCCAGCAGCGAGACGTCGAAGGTGCCGCCGCCGAGGTCGAAGACCAGGATGGTCTGGTCGTCCTTCTCCAGCCCGTAGGCGAGGGCGGCAGCGGTAGGCTCGTTGACGATACGCAGAACGTTGAGGCCCGCGATCTCACCGGCCTCCTTGGTGGCCTGGCGCTCGGCGTCGTTGAAGTACGCCGGGACGGTGATGACCGCGTCCGCGACCTTCTCGCCCAGGTAGGCCTCGGCGTCCCGCTTGAGCTTCTGCAGGATGAAGGCGCTCATCTGCTGCGGGTTGAAGTCCTTGTTGTCGATGTTGATCTTCCAGCCGGTGCCCATGTGGCGCTTGACCGACCGGATGGTCCGGTCCACGTTGGTCACCGCCTGGCGCTTGGCGACCTCACCGACCAGGACCTCGCCGTTCTTGGCGAAGGCGACGACGGACGGCGTGGTCCTGGCGCCCTCGGCGTTGGTGATGACGGTGGGCTCACCGCCTTCGAGCACACTGACGACGGAGTTCGTCGTACCCAGGTCGATGCCGACCGCACGAGCCATTTCGCAATCCTCCAGCTACACAGCATTGAGTGGAACAGGCTCAAGAGTGCCCGACCGAATCCGCCGTGTCAACAGACCTGAGCCGGACCGACTCAACTTTTATGCAGCTCTTATTTACAGGACACGGACAAGGCGACGGGAGGGCGCGCGAGGTGGTACCACCGAGCGACACAGATCACCGGCCGGTCGGCTACATGAGCCACCGGCTCCCCGGGTAATCTCGGTCAAGACCAGATAAGTTACTGCTTAGTAATCCACGTACTTCCGCGTACTTCCGCTCTCGCAGGTTCGAGGAGCCCCCATGCAACTCGCCGCGATCATCGTGTCGCTGGTCCTCACCGCGGTCGGCGTTGCCCTGCTCGGCCGCGCCATCGCGCAGTTCGTGCGCTTCTTCAAGCTCGGCACGCCGGTGCCGGCGGGCGCCCGGACCGACAACCCCTACCAGCGCAGTGTGACGCTGGTCCGGGAGTTCCTCGCGCACACCCGGATGAACAAGTGGGGCATCGTCGGCGTCGCCCACTGGTTCGTCGCGATCGGCTTCCTGACCCTGCCGCCGACCATCATCAACGCCTACGGCCAGCTCTTCCAGGCGGACTGGACGCTGCCGGTCCTCGGCGGCTTCCTCCCCTACGAGCTGTACATCGAGTTCATCGGCACCATGACCACGCTCGGCATCGCGACCCTGATCGTGATCCGGCTGCTGAACCTGCCCAGCCGGGCCGGCCGCAAGTCGCGGTTCGCCGGCTCCACGGCCTGGCAGGCGTACTTCGTCGAGTACGTCATCCTCATCATCGGCATCGCGATCATGGTGCTGCGCGGCACGGAGGGCGCGCTGCACCATGTGGACTCCTACGAGCCGGAGTACTTCGCCTCGTATCCGCTGGTGCTGCTCTTCAAGAGCCTCAGCATCGGCGCGGTGCAGAACCTGACCTACCTGTTCGCGATGATCAAGCTCGGCACGACGATGGTCTGGATGATCACGGTCTCCGTGAACATCGACATGAGCATCGCCTGGCACCGCTTCCTCGCCTTCCCCAACATCTGGTTCAAGCGCGAGTCGAGCGGAGAGGTGGCGCTCGGCGCGCTTCAGCCGATGACGTCGGGCGGCAAGCCGATCGACTTCGAGGACCCGGGCGACGACGACGTCTTCGGCGTCTCCCAGATCGAGCACTTCTCCTGGAAGGGCCTGCTCGACTTCTCCACCTGCACCGAGTGCGGCCGCTGCCAGTCGCAGTGCCCCGCCTGGAACACCGGCAAGCCGCTCTCGCCGAAGCTGCTGATCATGTCGCTGCGCGACCACTCGCACGCCAAGGCGCCGTATCTGCTCGCGGGCGGCGGCGCTGTGACATCAGCGGCTGCCGCCGCGGGGCCGGAGGGGGAGGAGAAGGCGTCCGCCGAGGCGTTGAAGGACGTCCCGGCGTCGGCGCTGGCCGAGGCCGAGCGGCCGCTGATCGGCACGCTGGAGGCGAACGGCGTCATCGACCCGGACGTGCTGTGGTCCTGCACCACCTGCGGCGCCTGCGTCGAGCAGTGCCCCGTCGACATCGAACACGTCGACCACATCGTGGACATGCGCCGCTACCAGGTCATGATCGAGTCCAGCTTCCCCTCCGAGGCCGGGACGATGCTCAAGAACCTGGAGAAGAAGGGCAACCCCTGGGGGCTGGCCAAGAAGCAGCGGCTCGCCTGGACGAAGGAAGTCGACTTCGAGGTGCCGGTCGTCGGCAAGGACGTCGAGGACCTCACCGAGGTCGACTACCTCTACTGGGTCGGCTGCGCGGGCGCCCTGGAGGACCGCGCCAAGAAGACCACCAAGGCCTTCGCGGAACTGCTGCACATCGCGGGCGTCAAGTTCGCGATCATGGGCGGCGACGAGTCCTGCACCGGCGACTCGCCCCGCCGTCTGGGCAACGAGTTCCTCTTCCAGCAGCTCGGCCAGCAGAACGTCGAGATGCTGAACATGGCATTCGGCGAGTCCGCCGAAGGTGAAGAGGGGGAGGAAGGCGTCGTCGTCGAGAAGTCCAAGAAGAAGATCGTCGCGACCTGCCCGCACTGCTTCAACACCATCGCGAACGAATACCCGCAGCTCGGCGGCCACTACGAGGTCATCCACCACACCCAGCTGCTCCAGCACCTCGTCGACGAGGGCAAGCTGGTCCCGGTCACCCCGGTCGAGGGGCTCATCACCTACCACGACCCCTGCTACCTGGGCCGCCACAACAAGGTCTACACCCCGCCGCGCGAGATCATCGCCAAGGTGCCGGGGCTCAGGAACGAGGAGATGCACCGCCACAAGGAGCGCGGCTTCTGCTGCGGTGCCGGCGGCGCCCGCATGTGGATGGAAGAGCGCATCGGCAAGCGCATCAACGACGAGCGCGTGGACGAGGCGCTGTCCCTCAACCCGGACATCGTCTCCACCGCCTGCCCGTTCTGCCTCGTCATGCTGACCGACTCCGTCAACGGCAAGAAGAACGAAGGGAAGGCGAAGGAGTCGCTCCAGGTCGTGGACGTGGCGCAGCTGCTGCTCGACTCCGTCAAGACGCCCGCCGAGCCGGAGGACGACGGCGAGACGGCACCCGAGCCCGAGCCGGAGCCGGTGAAGTAGCGCCAACGTCCCCTTCGTCATCCCGACGGGCCTGATCCGGCCGACCGACCGGATCAGGCCCGTCTTCGCGTTCGGCGCGGGGCCGGGGCCTAGTAGCGCCGCTTACCGCGCTGCGGCAGCGTCTGCTCGGTCCAGATGACCTTGCCCTCCGCCGTGTACCTCGTCCCCCACCGGTCGGCGAACCGCGAGACGAGGAACAGCCCGCGCCCGCCCTCGTCCTCCGTCGCCGCGTACCGAAGATGCGGCGAGGTGCTGCTGGTGTCGGACACCTCGCAGATCAGGCTGCGGTCGCACAGCAGCCGCACCCGGATCGGCCCGGTCGCGTAGCGGATCGCGTTGGTGATCAGCTCGCTGAGGATCAGCTCGGTGGTGAACGCCACGTCGCCCAGGTCCCACTCGGCCAGCCGCGCCGCCACCGCGGCGCGCACCGCGGAGACCAGGGCCGGGTCGGACGGCACCTCCCAGTCCGCGATCCGCTCCGGCTCCAGCACCCGCGTACAGGCGACGATCAGCGCGATGTCGTCGCTGGGGGTGTCCGGCAGCATCTCGCCGAGCACCGCCGTGCAGGTCTCCTCCGGCGTCCGCCCGGCGTGGGAGAGGGACGCGCGCAGCAGCTCCAGGCCCTCCTCGATGTCCCGGTCGCGCTTCTCGACCAGGCCGTCGGTGTAGAGGACGAGGTGGCTGCCCTCGGGCAACTGAAGCTCCACCGTCTCGAAGGGCAGCCCGCCCAGGCCGAGCGGCGGCCCGGCCGGCACCTCGGAGAACTCCACCGAGCCGTCCGGGGACACCACCGCGGGCGGCGGATGTCCGGCCCGGGCCATGGTGCAGCGCCGGGACACCGGGTCGTAGATCGCGTACAGACAGGTGGCGCCGGTGATCACGCCGCCGCCCGCCAGGCTCTCCGAGCGCTCGTCCTGGTCGATCCGGTCGATCAGATCGTCGAGGTGGGAGAGGATCTCGTCGGGCGGCAGGTCGAGGGTGGAGAAGTTGTGCACCGCGGTACGCAGCCGCCCCATCGTGGCCGCGGCATGCAGCCCGTGCCCCACCACATCGCCCACCACCAGCGCCACCCGAGCCCCCGGCAGCGGAATCACATCGAACCAGTCACCGCCCACCCCCGACTCCGCGGGCAGATAGCGGTACGCCACATCCAGCGCGCTCTGCTCGGGCAGCACCTGCGGCAGCAGGCTGCGCTGGAGCGTCACCGCCATGGTGTGCTCGCGCGTGTACCGCCGGGCGTTGTCGATGGACACCGCGGCCCGGGTGACCAGCTCCTCCGCGAGGGACACATCGTCCATCTCGAAGGGCTCGGGCTTCTCCGAGCGCATGAACGTGGCGATGCCCAGGATGACGCCCCGGGCCCGCAGCGGGACCGCGATCATGGAGTGGATGCCGCCCGCGACGATCCGCTGCGCCCGGTCCGGGTCGTGCTCCTGCCATCCGGAGAAGTCGCCGAGCACGGCCTCCACGGTCGTCTCACCGCTGGCGAACCCCCTGGCCTGCGGCGTGAACGGGCCGTAGCGGATCAGCCCGCCCAGCGGATACAGCCCTACGTCCTCGCGGATGCCGCTGAGGGCGGTGCGGCGCAGCGAGGTGCGCGCGGTGGCACCGCTGCCCGTGGCCGCGCCGGTCGGCTCCTCGCCGCGCAGCACCGGGTCCACCAGATCCACCGCGACGTAGTCGGCGAACCGTTCCACCGCGTATTCGGTCAGCTCCTGGGCCGTGCGCACCACGTCCAGCGTGGTGCCGACCCGCACCCCCGCGTCGTACAGCAGCCGAAGCCGCTTGCGCGCCACGTCGACCTTGCCGGACAGGGTGCGCAGCTCGGTGGTGTCGCGGAGCGTGGCGACGCTGCCGGGCGGCCCGCCGTTGCGGTCGGTCGGCCGGTGGCTGACGGTCAGCAGCCGCTCCCCCGCCTTGTGCACCTCGTCGGTGGCGGGGCGGCCCGACACCAGCAGCTCGGCGGTGCTCGGGTCGAAGCCGAGCTCGGTGACCGGGTGGCCCTCGGCGTCCGGGGGCAGGTCGAACAGCCGGCGCGCCTCGTCGTTGGCCAGCAGCAGCCGGCCGTCCCCGTCGACGATCAGCACGCCCTCCCGTACGGAGTGCAGCACCGCGTCGTGGTGCTCGTACATGCGCGTCATCTCGCCCGGGTCCAGGCCGTGGGTCTGCCGCCGCAGCCGCCTGCTGACCAGCGCCGTGCCGCCCGTGGCCAGGATGAGCGCGGCGGCGACGCCGCCGAGGAGGATCGGCAGCTGCTTGTCGACCGCGCCGCTCACCTTCTCCACGGTGATCCCGGCGGCGACCAGGCCGACGATCTTGCCCCGGCTGTCGGTGACGGGCACCACGGCCCGTACGGAGGGGCCGAGGACGCCCGTGGACGTCTCGGTGACCGTGCCGCCCTCCGCGGCGGCGCGGTAGCTCCCGAGGAAGTGCAGGCCGATCTGCTCCCTCTCGGGGTGCGTGTAGCGGATGCCGTCCGTGGTCAGGACGACGATGAAGTCGACGCCGGCCCGGTGGCGGGCGCGCTCGGTGCGCGGCTGGAGGATCGCGGTCGGGTCGGGGGAGCGCAGCGCCTCGACCATGCCCGGGGCGTTCGCGAAGGACTCGGCGACGGCGAGCGAGCGGCGGCGGGCCTCCTGGTCGGTGTCGTGCCGGGACTGGAGTACGAGGGCCGCCCCGGCGGCGACGGCGAGCAGCAGCACGACCGCCACCTGGAGGAAGAACACCTGGCTGGCGACCGTACGGGTGAGGCGCAGCACGGCGCGCCGTACGGATCGGGCGGACCGGGCCGGCTGGGTGGGCCGGTTGGGCCGGACCGGCCCGGTGGGCCGGGCGGTGGGCGCGGTCCGGGCGGCGCGGCCTTGGGACTCACGGCCGGAGTCAGGGCCGGACTCGTGGCTTTCGCGGGTGCGGCCCGTGGGCGCTGAGGCCGGCTCAGGGCCGCCGGGCGGCGGTAACGGCTGTGGCTCCGCCGACCGTTGCCGGTCGCTCAGCGAGCGGGCCGACGGAACCCGGGACAGACCGAACGATCTGGCCGTGCTTCCGCGTCTGCCGCTGTCGCCGCTTCCGCCGCTGTCGCCGCTTCCGCCGCCGTCGCCGCTTCCGCCGCTCTCGTCCTCCGGCGGGCGAGCGGCATCCGCCGCGGCCGGCCGACCACTTGCATCGGACATCTGACTACGCTCCACCCACCCCCTCCCCCCATGAACGTTTCTTCGAATCAACAACCACCCGCATGCCGTGCAGTACGACCATGGCCGCCCCCGCCTCAACCGCTCCGAACATGACTCGATCCTGACCGCGAAATGACGCTTCTCACAACAAGGTTGCGGATCTCTACAGGATCATGCCCCAAACCTCTGCACAGGAATGTCCTGAACAGCCCTTCCGCACCATAAGTCATCTCTACAGCCAAGCAGATGTTCCGAAACTGAAATGCCCTGGAAGGTGCTGATACATGAATACCGCGCCTTTGAGCCAAAGGGCGCCCGGACCCCACTCTCCCCGACCCGACACAACGACAACTGACCCACGTCCCCCGTCCGTTCACCTTCACAACACCCCCGCAGCATGAACGCGCAACCCTCCGCACGCCCCGCGAGTCACACCGGCGGGAGCTCCCTGCTCCACCCCACCGTCCCGCCCCACCCTTGGAGCTCTTGTGCCGACCTCGCGTCTACGGAACCTCGCCATCGCCGTCGCGGCCGTCGCTGCCGGCACCTTCGGCGCCCAGGCCGCCCCCGCGGCACCCGCCGACTCCGTCTCGCCCACGGCGAGCGCGAGCGCGTCCGGCGCACGCGCCGCCGCGGCCTCCGCGCAGCACGACTTCAACGGCGACGGCTACGACGACCTCGTCACCGCCACCCCCAAGGCCCCCGTCAACGGCCGGGCCGGCGCCGGCAGCGTCGTGGTGCTCTACGGCTCGGCGAACGGCGTCGCCCCGTCCCGCTCCACCACCCTCACCCAGGCCACGGCCGGCGTCCCCGGCACCCCCGAGGCGGGCGACGCCTTCGGCTCCGACGTGGCGAGCGGCGACCTGGACGGCGACGGCTACGACGACCTCGTGGTCGCCTCCAGCGGCGAGAAGACCACCGACGGCACCACCACCCGGACCGGCTCGGTCACCGTCATCTGGGGCGGCCGGAACGGCCTGAAGAACGGCGGCACCGCGGTCCCCGCGGACCGGGCGGGCGTTCCGGTCGGCGACCCGTTCGGCATCGACGTCGCCGTGGCCGACATCGACGGCGACCAGGGCCAGAACCTCATCGTGCTCACCGGCGGCAGCCTCGTCCCGTACGCGGACGGCTTCACCCGTACCGCGCCCTCTGCCGCCATGCCCGTCACCGACTCCATCCGGGAGAACCCCCACGCCCTGGCCACGGGCGACTTCACCGGATCGGGCAGCAGCGACATCGTCGTCTACGGCTCGCAGGACACGGACGAGACCAGCGGCGCCTGGACCGCCGTCTACAGCGGCGGCCCCGCCGGGGTCGAGTTCCAGCGTGAACTGGCCGACGGCGCCTCGGCCGTGCCCGAGTCGGCCGCGGTCGGCGACTTCGACAAGGACGGCCGCGCGGACCTGGTCACCGGCTCGGGCACCAACTGCTGCCCCGACTCGGTGAACGACCCGTCCGAGTCCGCCGGCCAGATCACCGTCTACTACGGCGCCCAGAACGGCCTCGGCAGCGGCCGCCGCCCCGTACTCATCCACCAGGGCACGGCGGGCGTGCCCGGGGTGAACGAGTACGTGGACCACTTCGGCGCCTCCCTCGCGGCCGGCGATGTGACCGGCGACGGCTACGCGGACCTCGCGGTCGGCCTGCCCGGCGAGGAGGTCGACGGGGTGGCCGGGGTCGGGTCCGTGGTGCTGCTCAAGGGCGGCGCGAGCGGGTTGACCGGCACCGGCGCCCAGGCCGTGCACCAGGACACCGCGGGCGTCCCGGGCGTCGGCGAGAAGGACGACCACTTCGGCTCGGCCCTCGGCGCCGCCGACATCAATGGCGACGGCAGGGCGGACCTGGCCATCAGCGCGAGGGGCGAGGACGTCACCCCCGGGGCGACGGCGGACGGCGCGGTGTGGTCGCTGCGCGGGGCGCGGGGCGGGATCACGACGACGGGGGCCACGTCCTTCAGCGCGCCGAAGTTCGGCTTCACGTACACGAACAACGAGTTCGGGTCGGTGCTGGGCGGCTGACCGGGGCTTGCCGGGCCCGTGGGACGGGCCCGGCGCCCACACCCCCCATTGACACCCCTGGCACCCCTGACACCCCGAAACCCGCCCTGGGAGCCCCCACGTGCACAGCCGCCACATGCACAGCCACCATGGCCGATCTCCCTCGCCCCTCCCCCGCCGCCGCTCCGCGACGCTGGCCTGCGCCGCGGCGCTGGCGCTGCTCACCGCGTGCGGTGCGGGCGGCGACGGCGGGGGCGACCCGAAGGACGAGAAGGCGTCGAAGAAGGCGTCGAAGAACGGGCAGACCTCGGCACCCGGCGGCGCCCGCACCGGCGCCCCGGTCATCACCCCCACCGCGACCGCGCCCGTCCCCCGGGGCAAGGGCAGCGAACTGCCCGACGACCTCAACGGCGACGGCTATCCCGAGCTCGCGCTCCCGCTCTTCGCGAACGAGGAGGACACCGGTCCCACCCTCCTCGCCTTCGTCCACGGCTCGCCGGGCGGCCTCAACCCCGCCACCCGCACCGTGCTCACCCCCGAGGACCTCGGCCTGCCCGCCCGCGACGCGGACACGCCGGCCGTGCCCCCGACCGACGTCGCCACGGCCGACCTCGACGGCGACGGCTACGCCGACCTGGTCACCCCGGTGAACGAGCGGCTCGGCGAGGCCGATTCCGACCGCCTCCACACCACCGTACGGACCGTCCCGTACATCACCTGGGGCGACGCCGACGGCCCGCGGCGCGGCGCCAAGGCCACCCGCGCCACGCTGACCGGCCCCGACGACAGCGTGGACGCGCGGCGGCCGGCGGTGGGCGACTTCGACGGGGACGGCCACCACGACCTGGCGCTGGTGCGCGCGGACCGCGGGTCCTTCCTCGTGCTGTACGGGCCGTTCGGCCGGGACGGCAAGGCCGCCAGGGCGGTGCCGTACGAGACCCCGCTCGGCAGCGGCGACAGCGGCGGCGACATCAGCGAGCTGATCGCGGACACCGTCGACGGCGACCGGCCCACCGATCTGGTGGTGCACGCCATGAACGACGACGATCAGTCCGCCTCCGTCCTGCTGGCCGCGGGCCCGGGCGGCCTCGCCCGCACCGGTCACAAGCTGCGCGAGGGCAACGCGATCGCCTTCGGCGACTTCGACGGGGACGGTCTGCGGGATGTGGCGGTCGGCGACAGCGGCACCCGCAACAACGAGCCGGGCTACGAGACGGAGGCGCCGGACGTGGACCACACACTGACGGTCTACACGAAGAAGACCTTCAAGAACATACCCATCAAGATCGCGAACATGGCGGGCGGCCTGGCCGCCGCGGACACCGACGGCGACGGCACCGACGAGCTGGCCGTCGCGCTCGAAGCGGGCGGCGTCGAGATCATCACCGTCCGGCCGGACTCCCCGGGCGACATCGCGCGCCGCCACACCCTGACCCGTACCGCCCCCGCCCGCGTGGACGGCGAGAAGATCCGCAAGGACCGACGCGCCGCCCGGCTCCACGGCGCCGGGGACTACGACCACGACGGCAAGGACGAGGCCGTCCTGGCCTGGGGCCGCGACCCCGTGTTCGCCCTGTACGGTGACCGGCCGGAGTGGTGGTGGATCACCGACGGCACCGCCGACAAGACCGCGTTCAGCGACAAGCCCTTCGCCGCCGACACCGACTGACACCCACTGACCGGCTGGCCCCCGCCCCCTGCGGGGGAAAACCCCCCAGGGTCCCCCTAAGGGATGTCACAGCTCGGCCGCAATGCCGGACCTGATATGAGAGGTCCGGCACCCCAGTCCCGACGACCGGGTACGTTCGATTCGTGGCTGGATTCAGGATCGGACGCGGACGGGACTCCCGGTCCGCGCAACAAGGGCAGCAGCAACCACCGCAGCAGCAGCCGTACGGCCGGCAGCCGCCGCCGCACGGCGGGCAGCCGCCGCAGTGGCAGCAGCCCGCCTCACACGGCGAGCCGGAGTACTTCGGCGGCCAGGACCCGTACTACGACCCGCATCAGGGCCAGGGCGGCGGCGGCTCGTACAGCAACAACAATCCGGGCCATACCCAGCAGTTCAGCGTCGGCGAGGCGCCCGACGCCTACGACCCGTACGGCCAGGACCCCGGCTACGGCCCCGGCCCCGGCTCGTACGACGACGGCTACGGCAACACCTACCGCGCCGGCGCCTCCACCGCCCCGCCCGCCGGCCCGCGCCTGCCCTGGAAGCAGCTGCTGAGCGGCATCGTGCTGCGCCCCTCGGCCACCTTCTGGCAGATGCGCGACTACGCGATGTGGGGCCCCGCCCTGATCGTGACGTTCGTCTACGGCCTGCTCGTGGTCTTCGGCTTCGACCAGGCCCGCGCGGACGTGCTGAACGCCTCGATGGGCAACAGCATCCCGTGGATCCTCGTCACCGGCGTCGCGGTCGTGATCAGCGGCCTGATCCTGGGCGCGGTCACCCACACCCTGGCCCGCCAGCTCGGCGGCGACGGCTCGTACGCCCCGACCATCGGCCTGTCGATGCTGATCATGTCCATCACGGACGCGCCGCGCCTGCTGTTCGCCCTGTTCCTGGGCGGGGACAGCCCGACGGTGCAGGTGCTCGGGTGGGCGACCTGGCTCGCGGCGGGCGCGCTGTTCACCTCGATGGTGAGCAAGTCGCACGACCTGCCCTGGCAGAAGGCGCTGGGCGCGTCGGCGATCCAGCTGATCGCGCTGCTGTCGCTGCTGAAGCTGGGCACGCTGTAAGACGCCGAGAGGGGCCCACCAGGGCCCCTCCACCTTTCCGCCTCCCCGGCGGGGTCGTCAGGCGTCAAGCACCTGCCCACCGCGCCGCACGACGGGCGGCGCGACGCTCCAGGGGAAGTTCACCCAGTCATCCGTGCGCTTCCACACATACTCACACTTGACGAGACTCTGCGACTTCTCGTAGATCACCGCGCTGCGCACCTCGGCGACCGTGTCGGCGCAGAAATCGCGGACGAGCTTCAGCGTCTTGCCGGTGTCCGCGACATCGTCCGCGATCAGCACCTTCTTGTCGGAGAAGTCGATCGCGTTGGGCACGGGCGCCAGCATCACCGGCATATCGAGGGTGGTCCCCACGCCGGTATAGAACTCCACATTCACCAGGTGGATGTTCTTGCAGTCCAGCGCATACGCCAGCCCACCCGCGACGAACACCCCGCCCCGCGCTATGGACAGCACGATGTCCGGCTCGTACCCGTCGTCCGCGATCGTCTGCGCCAGCTCCCGCACCGCGGTGCCGAAGCGCTCGTACGTCAGGTTCTCCCGCTGGTCACTCACCCCGGCTCACACCTTCGTCCGGTGGAAGTTCTGGTACGACCGCGACGGCGTCGGCCCGCGCTGCCCCTGGTAGCGGGAGCCGTAATGCGCCGATCCGTACGGATGCTCGGCCGGCGAGGTCAGCCGGAACATGCACAGCTGCCCGATCTTCATTCCCGGCCACAGCTTGATCGGCAACGTCGCCACGTTCGACAGTTCCAGGGTCACATGCCCCGAGAACCCCGGGTCGATGAAACCGGCCGTCGAGTGCGTCAGCAGCCCCAGCCGCCCCAGGCTCGACTTCCCCTCCAGCCGCGAGGCGATGTCGTCCGGCAGCGAGATCACCTCGTATGTCGAGGCGAGCACGAACTCCCCGGGGTGCAGGATGAACGCGTCATCCTCCTCCGGCTCCACCAGCCGCGTCAGATCCGGCTGCTCCACCGCCGGGTCGATGTGCGGATAACGGTGGTTCTCGAACACCCGGAAGAAGCGGTCCAGCCGCACATCGATGCTCGACGGCTGCACCATCACCGGATCGAACGGATCAATCCGTACCCGTCCGGCGTCGATCTCGGTCCGGATGTCCTTGTCTGAGAGAAGCACGCAACGAGGATACGCAAACGAACCCCGTGCTCCGGGCCCGGCCCAATCGGACCGGGCCCCCGTCGCGACAGTCAGGACGCGGTCACAGCCCTAACGCTTCCCGCCGGCACCCACCGGCACCGCCTGCCGCAACCGCGCACAACGCGGACAGCGCAGCAACCGACCGGGACCGATCCGGTCGACGGTGAGGTGCTGCATCGGGAACGAAGCGGTGCTGAACACGTGCCCTTCGGCACAACGGACGACGGTGCGCTCCATTGAGTCCCTTCCCCATGAACGTGGACGACAAAAGCCACATTAGGGGATCAACCACCCACCACTCCACGCGGCACTCCGCCCCACCGTACGCCCCAACTCCCCCACCCCCCTAGCCGCTTCCCCACCCCCACCCCACACCCACGCCCAACGGGCAAACTCTCCCGAACAACGCGAAAACCCCACGGCGAATGCGCCGGGGGTCAGGCATGGGGTACAGTGTGCGACGATGCGACACGGACGGACAGTGTCTCTCGCGGGTGTAGTTTAATGGTAGAACATGAGCTTCCCAAGCTCAGAGCGCGGGTTCGATTCCCGTCACCCGCTCCACGACGAAGGCCCAGGTCACAGACCCGGGCCTTGCTTGTTGTCTAGACCTATTTAGCGCTTTCTAAGCGTCGCGCACCAGATCCGCACCAGATGCCGCCTCGGCGGCCTTCTGCCGGTCGGCCCGCACCCGGGCATCGATCCCGGCGGCCACCTCCTTCTGCCGCTCTGTGGTCGAGTGCTGATAGATCAACGCGGCGCGCTCGGAGGACTGCCCGGCGCGGACCATGGCGTCCTTGAGCGTCGCGCCTGACTGGGTCGAGAGGGTGTGCCCGGTGTGACGAAGATCGTAGAAACGGAAGTCGTCGGGAAGTCCGACTTTCGCCCGCGCCCGTCGCCACTTCCGCCCGAAGGAAGACCGACGGAACGGCGCCCCCTTCTCCCCGACGAAGAGCAGCCCGTTGGGCTCCTTCTCGGCGAACCACTTCAGATGCCGCTCCAGGTCCTTGCGCATGAAGCCGGGCAACACGATGAACCGCTTCCCCGCCTCGGACTTCGTATCGCCCACCACCCGCCGACCGGTTGTCAGCTCAGGCGCGGCCCGGCGCACCCACACCCCGACCGCATCGAGGTCCACGTCCGGCCGCCGCAGCTCGGCTTGCTCCTCGGGGCGAGCAGGGCCGTACGCGGCGATGTAGACCATGAGCCGCCACCGGGGCCCAATCGCGTCCGCCAGGGCGTCCACCTGCTCAACGGTGGCTATGGGTCGTTCGCTGGCGGATTCCTTGCCCGCACCGCGTATCCGGCACGGGTTGCGACGGATCAGCTCGTCCTCAACGGCCGTTTCCAGGATGGCTTTCAGCAGCCGGTACGACTTCGCGACAGTCGTGGCCCCGATCGTCTCCAGACGCTCAGCGCGCCAGGTGCGGACGCGTGGAGGCGTTATCTCGCCCAGGTCCCAGACGTGGAAGGTCGGCAGGATATGCAGCCGCAGCAGTCGCCGGTACAACTCCTCGGTGGTGGGAGAAAGCCCACGCTCCTTCACCCACCGCAAGGCGTACTCCTCGAAGTTGACGGCGCCCGCGTCGGGGTCCTGCCAGTCCCCGCGCGTCAGGTCCGCCTCAACTTGAGACAGCCACACCTCAGCATCCTTCTTGGTGTCGAACGTCTCCGGCGAACGCTGCTCTTGCCCGTCCGGCGCCAGGTAGCTCGCTGTCCAGCGCCCCGAGCGGTACTGACGGACCGAGCCGAAGCGGCGCCGGTTGCCCTTCTTGTTCCCCATCAGGCAGCCCTCCCGAGGCGACGCCGCCGAGGCTGTACCGGCCGCACGGTGTTGGCGTCGATGTACTCCTGAATGACGCTCGCCGGGATACGGACGTGGCGACCGACCTTGACGTAGGCGATGCGCCGCTCGGCGACCAAGCGCCGAGGGAAGCGATCGGTGGTGCCCAGCAGCTCGGCGACCTCTCTGACGCTGAGGTACCGGTCACGCATGTGTCGGTTCTCCTTCCGTACCGGGGGCGGGGGTGATGGTGGCGGCGAGCCATTCCTCGGCAGGGGTCAGGCCCGTTCCGGCATAGACCCAGTGGGCGAGGACGAGCGTGGTGTCTTCCTGCTCCAGCTCGGCGGCGACTTGGACCCGTCGCCATGCGGCGCGGGCCTCACGAAGAGCCCCGAGAGTCGTTGAGTACCGACGCGACTTGGTAGAGAAGTGGCCCCGAAAGCCGAGCATGTGAGCCCAGGCACGGAGCCGGAGAGGTTCCAGATCCTTGCGAGCGCCGAGGGCCCAGGCAGTGCGGATCAGGCGGCGGGTGTGTTCGGGAACGTCGATCTGAGCGAGTTCGGCGATGAGCCGTATCGGCCGGTCGAGAGCGCCGGTCGCCGTCTCGGCGCCTTTGGTGGCGTACTTGGCGATGTACGCGGCGACAGCTCGATCGGTCAGCGCCGTTCCGCCGTCGAGTTCGGGCCCACGGATGGGCCGTACGTCGAGCTGGCGGCCGAAGACGAAGCGGTGAGCCCGGCCGTCGATCATCGGCCCTTTCACCTCTGCCTTTGCTGCCGCAGCGCGAATCGAATCAGCCAGCAGCTCGGTTGTGGCCCAGGCCGGCGGGAGGGTGTCACCGCCTTCCGGGCCATCGAGCCGGATCACAGCATGGAAGTGCACAGCCCCGCGCTTTTGATACTCGGCGACCTTGGCGAAGGACAGCCGGGCGTGGTCCCGGAAGGCCCGTTGCGTGAGTCCGGCCCGCTTGGCGACCTCCCGCCGCAGGTAGATCGAGAACCGTCGCCACAGGGGCCCGGCGCGGGTGTTCCAGAGCACCGCGGATTCGTAGTCGTACGTGTCCGGGTTCAGTGGAGCGCCAAGCGCATCGTCGTCCTGGTCGTGGCAGACGCCGCAGCGACAGCGCCGGACGGGGCCGGTGGGCCGGTTGTGGACCGGGCCGAAGCTGGGGGCGGTGAAGGTGGCGAAGACGCGCGGGTGCGTGGCTACCTCCTCAGGGGTGCCTTTGCCGCCGCGTAGTCCGGCGGTGATCAGGTGGAAGGTGTCGCGGCGGTAGACCTCAGCGCAGGCCGGACAGCGGGTGACACGGCGGTTGTTGCAGCGGACCAGCAGATGCCCGGCGGGCAGCTCGGCGGAGTCCAGGTGGCGGAGGACGCGCCCAATCTCGCCGGTGCCCCGGTTCACCTCGTGCTCGGTGCGGTGGCCGTCGAGGCGGATGGGGTGCGTGCAGCCGCCAAGGCCGGAGAGTTGGCGCAGCAGGGCGGGCATGGTGCCGAGTGCTGCCAGGCTGCCGAGTTCGGGCAGCGGTGGCGGGGTGGTGCGGGTGATGATGGGTTTCTCCTCTTTCGACTCTGGTCGGGAGGGGTTGGGCTGCCGGGGCGGCGGATGCTTGGCGGTATCGAGGCCGCCCCGGCAGTCGTGTTGCGGTTCAGCGGCGCCGCTGGTTGCCGAGCAGTGAGCGCATGACGACGGCAGCGACCGCGACGGAGATAGCCGTGACGGCGACAGCAGCGAGCAGAGCCGTCAGGACGATGCCGACCGTGACCACGGCGGCGACGGTCCCAGCGCTGAACCCGGGCACCATCCGATGAGCGGGCGCAGGCGCGGGGGCGGTGTGCTGGCAGGAGCAGGCCGGGGCGTGCCCGTGCTGGACGGCCGGGACGCTCGGGCTGATCACGTGGGTGGAGGGCAGGGCGGGGGCCTCGGGGAACTTGGGTCGGAACACGATGCATCTCCTCTCAGCTACTCGTCTAGGTGAGTGGTGTTAGCGGTTGACGACGTCCACGCCGGAGCGCGTGCCGGATTCAATGACCGGGGCGAGAACGGTGTGGGAGAGCCAGAAGCCGAACAGAGCGATCACGACGACGACCCAGACTCGGACGCCGAGGAACTTGATCGCGAACCAGGTGATGGCTCCGAGGACGAAGATCAGAGGCAGGCTAACGATCACGGGGATCTCCTTTCAGCGGACAGGGCAGCGGTGCGTACGGGCGGCCAGCTCGGCGGCGGCCCGAGTGTCGTAGTCAGCGGAGAAGTCGCAGCGCGGTGCGGTGCATACGGCGGTGTGCTTCTCGCGGCCCCGCTGGTCGTAGGCGGTACCGACCCGGACAGGGCCGATGCGAGCGATGTTGCGGAAGCGGCGGAGCGACATGGGGACTCCTCTCAGAGACGGGCGGCGATGGCGTCGGCGAGCGGCGCGGGCACGCCGAGGCGGGCGCGCAGGGTGTCGGGGCCGATGGGTGAGCCGGTGCGGGCGTGGTGTTCGTCGGCGAGCTTGCGCGCGTGGGTGACGAGCGCGGCCGGAACATGCGGGACAGGCAGCTGCGGCTTCTCGGGTTCGGCGGGTGGACCCGCGGTTTCCCGCTCGACAGCCACCGGCGCGGGTTCGGCAGCGGGCGCGGTGTGGGCGAGCAGGGTCCCGCCGAGGAAGGCGACGGCGGGCCATCCGGCGACGAGGATGCGCAGCCAGGCCGGTACGTCGGCCAGGTCGAGCAGCCCGGCGGTGGCGACGTTCGCCCCGAGCGACGCAGCCAGGGCGACGACGAACCAGCACCAGCCCGCCGCCTTGGACGCCCCGGACCGCAACCGCCGCCAAGCCGCCACGAGCAGCAGATCCACGGACACCGGATAGGCCCACGCCTTCCACCCGTCCTGTCCGGCCGCCGAGGCCAGGTCGTGCAGGTGAGCGAAGGACAGCGCGGCGGCGATGACCGCTTGTACGAGCACCGCGTCAACACGCGCCAGATGAGCACGCATAGTCTTCCCTCCCGCTCAGTCGGCGCCCTTGAGCGCGTCGGCCCTGTCGCGGGCAATGGCGGCGACCTCAGCAGCCTCGGTGTCACCAGGGCTGTCGGCGGCGATGCGTTCCAACAGGTCTGCCTTGCGGCTCATCAGGTCAGCGAGGTCGCCGACTCTGTGTTTGCGGTAGTTGGCCAGGTCAGCGATGAGGGCGGAGACCTCGGAGATCGAGGGTCGGGACATGGTCGATTCCTTCCGGGTTCAGGCATGGCGGGGGTAGGGACTTGGCGCGATACGGTCACGCCGACCGTGGGATGAAGGGGTTACTCGGTAGCCGGAACGGGCTTGACCAGCGTCGGAGCGCTCGCCGGGACGGCCGGCACGGCGAGCCGGAATGGTTCGAGCGCGGGCAGGTCGGGCACCAGGTGCGCGTTGTCGCGGCAGGTGGCGGCAGCGTCTGCGAGTGACAGGTAGGGGGTGCGGATGCGGGACCAGCCGCCGGAGGTGTCCCCGGCGACCGCGAGGCCGGGCCGTTCGGGCGCGATGGCACAGGCCGCGCCGACCGCTTCGGGGGCGATGTCGCCGAGCGCCATCTTGGCGGAGGCTTCATCGTTCACGCGGTGGCAGACCCGACCCGTGAGCTGAGCCCGCAGCATGGTGGCGCCCTTGCCCAGCTCGGCGCCGAACCTCTGCCCGCACACCTCCAGGTAGATGCCCGCCGCGCGGCCGAGTTGGGCGAGCCGGATGAGCTGGGTGACCATCTCGTCCCGCCTCTCCTCGTCTTTCCGCGTGGCGACGAGGAAGAGTTCGGCCACCTCGTCCACGAGCAGCACCACCGGCACCGGCCGCTCATCCTCCGGAAGCCCCCAGATGTCGGAGGTGATCTCCTCGTCCGGAGTGCTCGGGGCGATGCCCTGCCGGGCCTTGATCAGGTCGTACCGGTCCTCCATCAACTCAACGAGCACCGGCAGCAGCTCGGCCGCCTGCACAGGATCGGTGGCCAGCGCCGACAGTCGCGGGGCGAACGGCGCCAGTTCCACACCCCGTTTGCAGTCGATCCCGACCAGCGCGACCGGTTGCCGCGCCAGGCCGGTGATCAGGTGCCGCAGGAACATCGACTTCCCCGACAACGTGGCGCCGAGGGTGAGTTGGTGTGGGATGGCCCGGTAGTCCCGTACGAACGGCGTGGCGTCCTCCCGCAGCGCCACCGGCACCTTGAGGAAGCCGCCCACCGTCTTACGGGGCATCCGGACCTTCCGCAGGACATCGAAGCCGATCAGCCTCAGCTCCACGACGCCCGGCTTGATCTCCTCGACGTATACGCCGTGGACGCCCCAGGCGTGCCGGAGCCGTTCGGCCGAGGCCGCCACGTCGGCGGGTTCTTGTCCCGGGGCCAGCCGCAGGCGGACCCGCAGCCCGGTCGATGTCGGCCGGATGATCCCGCGTCGCGGCGGGACCGGCCGGACCTCCCGGCGGGTGAGTGCCTGTATGGCCCAGGCCCGGAGCCGGGACGGCGGCACGGTCAGCCCGCAAGCGTCCATCACCGCCCCGTACGACCCGAGCAGCTTCACCGTGGAGACCGGCAGACCGACCGTCGACCAGTACGCGGCCGGATGCTTGGCCCGGAGGTAGGCGGCCCCGCCGACCGTCGCGGCAACGGGACCACCCACCTCCAGCAGCGTCGTCACATCGGTCATCAGGCTCAGGCCCCCGCACCGACCGGTATGACGGCCGGGGCGATGGCGTCGGCCCGGAAGGCGATGCCGTGCCGCTGCTGCCCGTTGAACACGCTCTCCCACGGCCGCGCAATCAACCCGATCAGCGTGACCGGCGAACCAAGCGCCAGCCCGTCCGTCACCCCGCTCTCCGGCACGGTCACCTGAAGCAGGGAGGACTCCCCGCCGTCGATGTAGACAACTCCCAAGCGCATCAGGGCCTCACCGCTCTGGGCATCCTTTGCGATCTCGCCGGTCTGCCGGTCCTTCACCTTCGGCTCAGGTGCCTCAGTCAGCAGGATCGTCGCGGAAGACACGTCAACACGGATGGAACGCAACTGCTTCTCCTTCTCTCACACTTCAACCATCTAGTCATCTAGATGAGTTGCTGCCCTCCGACCCGAACGGGCGGGGAACGGGGACCACCATGCCACACAACTTGCCCACTCGTCTATACGAGTATGTGTCTTGGTGTGTACGAGTCGAGAGAAGCGGCCCACCGCAGCCGCCGAGCGCGCCATCCGGCCCGCCTGTCAGGTGGCGGGCAGCTGGTAGGAGAGGACGTAAGCGTCAGCGGCCATCACGGTGTCGCAGACCTCCACGGCCCGCCCCTCTGAGTCGTAGGCCGTGCGGATCAGGTGGATCACCGGTACGCCCGAGGCGAGGTGCAGCGTGCGGACTTCCTGCGGGGAGGGCATCCGGGCGCGGATCTCCTCGTCGAAGTGGTCCAGGTGGTGGCCCATCTCTTCCAGCCGGGCGTAGATGCCGCCGGGGCCGGGGTTGGGCTGGGCGATCGGGGTGTCCCGGGCGAGATCGAGCGGCAGGTACGAGGTGGCGAACTCCACCGGCCGCCCATCGAGCAGATACCGGCGCCGACGGGCGAGCACCTTCCGTGGCGAGCCGAGCCGGGCGGCGATGTCCTGCGAGGGCCGCTCCTCCTTGACCTCCAGGCTGTCCACCTCGGGGCGGCTTCCCGCGGCTTCCGCCTCCACCGTGAACGCCGACTTGCCCTGATCACGATGACGCCGCGCAAAACGGTCCGAGGCCAGGCGCCGCACGGGCGGCCGGGGCCGGACGAAGACACCCTTGCCGTGCTCGGAGACGGCGAGCCCTTCTTGCTGGAGCAGGGCCAGCGCGTTGCGGACGGTCATCCGTGAGACGCCGAAGTGCTCGACGAGCTCAGTTTCCGAGGGCAGCTTGTCGCCCTCCTTGAAGCGGCCCTTGTCGATCGCTTCGCGCAGCCGGTCGGCGATCTGCCGGAACACGGCCCGATCGCTGGTCGGGTCCAGCGCGCCCAGGACGGAAGTCAGAGAAGGCATGTGTTTCTACTCCTTTAGGTGTCTAGACGAGCGGCTGACCCTGGTTGCTACGGTGGAGAGCCTAGCCAGCCGGGAGGGCAGAGGAACGTGAGCACTGATCGCCCGCACTCCGTGAGCGTCGCCGGAGTCATCGTCGACGACGCTGGCCGCGCGTTGCTGATCAAGCGACGGGACAACGGTAAGTGGGAACCGCCCGGTGGAGTGCTAGAACCCGGAGAAACCATCCCCGACGCACTTCAGCGCGAAGTCCTCGAGGAGACCGGCATCAAGATCGCGCTCCCCGCGACCCTCACTGGCGTCTACAAGAACATGGCCCGCCTGATCGTCTCCATGGTCTTCCGCTGCGAGGCGATCGACGGCACCCCGACCACCGGAGCGGAGACCCGGGCACTTCGCTGGGCCACCCGCGAAGAGGTCATCGAGCTGGCCGACGAGGCGTACGCGATCCGCGTCCTGGACGCGCTCGACCACACGACCCCGCCGGCCGTCCGCGCCCACGACGGCGTTCGACTCATCTAGCACGAACCCATGACCCATGGCCTATGGCCCCTACCAGCATAGAGGAACTTGTATGCACGAGTATATGAGTAGCGTTCGTGCCTGGGGACTGACTTGCCCAGGATTCCCAGAAGAGATCGGCCGCGCCCGCCGCTGGACCCGCGACATCCTCAGCGACCACCCATGCGCCAAGATGGCAACGCTCATCGTCAGCGAACTGAGCACCAACGCCGTGACCCACACCGCCAGCGGCAAGCCCACAGGGACCTTCCACGTCGCACTCGCCCTGTCCGCACAAGTCGTCGCGATCTCCGTGACCGACGCCGGAGGCCAGCCGGGGAAGCCTCACCCGATCGAGCCGGACCAGGACGCCACCCACGGCCGGGGCCTGAGCATCGTCATGGCCCTCGCCAACCACCTCGGCATCACGGGCGACGAACACGGCCGCACAGTCACAGCCGAACTCCTCACCCCAACCGCACTCGCCCCACAAGGAGGGGCCGGATGACCACCCCACCGACCTCGGGCCGCAACGACGGCTGGGAGATGGACCAGCTCCACCGTGACGAGATCACCGTGGCGATGAACTGGGTCATCCGCACGTGTCAGCAGATCGTCCGCGACCGCAGTCACAAGACCTTCTGGACCCCAGCCGACACCAGCGAGGGCACCCCATCACCGGAACAACTCATGCAGACGGCCCGCGAAGACGTGCTCGACAAGCTTCAACGGATCATTGAGGGCGCCCAGTTCGTCATGAAGTACATCGAGCACGAACGCGCCAAGCATCTACCGGGATCGGACAACGCCAAGCGCAAGCAGTGAGTTACAACCTTCTCTACGGGTTCAAGTCGGCTCGCATCCGCTCGCCGCGCGCGGCCCGGCCCCCGGCCGGGCCTGCGCTCCTGTCTCCGCCCCGCTCCAGCCCGGCCGCCGCCCGTGCCGCGCGCACAGCAATCAGCCGCTGATGTCAGAGAAGGGGTGCGTAGTGGCTGGGGCGGTCGGCTCCACGGCTTTACGGAGCCACTTTGGCGCGAGCCTCGAAGATCATGGCCCCAACGTCGTGCTTTACCGGGCAGGTCCACAGACTGCCCGACGCGCCGGAAGCTTACGGGGCCATGATCACTCGCGCCAAAGCAGCGCCACCCCAAAGCCGCTCCACCGACCTCGCTTCGGAGCCGCCGCTACTTGATAACTCCGATCGCCTTCCCGTAGTTGTTGATCTTTCCAAGTACGTAGTTCGCGATGGTCGCTCGGCCCGTCTTCGCTCGCCACATCAACTCCAGGCGAATCGGCGCTCCGTTTTTAAGGCAGTAGATGTCACTGTTGAAGACGAGGTCTGTTCCGAGATTCCGCTCAGTTTCGTAGCTGTCGATGAGCCCCGTTTCAACCAAACCCCGCCCTAGCGCATCGTTCAGAAGCCCATCATTAGTCCTGGAGATCTCCACCAGCTTCGCGAACGCATCCTTGGTATTAGAACCCGGCTTGGGACCACGCTTTCGCGTCCCCAAGGGATTATCTTGCAGCAGGATGCCTAGATCACTCTCAAGGAGCCGACGCGCGGCGCTACCATCTCGCGCCGTGATCATGTCTTTGGATTGCATGACCTTATGTAGCTCAGGGCTGCCGTATGTTCTGGTCGCAGCGAGCATGCAAACCATATCCATGTTCACGATGCGCGCATCAAGGACAGTGCCGAGAATACCCGTCTGTTCTGGATGCTTCTTAAGATCACTAACGACATTAGCGCCAGTGGAACTCAAAAGCCGATCAACGTCAGCGGCGGAGAATCCTCCTCGAGTCAGCGCCGCAACGTCGCCCTCCACGTCATTCCCAGATACGGTTAGAGTCCACATTCGATAACGCTCCTTTGCAAGAAGCTTCTCGACCCGAGCACCAGCACGGACCGCAGCCATTCGAATCCTGGCGAGATAGCTGCCGATGGTATCGGACTGCTCTGCAAGATTGTTGGCCAAGTCCACAGAAATACCCAAAGCGTCGAGCGACGCACCCTCATTCAGAACAGAGACGGTCTGCTGGGCAATCCTTGCAAACTCTGTTTTAGGTGGCCCTTTAAAAGAAGTAACAGGGTTCGAAATACCGAAAAGGGCCTCTCGCCCCAGACTCTCCCCAATGCCGACTAGCAACTCGGCGAGATCATCGCGGTTAGTCGGCCAGACAACGAGAGAACGCTTCCCCGCCTCCGACCTAACGAATTGATTGATCTCATGCATGGCGGATTCAATCTCAGCCCCGGAGACATCCCTTAGGGCCTCACGGCCCTCAAGTACGATAACGGTATTATCTGCACTTAAGGATTCACGGAGAGCTTGGGCGACATCTACATCCCGGGCAACTCGGCGAGTTGAGACACGCTGACGAAAGAAGCCGACGGTGTCGAGAAAGGTGGACTTCCCTGCCCCGGACGTGCCTCGGAGGATCATGAGCGACCCCCGATCGGCAGCACGCATGTCCATGAAACGCTCGTCCAGCTCCTCGAGCATCGGTTCGACCGGGACGATGATCGAGGTCAGCGTTTCATCACCAAGGTCGCGAAGTCGCTCAAATCGGTCCGGGAGCCGCAGATCTTTGACGTCCATGAACCCATTGTGAGGGATGTCGGGTTGCAAGTCTGCTGTTCACGGATATGCCTCACGGCAACAGGCGACCTCAGCGAACACCCCGTCAAGTGGCTGAACAGCAGGGCTAGATCCGCGGTCACCTCAGCGGGCCGGGCGTATCTCAGCGCACCGAGGCCCACTGGAAGCGGACGACCATCAACACGGCCCCCGGCTCCAGCACACACCATGCTTGCGTCGCGGCAGGTGGTCTTGTGCCGGCCTGTCTGTGCATCTACCGTCGATCTGCCAAGTAGTGCTACGCACTAGGGGGAAGCGTGCAACTTGACTTTAGCGCCTTAGTGCGCGCGCTGGGAACGCCTTCCAAGCTCATTGTGAGCTCCACACCGGAATTAGCGGAAGAGGTCGAAAAAGAAGCCCGGGAACGCGTCGGTCCAAAGCGCGGTGCTTCCAGCCTCTATCGGAAGCCAGTGTACGCAATCCCGTCCAAGTTATTTACCGGGATCGAATCAAGCCCGGCGGAAGTACTGCGCGAATTAGGGTTGGCCACTACATTCATTACTGCTTCACCTTTCGCCGACATAGCGCGCCACTGGGCACACGTACGCTACTGCGCCACTCTTGTGAGCAATCAAAAGCAGATCTTGTCCCTAACTCAGGCAGGCTCCGACATAGTCCACCATCACAAGGTGGCACAGTCGGAACAACTCGGGGTTGGCTTGGCTCTTGTAGTGGCGAAAAGAATCCTTGAGCGAAAACACCCCGGATGGCTGTTTTCGGGCGTTGACGTGGACGTCGCCCTCGCAGCTGGCTTTATTGAAGGAGTAGGCTTAGTCAGACAGAAGAACAAAGCAACAATGCGCCCAGATTATTTCCTAGTCGGCCGTCGCGCCGGAGGCGGAAATTCAGGGTGCAAGGTGTACGTCTTGGAGTGCAAAGGCACGCACGGTAATTCCTACCATTCTAGGAAGCAGTTGGCCACAGCTTCTCTTCAAGTAGGTTCCGTTGAGGTAGCGGCTCGAACCCTGCCAAGCCTAATCGTAGCATCTCGCCTGTCCACATCAGGCGTCTCCATTGACGTACTCGATCCGCCTGGAAATGACGACCTATGGGAGGGAGAACCTGCAGAACTCGATGCGTTACTGTCCGAGGACCCTGGCCCTCAGCAGTGGACGTCAGGAAAGCCCACCTTCGAACAGTTCCATGCACGGCAGCGAGAACTTCTCGGAGTTGGAGAATTCGAGCCTAGTGATGCCGAATTGGCGACCGCGCACACCGCGTACGAGGCAAGCCTGGAGGAACTTCCCACTATTTTCCAGGTGCCCGAGAGTGGGAAAGAGTGGCTATTCCGAATTCTAGCGAGAAGCGCAGCCCACTCTGTTCTGCGGTTCGCGGGCGACAATACTTCTGCATCGCAATTCACCTCCCCACGAGCCGAAGATTACCAGCGCTTACCCTTAGACGATCCGGCCCCGGACTGGCAGAGTTTCACTGTAGGATCCGAGTTTAGAATCGATTCACACCCGTTCGTTGGCCTCAAGTATTCCATGCCACTCCCCAATGGGGCCTCACTTGAAATTTTCAGAGGCGTCGAAAAGGGGATGTACGAAAATCTTCGTGAGGGCAGAATGAGTGCCTACCTGCGAAGGGCTCACCGACTTCGCGATGCATGGGCGACCGTCGCCACAGGTACGGTTGCAAGCGGACCCCACCAAGCCGTCTCGGTCGGAAGTGACGGAACCGGCCTGCGGATCCGCGTGGTGTAACGGAGTAGGCGTCCTTGAGCCGTCGGGCCGCTACTGACATCAACGGCTGACATCAACGAGACCGGACGCCAGCGAATCCAGACGACCCAGGAGAACAGGTCAGACGCCGTACCAGCCGACCCCTAAGCCCGCCGGACCGAACTCCTAAAGCGGTTGTCGCCGACATCGGATCCAGCCTGGGGAGGAAGATCTCTGCCGCCGACAGAGCGCGTCGTCATGAATCTCGGCAACAACGGAGCGGTCAGCTCCCACAGCTCGTCCGGCACAAGCCGACGCGACAGATCAGCCCCCACGATCCAACATCATGCCGTATCAGCGAACGCCCACGTGAGACATCCTCTTATGTATGAACGACGGTCCGAAGTACTCATGGCCCCTCCCAGTAGTCAGGTCTGAAGCGCACCATCCCATACGGCACTGACAACCGCTGCCTACCGCTTCACCCACCCATAGATCGCGAGCGCGGCGAGATCGAGCAGGGCCGGTTCGGGGGCGCGACGCCATCTCGATGTACCGGCCGGCCCGTCGTCAGGTCTGCGATGGCGTCACCAGACGCCAAATTCAGCATGTCGCAGCATGTCTAGGGCGTCTGTTACTGATTTCCTGAGTACCACATTGCTATACCCCAATAGAATCTTGTCCCCCGCCATCAATTCCACTAGATCCCCGGTTGTAGGCGCATCTTCTTCATGTTCCGAAGAATACATGTACGCCAAGATCGCCTCCATTGCGGTTGCTCGCTGAATCGTCGGGTCACCAGCGATAAATTCTCTTATACTCCTGATCCAGGTGAGTAGGATCGAGAGGACATCATCTAGCGGGGAGTCGCGTGTCTGAACGCCGAGCGCCTTGGCCTTCAGTAGTAGGCGCAGCAGTGAATCGCACCGCGACTCGAATTCTTTAGGGTATTCGACTTTCTTTGACCAGTCGGCGAGATGCAGAAACGGCACCTCTCTCACGGTGCGACAGAAGTCGTCCAGTAGGGTATTCCCCTCTGCGTATATATCAAGGACCAGCTCATGGCGGACTCTATCCAGCCCGCCCGTCGCCCCGAAAACAATATGCTCAGCGTTGTACTGGTTTCCTGTGACGCTTTGTCGGCTCTGATTGAAACTTGCTTCAGCCACTCAAGCCCCCGGCAATCTGGCCGACGGTTGCTGCCAGTGTCGCCAACCCAACAGAATCTGCGAGCCAAGCACGTGCACGCTCAAGGCGCCGCCTTGCGGTAGCGGTGTCGCCTGTCTCCAGGTCTTGACGGGCCGCAATTAGCTCGTCTCGCCCTAGTTGGTCAAGCTGGGAGTCCTCTGCGCACGCGACATCGATGACCTCGTCCAGCTGTTCACGAGCTGCTTCCAGAGTGATGCCTTCTGTCCTGTACTGGACCTGATTGATGGTCTCGGCGTTGTTCTGGCCGCCGTAAACGGTCTGGTTCTGCTGGTTGAAGGTCGCCATGGGCCGAGACTATTGCCAGTCCCCGTTGCGTGTTGGCTGTCTCTCGCATCTCTGCACATACAAGGAGCCGTTTCCAACCTGACGGGTGGTTGGACGGGCGACCCCGGCGGTGGGGCCGTCGTTCAAGTCCCGTCCGCAAGGCGGCGGGACTGCTCCGCGAGACGAGCGGGCTGTGCTCACGGCGGTGGTGTACGTCCTGACCAGCGGGTGTTCCTGGCGGCATCTGCCGGAGACGTTCGGCGTCTCGCCCGCCACCGCGCACCACCGGTTCATTGTGTGGACGAGAGCAGGGCTGTGGCGGCGGCTGCACCGGGCGGTCCTGGACGAACTCGGCGCCCGGGGCGAGCTGGACTGGACCTCCGCGATCGTCGACGCGGCGTCGGTGCGGGCGAAAAGGGGGCTCGCTGACCGGGCCGAATCCGGTCTATCGCGGCAAGAAGGGCAGCAAACTGCACGTGCTGTCCGAGGCCCAGGGCATCCCGCTGGCCGTCGCCGTGTCCGCAGCGAACACCTACGACAGCCTCGCCCTCAAGCCACTGATCTGCGGGATACCCGCCATCCGCTCCCGCCGCGGACCACGCCGACGCCGCCCCGGCAAGCTTCGCGCCGACACCAGCCATGACGCTCGGACGTGTCCATACCGCCGTGTCCTCCGCATCCAGGGCGTGACCCCCCGGCGTGCCCGTTGTGTGCCCGATGGGGCGGTGAACCAGGGTCAATCACGGGCGAAGATGAGCCCCGCGTGGCAGGCCAGATGGCCCGTTCCAGCAGGTCAGAACAGGTTTGGCGCCGCGCCAGGCCCTGTGATTCCCAAGCTCAGAGCGCGGGTTCGATTCCCGTCACCCGCTCCACGACGAAGGCCCAGGTCAACGACCCGGGCCTTGTTTGTTGTCTAGACCTCGCCAAGCGTCTCGTGCCCGTTGCGTTCCCGTGCCGCTGGAGCCGACTCACGTCTCTGTACACGGATGCCCGGGGCCGACGCGTTCTCCGGCCACGGTGTACTCGGCATCCCCGAAGTCCGCGGCCACACGAAGCCGACCGCCCAGCGCCTCGACACCCGGGACGTGGAGACTCCCAGGGGCGCGGCAACTTGGCGCTGAGTCAGCGCCTGCTCACGCCGGACCTCTGCGAGCTTGTGAGCGCGTACCTCTGCGGTTCAGCCGGTCCATCGCTGCCTGCTTTTCCTGCGCCGATCGCACCGGCAGCCCGGCAGCCTCGCGCCGCTCGCGTGCCTTGCGCCTGGTCTCCTCCCAACTGACCGTGCTCACTTGCACTCCCTGATTTTGAGATCGGCTAGAGCCGGCCACATCCCGTCAGGTAAGGGGTGACCCCGAAGCTCATCCCGGCACTCTGCTGCGCGGCGCTTCTCGCCGACGGTACGGCTACGCGCCAACACTTCCTCACCGCCGCCGACGGTGCTCGCCCGCCGGTCTGCTCAGTGGTCGCGACCTGCCTGCGGCCTGTCGTCAACAACAAGTCCACGGTAAGCCCACGTCATACCGTTCCCAGGATGCTGTGCTCGTCGAAATCCGATGCGTGCCGTGCGACAACGCGGTAGTCAGCATCGTCATGCAGGACGACCAAACCATGGTGAGCTGCCGTAGCGGCGATCATCAGGTCCACCGGTGAGGCGCTGCGGTGTTCCCCGGCCTGGGCCATGCGATGCTGTACCGCGCCGATCCAGCGCCCCGCGTTCTTTGGCACCGACACGTCAGGGTAGAGGTCGGTGAACATCTCCGTGATCTCGTTGTACTCCCGCATGTTCCGGGCGCTGTACAAGAACTCCGCACGCTGGGGATAACAGGACGCAATGGTCCCGGCATCGATCGCGTCGTACCAGGCCGACTGCAGTTTTGGCTCACGGAGCAGCCGGACGAGACCCGACGTATCGAGGAGATACATCATCGACTGTGCTTCTCCGCCTCATGCAGCGCCTCTGCATCGTCGACGGCACCCCACTCACGCGCCCGCTCGAAGTGCCGAGTGATACGGGCCGCCCGTTCCTGTTGCTCGGCGTAGAAGTGGAGTGCGAGGTTGACGGCTTCTTTCTTTGTTCTCACCTTGGAAAGCTCCATAGCCCGCTGCAGAGCGTCATCATCGATATCGATTTGCGTCACGGACATGCCGCACCTCCCGCGATGTTGGTGATGTACATTGCATTGTACGCGACCAACATGGACCCTGCCACGTAGCCGCTGGGCGCCCATTCCGCGGCAGTCATCGACCAACCCGTGCGGGAACCACCCCAGAGCTCAGCCGGAGCATGACCGTGCCAGATGCGTGCCAGAACGCTCGGGGAACCACGGACAACAGCGGCCATGACAAAGCTCGCGGAGCAACCGGCCGAGGAGGCGTTCGTGCAGGTCAGGCACACATCCTGATCGTTTTGGCCGGTGATTCCCAAGCTCAGAGCGCGGGTTCGATTCCCGTCACCCGCTCCACGACGAAGGCCCAGGTCAGCGACCCGGGCCTTGTTTGTTGACCAAGCCCTTCTCTCCAGCAGGCCCCCAGCGGCTTTGCCCTGCGGAATAATCGAGACATGGCATCAACGCCCAGCGCCTCCGAGGCCCACCGCGGCAAGTTCACTCGGCGGCTCCCCGCCGAGCTCTCGGCGCTCGCAGGCCCGGCCCATGGCATCGTCGGCCTCCCGCTGCACATGGCATGGTCGGGGCTAACTCACTTCGATCTTGACCAGCCCCGGCTGAGGATGAGCTTCTACCGGATCGCCTTGGCCGAGGGGATGCACGACGATCTGGTGCAGTACCTCAACCAGGACCTGCTGGTCAGCATGTGGCCCGTCCTCCGCACTTTGATCAGTCGCGACATCCGCGACGCCTGGGAGAGCACCTTTCCCGAGCTGGCTCACCATGCCCAGGCCGTCGCGTGAACCTCACAGACCTGCACCGTCGACTGCTCTCAGATGTGCTTGCCGTGGGAGGTGCCTACCCGCTCGTCCTCACCGGCGGCTACGCGGTGCAAGCGCATGGGTTGGTCGACCGGCTCAGCCAGGATCTGGACGTCGCTACAGAGAATCCGGAACGGATGGACAAACATCGCTCGGACGGTACGCGCGGGACTGGAAGAACGCGGTTGGCACGTCCGGGCGTTGGAAACCGATCCACTGTCCGCGCGGCTGATCGTCACTGATGTCGGCAGCGGCGAAGAGTGTGAGGTCGACATCCTCAAAGAAGCACTCTGGCGCCCGCCTGTGAAGACAGAACACGGTCTGGTGCTCTCCCTCGAAGACGTGGTCGGTACCAAGGTGCGCGCATTGGCCGACCGCGGGCTCGCCCGCGACCTGATTGATGTCCGAGCTGCGGCGGACCGTTGGAGTAATACTGAACTGGAGACACTCGGCCGACGCCATGCCCGCGACACCTTCGACCTCGACGACCTCCAGGCCCGGCTCACCGGCATCGACTGGATCGACGACGCCGAGTTCGCCGCGTACGGCCTCGACGAAGCAGCCACCGCCGAACTGCGCAGATGGGCACAGTCGTGGGCCGACGACATCACGGAGCGGCTCCACGAGCTGGAAGTCGATGACGAGTAGCGCGGCAGGTGGGGTAGATCAGCTCTCGATCCGACTTCCCGAACCGGCCCGAGCCCACCGCGACCGTCGGTGGGCTCGGATCGTCCGTGCAGCTGCTTTCCGTTACTTCCCGAATACCTGGCGGAACTCGTCGACGGTCTCATCCGAGGCCCCGTTCGCGCCACACACCGGGACGACGCCGTTCTCGGCAGCCACGATGTAGCGCTCACCCTTCGAGAACGTCAGCGCCTCCGGCCGGCTCGCGTCGCTGTCGAGCACGACCGTCGCCGTGTCGCCGCCCTTCAACCAGTAGTCGACGCGGAAGGTGACCGTGGAGCCCTTGATGGAGGTGACCGTTCCCACGAAGAGGGTCGGGTACCCGCGCAGGGTGTCGGGACTGGGTGTCACACACTTCTGGCTGCCGAAGCCGCTGTGGGTGGTGAGTGTCAATGGGCCGGCCGAGTCCGAGTGCCCGTTGTCGTTGTTCGCCATGACTCCTCCGGCGATGCCGCCGCCGAGCAGAAGCAGACCGGCAGCTGCCGCGAGTCCGAAGAGCTGACGGCGGCTCCGTCGCGCAGCGGTCTTCGCGGGGGCCGTATTGCCGGTCTGGAGCGCGGTGTCGGTGGTCAAGATGTCCTCCACAAGTCGGTCGATGTCGGGCAGCGGAGCATGCGGGGTCAGCGCCGGGTCCGCGGACTTCAGCCGGGCCAGCAACTCGTCGTCATTCACTGACCGCTCCTTCCTTCATCCCTCTTGTGTCCGGATGGTTCGTCATGCTTTCGCCCCAACTGATCGGCGAGTTTCTTTTTCGCCCGGTGTAGCCGGATGCTCACCGCGTTGGGCGTCAGCCCGGTCGCCTCCGCGATCTGCCGGGGTGCCAGCTCCTCCCACGCCCACAGCCGCACCACCTCGCGGTCCAGCGCCCCGAGGGCGGCGAGCGCGGCGTGCAGACCGCTGTGGTCGGCGACCCCAGCCAGCTGCTGTTCCTGCGTCCGGATCAACCGCTCCACCAGCCGGAGTCGGCGCCCGTCGGCACGGCGGGCATTCGCCAAGCAGCCCCGCGCCACCCCGTAGCACCACGGCAGCACGTCATCGGGGTCGGGCAGGGAACCTGGCGCCGGCCCCAGGCCGGGGGCGTCGTCAATACGGCGCCACAGCACCAGCATCGCCTCCGCCAGGATGTCGTCGACCATGTCGGCGCTCGTCCGTCGCAACAGATACCGGTGCAACGGTTCCACCACCACGTGCGCCAATCTTTCGAAGCGCGCCTGCCGCCTCTGGCGCGACTCCTCTTCCGTCATGGATTCCACAACCCGTCCTGTCCGGCACCGGCCGGATCCTTTCAGGCGAGGGCGTACGGACGCGTCAGGAGTTCAGGGCGTCGTCCATGGTCTGCTGCCAGCCCGCCACTGGGTAGCCGCCGTGCAGGCCGAGGCATACGCGGGCCTTGGCGACCTCCGAGCCTGCGAGCGGGCCCTCGACACCGCCGAAGAGGTCCTTGGCCTGGCCTCCCCCGGCCACAACAGCGGCTGGGGATGAGGGTCTCCGTGAGGGCCCGGCCTGTTGGCGCATCGATCTCCCAGGCCGCGAAGCGTTCTTGCTGCTCGTCTCGCAGGCCGGCACTCTGATCGGCCGCGGTGATGAGCCGACCGGTTGCCTCCTTGGACAGTGACCAGTGGGTGGCGTTGGCCTCAGCAGGGTTCATTCGGGCATTGTGCACGGGCGCTGGCGGACTGGCGCCCGTGCACAAGAGCCATTCTCAGACGCACCTGAGGTAGAGAACGCTGCTCTGGGCATTGCCGGAGTCGTGGCTTGAGCCGTACACGATGGTGCCGGTCGTGGGCGGCGGCGGCCGCAGCTAGCCGCATCACAGCCAGCAGGCGGTCGAGCTGCCCCTTCATCACCTCCGGGCCGCCAAGGTTGCTGTAGAGAGCCTGTTCGCCGAGCAACACGTTGAAGATCCGACTCCCCTGATACAGGTACTGCTGTCGTTCAAGCCGCTTGGCCGTGGCGGCTTCCGCGTCGTCGGGGATCTCGTAGTAGTCGACAACCTGTCTGAAGGTCTCTGCGGCGTAGTCGGCTGTCTGGAGCGTCCCCCACACGACTGTGGGATGCCAGATACGGAAGACCTTGGTCTTGGCGTAGACCTGAAGGCCCTGGCTCTGTCGCTTCTCCGCGCCTGTCTGGAGTAGTCGGCGCCATTCCTGCCAGAGTTCGTCGATGTGGCGCACGGTCGCGATTAGGTCATCAATGTGGTCTTGCCGCCCTGTCGCCGTACACCAGAGTCTGATGTCGTCCTCGCTGGCGTTCTGCTTTCCGTTTTCGAGTCGTGAGACCTTCGATTCCTGCCAGCCGAGCGCGCGGGCGAGCGCCCGGCCGCTCGCGAATCCCGCATCCTTGCGGAAACCGCGGAGCCGGGCGCCCAGCGCTTGTCGTGCTTCTTGTGCCTGGTTGCTCACTGATGGGTCAGGGCTTGTACTCGGCGTGGGGGATGGCGGCGGACCAGAGAAGGTCACGCACGCGGATGCAGTCGGCCACGATGTCCAGATCTTCGATGATTTCCGACCCCAGCACTCGGCCCTCCGGGTCGAAGTGGCCGACGGCAAGAAGGCGATCGTCGTACAACCACCAGTCGTTGCCGTCGACCGGGAAGGTCACTTCCTGCGGCAACTGGTGCCGAGGAAGCCATCGGATGTCCTCGGCGGCTTCCAGGTTGAGGTGGGTCAATGAGTGCTCCCAGCCGACGTACTGGGAGTGAGGCTCCGTGACGACACGCACGCGCCTGACGGTCTTTCCCTCACCCGTGACACGCTTCATGAGGGTCATCCAGGGGTTGAGCCATGCCTAGTCATCGGGCTCGCCCCTCTGCCACCGTGCATAGGGCGTGTCTTCGATGGGAGACCCGTAGTCGTCCCTCAGCTCCAGGTGGAAGGCGTCGCGCTCGAAGCTGTTGAACAGCTCGTCACGCTGGGCTGATCAGGTCCACTGTTCTCCTCCAGTAGGGCCGTGATCGAGGACTTGGGGACCTCGATGCAGGTCTCATAGTCAGGCATCCGCATCTGGCTCAGAGCCTGCGTCGGACATGGTCTGTTCACCCTCTGCGAGGTTCGGTGGGCCGCCGGTTTCACCGTACTCCGAGCGCACGCCCAGGCTCACCCACGCCCTGCGGACACAGACCCGGGTTCCTGAAGAAGTCGCTGATCACACGGGGGCTCAGCGGCCCAACGCCCGGAGTACAGTGAAAACACCGGGAGCACTTCGTACACCGGCTTACACGCGCGGGTGTCGTTCTCGGCGAGCAACAACACCGGGACGTTGAAGATGCGCCCGGGGACAGGTCCGCGCCATGACCGTGACCATCGACCGTACGACCAACCATGAGCGCGCGCCCTCGCCACCGGCCCGCCTGTCCCTGACTCCGGTGAGCCCGGTTCCAGGTCTTCTGGACGGTGCGTGGTGGCCTCGCTCCCGGGATCTCCTCCGTGAGCTGCCCGCCCTGACGGACGTGCTGGACGCACGCTGGGGCCGTATCACTCGCGTGTCCGTGAACCCGGCCCATTGGCCCGTGATCCCGCGCGAGGTGCCTGTGACCGGGCACACGGTGCACGTGGGCTGGTTCACTGACGAGCAGGACCCGCACAAGTTGATTCTGCTCTCCTACACCGCAGGCCGCTGGGACCTTCTGGTGATCCCGCCGGAGACGAGTGCGGCCGCCGCCGCCCGGCTGATGGCCGCCGCAGCCACCCCGGGCAGCCTCCTCACCGCCAGCGGTCTGATGGCGAACGAAACCGCCACCCGTGACGCCCGGGAGACCCGCACCCGGGAGGAGGAGTGGGAGACCGATGGCGGGCCCGCCCCTATGGCGGCCGGCAGCCGAACCCGACCGGACTCCTGAGTTCCGCCGAAGGGAGGTGAGGACGTGGAGACCGTCTTCAGCGGGTCCGTGATCACTGCCATGACCGTCAGAGGAGTGCGGCCGATCCATCTGCTCAATGACCGGCACAACGAGCGGATGGCAGCATTCCACTACACGGAGCCGGAAGAGCCGACAGCCGGCAAGCCCGCCGGATCACCCGTCGTCACCGCCTCACCTCGAACACCGCGACGGGGCCGCGCAAGATGCATGACCTTTTCCTGGCCTGGGCCGGTGGGTGCGAAGCGTGGCCCCACGCCCACCGCCAGGTCCTCCTGATGAAACGAGGTCACCATGCAGCCACCCGAATCACCCTCGCCAGGGCGCGCCGAGGTGCGTATCGTCTCCGCGTCCCCCGAGGCCGCCCGTCAGGTCGCCGAGGTACTCCGTCGTTGCTTCGCCGGCGCCGAGCAGCGCAGCTACCCTGCCGGCGCCGACGGCGGAACCCGGCTCCATCTCACCGTGGACACCAGGCACACGGCAGGGCCGGCGCGGTCCTGGCTGCTAGCAAGTCAGTCCTCCGGACAAGACCGCACGCAGACGGATGAAGTCTGAAGCGATGCCCCTCAACGGGTGCGGGCAGGGCACCGCCGCCCCGTGTCCATGCACTCCTCGCACTCCTCGTCGGTGCCCTGCACGTGTGGACGGCAACCATGGCAACACTGCGCGAGCGGAAGAACTACCGCGAAGCGATCATGAAGGCTCTGTACGAGGCCGTGGAAGGCAATCGCCTCCTCGGCATCACCGGGGCGAAGCTGCGCGACGAGCTCCAGGTCCCTGAGCAGGATCTGGCGGCCGCCTGCGCATACCTGGCGGGCGAGGGGCTCATCACAGTCGACTGGGCACGAGGAAATACACCCGCGATGGCCACACTGACGCACCAGGGGATCCGGCTGATGGAGGGCGAAGAGGAGGAGGAACGTGGCTGACGGGGGCGGGGGGCCTTCCGCCCAGGCGCCGCATTACCCAAAAAGTCTGCGATGCCGGAAAAACACCCCAGGCATAACATGGTGAGTGGGCCGGTGCACTCTCACGTGCAACCGTCCCGAAAGGGCGGCCCCGGTGTGTTTACGCCGGGGCCGTTGTGTCGCCGCCGGCGCGACGGCAGGGAGCAGGGCAATATCCACGAGGTGATCCTCGCTCTGCCTGCGCCTCGACGGTGCGAGCACCTCTACAGGCCAAGGAACAGGACACGGTGCCGATGGCTGTGCAGCTCACGGCGATCTTCAGAGTGCGTCGCTGGGCTGATGCGGTAACCACGGCAAGGCGCCTCCGGCGGGGCGCGCGCATTGCTCTTCGGCCGCCTCAGGCACCGGTCGCGCTACGGCGACCTGGCGGCAGGTGTCGCAGACCCTCATGTGCGCGATGCTGGGGGTGGAGGAGGCAGCAGGACCGAAATGCGGCGAACAGCGCTGAGGCTCGCCTCTGTGTGAGGCGCTGCGGCGAAACGAGGTCGCTATGACGGAAGGTGAACGGGACTTCCGTAAAGTCACCGTGGATCGGTCAGAGGGATTCGGTGAGCGGCTGCTGGGTGTGCTGCTGGACCGGGCTCACGAGATGCCGCCCCAGCTGATCGCCCCGCTGGTCGCGGAGGAAGTGGGCAGGATCGGCGGGCGGGACGTCTCGATCCTCCTTCAGGACTACGACCAGCTGATGCTGGCTCCCCTGCCGGGCATGAGACTCGTGGTCGGGGAGCCCGAGCGGATCGACGATTCTCAGGCCGGCAGGGCTTTTCTCAGCGCGGCGATGGTGGAACAGCCGCAGGCCGATGGCGTACGGATGTTCCTGCCGCTCCTGGACGGCAGCGACGTGGTGGGGGTGCTGGCCGTCACCCTGAGCACCGTCGATGACGACGACCGGCGGTTGCTGCGGCGCCTGGCCGGCCTGGTCGCCGACATGTTGGTCACCAAGAACAGCTATACCGATCAGTTCTTCCAGGCCCGGCGCCGTGAGCCGATGAGCCTGGCCGCGGAGATCCAATGGTCGCTGCTGCCCCCGCTGACCATGGTCACCCCGCAGGTCGCGGTGGCCGGAATCCTCGAGCCCGCCTACGACGTCGCGGGTGACAGTTTCGACTACGCCCTGAACGACAACATCCTGCACGTGGCCATCATCGATGCCATGGGTCACGGGCTGGACGCCGCCGTGCTGGCCACCGTCGCCATCGGCGCCTACCGGCACGCCAGACGCACCGACGTCGGCCTCGCCGACCTGTACATGTTCATGGACACGGCCATCGACAAGCAGTTCGGGCCCGACCACTTCGTCACGGCGCAGATGCTGCGCCTCGATATCGGAACCGGCCACCTGCAATGGGTCAACGCCGGGCACCCGGCACCCCTGCTGATCCGTGACCACCACGTCGTCCAGGCGCTGGAGAGCCCGGGCACCCTGCCCGTCGGCTTCGGCGGCGCCATCCCGCAGATCAGCGACCAGGCGCTGTCCCGCGGCGACCGGATCCTCTTCTTCACTGACGGTCTCATTGAGGAGCACCGCACCGGCGAAGAGCAGTTCGGCGAGGAGCGACTGCTCGACTTCGTGGACCGCGCGGGGTGCGTGGGCGAAGGCGTACAGGAAATGGTACGCGGCCTGTCCCACACCCTGATGCGAGAACGCGGCGGGGTCACCACCGACGACGCGACGCTCCTCCTGATCGAGTGGTGCGGCGGCACCGCCGACCATCTCGTCACGGTGTAAGCATGACCAGCAGGTTCCCCCCTGGCTCCGCGGGCGGGGCGTGGTGGCCCGACGCCACGCCCCCACAGGGGCTCATCGCGGCCTCGCCCCACCCCACCGCACCCGCCCCGACGCTGCTTCGGCCCCCAGCGTTGGTCTCAGCGGCTACCGGAGCGTTCGCCCCTGGGCACCCAGGCGCGGAGACAGCCACGGCAGCTGGACGCGGCGCTCGGGTTTGCCTCTGCAAGGCCGGCCTCGGGCCGGGTGGGCTTGCAGGCGATGCATCCCGCTGAACCGACGGAAACGAAGAACCTTCTGCGCATCCGCTGGCCTCGTGCCCTATCCATGCCCTTAGCAGCAGTCAGCAGCGGTCAAAAACGGCGCAACCAAGCCCCGCGCACACGCCCTTTTGGCCACGTTTTCCCTGGTCAGCCGCACCACAGCCCCGGAGAGTGTCATTGATTCCCAAGCTCAGAGCGCGGGTTCGATCCAGGCGCAACGCGGTCACACTTGGGCCAAAGCGATCGAGACGCGTCGGGTGTTGTGTGGCGGACGAGGCGCGGGCGTAGGCTCAACCCAGCGACCGCAACAACGGCCAGGCTCATGATGATCACGCAGACCGCCGCCCAGGAGACGTTTCGATGACCGAACAGCCTTCTGCCCCCGACGGGCCCCTGATCCCCATGCCAGCGCTCACTCCAGCAGCACTCCGCGCAGCGGTCGCCCAGATCGCCCCCGCCCAGCTGCCGTCTTTCGTCGAGCACCTCGACCGCGCGGTCGAACAAGCCGCCGCCCAGAGCACCATCGCTCCGCTGCGCACCTTCTTGCAGTGGTGGGGCGAGTTCGTCGCCATTCAGCGCTACCCGGCCCGCGCCGCACGCCTTCGCGAGCTGGAGGCCGTAGCGCAAGAAGCCACCGACCGCGAGACCCTTCGCTCCGCACTCTCCGAGATCCACCAGATCACAGACCTGGCCCACCACGAGATCTCCGCGTGAGCGATACCTGGACCTGGGACTACGACCCCGATGCTGAGCATGTCGTAGGCGGCCTGCCTCACGAAGTCGTGGCCGAGGTAGAGCGTTTGGCTGAGCAGCTGACGGTCCTGGGCCGCGACGCAGTCGATGTCGGCCGCGGAAATGCGCACGGCGGAGGTCTGCGGACACAGGACATCTTCGGAGGACGTGGCTTCTTCATGTTCATGGCGCTGGAACGCCTCGAGCTGGTTGTGATCACTCGCGTCACATGGCTCGGCTGATCAGTCGCTACGGCACAAGCCTGCATGCGATCGGCCTTTGGCTGCCGCAAGGCGAGCCAGGGCAGGTGCGGCGCAGCCCGGCCGGGAAAGCGTCCGCCGCACCAGATGCGCACCAGATACGGCGGTCAACAGCGGTCAATTACGGGTGCCTGGTGGGCCTACCGAACAGCCGACGGCACCAGATTACGCAGGTCAGCGACGTGCTTAGGGCTGATCACCCAGTGATTCCCAAGCTCAGAGCGCGGGTTCGATTCCCGTCACCCGCTCCACGACGAAGGCCCAGGTCAGCGACCCGGGCCTTGCTTGTTGTCTAGACCTCTCTGTAGCCCCCGTGCCCGTTGCGTGCCAGATCAGGCGCTAGGCATGCCGACCGGTCGCCTTGCCGGGCCGACTCCTCCCCCTCTCAGCCAAGACGGCTTGCCGCCGTTAAAGTGGCGGCGGTCAGCAGCCCGCCGAGTGAGCTGAAGCGGACCATCTCCATGCGCACGAGAGGGACGAACACGTACCGTAGGGCGCACAGCGGACCTGCCGATCCTCACTGGAGACCGCGATGACCACGCAGCCCGAACATCCGATGCACGACATCGCCGACAGTGATCCGGAAGCTCACCGCATCGCCCAGCCGGCCAGCACGCCTGAGGAACTGCGCGCTGCTCTTGCGCTGATCGCCCCGGACGCACTGCCGACATTTGATGCCGAGCGCGCCGCGGCACTCCGGCAGTCCCGAGAGCAGGTGAGCGCGGCACCCATGCGTCGCTTCGTCGGGCAGTGGGCCGTCTACGTGGCCGTCGAGCGCCACCCGGCCCGAGCCGCCCGCCTGCGGGCGCTGGAAGCCCGTGCGGCCGAGACCGACGATATCCACGAGGCTCGCGAACTTGCGGCGGAGATCGGTCGCATCCTTGACACAGCATGCGCTGAAGCCGGCATCGACCAGGAGCAGGGAGCAGCGTGAGCGACCGGGACCAATGGCGTTGGGAGTATGACCCGGACGCCGAGATCGTGTCGGGCCTGCCCCCGCAGGTGGTCGCCGAGGTTGAGCGCCTCGCGGGAGAGATGGTTGCACTGGCCGACGTCGGCGTTGACGTCACGGATCTCGGTCAAGGACCGCGACGGGGTGTGCCAGGCGGAGTGCGGCGCATCCCCCTGCTCGTCGACGGCTGGTTCTACGCGCTGCCCCTCCCCCGTCTGCGCCTCATCGCGATCACGCGAGTGATCCCCCCATTCTCCGATCTTTAGCGGGTGAACAGATCTCGCTTCGAGGGACTGGACCCCAGCGCGGACTGATCGGCAGTGCGCCAGGTTCCGCACCAGAAGCGCACCAGATGGAGCGGTAAACAGCGGTCAATGCCGGGTACTGCGGCAGGCGTGGCCGCTTGCCCACAGCGCCCATTCGCGCTGGTCAACGGCATAATCCGTGCTGACGGCCCCGTGATTCCCAAGCTCAGAGCGCGGGTTGGATTCCCGTCACCCGCTCCACACACGGCAGAGCCCCAGGCCATCGGCCCGGGGCTCTGCCGTTGCTCGGGGCCGCTGGCCCCTCTGGCGACTCGCGACAACGCACCAGAACCCACCCCAACGCGATCACGCTTGGGCCAGAGCGATCGAGACGCGTCGGGCGTTGTGTGGCGAACGAGGCGCGGGCGTAGGCCCAGCCCAGCGTCCGTACCAACGGCCAGGCTCACGATGACCACGTAGACCACCCGCCAGGAGACGTTCCGATGACCGAGCAGCCCCCTGCCCCCGACGGGCCCCTGAGCCCCATGCCGGCGCTCCCTCCGGCAGCACTCCGGGCAGCGGTTGCCCAGATCGCCCCCGCCCAGTTGCGTTCCTTCGTCGAGCACCTCGACCGCGCAGTTGAACAAGCCGCCGCTCAGAGCACTATCGCTCCGTTGCGTACTTTCCTGCTGTGGTGGGGAGACGGAGTACGCCGCGCGGCCATCACGCGGTGATGACCGTGTGATGCCGATCTTCTCGCCCCGCAACGACGCCGCATGGCACCGTCTCGCATCCGACGCGGAAGTCCTGATACCGCAGGTCGTGGGAGTGGCGACCGCAGGTCGTCCGGGGGAACGGCTGCCGGCTCAATCGGTCTTGACGGGGGTCAGGCTGAACCCGTCGTTGGGCTTGCCCGCAAGGAGGTCGGCCAGCCCGCCGCTGAGCGCGTACGTCGTCCCGTCCGGTCCCGCGGTCACGTCGCTGGTGACGGGATCCTCGACGGTGTCGGTGACCTTCACCGTGGCCTTCTTCCAGCCGTCACGGGGCTCCACACGCTGGATCTGGGCGGGCTTGCCGGTCAGCAGACCGCTGCTGACCGCCGCGATCGAGCCGTCCTTCAGGAGCCGCATGCCGGCCGTGGGGGACCCCAGGGGCGCGGAGAGCTTCACCTCCTGCGCCTTTTCGGGATGTTTGACGGGCACCCGTACCAGGGAGCCGTCGGCCATGGCGATGATCAGGTGGTTTCCTTCCACCCACTCCACCGCTGTCATGCCCACATCGTTCAGGAAGTCGGGAATGTCAAGCGTGCCCTTGAGCAGGTCGTTCTGCAGAAATACCGAGGCGCGGCCCTTGCGGTCGATGCGGAACACCGTCGGGGTCAGCTCGTCGACGGCGTACGCGGTGCCGTCGGGCGCCACCGTCACGTCGGAGATCAGGTGCTGCTTGCCGTCCAGGGTGACCGCGGTCAGATCGACGCACCAGTCCTGCTTCCCGCTCTCCAGGTCGTAGCTGCCCACACCGGCGACGCGGAAGGGGGCGTTCTTCCTGGAACGGTCGGCAGTGCCGTAGTCCACATTGCTGACCAGGATGCGGTCCCGTTCGCGGTCGACGAGGACGGCCTGCGCCGACACCATTTCCGGGTCGTCGATGAGGGTGCGCACCTTTCCGTCAGGACTGACGGCGGAGACCGTGCCGCGCTTCAGCGACCCGGCGAGGAACGTGTTCGACCGCGCGTCGAAGTCCAGCGAGTGCGGGAACACGTTCGAGCCGTCGGCCTTGATGGCGCTGGGCTTCTTCTGCTCGGCCTGCTCGGCCCGGGTCTGCTCGGCGCCGGATGTGGAGCCGGATCCGGCAGACGAACCGTTCGCGGCCAACGCCGTTCCGGTGGCCACGGCAGCGACAAGTGCTGCGCTCGCGATGGCGATGTTCAGCTTCGTCTTCTTCATTGTTGTCCTTGTTCCTCGAGAGGGTTGCGGCCGGCGTGTACTGCGGTGACCTGCGTGAGGGTCACTCGGTGATGTCGCGTCCGAGCAGTGCGGCCAGCCGGTCGAGTGCGGGGGCGTCTTCCGGAGCGGTCCGGGACGGCGCGAACGGAGCGCCCGGTCCAGACGGCATCTGTGCCGTGAGGCCGCGGGCGAACTCGGTCTCCCGCTCGACCGTGGCCTCGTCGAACAGGGCCTTCTGGCCGATGGCCCGGGCCAGATCCCAGCCGTGCACCAGGTGCTCGATGGTCTGCAGATGCAGTGCCACAGCGCCGGGCACCTCACCGATCGGGGCCCGCACCGTGCGCTCCAGCGCTCCCGGCCGCTCGAAGGCGGCCACCAGGGCGGCGGCCGATGTCCGGAACGCCTTCTTGAGCGCTTCCGGAGCGGGGTCGAGCGCCGGCCGGGGCGGCTGCGCCCCCATCACGACGGCGAACGTGTGCTGGCCCAACAGCAGATGGTCGACCATCTGCTGGACGTTCCAGTCGGTGCAGGGCGTGGGCGCGCTCCACTGCTCCTCCTCCACGGCCTCGACCAGGTGGGCGATGGTGTCGATGACCCCGGCGAAAGCCGTGACGGGTGTGGTGGACATGGGGAACCTCCAGGAGGGGTCAAAGGGTGACTGTGCGGGCCTCTGCGGATGTTCTCCGCGATGGAAGGGGGGAGCCGGCTACGCGCCCCGCCCAAGATCAATGTCGGCGTGTGTCCGCCCATCGCGTGCGAGCGCCGAATGCGTGATGCCGGCGGGCGGGGACACAGGGGAGAGGAAAGAGGGGCGGCAGTGTCATCGGCGGCCGGAAAGCGTGCGTGACGAGGCCCCCGGGGCGCTCCCCGACAGCCTCGGGCCGGAGGCTGTCGGGTGATGTCGGGCGGACTGTGGCTTTGTGACGGCCAGATGACCGGATACGGCCGGATCAGGGGTGTACGGCAGGAACGATGTGTGCGGGGGTGCCGGCGGCAGGGCGGGCGGTCGCCGACATGTCCGCGGCGGGCTGGAGGGTCTGGTTGAGCAATCGCAGTGCCGCCTGGTCGGCGGAGCCGGGCGCCGCCGTCACCACCACCAGCCGGATCCCTTGCCCCCGGGGCACCGGGAGCGAGTGCTGACACACGTCCAGCTCCCCGACCATCGGATGGCGCATCCGGTACTCGTTCAAGCCCCAGGCGCGCACCCGGTGCTGAGCCCACAGCGTGGCGAAATGCGGGCTGCGCATCGTCAGCTCGCCGACGAGGGAGGCCAGATGCGGATCGTCCGGATACTTGCCGACCGCCTGCCGCAGTTTGCCCACCACATCCCGTGCTTTCCTGGGCCAGTCCACGTACAGGTCCCGCGTGTGGGCGTCCAGGAATACCATCCGGGCGGTGTTGGGTCGCGTGGCCGCTTGATCCGGGCTGTCCGGGGCCAGATGCCCGGCGAACAACGCATGCCCGGTGCGGTTCCACGTCAGGACGTCCGAGCGCTGGCCGAGGACCACCACGGGTGAGTCCCCGAAGGCATCCACCAGTTGGCGTATCGCCGCGGTGACACGCTCGGCGGGGAGCCGGCGACGGCTCTGCCGGACGTCACCGGACAAGGTGTGCAGGTGGCGCCGCTCCGCGTCATCCAGCCGCAGAGCCGTGGCCAGCGCGTCGAGGACCTGCGGCGAGGCGTTGAGCGACAGCCCCTGTTCCAGCCGGATGTAGTAGGCCACGCTGACGCCGGCCAACTGGGCCAGTTCCTCACGCCGCAGCCCCGGCACCCGCCGCCGGTCGCCGTAGTCCGGCAACCCCACGTCCGCCGGCTTCAACTGAGCCCGGCGCCGGGACAGGAACTCACCGAGGAGGGATTTGCCGTGCGCTGTCTCATCCATGCGACCGAGTATGGACAGGCTCTCTCCATCTAGCCTGCCCCTGCGACTAGCAGGCGCGAAGCCGCCGAGCACCTGAATTGAATACGCAGCGCCATGCCGTCCCCCGACCATGGTTACGCGAGTGAAGCTGTCACCGTACGTGGCGCCGGTAAACGACCGATGGATGCGAACCAGACCCCCACCGAGTCGGCCCACGCGGGAGCGCCAACGCTTCGTTAGTGGCGCGTTAATGGGACGGTAGCCGCCACCGGCAAGGTGAGTGCCACACCGGGCGATACGTCGCTGTGTGCACTACTCCGCTGATGACGAAGAAGGTCCTCCCATGCTGATCGCCCGCCCCCGAGTCCGTATGTTCGCCGGTGCCGGGCTGCTGATGACTGCCGCGATGCTCGCCACCGCTTGGCAGTCCTCCGACGACGCGAGTGGTCAGTCCGGTGACTCGTCGGCCTCCGCCGTGGCTGCGGTTGCGGTTGCGGCTGACCAGGACACCGGCTCTGGCGCATCGATCAAGACCTTCGTCGCGCAGGACACAGGAACCCAGGATGGTGTCGGCGCCCACGTCGGCGACGGCGAGCGTGGCAACGTCGGGCAGGAGTGCGGGGCCAACGACATTTCCTGGAGCACCAGGTCCGAGTCACAGGCCGGCGGATACATCCTGATCATCGCGAAGGCCAAGCCCGGGATCACCTGCGTCCTGCCCGCCGAACTCCCCACCGTGGCCTTCGGATCGGACGGCACCGAAGCCGGCCCCGCCGAACAGGCCGTAGGCGAAGCGGTCACCCTCGGCAAGGGAACCACCGCCTACGCCGGAGTCAACCCCAAGACCACCAACGAAAACGGCGGCAAGGAACTCAACAGCATCATCATCGCCATCGGCGCCAAGGACCCCAACCCCGTCTCCCTGCCCGTCGACACCATCACCGTCGACAAGCCCATCGTCACCAACTGGCACACCTCCGCAGCAGACGCCGTCCCCTACGACGGCGGAACCGACCAGTAACCCAACGACAGCTGCCGTAGCTGCCCATGAGCGCTTCAGGCTTCGTTCAGCCGGCGTTACCAGCATCTCCCTCGCAGCAACAACGTTAGGAGTTCGTACATGCCTCGCAAACGCTCACTTCTGATCGCCGCCCCGATCGCGGCGGTCGCCTTGTCCCTGACCGTCGCCGGTTACCAGGCCGCTGCGGCCGGGTCGTCGCCCTCGGGCGGCGCAGAGCGGGCCGGCATGGCCGCCAAGGCGACGGGCCCGTGCCTGGCCGGCGCCACGACGCTGGTCGGCGATCTCGACGGTGACGGTCGCCCGGACAAGATCACGAATCCGGGGCACACCGGAACCAAGATGACGATCCAGTGGGGGACCGCGGACGGTTCGTTCGGAACGAAGCACGCCGTCAGCAAACTCCTGGGCGCGAAGACGGGGGAGGTCGCGTCCGCCGCGGTCGCCGACTTCCAGAAGGACGGCACCCTGGACATGGTCGTCAACATCGTCAAGCCGTCCGGCATCGACGACCCCTCGACAGCGCGCGTCGCGCAATACCGCCCCGGCCCGCTCAAGCGGGCGAACCTGAGCTCCGCCCACGCCCGGCACTCCGACATCGGCGACCACGGCGAGGTCCAGCAGCTTCGGATCGCCAACTACGGCGGCGACGCCTACCCGGACCTCGCGATCCTCAACAACAACGGTGACGGGCAACTGGATCGGGACGTGCGCCTGACGGACCCGAACAGCGGCCCAGGGGACTTCGACTACGAGCTGAAGACGAAGTACGGCGCGTTCGGGTCCACCGGCGAGCCGCCGTCCATGCCCAGCAACGGCTGGGCCAAGTTCTACAAGCCCTGCTCCTGACCACAACCGGCGCCGCCCGGCCCTCATCGGGTGGGCGGCGCCGAAGCGTGCGCACCTCAGCCGGGATGCGTATCGGGGCGCATGTCGACCCCCTCCAGTCGGGAGGTCGGGGGCAGTCGCTCGAGACGAGCCGTTCTTCGCCGACGCCCGTTGCTCTTCAGCAGAGGATCACTTCGCACAGGCGGCGCGCCGGGGGCCCCGCCGCTCCTGCGCAGCCGCTCGACCAGGAGGGGCAGCCCGACGACGACTATCAGCCACACCTGCACGTAGAGCCTGTCGCCCTCCATCGCCACCGGGTGGGCAACGGACGTCAGCAGGCCCGTACCGCCCACGGCGATCAGGCAGAGCGCGATGGGCACCGAGCGGCTCATCGCGCCCCAGACGCCCAATGCCAGGAGGAAGAGCAGGGAGGGAGCCAACGCCTCTCCCTGTAGCCACTGCCACCAGTAGTTGACATCGAGCCGGGCCAGTCGGCGCCATGGGTCGGCGACTTCGGCATACGTCCAGTGGAGGGAGAAGGTGTCCTGGAGCGAATCCTCCAATCCGGGCAACCGGAGCGCCCGGCTCATCGCAAAGGCGACCAGGGACTCGAAGAGCGAGACGATGAGCAGGCAGCGCGTGCCCTTGTGCCGGGCCTGTGGAACGAACATCAGCGCCAACGCGCTCGCCGCCACCAGGCATGGCCCCACCAGGGCGAAGCTTGAGTACTTGACCGCGAAACCCAGCGCGAAGGCCGCCACGGACAGCAGAGCCCCCGCCACCCGCCGCCCCTGGCACAGCCACACCGCGCCGAGCAGCATGGCCACCATGAGGGCGATCATCGGCCCCTCCGTCATGGGCCGGCTGCCCCACAGCCCTATCGGCGTGACGTAGTACAGGCACTGACCGAGCCATGCCACCGGAGGCGGTGCACGCAGCGCGCGCAGGAGCACCAGGACCAGCAGCCCTCCGAGCGCCGTGAAACCCAGGGCAACCGCCGTCAGCCCCGCCTTGGCCCCCAAGAGCCGGACGAACGGCGCGGCCACCAGTGGATAGGCGAGGCGAGCATGGAAGAGCGCCTCGTACCGCGGATTGCTGGGGTTGAGGCCATCCGCGTGCTCAGTGAGGCAATCCTGGAACTCATAGCTGCGCACCGGGGCCCGGAACTCGATCTGATGCAGCATGCGGTTTCGCTGAAGCATGGCCGCCGTGTCCGCGCAGTAGGCCCGCAACGCTTTGTCCTGGGCTTTCCGGTAGGGGTCGCCCAAGAACTCGTACGCTGAGCGGGCGTAGCGGTATGAGTCATTGGAGAAGCGTGTGCCTGGATAGGCGAAGACATGCAACAACACAAAGACGACAACCGTCAGTAACGGGATGATCTTGTGTATTCGCATCACGAGACTCACCCTAAATGCGAACAAACAGGGCGACATCTCGAGTGGTCCACCAGGGTCTTCCTCTCAGATCTGAGCCAGAAACCCGCGTTGCGCTGCCCTCGTGCGTCACTCTCCCCTTGTGGACTTCGAGAGCCCGCACCCGGCGGGCGTGCAGGAGGACGGGATCATGGCTTTCGCCGACTACCAGAACGAGATCTACCTCGACGGGCTGCGCGGGGTGCTGCCGAACCTGCCCATGACCTCCGACGATCTGGAGCCGCTGGCCGAGGCGGCCATGCCGCCCGCGGTGCGCTCCTACGTGGCCGGCGGCGCGGGCAATGAATACACCCAGCGGGCCAACGTCACCGCGTTCGAGCAGTGGGGCCTCATCCCCCGCATGATGGTCAGCCCCACCCAGCGCGACCTGTCCGTCGACCTGTTCGGGATGCACCTGCCCACACCGCTGCTCATGGCCCCGGTCGGCGTGGTCGGTCTGTGCGCGCAGGACGGCCACGGTGACCTCGCCACCGCCCGCGCCGCCGCCCGTAGCGGCGTGCCGATGATCGCCTCCACCCTGACCGTCGATCCGATGGAGCAAGTCGCCGCCGAGTTCGGCGACACGCCCGGCTTCTTCCAGCTCTACACCCCCTCCGACCGGGAGGTGGCCGAGAGCCTGGTCCACCGGGCCGAGGCCGCGGGCTTCAAGGCCATCGTGGTCACCCTCGACACCTGGATCCCCGGCTGGCGGCCCCGTGACCTGGCAGCCAGCAACTTCCCCCAGCTCCGCGGCCACTGCCTGGCCAACTACACCAGCGACCCGGTCTTCCGCTCCCGGCTCGCCAAGGCTCCCGAGGACGACCCGACCGCGACCGTGATGCACTGGGCGACGATCTTCGGCAACCCCCTCACCTGGGACGACCTGCCCTGGCTGCGGTCGATCACCAACCTGCCGCTGATCCTCAAGGGCATCTGCCACCCCGACGACGTCCGTCGCGCCAAGGACGGCGGCGTGGACGGCGTCTACTGCTCCAACCACGGCGGACGCCAGGCCAACGGCGGCCTGCCCGCGCTCAACGCGCTGCCGGAGGTGGTCGAGGCCGCCGACGGTCTGCCGGTCCTGTTCGACTCCGGCGTCCGCACCGGGGCGGACGTCATCAAGGCCCTCGCCCTGGGTGCCACCGCGGTCGGCGTCGGCCGCCCCTATCTCTACGGCCTGGCTCTCGCCGGCACCGACGGCGTCGTCCACGTCCTGCGTTCCCTGCTGGCCGAGGCCGACCTGCTCATGGCCGTCGACGGCTACCCCACCCTCGCCGACCTGACCCCCGACGCGCTCCGCCGCCTCACCTGACCACCGCGGCAGCCCCGCTCAGAGCACCATCGCTCCGCCTTATGATCATGAAGGTACGCCCGTTGCCACCGCGGCAGCGCTGCGTTAGCGGCACGCCAACGAAACGATAGCGGCCGTCGGCAAGCTGACTACCAGACCGAGCGAAACGTCGCCGGGCGCACCGTTCCACTCATGACAAGGAAGTCTTCCCATGCGTACCACGCGCACCCGAGTCCGTACGTTCGCCGGTGCCAGTCTGCTGGTGGCTGCCGCGATGCTCGCCACCGCTTGTCAGAACTCGGACGACGCGAGTGGTCAGTCGGGTGACTCGTCTTCCTCCGCCAAGGCCGAGGCCGAGGCCGGCAAGGACACCGCCTCCGGCTCATCGACCGCAGGCAACAGCAACAGCGACAGCAACGGCAAGTCCTCCGGCACGAAGGGCGACGGCTCCGGCGCCGACGTCGGCAACGGCGAGAAGGCCGCAGTCGGGCAGGAGTGCGGGGCCAACGACATTTCCTGGAGCACCAGGTCCGAGACGCAGGCCGGCGGATACATCCTGATCATCGCGAAGGCCAAGCCCGGGATCACCTGCGTCCTGCCCGCCGAACTCCCCACCGTGGCCTTCGGATCGGACGGCACCGAAGCCGGCCCCGCCGAACAAGCCGTAGGCGAAGCGGTCACCCTCGGCAAGGGAACCACCGCCTACGCCGGGGTCAACCCCAAGACCACCAACGAAAACGGCGGCAAGGAACTCAACAGCATCATCGTCGCCATCGGCGCCAAGGACCCCAACCCCGTCTCCCTGCCCGTCGACACCATCACCGTCGACAAGCCCATCGTCACCAACTGGCACACCGACGCGGCGGACGCCGTCCCCTACGACGGCGGAACCGACCAGTAACCCGCAATCAGAGCGTTGAGCGGATGCGGCCCTGTCCGGCGGTGACGAGCCCGCCGGACAGGGCCCGCATGGCGCGCTCGACGGTCTCCTGGTTTTCGCCGACCGGAGCCACGTAGTCGATGACGTCGCGCGCGGCGGCCTCCCCGAGGGTGCGGGTGATCACCCACGCGGCGAGATACTGGGACGACGGGCAGCCGCCCGCCGTGGCGATGTTCCCCTCGGCGTGAAACGGCGCGTCCAGCACGGTGACGTCGCAAGCCTCGACATAGGGCCGGCTCTTGATGTCCGTGCAGGCGGGCATGGTGTCCAGCAACCCGAGCCGGGCGAGCACCAGCGCGCCCGAGCACTGCGCGCCGATCAGCTGTCGCGAAGGGTCGAGCGGCAGCGGTTGATCAACGCGGAGGCGATGAAGCTGTCGAGCTCGTTGAACCCGTCAAAGGTGACCACGGCGACCTGCATGGCAACTCCTCAAAGAACGGCAGCACTGGAAGCAGTCTGCCGGGGGTGCCGTGTCCAGGTCGCGGGCCAGATCTCCATCGGTGGCCATCGCGCCCGCTACTTGCCCCCGCCGACGGCGTCGACCGTGATGGCGGAGGGCGCCGCGTCGTTGGCGGTCGCGGTGTCCTGGCATGCCGCCAGCGCGAACGCTGCCACGGTGGCGACCACCGCGGCGGCGGCGACCTTACGGAGGTGGCGGAGTTCGGCATGGCATGACATGTGTCCCCCTGTTGTCGCGGGCTTCATCCCCGTCCTTCAGGGGCCGTGACAACAAGCCTGTTCGGCGGCGCTGACGATCTACTGCCGCCCGGCTAACGCGCCGCTAATTCGGTCGCGTTCGGCGATGCCGGTGCATAGGTTGAGCGGATGCCCGAGCCCAGCGAGAGCGAGAGCGACAGCGCCCGCGCCGCAGCCCTGAGGGAGCTGCTGGGCGTCGAGCGCTGGGAGCGGCTGGAGCCCTGGGCCGTGGCCCGGGTGCGGGTTCGAGGTGCGGATGTGGCGCCTTCCGTTGTCGTCAAGTGGGCCGAGGGCGGACCCGTCCAGGGGCGTGACGCCGGGTGGCGGTTGCGTACCGAGGTGGCCGCGCTCCGGTTTCTCCGGGACGACGTCGGGATCGCCCTCGCCCCTCGCGTCATCGCCGCCGACGCGGCGGCCGGGTTCGTGGTCCTGGAAGACCTCGCGCCGCGCACCACCCTGGACCGGCTGCTGCGGCGCGACGGAGCGGCGGCCCACGGCGACCGGCTGGCCGCCTTCGCCCGTGCCCTCGGTGAGCTGGGCGCGGCCACCGCCGGGCGGGCCGAGGACTACTACGCGCGCCGGGCCGGGCTGGGGCCGGTCGACCCCGCGGCCGACCGGGCCGGGCGGCTCGCCCCGTACCGCGACAGGGGGATCGAGCACGCCGTGGGACTCGGGGTGCCGCTGGAGGCCGGACCCGCCACCGAGATCGGCGCGGTGGTGGATGAGCTGGCCGCCCCGGGGCCGTTTCTCGCCCTCGGCAATGGGGACGCGGAAGCCAACAACGTCCTTCTGCATGCCTCCGGCCCGGCCGACGCCCGCCTCCGCCTGGAGCGGTTCGCCCTGCTGGACGCCCGCCCACCGGGCGACCGCAGCCGCCCCCAGCTCGTCGCCACCCTCGAAGCCACCGCGCCCTGCCCCACCTCACCGCCTGGCTCCAGCGCATCGCCGCCCTGCTGCGCGGCCGTTGGCCCGACGCCGACCAGGACTTCACCGACCTCGTGCGATTTCCGGCCTACCAGGCTCGGCACGCCCCTCAGATGTGATGGACGTGATGGACGGCTGGGAGTGGGACGACACCTTGTTCTCGGGCACGGCGGCCTACTACCGGCGCGGGAGGCTCCCGTACGCCCCCGGGCTGGCGGACGTGCTCGCCGAGGTGCTGCGGCTCGACGGGCGGGGGCGCCTCATCGACGTGGGATGCGGGCCGGGCACCCTGGCCCTGAGTCTGGCGCAGGTGTTCCATGAGGTGGTCGGGGTGGACCCGGACCGCGGGATGATCGACGAAGCCGGGCGCGGGGCCGCCGAGGCGGGGGTGGCCGGAAAGGCGCGGTGGGTGCGGATCCGGGCCGAGGATCTGCCCGCGGATCTCGGCTCCTTCACCGTGGCCACCTTCGCGCAGTCCTTCCACTGGATGGATCGCGACCTGGTGGCGGCGACCGTCAGGGGCATGCTCCGGCCGGGCGGGGCGCTGGTGCATGTCTCGGACTTGAAGACGGAGATCCGCAGCGTGGACGGTCTCCCGTATCCCGCGGTGCCCTATGCGGCGATCGACGAACTGGTCAGGCGCTATCTGGGGCCGGTCCGACGGGCCGGCCGGGGGGTGCTGCCGCAGGGAACGCCGGGTGGCGAGGCGGCGGTGCTCGCGCGGGCGGGGTTCTCCGGTCCCCGGCGCGTGGTCGTTCCCGGCGGGCAGGCGCTGGAACGCACGCCGGACGATGTCGTCGCGGGGGTGTTCTCGATGTCCTTCTCGGCTCCGCATCTGTTCGGCACGCGCCGTGATGCGTTCGAGGCGGACCTGCGCGGACTGCTGGGGGCGGCCTCCCCGGCGGGCCGGTTCTCGGAACGTCAGCCGAGCTCCGAGGTCTTCGTCTGGGGCAGGGACTCCGCCCCGTTGTGATCGGACAGCGTGATCCGGAATATCTCCGAAAAGTTTTCGGTATATCGGCTCGAATCCTGGCCCACGGCACTGGGGTTTTCGTTATTCGTCTTGAATTGATCAATGTGTCGACCCCGCCACCAGGTGAAATGCTTTTTCAGAAGATCCCTGATCAAGTCCGGCCTTCCGGAACCCTTGCGGAAACTGTTGACACCCCATGGAGCCGGTTCAACACTGTCGGCATCAACGGCCCGTCAGCTTCATGAGGAGGAGCATCATGCACGAGGACGACGCCCCCGCCCGCCCGACCAGCCGCAGAGGCTTCATCGGCCGGGCCGGCGCCCTGGCACTGGTCACCTCCGGGTTGATGGTCCCGGGCACCGCGCGCGCCGACACGACGATCACCACCAACCAGACCGGCACCAACAACGGCTTCTACTATTCGTTCTGGACCGACGGCGGTGGCTCGGTCTCCATGACCCTGGCGTCCGGCGGCAGTTACCGGACCTCGTGGACCAACTGCTCCAATTTTGTCTGCGGTAAGGGCTGGAGCACCGGCGGACGCAGGAATGTGAGCTACTCGGGCAGCTTCAATCCGTCCGGCAATGGATATTTAGCGCTCTACGGGTGGACCTCGAATCCGCTCGTGGAGTATTACGTCGTCGACAGCTGGGGCACTTATCGGCCCACGGGCACGTACAAGGGCGCGGTCACCAGTGACGGCGGTACGTACGACATCTACCAGACGACGCGCTACAACGCGCCCTCCGTCGAGGGCACTCGGACCTTCAACCAGTACTGGAGCGTCCGGCAGTCGAAGCGCACGGGCGGGACCATCACCACGGGCAACCACTTCGACGCATGGGCCCGTTCCGGAATGGGCCTCGGCACGTTCAAGTACTACATGATCCTCGCGACGGAGGGCTATCAGAGCAGTGGGAACTCCAGCCTGACGGTCAGCGGATGACCGTCGTGACGACGGCGTTCCGGGCGTAGCGGCCCGGGGTGACGCCCACAAACCGCTTGAAGTGCCTGGTCAGGTGCGACTGATCGTAGAAGCCCACCGCGGTGGCCACCTCCGCGGGCGGTCGGCCGTCGAGGAGCAGCCGTCGGGCGTGGTCGACGCGCCGGGACATCAGGTACTGGTGCGGGGCGATCCCGAAGGCCGTGCTGAACGCCCGGACCAGATGGGTGGGGTGGGCGGGCACCAGCGTGGCCGCCTCGTCCAGGGTCATGCCGTCGAACAGCCGCTCGTCGAGGAGTTCCCGCAGGCTGTGGGCCACGCCCGGGTCGGAGTCGGGCGGGGTGGCGGCGAGCCGGGGCAGCAGGTGTCCGCGCAGCCGCTCGCCGATCAGGGCGAGACGGCTGGCCGCCTCCAGTTCGTCGCCGGGCCGCGTCAACGCCGCGTGCAGCTGCCCGATGCGGCGGCGCAGGAGCGGGTCGACGATGTCGGGGTGGTCCACCGCCGGGCCGATGAGGCCCTCGTCCAGCTGGGACAGGTCCAGGTAGAGGACGCGTTTACGGAAACCCTGCGGGGTGGCGGGCGAGCCGTTGTGCGGGACCTGCGGGGGCAGCAGGGACACCGTGTCGTGCGGGGTGCCGCACTCGCGGCGGTTCAGGTCGTAGCGGACCGCGCCATTGTCGACGATCAGCAGCGTCCACACGTCGTGGACGTGCATCGGGTACGCGTGCTCGGTGAAGTGGGCGTGGAAGACCTCCACGACGCCCGGCACCCGCGGGCGCCACGCGGACACCTCGTGCCGGGACACCATGCAAGAAACGTACAAGACGGTACGGCGGGGTGCTCGGCAGCCTCGGAGCATGACGAGCACGACAAGCATGACGACCATGACGACTGAGACCACGCCCGTACGATTCGACACCAAGATCGCCGTGGTGCTGCGGGAGGACCTGCCGACCTGGCAGCGGCTGAATGTGACCGCGTTCCTGGTCAGCGGCCTCGGCTCGGAGCTGCCCGAAGTGATCGGCGAGCCGTACGCCGACGCCGACGGCACCGCCTACCTGCCGATGTTCCGCCAGCCCGTCCTGGTCTTCGAGGGGACGAAGGAGACGCTGACCGCGGCGCACACCCGCGCCCTGTCCCGCGCGCTCCCCCGGGCCGTGTTCACCTCCGACCTCTTCGCCACCGGCAACGACCGGGACAACCGCGCGGCGGTGCGGGCGGTGCCGAAGGACCAGCTGGATCTGGTGGGGCTCGCCGTGTACGGGCCGCGCAACGCGGTCGACAAGGTGCTCAAGGGGGCCCGTATGCACCCCTGAGCGCCGCGTACCGTGGCGCGGGTGGGCAACGTGTTCGGGGGGTTCGGGGGCGGCGGTGGCGGCGGGCTCTCGCTGTCCAACGGGGGGACGGATGTCTTCCTCGACGTCCTGACACTCGCCGTCTCCGATCTCGCGCGCGACCCGTGGGACTTCCGCTTCGCCGCCCTCCTGACCCTTCAGGACCAGAACGTCATGGGGCGGGGCGCCGTCGGATTCGACCTGGAGGAGATCGACTGGGGGGCGACCCGCGCCGAGCGGGCCCGGGCCAAGGACTTCGTGGGGCGCGTCGTCGACCTCGCGCTGCGCCGGCACCGCTGGGACGAGCTGGGGTACGAGCCGCCGTTCGCGGAGGGGTATCTGCGGCGGTTCAGGGCCATGGTCGAGGCGTTCGACCCGGCCGACGCCGTACGCGGCCATGGCGGTGTCTTCCCCGGGCCGGACGGAGCCGCGGTCGCCTCGTGCGTACCGCACCGGGTGCTGAGCGCCCTGCCGTACTGGGACGGCTGCCGCTTCTGCCGTTCAGCGGCGGGTCAGGAGCCATAGGAAGTACGGGCCCCCGACCGCCGCGGTCAGGGCGCCCGCCGGGATCTCCAGCGGGGGCAGCGCGGTGCGGGCGGCCAGGTCGGCGAGGACGAGGGTGACGGAGCCGGTCAGGGCCGAGGTGGCGAGGGGAAGGTGGGGGGTGCGGGTGAGGCGGCGGGAGAGCTGGGGGGCGGTGAGGGCGATGAAGCCGATCGGGCCCGCCGCCGCCACGGCCGCCGCGGCGAGCAGGGCGCCGAGGGCGGTGAGCCCGAGGCGGACGCGGGCCACCGGGACGCCGAGCCCGGCGGCCGTGTCGGGGTCGAGCCCGGTCACCCGCAGCGCGCGGGCGGCGACCACCAGCGCGGGCAGCGCCAGCAGCAGGGCCAGCGCGAGCGGCTCGGCCTCCGCCCAGCCACGGCCGTTGAGACTGCCGGTCAGCCAGAGCTTGACCTGCTCGGCCTGGGACGGCTCGCTCTCGCTCGCGTACAGCTGCACGACCGCGGAGAGCGCCACCCCGATCCCCGTCCCGGTCAGCACGAACCGGCCCGAGTGCGCCGTTCCCCCGCGCCAGGCGAGTACGTAGACGAGGGCGGCCGCGGCGAGCCCGCCGACGGCGGAGACCAGCGGGAGGGCGCCGGGCGAGGTGACCAGGCCGGTGGCGAGCGCGGTCACGTTGGCGGCCGCCGCGCCGTGGCTGACGCCGATGACGTCGGGGCTGGCCAGCGGGTTGCGGGTGACGCTCTGGATGAGCGCTCCGGACAGCCCGAGCGCGGCGCCGACCAGGGCGCCCAGCACGGCCCGGGGGACGCGGAGTTCGCCGACCACGAGCGCGTCCCGGCTGGGTTCGCCGCGCAGGATCCGCCAGACCTCGCCGGGCGGGACGAACGGCTGACCGACGCAGGCCGCCGCGACCAGCGCGCCCGCAAGCAGCACCAGCAGGATGGCGGCGACCAGCAGCGAGCGGCGGTGCAGGGTGATCGAGTACGGGCCGCGGCGCAGCACGAGCGTTCCGCTCGCCCGGCCTGGCCCCGGGTCGCGGCGCGTCCCCGGTGCCGCGCTCACCCCGCTCTCCCCGCTCACCCCGCCACGCCCCTGCGTCGTACGAGCGCCACCAGCACCGGCGCCCCCACCAGCGCCGTCATCACCCCGGCCGGGACCTCCGCCGGGGCGAGCACCACGCGGCCCGCGACATCGGCGGCCAGCAGCAGGCTCGCGCCGAGCAGCGCGGACAGCGGGAGGACGAAGCCGTAGCCGCCGCCGCTGCCCCGGGCGAGGCGGCGGGCGAGATGGGGCGCGGCCAGGCCGACGAAGGCGACCGGGCCCGCGGCGGCCACGGCGGCGGCCGTCAGCAGGGCCGCGCCGAGCGCCGCCGTGACGCGGATCAGCCCCACGCGGTGGCCCTGCGCGCGGGCGGTCTCGTCGCCGAGGAGGAGCGCGTCCAGGCCGCGGGCGCGGGCGACGACGATCAACGCGCCGACGGCCAGGAACGGCAGCATCTGGGTGACGGTCCCGCTGTCGCGCCCGCTGAGGGAACCCACCTGCCAGAAGCGGTACTGGTCCAGGGTCGCGGAGTCCGCGGTCAGCAGGACGGAGGTGGCGCCGGCCACCATCGCGGACAGCGCCGTCCCGGCGAGCGCCAGCTTGACGGGCGTGGCCCCGCCCCGGCTGCGCAGCGCCACCAGGTACACCAGGCAGGCGGCGGCGATCGCTCCGCCGAAGGCGTACCAGACATAGCCGTTGAAGCCGCCGGCCAGCCCGGACACGATGGCCAGCACGACCCCGGCCGAGGCGCCCTGGCTGAGCCCGAGGATGCCCGGGTCGGCGAGCGGGTTGCGGGTGATGGCCTGGAGCGCGGCGCCCGCCAGGCCGAGCGCGGCCCCGGCGGTGACCCCGACCGCGGCGCGCGGCACCCGCAGGGTCCGTACGACCAGCGCGTCGGGGGTGGCGCCGCCGTGCAGCAGGGCGTCCCAGACGGTGGCCGGGGGGATCGGGCGGGTGCCGACGGCGATGCTGGCGGTGACCGCGGCGAGGGTGAGCGCGCCCGCGGCGAGCAGCCACCCGAGGCGGGTACGGACGGGCCGGGCACGCACGGGCCGGGTACGGAGAGGAGGGGCCACTGGGCGCTACTCGGACGTGCCGCCGAGCGAGTCGGCCAGTTCGTCGGCGACCAGACGGGCGGCGGTGGGACCGGCGTTGAGGTACCAGGCGTCGTCGTCGACCCGGACCGCGTGTCCGGCCTTGACCGCCTTGAGCGACTTCCACAGCGGCCCGGCCAGCACGCTGCCGGCGTCCGTCTTCGCCGGGTCGCCCTGGACCGAATAGAAGATCCAGCCGCCGTCGGCGATGTCGATCCGCTCGGCGCTGATGTCCTGTGAGATCGCCCGGAACCGCTGGGACGCGGGCCGGGACAGGCCCATGTCCACGGCGATGGATCCGGTGAAGGAGGAGACGCCGAACATCCGGGTCCGGTCGGCGGTGAAGCGAACCATGGATACGCCGGCCGCGCCGGACACACCGTCCGCGGCGGCCTTCTTCTCGTAGGCGTCCAGGACTTTCCGCGCCCGCTCGCCCTTGCCGACGGCCGCGCCGACCAGCAGCAGGTCGCGCTTCCAGTTGATGCCCTGGCCCTGGGTCAGCACGGTGGGGGCGATCTTCGACAGCTTCGGATAGAGCGCCTTGAGGCTGGCGTTGGCCAGGATCAGATCCGGGCGGGCCGCGGAGAGGGCCTCCAGGTTCGGCGCGTTGCGCGTGCCGACGTCGGTCATCTCGGCCAGCCGCTCGCGCCGGTCCGGGAACGCGGTCCGCAGATAGCCGGGGACCAGCCCGCCGTTCTCGGCGCGGGTGGCGGCGGTCGGGGTGACGCCGAGGGTCAGCAGGTCGTCCAGCTGCCCGGTGCTCAGGACGGCGATCCGGGCGGGGGCCTTCTTGACCTCGGTGGTGCCGACGACGTGCTTGACGGTGCGCGGGAAGGTGCCGTCCGGCTCCTCGGCGCCCATGCCGGGGGCCAGTCGGCTGGGGGCGGCCGTCGGGCCGGTCGACGCGCCCGCCACCAGGTTGCGGGATCCCTTGTCGGTGCCGTCCGCGCCGCCACCGCCCGTGGAGCACCCGGCCAGCAGTCCGCCCACGACGGTCACGGCCATGGTCACGGCCACGGCCGGCAGGGCCCTGGCCCCGGCTCTGCGCACACGCACAACAAACCCCTCCTCGCATTAGGTAAGGCTTACCTTAACGTGCGCCACCAGCCGTTTCGTGGGGTGGGTGGGGTCGGCGCGGCACCGGAGGTCTCGGCGGGGAGTCTGTCCGAACAGGGGGTGACCCCCGGCCGAGCGCAGTGGGCTAACGTCTCACTAACGCCTCACTGACGCGGCACGTCGGCGGTTCGGGCGTGGCCGACCGGTCACGCGGGCCCGCCGGCCCTAACCTGGTTGCCTGGCAAAGCCGTTCGGGCGGGACGAAACGGGAGAAAGAGGATGGGCGAGCGATGCCGCTGAGCGCCGGGGACCCTGAATCCATAAGCGGCTACACCCTGACCGACCGGCTCGGCGCGGGCGGCATGGGCGTCGTCTATCTCGGGCGCTCGGACTCGGGGCGGCAGGTCGCGGTCAAGCTCGTGCACGAACAGTACGCGCAGGACGAGGAGTTCCGGACCCGCTTCCGGCAGGAGGTCGCGGCGGCCCGCAAGGTGAGCGGGGCGTTCACCGCCCCGGTGGTGGACGCCGATCCGGACGCCGCGCGGCCCTGGATGGCCACGCTGTACGTGCCCGGCCCCACCCTGAGCGAGGTCGTACGCGAGAAAGGCCCGCTGGGCGGGCGGGATCTGCGGCGGCTGGGGCTGGGTCTCGTCGAGGCGCTGCGCGACATCCACAAGGTCGGGGTGGTGCACCGGGACCTGAAGCCCTCCAACATCCTGATGGCCGGGGACGGTCCGCGCGTCATCGATTTCGGCATCTCGCGCGCCGCCGACAACCAGACGCTCACCGTCACCGTCGGGAGGGTGCTGGGCACCCCGCCCTTCATGTCGCCCGAGCAACTGCGCACACCCCGGGGCGTCACGGCAGCCTCGGACGTGTTCTCGCTGGGGTCGCTGCTGGTGTACGCGGTCACGGGCACCGCGCCGTTCGACTCCGACAGCCCGTACGTGTCGGGCTATCAGGTGATGTACGAGCACCCGACGCTGGCCGGGGTCCCCAGGCCGCTCGCGGCGATCGCCGAGCGCTGCCTGGACAAGGACCCGGCGAAGCGGCCCGATCTGACCGAGCTGCACCGCATGCTCGACGCGCTGCCCGACTTCCCCGCCGCGGACCGCTCGACCGTCAAAAGGCCGAACGCCGAGGGCCCGGACGCCGAAGGCGCCCTCCAGGCCCCGCCGCCACCGCCCCCGCTCCCCGGCAAGCCCGCCGCCGGGCGGCGGCGCCGACGGCTGATCCTCACGGTCATCGGCGCGACCCTGGCCCTCGCCGGGCTGACCGTCGCGGCGGTGATGTTCGCGACGGACTCGCCCTCGCCGGACACGACGCAGCCCACCGCGTCCACGCCATCCGCGGCGCTGCCCAAGGGCTGGCAACCCTGGCGCACGTCGCTGAGCGTCACCACGTCCGGCCCCCAGATGGGCTACCAGAAGTCCGGGTGTGTGTCCGACGCCACCACCCTGTACTGCGGCGGAACGGGCTTCACCATCGCCGCGGTGGACGCCGCCACCGGTCGCGTCCGGTGGCGGTGGGGAAACTCCCCGCAGCAGGCGCGGCCGATCGGGGTGCGGGACGGGGTCGTCTACGCCTACCGGGAGTCTGGGGGGCGGGGCCGGCAGGTGGTGGCGCTGGACGCCGACACCAAGAAACAGCGGTGGACACAGCAGATGAGCGGGTCCGGATCGGCGGTCCTGTTCCCCGGCGGGGTGCTGACGCTGGCGGACGGGGAACAGGAGTTCATCGCGTACGGGACGTCGGGTCGGCAGCTGTGGCGGTCGCCGGCGCTCGCGGGGAAGTTCTGCGATCCGACGGTGCTGGGCGGCGTCCCGTACGCCCTCTGCTCACCCATCGACGATTCCGGCCTGGCCGTCGAGGGCCCGTACACCCTGCTGCGCCTCGACCCCGCTGACGGCACCCCGCACGAACTCGCCACCCTCCCCAAGAAGTCGCTGCTCCTCGGCGCCTTCCGCGACCAGCCCGTGTTCCTCGTACCGCAGACCGCGAAAGACGTGTACGACGAGGGGTACGTGCGGCCGTACAACGCCCTGATCCGCGTGGACCCGCGCACCGGCGAGACCGAGCGGACCGCACTGTCCCACACCATGTACGGCTCGGCCACCGTGCTGAACGGCGTCGTCTACTTCGTCCAGGACAACGGGGCGGTCAGCGCCGTGTCCGCGGACACCGGCCGGAGGCTGTGGCGGAGGTCGACGGACGTCGAGAGCCTGTCCGCGCCGGTGAGGTCCGAGAAGTACGGACAGCTGTACTTCTCCAACCGCTTCGGCCGGTTGCTGGCGCTGAACACCAGGACCGGGGCGGAGGCGTGGCGCATCACGGCGCTGAACGACGTCGGGGTCGGGGGTGTGGCCGTCCCGCCGAGCGTGATGCTCGTCAAGGACGAGATCGTGGCCACGGCCGGGTACACGGCGTTCTCCGTGCGCGCGGACCGGCCCTCGGCCCGGCTGTCGGCCCAGCCCTCGTCGGGTGAGCCCTCGAGTGAGGCCTCGGACTCGCCTACCCCTGGTACCAGAGGCTGACCGCGAGGCCGAGGCCGGCCAGGGCTATGGCGATGCGCAGCGGGGTCTCGGGCAGCCGCCGTACGATCACGGGGCCCACCCAGCTGCCCAGGAGGGCGCCGACGCCGAGCGCCACGGCGGCGCCCCAGTGCACGGGCGCGACGAAGGCGTAGGCCACCGCGGCGGTGATGTTGGCCGCGCCGGTGGCGATGTTCTTGACGGCGTTGGTGACCGGGAGCGGCTCGCCCGCGGCGGCGGTGAGCGAGAGCACCGCCAGCATCAGCACGCCGGAGGCCGCGCCGAAGTAGCCGCCGTACAGGCCGACCAGCAGGACCGCGGCGGCGATGGGGAGCGTGGGGCGGGCGGCGGAGCCGAGGGCGTGCGCCCGCGAGGTCACCAGGCGGCGCAGCGGGTCGCGGACCAGGATCAGCACCGAGCCGAGCGCGATGAGCCACGGCACGACGGCCTCGAAGGCCGAGGACGGGGTGGAGAGCAGCAGCGCGGCCCCCACCGCGCCGCCGAGCGCGGAGAGGACCGCGAGCCGCAGCAGACGGTCGCGCTGACCGCGCAGTTCGGTCCGGGACCCGGCCGCGGTGCCCACCGTGTTGGAGAACAGCGCGACCGTGTTGGTCACATTGGCCGCCACCGGCGGCAGCCCCGCCGCGAGCAGCGCCGGGTAGCTGAACAGCGAGGCCAGACCGGCGATCGAGCCGGCGAGCCCCGAGGCCACGCCGGCCGACACCAGCAGTGCCGAGGAGCCGATTCCCATCTCCAGTTCCCCGCTCCTGCCGCCCATGCCCGCGTGTGCCGTCGGCTCATCCTCCAGACTCGCTGTCTCGTATGCAAGACAGTGTCCACATACTTAGACGGCTCCCGCGTTTAGACGGCGGACGGCTCGGGGCCCACCAGCTCGTCCAGGACATCCGTCATCGTGACGAAGCCGAGCACGGCCCCGCCGTCGCCGGTGACCGCCGCCAGGTGGGTGCCCGCGGCGCGCATCGCGGTGAGGGTGTCGTCCAGCGGGGTGTCGGCGCGCACCCGGGTGACGGCGTGCAGCGCGGTGCCCGGGAAGGGTTTGTCGCGGTCGGTCGCCCCGAGGGTGTCCTTGATGTGCAGATAGCCGAGCACCGCCCCGGCCGGGGCGAGGACCGGCAGCCGGGAGTAGCCGGAGGCGGCTGCGGCGCGCTCCAGCTGGTCGGGGGTGACCTCGGGGCCGACGGTGACCATCTCGTCCAGCGGCACCAGGATGTCGCCGACCCGGCGGGTGCCCAGCTCCAGGGCGTCGCGCAGCCGCTCGCTGCCGGTGGGGTCCAGCAGGCCCGCGTCGCTGGAGTCGCGGACCAGCCGGATCAGCTCGGCGTCGGTGAAGACGGACTCGACCTCGTCCTTGGGCTCGACCTTCAGCAGCCGCAGCAGCGTGTTGGCGAAGGCGTTGATGCCGAAGACGACGGGGCGCAGCGCGCGGGTGACGGCCACCAGGGGCGGGCCGAGCAGCAGCGCGGTGCGCTCGGGCGCGGCGAGGGCGATGTTCTTGGGGACCATCTCGCCGATGAGCATGTGCGCATAGGTGGCCGCGGTCAGGGCGACCACGAAGGCGATCGGGTGCACCAGGCCCTGTGGGACGTGCACCGCGTCGAAGCCGGGCTCCAGCAGATGCGCGATGGCCGGTTCGGCGACCGCGCCCAGGACCAGCGAGGAGATGGTGATGCCCAGCTGGGCGGTGGCCAGCAGGGCGGACAGGTGCTCCAGCGCCCACAGCACGGTGCGGGCGCGCCGCCCGCCCGCCTGCGCGGCGGGTTCGATCTGGCTGCGGCGCACGGAGATCAGGGCGAACTCGGCGCCGACGAAGAAGGCGTTGGTGAGCAGGGTGAAGGCGCCGATGGCCAGCTGTAGGACGGTCATCGGGCCTCCTCCTTGACTGTGATCTTGTCTGTGCCCCTGTCGGTGACCTCGTCCGTGGCGAGCTCGGTGGCGGGGGTCGCCGGGGCGGTGATGGTGACGCGGTCGGCGCGGTGGTGGTCGACGTCGAGGACGGTCAGCTCCCAGCCGTCCAGGTGGACGGTGTCGCCTTCGGCGGGGATGCGCGCCAGGCGGGTGGCGAGCAGCCCGGCCAGGGTCTCGTACGGGCCGTCGGGCGCGGCGAGGCCGATGGCGGCGAGCTCGTCGAGGCGGACGCCGCCGTCGGCCTCCCAGACGGCGCGGCCGTCGTCGGTGGGCGGCGCGGGCAGCAGGTCGGGCGGGTTGAGGGGGTCGTGCTCGTCGCGGACCTCGCCGATGACCTCCTCGACGATGTCCTCGACGGTGGCCACCCCGGCGGTCCCGCCGTACTCGTCGATGACCACCGCCATGACGCGCTCGGCGCGCAGGCGCTGGAGCAGCGTGCCGACGGGCAGGGTGTCGGGCACCAGCAGCGGCGGGGTGATCAGGTCGGTGACGGGGGTGGCGGCGCGCTTGGCGGCGTCCAGGGCGAGGACGTCGCGGATGTGGACGGTGCCGATGACCTCGTCGAGGCTGTCGCGGTAGACGGGGAAGCGGGACAGGCCGGTGGCGAAGGTGAGGTTGGCGGCGTCGGCGGCCGTGGCGTGGGCCTCCAGGGCCCGGACGTCCACGCGCGGGGTCATCACGTTCTCCGCGGTCAGCTCACCCAGGTGGAGCGTGCGGACGAACAGCTCGGCCGAGTCCGGCTCGATGGCCCCCTGCGCGGCGGAATGGCGGGCCAGGGCCACCAGCTCCTCCGGGGTGCGGGCGCCGGCCAGCTCCTCCGCGGGCTCCAGGCCGAGACGGCGTACGAACCGGTTGGCGGCGTTGTTGAGGTGGCGGATGAACGGCGAGAAGGCGGCGGTGAAGCCGCGCTGGGGGCCGGCCACGACCTTGGCCACGGCCAGCGGGCGGGAGATGGCCCAGTTCTTGGGGACCAGCTCGCCGACCACCATCAGCACCACGGTGGACAGGGCCACGCCCAGCACGGTGGCCACCGAGGAGGCGGCCCCGCCCAGGCCGGCGGCGCTCAGCGGACCGCGCAGCAGCGCGGCCAGGGACGGCTCGGCGAGCATGCCGATCACCAGGGAGGTGACGGTGATGCCCAGCTGGGCACCGGACAGCTGGAAGGTCAGCCGGCGCACCGCCGCCAGCGCGCCCTCGGCGCCGCGCTCGCCCGCCTCGACGGCGCGCTCCAGCTCACCGCGCTCGACGGTGGTCAGCGAGAACTCGGCGGCCACGAAGACCGCGCAGGCCAGGGTGAGGAGCAGGGCCAGGAGGAGCAGCAGGACCTCGGTCACCGTGCCACCCCCCGCGCGTCGCTCGAATGCCGCAGGGGTATGGCACGGCCGGTACTGGGAGGTTCACCCATGGCGGGTCCGCCGCTCCTTTTCTTCGCTCGGTGGGCCGGGTAGGCCCTCATGGTTCGGGGAGGGATCGTCCCTCATTCAGCGTAAAGAGATGGTAAAGCATTCCCGGGGGGCGGCGCCCGCTCTATGCTTCTACATGCGTGTAGAAAAACGACGGGGACCAGAATACTTGTGAAGGAGTGAACGCCGCGATGGTGTTCAAACGACTGCTCGGCTCGCTCGGTGTCGGCGGCCCCACCGTGGACACGGTCCTCGAGGGCGGGCCGGTCCGTCCCGGTGGCGTGCTGAGCGGGCAGGTCCACCTCAAGGGTGGGTCCTCGGACTTCCAGATCGAGCAGATCACCCTGGAACTGGTGGCCCGGGTCGAGGCCGAGCACGAGGACGGGGAGAGCGAGGGCGTCGTCGCCTTCGACCGCTTCACGGTCGGCGGCGGGTTCCGGCTCGCCGAGGGGGAGCACATGAGCGTGCCCTTCTCCGTCCACATCCCGTGGGAGACGCCCGTCACCGAGCTGTACGGGCAGCCGCTGGGCATCATCATGGGCGTGCGCACCGAGCTCGCGGTGGCCGGCGCGAAGGACAAGGGCGACCTGGACCAGCTGACCGTGGGCCCGCTGCCCGCGCAGGAGGCCATCCTGGAGGCGTTCGGGCAGCTCGGCTTCGGCTTCAAGTCGGCGGATCTGGAGCTGGGGCACATCGGCGGCACCGGCCAGACGCTGCCGTTCTACCAGGAGATCGAGCTCACCCCCGCCCCGCAGTACGCCCACGCGGTCAACGAGATCGAGGTCACTTTCCTCGCCCACCCCGGCGGCATGGAGGTCGTCCTGGAGGCCGACAAGCGCGGCGGGCTGTTCTCCGGCGGCCATGACGCCCTCAACCGCTTCACCGTCGGCCACGAGGGGGCCGAGCACCGCGACTGGACGGCCGAGGTCGACGCCTGGGTGCGGCAGATGGTCGACAGCCGCGGCGCGCACGGCGCACCCTACGGACAGGGTTACGGCCACCAGGACGGGTACGGACACGGTCACGGGGGTCACGGGGGTTACGGACACGGCGAGCACGGGCACGACAGCCACGGGCACGACGGCCACCGCCGCTCCGGCCCCAGCACCGGCGCCGTGGTCGCGGGCGTCGCGGCGGGGGTCGCGGTCGGCATCGTCGGCGGCATGGTCGCGGCCGAGGTCGTCGACGAGATCGGTGACGCTTTCGAGGACGAAGAGGAAGACTGAGTCCACGGCCGGACCGGCCGCCACAACCCACGCCAAACACCCCTGCTAGCTTTTACAACACTGTAGAGACAACACACGTACGGAGTTCTCATGGCCCTGTGGGATCGCATCAAGGATTCCGCCCAGACGATGCAGACCCAGCTCGTCGCGAAGAAGAACGACCTGAAGAGCGGGGCGTTCCGCGACGCGAGCATGGCGATGTGCGCCCTGGTCGCGGCGGCCGACGGCAGCGTCGACCCGTCCGAGCGGCAGCGCGTCGCCCAGCTCATCGCCACCAACGAGGTGTTGCAGAACTTCCCCGCGGACGACCTCCAGCGCCGCTTCAACGACTACCTCAACAAGCTCATGGCCGACTTCGACTTCGGCAAGGTGAGCCTCCTCCAGGAGGTCGCCAAGGCGAAGAAGAAGCCCGCCGAGGCACGGGCCGTCATCCAGATCGGCATCGTCATCGGCGGCGCGGACGGCGACTTCGACAAGACCGAGCAGGCCGTCGTCCGTGAGGCCTGTTTCGCCCTGGAGCTGCCGCCGGCCGAGTTCGACCTGTAATTCGACCGGTAAGCGCCACAGGCGGCCCGCCGGTCACAGCGGGGTGGCCGCATGGAGGACGAGGAACAGCGCCACCGCCGCGTTCGCCGAGGACAGCGCGGACGCGGCGGTCCCGGCGGCCGCGATCCAGGCGGCCAGCCCCGCCGCGGTGGCCACCGGCGGCCACCACCGGGCGGGCGGCACCGGGCCGAGCAGCGCCGCCACCCGCCGGGGCACCGGCCCGGGGGCGGCGAATCCGGCCAGCGTGGGGGCGGGCGTGCCCTGCGAGACCAGCGCCGCCTTGCCGACCGCCCGCGCCATCACCCTGCGGTCCCCCACCGCCCCGGCCGCTTCCTCGTCCGCCCACCGCTCCGCGCAGTAGGCCACCGCGGCCTGGAGCGCGTACAGCAGGGGGTTCGCCCGCGCCGCCAGCTGGGCCACCAGAAGGTAGCGATGGTGCCGTCCGGTCAGATGGGCCCGCTCATGGGCGATCAGCGCCTTGCGCTCGCGCGCGTTCAGACAGTCCAGCATCGCGGTGGACACCACGACCCGCCCCCGGTCGCGGCACGCGCCGGGCCCGCCGGGCAGGGCATACGCGTACGCCTTGCCGTCGGGCAGCACCGCGACCGGCGACTCCGGCATACCGGCCAGCGCGGCCTGGGCCCGCCGCCGCACCGTCACATGCCGCACCAGGGTGCCCGTGCAGCCGGCGGCCACCACGGCCAGCGCGCCGATCGCGGCCTTCCCGGCCACCTCGTCGTACGGCACGGCGGCCCGCACCTCGGGGTCGGACCAGCCGTCCGGGAGCGGATTGCCCGGCAGCTGGGCCGTGCCGACGACGACCAGCAGCACCAGGCACAGCGTGGAGCACAGCGCGAGCACGCCCCCGACCAGCGACAGCAGTCGGGTGGCGGCCCGCGGATGCAGATGCTGCTCGGCCAGGCGCGCGATCGGCAGCGCCGTCAGCGGCAGCATCAGGGGGAGGAAGACGAACAAGCCCATGGGTCAGTTCTCCGGCTCCTCCGCGGCCTCGCTCAGCAGGTCCCGCAGCAGCCGCTCGTCGTCCGCCGACAACCCCGTCACAAAACTCGCCAGCACGGCCTCCCGGTCGTCCTGGCCGTCCAGCACCCGGCGCATCCGCAGCGCGGCCAGGCCCGCCTCGTCCGCCTCGGCCCGCCAGACGAACGCCCGGCCCACCCGCTCCCGCGCCACGGCCTGTTTGGTGTGCAGCCGGGACAGGATCGTCATCACCGTCGTGTACGCCAGGTCGCCCTCGAGCCGCTCCTGCACCCAGGCCGCCGTGACCGGGCCGCCCGCCCGGCACAGCACGTCCAGGACCTGCGCCTCCAGCTCGCCCTGCCCGCGCCGCCGAGAACGCTGGCGGGGGCCGTGCTCGTCCGGGTTCAAGGGGTCGTCCCTCACACCGTCTCCTCTCTCCGCTGCGCCGCCACAGGACCGTACATCCTCGGCGGCTTCGAACAGCCCCCCACGATTCTTCTACAGTGTTGTAGATTTTGAGTCCGGGCCCGGCTCCGGGCCAACCGAAACACAGGAGGAGATCGTGGGAGTTTCCCTGTCCAAAGGCGGCAACGTCTCGCTCAGCAAGGAGGCACCGGGTCTGACCGCGGTCCTGGTCGGCCTCGGCTGGGACGTTCGGACGACGACGGGCACCGACTACGACCTGGACGCCAGCGCCCTGCTCGTCGACGAGTCCGGAAAGGTCCCCTCCAACCAGCACTTCGTCTTCTACAACAACCTCACCAGCCCCGACGGTTCGGTCGAGCACACCGGTGACAACCTCACCGGTGAGGGCGACGGCGACGACGAGAGCATCAAGGTCAACCTGGCCGGCGTGCCCGCCGATGTCTCCAAGATCGTCTTCCCGGTCTCCATCCACGACGCCGAGTCCCGCGGCCAGAGCTTCGGCCAGGTCCGCAACGCGTTCATCCGCGTGGTGAACCAGGCCGACGGCGCCGAACTCGCCCGCTACGACCTGAGCGAGGACGCGGCGACCGAGACCGCCATGGTCTTCGGCGAGCTCTACCGCCACGGCGCGGAGTGGAAGTTCCGCGCCGTCGGGCAGGGCTACGCCTCGGGCCTGGCGGGCATCGCCTCCGACTTCGGCGTGAGCATCTGACACGGCCCCTGCCGCCGGCCTTGCCGCCGGCACCGCCGCCGCTGCCGGGCCGGGCCCTCGGGTGCCCCGGCCCGGCAGCGGCGCCACCGGCTGGCTCCAACTCATCGAGGGGACGGACATGACCGGCCCGAACGCGACGCAGGCCTTGCAGCGGGAGGACAGATCCGACTTCGAGGAGGTGCTGCGCCAGGCGCTGAACGCCGCGGAGATCCGCGCGGCCCTGCGGAACGGCTCCGCCGAGGGCCCGGGCCTCGAAGAGCTGCACTCCCAGGCCCTGGCGGACGCCGCCTCCATCGCGGCGGCGGCCGCGGCCGAGTACCGCGACTACGTCCAGCTGCGCGCGGCGGCCCGCCCCTCGGCACTCTCTGAAGAAACCTCCGAGGCGACCACCGGGAACGGGCCGGGCGGGCGTGGGCTGCTGCCCGCGCTGGCCGTTCTGACGCCGGTGCTGGCCACCACCGCGACCGCGGTCTTCCTGCTTCTCGGCTACCTCATGGGGCTCAGCGACTCCCAGGAGCGGCTCGCCGACACCCTGCTGACCGCCGCCTGGACCACCGCCGTCATCGCGGCCGTCACCACCGTCTCCGGCGTCGTCTGGCTGTTCACCACCGCCGCACGGCACCGCACCACGCCACCCGAGCGGCAGTACGAACGGGTGGCCGCGGCGCGCGGCGCCTGGCGGCGGGCCCTCCTCGAACGCGGCGTGCTGCCGTATCTGCGCGAGCGACTGCCCCGGAACGGCCCCACGCGGCCCCCGGAACCCGCCCGCCGCCCGCGCCTCGGCTACTCCAGCCCGGACTTCGCGGCCCCCGATTACGCCAGCCCCGACTACGCCAGCCCGGACTACGCGACCCCCGACCGAGCGCATCCCGATCGCGCCAAACCCGACTACGCGAGCCCTGACTTCTCCAGCCCCGACTATGCGAGCCCGGACTTCTCCGTGCGACGCTCATCGGGGGAAGACTGACGGCGGCGGCCACCCGCACCCCAGCGCAAGCCCACCACCCCACAGAGAAAGCAGGCACCGATGCTCGGCATAAGCGAACTGTCACTGCTCCTGATCGTCGTCATCGTCGTCCTCGGGGCCAAGAAACTCCCGGACCTGGTCCGCTCCATGGGCAAGTCGGCCCGCATCCTCAAGAGCGAGGCCAAGGCGATGAAGTCCGACGAGGCGCCGTCCGTCACCCAGGACGGATCCGGCAACCGTGTCATCCGCGCCGAGCCCGGCGACGTCATCAAATCCCGGACGGAGAACGACCCCGGCAGCGGCACCGCTCCGCGCTGACCCGAGGCGGGCGGCCGTTTTCAGTACCGCTGCCGCCCGCCCGGGTAGCGGACCGGCTGACAGCATTCGGGGGCGCCGACGGGCGGATGCCGCCCGTCGAGCGCGTAGCACAAGGCCGCGTGCAGATGTTCCGCCTCAACGGGTGTCAGCTCCAGTTCGGCGATGGCACGATGCTGCCCGCCGCTGCTGATCTGGAGTGGCAGCGCGAGCTCCCCCTCGTGCGTACGGCGCAGGCCCCACCCGGGAACGGGCCAGATCCGCCAGCCGGTCATGACAACTCCCGGGCACGCTCAGGGTCCAGCCCATGCACGCCGTCCTCGTCGGGTGCGGGCAGGCGCCCGCCTCTGCTCTCGGCCACCCGCAGCACGTCGCACAGCGCCTCACACAACCGAGCCGCCAGGAAGCGGAGTTCCCCAGCGCCCGCCTCACGGTCCGCGAGCAGCGCGCGGGCGTGGGCGAGGAGTTCCCTCCCCATCGACACCTGGAGCGCCTCGATCTCGTCCGCTCTGCGGCTCAGAAGGCTGTTGCCGTCGTCCGTCGCCAGATAGCACGGCTTGCCATCGGGGCCGGACCACGGCAGCAGCCGCAGGCCGAACATCGCCCTCACCGCGCCACCCACACGGGCACGGTGTCGATGCCACCGAGGGCCAGCATCGGCACGGGACCCCGTTCCTGTCGAGCCTCGCGCTCCTGCCGGAGTTCCCGCCGCCGCTGCCGCTCACGTTCCTCATACGCGAGGACATCAGGACGCAGCCGCTGCCCTGGGGCCATGACCCGGCATGGACTTGTGGTGAGTTTGAGACGGCGACACGCCGTCGCTTCGGCGTGTCGCCGTCTCAAACTCACCACAACGTCAATGGCGGCACCGCTCCGCGCTGACCCCGTCCCGGCTTCCCCGGTCGGCCTCCAGGCCGGCTTCCAGATCGTCGAGCGCCCGGCGGGCGGCCGCGATCCGCTCCCGCAGCGCATCCCCCTCCGGTGGCACGGCGGGCTGCGCGGCCGCGTGCCGCCCGTTCGGCTGCTCCTCCTCCATCGCGCGGGCCTCCTCAAGGGAGTTGATCACCACGCCGATGAGCAGGTTCACCAGCACAAAGGACCCCAGCAGCACGAACGACGCGAAGTAGACGATGGTCCAGCGGGAGATCTCGAGCCCCGCGCGCACCGCGTCGCCCAGCCCGTCCAGGGTGATGAGCAGGAACAGGGTCAGCCCGGACCGCCCGATCGAGCCGTAGTGCTCCGGGTCGTCGTCGGCGAAGAACACCCAGCCGACCATGGCGTACACATACAGCAGCAGGGTGCCGACCAGCAGAAAGCTCAGCGTGCCCGGGAGGCTCTTGCCGACGGCCGTGATCACAATCCGCACCTGCGGCAGGAACCGCGCGGCCCGCAGCACCCGGGCCAGCCTCAGCAGCCGCAGCACGGTCGCGTTCTCGCGCGCGATGGGCAGGAACGCGAGCACCACGACCACCACGTCGAACAGGTTCCACGGGTCGCGGAGGAAGTCCCGGGGCCGGTCGGCATGGGCGGCCGCCCGTAACAGGATCTCGGCGGTGAAGAAGGCCAGGAAGACGTGTTCCAGGGCCTTCAGCTCGGTGTGCCAGCGCTCGACGGCGCCGCCGTACGTCTCGACGCCGAGGACGGCGGCGTTGGCCATGATGACGCCGAAGACCAGCACCCCGAACCAGCGCGAGTCGACAACCCGGCGGGAGCGCTCCGCGAGGGTGCGCACCTTGAGTGCGACGGTCTGGTCCGCCATGTCACGTTCCAACTCTGCGCTGCCCGCCGTTCACCCTTCAACTGAGTTGATCTTACGGGGTGGAGGGGGCGAACGGCGGGCAGACGGGCCGCCTGGGGGGCGGCGTCACCTGATGTCTTGCGAGGAGGCTCCCCCCGTTTGCCCCTGGAAGGAATCGCATCCGTGTTGCGACGCGGAGCATCCCCGTATCCGCTTCAGTGCGCGAGGCCCACTGCCGTGTCGGCATCGCCAGCGTGATGCGAACGCGTGCGCCAGTGATCGCTGGACGGGGTGATGGTGGCGGGATCGGGGCACGTGTGTACGGCGGCCGTGCGTATGGTCTTTCGGAGAGTCGGGGCATGGCGTCCCGGCCGGGGACTGTGAGGGGGATGGCACAGGTGAGGGCGGCTGCGGAGGCCGGGCATGCTCGGTACACCTACCGGGTTCGCGTGTCGTCCACCGCCCGTACCGCCCTGGCGGCGGAGTGGGACCGCTGCCAGTGGGTGTGGAACGAGTGCGTCGCCAAGTCCAGGGCCGTGTACCTGCGCAACAAGGCCACCGGCCAGAGGGCCACGTGCGGCCCGGCTCAGCTCGACAGGATGCTGACCGAGGCGCGGAAGACGACACCATGGCTGCGTGAGGGCTCGTCGGTCCCTCAGCAGCAGATCATCCGCGACTTCGGCCGCTCCCGCGCCAAGGCACAGAAGGACATCACAACACGCTTGCCGATACGGCGGCGGGCCGGGATGCCGAAGTGGAAGACCAGGCGCGAGGCGCTGCCGAGCCTCAACTACACCCGGCGCGGGTTCCGGTTGCAGGACGGGCATCTGCGCCTGGCCGGGGGCATCGTCGTGACGGTGGTGTGGTCGCGGGAACTGCCGGCTGAGCCGTCCTCAGTGCGCGTGTATCAGGACAGCCTCGGGCACTGGTATTGCTCGTTCGTCGTACCCGCCCAGGTTGCGCCCCTGCCTGGGACCGGCCGCGTACTCGGTGTCGACCGGGGCGTGAAGGAGATCGCGACCACGACGCCATCGCTGTCGAGGACTTCCGCCCGAAGTTCCTCGCCAAGACCACCATGGCCCGCAAGGCCGCTGACGCCGCTCTCGGCGCCACCAAGGCCGCCCTGATCGAGATGGGCCGCAAGCACGGGCGGGACATCCGCCTCGTCCACCCCGCGCACACCACGATGGACTGCGCGCAGTGCGATGCGAGAGCCAAGCATCGCCTGCCGCTGGGTGAGCGCACCTATCACCTGCACCGCATGCGGAACCATGTCCCCACGGGACAAGAACTCCGCACACGTGATGCTCGTCCGGGCTGGTCTCAACCCGGCTGGTGCCGATGGCAGAAGACCTCCCGGAGCGCTGCTCCAGGAGGCGGCCTGAGCCAGGAATCCCCTCCCTTCAGGGAGGGGAGGATTCAAAGCACCGAGCGGAACCCCGGCAGCCGGCGCAGTCCGGCGGCAGCCGGGAACGCCGCGCCCAGCGCGAGAACGGCCGTCAGGACCCAGGCGACGAGCGCGGGCAGGGCATCTCTCCCCAGGGCGAACTGCACGGCCACGACGATCGGCAGATGGATGATGTAGACGGCGTACGAACCGGCCGCCAGCTCGCGGCGCAGCCGCCCCGAGCCCGCGCACCGCTCGCGGAACAGCGTGAGCAGCCCGACGCACAGCGCCACGCACAGGCCGCTCTCGTACAGCGACCACAGCGCGGACCGCCACCCGGCGCCGCCCGGCGCGAACCAGTCGGCGTCCGGGCCGACGGCGAACAGCAGGGCCGCCCCGCCGACCCCGCCCGCCAGCCAGATCAGGCCGGTCCGGGCGGGGAAGCGCGCCGGCCAGCCGTAGCGGTGGGCCACCGCGCCGAGCACGAAGAAGCTCGCCTGGAGCGGCAGCCGGGCGGGCTCCACCTGGAGGAAGTCCAGAAAGGGCACCCAGGAGTCGAGCGGGTAGCGCAGCCGCACGGCGTAGGTGGCCGCCGCGAGCCCGACGGTCAGCAGCGCCAGCGCGCCGTGCCCCGGCACCCGCGCGGGGTTCTGGTCCTCACGCCGCCGTCGGCGCAGCAGCCGGGCGGCCTGCCGGCACAGCAGATACAGGGCGCTGTAGGCCAGCAGGTTCTGGATGAACCACAGGTGCGCGAACTGGAGATCCGGCCAGGACGGGCCGCTCCAGCCGGCCGGCTTCTCGCCCAGCCCCAGATACACGTCGGTGAAGTAGCGGGGGAAGGAGATCGGGGCGTAGCCGCGGTAGTGGACGTAGTACGTGTACATCAGCCCCGGGACGATCGTCAGCGCCCCGACGACCAGCGGGATGCCGAGCCGCCGCAGCCGGGAGGTCAGGAACGCGCGGGCGCCGTGGCGTTCGTACGACGTGGGCACGAAGTAGGCGGAGACGAAGAAGAACAGGCTCATCGCGAACGTCCCGTCCAGCGCCGACAGCGCGGCCAGCGCCCCCGAGCGCGGCCGCCCCTCGACGTACCACCAGTCGTCGGGGCCGTACGCCTGGGCGGCGTGGTGGACCACGACGAGGACGGTCACGGCGATACGGAGGTTGTCCAGCCAGGCGAGCCGGGAGGGTGGAACAGAAGGCTTGGTGTTCATGTGTTGAGAATGGTGTACACGTGCACACTCGCGCGGTAGGGCTGTCCCCCGTATCGGCCTTCGGGCCAGCCCCCGACGGCCAGGGCCTATGTGCCGTCGGGGCCGAACAGGCCGTGGAGCAACAGGCGTTGGTTGGCGGCGCTGCGGCGGGCCAGCACCTCGGGGGCGAACATCGGGTCGCTGACGTTCGGTTGCATGACCCGCTCCAGCAGCAGGGGCCCGAGGATCAGGCACAGCAGCTGGAACGGCGCCCACTCCTCGTCCGCCCGCGGGTCCGTGGCCCCGCCGGACGCCTCCCGCAGCCGCTCCAGCTCCCGCCGCGCCCCCCGCAGCAGCCGCCCGAACAGCACCGCGCTCGCCTCGCTGTCCTCCAGCAGCGCCTGCCGCAGATAGCCGCGCAGCACCGGATCGGCCCCGAACAGCCGCGCCGAGACCTCACCCAGCGAGGCCATCAGCGCACCGCCGTCGGCACCCTCCGCGTCGAGGCCGCCCAGCGCCTCGCCGATCCGGCCGAGCACATACTCGTCCACCGCCGCACGCAGCCCCTGCTTCGAGCCGAAGTGGCGGGTCACCAGCGCCGGGGAGAGCCCGGCGGCGGCCGCCACCGCCCGCGTGGACGTCGCCTCGAACCCACGCTCCGCGAAGAGTTCGAGCGCCGCCTCCCGCAGCCGCGCCCGCCCCGTCAGGTCCGTTCTGTCCACCGCTCGCATACCAGGAGGCTATCCGCGTCGGTACCCTGAATCTGTCGCGGTCCCCCCACCACCTACCTCCTCGTACGGTGCTGCTGTCCGTCGGCGTCTTGGATTGCTCAGGGTCGATCAGGATCGAGGTTGTGCACACGTGCTGGTGGCGGATCGGTACCGGTTGGAGACACCCATTGGCCGCGGCGGTATGGGCGAGGTCTGGCGAGCCACCGACGAGGTGCTGAGACGGACGGTGGCCGTCAAGCTGCTGCTCGGTGACGACCCCGGCTCGCAGGCGGCGGCCCGCTTCAGGCTGGAGGCCCAGACGGCGGCCCGGCTGAGCCACCCCAACATCGTGGGGGTGTTCGACTTCGGGGCCCGCGACGGCCGCTTCTATCTGGTGATGGAGCTGGTCGAAGGCCAGAGCCTGGCCCAGGAGCTGACCTCCCAGGGCGCGCTCCGCGCCGAGCGGGTGGCCGTCATCGCCGCCCAGGCGGCCGCCGGGCTGGCGTCCGCGCACCGTACGGGGATCGTCCACCGGGACATCAAGCCGGGCAACCTGATGTCCGACGCCGACGGCACGGTCAAGATCGGCGACTTCGGGATCGCCCGGTTCGTCGACGACCCCGCCACCGCGCTCACCACGGCGGGGCAGATCATCGGCACCAGCCTCTACCTGGCCCCCGAGCGGGCCCTGGGGCGGCCCGCGAGCCCGGCCTCCGACGTGTACTCGCTGGGCTGTCTGCTCTATCAGCTGCTCACCGGCGCCCCGCCGTTCCAGGCCGACACCTCCGCCGCCACGCTCGCCCAGCACATCGACGCCGCGCCGGTGCCGCCGCGCAGCCGGGGCTTCCAGCTGCCGCCCGCGTTCGAGAACTTTCTGCTCGGGATGCTCGCGAAGCAGCCCGAGGACCGCCCCGCCGCCCAGCAGGTGGCCGACTGGTTCGGCTCGGGTGCCTGGCAGGGCCACCCGGAGCCCATGCCGGAGCCGACCCCGGCGCCCGCGCCCGCGCCCATGCAGGGCCCGCCCCCGCGCGCCCAGGTCTTCGGGACCACGTCGGCCGCCGGTGCGGCGGCCGCGCGGCCCGGAGCGCCCAGCACACCCGAGCCGCCCTCCGTCGCCACGTACCGCCTGCCGCAGGCCGCCCCCGCCCCCACCTCCGCCCCGCGCCCGGACCGTGGCCGCCGGCAGGCCCCCGCCCAGCGGCCCGGCGCCCGCGCGCTCATCCGGCGTCGGCCGAGGGTGGCCAGCGCGATCGCCGGTGCCGTGGCCTTCATCGCCGCGGTCCTGATCGGCATCGCCTGGTTCTCGACCGACAACAGCTCGGCGGACAGCCCGAACGGCCCGACGTCCCCGACGACCAGCTCCCCGCGTGAGTAGACGGCGGTACGTCGCCCGAGGCGTGCCGGGCGGCTACCGCGTCTGGGACAACCGGGCGCGCCGGTGGTGGGGCGACCACTACGAACTCTGCCCGGACGAGCTGCTCGACGAGCTGAACGGCGACGCGGACCAGACGAAGATCACCGCGCTGCTCAAGCGCTACCGGGCCCAGAAGCGATAGCGGGGCGAAGCAGGCGGGGCGGACGCCCCGCCGCGCCCGCCCCGCCCTCTCTCCTCTCCCCCTCTTACTCCGTGCGCAGCGCCGTGGCCGTGCGGGTCCGGGCGGCCCAGCCCGCGGGGAGGAGGGCGCCGGTGACGGCGATCAGCAGGCCGCCGAGGCCGAGCAGGAGCAGCTCGGGCGGGGTGTAGACGTCGATGGCCGCGGTGGGGAGGGTGAGTCCGGCGCTCTCGCCCATGGCGGGGACGATCGCCGCGTGCAGGGCCAGGCCCGCCGGGACGCCGAGGGCGCCGCCCGCAACCCCCACCACGACGACCGAGGCGAGGACCATCGCGACGGTCTGCCGCGGGGTCATGCCGAGCGCCTTGTGGACGCCGAGGTCGTGGACGCGTTCGCGGGTGTCGAGGACGACCGCGTTGAGCACGCCAAGCCCCGCAACGGCGACGAGCATCAGGGTGAGGAGGGCGGCCAGCGCGTCGAGGACGAGGATCACCTCGCTCTCGCCCCCGGAGGGGCCGGTGCGCGCGGTGACGTCCAGCGAGCCGAGCGCGGAGTTCAGGGCGGTGACGTAAGCGGCCGCGTCCGTGCCGGGCTTGAGGGTGATGCGGTAGCTGTCGGCCGGCGGGCTCGCGGGGGCGAGCGTCGCGGCGTCGGTGAGGACGTTCATGCCCTGGTTCCGGGGGTCGAAGACCTCTCCCACGATCCGGACCCGGACCGTCTTGCCGGCGTGGTTCAGGGCGACGGTGTCCCCGAGCCGGGTGCCGGTGGCGGCGAGGAACTGGGACGGCACGACGGCCTCGCCGGGCTCCGCGAACCATCTGCCGGAGACCTTCCGGTAGTTGGCCCAGGTGGCGTCCCCGGCGAAGGTGTGGAGCTCGGTGGAGCCGGTCAGCCCGGCGATGGTCACCTGGGTGGCGGCGGTGGCGTAGTACGCGCGGGTCCCCGGCTGGGCCTTGATCGCCGCGGTGATCGCGGCGGGGTCGGCCGTGATCCGCGGCGGGCCGCCCGGGCCCCTGCGGTGCGGGCCGAGCCCTCCGTCCGGCCCTCCGTCCGGTCCTCCGTCCGGTCCTCCGTCCGGTCCGAGGGCCGCCGCCTTGGGGTCGACGGTGACATCGGCCCTGTCGTGCTCCCTGGCGTCCTGCACCCGGTTCAGCGAGGCGGCCAGGCCCACGGCGAAGGTGACGGCGGTGGCCCCGAAGGCGACGGCCGCGACCATCGCGGCGGCGCGGGCGGGGCGGGCGAACGGGCGGGCCAGGCCGAGGCCCAGCGGCCGGGACAGCGGGAGCCGCCCGGTCAGCCGGACCACCGCCCGGCCGCGGCCGGGGCGCGCGGAGCGGCCGACGGCGAGCGCGTCGACGGCCCGCAGCCGCCCGGCCCGCGCCGCGCTCGCCCACGCGACCGCCGCCACCAGGCCGAGCGCCCCGGCGGCCACCGCGGCCACGACCCACGGGGCGATGATCAACCCGGCGGTCCCGTAGGCCTCTTCGGCCTCGGACAGGACCGGACGGGTCAGGAGGGTGCCCGCGACGACGCCGACCACGGTGCCGAACGCCGCCGGGATCAGGGCCTGGGCCATATAGGCCCGTACGACCTGGGCGGGGGTGAACCCGAGCGCCTTGAGGACGCCGATCCGCCGCAGCCCGCCGCCGACCGCGCCCGCCACCACATTGCCCACGATCAGCACGGCCATGACCAGCCCGAGCACGCCGAAGGCGACGAGGAACGGCACGAACACCGCGGTCTCCTGCTCGGCCTCCCGTTTGACGGAAAGCCAGGACTGGTCGCCGACCCGCGCCCCGGCCGGCACCGCCGCCTTCACCGCCGCCCGCCCCGCGGCGATCCGGGCGCCGGTGTCCGCGTCGGCGAAGCGGTAGAGCATCTGATAGCCCGCCCGCGCCCCGGGCGCGGTCAGCGAGGCGATCTGGGAGGGGGCCACCCAGGCGTCGGCGGTACGGCTGACCGAGCGGGCCACGCCGACCACGGTCAGCGTCGGGTCGCCGGGCAGATCGGGGAAGCTGAGCTTCAGGCCCAACACGGGGGGAGCGCCGGCCCCGGGCGACAGCACGATCTGGCCGGGCCGGGTGGCCCAGACCCCCTCGGTCAGGGTGACGCGGTCGACCGGATCGCGGCCGGGATCGGCGCGGCCGACGACCGACATCGGCACCAGCTGCTCGCCGTCGAGGCTCGGGGTGACCGACGCGGTCGGGAAGGGCCCGGCCGCCGCCGTGACCCCGCGCGCGTCCGCGGACCCGGCCAGCTGCGCGGCCGTGGCCTTGGCCGCGTCGTACCGCACCGACAGATGCGCGCCGCGCTGCTTGGCGAAGGCGTCGGCGAACGGCGCGCTGGAGGCCACGAGCAGCGAGGCGCACAGGACGGCGGCGGTCACCGCCATCGTGGTGGCCAGCCCGATCACGGCGTTCTGCACCCGGCGGCGGCGCACCCCCGAGCGCACGACCCGGCCCAGGGCGCTCATCGGGCCTCCTCCGCCATGACGGTGTGCCCCTCCGCCGCGATGCGGCCATCGACCAGCCGGACCGTACGCGTCGTGCAGGACCGCGCCAGCGCGAGGTCATGGGTCACCAGAACCACCGTCTGCCCGGCGGCGTTCAGCTCGGTGAGCAGCTCGCGGACGGCCTCGCCCGCGGCGGTGTCCAGCGCGCCGGTCGGCTCGTCGGCCAGCAGCAGCGCGGGCCGGTTGACCAGGGCCCGGGCCACCGCGACGCGCTGCCGCTCGCCGCCGGACAGCCGCCCCGGGTAGGCGTCGGCGTGCCGGTCGACGCCGAGCGACTGGAGCAGTTCGGCCGCGCGGCGCTGGGCGGCGCCGCGCGACCGCCCCGCCATCCGGGCGGGCAGGGCGACGTTGTCGGCGACGGTCAGGTCGTCGAGCAGGTTGAAGAACTGGAAGACCATGCCGATCTTCGCGCGCCGGAAACGCGCCGACGCCGCCTCGCCCAGGGTGTCCACGCGCACGCCGTCGACGGTGACGGTTCCGGCGTCCGGCCGGTCCAGGCCCGCGACCAGGTTGAGCAGCGTGGACTTGCCACTGCCGGACGGCCCGAGGATCGCGACGGCCTCCCCGGGCCGCACGGTCAGCGACACGTCGTCCAGCGCGGGCGGCCCCCCGTCGTATCCGCGGCTCACATCCCGCAGTTCGATCACCGGCGTGGTCATGCTCGTCTCCCTAGGTCCATGCGTGTGACGCGGTTGGACGCTAGGCGCGGACGTCTCCGGGGCACGTCGCCCGGCCGGGGCATTTCCGGTACCGCTCCGGGATGAGGGCGGCCGGTGTCATCCCAACGATGTAGGCGAGCGATGTAGGGGCGGGCGCCCCGAAGACCGGCGGGAGGATGTTCCGGGCCTGGTCCGGTGGCGAGAATGAGCCGGTGATGAACGTGCCGTTGCCGGCCCGGCTGCGCGAACTGACCGAGTTGCTGAAGCGCGCGACCGGCCCGCTGCCCCTCCCCACCCGCCGAGGCATGGTCTTCGACGTGGCGCTGGCGCTGGCCCTGGGTATCGCCAGCGTCCAGTACGCCGTGGAGCACTGGGACGGGCGGGTCCAGACGGCCGTCGACGGCGTGGTCGAACCGTGGGTCCCTGCCGAGCCGTCCGAACCCGCGCCCCCACCTGTGCCGCCGCCGCTCCCGGACGGGCCGCCCCCGGGCCCGGGCTGGCTGGCGGGCTGGCTCCTCCCGGTGGCCTTGGCGGTCGCCGCCTCGGCGCCGCTCGCGCTGCGCCGCCGGTATCCGCTCGCCGTGCTGTGGATCGTGACGGTCGCGGTCTCGCTGACGCCGACGAGCGCGCCCAGGATCACCTCGTACGCCTGCGTGATCGCCGCCTACGGCGCCGCGGCGTACAGCCCTTACCGGGTGGCCACGCTGGCGAGTCTGCCGGTGGCGGTGTTCGCGCTGAGCAGGCTCGCCGACGGCACGCTGCCCGTCGTCCAGAACGAGTACATCCCGTTGCTGATCCTGGTGCCGATCGTGGTGGCGGCCAACGGGCTGCGCACCTGGAAGCTGCGGGCGGGCGAGAGCGACGCGCGGATGTCCGCGCTGGAACGGGAGCGGGCCGAGGAGCTGCGCCGCGCCGCCGAGCAGGAACGCGCCCGTATCGCCCGCGAGTTGCACGACGTGGTGACGCACAACGTCAGCGTGATGGTCATCCAGGCCGGGGCCGCCCGCAAGGTCATGGCGACCACCCCCGACCGGGCCCGCGAGGCGCTGCTCGCGGTGGAGGCGAGCGGCCGGGCGGCGATGGCCGAACTGCGTCACGCGATGGGCCTGCTGACGATGGACGAAGACACCACCGGCACCGGCGGAGCCGCCACCCCGGACCTCGCACCGCAGCCGGGCCTGGGCCAGCTGGACGCGCTGGTCGCTCGGGTGCGGGAGGCCGGGCTGCCGGTCGAGCTGACCGTGTCCGGGACGCCGCGCCCCGTCCCGTCCGGGGTCGGCCTGGCCGCGTACCGCGTGGTGCAGGAGGCGCTGACCAACACCGTGAAGCACGCCGCCGGATCGACGGCGGCGGTCACCGTCGCGTACGGCGACGACAGGCTGCGGGTGGAGGTCACCGACACCGGCGGCACGCCCGGCGCGTCCGCGGCGACCGGCGGCGGGCGCGGGCTGATCGGCCTGCGCGAGCGGCTGTCCGTCTACGGTGGGACCCTCCACACCGGGCCGCGCCCCGGTGGCGGCTACCGCGTCGAGGCAGAGATCCCCCTGGAAAAGACATGCCCCCTGGAGGAGATGTGACCGGGCCGCTGCGCGTGGTGGTCGCCGACGATCAGGCGCTCGTCCGTACGGGCTTCACCATGATCCTGGCGGCCGACGGCATCGATGTGGTCGCCGCGGTGGCGGACGGGGGCGAGGCCGTCGAGGCCGTCCGGCGCACCCGGCCCGATGTGGTGCTGATGGACATCCGGATGCCGGAGATGGACGGCCTGGAGGCCACCCGGCGCATCCTGAGCGGCTCCCCCGGCGAGCCCCGCGTGATCATCCTCACCACGTTCGACCTCGACCACTTCGTCTACGCGGCGCTGTCCGCCGGGGCCAGCGGCTTCCTCCTCAAGGACGTCACCCCCGAGCATCTGGTCGCCGCCGTCCGCATGGTCCGCTCCGGCGACGCGCTGCTGGCCCCGGCGATCACCCGCCGCCTCGTGGAGCGCTACGCCCGCCGGGACCCCGACACCGCCGCGCTCCACCGCGACCTGGCCGCGCTGACCCCGCGCGAGGCGGAGGTCCTGCGGCTGCTGGCCCAGGGGCTCAGCAACGCCGAACTCGCCGCCCGACTCCATCTGTCGGAGGCGACCGTCAAGACCCATGTCGCCCGCATCCTCGCCAAACTCGGGCTCCGCGACCGTGTCCAGGCCGTGGTCGTCGCCTATGAAACCGGGCTGGTCAGCCCCGGTGGACGGCGGGACGCGGACGCCCACTGAGAAGAACCGCCCCCGCTTACGTATCTCTTCGGTATGCGACGACAACCGATGAGGGGCGGCCCGGTGAAAAACAGGAAGAGACATAAGCGGTCCCGAGTGATCGCGATGTCCGTGGTCGGTGCGACGGCGTTGGCCGTCGGGGGCGGAGCGCTCCTGATGACCGACAACAACGCGTCGGCCGCCAAGGAGACCCCCGCGCAGCAGGCCGCCGCGCGAGCCGGGATGACCATCAAGTGCCCCGATGTCGCGACCGGCCTGTCGGACGTGCCACAGCAGGCGCGGCCCGCCGTGAACGACCAGCTGGCCAAGATGGACAGCCAGGTCGCGACCGCCTACCAGCGGCTCGTGGACCAGGGCGGCAAGACCGACCAGGAGTCGGTGCGCACCCGCGTGCTGGACCCGCTGAACTCCGAGCGGCGGCAGACCCTGGACCGCATCGCCACGGAGATCGAGAAGGTCAAGCCCCGCCCGTCCGGCCTGGACTCGCTGGCGTCCTGCACGGTCAAGCAGGACGAAGCGGCCGCCGTGGCCGCCGCCGGCGCCCAGACCGCGGCGCCGGGCACCCCCGCGGCGGGGGGCGCGACCCCGGCCGCGGGCGCTCAGCAGCAGTCCGGCCCCCAGCGGGCGGACTTCGTGGACATCCGCAAGGTCAAGCCCAACGTCAAGGCCCCCCGCGTGCAGGGCAAGGGCTCCAAGGGCACCTTCTCCTCGCGCTGCGGGCGCAACGAGAACAAGCACTTCAACTCCGACAACGTCATCGTGGCCCCCGGCGTGAGCAACGGCGCCCACCACATGCACGACTACGTCGGCAACAAGAAGACCGACGCCTTCGCGTCCAACCAGACCCTCGAGTCCGCCGGGACCACCTGCACCAACGGCGACCGGTCCACCCACTACTGGCCCGTCCTGCGGCTCCAGGACGGCACGAAGGAGTTCGACGCGGGCGCCCCGGGCGGCGGCACGGAGGGCAACGTGGGACGCATCCTGCGGCCCACCTCCGTACAGCTCACCTTCAAGGGCAGCCCGGTCTCCAAGGTCGTGGAGATGCCCAAGTTCCTGCGCATCATCACCGGTGACGCCAAGGCGTTCACCAACGGCACGGCCAACGCCAACGCGTCCTGGAGCTGCACCGGTTTCGAGAACCGCCAGCTGAAGGACAAGTACCCGATCTGCCCGAAGGGCAGCAACGTGGTGCGGACGTTCAACTTCCAGAGCTGCTGGGACGGCAAGAACGCGGACAGCGCGAACCACCGTACGCATGTGGCCTTCGCCGCCGCCGACGGCTCGTGCCAGAAGGGGTTCAAGGCCATTCCGCAGCTGGTCCAGCGGATCACCTACAAGCTCGCCCCCGGCGCCTCGAACTTCGCCGTGGACAGCTTCCCCGAGCAGTTGCACAAGCCGGTCACGGACCATGGCGACTTCATCAACGTGATGTCGCAGAAGCTGATGAAGCAGGCCGTGAGCTGCATCAACAGCGGCCGCAAGTGCGGCTGACCCACTGACCCGGCAGGGGGACGCCCCCCTGCCGGGTCCTTTATCGTCTCCGCTCGGACGGCGGGCGCACCATGAGGACGTCGATCGGGTCCTGGGCTTCCATGACGAATCCGTGACGCTCGTAGAGCCGACGGGCGGCACTGCCCTGGAGGACCTTCAGCGCCACGGCCGCACCCTGCGCGTCGGTCCGCTCCAGCACGGTGCGCAGGACGGCGGAGCCGAGCCCGCGGCCCTGCTGGTGCGGCGCCAGGTAGAAGTGCTCCAGCCACTGCCTGCCGTCGGCGGGCCGGAGCGTGACGCATCCCGCGAGCTCACGGCCGACCATGATGATCGACGTGTACTCCGTGGAGAACGAGTCCCGCAGCCGCTGCCGCACCCGGTGCTCGTCGTAGCGTCCGAGCCGTTCCAGATCCGCCCGCATGACCGCGGCCCGCAACTCCGCGACGGCCTCGACGTCCGCCATCGCCGCGGAGCGCAGCGCCCAGCGCACCGCGGTGTCCGGTCGCGTCCCGTTCCCCGTCATCCCGTCATCCCGGCATCCATGGCCGGAGTATCTCAGTCCGCTTACTTCGCTCCCCGCCCAGTAGGCGATATACATACGGAGATCGCACAACGACGACAAATGGGGGCTGTCATGGCACTTTTCGGCAACGCACACACCGTCGACCCGGCGTCGGCGCAGCGGGACTACGCGAAGCTGCTGGGGCAGGGCGAGCAGATACAGGCCGCGTACCAGCTGATACGGGACACCATCCTCTTCACCGACCGCCGGCTGATCTTCGTCGACAAGCAGGGAATCACCGGCAAGAAGGTGGAGTACCACTCGGTCCCGTACAAGAGCATCACCCACTTCGCGGTGGAGACCGCCGGCCACTTCGACCTCGACGCGGAGCTCAAGATCTGGATCTCGAGCAACGCCACCCCGATCGAGAAGACCTTCACCAAGGGTGTCGACATCTACGAGGTGCAGGCGATCCTGACGCAGTTCGTGGCGAAGTAGCGGCGCCGTCTCAGATGCGTGGCCCGCCCGAACGCGGCACGACAAGACCGAACTCATACGCCAGCATCACCGCTTGGGCGCGGTCGCGGGCGCCGAGTTTGGCCAGGACCCGGCTGACGTGGGTCTTGACGGTCTCGGCGCTCACCGTGAGGCGGGCGGCGATCTCGGCGTTGGCCAGGCCCTCCGCGATGAGGCGGAGCACCTCGGTCTCGCGCGGGGTCAGGAGGGCGAGCGGGGTGGGCTCGGCGGTGTGGGGGCGGAGCCGGACGAACTCGCCGATGAGGCGGCGGGTGACGGTCGGGGCGAGCAGGGCCTCCCCGGCGGCGACCACGCGCACGGCCTCGAAGAGCCGCTCGGCGGCCATGTCCTTGAGGAGGAAGCCGCTGGCGCCGGCGGCCAGGGCGTCGTAGACGTACTCGTCGAGGTCGAAGGTGGTCAGCATGACGATGCGCGGGCCGCCACCGACTCCCGCCCCGGCGACGATGCGGCGGGTGGCCTCGATGCCGTCCAGGACCGGCATGCGCACATCCATGAGGACGACGTCGGGGCGCGTCTCGCGGCAGATCCCGACCGCCGCCGCGCCGTCCGCCGCGCTGCCGACGACGGTCAGGTCGGGCTGGGTGTCCAGCAGCGCGCCGAACCCGGCGCGCACCACGTCCTGGTCGTCGGCGATGACGATGCGTACGGTCATGCGGCCGCCGCCGCCCGCAGCGGCAGTTCGGCCGCGACGACGAAGCCGCCCGCCGGGCCGTGCCCGGTGCGCAGGGTGCCGCCGGCCATGGCGACGCGCTCGCGCATGCCGAGCAGGCCGTGGCCGCCGCCGGGGGCCGGGCCGGGGCTCATGGGGCCGGTGACGGGGCCGATGTCGCGTACGGTGACGCGCAGCGCGCCCTCGGCGTAGTGGAGTTCGACGTCGACCGGCGCGCCGGGGGCGTGCCGCCGGGCGTTGGTCAGGGCCTCCTGGACGATGCGGTAGGCGGTGAGCTCCAGGCCGGGCTCCAGGGGGGCGATCCGGCCGCGTACGACGAGCCGGACGCCGCCGCCCGCGGCGTCGCGGGCCTCGTCGACCAGGGTGAGCAGCTGGTCGAGGCCGGGCTGCGGCCGGCGGGTGGGCGGGCCGGACGACGCGTCGTCGCGCAACACGCCCAGCAGACGGCGCATTTCGGTGAGCGCCTGCCGGGCCGTGTCGCCGATCGCCAGCAGCCGCTCGGCACCCAACGGCGGCAGCCCGGGGGTGGTCAGCCGGGCGGTCTCGGCCTGCACGGACAGGGTGGAGATGTGGTGGGCGACGACGTCGTGGAGCTCCCGGGCGATCCGGGCCCGCTCGCCGCGCGCCGCGTGCTCCAGCACGGTGTGCGCGTACTCCCAGTCGGCCGCGGACCGGGCGGCCGCCTCCCCGCCGGCCCGCCGCGCCGCCCCGGCCGCGAGCGCGGCCGCGGCGCCCGCCAGCAGCGCCACGCCGAGCGGCTTGCCGCCGGCCGCCGAGGCGGCCGGGCCCACCGCGTACGCCACGAAGGGGACGGCGAACAGCAGCGTGGTGCGGGGCGAGCCGCGCAACCCGGTCAGATGGAGCAGTGCGGCCAGGGCGGGCAGCGCGGCCACACAGGGCAGCCGGTCGCTCAGCGGGGTCAGCAGGACCGCGGCCGTCACCGCCGTGGCCGCGGGCAGCAGATGGGTGCGGGCGAAGGCGAGCGGCGCGGTCGAGCCGAGGACCAGGGCCAGGGTGAGCGGGATGTCGGCGCGGTTGCGTTCGTCGATCTCCGCGACGGCCTGGAGCAGCCCGGCGGCACACAGCGCCGCGGCCGCCACGAGCGGCAGATCCGGGGCGCGGCCGAGCCGCCGTACCGCCGCCGCCCCGCGCCCGGCCGCGGCACGCGCCGCACCGGCCGCACCCGCCGAACCGGCCGCACCGGCCGCACCGGCCGCACCGGCCGCACCGGCCGCACCGGCCGCACCGGCCCGGGGCCTTCTCCACCTCACGCCGGTCATTATGCGGCGGCCGGCGCGCCCTGCCGTCCCCCGTGCGGGGGACACCCGGGCCGGAAAGATTCCCCACCGGCGTGACGGCCTGCCGGGCAGCGCTGCGTAGCGTCCCTGGGCATGGCGAAAACCATGACGGGCCTCTCGATCGAGGCCCACGATCTGCGGAAGCGTTACGGGCCCACGGCGGCCGTGGACGGGCTGACGTTCGCGGTGCGGCCCGGGCTGGTCACCGGGTTCGTCGGGCCCAACGGCGCGGGGAAGTCGACGACCATGCGGATGGTGATGGGGCTCGACGCCCCGGACGGAGGCACCGCCCTGGTCGGCGGCCGCCCGTACGCCTCGCTGCGCGAGCCCCTGAAGGTCGTCGGGGCACTTCTGGACGCCGAGGCCGTCCACCCCGGCCGCCGGGCGCGCAGCCATCTGCTGTGGCTGGCCCGGTACAACGGCCTGCCCGCCCGGCGCGTCGACGAGGTGCTGGAGCTGGTCGGCCTCGCCTCCGCCGCGCGACGCCGGGCCGGGGGCTTCTCGCTCGGCATGCGGCAGCGGCTCGGCATCGCGGCGGCGCTGCTGGGCGATCCGCCGGTGCTGATCCTGGACGAGCCGGTCAACGGGCTCGACCCGGAGGGCATCCAGTGGATCCGCGGCTTTCTGCGCTCGCTGGCCGCCGAGGGGCGCACCGTGCTGGTCTCCAGCCACCTGATGAGCGAGCTGGAGGACACCGCCGACCACCTGATCGTCATAGGCCGCGGCCGGCTGCTCGCGGACACCGATGTGGCGACGCTGCTGGCCGCCGCGTCCAAGGGCCGCGTCACGCTGCGCACCCCGCGCCGCGCGGAAGCGGTGACGGCACTGGCCGGGGCCGGGGCCGAGGTGGCGGTCCTGGGGCCCGACCGGCTCACCGTGGACGGGCTGCCCGCCGAGCGGGTGGTGGCCCTGCTGGGCGCGGGCGGGGTGCCGTTCTCTGAGGTGGCGGCTCATCGCGCCTCATTGGAGGAGGCCTATCTCGAACTGACCCGGGATGCCGGGGAGTTCCGCGCGCGGGAGGGTTCGTGATACGCGCGATCCGCGCCGAGTGGACCAAGCTGATGTCGGTGCGCAGCACCGCCGTCGCCCTGCTCGCCGTCTTCTCCTTCACCGTGCTCATCGGCTATCTCTCCGCGCAGGGCGGCCACGGCAACGCCAACGACGCTCCGCGGACCGTCGACCACTTCAGCTTCGTGCACCGCGAACTCAGCGGCGACGGAAGCGTCACCGCGCGCGTCGCACAACAGAAGGACAGCGCCCCCTGGGCCAAGTCCGGCGTCGTCATCAAGGCGTCGACGGCCAGCGGCTCCTCGTACGTCGCCCTGATGGTCACCCCCGACCACGGCGTACGGATGCTGGCCGACGCGAAGACCGAGGCCACCGGCGAGGGCGACACGGCCGCACCGGTCTGGCTGCGGCTGACCCGCGCGGGGCGCGAGATCACCGGGTACGCGTCCGCCGACGGCCGCGCCTGGCGGAAGGTCGGCACGCTCACCGCCCGCGCGCTGCCGGCGCGGGCCCAGGCGGGGCTGTTCGTGGCCTCCCACGGGCGCCTGCACGAGCGTCTGGTGGGCCCCGGCGAGATCGTGGGCGGCTTCCGCCCCACCACAGGCCAGGCCGTGTTCGACCACGTCACCCTGGCCCCGGCGGGGGCTTCCGCGCCGGACGACTGGACGTTGACGGACGTGGCCGAGGCACCCGTGACCCATGGCCCGCCCGCCGAGATCCGCACCGCGTCCGAGAGCCCCGGCACCCTGCGGCGCGCCGGGGGCACCTTCACCGTCACCGGGAGCGGCGACCTCGGCCGCATCGGGATCGCGGGCGTCGGCAGCGAACTCCACGGCTTCGACCGGGTCAAGGACAGCCTCTCCGGGGCGCAGTTCGGGATGATCGCGGCGATCGCGCTGGGCGTGCTCGCCATGACCTCCGAGTACCGGACCGGCACGATCCGTACGACGTTCGGCGCCTCCCCGCGCCGCGCCCGGGTGCTGGCCGCCAAGGCCGTCGTGCTGGCGGGCACCGTCTTCCCCATGGGCCTCGCCGCGGCCGTCACCACCCTCCTCCTCACCCGGCCGATCCAGCGCCGCAACGGCATGGGCCCGCCGGTCCACCCCGACCCCTCCCTCAGCGACCCCACGGTGCTGCGCGCGGTCGTCGGCACGGCGGCCACGCTGGCGCTGGTCGCGCTGCTCTCGCTCGGCGTCGGCGTGCTGCTGCGGCGTACGGCGGGGGCGGTGATCCTGCTCTTCGGGGTGTTCCTGGTGGTGCCGATCGTCGCCCAGGTCAGCTCGGTCGACGTCAACAACTGGGTCAACCGGGCCACGCCGATCGCGGGGCTGGCCATCCGCCAGACCATGCACCTGCTCGGCGACTCGACCAGCCCCTGGGGCGGCTTCGCCGTCCTGTGCGGATACACGGCGGTGGCGCTCGGCGCCGCGTTCTGGGTGCAGGGCAGGCGCGATGCGTGAGGCGCGGCGCGCGGGGCGGGCCCTGCGCGCCGAGTGGACCAAGCTGTGCACGGTGCCGTCCCAGCTGTGGACGCTGGCGGCCCTGACCGCGGTCATGGCGGGCGTGACCGCGCTCACCGCCGCGGGCCAGGGGCGCCCCCGGGACACCCCGGCGGACCCGGCGGCGCTCGCCCTGTCGGGCGTCTACTTCGCGCAACTCGCCGCCGTCGCGGTCGGGGTGGCGCTGGTCGCCTCCGAGTACCAGCCGAGGGTGATCCGTACGACGCTGGCCGCGCACCCCGGACGGACCGGCGTCCTCGCCGCGAAGGCCGCCGTCGTGGCCGCGGCGGTGCTCGGCGCCGGCGTCCCCGGGGTGCTGGGGTCGCTGCTGGCCGGGCGGGCCGTGTCGGCCGGGCAGGGCCACGCCGCGGCCGCCCTGTCCGACCCGGCGGTGTGGCGGGCGGCCGCCGGCACCCTGCTCTATCTGGCGCTGGTCGCGCTGCTGGGCGCCGGGGTGGCCGCGGTGCTCCGGCACGGCGGGGTGGCCGTCGGGGCCACGGCGGCGCTGCTGTACGGGCCGTTTCTGGCCACGAAGGTCGTCCCGATGTCCACGCACGCCCTCCATGTGGTCCAGAAGGTCTCGCCGATGAGCGCCGGGCTCGCCGTCCAGACCACCCTCCCGGGCACCGGCACCGCCCCCCTCGCCCCCTGGACGGGCCTCGGCGTCCTCGCCGCCTGGGCGGGGGCGGCGGTGGCCCTGGGCTGGGCGGCGCTGCGCTTCCGCGACGCGTGACGGGGGCGGGTGGGCGCGGAGTGGGCTGGTGGCGCCCAGGGGGGCAGCAAATCGACGCAGCCCCCACCCCGCCCCTTCCCGAGACTGGGGCTTCGCCCCAGCCCCCCCCGGGGTAGGGGCGGGGAGGGCCCGCCGCAGGCGTCAAGATCCGCCGGACACGGCCTAGCCCAGGACGCGTACGGGGGAGCCGGCGAGGAAGGCCTGAATGTCCTCGACGGCCTCGCCGTAGTACCTGCGGTAGTTGTCCTGGGAGACATAGCCCAGGTGCGGGGTGGCCAGCAGCCGGGGCAGGGTGCGCATGGGGTGGTCCGCCGGGAGCGGCTCGACGTCGAAGACATCGACCCCCGCCCCGGCGAACGCGCCCCGCCGCAGGGCGTCGATCAGCGCTTCCTGGTCGACGATGGCGGCCCGGGACGTGTTGACGAGGTACGCGGTCGGCTTGAGCAGGGCCAGTTCGGGCGCGCCCAGCAGACCGCGGGTGCGGTCGCTCAGCGCGAGGTGGACGGAGACCACGTCGCTGGAGGCCAGCAGCTCCTCCTTGGAACCGGCGAGCGCCACCCCGACCTCATCGGCCCGCTGCCTCGTCAGATTCTGGCTCCAGGCCGTCACCTCCATCCCGAAGGCCAGCCCGATCGCGGCCACCCGGCTGCCGATCTTCCCCAGGCCCAGCAGTCCCAGCCGACGGCCGTGCAGATCCGCGCCGACCGTGCTCTGCCAGGGCCCGCCCGTGCGCAGCGCGGTGTTCTCGGCGACCAGGCCCCGGGCCAGGCCGAGGATCAGCGCCCAGGTCAGCTCGACCGGCGGGGCCTGGGAGCTGGCCGTGCCGCAGACCGTCACGCCGTGGCGCTCGGCCGCCGCGTAGTCGATGACCGAGTTCCGCATGCCGGAGGCGATCAGCAGCTTCAGCCTCGGCAGCCGGGCGAACAGCGAGCCGGGGAAGGCGACGCGCTCCCGAAGGGTGACGACGAAGTCGAAGTCGGCCAGAGCCGCGGCCAGCTCGTCCTCGGTGCCGAAGTGCCGGGTGAAGCTCACGACCTCCACCCGGTCCAGGACGGGGGCCCAGTCTGCACTGGTCAGGGCCACCCCCTGGAAGTCGTCGAGCACCGCACAGCGCAGCTTCATCCCCGCTCCCTTACCGCGGCTCTCCGCGTCATCTTGTCCGTTTCGTTGTCCGGGCACGGCCGGTGAGGCTGTTCCCGGCACAGGTTTATCGGCCATACTGCCCGCCGTGGAGCAGCGCATAGGACCGAGCACCCCGCCCGTGCCCGCCGCCGGGTTCGATCCGGCGTACATCCCCGGCCTCACGGCCCCACGCCCAGCGGAGGAGGAACCCCCGAAGGAAAAGGCGGAGAAGGCAGAAGAGCCGCTCGAGGACGCCGAAACCGAGGCTGGGACAGAAGCCGACGCGGAACCTGAAGCCGAAGCCGACGCGGAAGCCGAAGCGGAGGCCGAGGCCGCGGACGCGGCCGAAGAGACGGCCGGCGAGGATGAGGACGAGGACGGCGGCCCCGTCTTCGAGGCCGCCGACCACCGCGGCTCGATCGTCGCACGCCGCGGCGGCGTCACCCTCCGGCTGGACGGCGAGACGGCCGAGTTCGACTGGAGCGAGATCGGCGCGGTCGAGATCGACACCCCGCGGTTCGGACGCCGGTTCTCCGTCACCGTCTACACGACCGCCCGCCGCTGGTACACGGCCGATGTCGCGGCGTCGTCCAAGAAGGTGCTCAAGGAGTGGACGACGGAACTCGACGCAGTTCTGGACGCCTACTTCGAGGACGCCAAGCCCGAGAAGGCCGAGCCCGAGAAGGCCGAGCCTGAGGACGCCAAGCCCGAGAAGGCCGAACCCGAGGACACCAAGCCCGAGAAGGCGGAGCCCGAGGACGCCAAGTCCTGAGGCTTCCCCGCGCGTCCGGCCGGGGTCACCCCGGCCGCCGCGCGGCCATCTGCCTCCGTACGGCCGGCGGCGCGCCGAGCGCCTGGGCGGTGGGCGTGGGGTCCGGCTTGAAGGAGACCGCCACCAGCGGGGCGTCAAGGCCGGGGTCGGAGACGGTCAGCACGAGGACCGGATAGTCGGCCGCGTCGTTGCTGCGGGGTGGGCTGGAGTTCATGAGGTCGGACATCGAGTAGCCGTTCCGCAGCGCCGAGGGCGGCAGCTCGACCATGAAGTGCAGCGGCTCCTCGCGGGTGACGCGTATCGCGCCGTCCTTGGCGGCGGGTGTCTCGACGGACTTCGGCGACAGCCCCTTGGCCTCCGCCATCAGGCCCTTCCCGTGCGGAGCACAGAAGCGGACCGACACCCCGCCGCGTGCGAGGGGCGTGTGGAGGACGAGCGGGTTACGGCCCACGTTGATGCTCGCCCCGATGGTGAAGTGCATGTCGCCGCCACCCATCGGGGACTTCGAGGAGTATCCGTGGCTGAGCGTGACCAGCCGCGGCTCCTTCTCATCCCAGACCGAGGGGTGTGGCGCGTCCTTCATGCAGGGGTCGTCGGCGCGCCACGGTACGCCTTCTCCGGCCGCGTCCTCTGAGGCGCGGGTGCCCATGTACACCAGGGTGAGCACGCCCACGACCAGCGCCGCGATCAGCGCGTACGAGCGCCGTGACAGGTTCAATGCCCCCTCCTTGCCCCGGACCTCGTCCAGTCGGCCATCCAACCATGCCGGACCGACACGGCCGCGAGCCGCCAGCCCGGCCCCACGTGGGCACCGGGCGGGCGGCTCGGCCCGTTCACGGCATGTCCGTTCAGGGCGTGGCCAGGGCCTCCGTCGGGGAGAGCCGGGAGGCGCGGATCGCCGGGTAGAGGCCGGCCAGGCCGCCGATGGCGAGGGTCGCGGCCAGGCCGACGAGCAGCGCCCACGGCGGGACCTCGACGGGCCAGCCCTGCGACAGCGCGTAGCCGGCCGTGACCCCGGCGCCCAGGAGCGCCCCGCCCGCTCCGCCCAGGGCGGACAGGAGCAGGGACTCCGCGAGGAACTGGCCGCGGATCTGGCCCCGGGTCGCGCCCAGGGAGCGGCGCAGCCCGATCTCCGCGCGGCGTTCCAGCACGGAGATGACCATCGTGTTGGCCACCCCGACGCCGCCGACGAGGAGCGCCACCGCGCCGAGGCCGAGGAGCAGCCCGGTGAACGCCTCGCCCGCCGCCTGCTGGGCGGCGAGGGCGTCGGAGGGGCGGGAGACCTCGACCTCGCCGGGCGCCTCGGGGTTGGCGGTGGCGCCCAGAACGGAGGCCACGGACTCCACCGCGGACTCCTCGGAGCGGGTGTAGATCGTGGTGGGGCGTCCGTCGAAGTACAGATCGGCCTCGGCCTCGGCCCAGCCGACGAGGGCCGCGGTGTCCAGCTCGGGGGCGAGCGGGGCGGGTTCGAGGACGCCGACGACGGTGAACCACCGGCCGCCGATCAGGACCTGGGTGTCGGGGCCGACCTGCCCGATCCCCAGCCGTTCCGCGGCGGTGGCGCCGAGGACGACGGCCGGGTAGCGGCTGGTGGCGGCGTTGAGCCAGGTGCCGCTGCGCAGCTCGGCGCCGATGGCGGCGCGCAGGCTGGTACGGGCGGCGTAGGTGGCGATGCCGTTGGTCTCGGCCTCGGGGATCTTGTCGGTGCGGTAGACCTTCGCGCCGGGGAGCTTGCCGACGGCCGACACCGAGTGCACCGGGCCGATCCGCGCCACCATCTGCTCCGCGGTCTCCGGGAGCCGGGCCTGGCCGCCGGACATCGTCGAACCGGGCGAGGCGGTGAGCAGGTTGGTGCCCAGCGCGGCGAGGGTGCGGTCGAGATCGGCGCGGGAGGAGGACGAGATGCCGACCACCGCGACCATCGCCGCGATGCCGATGGCGATGCCCAGCGCGGAGAGGAAGGCCCGCATGGGGCGGGTGCGCAGGCCCACCGCGCCGACCTTGACCACATCGCGGGGGCGCAGCCGGGCGGGGCGGAGGGCGTCGGCGCGCCGCCGGTCCGTACGGCCGGGGCGGTCCGTACGGCCGGGGCGGTCCGTACGGCCAGGGCGGTCCGTACGGCCAGGGCGGTCCGTACGGCCAGGGCGGTCCGTACGGCCGGGGTGTGTGTCCGTGGCCATCAGTCCGACACCGTCCGCCCGTCGCGCATCCGCACCTGCCGGGGCAGGCTGTCCGCGATCTCCCCGTCATGGGTGATGATCACCACGGTGGTGCCCGCGGCGTGCAGCTCCCGCAGCAGCCGCATCACCTCGGCCCCGGAGTGGGAGTCGAGCGCCCCGGTCGGCTCGTCGGCCAGCAGCAGCGCGGGCTCGCCGACCACCGCGCGGGCGATGGCGACGCGCTGGCGCTCGCCGCCGGACAGCTCGTGCGGATGGTGGTGCACCCGGTGGCCGAGGCCGACCCGGTTCAGCATCAGCGCGGCCCGGCGGCGCCGTTCGCCGGCCGCCAGCCCGGAGTACAGGAGCCCGTCGGCGACGTTGTCCAGCGCCGAGGTGCCGGTGGCGAGGTGGAAGTGCTGGAAGACGAAGCCGATGCGGGTCGCCCGCAGCGCGGAGACCTTGGCGTCGGAGAGGGCGCCGATGTCGTATCCGTCGATGAGCACGCTTCCGCTGGTGGGCCGGTCGAGGGTGCCGAGGATGTTGAGCATCGTCGACTTGCCGGAGCCGGACGGGCCCACGATGCCCACGAGTTCGCCGTGCCCGATGTCCAGGCTGACGCCGTCCAGCGCGGTGACCCCGCCCGGGTGGGTCTTGGTGACATCCGTCAGGGAGATCACTTCGGCGCCCCCACCTTCGTGCCCTCGGAGATGCCCTTGCCCGAGATCTCCACCCGGCCGTCGGCGAACAGGCCGGTGGTGACCGGGACGTACGTGCTGGTCGAGCCCTTGACGACCTCCACGCCGAAGCCGCCCTCGGCGAGCGCCAGCAGGGCGCCGACCGGCACGGTGAGCACGTCCTTACGGGTTTCGGAGGTGAAGTCGACGTGGACGGCGGCCAGCGCGTAGGCCTCGGCGGCCTTCCGGGCCGCCGCGTCCCCCAGCGCGACGACCACCTCGATCTTCGTCTTCGCCTCCTCCCCCTGCCCGTTGCCCGGCTCGATCACCGTGGAGACGTCCTTGACGGTGCCCTTGACGGTCCGGTCGCCCGGCAGCACGACCTCGACGTCCCTCCCCTCCTTCGCCAACTGCTGGTCGGCGGGGTCGAGCTCGGCGGTGACGGCCTGGTCGGTGCCGGTGTACGACAGCACCTTGCCGCCGGGGGCGACCGTGTCGCCCTTGCGCGCCGCCACGCTGTCCACGCGGACCGCGCCGGGCGCGAACACCACGCTCCCCAGCTCCACGGTCCCGGTCTCCGGCAGGCCCAGGTCCTCCTGCCAGGCGCGGACCGCCTCGGCCGTGGTGGCCGTGTACTCGTCGTCGACCGTGAAACCCGAGTAGCCGAGTGCCCTGAGGTTCCGCTCCAGCTGCCGTACGTCCGCGCCCTCACTCCCCGTCTTCAGGGCGCGGTACGCGGGCGTCGAACCGTACATCAGCGTCACGGGGCGCCCGTCCGCCTCGTACAGCGCCTTGCCGCGGGTGATCCGGTCCCCCGCCTCGGGCGCCTCGGTGACCGTGCCGGGCCGCCGGGCGGACAGGGTGGTCGCCGGGCCGAAGCCGAGCTGTCCGTCGACGCTCTGGGTGTCCTGGAGCGTCCGGCGGGTCACCTCGACGGTGCTCGGCGGCAGTTCGGTCGCGGCCTTGTCGCCCGAGCCGCGGCCGACCGGGCCGAGGGTGGCGACGGCGACGGCGCCGCCCGCCACCAGCACCAGGACGGCGAGGGCGGCCTTCATGCCGCGGCGGCGGCCCTTGCGGCGGCGGGGCGCGGGCTCCGGGACCGAGGTGCGCGCCGCCTCCGACTCCCGGTCCGACTCCTGGTCCGAGTCCTGGCCCCGCACGCTGTCCACGGCGATGTCCCCCATCAGCCGTCGTTCCGGTTCAGAGTGCCGCCGCCACCGATGTACTTGTTGCAGGCCTTCTCCGCCTTGGAGAAGTCGGGGTCGTCCATGACCGAGCCGTCGACCCGGAGTCCGCCCCCCGTCTGCGGGTCGGGGAAGTTCTCCACGCCCTGCTCACGCATGCACTTGGCGTACTTGCGCATGTTCTCCTGCGCCTTCGCGTCCGGCTTGCGGCCGCCCCCGTTCTGCACCGGGTCGTACTCGCGGCAGGCCTCCTGGGCCTTCTCCACCGTCCCCTTCGGGGTGCCGGGCGGGATCTCGATCCTGATCCCCTGGCCGGGCTCCGGGTCCTCCATGTCGATGCCGTGCTCGCGCATGCACTGCGCGAACTTGGCCCCCATCTCCTGCGGGTCCATGCTCGGGGCCGAGCTGCCGCCACCGTCCTTCTTCGCGCCGTCGGCCGAGGCCACCTTGTCGTCGCCGCCGCTGCCGGAGCCGCATCCGGTCAGGGACAGGGCGAGGGTCAGCGCCAGTGGCACGGCCGCCGCCATGCCGAGGATCCGCCTGCTCATGGCGTCGTCTCCTTCTGCTCGATCGGTACGTACGAGAGGGATGCAAGAGCAGGCCGCGTTTCCCCCACGTTTCCGGCGGCGGCCGGTGGCCCCTAACGGCGCGGAAACACCGGACCGGGCACGATGGCCTCGCCCGCAGGGGGCTGCCGGCAGGAAGGGGAGGGGACGGATGCGGGTGCTGGTGGTCGAGGACGAACCCCTGCTCGCCGACGCGATCACGGAGTGGCTGCGCGACGAGCCGCACGCGGTCGACGTCGCGTACGACGGCACCGCCGCGCTGGAGCGGCTGACCGTCAACGACTACGACGTGGTGGTCCTGGACCGGGACCTCCCCGGGGTGCACGGCGACGACGTCTGCCGTGAGCTGGCCGGGGCCGGGGCGACGGCGCGGGTGCTGATGCTCACCGCCGCCGCAGAGGTCGCCGACCGCGTCGCCGGGCTCACCCTCGGCGCCGACGACTACCTCACCAAGCCCTTCGCCTTCGCCGAACTCGCCGCCCGCGTCCAGGCCCTGGGCCGCCGCAGCCGCCCGGCGGCGCCGCCGGTGCTGCGCCGGGCCGGGATCACCCTGGACCCGGCCCGCCGCGAGGTGTTCCGGGACGGGCGCTACGTACCGCTGTCGAAGAAGGAGTTCGCCGTGCTGACCGAGCTGCTGCGGGCCGACGGGAGCGCGGTCTCCGCCGAACAGCTGCTGGAGAAGGCCTGGGACGAGCACGCCGACCCGTTCACCGGGGCGGTACGGCTGGCCGTGCTGAAGCTGCGCCGCAAGCTCGGCGGGCCGCCGGTCGTCGAGACCGTCACGGGCGTGGGGTACCGGATCGCATGAAGCGCCGCCTGAGATTCCCGCCGCGCCGGTTCCTGCCGCGCCGGATCAGCCTGCGGGCCCGGCTCACCCTGATCTACGGAGGGCTGTTCCTCGCCGCCGGCGTGGTGCTGCTCGGCGTCACGTACGCGCTGTTCAACCAGCAGCTCGCCGGCGGCGGCCTGAAGATCTACGCCCGCAGCGTGCAGACCGACGGCCCCGCCTCGGGCCCGCCCCGGAATCAGGTGATCACCGGGGACGGCGAAGTCCTCACCGACAAGTCGGCGCAGAAGTGGATGAAGGACGAACGCGACCGGGTGAACGCCGCCGCCACCACCTCGCTCATCACCCAGGGCGGGCTCGCCCTCCTGGTCGTCGGCGGCGCGGCGGCCGGCTTCGGCTGGCTGGCCGCCGGCCGGGTGCTGGCCCCGCTGCACCGGGTCACCGACACCGCCCGCCGCATCGCGAGCGCCCCGGCCGCCGATCGCGGCCTGCATGAGCGGATCGCCCTGCGCGGGCCCGACGACGAGGTCAAGGACCTCGCCGACACCTTCGACACGATGGTCGAACGGCTCGACCGGTCCTTCGACGGCCAGCGCCGCTTCGTCGCCAACGCCTCGCACGAGCTGCGCACCCCGCTCACCCTCGGGCGGGCCCTGGTCGAGGTGGCCATGCACCGCAGAACCGCCTCCGAGGACGTCAAGCAACTCGGCGAGAACCTGCTGGAGATCAACGCCCGCCATGAGCGGCTGATCACCGGGCTGCTGCTGCTCGCCAGTTCGGAGAACGAGATCACCGAGCGGCTGCCGGTCGATCTGTCCGACATCGTGGACCACGTGGCCGGACAGACCGCGGCGGAGGCGGCAGGGGCCGGGATCACGGTGGAGCAGGAGACCGCCCCGGCGCCCACCACCGGCGACGCGCTGCTGCTGGAGCGGCTGGTGCACAACCTCGTCGAGAACGGCATCCGCCACAACACCCCGGACGGGGGCGGCTGGGTGCGGGTCGCCTGCCGCGCCCGCGACGACGGCCGGGTCGAGGTCGAGGTGCGCAACACCGGCCCGGCCGTGCCCCGTTACGAGCTGCCCGCGCTCTTCGAGCCCTTCCGCCGCCTCGGCACCGACCGCCTGGTCACCGCCAAGGGCGCGGGCCTCGGCCTGTCCATCGTCCGCTCCATCGCCCGCGCCCACGGCGGCGACGTCACGGCCCGCCCCCGCGAGGGCGGCGGCCTGACCGTGACGGTCACCCTGCCCGCCCACGCGGAGGCGGCCGACCCGCCGGACGCTCCCGCGTAGCGCCCTCTTCGGCCGACCCAGGGTCAGCCGAAGAGGTTGTACTGCTGCCAGCCGGTGCCGATCGTGACCGGCGTGCCGAAGAGGTCGGACGTGGCCTTGCCGGTGCCCGGGTAGAGGTAGAGCATGCCGGCGGGGGTGCGGGCGGCCAGATCGGCCTTGCCGTCACCCGTGATGTCGCCGACCGTGGCGAAGGCGTCGTACTGGCTCCAGGTACGGACGTGGATGCGGGTGCCGAACGCCCCGGAGCCGGACTTGCCGGTGCCCGGGTAGAGATAGACGTACGAGTTGCTGCTGCTCCGGGCGATCAGGTCGGGCTTGCCGTCGCCGGTGAAGTCGCCGTGCCCGAGCAGCCGGTTGTACTGGTTCCAGCCGCTGCCGACCGCGACCGGGGAGGCGAAGGTGCCGTCGCCCTTGCCCGGGTAGATGTACAGCGTGCCGCTCGCGGTCACCGACAGCAGGTCCGGCAGCTGGTCGCCGGTCACGTCACCCGGGGCGACGACCTTGGTGCGGGTGGACCAGTTGCCGAAGACCAGGGTGGTGGCCCAGCTGCCGCTGGCCGGGACGTAGTGCCGCCAGTAGACCGCGCCGGTGGAGGCCCGGCGGATGATCTGGTCCTGGTAGCCGTCCCGGTTGAGGTCGGTCTGGAGGACGAGGTTCTTGTCGCTGTACGAGCCCCAGGACACCCTGGTGGCGAACGACGTGCCCTTGGAGTCGTACTCGTAGCCCGTGTTGTCCGAGGAGCGGCGCACGAACAGGTCGGCCCTGGCGTCGCCGTTCAGGTTGGTGTCGTCGATCCGCGGATAGGCCGCCCCGACGTACGTGCTCACCTTGGTGAACACGCTGTACGACCCCTCGGCCACGCAGTCGGTCGCGCCCCAGGAGACCACGCCGACGACCTTGCCGCCGACGATCAGCGGCCCGCCCGAATCCCCGTTGCAGGCGGAGACGGTGCCGGTGTCCGAGCCAGTCGCCGGCTGGCCCGCGCAGACCATGTGGCCCTTGATGAACTGACTGCCGTAGGTGGTGGCGCAGGTGGTGTCCGAGACCATCGGCAGGGTCGCCGTGCGTAGCGTCTCGGAGATGTCCTGGCTGGTGGAGCTTGTGCGGCCCCAGCCGTAGAGGGTGGCCTCGGTGCCCGCGGCGTACGACGCGGTGTCGTTGGAGGTGGTGATGGGGGCGGGCTTGGCGGTGACGGGGCTGGGCAGCGTCAACACCGCGAGGTCGTTGTCGATGGTGGTCGCGCTGTACGACGGGTGGTTCCACTGCCGCCAGACGCCGGAGACGGTGCCTCCGTGCACATCGACCGAGCCGTCGCTGTTGTCCGTCGGCTGCTGGGCGGTGCCGGTGATGACGGCGCCGTTGGCGTTCCAGTCGTAGCCCTTGACGCAGTGCGCGGCGGTCAGGATCTTCGTGGGGGACACGACCGTGCCGCCGCAGAAGAAGCCGATGTCGTCCGAGGTGTCGGCGGTGCCCTTGTCGTCGGAGTACCACAGCTGGGCCATCCACGGGGCCGTGGTGATGCTGGTCTCCGTACCGCCGATGATCTTGGGATCGACGGTGCCGGACGGCGAGGTGGCGCCCGCCGAGGGCTTCGCGCTCGACGAAGACGCCGCGCCCGCGGACGGCTTGGACTCCGTCGACGCCTGCCCCTGATCAGCGCTCAGCGCGCCCTTGATACGGGCCAGGAGCTCGGTGTGCGAGGGGACCGCGTCGCGGCCCGTCGTCACCGGCGCGGGCGAGGCATGGGCGGGCGCGAGGGGAAGGGCGGCGGCGAAGCCGGCGGCGATCGCGACGGCGGCGGCGGGAAGGGCTCTGCGCACCCGCCTTCCCCGCCCCTCCCGCTTCTGGGCAGCGAACACTCGGGTCTCCTGTCGGTGAAGGATCGACTCGCACCCGGACAGGGAGAAGCGGCCGGACAACGGCAGCACGAATACCGCCCGCTATGCGGACGAACGCGGCCAGAGAGCGCGTTCCCCTCCCGAGGCGGACTGATCGTATGACCGCCCGCCGCTCCGTCGGCCACGCGGCGGGAAACGGGTGCACAAGACTTGGCAAAAGACGCGACAGAGGACGGATCGCCAGGTCGCTCGCTATGCTCGTTTCGCTGAGGTCGCTGGTTCCAGGGGGGCTCGGCGCCGCTGGACGGGGCCGAGGTGCCTCCCCGATGGCGCTGGGGCGGCTGTTTCCGCCCCTGGTCCGGCGGCGTGGTCGTCACCCACTGCGGAGCGTCCGCCACCGGCCTCCGGGAGTCCGCCGCCCAAGTCGAGCGCGCGCTGGCCCGCTTCGCCGGGCCCGCCTGGACCCGGCGCCCGTGACACCGCGGTGATCAGGCAGGCTTCTGCGGCACCACACACCGCTCCTGAAGCCCGCATCAGGCGGCCAGGTCGTGCTCCATGCGCCGGTCGACCCGGGACCGGAGCGCCAGGGTCACGGCCGAGGTCAGAACGCCGGCGAGGAGGGCGCTCCACCACAGGACGGCGGGGCTCAGGGACGAGTAGACGGTGACGCCCACGGTGAGGGCGCCGAACCGGGCCACTCCCCAGGTCCATTGGAAGGCGCCCTGGTAGCGGCCGCGGGCGTGAGCCGGAGCGAGGCCGGCGACCATCGACGCGGCGATCCCCGCGACCACGACCTCGCCGAGGGACCAGACGACCACGGACACGGTGTACATGGCGACGCTGTCGGCCACACCGGTCAGCGCCACGCCCGCGGCGATCAGCACACTGCCCGCCGCCTGCACGGGCAGCTGCGGAAGCCGGGCGAGAGTGGCCGTGGCGACCGGCTGGAGTACGACCACGAACACCGCGTTGACCGCGGCCATCGCGCCGTAGACAGCAGGTGAGAGCCCGCTGTCGCGGATGGCCAGCGGCAGGGCGACCTCGGTCAGCGAGTAGACGAAAAGCTGGACTCCGAACAGCGGGAGCAGGGCGAGTAGCAGACGGTCGCGCAGGACGACGCCGTAGCCGATGCCGTCCGCCGTCGTGGCCTTGTCCTTCCCGGCGGGGCGCGTCTCCCGCAGGCGGGTGGCGACGATCACCGCGTAGACCAGCATGGTGACGACATCGACGGTGAACAGGAGCCAGTAGCCGTGTGCGGCGAGGAAGCCGCCGAGAACGCCGGCCGCGGCCGTTCCGATGTTGACGCCCCAGCCGAAGAGCGCGTACGCGCGCTGCCGGCGGTCCGCGTCCACGGAGTCGGCCAGCAGCGCGTACGCGGCCGGGCTGATCAACGCGCCCGCCGCGCTGAGCAGCAGGGCCGCGGCCGCCATCGTCAGCGCCCCTGGCGCCGCGAACAGGGCACCCTGCGCGGCGGATGCGCCCAGGAGGCCGATCAGCATCGTGGAGCGGCGGCCGATCCGGTCGGCGAGCAGGCCGCCGAGTGCCGGCCCGACAAGGTTGCCCGCGCCCAGGGCGCCCAGGACATAGGTGGTCTCGGCTCCGGTGACGCCGCGCGCCGCCAGGAAGAAGACCAGGAAGGGGGTGACGAGGTAACCGAGCCGGTTGACGATCGTGCCGGCGAAGACGGTCCAGACGACGGGCGGCAGGCCGCGGAATGTGGAGAGCATGCCGGAAGAGTGCGCGGTCACCCAGCACCCTTGCCATTGATTAAGGTGAGACCGAATCCATGGGGGCAGTGAGCGTCGTCGGCAGGGAGATCGCATGGAGACCGGGCTCAGCTTTTCCGCCGCGGACCTGGCACAGACCCGCTTCGCGGTCTCTCCGATGTGGGAGGTCGTCACCAGCTTTCGGCTGCTGCGCGGCGCCGAAGGCGAGCCTCCACCCCACCGGCGGTGGGCGGCACAGGTACGGCCGCGGCTCGCGGAGGCGGGGCTCGACCGCGGCTGGCTGGCCGCGTTGATTCCCGAGGGCGGCTATCTCGCGGACTTCCTCAACCCGACCCCGGTGACCCCCTTCCCCACGCTCGCCGCCGAACTCGACGCGATCCGGCAGACCCCGGCGGAGCGCGTACGCACCGAACTGAACATGCTCGGCGCCGAACGGGACCTGGGCCGGCAGCCACGGATCCGGCTGCTCAGGGAGGCCCCTGAAGCGGCGCTGCGGAAGGTCGCCGCCGAGATCGAGACGTACTGGGAGCTGGCGCTCGCACCGTATTGGGACCGGATCCGGCAGCTGCTGGAGGCGGATGTGTTCCACCGGGCCCGGCAGGTGGCCGAGCACGGCGCCGGGCACGTCCTCGGCGAGCTGCACGAAACCGTGCGCTGGGACGACGGCACGCTGCGCCTGGTGCGCCGGCACTGCGGGCTGAGCCGGGCCGAGGCCGGGGCAGGGCTGCTGCTGGTGCCCTCCGCCTTCGCCTGGCCGCGGGTGCTCACCCGGTCCGTACCGCCCGACCCTCCGCAACTCGCCTACCCCGCACGGGGAATCGGCACGCTGTGGGAGCCACGGGACGCGGGCTCGATCGACGCGGTCGCGGCGGTGCTGGGCCGGTCCCGCACGCTGCTGCTCGCGGAGCTGGACACACCGGCGTCGACGACGCGGCTCGCGGCGCACTTCGGGATGTCGGCGGCAGGAGTGTCGCAGCATCTCACCGCGCTCCGCGGAGCGGGCCTGGTGACGGCACACCGGGCGGGCCGTTCGGTGCTGTACGCGCGCACAGCGGTGGCCGACGCGCTCATGGCACCCGCCGGAGGCACTGCGCCTCTCTGATGGGGGCGGGGCGGGTGCCGCGCTGGACTACCTGGTGTGGGCGACGTCCACGATCAGCTTGTCGCCGGACTGCTGGACCCGGAACGGCAGCTTGGTCCGGACGCCCAGACCGACCTGGGTCTGCCCCTCGATGCTCGACCCGAACTTGGTGTCCCGGAACGTCTTGTAGCCGGTGACGTCCACACCGGGCAGGGTCTTTCCGGGCTTACCGGCATACGTCTTCTGGGCCGGGTTCGACGGGTTGTAGCTCGGAGCGTTGACGACGATCTCCAGGATGGCGCCGCCCTTGACCGGGATCTGGTCACCGGTGCCGCTCTGACGGAACTTCGCCGTGTATCCGACGTGGTAGCCGACCTTGCCCGTCGCGCCCTTGACGTCGAAGACCATCCGGTCGAGGCCTGGCAGGCCGTGGCCGACCGGACCCGGTCCGCCTGGAGCGCCTCGCTCGGGCGCGGGAACTCCTCGCCGGGCGGGGCATGGACACCGGACAGTGCCGGCTGGCCTGCTTCAGCGCCGCGGGCTTCAGCGATGCGTTGCGCGGCGAGGCGGCACGCGGCGGCGACGGTGTGCTGCTCATCGGCGTCGACGAACTCTACGGCGGGGCAGTGCCCGCCCCGCCACGCTGATCAGCCCAGCCCGGTGTTCCGCTCATTCCCCGATCATCGTCACCGTTGCCCCTTCGGCCGTGGTGACCGTGAGAAAGACGACGACTCTGGCACCAAACGCACTGGAGAGTTCCAGGGTCTCGCCGCCCTGTGCCCCCAGGCATCCAAGATGCATGGACGTCTGTGCGGGGACGTCGAGGGTCAGGCCGTCCTGTGGCCCCGTCGCCCCGTGTCCCCGAAACTGGCTCGGCGGGGTGAGGACTTCCACCCCACCTGGAAAGGTGTCGATGTTCGCCGCCCAGATGTGCAGGACAAAGTCGGCACTGCTGGTCACACGAACGACGTGCTCCTCGTCGCCGAGACCGAAGTAGCCGCGAACAACGTGATCGCCACCTGCCATGGGTATCCCTCTCCGCTGACGCCTCGCAGCCATCGTGATCGGCGTGGAAGCAGCGGGCCAAAGCTGCTAGCCCATACGCCGTAGCCGTTGTCCCGGACGGCATGAAACCGCCGTGAAACCGCCGTGAACCCGGCCGCCCGCACGCTCTGGGGCATGACGAATTCCCGATCCCCCCGGGCCATCACGGCGACCGGGCTGCGCAAGGCGTTCGGCGAGCAGGTGGTGCTCGACGGCATCGATCTGGACATCCCCGAGGGGACGGTCTTCTCGCTGCTCGGGCCGAACGGCGCGGGCAAGACCACCATGGTCCAGATCCTGTCCACGCTGATCGGCGCCGACGGCGGCGAGATCCGCGTCGCCGGGCACGATCCGGCCGAGGACCCCGACGCGGTGCGGGCCGCGATCGGGGTGACCGGGCAGTTCTCGGCCGTCGACCATCTGCTCACCGGCGAGGAGAACCTGCTCCTGATGGCGGACCTGAACTACCTGGGCCGCCGGGAGGGGCGGCGGCGGGCCGCCGAGCTGCTGGAGCGGTTCGACCTGGTCGAGGCGGCGAAGAGGACGCCCGCCACCTACTCGGGCGGGATGCAGCGGCGGCTCGACCTCGCGATGACGCTGGTCGGCGAGCCGCGCATCATCTTCCTCGACGAGCCGACCACCGGCCTCGACCCGCGCAGCCGGCACACCATGTGGCAGCTGATCCGGGACCTGGTGGCGGGCGGGGTCACGGTGTTCCTGACCACGCAGTACCTGGACGAGGCCGATCAGCTCGCCGACCGGATCGCGGTGCTCAACGGCGGGAAGCTGGTCGCGGAGGGGACCGCGGAGGAGCTGAAGCGGCGGATTCCCGGGGGGCACGTCCGGCTGCGGTTCACCGTGCCGGGCGATCTCGAACGGGCCGCCCGCGCCTTCGGCGAGGTGTCGCGCGACGACGACGCGCTCACCCTCCAGGTGCCCAGTGACGGCAGTGTCCGGGAGTTGAGGTCCCTGCTCGACTGGCTGGACGCCGAGTCGATCGAGGCCGAGGAGCTGTCCGTGCACACCCCCGACCTCGACGACGTGTTCTTCGCCCTCACCGAGAAGCCCGGCAACCAGACCACCACCGCACAGAAGGTGAACGCGTGATGAGCAGCGCCGTGTCCCGTCCCCTGACCGACTCCATGACGATGCTGCGGCGCAACCTCCGGCACGCGCTGCGCTTCCCCGCCATGACGATCTCCGTCGTCGCGATGCCGATCGTCATGCTGCTGCTGTTCGTGTACGTCTTCGGTGGCGCGCTGGGCACCGGCGTCGGCCCGATGGGCGGGGCGGGCGGCGGCGACACGGACTACATCGACTACGCCGCCCCCGGAATCATCCTGATGGCGGCGACCTCCGGGTCGCTGGCGATGGCGGTGGCCATCTCCGTCGACATGACCGCGGGCATCATCAACCGGTTCCGCACCATGGCGATCTCGCGGTCGTCGGTGCTGATCGGGCACGTCGTCGGCTGTGTGCTCCAGACGCTGATCGCCATCGCGCTGGTCATCGGGCTCGCGCTGCTCATGGGGTTCCGGCCGAACGCCACCCCCGTCGAGTGGCTCGCGGTGCTCGGCCTCCTGGCACTGGTCACCGTCGCGCTCACCTGGCTCGCGGCCGCCATGGGGATGGCGTGCAAGACCCCCGAGACCGCCAGCAACGCGCCCATGCCGCTCCAGTTCCTGCCGCTCCTCGGCAGCGCGGTCGTCCCCACGGACTCGATGCCGACCGCGCTGCGCTGGTTCGCCGAGTACCAGCCCTACACCCCGATCATCGAGACGCTGCGGGGGCTGCTGATGGGCACGGAGATCGGGAACAGCGGGGTCATCGCGGTGGTCTGGTGCGTGGGGCTCACGCTGCTCGGCTTCCTCTGGGCGCGGGCGCTGTTCAAGCGGGAGCCCCGGCGTTAACGGGCCCGGCAGCGCTCGCCGTGCCTGCCGTGCCCGCCGTACTCGCGCGGGGCGGGCGTCAGGGGCTCGATCGTCGTCAGGGCCGTGGCCAGCAGTTCTTCCCGCCCCAGGGCGGCGTACGAGGACACCGCGTCCGCGTACGCCGCCCTGTCGGCCTGTTCGGCCGCGCGGCGGGCGCGGGCGGAGGACATGGTCGGCTGGAAGCCGCGCAGGAAGCGGAACCGCTCCGCCAGGGCGATCAGCCGCGCGCCGGTCGTACTGGCCGCCGCGTCCGCGGTGCGCTCCGCGCGGTCGAGTTCCACCATGGCCAGGGCCAGCAGCAGCGCGCCGCACACCGGGAGGTCCATCAGGTAGGCCGGGGGCTTCTCCACGGGGTGGCTGAGCATCGTCCACAGCTTGTGGGGAAGTACGCCGACGGCCTCCTCGATCAGGCCGAGCCGGCCGTGGTGCGCGTGGGCGACCACGGCCGCGGCCTCGATCTCCAGGGTCCAGGGCTCCAGACCGGGCGGATCGGTGCGGTAGAGCGCGCGCTCGCCGCTCTCCGGCGCCTTGACGGCCCGCCGCCACTCGTGGCAGCCGGCCTCGGCCTCGCCGCGCGCGAGCAGCAGCTCAGCCCGCATGCCGAGGCCGAAGGCGAGCGCGCCGACCGTCTCCGTCTCCGCCTGCCGTTCGGGCGTCGTCAGCGGCAGCCAGCGCTCCGCCTCGTCGACGGCGCCGAGTTGGAGATTGGCGAGGACCAGGGCCGCCTTGATGCCGGTGATGTCCCCCCACAGCATGCCCCCCTCCATCAGCCGCAGCGCCGCGGCCAGATGGCGCCGGCCCTCCTCGCCCCGTTCGGCCTGAAGGGACAGTTCGCTGATCCGGGTGCGGGCCAGAACCTCGACCCAGTCGGCGCCCCGGCCCCGGAACGCGTCCAGCATCCCCTCGGCCGCCCGGATCGCGCCGTCCACGTCGCCCTGCCGCTCCAGGGCATAGCTCGCGAGGGAGTTGGCGACGACCGCCAGCAGCGGCTCGTCGCTGTCGCACAGCGCGCGCAGCGGGGCGGGATCCGGCCCCAGCACCTCGGGCGCGGCGGCCATCACGGTCGCGATGGCCCGTACGAGGGTGTCGGGCGGGGCGGGCGGCAGCCGGCGCAGGGTGGCCAGCGGGCGGCCGGCGCGCAGCCCGACGACGGTGAAGGTGTTCGCGGTGAACAGCGCCGCGGCGGTCCGGGTGACCTCGACGAGCGCGGGGTCGGACCCCCGCTCGGGCCGGAAGTGCGACAGCTGCCTGCTGGTCTCCTCGGCCAGCGCGGCGACGCGCGCGTAGTTGCCCTCGACCGTCCACAAGGACGCGAGCACGGCGGCCGTCGCCGCGACCGCCGGGCCGTCGGCGCGGGCCAGCCCGTGCCGCAGCGCGTGGACGAGGTTGTCCTGCTCGGCCCGGATCCGCTCGAGGGGCGCGAAGAAGTCGCGTTCGTGGGGCGAGTCGTGGTGCGCCACGCCGAAGTCGCGGGCCCACGCGAGGAAACGGCCGATCACACGGTCGGTCTCCCCGGCCGCCTCACGGTGGGCGGTGCTGAACTCCCGTACGGTCTCCAGCATCCGGAAGCGTGCCCCCGACGCGGTGTCGGCGACCTTGAGCAGCGACTGGTCGGCCAGGTCCGCGAGCACCCCGAGGACGTCGTCCTCCTCTCCGAGGAGGTGGCACGCGGCGTCCGCCGTGAATCCGCCGGGGAACACGGACAGCGCGCGCAGCGCCGCCTGCCCGGCCGGATCCAGCAGGTTCCAGCTCCAGTCGACGACGGCGTGCAGCGTACGGTGGCGGCTCGGGGCGTCCCGTGCGCCGCCGCGCAGCAGGGTGAACCGGTCCTCCAGGCGGCGGGCGATCTCCGCGACCGACATGACCCGGACCCGCGCGGCCGCCAGCTCCACCGCGAGCGGCAGCCCGTCCAGGTGGCGGCACAGCTCCTCCACCGCGTCCGCGGGCAGGTCGGCGCCGGGGCGCACGGCCCGCGCCCGCTGCCCGAACAGCTCGACCGTCGTCGCCAGGCTCAGCTCCGGCAGCGGATACACGGCCTCCGAGGAGAGGCCGAGCGGGGCCCGGCTCGTGGTGAGCACCCGCAGGTCCTGGGCCTGGGACACCAGATGGCGCACCAGCTCGGCGGCGCCGCGTATGACGTGCTCGCAGTTGTCCAGCACCAGCAGCACCGGCCCGGGGCCGAGCGCGGCCAGGATGCCGCTGTGGACATCCGTCGGCAGACCCAGATGGCCGACCGCGCCGGGCGGGGCCTCGCCGACGCCGAGCGCCGACGCGACCTCCCTGACCACGTCGTCGTCGGACGTGACGCCCGCGAGCCCGACGAAGTACACGGCGCGCCGCCCGGCCCGGCGGCTCACGGCGTGCGCCAGCCGCGTCTTGCCCAGGCCGCCGGGGCCGACGACGGAAGCGACCCGGGAGGCGTCCAGCAGCCCGGCCACCGCGGCGATGTCCTCGTCGCGGCCGAGCAGCGGGTTGGGCTCGTACGGGACGCCGTGCCGCACCGCCGGCTCCTCGCCCCGCAGCAGCTCCTCGTGCAGGGCCTGGAGCGCGGGGCCGGGGTCGGTGCCGAGTTCGTCGCGCAGCGCCCGGCGGTAGGTGTCGTACCTGGCCAGCGCCGCGGACGGGCCGAGCGTGGCCGCCTCGCAGCGCAACAGCTCCAGCAGCACCTCCTCGTCCCGTGGCCGCTCGCGGGCCAGGCCGGCCAGCGGCTCGGCCGCCTCGGCCCGGCGGCCGAGCCGGGACAGCGCCAGCGCGCGGGCGCGCGCCAGCGTCCGGTACGTCACGGCCCGCTCGGCGCGCAGGGCGGCCACCGGGTCCTCGGCCACCGCGCCCCGCGCCGCGCCGTCGGCCTCGCCGCCCGGGGCGCCCTCCCACAGCGCGAGGCCCTCCTCGGCGTGCGCGAGCGCGGCGGCGTGGTCGCCCGCGCGGGCGTGGCGCGCGCTCTCGGCCGCGCTGAGCAGGACGGCCGAGCTGTCGACCCGGTCCTCGGGCAGGGCGAGACGGTAGCCGGTGGGGGTGCTGGCGATCACGTCGGCGCCGAGCTGGGAGCGGGCGCGGGAGACCAGGATCTGGAGCGCCTTGGTCGGGTTCTCGGGCCGCTCCTCCGGCCGTTCCTCCGGCCAGAGCCCGTCCACCAGGCGCGCGGTGCCGCAGCCGGTGCGCAGGTCGCCCGCGAGGAGCGCGAGCAGTCCGCGCAGCCGGGGCCCGTTGATCTCGCGGCCTCGGCACGAGACCCGCGACAGCAGGGTCAGCTCGGTGGTCACCGGGTCAGGTTAGCCAGTCGCCTTGACGCCGCGATCGCCCCGGCCTCGCGCTTGAGGCGGCCCGCCGGGGGCAGCGGCGCCGAAGGCGTACGAGCCCTCAGAACCCGCGCCCGCCGACCGCCGTACGGCCCACGACCGCCCCCAGCTTGCGCAGCCGCCGCCAGTCCATGCGCGGCTTCACCACCGGAACCCCGGGCCGGACCCGGGGCACCCGCACCCGCAGCGCCCCCTGCGCGATACGGCAGCGCACGGGCACCGACAGCACCATCGCCTCACCGTCCACCCCGACCTCTATCTCCGGGCGGTCGGCGTCCACCACCACCTCGCGGGCGGTGCGCACCGTCAGGCCCGCGGCCTTACGGCCGCGCAGCAGCCCGGCGGCCTGGGCGGCGTTGTCGACCTTGACACCGAGGACACCCAGCCGGCCCGAGTTCAGCAGCTCGCGGCGGCCGAGCCCGGCCGGGTCGCCCGTGCGGTACGGGTTGTTGCTGACCAGCAGGGCCTGGGGGGCGGGGATCCGGATTCCGTCGGCCTGCGCCATCAGCACGGGGCCGCGCTGCCGGGTCAGCAGGTCGGGCAGCAGCTCCAGGGTGGTGCGCACCTTGTCGTCGCGGTACGCCGGGCTCTGGACGACCGCCGCGTACGCCCCGAACGACGCGTTGTTGACGAAGGGGTGCTCGTTCGCGAAGCCCAGGTCGACCCAGAGCTCCACGCCGTCGGAGAGCGCGTCCAGGCAGGTCGACGGGTCCTCGCGGTCAAGACCGAGGTCCAGGGCGAAGTGGTTGCGGGTGCCCGCGGAGATCACCAGGAAGGGGATGCCGCGCTCCGCCGCGACCGCCGCGACCAGCGCCTGGGTGCCGTCACCGCCCGCCACGCCCAGCAGATCGGCGCCCGCGTCCGCCGCCTCGCGGGCCAGGGCGGCCACGTCCTGCGGATGGTCCGGGTCGAGCAGCACCACGCGCGCGCCCAGACCCTCGGCCTTCTCCTTCAGCCCGAACCGCGCCACCTTCCCGCCGCCCGAGCGCGGGTTCATGATCAGGAAGGGGCGCTCCGGGGCGGGCGTCTGATGCTCCGTCACCGGTATGGCGCCGAAGCCGGTGCTGCGGATCGCGGCCCGCCCCGACCAGACCGCCACCGCCCACAGCCCCAGGGCGACCATGACCACCCAGAGCAGATTCCGCGCGTCGTAGAACCCGATCACGGTGGCCGGCGCCGCGACGGCCAGCACGGCCGCCGCGATCCGGACCGCGCCGCGGCGGGTCAGCACCCACCAGACTGCGGCGGCGGTGACCGCCATGCCCACCAGCCCGACCAGGACCAGCACCAGGCTGGCGGACCCGGCGAAGATCAGCGGCAGCAGCACCGCCAGCGCGGCGGTGGCCAGGGCCAGCCGTGCCGACCAGCGCTGCACGGAATGAGTCCCTTCGTCGCTCCCCCATCGACCGCCGGGAGGTGCCCCCTCCAGCCACCTCGACCCTCCCCGGCCCGGCGAACCATTCAACGGCTACTCCCTGCACCTTCGGCACGTTCAGCACATTCGACAGCGCGTCATGCTAGGCCCTGCGGCGAGCCGTTACCCCGAACTCGCCCTGGAGGACGGGCCGTGGCGCCATACGGTTCACTCGCGCGTCGCCGACAGCGGGCGGCGGCGGGCGGCGGGCGGCGGGCGGCGGCGGACGGCGACGCGGGGTCCGCAGGCCCGAGGCCGTGTCCGGCGGATCTTGACGCCTGCGGCGGGCCCACGCGGTGGAGCCCCGCGCGGCGGAGCCGCAAATCGACCGCCGCTCGGACACTGCCCCACCCCGCCCCTTCCCGAAACTGGGGCGCTGCCCCAGACCCCGGGGTCCAGGGGCAAAGCCCCCCACGCGGCGGAGCCGCAAATCTGCACCGCGGGAAGGTCCGGGGCGGCTCAGGCGGTGGCGGGCCCGACCGCACGGGCGACGAGGTCGCGCCAGCCCGCCTCCAGCCGCTCCAGCGCCATGCCGCGCTGCCGGGTCAGATGGTGGATGAGGGCGGGCTCCAGCCAGCCCATCAGCGTCTCCGCCAGCAGCTCCACGTCGCCGTCGGCCCGCGCCTCGCGGAGCAGCATGGTGATGTGGGTGAGCCGGACCTGGCGCGGGGCGATGACCAGGCGGCGGTCGGCGGGCGGATCACCGGCCAGGTAGAGGTCGAGATACGCGGACATCTGGCGGAGGGTGGACACGCCGAACGCCTCCAGCCGCTCGACGGCCGGGGCGCCGGGCCCGAGTGGGGGCGGGCCGGTGAGAAACGCCTGCTGGTATGCCTGCTCGGAGTGGTCGAGCAGGGCCTGGAGCAGACCGGTGCGGTCGCCGAAGCGCCGGAAGACCGTCCCCTTGCCGACCGACGCGGCGCAGGCGACCGCCTCCATGGTCAGGTTGTCCGCGCCCTGCTCGGCGACCAGCCGCGCGGCGGCCTCCAGCAGCCGGGCCCGGTTGCGCGCGGCGTCGGCCCGCATGGGCGGCGCCTGGCCGGCCAGGGGCAGCAGCGACCGCCCGGCCGCGTCCTGGGAGGACGAGGCGGGAGGGGGCGGGGGCTGGGACGCCGCTGACGAGGTCATGATGAGCAAGCTTAGCGGACCGCGGTCCGCTTGGATTAAAGTGGACCGCGGTCCGGTTATCTGGTATAACCTTCAACTAATGAGGTCCGCACCGCGGGCGCTTATCGATCTTGGAGAAGAAATGTCTGTTCGTATCCTCGCCCTGGTCGGCAGCCTCCGCGCCGGCTCGCACAACCGTCAGCTCGCCGAGACCGCCGTGAAGCTCGCCCCCGAGGGTGTCGAGATCCAGATTCACGAGGGCCTGGCCGACATTCCGTTCTACAACGAGGACATCGACGTCGAGGGGTCCGTGCCCGAGGCCGCCGCCAAGCTGCGTGCCGCGACCGCCGCGGCCGACGCCCTGCTGCTGTTCTCGCCCGAGTACAACGGCACCATGCCGGGCGTCCTGAAGAACGCGATCGACTGGCTGTCCCGCCCGTATGGCGTCGGCGCCATCGGCGGCAAGCCGGTGGCCGTCGTCGGCACCGCCTTCGGCCAGTACGGCGGCGTGTGGGCCCACGACGACGCCCGTAAGTCCGTGGGCATCGCCGGCGGCACCGTCGTCGAGGACATCAAGCTCGCCATCCCCGGCTCCGTGACCCGCTTCGCCGAGCTGCACCCGGAGAACGACGCCGAGGTCACCGGCCAGCTCAACGACGTGCTCGCCCGCCTCGTCAAGGAAGCGGGCGCCGCGAAGGCCTGAGCCCCGACTTCCCCCAGCGGGCCCCGCCGACCGAACGCGGTCGACGGGGCCCGCTCGCGTTCCAGTACGCTCTCGCCGAATCAGCGATGCCGCCACATCCGACCACAGCGGGAGTGCCCGTGGAATTCATCCACCACGCCGACGGCGAATCCCTGAGCTGTGCCACCTTCGAGCCCGCCGCCGAAACCGCCGGACCCGCGCCATCCGGCACCGGCCGCACCCGCGTGGTGATCATGCACGGGGCCGGGGTCGGCAGCAAGGAGCGGTCCATCCCGCTCGCCCGCGACTTCGCCGCCGCGGGCCACCCCTCCCTCGCGTTCGACTTCTCCGGACACGGGGACAGCTCGGGGCGGCCGGCGGAGCTGAGCCTGGAGCGGAGGTACCGTCAGGCGCTCGACGTCATAGAGGCGTTCGCCCCCGACGGCGACCCGCTCACGCTGGTCGGCTTCAGCATGAGCGGCCAGACCGTCGCCGATCTGGCCGCCCACCTCGGCGGCCGGGTCGCGGCGATCTGCCTGTGCGCCCCGGCGGCGTACGCGCCCGAGGCATGGCCACTGCCGTTCGGCGACGGGTTCACCGAGCTGATCCGCCGGCCCGAGAGCTGGCGCCCCAGCACGGTCTTCGACGTGCTCGGCGCCTTCACCGGCCGCGCCGTCCTCGTCGTCCCGGAACGCGACGACATCATCCCGGCCGAGGTCACGGCCGGGATCGAGCAGGCCCTCCGTACGAAGTCCCGGTTCGCCAAGCTCGTCCTGGACGGCGCCGACCACCAGCTCGGCCGCTGGCTCTCGGCCCACCCCGCACACCGCGCCCGGCTCGTGGACCTGTGCACCCGGCCACACGACCCGGACTCCACCGACCCCGGTCCGAAACGTTGACGCCGTGGCATTAGTGTCCGAGCCTCGGCATCAGCGAGACAAGGGGGGCGTGGCCATCCATGGCGACGGACGACGCCGTACGCGGCTGCACCGGCGTGCTGGTCATCGGCACCCGCGGATCCACCGGCCCCGGTGAGGTCCTGGTACGGATCAGAGGCGGCTCCGAAACCTTCCTCGCCTGGTCCGACGTCCCCCTGCCCAAAGGAACATCCGTGCTCGTGATCGATTGCCGTGGCGCGCGCCACGTCGACGTCATCGAGTGGGCTGATCCGTTGAACGCGCTGCCCGGCGAGGCCGGCAGCGCCGGTTGAGGAGACGAAACATGTTCGGTTACCGCGTTCCCGCCCCGGACCAGGCGATGCTCATCTCCGGCGGCAGGCGTGGACAGGGTGGGGCGCCGTTCCGGGTGGTGACCGGCCACGGCAAGTTCGTGATCCCCGTCTTCCGCAAGACCCGGTTCCTGACCCTGGCGATGTGCGAGTCGGAGGTCGCCGAGACCTGTGTCACCAAGCAGGGCATCGTCCTGACGGTCCGTGCCGTGATCGCCTTCAAGGTCGGCAACGACACCGAGAGCATCGTCAACGCGGGCCAGCGGTTCCTCTCCGACCAGGACCAGATGTCGGTGCTGACCGGCCGGATCTTCGCCGGACACCTGCGCGCGATCATCGGCTCGATGACCGTCGAGGAGATCATCACCGAGCGGCAGAAGCTCGCCACCGAGGTCCTGGACACCTCCAAGACCGAGATGGCGAAGATCGGTCTGATCGTGGACTCCCTCCAGATCCAGTCCATCGACGACGGCGACACCGGCTACATCGCGGCGATGTCCGCCCCGCACAAGGCGGCCATCCAGCGCCAGGCCCAGATCGCCCAGGCCCAGGCCGCGCAGGCCTCGGCCGAGGCGGAGCAGGCGGCCGCGCGTAAGCAGGCCGAATACGCCCGGCAGACCGCCATCGTGCAGGCCGAGTACTCGGCGGAGGTCGAGCGCGCCCAGGCCCAGGCCGCCCAGGCCGGACCACTGGCCGACGCCCATGCGCAGCAGGAGGTGCTCGCCGCGCGGACCGAACTGGCCCAGCGCGCGGCCGACCTGCGCCAGCAGCAGCTGGTCGCCGAGATCGTGAAGCCCGCCGAGGCCGAGGCCGAGCGGATCAGGGTGCTGGCGCTGGCCGAGGCGGAGCGGATGCGCATCCAGGCCGAGGCCGCGGCCTCGCACGGCCGGGTGGCGCTGGACCGCATGCTCATCGACCAGCTGCCGCAGATCGTCAAGGAGGCAGCCAACGGGCTCTCCGGGGCCAACGTCAACGTCCTCAACGGCGCCGACGGCCTGGGCGAGATCGCGGCGGGCCTGGTCGGGCAGGGCCTGACGATCCTGGACTCGGTACGGCGGAGCCTGGGTTCACCCGAGGGCGGCGCGGACAAGGCGGACGAGGGCGGCAGGGTCGAGATCCGCTGAGGAGCAGGACCGGCGGCCGGACGACCACCGGATGACGGCCGGACGACGGCCGCCTCTCAGCACATCTGGTGGTCTCTCCGGTCCGGGAACGTCACCCGGTTGAGGTTGCAGCGGTGCGCCGGGGCCCCGGAACACCGCGCATGCGCCTTCAGCGCGACACTGACCAGGCACAGCAGCACATCCGCGTCCCGCTCGTTGTCCAGGTGCACGGTCACCCACTGCGAGTCCGGCACCAGCCGGATCGCCGTGGACCGCCCCAGGTGGACGGCCAGGTGCCGGATGGCCGGTTCGGTAAGGTGCAGGTCAGCGTCCCGGTCGGAGTGGAAGTGCACGATCTCGCACTCCGCCGTACGCAGCGCGCGGCCCGCGCCACAGCAGGCCGGGCCCACGTCGAGGTCCGGCCAGTCCCGCAATCGCTCCATGGCCCGATGCGCCACGCTCACACCACCATCTTCCCCCGGTTTCCCCGGGCCTCACCCTCGCGTTGCCCGACCGTAACCAATCGGCCGGGCAGGCCGGTTGTCGCCCCTCGCCGACACACCGCACACCCCACACCGCCCACCCGAGGGGGCGGTGGCCTTGTGATGCCCGCCCCCCCTTGCTACTCTTCAGTAGCCAGGAGCGTTGGAAAAACAAACTCACCCCGCCTCGCTGGAACTCGCTGGAAGAGGAGGCGATCGCCATGCGCGACGCCGTCATCGTCGAAGCCGTCCGCACCCCCATCGGCAAGGGAAAACCGGGCGGCGCGCTCGCCGGAGTGCATCCCGTGGAGCTGCTGGCCCAGACGCTGGGCACGCTCATCGAGCGGAGCGGGGTGGATCCGGCCCTGGTCGACGACGTCATCGGCGGGTGCGTCGACCAGGTGGGCGAGCAGGCCATGAACACCACCCGGTACGCATGGCTCTCCGCCGGATTCCCCGACTCCGTCCCGGCGACGACCGTGGACCGGCAGTGCGGCTCCTCGCAGCAGGCCGTGCACTTCGCCGCGCAGGGAGTGATCTCCGGGGCGTACGACCTGGTGGTGGCCTGTGGCGTGGAGTCCATGAGCCGGGTCCCCATGTGGTCCAACGTGCCCGCGGGCGCCGATCCGTTCGGGCCGGGCATCGCGGCCCGCTACCCCGAGGGGCTGGTGCCGCAGGGGATCAGCGCCGAGCTGATCGCCGCCAAGTGGTCCCTCACGCGGGAGCAGATGGACGATTTCGCCACCGCGTCCCACCAGAAGGCGGCCCGCGCGACCGCCGAGGGCCGGTTCGCCACCGAGCTCGCCCCGGTACGGGCGGACGACCGCACGGTGGACACCGACGAGTCCATCCGCCCCGGCACCACGCCCGAGGTGCTGGCCGGGCTGCGGCCCGCCTTCGCCGACCCCGGGTTCGCCGAGCGGTTCCCGCAGATCCAGTGGTCGGTGACCGCGGGCAACAGCAGCCCGGTCAACGACGGCGCCGCCGCGCTGCTGATCACCAGCAGCGAGACGGCGGCCCGGCTCGGCCTGCGCCCCAAGGCCCGGCTGCACAGCTTCGCCGTCACCGGCTCCGATCCGCTGCTCATGCTCACCGGCGTCATCCCCGCCACGGAGAAGGTGCTGCGCCGGGCCGGGCTGGCGCTGTCGGACATCGACCTGTTCGAGGTCAACGAGGCGTTCGCCAGCGTGGTGCTGGCCTGGCAGCAGGAGACGGGCGCCGACCCCGGCAAGGTCAACGTCAACGGCGGCGCCATCGCCCTCGGCCACCCCCTCGGCGCCAGCGGCGCCCGGCTGATGACCACCCTGGTCGGCGCCATGCGCGAGCGCGGCGCGCGGTACGCCCTCCAGACCATGTGCGAGGCGGGCGGGCTCGCCAACGCGACGGTGCTGGAGGCCATCGGGTAAGTCGCCGTTGTCAATCCGCCGGGCGGCCGGCCCCGGGCGCGCGCGGGCCAGGCGGGTTGATCGGCACATGCCACCGGTTGTGGTCAAGATCCGCCACGTTACGGGTCTGTCCCAACGGACCGTGGCCGAGACCGCCTTCCAGCGGCGTGCCCTGGCGCGGTGCGGCGCATGCGGCGCACCGTGTTCGGGCCCTGTTTCCCGCTCCGGATGGCGGCAGAGGAGGGGTGCGGGAGCAGCGGGTGCGGGCGGGGTGTGCCCGGCTGCGTGTGTAACAGGGATGTATTAGCGGGTGGTTGGACGGAACAGCTTGTCGGCGGGGCCAATCTTGGTGCCCAGAAACGCTCGCTCGTACCGACTCGTACCGAGCAGCGACACCCCCCACCGATACTGAGGAACAACGATGCGCGTCTCCAAACTCACCTTCGCCACCTTGGCCGTTGTCGCGGGTCTCTCGCTCACGGCCTGCCAGAACGACGATGACGGCACGGGACAGAGCAAGCCGTCGTCCTCGTCCGCAGCGTCTTCGTCGGGCGGCGGTTCGGGCTCGGGCGGCTCCGACGACAACAGCAAGGCCGACAAGTGCCGCACCGACGAGCTGGAGATCACGGCGGCGGACCGCACCATCGACGGCGACGGCGAGCGCACCGTCGCGGTGACGCTGAAGAACGGTGGCGGCCGGGACTGCACGCTCTCCGGGTTCGCGGGCGTCGACCTGAAGACCAGCGAGGGGACGGTGTCCGCGGAGCGCAGTGGTGAGCAGGCCGACCCGATCGTCCTCAAGGACGGAAAGTCGACGTACTTCGGCATCACCTACCCGGACAACGACTCGGGCGGCTCCGGCGTCCGCGTCACGGGGCTCGTGGTGACCCCGCCGAACGAGACGAAGTCGGTCACCCTCGACTGGCCGGGCGCCGCCACGTTGCCCGTCACGGACGGTTCCGGCTCCTCGGTGAAGGTCGGCCCGATGGGTGGCATCGGCCAGGGCGACTGACGCGCACCCACGCCGCCCCCTGGCCCTGCTGATCGCGCCGGGCCAGGGGGCGCCGCACACCGATCGACGCCCTCAAGAACGTCCGCTCAGGCATTGGCACCTCGTGCTGTTACCTGCCAGCGGTCGATCACTTCGCGGTCCCGGACGACCAGCAGCTCATCGGCGAGATTCACCGGCGTGCAGATGTGGTTGGGGACGACAGCCACCAACGCCCCGAGGCGTGGTCCCCGCACCCCTTCCGGAAGCCGGACCACGGCGTGGTGCTCCCACAACCCGGTGATGGATCCCTGTGGGAACTGGGGCAGGTAGCCATGGCCCGTCACCCAGGACGACCGGTCGGAGCCGAGGACCTTGCTGCCGACATCGAGCACAAAGCGATCCGGGGCGGGAACACTGATCACCGTCGCCGCGGCGACCAGTGCGAGATCCTCCACCCCGCAGGTGCCGATGGCCAGCTGGGTGGCGTCATTGAAGACGTAGACACCCGGCCGCAACTCGTTCACCGCACCCGGCTGCCACTGCCCCACCGTCGGAGTCGACCCGCCACTGACCACACGGGCGCCGAGCCCAAGGTCCCGCAGCGCCTGTGCGGCCTCGCCCAGCGTGCGCTCCTCATCTCGTGCGGCGCGCTCGCGTGCCCGCGCGTCGTGCCCGTAGCCGTGTCCCGGGAACGTGAACACGCCGACAACATTCAGTCCCGCGTCGGCGGCCGCCTTCCCGACCTCACCAGCGGCATGAGGCTGCACTCCGGTGCGATGGCTCCCGCTGTCGACCTCGACGAGCACCTCGACCGTCCGGGCGCTGCCGCGCACGGCCTCCCCCAGCCGCCGCGCGCCTTCGACCGACTCGACGCCGACTCTCAGGGCCACGTCGTCCGCCAACCGGCGCAGCCGCTGTGCCTTGTCGGCATCGAGCCACACGGGATAAGCGATGAACAGGTCGTCCACGCCGACCCCGGCGAATGCCTCGGCTTCGCCGATCGTGGCCACCGACAGCCCGCGTGCGCCGGACCGCAGCTGACGGTCGGCGATCTGCGCGCACTTGTGGCTCTTGGCGTGGGGACGCAGGGCGAACCCTTGAGCCCGCGAAGCCTCAGCCATCCGCGAGATATTTCTGTCCAGCACATCCGGATCGACCACGAGCGCCGGCGTGGCCAGCCCATCGGGCAGCGGTGTCACCATCTCTTGCCTCTCACACGTTGACGGACTCAGGCCGAAGCGGATGGGGCGTGACATTGACGGGTGGCGGCGCTGCCTTGGTCGACAAGGTCCTCATACACCCCGACCTTGAACCTGATCAGGTCCAAGGACTCACTGAGCCTGCCGATCTGGGCGGTGACGTTCTCCTGATGCTCGCGCATGAGCGTCAGCCGTTCTTCCTCGTTACCGGCGCCGTCTCTGACCAGATCGGTATATCGGCGAAGCGTGGGCAGGGGCATGCCCGAGGCGCGGAGAATGATGCAGACGGTCAGCCAGTCCACGTCATCCTCGCTGTAGACGCGGCGCCCGCCGGCTCCGCGTCGCACGGCGTTGACGAAGAGGCCCTCGCGCTCGTAGAAGCGCAGCGCGTGAACGCTCAAACCGGTGTGTTCGGCGACCTCTCCGATACTCAGATTCGCCGTGATCTCAGCCATGCCGGTCAGGGTAACGGGGGCTTGATCTAGAGCCGGGTCTAGTTCCTAGGGTGCCTCGTGCGATCGACGCTTCTGTCGCTCCGCGTGATCGGTTGACCTAGTTAGGGAGCATCACCATGCGCTATCGCACCCTCGGCAGAACCGGTATCGAGGTCAGCGTCCACTGCCTCGGGACCATGATGTTCCAGGACGGCTTCAACTCCGACCACGACGATTGTGTCCGCATCATCCACGCCGCCCTCGACCAGGGCATCAACTTCGTCGACACCGCCGACATGTACGGACAGGGCGAGTCCGAGGAGATCGTGGGAAAGGCGCTGCGGGGGCGCCGTGACGACGTCGTACTCGCCACCAAGGTCCACTTCCAGATGGGCGAGGGCCGCAACCGCAGTGGCAACTCGCGGCGTTGGATCCTCACGGCGGTCGAGGACAGCCTCAGGCGCCTGAACACCGACTGGATCGACCTCTACCAGGTCCACCTCCCCGACCACACCACGGACATCGAGGAGACGCTCTCGGTACTCAGCGACCTCGTGCGCCAGGGAAAGATCCGCGCCTTCGGTTGCTCGAACTTCCCGGCCGAGGAGATCGTCGAGGCACACCACGTCTCCGAGCGGCGCAGCCTCGGACGCTTCCGCACCGCCCAGCCGCCCTACTCGATTCTGGCCCGCGGGATCGAGGCCTCGCTCCTGCCCGTCTGCGAGCGCTACGGGATGGGGGTGCTGGTCTGGAGCCCCCTCGCCTTCGGATTCCTCACCGGCAAGCACCGCAAGGGCCGGCCCATCGACCTGGCAGCCGGCCGTGCCGCGCTCCGCCCGGCATTCTTCGATCCCGCGATCGCCGAGAACGCCGCCAAGCTCGACGCCGTCGAACAGCTCATCGAACTCGCGACAAGCATCGGCTGCACCCTCCCGCAGCTCGCCGTGGCCTTCACCGTGGCCCACCCAGCCGTCACCTCGGCGATCATCGGACCGCGGACCATGGGGCAGCTGGCGGATCTCCTCAAGGGCGCCGCGCTCACCCTGGACGATGCGACCCTCGACCGGATCGACGAAATCGTGCCGCCCGGGGTGAACCGGTACAACCCCAGCACTTCCTTCCCCCCGCGCTCACTGACCGACACCGCCTTGCGTCGCCGCCCACTCGCGGAACGCGCCGCGGGCTGAGGCCGGCGAGCGCGGAAGGCGTCCGGCGGAGGCTCGCCCGCCGCGCTCGCGCACGGTCCGGCTTTCGTCACACCCGGCGGGACGCTCCGTCCGGCCAGACGACATCCACGGGCAGCCCCGCGTCGCGCGCCTCGTACACCACGTCCGCCGTGCCCCCGCCCTTGCCGGTCGGCGGCTGCCCGTTCCACACGGCCACAAGGCGGTCGGCACGCTCCAGCAGTACGGCATTCGCCGCCTCGTACGCCGCGCGGTTCGCCGTGGCATGCGGCATCACCAGCACCTCGTCCGCCGCGTCCCTGAGCCGGTCGAAGGTCGCTGCGTGGTCCGGCTTCACCTTCGCTTCCCGGTAATCCCGCGACGGAACCACCACGACCAGCCGCCCGCCCACGGCCAGCACCGCATCCGCGAACACGCTGTCGCTGCCGCGCGCGATGCACGACACACCGACCAGGTCGGAGGGCTCATACGCGGCGAGGATCCTGTCCAGTTCCTCGCGCACCAGCGGCACGGAGTCCTCGGTGAGGTCCATGTGCCCGGTCACGGCGATCGTCGTCATCGCGTTCACCTCGTCATGTGCTCAGCGGGCTCCGGATGCTACAGCGGACACCGGCCACGGCCCGGGGGCACAGCGTTCGCCATGCCTGGGAGTGAACGGCCTCACACCAGAGGGGCCTTGCCTCATACCCTGGCAGCGACGAGCTGGACAGAGAGGGGCAAGGCCATGCCATCTGACGCTACCCCCAACCCGCTGGACCACCCGCTGGTCTTCGGCCAGCGGATGCAAGTCCTCCGCACACGCCGGGGCATGAGCCGTACCGTCCTCGCCGGTCTTCTCGACAAGTCCCCGAGCTGGGTGAAGCAGGTGGAGAACGGCGCTCTCCACACTCCCGGATTTCCCATGATCTTGCGCATCGCCGAGGTCCTACGCGTCCGCAACCTCGCTGAGCTCACCGGCGACCAGACGATGCCCATCGATCTCTTCATCGGCCCCGGTCACGCCAAGCTGCCTGCGGTGCGAGCCGCGATTGACGCATTCCCCGTCGCCGACGATCGCGAAGCACCTTCGGCCACGCACCTGAGGGCATGCCTCGAACGCGCTTGGTCAGCCCGCCACTCCGCACCCAACCACCGCGATGTGATCGGCACTCTCCTGCCGAACCTCATCCGGGACGCACAGCTCGCCGTACGCCAGGCCGACCGCGCCCCCGACCGGCGAGCGGCTCAAGCGGTGCTGGCCGAGGTCTACGGCCTCAGCCAGTTCTTCATCGCGTACCAGCCGGACTCCGCCCTCTACTGGCGCGTGGTCGACCGCGCGATGGTCGCTGCCCAGGAGAGCGAGGACCCGCACGCCATCGGTGTAGCCGCCTGGCTCACCGCCCAGGCCCACCGCGAGAGCGGTCCCGCCCACTTCGACGCAGCCGACGCAGTCACCCTGGAGGCCCTGCGCTACCTCATGCCTCTCCTGCCGGACGCGCCGGACGATGTGCGCGCCATCGCGGGCGCCTTGCAGTTCGAGACCGGATACACCGCCGCACGCCGCGGAGACACCGGCACCGCGTGGAGCTACTGGGACACCGCAAGCAAGATGGCCAAGCGGCTCCCCGCCGACTACTACCACCTCATGACGTCGTTCTCCCGGGCCATCATGGGGGCGCACGCGGTCACGGTCGCCGTCGAGTTGCACGCGGGCCCGGAATCCGTACGGCAGGCCGCGAAGGCCGACACAGAGACAATCCCTTCACGACCTCGGCTGGCCCGGCACAGGATCGAGGAGGCCCGGGGCTACCAGCTTGACGGGCAGCCGGAGACCGCGCTGGCAACGTTGGACAAGGCGCACGAGGCTGCCCCAGAGACGATTCGTTACAACGGCTACGCGCGCCGCATCGTCCTGGAAGAGACGGAGGCGAAGTCTCCTGAGCGTCGCCGTCGTGCGGCCGCACTGGCCGTGAAGATCGGCGTACTGGCCACCTGAACCCGCGTTCGAGGGGCAGAATCTCTGCCCCCTCCCCGCCCCCGGCGCTCTTACGGTCGGTAATCACCTGATCACCGATGACGTCGGGGGCTCCTGTGGAGACGACGAGCAACCACCGTGTCCTGTCGTGGACGCCGCCCAGCGGGCAGAGCGCGGAGCTGCGGCCCGCCGGCCGATCGTGGGACGTCGTGCGCGTTCCCCTCTCGATCGGCATCGGCAAACGCACCCTCGGCTTACTGGGGGCGACGACGGGCGCGGTCATCGAGAACCCGATCGACAGGATGCTGTACTGGCTCATCGAGCCGGGCGCCGCCGCCCAGTGGGACATGAGCCTGCTGCCCTCCGTCCAGGTGTGGGGAGCGACCGCCTACATCGAGGTACCTCCCGCAGCTCGCACGACGGGGCCTGGCGTCCACTGGCGCGTACCGCCCCGATACGACTGCCACCTGACCGATCCGGCGGCCCTCCTCACCGCGCTTCAGACCGCGACCCGCGAAGCGCTCGGGCCCCGCGAGGAGGCCGCCCGGTGACGGAGTACTGCTACCGCTGCGACAAGTCCACCCGCGAGCCGATCACCGTGCTGCGCGCGTCGGCGTCCGGGCCCGGCTGCCTGCGCCACCTGTGCCCGGACTGCAACCGCCGACGGCCGCACCCCGACGCCGACCTGTACGAGGTGCTGATCACCTTGCAGCGCGACAGGCAGGCGACATGACCGCCCCGGCCGGCGGCCGGCGTCTGTCCCCGTACTGCGCCATGTACACCGCCGAGCCCGACACCACACCCGCCGAGATCCACGCATTCTGCAAGGGACCGGGCGAAGTCCGGGCGGCGCCCGTACCGCCCGCGACCCGGGGCGCGCTCATCTTCACCGTCCGCTGTGACTGCGGCTGCCACCAGACCCCGCCCATCGAGGCCCTGAAGGCAGATGCCACCTAGACCGGCGGGCCTCTGCCAGTGACTTTGTGGTGAGTTTGAGACAGCGACACGCCGAAGCGACGGCGTGTCGCCGTCTCAAACTCACCACAAATCCAGCCCTCGACGGCGTACGCCCGCCCAAAGCCTCGCCCCGGCCCCCGCTTGCAGGCCAGTGGCCGGGACGAGCACCGCGCAACCGCGCGAGGACACAGGAGCAGCCCATGCGATTACAGCACGCCTCCCGCCACGACCCGGAAAGCGGCGACACCATGCCGGACACCGACGCCCCGACCCCCGGCGGCCAGACACCCGGCGACTCCGACGACGGACGCGAATACGCGCACTAGCCAAATGGCGGCCCCGCCCCCGCCGCGGGGCCGCTCCCACCACGCAGGAGCCACCCTCATGACTGCGTCACACTGGCACTGCTACCGCTGGACCGGAGAACGCCGAACCTACGACGACGAGTCCACACGCCGACCACCACACCTCGTCGTCCACGACATCACGCCCCACGAGTGGAAACAGATCACAGCCGCCAGCCCCCGCCTTCATGGCCAGCGAGGTGCCGCCCCTGGAGGTACCGCACTGGCTGCTGCGCCCGGCCAGAATGATCAAAGCCACCTTCCAGGAGCCGGAGAAAGCCTCAGCCTGGTACCGGGACCAGGTCACCGACCTGACCCCCGCCTTCATGACCGACCACGACAAGAACCCCACCCGGCAAGCCGAACGGTTCGCGGCCGCCGACGACCGGCTCAGCTGGGGCGGGGATGTCGTCGGCGGCTGGTACCTGCGGGGGACCGGGTTCGCCTCCGTCCACGTGGTCGCATGCAGCGCGAACCGGATCCGGCCGACCATCCCCTGCCCGAGGATCCCCTAGCAATAACGGGGCTCGGCCGCCCCGCTCACGCGCGGCGCGCCGAGGCTCCCGCGCCGACCGCCGCCGAGCCGTGGACCGCGACGCCGTCCGGGCGGCCCAGCTCCAGATACATCTTGACGTCGTCGAAGCGCTCGTCGCCGACGGCTATCCCGCTCGGCAGCCGACCCCACTCCCGGAAGCCCAGGTCCTCGTACAGGGCGATCGCGCCATGGTTGTTGCCGCGGACGCCGAGGATCAGCAACTCCAGACCGGCCGCGCGCACGTCGTCGATCAGCGCGGACACCAGGAGGCGGCCGATGCCCCGGCCCCGGGCGGCGGGGTGGGTCATGACCTGCTGGATCTCGGCGCTGTGCCGGTAGCTGGCCACGGCGGCGCGCCGCCGCCAGAGCGCGCAGCCCAGCACCTCGTCCGACCCGTCCGCCGATGTCGCCAGAGCGAGCGCCGCGTCCCCGGTCCGTACGTCGGCCAGGACCCCGTGGAGCCAGGCGTCGGTCTCCGCCCGGTCGGGCGGCGTGAGGTAGCCGATGGCCCCGCCGGTCTCGGTGACGGCGTGGATCATCCGGTGCGTCCTCGCCAGCAGCCCCTCGTCCAGGGCGGTCGGCCAGACCAGCTCGACGGGGTCGGTCATGTCGTGTGCTCCTTGTGCGCGTTCCGGCCGTTCATTCCGGGCGGAAGAATTTCAGGCACGCCGCCCAGTGCACGCGGCCCATATGCGGATCCAGCATGAACGACAGACGAACCGGATTCTTCTCCGTGACGATGGCGGTGCCGTAGGGGATCCCGTCCTCCAGCGGACCCAAAATGTAGTCCGGCATCATGGTTCCCGGCTCGTAGGTCCACACCGGCACCATGCGCGGATCCCCGTCGATGACAGCATCCGCCTGCCAGCCCATCAGGGGCTCGCCGTCGTCCGCGTACACGGCGACCCTCGTGCCCTCGGGCACCTCGAACGTCGGAAGGTCGGTCTCGATCCCGCCATGACCGGCGAATACAAGCTCGCCGTCAGGGCGTGGTCCCAGCGTGCTCCGCGGTTGGTCCCAATCAATGCCGTCCTCATAGGGGGCCAGCCCCAGGGGGTCGACCCAGCGGTGCGGATTGGGGACGTAGGTGACCGGGTTGGGGGCGGGGGTGAGGCCGAGAGGGTCGGGGGTGAGGTAGCGGGCGGTGGTGGGGTCGTAGTAGCGGTGGTGGTTGTAGTGGAGGCCGCTTTCGGGGTCGAAGTACTGGCCCGGGAAGCGCAGGGGGGTGTGGGTCTGCCCCGTACGTTCTTCCGTCGTGGTGCCCCAGAGGGTGGTGCGGCCTTGCCAGGCGATGTCGCCGGTTTCGTCGATGAGTTCGGTGGGGGTGCCGATGTGGTCGGTGACGATGGCAAAGAAGCGGCGGTCGATCTCGCGCTGGGTCGCGGCGTCGGTGGTGCGCTCGGTCTGGGTCAGGGGGCGGAAGCCGTCGTGTTCCCAGGTGAGAGTGGTCGGGTCGCGGAGGTCGGGTGTGGTGGTGGTCTGTTCGACGAGGGTGTGGCCGTCCCAGGTGAAGTCCGTCTGTTCGAGGACGGTTTGGCCGTCGTCGGCTAGGCGTTGTTTGGTGGTGCGGCGGCCGAGGGGGTCGTAGAGGTAGCGCCAGAGGGCGCCGTCGGGGGTGGTGAGGGTGGTGAGGTGGTTTTCGGTGTCCCAGGTGTAGTGCCAGGTGTCGGGTTTCTTCGACAGGCGGGTTTTCTGGCGGAGGGTGAGGCGGCCGGCGGTGTCGTGTTCGTAGCGGACGCGTCCGGCGCGGGTGATGCGGGTGCCGGTGTAGGTGCGCGGGCCGGTGGCCTCCGGGGTGGGCTGTTCGTGTGGCCAGGTGGCGTGGGTCTGGTTGCCCGCCTCGTCGTAGGCGTAGGTCTCTGTCCAGCCCTCGGCCCGGACGGTGGTGACCCGGCCCGCGTCGTCCAGGTCGAAGGTGCGGGGGCCGCGCAGTTGATCGTCAACCGCCGTCAGGTGGCCGTCGGGGCGGTAGGTGTAGGCGCGGTGCTGAAGGCTTCCGCCTTCCGGGCCGGTCAGGGTCTGCTCGGACAGCCGCCCGGCCGGGTCCCAGATCTGCGCGAGATTGGCGGTAGGCCCAAGTTGGCGGGCTGTTTCCCGGCCTACCGCGTCATACGTGAAGTCGAGGGTGTGGCCGCAGGTGGTCAGTGTGGTGCGGCGGCCCGCCGCGTCGTAGGTGAACCTGGATTTCGCGCCGGATGGGGTGGTGCGGCGCACGGTGCGCCCCAGTGCGTCGTAAGCGCGGGTGAGGACGCGGTCGCCGACGATCTCCGAGGTGATGCGGCCCATCCGGTCCCGCCGGTACGTCAGCGCCACCTCCGGGCCGACGGCCTCCACCAGCCGCCCGGCCGGATCGTAGGTGAAGGTGGTGACCCGGCCGTCGGCGTTCTTGCTGACGATTCGGCCGCACTCGTCGCGCTCAAGGGAGGTGGTCTGGCCCAGGGGGTTGGTGCGGGAGACCAGTTGGCCCGTCGCGTTGTAGGCGTAGGTGAGGCTGCGGCTGTCGAAGTCCGTCTCGGCGAGCAGCCGGCCGACCGGGTCGTAGGTGTAGGTCCAGGTCTGGCCCTGGGCGTTGGTGACCTCGGTGAGGCGCAGCCTCGTGTCGTACGTGAACTCGTGCCTGGCCCCGTCCGGGCCGGTCTGGGCAGCCAGCAGGTCGAAGTGGGTGTACTCGTAACGGGTCAGGCCGCCGCTCGCGTCCACGTAGGTGGTGGGGTTGCCTTCGCCGTCGTAGGTCCAGGTCTGCTCGGTGCCGTCCGGGGCGATGTGCCGCAGCGACCTGCCCTCGACGCTCCACTCCAGGTGGGTGGTGGCGCCGAGGGGGTCGGTAATGATGGTGGGGCGGCCGAAGGCGTCACGGTGGTAGGTGGTGGCCGCGCCCAAGGGGTCGGTGATCTCGACGGGGAGCCCGGCCGCGTCGCAGCGCACACGCGCGGCGTCGCCGAGCGCGTTGGTGGCCGTGGCCAGGTGGCCGTGGTCGTCGTAGGTGTAGCGGGTGGTGTGGCCCAACGGGTCAGTTGCCGTCGTGCGGTTGCCCCGCTCGTCGTACGCGTAGCGCCAGGTGGCCCCATCCGCGTGGGTGACCTCCACGGGGAGGTTCAGGGTGTTGTAGGTGGCGGTGCGCCGGTGTCCGTCGGGGGTGGTCACGGAGGTCAGCCGGCCGGCCGTGTCGTAGGTGTAGGCGGTGGTCCGGCCCAGCGCGTCGGTGCGGGACAGGATCCGGCCGTAGCGGTCGCGACGGGTGCGGGTGGTGTGGCCGAGCGGGTTCGTCACGGCGATGACCTGGCACCGGTCGTTCACCAGATAACGGGTCGTGTGGCCCTCGGCGGTGGTGACCGTGGTGACCCGGTGGCCCGTGCGCTCATCGACCGGGCCGTAGTCGATGTGCAGCGCTATGTGGCCCTCGGTGCCGCCCTCTGCAATGCAGCGGTCCCGGTTGTCGTAGACATAGTCGTAACGGCGCTCGTTGGTGTCGATCCACGCGATCACCCGGCGTTCGGTGTCGTACTCGAACCGCAGCGGCAGACCGGAGGACTTGACCACCTCGGTGAGGTTCCCGTCCGTGTACGCGTAGCGGATGAGCTGCTGGTCGGCGCCCGTCAGGTGAAGGGCGGTGATGCGGCCCTCTTCGGTGGTGATTTTGAGGTGGTAGCCGCCGCTGTGGACGATGCTGGTCGGGGCGCCCTGCGCGTCGTATTCGAAGGTCAGGCGGTGGCCGTTACGGTCGCTGAGCTCCGCCAGCAGGGCCTCGCCGTCGCCGCCGCCTTGCGGGCCGGTGAAGTAGCGGGTGTGACCCGTGTCCGGATCGGTGAGCGTGTAATCGCCTTCTGCCGTGCGCTCCAGGGGCCACCTCGGGCCGAGTTCGGGCAGGGTCGGCAGGCCGGGGGCCGGGTGGGGGTACGAGAGCAGCAGTCCGTCCTCGGCGACGAACGCCACGCCCCGTGCGCCGATTTCCAGCCGCTGATCGGCGGTGCTCGACCATGACGGGCCGAACCACCGGCCCGCCCGGTACCCCGACTCCGCCCGGCGCACGAACACCAGCGGCAACGCCCCCGGCAGCACCACATCCCGCTGCGGCAGATACATCCGCCCCGACGCCAGGTCCACCGGATCCGTACCATCCGCGGTCTTCGCAACGTCCGGCGTCGCATGCGGCGCCGGGCCGTCCTTGGCCAGCGTCTGCAACCCCGACCTCTCAGCCCGGGCGACGGTGGCGGGCAGCCGCTCCGCAGCGGTGACGGCAGCCTTCGCACCGCCCAGGCCCTTGGTACCGATCAGCTCCGGCACCAACCGGCCCAGCCCCTCGGACGGATCCTGCTGGAACGCGCCCCACATGCCCTTGATCGCCGCAACCGGATCATTGGCCATCCGCAGCAGACCAGCAGCCGTGTTGTTGAGGTTGGTGACGTATTCGGCGGGGTGGGTGATGTTGTACAGGTCCAGCGGGTTCACCTGCCGGACGAAGTTCAGCAGGCCCGCCGTCCCCTTGACCACGCCACCCAGGAAATGGCTCGCGTCCAGGTTCAGCCCTTCCAGCCCGTCGCCCACCTGCCGGGCGTACGACGGCTTCTTCGGCGCGGCGTCCCGCGCCCCCTCCACCGCCGCCTTCGCCACCCCATGCGCCTCATCCCGCTGCCGCCGCGCCTCCGCCAACAACTCCTGCGCGGCCTTCACCTCCGCCGCCCCCGGATCCTGGAACGCCCCCGGCTTGTCCGGCAGCGAGGACGGGTCCCGCTTGTCCGCAGGCAGGCCGTTGTACGCGTCCACCGCCTTGTTGTACGCGGACACGGTGTCGTTGTGCGCCGAGCGGGCGTCGTCCGAGGCCTTCTTGCCCTTCTTGTAGCGCCGGATCGCCTCCTCCGCCTGACCCTGCGCCCACTCCACCGTCCCCGCGAACCGCTCCAGCGCCCCCGACGCCTTCTCACACGCATCCGCCGCTGCGAACCACTTCTTCGGCTCGACCGACACACTCTCCCGGAACGCGTCCGCCGCCTTCCCCTTCAACGACCCCGAACCCAGCCCCCGCAACCCCTTGCCCACATTGTTGAACGCGGTCTTGAAGTCGCTCAGATGACTCGCGGTCGACCGCAGCTTGGACGGGCTGCCGTGGATCAGCTTCTTCGCATCCTCGCTCTCACCCAGCTGCATCTCATCGACAGCCGCTCCCAGCGCGTTCGCCGCCGAATCCGACTTGTCCCGGACCCAGTCCGCACCGCTCTGCCAGCCGACGTCATCCAGCCGATCCGCCGTCCAGTCCCCCGCCTCGTCGATCGCCCCACCGACATCCTCGACCCGGTCATCGACCCAGTCCTCGATGCCATCCGGTATGAAGTCTCCAAGCTCCACGCGCAGTTACCCCCGTGCAACAGTCGCAGCGGCCTGTCTCCCGGCCGTTGATCGGCACCGTACCCGCCAAGCGGAACGCGGGACACCGGGGGCCCGGCGGCTGGGTGCGTTCAGCCTGTTTCCGCCACCGAGATCTAGCGAGGGAGTACCAGGATTCAGCCTGGTAGGGAATCGCTTCTCAAGGCTGTCCTGACCCCGGCTTTTACTGGTTCGGCGAACGCGTTGTGCCTGTACTTCGTAACGAAAACCAAGCATATGAAGAAGAAAGGGCAGTTTACGCCTGTTCTGATCTCTCGGCACTCGACCAAAAGCAACGTTCGTACGATGCTGGCATGCAGCTTCGTTTCCAGTATCGCGTCATCCTGACACCCGGGCAGCGCATCCGCGCTGCCCGGGTGTTCGGGTGTCGGCGCGTGGTCTGGAACGACGCGCTGGCGATGCAGAAGCAACGCAAGGCGTCGAACAAACGGCTCGGCCCTCCAAAGGACCGGATCGCTGAGGGCCCGTATCAGTCGATCCCGAAGAACGCCGAGCTGGGCAAGACGCTGGTCACGGTGGCGAAGAAGACCGAGGATCGGGCGTTCCTCTCGAATTGTCCGGTCGGCGTGATGCAGCAGACCCTCCGCGATCTGGACGCGGCGTGGAAGGCGCACGAGGACTCCAAGACGGGCAAGCGCAAGGGACCGAAGGTGGCCACGCCAAGGTTCAAGAGCCGCAAGGACACCCGGCAGACCGCACGGTTCACCCGTTCCGACCGCTGGTCGATCCTCGAAGACGGCATGCTCCGCCTTCCCAAGATCGGTGATGTGCGGGTCACTTGGACCCGCGACCTGCCATCCGGGCCCAGCTCGGGGTGCCGGTAAGAACCGTGTCACCAGCCGCAAACGGCGGTGATCAGTCCTTTGACCTGGAGGGTCGGGGCAGTTCTGCCGTGTTGGTCGACTCGGCGAGCGCGAGACGGCCGCCCTTCAGTTCGGGCACGTAGTTGTAGATGGTGTTGCGGGAGACCCCGAGGAGCTTGGCGATCGAGGTGACGGTGTTCTCCGGGCGGGCAAGCAGGTCGCGGGCGTGACGTACCTGTTCGTCGGTCATGGCCGGCGGGCGGCCGAGGCGGGCACCTCGGGCGCGGGCGGCGTCCAGGCCCTCGTTGGTGCCTTGGACGATGAGTTCGCGGATGAACTCCGCCAGGGCCGCGAAGACATGGAAGACCAGGCGCCCGCCGGGCGTCGTCGTGTCGAGCGCCTCGTGCAGCGAGGTGAAGCCGACGCCGCGCTTCCGCAGGCCGGACACGATGGCGATGAGGTCCTGGAGAGAGCGGCCGAGCCGGTCCAGCGACGGGACGACGAGGGTGTCGCCCTCGCGCAGGTAGTCGAGGGCCTTCCACAGTTCCTCGCGTTCGGCGTTCTTGCCGGACTTCTTGTCGGAGAAGATCCGGATGCACCCTGCTTCGGTGAGTGCGTGGATCTGCCGGTCGAGCAACTGCCCCTTGGTGGACACGCGTGCGTATCCCACGAGGCTGCCGGTCCGTACGGCCGGAACGGGTGCGAGGAGATCGGCGGTGTCGTCGTCCTGGGGTGGCTGCACCTGCCAGATCGTACAGAAATCGGTGCTCCTCAAGTTCTTGAGCACATCGACTTTCTGACACCGTTTTATGGGCATGATCCGGTGCCGATCCGACTGTGCGCCGCCGCTTACCGATCTTGCTCATCAATCGGTCGATTCCTGCACGCCACAGCAAAGTGGGAACGCTTCGGCGGTCATCAGTGCGTTGGTTGAGGTCCCCGGTGGCCGGGGCGATCGAGAACAGCCAGGCCCGCAGGCGTCCTCGTTGTCGTAAGCGGCGATGGGCCAGATCGCAGACCTGGGGTGACCTGCTTGCTGCCGGGTCATGGTGAGGACGGCACCAGGCCCGCTCTGTAAGCGATGATCACGAGCTGGACACGGTCGCGAGCGTCGAGTTTGGTCAGCAGTCGCGCCACATGGGTCTTGGCGGTGGCGTGGCCGATGAACAGTTCGGCGGCGATCTCGCTGTTGGACAGGCCGCGCCCGACGAGCGTCAGCACCTCGCGTTCCCGCTCGGTGATGCCGTCGAGCCGCTGCGGCGGGACGGCAGCCGGGGCGGGACGGCTCGCGAACTCCTCGATCAGGCGACGGGTGACGCTCGGCGCGATGAGGGCGTCTCCAGCGGCCACGACGCGGGTGGCGGTGAGGATGTCGTCCAGCGCCATGTCCTTGACCAGGAATCCGCTGGCCCCCGCCCGGAGCGCGGCGTAGACGTTGTTGTCGTCGTCGAAGGTGGTGAGCATGAGCACGCGCGGTGCCGGGGTATCGGCGGTGATCATCCGGGTGGCTTCGATGCCGTCCATGCCGGGCATCCGGATGTCCATCACGACGACGTCGGGCCGGAGTTCCCTGACCAGCCGGACTGCCTCCGTGCCGGTTCCGGCCTCGCCCACGATCTCCAGATCGGGGGCGTCGGCGATGACCATGCGAAGGCCGGCTCGTACGAGAGGCTGGTCGTCGGCGAGGACGATGCGTACGGTCATCCCGGCAGCCTGGCTGTCACCCGAAAGCCGCCCTCGGGGCGCGGCCCGGCGCTGAACTCGCCGCCCAGCAGATCTGCTCGGTCGCGCATTCCAGTGATTCCGTAGCCGGTGCCGTCGGTCGCGGCATCGGGCGGCGCGCCGGTGCCGTCGTCGACGACCTCGATGGCCAGCTCGGCGGTGCGGTAGTCGACGTTCACCTGGCAGTGGCGGGCGTTCGCGTGGCGGACCACGTTGGTCAATGACTCCTGGATGATGCGGAATGCCGATTGGTCCGTGTCGGGTGGCAGCGGACGTTTCGTGCCCTGCCAGCGCACCTTTACGTGGAGTCCGGCCGTGGCGGTGCCCTGCGTCAGCCGGTCCACGCCTGCCATGCCCGTCACCGGTTCGGGTTCGGTCCGGTGCAGCGTGCCGAGCATTTGGCGGAGCCCCACGAGGGTCTCCCGGCTGGTCAGCTCGATCGCGTCGAGCGCTCTGCGGGCTCCCTCGGGCTGGGTCTCGATGACCCGCTTGGCCGCGCCGGCCTGGATGGCGACCACTCCGATGCTGTGGGCGACCGTGTCGTGCAGCTCCCGGGCGATCCGCAGGCGCTCCGCCTGCACCGCCTGGGCGGCGGCCTGTTCACGCAGCCGCTCGGCGTACTCGCGCCGCTGGCGGATCGAGCTGCCCAGCGTCCAGGAGACCAGGGCGACCGAGGCGATCGGCACCGCGGCCTCGGTCACACCGTGCGCCCAGCCTCCGTTCGTGATCCGCCAGCCGCTGATCTGCGCCGTGAGGACCGCGACGGCCGCCATGGCAGTGGTGCGACGGCTGCGGTCGGCGGTGGCGGCGATGTAGAGCAGCAGCACGTCCGCCGTCGGGAGCAGCAGAGCCCACGCCCAGGGAGCGAGCGCCGCAGCCGCCAGGGATTCGGTGAGGACCAGGCCCAGGACCGGCAGTGGTCGGCGTCGGGCCGCTACGAGCGGCAACGCCAGGCCGACGGCCAGCGCCAGGCCGGCCCAGGGGCCCCGCAGGAAGGGGGCGGCCTCGGGCCCGCCCTGTTGCTCGAGCAGCCACAGCGCCAGTGCGAACAGCAGAGCCGCGCACCAGGTGAGGACCGGCCAGGCGCCTGGCGGGATGCGTCCGAGCAGGGGCGGCCGGGGCTTGATCTCTTCCACAGGCCGAGCGTAGGCGTGCACCCGGCTCCCCGCGTCGCCTTACAGGCGTACGCCTGCGGCATTACGGACCACCCAACGGGTCCGCTGAGGGCCGGACGCCCCCAGGACCCGGCTTGGGCGAGCGTGGACGGCGTTCCGAGCTCCACCGAGAGGACTCCAATGGTGATGGAGACGATGACGACGACCACGTACGCGGCGGCTGCCCGAGCCCGTGGGCTGCACAAGGTCTACGGGGAGGGGGAGACCCGGGTCCTGGCGCTGGACGACGTCAGCGTGGAGTTTCCGCGCGGCGAGTTCGCCGCGATCATGGGTCCCTCGGGATCCGGCAAGTCCACGCTGATGCACTGCATGGCCGGGCTCGACAGCGTGACCTCCGGCTCCGCGACGATCGGCGATGTGGAGCTGGCCGGCCTGAAGGACAAACAGCTGACCCGGCTGCGCCGAGACAGGATCGGGTTCATCTTCCAGGCCTTCAATCTGATGCCCACGCTCACCGCCATGGAGAACATCACGCTGCCCGGGGACATCGCCGGGCGCAGGCCCGACAGGGACTGGCTGGCACGGGTCGTCGACGCGGTGGGCCTGGCCGACCGGCTGAGGCACCGCCCCGGCCAACTGTCCGGCGGACAGCAGCAACGCGTGGCCTGCGCCCGCGCCCTGGCAGGAAAGCCCGAGATCATCTTCGCCGACGAGCCCACCGGGAACCTCGACTCGCACGCCGGCGCGGAGGTCCTGGCGCTCCTCGGATCCTGCGTGCGCGACTTCGGCCAGAGCGTCGTCATGGTCACCCACGACCCGGTGGCCGCCTCCCACGCGGACCGGGTGGTCTTCCTCGCCGACGGCCGCATCGTCGACGAACTGCGATCGCCCACCGCCGACAGTGTGCTGGACCGCATGCGCCGGCTCGACCGCGTCGGCTGACGGGGGCTGTCACCCATGTTCCGTACCGCACTGCGCAATGTCCTGGCCTACCGCGGCCGGCTCCTGATGACCACCCTGGCCGTGCTGCTCGGCACCGGCTTCATGACCGGCACCATGATCTTCTCCGACAGTATCCACCAAGCCGCGAACAACAGCCGCAGCAAGGACTTCACCGGCATCTCGGTCCAGGTTGCCGACGACACCGCAGGACTTCCCTCCAGCGCCAGGCAGAACAGCACCAAGAGCTCCGCCCGGCTCACAGAGGCGACCGTCCGTCGGATTGCCGCGCTGCCGGGAGTCGCCGGGACCCGCGCGGTGGTGAGCGGCACCGCTGCCATCGCGGACAAGAACGGCAACATGATCGGCGACATCATGAGAAGCACGGGCGCCAACTTCGTGCCGGATGCCGCCGGGAACGATGCGCGCTACCCGATGCTCCAGGGCCGAGGACCGCACACCGCGACCGAGGTCGCCCTGGACCGGGGCACCGTCGAGAAGGCAGGCTACCGGCTCGGTGACACCGTCCGCATCGCCGCCAACGGCCCTGCCATCAGCGTCACCCTGACCGGCGTCTTCTCCTCCGACGCGCCTGCGGTCCGGTCCGGCAACCCGCTGGCCCTGCTGGACACCCAGGGCGCCCGGCGGGTGCTGTCGCTGGCGCCGGACCAGTACAGCAGCATCGACGTCACCGCCGCCCCCGGCACCTCCGAGACCGCACTGCTGCACGCCGTCACTCCGCTGGTCCCCGGCGGCAACCAATTCCGAGCCGAGACCGGCGCGCAGCTGGCCGCGCAGCAGGCCGAGATGCTGGCCCAGAGCGGCAGGAGCCTGGCCACCATGCTGACCACCGCTGCCGGGATCTCGCTGTTCATCGGCATCTTCCTCATCGCCAACACCTTCACCATGCTGGTGGCCCAGCGCACCCGGCAGCTGGCACTGCTCCGCGCCATCGGCGCCGGGCGCAGCCAGGTCACCCGCTCCGTGCTGATCGAGGCGCTCCTTGTCGGTCTCAGCGGCTCCGCCGCCGGACTGCTCCTCGGCATCGGCATCGGCGCCGGTCTCGCGGCGGGAGTGAAGTCCCTGGACGCGGACCTCCCCAGAGCCGGCGTGGTCATCACCCCGACAACCGTGCTGATCACCCTGCTCGTCGGCACCCTGGTCACTGTCCTGTCCGCCGCGCTGCCCGCCCTCCGCGCCTGCCGGATCCCCCCGGTCGCCGCGCTGAGCAGCGGCGAGCAACCCGCCACCCACCGAAGCCTGTTTCTTCGCAACGTCCTCGGCTCCCTGACCACCGCCGGGGGCCTCGGCCTGGTCCTGTTGGGCAGCACCGAGAGGGGCGCCACGGCGCGTTTGCCGCTCATGGTGGGGGCGCTCCTCGCGGTCCTCGGGGTCGTGCAGCTGCTGCCGCTGCTGTCCCGCCCGGTGATCGCCCTGGCCCGCCCGCCGCTCGCCCGCCTTTGCGGCACCCCCGGCTCACTCGCCGCACTCAACGCGATCCGAAACCCGCGCCGCACCGCGAGTACAGCCGCCGCCCTGACCATCGGACTCACCCTGGTCACCGCGATGACCGTGATCGGCGCCTCGGTCTCGGATGCGATCGACCGTGCCGTGACCAACGAGATGGCGGCGGACTACGCCGTCACCACGCTCACCGGCACCCTGGACCCGAGCATCGCGACATCGGTCGCCCAGGCCCCCGGGGTGGTCGCCTCCAGCCCGGTTACCGACGTGGAGTGGCGGATAGCCGGCGTGCGGACCGAGGCGAAGGGCCTAGACGCCGACAGTGCCGATCAGCTGGTCCGGCCGAGCATGAGTCAGGGGGCGGCCACGGCACTGAAACGAGGTCAGATCCTGGTGGACTCCGACTTCGCGGGCCGGCACGGACTGGCCGTCGGCTCCACCGTGACCGTGGCGCCCCGCGCGGGACCGGCGCCCGCCTCACCGTCGGCGGGGTGTTCGCACCCAGCCGGATGCTCGCCCCCGTGCTCCTGCCGGGCGGCGTGGTCGCCGCACACCAGCCGTACGCGCCGGCGCAGCAGATCCTGGTCAAGGGCGCGAACGGGGCAACCCCTGCCTTCAAACAGGCTCTCAAGGACGCCACCGGCAAAAGCCCTGTGATCGAGGTCGAGAACAAGCAGGACCTGAGGGACGGGTTCGACCGCACCATCACCTTCGCCCTCAACCTGCTCTACGCACTGCTCGGGATGTCGTTGCTGGTCGCGGCCCTGGGAGTGGTCAATACGCTGGCAATGGCCGTGTTCGAGCGCAGGCGCGAGCTCGGCCTGCTCCGGGCGATCGGCCTGGACCGCGGCGGCGTCAAGCGGATGGTACGGCTGGAATCGGTGTTGATCTCCGTCTTCGGCGCGGCGATCGGCATGGCCTTCGGCGTCTTCCTGGCCTGGGCGGCCGGTACCACCATGACCGTGACCCTGCCAGAGCTCCGCACGGTCTTGCCCTACCCCAAGCTGTTGCTGATGCTGCTGGCCGCCGTTCTCGTCGGCCTGGCCGCCGCCCAATGGCCGGCTCGCCGGGCCGCCCGTCTTGACGTGCTGGACAGCATCACCGCGGACTGACGGCCCGGCCTGCTCCGAAGGTCACGCCGGATCGCCCGGCGCCCGCCGCGTGCGGTCATAAGCAGCGGAGCGCCCTCGTACTTGATGTACTTGGCGTTTCGCCAATGCAGCGAGCGTGCGCGCAGGCGTCGCGGGCCCGGGACGATCTGCTGGACCGGCCGCAGCTGTGGCCTCTGTGCTGCTGCGTCAAGCCCCGGCTATGCCGTCTGGTGGGCTAGCCCGTGGCCGGCGGCTTCCGCAATGCGGGGGCCCGGCACGGAGGCCGAGGCGAGGTTGAGGCGGGCGGCCATGTTCAGGTTGACCTCGCCGTACGGGCGCACATGGGACCAGAACAGCGGGGTCAGTCCGCGCCGGTCGGCGGGGGTGAGCAGGTCGGCCCACTCCGGCTCGTCCATGACGTCTTGGAGCATGAGGGTGTTTACGTAGACCAGAGCCGATTGCAGAATCCGCAGGCACAGAACGAACATCTCCTGCTCGTCGCGCCGGTTCGAGGCGATCTCCCCGCCCTTTCCGTAGGCGATCATCGCCGCGTAGGTGGGGTGGGAGGCGTTGCGGGTGAAGCGGCGCAGGATCGCCTCGGTGGACGCGGTACGGGTACGGATCGCCGTGGCGTACTTGATCATCTGGTCGTACTGCTGGGCGATGAGTTCCCAGCGGATCGGGCGGGTCAGCGCCGGGGTCAGCTGCGGGTAGGCGTCCGGCTCGCCGGCCACCGGCCGGTACAGCTTCACCTTGTTGATCCGCTTGATACGCGGTAGCAGGTCGAAGTTCAGCAGCCTCGTGATGCCGAACCCGATTTCCGACTGGCCGTGCGAGTCCGTGTAGTTGGCCTCCACGTCCATGGTGGTGCCGTGCCGCATCGCGCCCTCGATCATCGCGGCGACCTCGGAGGCGGTGCAGTTGATCAGCTGGGAGTGGATGGCCAGGGACTTCTTCTCCACGTGCCAGTAGATGAGCACCCCGCGGCCGCCGTAGCGCGAGTGCCACTCGGTGAACAGGTTCTGGTCGTAGGCGCGCACGTGGGTGGAGTCGGAGGCGACCGCGGTCGAGCCCTGGCCCCACAGCTCGGTGCTGCGGGCGGCGAAGGTGGCGTTCGCGATCTGGACGGCGATGGCGCGGGCAGCTTCGGCGGACAGGTAGCGGCGGCGTACGTAGCGGAGTTCGTCCTCGGTGTGGCCGTGGCCGCCGGACGCCACGGCCTTGATCCCGGTGTTCGTGCCGTACGCGTAGATGACCAGCAGCAGGCGCTCCGCCAGCACTTCCGGCGAGAGGCTGCCGCCGCCGGAGACGGAGGTGACCGCGTCCAGGCAGCCGGTGTGCAGCACCGCTTCCTTCAGCATGTCGACGAGCGGCACGATGCCCCAACGCCTCTGTACCTCGGCCTTGATTCTGCGCAGGTTGCGCGGCTCGGGCTGGGACTCGGCCGTCGTGAGCCGGATCGCCCCGGACTTCCGCTCGGCGATGTCCAGCCAGGACAGCTTCGGCATTTTGTCGTTGAGCAGGGTCAGCTCGGCCGTCATCTGCTCGCGCAGCTCGTCGACGAACACCGCGGCGTCCAGGGGCTTGCGCAGCTCCCGGTAGTTCTCCGCCCGCCGGGCCTCGAAGTCCTGGGGCAGGTCCTCATCGGGGTTGCGCCACTTGTCGGCGCCGACCACCCAGATCTCCTTGCACTTGAGCTGATCGCGCAGGGCCTGGAAGGCCACGACCTCGTAGACCATGCGCACCACCCGGCGTCGGCCGCGCTTGTCGGTGCGGTGCACGACTTCCGCCCAGTCCCCGCCCATCGCCTTGTGGACCGGCACCGTCTCGCCCAGCGGGTAGTACGTCGTGTTCCCCGCGTTCGCGTACCGCGCCACCAGCGCCAGGGCCTCGATCACGGGCCGGTGGGCATGGTTGGAGGAACGGAACTCCAGCACGTCCAGCAGCTTGATCAGCCCGCGCCGGTAGTGGTTGGTGTACGACGCCTTCAGCGTCGTCTGCACCGTGCGCCGGTAGATCGGCCCGCGGGTCTTGAACTCGTGCACCAGCTCCCGCAGCGTCGCCTCGCCCCCGGACACCGCCGCGAACACGACCTGGCGGACCGTCCCCTCCGGGGCGCCGAGCGACGCCTCGGCGAGCTTGAAGAGGATGTTCTCCTTGCCCGATACCTTCTTGAACGCGTTGATGAGCTGCTCGGTGACCTTCTTCTCCGCCCGCGCCCCGATCCGGTGCACGGTAGAGATCAGCAGCTCCACCAGCGTGTCGGTGATCTCCCGCTCCCGCTCGTGCAGCAGAGCGGCCAGCAAGGTCACCCGCAGCGGTACCGGGTGCGTCCGCAGGTGGGAAGGCGACTCGACCGCGGCCCGTGCCTGCCAGCTGGCTACGACCTTCGGCGCGACGTCGATGAACAGATCCCGTGGCAGGCCGATCGCCCGCACCGCCAGGAGCTTGTCGATCTCGGTAAGCATCGTCTCCAGGCTCACGTTGCCCGGCGCTTCCTTGATCTTCCCCAGCACCGGCGGCGCGTCCACGCCCTCCGTGCCGCCACCGTCGGTTCCGGCGTCGTCGTCCTCGTCGGCGCCGCCGGCCACCAGAGCCACGATCCGCTCCACGTTCTCCGCGGTCAGCCGCGAGGAGATCCGGGCCGTCAGCGACTCCTCGGCCGCCCGCAGGGCAGCCGCGACGATCCGGTCGCACCGGCCCGGCGTGGGCGGCTCAATGTTCTCAGCACGGCAACGCGCCAGCAGTTCCACCCGTACCTGCTCGGACCTGCGTTCCTTGAGCGCGACGTGCTCGGCCAGATACGCCGTCAGCTTCTCCGCGTCCGCGACGCTGCACTCACGGAAGCCGAGATGGCCCCGGATCTGCGCGCGGTGGTACTCGACCGTACGGCCCGTCCAGTCGTAGGACTCCAGCTCCGAGGCGGGAACCTGCGCCTGCCGGGCGACGAATTCCACGGCCTCACCGGGCAGCTCTGCCCGGTTCCGGGGAAACCGGCCGTACTGCGTGTAGAACTTCAGCAGCACAGCGAAGCCCAGTCGCGTCACACCGCGCTTGCCGGACACGAGCGCCTGCTCGTCCTTCAGCAGCGTCCAGTGCTCGACCAACTCGTCCAGGTCCAACGGAGTACGGGCCACGATCGCTGATCGTCCCCGCAGAGCCTCACTCACCGCAGCCGTACGGCCCGAGACTCACCCACACGGGTGACACCCTCGGAAGATCACCGCCGTTTGCGGCTGGTGACACGGTTCTTACCGGCACCCCAGCTCGGTGACGCTGGTCAAGGACCGCTGCAGCCGGTACTGGGTGTCCTTCGTCGTGGAGACCGACCCGGCCGATGACATCCTCCCGCCGACCGATGGGGACCAGGGCATCGACCTGGGCCTGGCCCGCTTCGCCGTGCTCGCCGACGGCTCGCACATCGTCTCGCCGAAGTATCTCCGGAGGGCGGAGAAGAAGCTGAAGAAGCGGCAGCGGGAGTTGTCGCGAAAGAAGAAAGGCAGCAACAACCGGGACAAGGCCCGGATCAAGGTCGCCCGCGCCCATGCCGCCGTGGCGGACGCGCGCCGGAACTTCCACCATCAGTGGTCTCACAGGCTGACGCGCGAGAACCAAGCCGTCTTCGCAGAGACCCTGAATGTGCGAGGACTGGCACGCGGCCGACTGGCCAAGAGCGTGCACGACGCGGGCTGGTCCCAGTTCGTGATGTTCTGCGAGTACAAGGCGACCCGACGAGGCCGGGCTTTCGTCAAAGCGGCCCGGGCTTTCCCCAGTTCCCAGATATGTTCCGCCTGCGGACACCGGGATGGCCCCAAGGCATTGCACGTCCGTACCTGGACATGCCCGCAGTGCCGGACGCGGCACGATCGAGACTGGAATGCCGGGCGGAACGTCCGCGATGAAGGCCGTCGCATCCTCGCGGCCAACACGACAGCACCACCCACCCCAGGACCTGGGGCCCTGCGCCGGTAACGGCACGGGTAAACGCCTGTGGAGCGCCGTTAAGACCAGGGGGTGCCCTGGCAGTGCGCACAACCCCCATCCAGGTGGGGAGGAAGCAGGAACCCGCCCGAAGCCGGTGGCCTCTCACTCCGAAACGCCACCGTCAGACGGAGAATCCTCGGCCGTCAGGCCGATGGAGGAGGTCAACACTTCCGGCGGCTGACCAGCATCTCGCCGCAGACTTACCGCCACGTGTTCCGGTCCCGGTCGATGCCACCCGGGGCGCAACATTAGGCACCATGGGAGTGACCGCAGGCATCCGAGGGAGGAGCACACCGTGACCGAGCGCAAGCCGCCCGGCATCAGCTTCGAGACGTGGGCCGACCGGCAGATCCGCGAGGCGGAGGCGCGGGGCGACTTCGACGATCTGCCCGGCAGAGGCAAGCCGCTCAGGGGCCTGGACGGGCCGTACGACGCGATGTGGTGGGTCAAGGACAAGATGCACCGCGAGGGCCTGTCCTTCCTGCCCCCGTCGCTCGTGCTGCGCAAGGAGGCGGAGGACGCGCTGGCGGCGGCGCGGGGGGCCGGGTCCGAGGGCGAGGTGCGGCGGATTCTGTCGGACATCAACGACAGGATCCGCGAGGCGCTGCGCCGGCCGCCGGAGGGCCCGCCGCTGAATCTGGTGCCGTACGACGTGGACGGCGTCGTACGGGAGTGGCGCGAGAGCCGGGCGGGCTGAGGCGGTCCGCCAGCCCGCACTGGCCGGAAATTATCGTTGCCCCAGGCTACCGGTGGTGAATGCAATCACTTCGGCGTACGGTGATCAGAGCTGATCAGAGCTGATCTGAGACTCGTCAAGGGACCCGATCAGCAGCACATGACGCACCCAACACAGGGCAGAGCCGCGCCCCGGCCGCCGGGGCGACCCGACCGGAGGGAGCGACACCGCGATGTGCGGCATCACCGGATGGATCTCGTACGACAACGACCTCACCGGCGCCACCGAGCGCGACACGCTCGACGCCATGACCGCGACCATGGCCTGCCGCGGCCCCGACGCGGCAGGCCGATGGACGGACACCCACGCCGCCCTCGGCCACCGCCGGCTGGCCGTGATCGACATCGAGGGCGGCAAACAGCCCATGTCCGTCGAGCGCGACGGCCACACCGTGCTGGTGACCACCTACAGCGGCGAGATCTACAACTACCGCGAGCTGCGCGCCGAGCTGATCGACCGCGGCCACGCCTTCCGCACCAGCAGCGACACCGAGGTCGCCCTGCACGCCTACCTGGAGTGGGGCGAGGGGTTCACCCACCACCTCAACGGCATGTACGCGTTCGCCCTGTGGGACCCCCGCGAACAGCAGCTCCTGCTGGTCCGCGACCGCATGGGCATCAAGCCGTTGTACTACTACCCCACCCCCGACGGCGTGCTCTTCGGCTCCGAGCCGAAGGCCATCCTCGCCCACCCCGCCGTACGCCCCGCCGTCGACGCCGACGGCCTGGCCGAGCTGCTGGCCTTCACCAAGACCCCCGGCCACGCCGTCTACAAGGGGATGTACGAGCTGCGCCCCGGCCACGTCCTCCGCGTCCGCCGCCAGGGCCTGACCGAACACCGCTACTGGGCCCTGGAGGCCCGCGACCACACCGACGACACCAGCTCCACCGTCCACCGGGTGCGGGAGCTGCTGGACGACATCGTGGCCCGCCAGCTGATCGCCGACGTGCCCCTGTGCACCCTGCTGTCCGGCGGGCTCGACTCCTCCGCGATCACCGCGCTGGCCGCCCGCGGGCTGAAGGACGCCGGGCGGGGCCCGGTGCGCTCCTTCGCCGTGGACTTCGTCGGCCAGACGGAGCACTTCAAGGCCGACGCGCTGCGCGCCACCCCCGACAGCCCGTACGCCCACGCGCTCGCCGAGCATGTGGGCGCCGACCACCAGGACATCGTCCTGGACACCGCCGCCCTCATGAACCCGGCCCACCGCCGCGCCACGCTGACCGCCCGCGATCTGCCGTTCGGCTCCGGCGAGAGCGACACCTCGCTGTATCTGCTCTTCAAGGCGATCCGCGACCGCTCCACGGTGGCCCTGTCCGGGGAGTCGGCCGACGAGGTCTTCGGCGGCTACTCCTGGTTCCACGACCCGCGGGCGGTCGCCGCCGACACCTTCCCCTGGCTCTCGGTGTTCCGCGATTTCGGCTTCACCGGCAGCCCCACCGGCGGCCGCGAGGCGCTGCTGCACCCGGGGCTGCTCGCCAAGCTGGACCTCGACGGCTACCAGGCCGCCCGCTACCGCGAGGCGCTGTCCGAGGTCCCGTACCGCGAGGGCGACCCGGCGGCGGAGCGGCGGATGCGGGAGATCTGCTATCTGCACCTGACCCGGTTCGTGCAGTTCCTGCTGGACCGCAAGGACCGCGCGAGCATGGCGGTGGGCCTGGAGGTGCGGGTGCCCTTCTGCGACCACCGGCTGGTCGAGTACGTCTTCAACACGCCCTGGTCGCTGAAGACCTTCGACGGCCGCGAGAAGTCCCTGCTGCGCGCGGCCACCCGCGATGTCCTCCCCGACTCCGTCGCCCAGCGCGTCAAGAGCCCGTACCCCAGCACCCAGGACCCCCGGTACTCCGACGCCGTGCGCGCCGAGCTGCGCGAGCTGCTGGCCGATCCGGACGCCCCGGTCCGCCCGCTGCTCGACACGGATGCCGCCCGGCACGCGGCGGAGGAGGGGAGTGAGGACGCGCGGCAGCCGATCGAGGTGGTCCTCGGGCTGGACGCCTGGCTGCGCCAGTACGACGTCGATCTGACGCTCTGACGCACACTCCGGCAAGGGCACCGGCAAGAGCCTCAAGGGCCGCCTGACGCCACATCAGGTACAGACCAACCCCCGGCCTGGCCGGGGGTTTCGTCGCCTCCGGGACATTCGCCGCATGCCGCCGCCGAACGATGTAGAGAGATGCTCAACTCACCTGACTGGCTGTCTTGCCACTTGTGTCGAAAGCGTGAAAGGCTCGGGCGGTACCACAAAGGCACATCCCCCAACTCCGAAAAGACGCTGGCTGTTTGGCCAGCCGCTGCCCGGCCTGATAAGAGTGTTGCCCGGCGGGGGCGCCGTTGTTCGTGAGTGAGGAAACCACCTCCATGCCCCACCAGTCATCCCATGACGCCATATCCGAGACCGCTCTCCTCTCCGAATACTGGGACGCGGTGCTCGACTACGCGAATCTGTGCACCATCAGCCCGCAGGACGGAATGCGGCTGGCCACCGAGGCGTTCCGGCGCGGCATCCGGGAGACCCGCAACTCGCGGACGCGGGCATGGGGGCCGCGCCTGCCCTGGCTCCCACTGCTCCTGAGCTCCGTACGGAAGACAGCGGCCGACTGGCAGGCGAGACAGGCCGGTGAGCGGCTCGACCCGGCGCTGCGCATCTGGCTGACCTCCGACCGGGCCAGACGCTACGCCAACCCGCGCCGGGAGCAGCCGCTCGCGCTGCGCGGCTTATGGGACCTCCCTGAGGGAGACGCGGAGCTGCTGTGGTCCGTCGAGGTGGAGTCGCACTCCCTCACCACGGTCGCCCGCCGGCTGGGCTGGGACAACGCGTACACCGACGAGGAGATCCGCCGGGTCCGCGCCCGCTTCCGCGAGCTGTGCCAGCGCAACCACGTCGACACGCTCACCGACGAGGAGTGCCGCAGCTACTCCGGGCTGCTGGACGCGGCGACCCGCTCGCCGGACGCCGCCGCGCCCGAGGACCTGTGGGAGCACCTGGCCCGCTGCATGCACTGCAAGGAGGCGGCCGCCTGTCTGTATCTGCACGGCAGCGGGCTGCCCGGGGCGCTGGCCGGGGGTGTCCTCGGCTGGGGCGGGCTGCCCTACCTGGAGCGGCGGCGCAGGGTCGCGGCCGAGCACACCGGCGGCAGCCGCCTGGGCACGCTCGCGCGCAGCGTGGGGCCGCCGCTGTGGGAGCGCGTCAAGGGGATGCGGGGCGGGCGCGGCCGGTTCCGCATGGGGCGCGCGGGCAGTGCGGCGGCTGCCACGGCGGCGACCGCGAGGACACCTGCGGGCACGCCCACGGGGACGCCCGCCGGCACGCCCACCAGCACGCCCGTCGGCACGCCCGCGCCGGCTGCTCGTACGGCCGCCGAAGCGCGCCATACGTTCGACGCGTTCGGCAGGGTGGCCGCGCCGAGGAACACGGGGTATGCGACTGACGGGTTCGACGGGTACGACCCCTTCGACGCGTTCGATCCCTTCGGCACGACCAGCGCCACCGACCCGTTCGACGCCACCGGCACGCTCGACGCGGCGGATCTGACGGGTGCGGCGGGCACCACGAGTGCCTACGGCGCCACCGGGGTGATCCGCCCCCGCGGCGAGGCCGGCCGGCGGCGCGCGGGCGGCGGAGGCCGCCGGCGCAGGCCCAGGAAGGGCCGGAAGACGAGGGCGGCGGGGATCCTGGCCGCGGCCGCCGCGGTCTCCGTGATCGCCATCATCGCCTACACCAACACCGACGCCGACCAGGACGACGGGCTTCCGCCCGACGGGAACTCGGGGCCCGGCGCGCTGCCGACGGTCGGCCCCACGCACCTTCCGTCGCCGGGCGGCCCCAGCGACTCCCATGCCCCGCCCTCGTCCGGTACGAGCGAGATCGGGCACCGGACCAACCCGTCGAAGCCGACGACCGGGAAGCCCTCGCCGGACGATGACGCGTCCCCGGACAAGCCGTCCAAGAAGCATCCCTCCAAGGACCCCGAGACCGCCGGGACGACCTGCACGGCCCGCTACACCCTGGACAACGAGTGGCCCGACGGCTTCCAGGCCAAGGTCACGCTCACGCCCCGCAAGACGGTCCACAACTGGCGGCTGAGCTGGGAGTTCGAAAGCGGGCAGCGCGTCACGCAGATGTGGAACGGCGAATTCGAGCAGCGTGGGAGCAAGGTGACCGTCACCCCGGCCGAGTACAACGAGACCGCCCGGGCCGGGGAGGCCCTCGAAGTGGGCTTCCTCGGCAGCTGGGACTCCGGAAACGCCACGCCCACCGACCTCGCGCTCAACGGCCACCACTGCGACACGCGGTAGGCAGGCGGTGTTCTCCGTCCCCTGCCCACAACGCACGTGTGGCGTGCACATGATGTGCACGCCACACGAAACGTCGACCCGGTCAGGGCCGGTTACTTGAAGCGGACCACCTGCGGGTCGTGGTCGCTGGTCTGGTCGGAGAACTCGGCGTTGATGTGGACGACGTCGTACTCGGGCTTCTTGATGGCGGGCGAGACCAGGATGTGGTCCAGCGTCTGCGCGTTGCCGTCGTACACGTAGCTGTACCGCTCGCCGACCGGAAGGGTGTTGATCAGGTCGGTGAGGACCCCGCCCTCGGTCAGCGTGGCCAGCGGCTTGGAGAACTGGAAGTCGTTCATGTCACCGAGGACCACGACCCGGGCCTGCCGGTCCTTGGCGAGCAGGCCGGAGACGAAGGTGTTGACCTCCTTGGCCTGGGCCGTGCGCTGGGTCTCGGAGCCGAGCGTCGGGGGCTGGAAGGCGCCGTGCCCCGGCTGGTCGCCGCCCTTGGAGTTGAAGTGGTTGCCGACCACGAAGAGCTTCTCCCCGCGGAAGGTGAACTCGCCGACGAGCGGCTTGCGGCTGCTCTTCCAGGCGTCGGAAGTGGGGTTGATCCGGCCCGGCGAGATCGACAGCCTGGCGCCCTTGTTGCCGTCCTTGACCGCCTCGACGGCCGTGGTGGCGTCGCCGCCCGGACGGTCCACGAAGCTCACGCGCTGCGGGTTGAAGAGGAAGACGTTGCGGATGTTGCCACCAGGCTCGCCGCCGTCCTGGTCGTTGACCGGGTCGACGGAGCGCCAGTCGTAGGTGGGCCCACCGGCCGCCTTGATGGCGTCGATGAACTGGGCGATGGTCTTGTCGGCCGCGACCGTGCCGTCGTCCTTGGCGCCGTTGTTGTCCTGGATCTCCTCCAGGCTCACGATGTCCGGGGTGGCCAGGTTCTTGACGACGCCCTCGGCGAGCCGGTCGAACTTGCTCTGCGGGTCCGTCGGGTCGAGGTTCTCGACGTTGTACGTGGCGACGGAGACCTCGTTGGCCTTGCCCTTCTTCGCCACCTCCGGGGTGAGGCCGCCGGAGGTGACCTTTCCGAGGGCCGTCGCCTGGACGTTGTAGCCGCCGTAGTTGGCGTAGTCCACGGGGCCCTCGGTGGTGCCGGTGAGGGTGTCGCCGACGTTGGCCTTGAGCTGGTCGCCGGTGAGCGAGGCGATCAGGAGGCGCCCGGAGTTGGGGTTGTCGTAGCCGGTGAGGACGGTGCCGCCGCGCGGGGTCGGGTTCTGCTTCGGCTTGGTGGTGATCCACGTCTCGCCGTAGGTGTTGGTGGCGCCCACCACCCGGGAGTCGCCGATCCGCACCCGCATGCCCTCGTGCGCCTCGAGCCAGTCCAGCGCGTAGGCATCGGGCTTCAGCTCCAGGGACTCGATGTTGCCGCCCTGCGCCTGCGGCGCGTAGGCCTCGGGCAGCGTGGCCGCGTCGATGACCTCCGCGTCCGGCAGCTTGTTGCCGGAGGAGAGCACGACGGCCGTGGGCGCGGACAGTTCGGTGACGGACTGCGTGCCGCTGTTCTTGCCGCCGGGGTAGTACTCGGTCACCTTGGCCGAGACCAGCACCGAGTCGCCCACCTTGACCTGCGGGGTGGCGGAGCCGGTGAAGACGAACACGCCCTCGCTGGTGGCCGCGTTCCCGTCGCCCTCGGGGTCCTGGATCCAGTAGCCCTTGGAGCCGGTGGAGCGGACGCCGGTCACCACACCGGGCACATTGGTGACGGTCTTGCCGTTCTGCGGGGAGATCCGGGTGGTGCCCTGGATGTCGTGGACGCGGAGCGGGCCGGGGTTGGTGTCGGTGGGCTCCGGGGTGGGATCGGGCGTCGGGGTGCCGCCGGTGCCCGTGGTGTTGCGGGGGCTGGGGGCGGAGCCGGTGAAGTCGGCCGCGTTGTTGTCGGTGTCGTGGAACCCGGCGTCACGCGCGACGGAGGTGGTGTTGCCCGCGCCGGTGGCGGGGGCGGACTCGCGGACCGCGGCGGTGCCGAAGCCGGCCAGGTCCTTGATGGCGCCGTCCGCCGCGCAGTCCTCGGCGGTCAGGCAGGTGAGCGCGGTGGTCGAGTGGACCAGCGCCACGGTGCCGCTGCTCGCCGACATGGCGATGGTGCCGGTGGCGTCGGGGGTCGGCAGGGCGGTGTCGCCGCCGGTGCCCTTGGCCTCCTGGACCAGGTAGGTGCCGCCCGCGGGGATGCTGCCGGTGAGCGGGGTCACCTGCCACTTGGTGGTGGAACTGGGCGAACCGCTGAGGTACTGGACGGACCAGCCGCTGAGGTCGAACGACCCGGTGCCGGAGTTGCCCAGCTCGATGAAGTCATGGGTGAGGGACGCGCCCGAGTTGCCGCCGCCTCCGTAGACCTCGGAGATGACGGCGTCCGGGGACGGCGTGGCCTGGGCGGTGAGGGGGAGGGCGATGAGTGATCCGACGAGACCGACGGGAAGCGCTACGAGGACGGCCACCTTGGCACCACGGCCACGCAGGGCCGCGGGTATGTGTTCGGGCACGATGGGACTCTTTCTTGCGCGAGGGGCGGTGCGAGGAAGAAGCGGGGGAAATGCGGGGAATATGCGACGACTTGGAATCCTGGCCAAAAATACGCGCGTAGATATGGACCGACAAGGGCCCTGAGCCTGCCGTCCGGCAAACGTTGCGTGAAAACGCCGGTCAGGAAAGCTCAGGTGGCTCAGGAAAGGTCCTGGAGCTCGATCCGCTCGCCCGGCTTCAGCAGGTGCAGCCGCCCCGTCAGACCCGCCGCCTCGAAGGCGTCGACCAGCGTGTCGGCGCCCTGGGTGAAGTGCGCCCAGTGCTCGAAGTGCAGCGGGACGACCTGGCGCGCGCCCAGGATCTCCACCGCCTGGGCCGCCTGCTCGCTGGCCAGGGTCAGAAAGCCGCCGGGGACCAGCGGGGTCGAGGCGGCGCCCGCGAACAGCAGGGCCACGTCCACCGGCCCGAGCCGCGCGGCGATCGCGCGCACCACGTCGAGCGAGGCGTTGTCGCCGCTGATGTAGACCGTCGGCAGCCCGCCTCCCGACACCACGAAGCCGGTCACCTCGCCGACCAGGTGCTCGGTGCCGTCCGGGCCGTGCTGGGCCGGGACGCCCGTGATCCGCAGCGTGCCGCCGCCCGGGCGCGACAGCTCGAAGGACTGCCAGTTCGGCAGCGCCGTCACGGTCGCGCCCAGCCGCTCCCGCGCGGACGCCGTGGACAGCACCAGGTCCGCATGGTCCAGGTAGGCGCGGCCCGCGCGGTCGAGGTTGTCCGGATGCTGGTCGTGCGAGAGCAGCACCGCGTCGACGGGGCCGAGGCCGGAGGTCGCGACGGCCGGGCCCGCGGTCTTCACCAGCTTGCGCTCGCCGATGGGGTAGTCCCCGGGCGGGTCGAAGGTGGGGTCGGTGAGCAGTCGTACGCCACCGATGTCGAGGGTGGCCGTGGGCCCTCCCAGGTAGCGCACGGCCAGGGCACCCGGGGAAATCGAATCGCTCATGGCTGTGTCTCGCTGCCTCTCGCTGTGGACGGTCGCGGGACGGCGTGATTCCGGCCCGATCCCCCCATTGGTTCCGGGCCGGAATCCGTTGTCAACCGGCACACCGGCCTCTCCACGTTCTGTCCGACGGGCCGTCACCGGCCCCTGAACAGGGTCGCCGTGCACCACCCGCCCTGCTGATCCCTCCCGGCCGACCCGCACCACAACCGGCATGATGGGCCGCTTGGCCGGTAACTTTCCGACGGGAAGGCGACGATGAGTGAAATTCCAGGAAACGGACAGTCAGCTTCCATGCGTCTCGGAGTGCTCGATATCGGTTCACAGTCGGCCCATCTCCACATCGCCGACCTCACACCGGGCGGTGCCCCCGTCCCGGTGACCTCGCTCAAACGGGCGGTGCGGCTGGCGGAGGCCACCGACCGGCAGGGCGTGATCGAGCAGGAGGCGATCAAACGGGTGGTCGCCGCCGCGACCGAGGCCGCGGCGGCCGCCGAGGCCCACGGCGTCGACACCCTGGTCCCGTTCGCCACCTCGGCGATCCGGGACGCCGCCAACCGGCCGGTCGTGGTCGCCGAGGTCGAGGACGCGACCGGCATCCGGCTGACGTTCATGACCGGCGAGGAGGAGGCGCGGCTCACCTTCCTCGCGGCGCGCGGCTGGTACGGCTGGTCGGCCGGGGAGATGCTGCTGCTCGACATCGGCGGCGGCTCCCTGGAGATCGCCTGCGGCGGCCGCGCCGAGCCCGCCGTCGCCCTGTCCGTCCCGCTGGGCGCGGGCCGGCTCACCCGCCACCATCTGCCCGAGACCGCGCCGGTGCGGAAGCGGGACGTCAAGGCGCTGCGCCAGTTCGTACGGTCCGTCATCGGCGAGACGGCCGAGGGGCTGCGCGACCGCCCCGCGCCGCGCACCCACGTCGGCGCCTCCAGGACCTTCGCCCAGCTGGCCAGGCTGACCGGCGCGCCGAAGGCCAAGGCGGGCCCGTACGCGGAGCGGGTCCTGGACCGGGACCGGCTGGCGGCCTGGGTGCCCCGGCTGGCCGCCCGGAGCGCGGCCGAGCGTTCCCGGCTGCAAGGCATCTCCGCCGCCCGCGCCCACCAGTCCCTGGCCGGTGCCGTCGTCGCGGAGGCCGCGATGGACGTCCTGGGCATCGAGCAGCTGCGGGTCTGCCCCTGGGCGCTGCGCGAAGGGGTCATGCTGGACCGGCTCCGGGCGCTGGAGACGCACCCGGCCCCGGACCCCGCCGACACCGCGCGCGAGGTCCCGGCCGTCCCCGCGAGCGCGCCCGTCGTGACGCTCCCGGCGGGTCGTGGCCGGCACGGGGCGGGGCGGCTCCACACCGTTCCCACCGTCCCCTGGACCAGCTGAACCATGCCGCGTCGGCCCCGGCTCAGCCCCGTAGGTACGCCAGGACGGCCAGCACCCGGCGGTGGTCGTCGGGGGCGGGCGGCAGATCCAGCTTGAGCAGGATGTTCGCGATGTGCTTGGCCACCGCCGCCTCGGTGACCACCAGGGCCCGAGCCACCGCGGAGTTGGAACGGCCCTCGGCCATCAGCGCCAGGACCTCGCGCTCGCGCGGCGTGAGCCGGCGCAGCGGGTCCTGCCCGCGGGCCAGCAGCTGCCGCACCACTTCGGGGTCGATCACCGTGCCGCCGTCGGCCACCCGCGCCAGCGAGTCGGTGAACTCGGCGACGTCGCCGACCCGGTCCTTGAGCAGATAGCCGGTGCCCGCGCCGCGACGGGCCGCCAGCAGCTCCTCGGCGAAGGTCTGCTCGACGTACTGGCTGACCACCAGGACCGCCAGGGACGGCCGCAGCGCCTGGAGTTCGCGCACCGCGCGCAGCCCCTCGTCGGTGAAGCCGGGCGGCATCCGCACATCGGCGATGACGACGTCCGGCTCGTGCTCCAGGGCGGCCGCGACCAGCGAGGGACCGTCCCCGACGGCCGCCGGGACGCGGTGTCCGAACCGCTCGAGCAGGCTCACCAGGCCCGCGCGCAGCAGCACGGCGTCCTCCCCGATCACCACGCTCAGTCGCCGCACGGAATCTCCACTCGCAGCCGGGTCGGCCCGCCTGCCGGGCTGGACAGCAGCATTCTGCCGTCCACCGCCGCCACCCGGTCGGCGAGCCCGGTCAGCCCGGTCCCGGCGGCCGGGTCCGCGCCCCCGCGCCCGTCGTCGGCCACCTCAAGCACCAGCACCCCGCCGCGCAGCCGCCCGCCGACCCGCAGCCGGGCCGCGCCGCTGTGCCGGGCCGCGTTGGCCAGCGCCTCGCACACCGCGAAGTAGCCCGCGGCCTCCACGGCGGGCGGCAGCCGCCGCTCCAGGTCGACATCGAGGTCCACCGGCATGGGCGAACGCGTCGTCACGTCCCGCACCGCGGCGGGCAGCCCCCGCTCGGTCAGCACCTGCGGATGCACCCCGCGGATCAGCTCGCGCAGCTCGGCGAGCGCGTCCTTGGCCATCCGGTGCGCCTCCGCCACCTCGCGCGCGGCGCGCGACCCGGCGGGCAGGTCGAGCCCTGCCAGGCCCAGCTTCATGGTCAGCGCGACCAGGCGCTGCTGGGCCCCGTCGTGCAGATCCCGCTCGATGCGGCGCCGCTCCGCCTCGTACGCGTCCACCAGGCGCGCCCGGGACCGCCGCACCTCCGTCAGCTCCGCGTCGCCCAGGGCCAGTACGGCCAGCGACACCGCCGCCCGCGCCCCCGCCCAGGCGGCGATCGGGTACGCGGCCACCGGCAGCAGCAGCGCGCCCGCGAGCGGGCCGCCGAGCCGGGCCCACGGCGGGGCCTCGGGCTGAAGCGGCGCGGCCAGCAGCGCGCCCGGAATCCCCAACGACACCAGCACCACGGCCAGATCGACCCAGCCGAGCACGAGCACGGACAGCGCGCCGTGGCCGATCTCGCGCGCGTACGGCTTGGCGTACGTCTTGCTGTGCGGCGTGGTGTGGGGGGCGACCAGGCGCAGCCGCCGCCGTTCCCACGGGCGCGTCGCTACGGTGGCGCAGCCCAGCACCAGCAGCGCGCACACCACGGCCGCCGCCGCGCCGATCCGCCCCCAGGACGCGGCCACGCCCGCCACCGCGACCCCGCACGCGACCCCCGGCACCCCGCCCGCGAGCAGATAGCCGGCGGACCGCCAGGGCCAGGAGGAGCGGAGGAAACCGACGGGTCCGCGGGTGAGCGCTTCCAGGGGGTCTCGGGGGATCACCGCTCGACCGTAGCCGCGCGGCGGGCCGCGGACAGTAGTGCCAGGTGGAGTATCGGGACTAGCCCGGCCACCCGTGTGCCGCCCCGCCCCGCGCCGGTTCACTCGGCTCCATGCCCACAACCACCACGTCCTTGGCCCACCCCGTCCCCCACCCCATAGAACTGCGCGCCGTCTCCCGGCGGTACGGGACGGGGGAGCGGGCCGTCACCGCCCTCGACGGGGTCACGCTCGGCTTCGCCGAGGGCACCATGACCGCCGTGATGGGCCCCTCCGGCTCCGGCAAGTCCACGCTGCTGCACTGCGCGGCGGGGCTCGACCGGCCGACCTCGGGGCGCGTCGTCATCGGCGGCACGGAGACCGGGGAGCTGGACGAGACCGCCCTGACCCTGCTGCGCCGGGACCGGATCGGCTTCGTCTTCCAGTCCTTCAACCTCGTCTCCGCCCTGACCGCCGAGCAGAACGTGGCCCTCCCGCTGCGCCTGGCGGGCCGCCGCCCCGACCCCGCCCAGGTGGCCGCCGCGCTCGCCGAGGTCGGCCTGGCCGACCGCGCCGGACACCGCCCGGACCGGCTCTCCGGCGGCCAGCAGCAACGCATTGCCATCGCGCGGGCGCTGATCGCCCGGCCCGCGGTGCTCTTCGCCGACGAGCCGACCGGCGCGCTGGACATCACCACCTCGCGCGCCGTGCTGGGCCTGCTGCGCGGCCTGGTCGACCGCCATCGGCAGACGCTGGTCATGGTCACCCATGACCCGGCCGCGGCGGCGTGGGCGGACCGGGTCGTCTTCCTGGCCGACGGGCGGATCGCCGACGAGATGGCGGACCGGCCCGGGGCCGAGGCGATCGCCTCGCGGATGTCGGTGCTGGAGGCGGCGGCATGACGGCGGGCAGGAGCGGGGGCGGGGGCGGGGGCGGCATGCTCGGCCTGGCCCTCGCCACCGTACGGGCACGCCGCACGGCCTTCGCGGGTTCGTTCGCCGCGCTGTGCCTGGGCGTCGCGGTCCTCACCATGAGCGCGCTGATCCTGCTGTCCGGGAACGGCGGGGTGCCCGGGCGGTACGCGGGCGCCCCCGTGCTCGTACGGAGCGCGCAGGGCGGCACCGGCCCCGACGGGGTGTTCCTGGAGCGGGCCCCCTGGTCCGCCCACCGGACGAAGGAGTTGACGCGGGCGCTGGACGCCCTGCCCGGGGTGCGGCGCGCCGTGCCCGACCGGTCCTTCTCCGCGCAGGCGGTCTCGGGCGGCGCGCCTGTGGGCCGGCAGCGGGCGGGGGACCGGCTGGGCCACGGCTGGTCCGCCGCGGCCCTCGCCCCGTACCGGCTCACCGCGGGCCGCGCCCCGCAGCGGGCCGACGAGGTGGCCCTCGACCGCGCACTCGGGGCCCGGCCGGGCGAGCGGATCACGCTGCTGACCGCGGCCGGGGCCGGGCGGTTCACCGTCTCCGGCACGGTCGACGGGCCCGGCTACTACCTGACCGACGAGCGCGCGGCCGCCCTGTCCGGCGGGGTGCGCGTCATCGGGCTGCTGACCGAGCGGGGCGCGGACCCCGGCGCGGTCGCGACGGCGGCCCGCTCGGCCGTGAACGGCGCGGGCGAGGTGCTCAGCGGCGGTGCGCGCAGCGGCCTCGCCCCCGCCCAGGACGCCAAGACGCGCTGGATCGGCGGCCAGGTGCTGACCGCCATGGGCGCGCTCTCGGCCTTCGCCACGGTCCTGGTCGTCGCCTCGACGTTCGCCCTCAGCGTCGCCGGAGGCCGCCGCGAACTCGGCCTGCTGCGCGCGGTCGGCGCCACCGGGCGCCAGCTGCGCCGCCTGCTGTACGGGCAGGCGCTCGCCGTCGGCGCGGCAGGCGCGGCGGCCGGGGCCCTGCTCGGCGCGGCGCTGGCCCCCGCGCTGGGCGGGGTGCTCACCGACGCGGGCTTCCTGCCGCCGGGCTTCGCGGTCCACCGTCAGGCGTGGGTGCTCGCCGCGACGTTCGCCGCCGGACTGGCGGTCGCGCTGGCCGCCGTGTGGTCCGCCTCCCGGCGGGCCGCGAGGGCCGGGCCGCTGGAGGCGCTGCGCGAGGCCGCCGCGGACGACCGCCCGATGACCCGCGCCCGCGCGCTGACCGGCATCGCCTTCACCGCCCTGGGCTGCGCGGCCGCCGCCGGAACGGCCTTCGCCGACCCGGCCGATATGACAACCCTCGCCCTGTGCACGGCCGTCGGGCTGGTCACCGGAGTGACCCTGCTCGTCCCGGCCGTGGTCCCCCCGCTCGTACGCGCCGTCTCCCGGCCGCTGGGCCGCCGCGGCGGTGCGCTCGGCATGCTGGTGCGCGAGGGAATGCTGACGGCGGTGCGGCGTACGGCGTCGACGACCGCCCCGGTCCTGGCGACCGTCGGCTTCGTCGTCCTGATCACCGGCAACACCCAGACCTCCGTGCACTCCTACGCCACCCGCGACACCGTGTCGGTACGGGCCGAGGCCGCGGTCGTCGCCCGCGACGGCACCCCGGGCCTGTCCGACGCCGCCGCCGGATCCGTCCCGGGGACGGGGCTGCTGGCCACCACCGTCTACGGGGGCGCGGCCAAGACCCCCGTGCGGGCCGCGGGCGTCGACCCCGCCGCCTTCGCCGACGTCCACCACCGGCTGCGGACCGTCTCCGGATCGCTCGCGCGGCTGCGCGGCCCCGGGACAGTGGCCGTGACCGAGTCGGCGCTGGCCACGCTGGGCGGGCACGGCACCACGAGGGTGACCTTCGAGGACGGCCGCACGGAGAGGCTGCGGATCGTGGCGGTCCTCTCCGACCGTACGGCCCCCGCCCCGTACGCCTTGCTGCTCCCCCGGGAGGTGGTCCGCGCCCACGACCCGAACGCGCTCACCGACGTCGTCTACCGCACCGGCGGCCCGGCCCCCTCACCCGCCGCGCTCCGGCGGCTCGGGGCGGAGGAGGTGAGCGTGGCCGCCTACGCGGGCCGCGCGGACGCCGAGGAGGACCGGCTGGTCGAGATCTTCACGCTGCTGCTGGTCGCCATGTCGGCGGGATGCACGGGTGTCGCGGTCGCCAACACCCTCCTGATGTCCACCGCCGACCGGCTGCCCGACCTGCGCCTGCTGCGCCTGGTCGGCGCGACGCCCCGTCAGGTGCTGTGGACCGTCGCGGCCGAGACCGCCTTCGTGGTCGCCCTCGGCTCCGTCCTCGGCGCCCTGACCGCGCTCCCTTCCCTGCTCGGCCTCCGCGCCGGCCTCAGCGGCACCCTCGGCGTCCCGGTCCGGCTGGTCGTGCCCGTAACGCCCGTCGCGGCGGCGGTCGCGGGCTGCCTGGTGCCGGCGCTCGCGGCGAGCGTGCTGCCCGCGCGGGCGGCGCTCGCCAAGGCGGCGCGCGTCGGGGCCGGTTGAGCCGGGTCGGGCGGCGCGGGGATCGGGGCCGTCAGGGCGTGGGCCAGTTCCGCAGCAGGGCGTCGAGCGCGTCCAGGATCCGCGCCCAGGTCTCCTCCGTATCGGGCGCGCTGTGGCTGAACCCGCCCCCCAGCTCCAGGCTGACGTAGCCGTGGAAGACGCTGCCGAGCAGCCGGACCGCGTGCGTCTGGTCCGGCTCCGGCAGGTCGTAGCCGCGCAGGATCGCCCGCGTCATCTGCGCGTGCCTGACGCCCGCGCTGGCGGCCGCCGTCTCCGGGTCGAGCCTGAGCTGGGCCGCGGCGTAGCGGCCGGGGTGCTCCCGGGCGTAGCCGCGGTAGACGTTGGCGAAGGCGGCCAGGGCGTCCTTGCCGGCCCGTCCGGCCAGGGCGTCGGCGGCCCGGTCGGCGAGCTCCTCCAGGGCGAGCAGGGCGATCCTGGTCTTGAGGTCCTGGGAGTTCTTCAGGTGCGAGTAGAGACTCGCGACCTTGACGTCGAACCGCCTGGCCAGCTCCGAGACGGTCACCTGCTCGAAGCCGACCTCGTCGGCCAGCTCCGCCCCCGCCCGGGTCAGGCGCTCCGTGGTCAGCCCTGCGTGTGGCATGCCCTTCCTCTCCCTCGACAGTACTTATTATGCGTTTGCCTAAAAGGTTTAGGCAAATTAGCCTCAGATTTATGAAGCCACTGACCGAGCAAGAGATCCGAACCGCCTTCGTGAACTGCACCAAGGGCGAGGCCAAGCGCCTCTCCGTCCCCCGCGACCTGGCCGAGCGACCCTGGGACGACCTGGACTTCCTCGGCTGGCGAGACCCCCAGGCCCCCGAGCGCGCCTACCTCGTCACCGCACTGGACGGCCGCCCGAAAGGCCTCCGACTGCGCTGCCCCAGCCCGGCCTCCTGGCAGATCCGGCGCGGCATGTGCTCGGTATGCCTGACCTCCCACACGGGCGGCGTCTCCCTGATGGTCGCGCCCAAGGCCCGGCAGGCCGGGCAGCAGGGCAACTCGGTCGGCACCTACATCTGTAGCGACCTCGCCTGCTCGCTTTACGTGCGGGGCAAGAAGAGCGCGGGCGCCGACGGCCGGATCCAGGAGTCGCTGACCCTGGAGGAGAAGATCGCGCGGACCGTGGCGAACGTCGCGGCGTTCTTCGACAAGGTGACCGCGTGAGCCCGCCCCCGACATAGCGTTCACTTTCATTCATTGCAACGATCCGGAGGGGGATTGTTGCGTTAGATTCTGGACCGTTGCAACGATTCCTGCTCTTCTACCTGCACAGATGGAGATTACGCGCAACGATTCCGTTGCTGGATCCCTGAACGCAACGTAGTGTTTCGGTCATCGGAAACAACGAGCCGAAGGAACGCACGATGCAGAAGTTCGACACCCCCGCCCCGGTCACCGTCGACCTGGACATCCCCGCCGGACGCGTCCAGTTCATCGCCGCCGACCGCGCCGACACCACTGTCGAGATCCGGCCCGCCAACCCTGCCAAGAGCCGCGACGTCCAGACCGCCGAGCAGACCACCGTCGCCTACGCCGACGGCATCCTGCGGGTCCGCACCTCCGAGCCCAAGAACCAGCTCCTCGGTTCCGGATCCCTGGAGGTCACCGTCCAGCTGCCCGTCGGCTCCCGCGTCGAGGCCAAGGCGTCCGGCTCCGAGCTCCGCGTCGTGGGCCGCCTCGGCGACGTCGCCTTCGAAGGCGCATACCGCCGGATCAAGATCGACGAGGCCGCGAGCGTCCGCCTCACCGCGCTCGACGGTGACGTCGAGGTCGGCCGGCTGAGCGGCCCCGCGGAGATCAGCACCGCCAGGGGCGACATCCGGATCACCGAGGCCGTACGCGGCGCCCTCACACTCCGTACCCAGTCCGGTGACATCACGGTCGGCGCCGCCGCCGGCGTCTCGGCCGCCCTGGACGCCGGCACCGACTACGGCCGCATCAGCAACGCCCTCAAGAACGACGGCACCCCCGAACTCGACATCCGCGCCGCCACCTCCTACGGCGACATCACCGCCCGCAGCCTCTGACCCGAGCCTGCAAGACCACCGCCGTGAAGATCCTTTCCACGCTCATCACCGCCGACGGCGGGCAGGCCCACATCGGCGGCCACGACCTCACCGCCGACCCGCAGGCCGTGCGTGCCGCGATCGGTGTCACCGGGCAGTTCTCCGCCATGTCCATGGAGACGGAGACGGCGGTGCCGATGGTGGTGCTGCCGATGGTCATCAGCAGCGGCGTACACCGACACCACGTCGATGTACGCCGCCCCTCTCGTAAGAGGCCTACGGCTACTCGGCCAGCCGGTCGAGGCGGGCGCGGTGAGCCGGGGTCAGGGCGAGGCGGGCCGCGGCGAGGTTCTCCTCCAGATGCTCGATCCGGGCGGTGCCGGGGATCGGGAGGACGACGGGCGAGTGGCCGAGCAGCCACGCGAGCGAGACCTGCGTGGGGGTGACGCCCAGCTCGGCCGCGACGGCGGCGATCTCCGCCCTCGCCCCCGACGCCCCCGCCGCGACGGGCCGCCAGGGCAGAAACGCGATCCCCGCCGCCGCACAGGCCTCGAGCACCGGCTCGTGTTCGCGGTCGAGCAGGTTGTAGCGGTTCTGCACGCTGACGACGTCGACGATCTCCCGCGCCCGGCCGAGTTCGGCGACGGTGACCTCGGACAGCCCGAGCCGGCCGACCTTGCCCTCGGACTGGAGCTCCCGCAACGTGCCGAGCTGGTCGGCGAGCGGCGTCTCCGGGTCGATGCGGTGCAGCTGGAGCAGCTCGATCCGCTCGACCCGCAGCCGGCGGAGGGCATGGTCGACCTGGTCGCGCAGGACGGCCGGACGTGCGTCCAGCCTCCACTCGCCGCCGGGACCCGTTCGCGCGACGCCGACCTTGGTGGTGACGAGCAGCCCGGCGGGGTAGGGGTGCAGGGCCTCGGCGAGGAGTTCTTCGTTGGCGCCCCCGCCGTACAGATGGGCAGTGTCGATCAGCGTGACGCCGAGCTCGACGGCTCGTCGGGCGACCGCGAGAGCGGCTTCGCGGTCGGCGGCGGGCTCGTTCGGCAGGTGCATGGCCCCGAACCCGAGCCGCCCTACCTCCAGGTCCCCGCCGATACGAAACGTGTCCGATGCCATCCGCCGCCTTCGCCCCCATCCCTCAACGGCCCACGCTAACAGCCTCATTGGCCGTGTTGGCCGTTTCTCGTCGGAGTGGATCAGGCAGCCCCCACCGCGGCCGGCCGAGCGCTCTCGTAAGCTGAGCCCGTGCCGAGCACCGCCGAGTACCGTCCGTCCCCGCCCGCGTGGCGGTGGCGCGCGCTGCTCGTGCTGGGGGTGCTGGCAGGGCTGCTGGGCATGCACGCCCTCGGACCCTCCGGCGGGCTGATGCCGCGTACGCATGAGCGCCCCGCCGCCACGATGACGGCCACCTCGACGACGGCCATGACCGCCATGACGACCGTCGCGACCAGCGCCACGGCCCACAGCGGCTGCGACGGCGCGTGCGGCGGCTCGCACCTCCACCACGCCGATCCGACCTGTGCCTCACCCGCGGTCGGCGGCGGACCCACGCTGTCCGCTCCCCCGGCGGCCCCCGTCGCCGTCTGCGGCCACGACCTCACGGCGGCCCGGCGCGGCACGGCCCCCTCCCCGGCCGACGGGCGCGCGCCGCCCAGCCTGGCCGAGCTCCAGCTCCTGCGGATATAGGACCCGCCCTCGCGGCGCCGCCCACCCCCACTCGGGGCGGGCCGGGCGCCTCACCCCGGCATGTCCCGAAGACCACCGAAAAATTCCTCAGGAGTTCCCCCATGCGTTCCCTCACCCGCCGTACCGCCCTCGCCGCGGCCGCCGCCGCGGCCGCGCTGTCCCTGACCCTGACCGCCTGTGGCAGCGACGGCGGCGGCAAGGACCACTCCGGCTCCGGCCACGACTCGACCAAGACCACCGCGAGCGCGAGCGCGTCCGCCCCGTCCGGCAAGCACAACGACGCCGATGTGAGCTTCGCGCAGGGGATGATCCCCCACCACCGCCAGGCCGTGGAGATGGCAGACCTGGCCGCCACCCGGGCCTCCTCCGGCGCGGTCAAGGAGCTCGCCGCCGAGGTCAAGAAGGCGCAGGACCCGGAGATCCGCACCATGTCCGGTTGGCTCGAGGCGTGGGGCGAGAAGGTCCCCGAGGCGATGCCCGGCATGGATCACTCCCAGCACGAGGGCATGCCCGGCATGATGAGCTCCAAGGACATGGAGGAGCTCAAGAAGGCCTCCGGCGCGGCCTTCGACACCGCGTTCCTGACCATGATGGTCGAACACCACAAGGGCGCGGTGGACATGGCCCGCACCGAGAAGAAGCAGGGCGCGTACGGACCCGCCAAGACGATGGCCGACGCCATCATCAAGACCCAGAACGAGGAGATCACGCAGATGAACAAGCTCCTCGGCAAGGGCTGACCCGCGGGCTGACCCACAGCCGACGGGCGATGGGCGAAGGCACCGGCACCCCGCCGGGCCTTTGCCCATTCAGCCGCGGCAGGCCCAGTGGTTACGATCTGGCGCGATGAGTAGACAGCGCGACGCGGTCCGAATACCGGGCGGCACGGTGCGAGCCACCGTGCCCTCGGTCCTTCGGCGTGCCGTCCTGCTGTGCACCATCGCGTTCTGGCTGGCACCCTCGTTCCTCCACCCGGCCGCGGAACACACGTCCGCCGTGCGGCACGCCTCCGTCTCGGCACACCCCCCGTCCGGCCCCGAGTCCCGCCCCGAGTCCCGCCCCGCGACGGCCCCCGTGGCCGCGCCCGGCCGCGCGTGCCCGGACCCCGCCTCCCTCGGACCCCCGACCGGGGCGCACAGCGCGGGCGGCGCCGGCGACAACTGCGTCGCCGGCCCCCGGGGGGTGAGCCAGGGCCTGGTGCCCGCGCCCGTCCCCCCGCCCGCGCTCGCCGACTTCCCGCCGCGCGAGCGCCCGCACGACACGGATGCCACCCGGGCCCCGCCCGACCGCGCCATCCGCGCCCCCGGCCTCCACCAGCTCCAAGTGCTTCGCACCTAGGCCGCCGGTATCCACATCCGCACATCACTCATTCCTCCAGTGCAAGGACAAGGACAAGCCATGGCTTCCAAGGGATCGAAGACGAAGAACGCGGCGGCCGCGCGCCGCGAGAAGATCGAGGAGTTGCGCCGCGCCGAGAAGGCGCGCGACCGCCGCTACCGCATCATCACGATCGTCTCGTGCACGGTGATCGTCGTCGGGCTGGTCGTCGGCGGCTACTTCATGATCGACGCCAGCAAGGAGAAGGAAGAGAAGGCCCAGGCGGTGACGATGTCGACCGTCAAGACCGGGACCTTCAAGGGCATGAAGACCTGGAAGAACCTCGGCCGTACGCACGTCGAGGGCTCCGTCAAGTACGCGATGTCGCCGCCGGCCGGCGGAAACCACAACCAGGTCTGGCAGAACTGCAACGGCGACGTCTACGAGAAGCCGATAGCCAACGAGAACGCGGTGCACGCCCTGGAGCACGGCTCCGTGTGGGTCACCTACACCGACAAGGCGCCCGCCAAGGACGTCACCGAACTCGAGAAGCGCGTGAAGCAGACCCCGTACTCGCTGATGAGCCCCTACCAGGACCAGGACGCCCCGATCATCCTCACCGCCTGGGGCACCCAGCTCCACGTCGACTCGGCGACCGACCCGCGCGTGGAGAAGTTCTTCAAGGACTACGTGCAGGGCAAGCAGACCCCCGAGCCGGGCGCCGCCTGCACCGGAGGTAAGTCGGAATGACGGACACCGCCCAGGTGACGACCACCGGCCGCGCGGGACGGCAGCCGCTGATCGCGGGCGTCTCCGCCGCGCTCGCGCTGCTGGTGCTGGTGGCGGTGGGCGTCCTGTGGCTCACCGCGGACCGCTCGGACGGCACGACCGGACCGTCGAAGCCGGGCGACACCTCTGCGGAGGCGGGGTTCGCCCGGGACATGTCCATCCACCACCAGCAGGCGGTGGAGATGTCGTTCATCGTGCGCGACAGCACCGACGACGAGGATGTGCGCCGCCTCGCGTACGACATCATCAACACCCAGGCCAACCAGCGCGGGATGATGCTGGGCTGGCTGGATCTGTGGGGGCTCTCCAAGACCTCCGAAGACCCCCCGATGACCTGGATGAAGGACCTCTCGTCGGACGGGTCCACGGACCATGACTCGATGGGCTCCATGGACCACGGCTCGATGGGCAAGGACGGCGCCTACAAGCCGCACGACGGGTCCCTCATGCCCGGCATGGCCACCAACACCCAGCTGGACGAGTTGAGGAAGGCCAAGGGGAAGACCGCCGAGGTGATGTATCTGCGGTTGATGATCGCCCATCACAAGGGCGGGATCGACATGGCCGAGGGAGCGGTCAAGCTGGCGAAGGACCCGACGGTCAAGCGCCTGGCGCAGGGCATGGTCGACGGCCAGCAGTCGGAGATCCTGCTGATGAACGACATGCTGAAGAAGCGCGGCGCCAAACCCGTGTCGTAGCCCACTTCTCGGGCGCCCCGCGCGCGTCACCTCTTGAGGCGCTCCTCCCCCCGGGAGGGGCGCCTTGCGCTTGCCCGCGAGGGGGGGACAAGACCGGTCAGGAATCGAGAAGCCCCGTCGCCGGGCAGCCCCGTAGCGTGATGGTCATGACGAACACCACTTCCACCGCATCCATCGCATCCGTCACATCCATCGCATCCGTCACCCTTGAGGTGGCCGACCCCGAGGCCGCCCGCCGCTTCTACACCGCCTTCGGAGTGGACACGCGCATACGTCTGCGGGCGTCCGAGGCCCACTCCACCGGATTCCGCGGCTTCACCCTGGCTCTCACGGTGTCCGGGCCGGCCACCGTCGACGGCTTCGTCGACGCGGCCGTGGACGCCGGCGCCACCGTGCTGAAGCCCGCCGCGAAGTCGCTGTGGGGCTACGGCGGCGTCGTCCAGGCCCCGGACGGGACGATCTGGAAGATCGCGACCTCGGCGAAGAAGGACACCGGCCCGGCCACCCGCGAGATCGACGAGATGGTCCTCCTGCTCGGCGTCGAGGACGTGAAGGGCAGCAAGCAGTTCTACGTCGGCCGGGGCCTGACCGTGGCCAAGAGCTTCGGTGGCAAGTACGCCGAGTTCGCCTCCGACGAGTCCAGCCCCGTCAAGCTGGCGCTGTACAAGCGCCGCGGCCTGGCCAAGGACCTCGGTGTGCCCGCCGAGGGCACCGGCTCGCACCGCGTCGTCCTCGGCTGCGCCGCCGGCCCCTTCACCGACCCGGACGGATTCGCCTGGGAGGCCGCCTCCTGACTCCCGGCCCCGCGCTCCCGCCCCGACCCGCCTCAGGCCGGCCAGGGCCGGCCGCCTCGCCCGGCCCGCGGGCCAGGCGAGGGGCGGCGGTACGGAAGCGGGCCGCGCGGGCCCGACTCGTCAGCGGGTCAGTGGGAGGTGGCGCTGAACTCGACCGGCATGGCGGACACGCCGCGCATCATCAGCCCGGAGCGCCACTCCAGTTCCTCGGGGGCGATACTCAGGGACACATCCGGGAGCCGGTCGATCAGGACCTCGATCGCGGCCATGGCGATGGCCTCGGCCAGCTCACGGGCGACCGGGGGGCAGCCGTGGGTGCCGTGGCTGAAGGCCATGTGGGCCTGGTTGCCGGCCGCGCCCGCCCGGAAGTCGGGGCGTACGTCGGGGTCGGCGTTGGCCGCGGCGAGGCCCAGCATCAGGCAGTCGCCCTTCCTGATGCGGCGGTTGCCGAGCATGGTGTCCTCGGCGGCCCAGCGGCCGATCCAGTTGGGGACCGGGGTGGCCTCCCAGAGCACCTCGTTGAGCGCCTGGCCGACGCTGCGCCGCCCGCCGGACATGGTGACCGCGAACCGCTCGTCGGTGAGCATCAGCCGCAGCGCGTTGCCGATCAGGTCGGTGGTGGGCTGGTGGGCGGCGTAGACGTTGCCCAGCAGGTCGTTGATGATCTCGTCGTCGGTGAGCCCCGCCGGGTGGAACGCCAGGACGGTGGAGATGTTCTTGCGGTCCGGGTTGGCGCGGGCCTGCGCCAGCAGGCCCACCATCTGGTCGACCATCTTCTGGTGCGCGGCCGGTCCGCCGACCCCGCTGACCAGGTCGACCGTGATCTGCTGGAGTTCCTCGGACTCGGCCCCGTCCAGGCCGTACATGCGGCTCAGCACGCGCAGCGGGATCCGGCAGGCGTAGTCGGCGATCAGGTCGGCGCTGCCGCTGCCCGCGAAGTCGTCGATCAGATCGTCCGCGACGCGCTCGCACAGCGCGCGCAGCTCGAACGGGTCCACGACCTCCATGCTGTCGATGATCGCCTCGGCCCGCCGCTCGTGCTCGGCGCCCTCGGTGAACAGCATGGTGGGCCGGTAGCCGACGAACGTCATCAGCTCCCAGTCGTCCGGGACCTTGTCCCAGGAGTGCCAGCGGCGCGAGTCGCGGGCGAAGGTTTTGGGGTCGGTGGTGACCCGCACCATCTCCCGGTAGCCGAGCACCAGCCAGACGGGGATCTGCCGCTCGAGCAGGACGGGTACGACGGGGCCGTGGTCCCGGCGGAGCCGCCGGTAGAGATCGTCCTGGCTGTGCCGGAAGGCGTCGGCGTCCAGCACCACGGCGTCCGGCTGCTCCGGCCAGCCCTGCGGCGGCCCGGCGGCGAAGGGGTCCTCGGGTACGGGCGTGGGGTCCGGGGTGGTCACGCGGTGCTCTCCCGGGGAACTGAGGTGGTGGACAGGGAGTAGAGATGGCGCACCAGGGCGATCAGCACGGCCTTGCTCGACTCGCGCTCCCGGGCGTCGCAGTCGACCATCGGGATGTCGGGCGACAGGTCGAGGGCCGCCCGCACCTCTTCCAGGGTGTGCTTCGGCTCGCCGAAGTTGTTGCGCGCCACGATGAACGGCGTGCCGTGGTGTTCCAGCCGGTCGATGGCGTACCAGGAGTCGGACACCCGGTTGGTGTCCACCAGCACGACCGCGCCCAGGGTGCCCATGAACAGCCGGTCCCACAGGAACCAGAACCGCTCCTGGCCGGGGGCGCCGAACAGATAGAGCACCATCTGCTCGTCCAGGCTGATGCGGCCGAAGTCGAAGGCGACGGTCGTGGTGGTCTTCTCCCGCACCTGCGAGGCGTCGTCGATCCCCACGCCCGCCTGGGTCATGGTCTCCTCGGTGCTCAGCGGGCGGATCTCGCTGACCGAACGGACCATGGTCGTCTTGCCGACTCCGAAGCCCCCGACGACCACGATCTTGAGACCGTCGCTCGCGCTCTGGCTCAGCTGTGCGTCCTGGCCCGGCTGCGCGCCCTCGGGGCGGTCAGAGGTTCTGGAGTGCAACGAGCACCTTCTTCAGCATCTCGGGTTCGGGCAGCCGCGTGTCGGCGCGGACCACCTGAGGATGGCGAGCGGTGATCTTTCCCATGTCGAGCAGATCGCAGAGCAGGATCTTCACGACGCTGACCGGCAGCCCCAGATAGGAGGAGATCTCCACGACCGCCAGCGGACGGTGGCACATCCGGAGGATCCTGGCGTGCTCCGACTGCATGCCGGGGCTGGGCTCGCTCTCGCTGACGATGAGCGTGACCATGTCGAACACGCTCTCGTCCACGCGGCTGCGGCCGCCGGTGACGATGTACAGCCGGTCCGGATCCTCGCTGTCGACGGCCCCTCGGATCATGCGGTGGCCCCTCCGCTGCCGCTCGCGGCCACGCGGGGCGCGGCGCGCAGATGGTCGCCGATCTGCTCGACCAGCTCGTTCATGTTGTGGCCGATGACGCCGACGTCGGCCTCGTCCTCCGCGATGACCGCGAGGTGGGCGCCCTCGCCGGCCTCCACGATGAACAGGATTCCGCCGTGGAACTCCGTCATCGACTGCCGGACGCCACCGCTGCCGTCACCGAACTCGATGGAGGCGCCGTGGGACAGGCTCTGGATACCCGAGGCGATGGCCGCCAGTTGGTCGGCCTGGTCGAGGGACAGGCCGGAGGTGAGACACAGCTTGAGACCGTCTCTGGAGAGCACCAGCGCGTGCCGGGCGCCGGGGGTCTTCTTCAGCAGGTTCTCCAGCAACCAGTCCAAGCTGCGATCTGTGGTGTTCATCGGGGTTCCTTCTGTCACGGCTGGTCGTTCTCGGGAGACGTTTCGGGGAGGGGGCAGGCGTCGGAGGCGGGGGTGGCGGTGGAGCCGCCCCGGGTGGCCTGGCGGAAGGCGCCGAAGCGGGTGGCGTCGGGGCGCGGCCGGTCGCAGGGCTCCTTGGGCGCCTCGGTGGGGGTGGGCCGGGCGGCGGCGGCCAGCGTCTCGCCGCGGCGGCGCTTGGGCAGCGCGCCGTTCACCTCACCGGTCGCCTCGCCTTCCGTGCCGCCGTTCGCGCCGCGCGGGGCGGCGGCCGGGGCGGTCTTACGGGCCGGGGCGGCGGTCCGGGTGGAGCGGGGGGAGGAGATGGTGCCGGAGGGGCTCGCGGACCGGGTGGCGGTCTGGGCGGCGGCCGGGCGGGCTCCCGCGGTGCGGCCCGTCACGGAGTCCTGGCTCGCGTGGGTGATCAGCTGCTGCGGGATCAGGACGACCACGCCGGTGCCGCCGCGCGAGGAGGGCCGGAAGGAGACCGTCAGGTTGTGCTTACGGGCCAACTGCCCGACGACCGCGAGCCCGAGCCGGGTGCCGGAGAGCGTGGTCAGGTCCAGGGTCTCGGAGGAGACGGCCTTCTCGGCGCGGGCCAGCGCGGCCGGTCCCATGACCAGACCGCCGTCCTCGATCGTCACCACGACGCCGGTGTGCGTCTCCTGGACGTACACATGCACCTCCTCGGTGGGAGGCGAGAACGTGGCGGCGTTGTCCATGAGTTCGGCGAGGGCGTGCATGACGCCCTCGGCCGCGTACCCGGCGACCGCGGCGGTGCTGGCCGAGTGGATCCGGACCCGCTGGTAGGCGCTGATCCGGCCGACCGCGCCGCGCAGCACGCTCTCCATGACGATCGGCTTGGTCCAGCGGCGCCCGGAGCGGGCCCCGGTGAGGACCGCGATGCTGTCCGCGATGCGCCCGGCCTGCGCCGTGGTGTGATCGAGCTTCAGCAGGTCGCCGAGGACGGCCTCGTCGTGCCGGTTCTCCATCTCGCGGAGGTCGGCGAGCATGCTGGTGGCCAGCGCCTGCACCCGGCCGGCGGCGTTGGCGCAGGCGGCCATGGCCGAGGCGCGCATGCGCTCTCCGGTGGCCACCTCCCGCACCAGCGTGTTCAGGACCCGGCCGTGCGCCTGGTTGGCGGGCGAGCCCAGCGAGGCGATCACGGTGTCCATCGTGTCCCCTTCGCGCAGCCGGTTCACCGCCTGGGGAATCGTTTCGTCGGCGAGCCTGGTGGTCTCGGCCTCCATCACCGCCGTACGCCGCGCGGCCTCGGCCTCCACGGCCGCCACGCGTTCCCGGAGTCGCCGTACGTCCTGGGCGCGGGCGGCGGCGAGCGCGCCGGCCACGCAGGACACGATGACGACCACCGCGGAGAACAGTCCGACGGACGCCCGGCTCTCGGTCGGCACTTCGGCCGTCACCCAAGCCCCGATGCCTCCGAGAACGACGGCCGCCAGCAGCGGTACGGTCAGGGCCTGCCGCGTCATGGGGAGCCCTTTGACGGGTTGGCTGGATATATGTGCTGACATCTCTCAGGTCCTCAGGGGCGTGATCGAGGGACGAGGTCGGTTTCAAGCCATGGGCGGCACATCGTAGTACCGCACACACGCTTTTGACCGGCCCGTTCGCCAATCGGGACCTTGACATCCCGTCAGCACCGAGAAGTAAACCCCGGTTGGCCCCCGCATGGCGACCCCTGAACCGTCGCCGAACGCCGCAAACCAGAATGAGCCGTTCCGGGTCCGCACGTCCACCCCACGGCGTGTTCCTGCCGACGCTAGTGCACCTAGCATTGCTAGAATCAGGGCATGTCATCCACCGAGCGTCGCGAACGCGAACGAGCACTCCGCCATCAACTGATCATCACCTCCGCCCGCGAGCTGGCCGAGGCCGAGGGCTGGGACGCGGTCACCACGCGCCGGCTGGCCGAGCGCGTCGAGTACAGCCAGCCCGTCCTCTACAGCCATTTCAAGGGCAAGGACGCCATCGTCCGCGCGGTGGCCCTCGAGGGCTTCGACGACCTCGCCGCCCAGCTGCGGCGGGCGCGGCTGGGCGAGATCTCCCCGAAGGAGGCGCTGCGCGCGGTGGGCCGGGCCTACCTCGACTTCGCCGCCAACCGGCCCGCGCTGTACGAGGCCATGTTCATCATGCCGACCGACCTGCCCTTCGCCAGCAGCGAGACGCCCTCCGCGCTGCGCGCCGCCTTCGCCGAGATCGTCGCCGTGGTCGGGCCGCGCGAGGGCGAGGGGCTGTACGCCGAGGTGTTCTGGGGCTCGCTGCACGGCATCGCCGTCCTGGTGCACGGGGCGCGGATGCCGGCCGAGTACCAGGGGGTACGACTTGACCTCCTGGTGGAGAAGTTCGCCCCGGAGACGGGCTGACCCGCGGTCAGGACGAAGCGGCCGTCAGGGCAGCGCCAGTTCCGCCCAGATGACCTTGCCGTCGGCCGTGTAGCGGGTGCCCCAGCGCTCCGCGAACTGCGCGACCAGGAACAGCCCGCGGCCCCCCTCGTCCGTCGTCGCCGCGTACCGCAGATGCGGCGAGGTGCTGCTGGTGTCCGAGACCTCGCAGATGAGATTGCGGTCGCGCAGCAGCTGCACCCGGATCGGGCCCGCGGCGTAGCGGATCGCATTTGTGATCAGTTCGCTGAGCACCAGCTCCGCCGTGAACGCCACGTCCTCCAGGCCCCAGTCCGCCAGCCGGCGGATGACCTCGGCGCGCACCTCGGCCACCGCCGCCGGCTCGCACGGGACGTCCCAGCTCGCCACCCGGTCGGCGGCCAGCACCCGGGTGCGGGCCACGATCAGCGCTATGTCGTCGGTGGGGCGCGCGGGCAGCACCGCGTCCAGTACGTCCGCGCAGGTCTCGTCGGGGCTGCGGCCGGGGTGGGCGAGGGCGTCACGGAGCAGTGCGAACCCGGCGTCGATCTCCCGGCTGCGGTCCTCGATGAGCCCGTCGGTGTAGAGCACCAGTTGGCTGCCCTCGGCCGGCTTCAGCTCGGCCGTCTCGAAGGGCAGGCCGCCCACGCCCAGCGGCGGCCCGGCGGGCACCTCGGGGAACTCCACCACGCCGTCCGGGGAGACCACCGCGGGCGGCGGATGTCCGGCCCGGGCCATGGTGAAGCGCCGGGTCACCGGGTCGTAGATCGCGTACAGGCAGGAGGCCCCGGTGATGCCCGCGCCGCCGCCCTCGTTCCCCTCCGGGGGCGGGTCGCCCTCGTCCTGGTCGATCCGGGCGACCAGGTCGTCGAGGTGGGAGAGGATCTCGTCGGGCGGCAGGTCGAGGGTGGAGAAGTTGTGCACCGCGGTGCGCAGCCGCCCCATCGTGGCCGCCGCGTGCAGCCCGTGCCCCACCACATCGCCCACCACCAGCGCCACCCGCGCCCCTGGCAGCGGGATCACATCGAACCAGTCACCGCCCACCCCAGACTCCGCGGGCAGATAGCGGTACGCCACGTCCAGCGCGCTCTGCTCGGGCAGGGCGCGGGGCAGCAGGCTGTGCTGGAGCGTCACCGCCATGGTGTGCTCGCGCGTGTAGCGGCGGGCGTTGTCGATGCAGACGGCGGCGTGGGCGGCCAGCTCCTCGGCGAGGGAGATCTCGTCCTCCTCGAAGGGGTCGCGCTTCTCCGTGCGCCAGAAGCTGACCATCCCCAGCATGACGCCCCGGGCCCGCAGCGGCACCGTCACCAGCGACCTCACGCCGTAGTCGACGACCAGACCGGTCCGCCCGGGGTCCTGGGCCCGCCATCCGTCGGCCTCCCGCAGGTCCGGCTCGACCACCGCCTGCCCGCTGCCGAACCCCCAGGCCTGCGGGGTGGAGGCGACGAACGAGAAGCGGGTGCCCACCGGGTAGAAGGGGTGGTCGTCGCGGATGCCGTGGACCGCCGCGCGGGACATCTCGATGCCGCCCACCGCCAGCGGCTCCTCGCCGCGCAGCACGGGCCCGGCCAGGTCGACGGTGACGAAGTCGGCGAAGCGGTCCACCGCGACCCGGGCCAGCTCCTCGGCGGTCCGGCCCACGTCGAGCGTGGTGCCGATCTCCACGCTGGCGTCGTAGAGCAGCTTGAGGTGGATCTGGGCCTCCTCGGCCCGCCCCGACAGCGCGCGCAGCTCGGTGGAGTCCCGCAGGGTGGTCACGCTGCCGGGCGGGCCGCCGTCCCGGTCCGTGGGGCGGTTGTTGACCGCCAGCAGCCGGTCCCCGGCCACCAGCACCTCGTCGGAGACGATCTGTCCCGACGCCAGCACCTCGGCCATCTGCGGCTCCATCCCGAGCTCGGTGACGGGCCGGCCCTCCGGGTGCTCGGGCAGGGCCAGCAGCCGGCGGGCCTCGTCGTTGGCCAGCAGCAGCCGGCCGTCCCCGTCGACGATCAGCACGCCCTCCCGTACGGAGTGCAGCACCGCGTCGTGGTGCTCGTACATGCGCGTCATCTCGCCCGGGTCCAGGCCGCGCGTCTGCCGCCGCAGCCGCCTGCTGACCAGCGCCGTGCCGCCGGTGGCCAGGGCGAGCGAGGCGCCGGCCGCGCCGACGAGGATCGGGATCTGCCGGTTGGCCAGACCGCTCACCTTGCTGACCGTGATGCCCGAGGCCACCAGGCCGATGACCTTGCCGTGGCTGTCGGTGACGGGCACCACGGCCCGTACGGAGGGGCCGAGGGTGCCGGTGTACGTCTCCGTGATGGTGTGGCCCTGGACGGCGGCGCGGTAGTTCCCGAGGAAGTGCCGGCCGATCTTCGCGGTGTTGGGGTGGGTGTAGCGGATCCCCTTCGTGTTCAGGACCACGACGAAGTCGACGTCGGCGTCCTTGCGCGCCGCTTCGGCCCGCGGCTGGAGCACCGCGGTGGGGTTGGAGGAGCGCAGCGCGGGGGCGATGCCGGGTGAGTCGGCGAATGTCTCGGCGACGGCGAGGGAGCGGTGCCGGGCCTCGTTGGTGGCGTCGTGCCGGACCTGGAGCACCAGCGCGATGGACGCGGCGGCGACCAGCAGCAGGACGACCACCAGTTGCAGCAGAAAGACCTGGCCGGCGACGCTCCGCGCGCTCAGCCAGGACCCAGGGCGCCGCCCTGCCGCCTCTGGGCGCTCACGCCGCCGACTCCGTGGGCGCCGACCGGGGGACATGCGGGCAGCCAGTGCCCACGATCGGCCCATATACCGGGCCATACCCCTACATCTACACCGCGTCCTCCCGGAAGGCGAGCCACCTCGCGCCCTGAAAGTGCCGACCCTGGCGGCCTATGCAAACCTGAAAAGGGGTAAATAGCTACATATGCCGCAAATCATCGGCCATCCGGCCGACCGTCGGCAGGGACGAAGGAGCCCAACAATGGCCAGTCACGTCGGTGGAGTTCAGCCGCAGGCCGCGCCCAGTGCGCACCACCGGGCGGCGGCGAGCGGATGGCTCGTCTTCGGTGGCATCATGTTGATCTTCGCGGGGCTGATGGCCCTCGGCCAGGGGATCTCGGCCATCCGCAACGACCAGGTGTTCGTGGTCACGCACCACTACGCCTTCGCGTTCGACCTCACCGGGTGGGGCTGGGTCCACGCGATCGTCGGCGCCGTCGCCGTGATCGCCGGTGCGGCCGTGTTCACCGGTGCCATGTGGGCCCGGGTGACCGGCGTGGTGCTGGCGGGGCTCAGTCTGATCGCCAACTTCCTGTGGCTGCCCTACTACCCGGTCTGGGCCGTGACGCTGCTCATCCTGGACGCCCTCGTCATCTGGGCGCTGTGCGCGGGGCCGAGCTCGGCCGAGCGGGCGGCACAGGCACAGATGTGGGGAGGACGGCAGGGACCGCAGGGACCGCAGGGACAGGCACAGTCGCAGTCGTCATGGGGGCAGCAAGGACAGCAGGGGCCGCAGGGGCCGGGCCCGCAGGCGCAGGGGCCGCAGGCTCAGGGGCCGCAGGGACCTCAGGGACAGCCGTAAGGGCCGGGCCCGCGGGTCACAGGGCGATGACGACCAGCGCCGTGTCATCCGCCACGGTCCCGCCCATGACCCCCAGGTCGATCAGCAGCACGTCGGCCAGGGCCTCGGGCTCCAGCTTCCCGTTCCGGGACAGGCTCTCGGCGAGCCGGCCGATCCCGGCGTCGATGTCCTCGCCCCGGCGCTCGATCAGCCCGTCGGTGTAGAGCACCAGGATGCCGCCCGGGGTGTACGGGAGAACGGCCTCGGGCCGCTCCACATGCTCGAGCTCGAGGCGGGCACCCAGCGGCGGATCGGTGGCCTGGTCGAGCTGTACGACATCCCCCTCGGCCCGCAGCAGCAGCGGCGGCGGATGGCCGGCGCAGCTGTAGGCGATGGTCCGCTTCGACCGGTCGATGACGGCCTGCACGGCGGTCGCGGCCAGCGCCCCCTCGATGGAGCCCGCGTACAGACCGAGCGCCTCCAGCGCCTTGGCGGGTCCTTCCACGACCCGGATCGCCGCGCTCAGCGCGCTCCGCAGCTGCCCCATCACACAGGCGGCCTCCAGCCCCTGGCCCACCACATCACCCACCGCCGCCGCGATCCGGCCGTCGGGCAGCTCGAACACCTCGTACCAGTCGCCGCACACATTCAGCGAGCCGACGGCGGGCCGGTAGCGGACCGCCACCCGCAGATGCAGCCCGGGGACCAGCGCGGGCAGCATGGCCTGCTGGAGGGCCAGCGCCGTCGCCCGCTCCCGGGCATGGGCCTCCCGCAGCCGCTCGTTCAGCTCCTGGAGCTCCTGCGCGCGGGTGTAGAGGTCGGCGTCCATCGCCTCGGTGTGCGTGAACGGCACCTGCGCCCGCCCCTGGACGAAGTCCGTCACGTCCTCCACCCGGTGGATGATCATCTGCACCGAGCCGTCCGGCCCGAGGACGGGGATGTTGATCGGGCTCCAGTACCGCTCCTCGAACCGCCCCTCGCCCCGCCTGGCCCCGCCCTCTTCGCCGGGTGCGGGGATGTCGTACTTCTGGAGCGCCATGCTGTCCCGCTCCCCGGTCGCCAGGACCCGTTCGAGGGAGGCGCCCAGATTGCGGGTCCCGGTGGCCTGCGGGTCCGCCGGGTTGTCGGGGAAGGCGTCGAAGATATGGCGGCCCAGCAGGTCACCGCGCCGGGTCCGGGTGGCCTTCAGATACGCCCGATTGACCGCGACGATGACCAGATCGGGACCCACCACCAGATTCGGACTCGGAGTGGCCTCGAAGAGAGCCTCGTAGTCGATCTGCTGTCCCGTGGCCTGCTCCCTGCTCGTGCCCTGCCACGCCGCGCCCGCGGTAGGAGCCGCGTGCTTATGCCCAATGTATGGCGGGGCCGCGCTTACCGCACGCGGCCGGGGTGCGCGGCCGGGGTGCGGTGACGGGCGGGAAGAGCGAGGCTGAAGCCATGCTGCTGGCCGATGTCGCGCGTACCTCCCGCGAGGTCGCGGCCACCTCCGCCCGCTCGGAGAAGGTCGCCGCCCTGGCCCGGCTGCTCAGCCGCGTGGAGCCCGCCGAGGCACCCGTGGTGATCACCTATCTCGCGGGCAGGCTGCCGCAGCGCCGCATCGGGGTGGGCTGGGCCGGGCTGCGGATGCGCCCGGAACCGGCCGCGGGGCCCCGGCTCGGCGTGCTCGACGTACACCAGGCCCTGGACCGGGTCGCGGCCGTCTCCGGCACCGGCGCCGCCGGCGAGCGCAAGCGGCTGGTGTCCCGGCTGATGTCCGACGCCACCGAGGAGGAGCAGCGCTTTCTGCTCGGGCTGATCGGCGGGGAGCCGCGCCAGGGCGCGCTGGACGCGCTCGCCGTCGAGGGGCTTTCGGCCGCGGTCGGCGCGCCCTCCGCCGAGGTGCGCCGCGCGGTGATGCTGGGTGGCTCGCTGGGCGCGGTCGCCCGGGCGCTGGTCGAACACGGGCCGCCGGCGCTGACCGGGTTCCGGCTGGAGGTGGGGCGCCCGGTGCTGCCGATGCTCGCCCACAGCGCCCGGGACCTGGACGAGGCCATGGACCGGCTCGGCCCCTGCGCGGTCGAGGAGAAGCTGGACGGCATCCGGGTGCAGGTGCACCGGGACGGGGAGACCGTACGCGTCTACACCCGCACCCTCGACGAGATCACCGACCGGCTGCCGGAGGTGGTCGCGGCCGCCCGCGAGCTGGCGGTGGAGCGGGCGGTCCTCGACGGCGAGGTGATCGCCCTGGGCGCCGACGGCCGGCCCCGGCCGTTCCAGGAGATCTCCGGCCGGGTCGGCTCGCGGCTGGACGTGGCCGGGGCGCGCGCCTCGCTGCCGCTGTACCCCGTCTTCTTCGACCTGCTCTCCGTCGACGACCGGGACCTGCTCGACCTGCCCGCCCGCGACCGCCACGCCGAGCTGGCCCGGGTGGCCCCCGGCCCCCGGCGGGTCCGCAGGCTGGTGGCCGAGGAGCCGCGGGACGAGGCGACCCGGCGGGCGGCGCGGGAGTTCGCCGCCGACGTGCTGGCCCGCGGGCACGAGGGGGTCATGGCCAAGTCCCTCGACGCCCCGTACAGCGCGGGCCGGCGCGGCGCGTCCTGGCTGAAGGTCAAGCCGGTGCACACGCTCGACCTGGTCGTGCTCGCCGCCGAGTGGGGCCACGGCCGCCGCACTGGCAAGCTGTCCAACCTCCACCTCGGCGCCCGGCGGCCGGACGGCACCTTCGCCATGCTCGGCAAGACCTTCAAGGGCCTCACCGACAAGCTGCTCGGCTGGCAGACGGAGGCGCTGCTGCGGCTGGCGGTCAGCGACGACGGCTGGGTGGTGCGGGTGCGGCCCGAGCTGGTCGTGGAGGTCGCCTTCGACTCGCTCCAGCGGTCCTCCCGCTATCCGGCGGGGGTGACGCTGCGCTTCGCGCGGGTGCTGCGCTACCGCGAGGACAAGCCGGCGGCGGAGGCGGACACGGTCGAGACGGTGCTGACGCTGCGCGGCGGGTGAGGGCCGTCCAGGGGGTGTCCGGCGGCCACGCGGCGGCGCCGCACATCGGCAGGGGCCGGTCGCCGGCTGCCGACCGCGGGCGCGCTACCGCCCCAGGGCCTTGCGCGCCAGCCGATAGGCGACCAGGTCGGCCACCGAGATCAGCGGCAGCAGCCTGCTGGCCGCGAGCCGGCTGAGGTCCTCGTAGTCCGCCGGCTCCCAGTCCGGCGTGACGACCGCGCAGATCGCGGTCACCCCGGAGAGCCCCGCCAGCCGCGACAGGTCGACCGCCGCCTCGGCGTGGCCGTCCCGCTCCAGCACCCCGCCGGGCACCGCGCACACCGGGAACACATGCCCCGGGCGCCCCAGCTGCTCAGGGGCGGTCTGGGGGTCGGCCAGCGCCTGGACGGTGCGCGAGCGGTCCCGGGCGGACAGGCCCGTGGTGGTCGGCCCCAGCAGGTCGACGGGGACGGTGAAGGCGGTGCTGAGCAGCCCGGTGTGCTCCTCGTCCGCCACGATCCGCGGCAGCCGCAGATGCTCGGCGCGCCCATGGGGCAGCGCCACGCAGACCATGCCGGAGGTGTGGTCCAGCAGCTGCCTCAGCGCGCCTTCGTGGGCGTGCTCGGCGGCCAGCAGCAGAGCGCCCCGGTGATCCTTGGACGTGTCGTCGAAGACGATGACGAAGCCGCCCTCGGCGAACGCGTCGATCGCCTGCTCGACCGCCAGGAGGCGCTCGGGTGCGACCGTCTGCTCAACCACTGTCATGGGGAGGAATTTTGGCACATGCCAATGGAACTGACGACGTGTCAATGCTCACAAAGTAAGGGCGAGCACACCATCAGTAACCTCCGGCCGCCACCACCGCGCCTTCAGGGGCCCGCGCGAGAATGAGAGCTCGCCCGATCGAGAGGGTCAGTGTGGAGACGACAGTCGCGGAGGACCGAGCCGCCGAGCCCGTACATCCCGTACGCCGCTTGGTACGGCCCGTACGCCGCTTCGCACGCCCCCCGCGCGGGCGGGCCCGGCAGGTGGCGGCCTGGTGCGCGGCGCTGCCGCTGGCCGTGGTGAGCGTGGTGCTGGGCTGCCGGGCCGCGGACAGCGACGGGATCACGCCCGTGCCCCAGCTCCTGGCCTTCCTGCCCTGGCTGCTGGTCCCCGCGCTGCTCGGCCTGGTGCTCGCGGCGGCGGCGCGCTGGCCGCTGGGGGGCGCGTGGGCGCTGGCCGCGGCCGCGGTGACCGGGTGGTTCATCCAGCCGTACAACCCCGGCCCGGCGCCCCGCCCGCGCGGCCCGGTGGTGGCTCAGGTGCGGGTGCTGACCGCCAATCTGGAGTTCGGCGGGGCCACGAAGGGGCTGGTCGGCGCGGTGCGGCGGGAGGACCCCGACCTCGTCTCGGTCCAGGAGTGCGACACCCGCTGCGCGGCGGCGCTCGACGCGGCCGCCATGCGCGAGACCTACCCGTACCGGAAGGTCATCGCCGTCCCCGGCGACGCCGCGCACGGCTCGGCGATCCTCAGCAAGTACCCGCTCACCCCCGAGGCCGGGGTGTCCGGCAAGCTGGCGATGCCGGGGGCCGTCGTACGGATCGCCGGGCGGCCGGTCCATGTGCAGGTGGCCCACCCGATGCCGCCGATGCCGGGCCGGCTGGACGTCTGGCGCACCGAGCTGGGGCGGCTGCGCGCGTACGCCGCCGACCGGGGCGACGAACCCACCCTCATCGCGGGGGACTTCAACGCCACCCAGGACCACGCCGCCTTCCGGTCCCTCCTGGACACCGGGATGCGGGACAGCGCACGGGCGGTGGGCAGGGCGCGGACGCCCAGCTGGCCGAGCGTGACGGCCCCGGCGCTCGGCGCCCAGATCGACCACGTCCTGGTCAGCGAGGCGCTGCGACCCCGCGCCGCCCGCTTCCTCGATCTGCCGAACACCGACCACCGGGCGCTGCTGGTCGACCTCGACCTGCACTGACGGCCGTCGGCCCGCGCTCCGCCCGCGCCGCTCAGCTCTCGCTCGGGTTGTAGGAGTTGGCCACCTCGAAGGGGTCCGGCTCCAGGCCCTCCGTCGGCCAGCGCTGCTCCCGCTGCCACTGCTCGTTCTCCAGCGCCAGCGCGTCCCACAGCAGATTGAGCGGATGGCTCGGATCGTAGTGGGCGCGCTCCCCGCGCCGGGTGAAGGCGCCGAGCAGCACCTCCAGCCGCGGCCCGGTGTCATTGACCAGCTCGACGGCCCGCATCCCGCGCCCGTACGCGACCCGCGGGTCCCCGGCCGCGTCCGCGACGCCCTTGGTGACCAGCATGCAGCCGCGCAGCAGGCCCGAGCGCAGCAGCTCGAAGCCGTAGGTGACGGTGTCGATCTCGGCGGCGATGTGCAGCTTATTGCGGTAGTCGGCGCCGAACCAGCTGTGCAGCACGCCCGCCATCAGCCCGCTGGCCGAGATGACGAGCGGCAGCGTGCGCAGCTCGCTGCTGGGGGCGGTCGGGCCGGGCAGCCGGGAATGCGGCAGATTCGTCAGCAGCGACACCCCGCTGCGGCGCCACTCCATCACATCGAACGCGTTGAGCTCGTTGTCGACGTCGTTCGCCTGGGGGGTGGTCACCACGGAGCCGCAGACCAGGTCCACGTCCTTGGCGCGCAGCTTGCCCAGCACGTCCCGGGTGCGGACATGCCCGACCTTCAGCTCGATGCCGCGCTGCTCGAACTCCTCGGCCACCCGCTCACCGGCGCCCGCGAGATAGCCGAGGGTGAAGCGCGTGGTGCCCACCATCAGGGTTTTGCCGAGCCGGCGGCGGGATTCGTGGATGCCCTCCAGCCAGTCGCCGAGCGTGTCGCGCGCCAAATTGACCAGGGCCTCGCCGGTGCCGGTGAACAGCACGTCCTTGCCGCGGCCCTGCTTGAGGACGAGCGGTTCGCCGCACAGATCCCGGAAGTTGCGGTTCATCGTGTCCAGCTGCTTTTGCACGCTCGACTGTTCCCGGCCGAGCACCCTGGCGGCGCCCAGCGCGGTACCTGTCTCATGCACCACGATCAACGTGCGGAGCTGGTCCATCGTGGTGTCCATGAGCGCGAGTGGGCTCTGCAGCAGCCTGCTTCGCCCGTTGGCCGTCGGTGGTCCGAGCGGCCCGGGAATGGCCATGAATCCGTCTCGCTTCCCAACTCTGCCCGATTTATGGACTCTCGAGTTTAGCCCCGTGATGCTTGATCACGTGGCTTTCGGAAGTCGGCCGCGCCCCATTGACGACGCAATGGCCCCTCATCAGCGACCGATCGAGGCTCATTTCGGATAAGCGCGGATTTACCGTCCCTATGCACGTACGACATGCGCCTACGACATGCGCGCACGACATGCTCGCACGGCGGCCACGCGCCGCATGTCCCCCTACGCCGAGCGGCGGAATTGCCCCGGACCACAACTGACCCGCATGTCAGTTGAATTGATCTCCGGGACAATTCCGCCGCAGTCGAGAATGCCGAGAATTCCGAATAATTCTCGGGCCGGATCAGGCTCCGATGTCGCCGCCGTCGCGCCGCCACACGCTGATCACCGACGGACGGGTCAGCTTGCCCGGGCCGTCGGGCCAGGTGGACGCGGGCCTCTCCACGCTCGCCCCGTCGACCTCGCCCGGGTGCTGCACCGCCACCATGACCCGCCGGTCCTGGACGATCGGACCGCAGGTCTCGGCCCCGGTCGGAACGGTCAGGAACTGCTTGACCTCACCGCTCCTGGGGCCGGACGTCGCCACCCCGAACAGCCCGTCGTGGCTGCCCAGCGCGTTGCCGTCGGTGGAGATCCACAGGTTGCCGTACGCGTCGAAGGTGATGTTGTCCGGGCAGGAGATCGGCGAGACCTGGTCCTTCGGGAAGCCGCCGAAGTACGTGCTCGGGTCCGCCGGGTCGCCGCAGACCAAGAACAGCCGCCAGCTGAAGCGGCGGGCCGCCGGGTCGCCCCAGCGCTCGGTCAGCTCCAGGATCTGGCCGTGCTTGTTGCTGTTGCGCGGGTTCGCCTCGTCGGCCGGGGCCTTGCCCGCCTTGCCGCGGTCGCTGTTGTTGGTGAGCGCGACATACACCTTGCCCGTGCGCGGGCTGGGCTCCACGTCCTCCGGGCGGTCCATCTTTGTCGCGCCCACCTTGTCGGCGGCCAGCCGCGTGAAGACGTAGACCTCCTCGGCCGTCATCCCCTCGACATATGAGGTGGTGCCGCTCGCCAGCGCGATCCACTCGCCGGAGCCGTCGAACTCGCCGTCCTTCGGCAGCTTCCCGGTGCCGTCGATCTCGGCGGCCGGGCTGTCCCCGGTGAACTTGGCGACGTACAGCGTGCCCTCGTCGAGCAGCGTGCGGTTGTGCTCGCGCGCGGCCCGGCTGGTGCCCTTCATCATCCGCTTGGACGAGACGAACTTGTAGAAGTAGTCGAACTTTTCGTCGTCGCCCATGTAGAGGACCGGACGGCCGTCCGCCGTCAGCCGGGGCTCGGCGGCCTCGTGCTTGAACCGGCCCAGCGCGGTCAGCTTGCGCGGCGTCGACTCCGGGTCGTACGGGTCGATCTCGATGACCCAGCCGAAGCGGTTGGTCTCGTTCGGCTCATGCGCCACGTCGAAGCGCTTGTCGAAGCGCTCCCACTTGCGCTCGGTGGCCGCGCCCGCCAGGCCGTAGCGCTTGAGGCGCGCGGCGGTGGTCGGGTCGGTCACCGAACCGGCGTTGGCGAAGTACTGGTTGAAGTTCTCCTCGCCCGACAGGACCGTGCCCCACGGGGTGATGCCGCCGCCACAGTTGTTCAGCGTGCCCAGGATCCGCTTGCCCGTCGGGTCCGCCGAGGTCCGCAGCAGCTTGCTGCCCGCGGCCGGGCCCGTCACCTCGAACGGCGTGGTCGCGGTGATCCGGCGGTTCAGGCGGTGGCGCGACACGGCGGTCAGCTTGCCGAGCTTGCGGTCCTCCTGCGTCGCCACCACGGACAGGCCGTGCGCGGCCCAGGCGATCTCGGCCTGCTCGCGGGTCGGGTTCGCCGCGTCGTACCCGGCGAACATCAGCACCTCGTCGGTGTACTCGTGGTTGACCACGAGCAGCTGGCGGTCGCGCTCGTGCGGGATGTCCAGCACGGCCATGTAGTCGTTGTTGTAGCCGAACTGGCCCGCCTGCGCCTTCGCGGACTGGTTGGCCGGGTCGAACGCCGGCGCGCCGCGCAGGATCGGGTCGCCCCAGCGGATCACCACGTTCTGGTCGTGCCCCTCGGCGACCACGACGGCGTCGGTGGTGTTGGGCGCCACGGGAGAGAAGCGGAGGCCGCGGGCGGCCTTGCCCGCGCCCTTGTCGGCGGCCTGGGCCACGGCCGCCCCGTCGGCCGCCGCGGCCTCCGGCGCCCGCCCCACCGCGGTCACCCCGGCCGCGGCCGCGACCGAGACCACGGCGCCGGCGCGCAGCACCGAACGGCGGGACAGCGCACCGGCTATGACGTCACCGATGTAGCCGTTGTCGCTCGTGTTCGGCACCTCGTGGAAACAGGCGTCACCACAGCGGTACCGGCATGTGAGCGCGGAACGACCGCCCGGGTGTGAGCTGATGAGCGGCAGAAGCTTGCGCACGTCTTACCCTCCGTACGGATTGCACGCATCGATTGCGCGTGGACCGTCCGGCGCGCAACCCACGCCGCCACGGTGTCGGGACCCCATCCGGGGCGAAGCTATGGGCGTAGAGCCGCGGACCGGCGACCGTCGTCTGAATCACGAGTGAACGGCGGGTAACCGGAATCGGCAGCTGAGTACTGCTGAAGGGCCCGCTAGCCTTTCCGCACCACGGACATGTACCGCCATGCCCCGGACTCGACACGTGATGAGGTATCTCCCATGGCCATACGGGACCTACTGCGCAAAGTTTTCGGACGCTCCCGCACGCCGCGGGTCGACGCTTCGGCTGTGCCGGAGGCGGCAGTTGTCCCGGACGCCCAAGAACCGCCCGCCGCCGCCACCACCGCCCCCGCCAAGCCTGAGCCCGAGGCCAAGGCCGAGGCGAAGCCTGAGCCCGAGGCGAAGCCCGAGCCCAAGCCCGCGACTACTCCTGCGGCTCAGACGGAGGATGAGGAGGCGGCAGCCCACCACCCGTCTCTGGCCGAACCGCTGAAGACTCTCGACGAGATCCTGGAGTCCTCCGCCCCGGAGTCGCAGGCGAAGGACCAGCCGAAGGCCGACCCCGAGCCCAAGCCCGAAGCCGCTGCCGAGCCGGCCGACGACAAGAAGGCGGAAGCGGCAACGGAGCCCGGCAAGCCGGCCGAGACCGAGCCCGAGGCCGAGACCACCTCCGCGCCGAGCGCCGACGCGGACACCCCGGCCGAGCCCGAGGCCAAGACCGAGAGCACCTCCGCAGCGGCCGAGCCGGCCGACCCGGTCGAGCCGAAGCAGGAGACCGCGCCTGAGCCCGCCCCGAAGCCCGCCGCCGAGGCGGAGCCGGAGCAGGCGGCCGCCGAAGAGAAGCCCGCCGAGCCGATCGCGGCTGCGGCAGACGCCGAGGAGCCCACCGCCGAGCCGGTGGTGGCGGAGACCGAGGCCACCACCGCGCCGAGCGGCGAAGCCGACGCGGCGGACGCCCCCGCCAAGGCCGAGGCCACCCCGGCCACCGCCGACGCCGACGCCGAGGCGGAAGAGGCGGCCAAGCCCGCCGAGCCGGTCACCGCCGAGGACCCCGCCCCGGCCGCCGAGCCGAAGCCCGAGGCCGAAGCCCCCGCCGAGCCAGTGGCAGCGGAGACCGTCGACGCCGCCGAGGCGGAAGCCGCGGCTGAGCCCGAGGCCACCCCCGCGCCGAGCGCTGACGCGGACACCCCGGCCGAGCCCGAGCCCGAGGCCAAGGCCGAGAGCACCCCCGCAGCGGCCGACCCGGTCGAGCCGAAGCAGGAGACCGCGCCCGAGCCCGCCCCGAAGCCCGCCGCCGAAGAGAAGCCCGCCGAGCCGGTGGTGGCGGAGGCCGAGGCCACCTCCACGCCCAGCAGCGAAGCCGACGCGGCGGACGCCCCCGCCAAGGCCGAGGCCACCCCGGCCACCGCCGACGCCGACGCCGACGCGGAAACGGAAGACGCGGCCAAGCCCGCCGAGCCGGTCACCGCCGAAGCCCCCGCCCCCGCCGCCGAGCCGAAGGCCGAGGCCGAGGCCGAAGCACCCGCCGACGCCGCCGAGAAGCCCGCCGCCGCGCCGGTCGCGGAAAAGGCAGAGACCAAGGCTGAGACCAAGGCAGAGGTCAAGGCAGAGGCCAAGGCCGACGCCGCCATCGCGCTCGCCGACGTGGAGAACCGCGCGCCCGGGCTGGTCAGCCTGTACAAGACCGCCGCCGAGACCCTGGCGCAGAAGGGGCTGGCGGGCGGCCGGGCCGCCGTCTATCTCGTGCTGGACCGGTCGGGGTCGATGCGGAACTACTACAAGGACGGCACCGTCCAGCACCTCGCGGAGCAGGCGCTGGCCCTCTCCGCGAACCTCGACGACGACGGCACCGTCCCGGTCGTGTTCTTCTCCACCGACATCGACGGCACGGCCGACATCGACCTGACCAACTACAGCGGCCGCGTCAACGAGCTGCACTCCTCGCTCGGCCACATGGGGCGTACGAATTACCACCACGCGATCAACGCGGTCATCGACCACTACCAGAAGTCCGGCTCCACCGCCCCCGCGTTCGTGATCTTCCAGACGGACGGCGCGCCCACCAGCAAGGCGGCCGCCGAAAAGGCGCTGTGCGAGGCCGCGCGGCTGCCGCTGTTCTGGCAGTTCGTCGGGTTCGGGGACCCGGAGGCGAAGGGGTTCGACTTCCTCCGCAAGCTGGATGAGCTGGCGGTGCCGGACAAGCGGGTCGTGGACAACGCCGGGTTCTTCCACGCGGGCCAGGACCCCCGCGCGCTGTCCGACGGGGAGCTGTACGGGCAGCTGATGGTGGAGTTCCCGGAGTGGCTGCGGGAGGCGCGCGAGGCGGGCGTGCTGAGCTGATCACGGACCCGTCCGGGGACGAGCTACGACGCGGGGGCCACCCGTACGGCGCGAAAAACGCCGCGCGGGTGGCCCCCGCCGCTCGGATACGATAATGACGGCTCATAGAGCAGCTCGGCACATAGCTCACAGAGTGCTCACAGAGCGACATGTCACTCACTGCATCGACCCGGGAGCAGCCCGCGATGGCTCGACACCTCATCACCAGCGCCCTTCCCTACATCAACGGGATCAAGCACCTGGGCAACATGGTGGGGTCCATGCTCCCGGCCGACGTGTACTCCCGCTATATGCGCCAGCGGGGCCACGACGTGCTGTACATCTGCGCGACGGACGAGCACGGCACCCCCGCCGAGCTGGCCGCCAAGGAGGCGGGCCTGCCGGTGGACGAGTTCTGCGCGCAGCAGCATGACGCGCAGAAGGCGGTCTACGACGGCTTCGGCCTGGCCTTCGACTACTTCGGCCGCAGCTCCTCCGCGCAGAACGTGGAGATCACCCAGACCATCGCGCGCGAGCTGAAGGCCAATGGCTTCATCGAGGAGCGCTCGATCCGCCAGGTGTACTCCAACGCCGACGGCCGCTTCCTCCCCGACCGCTATATCGAGGGCACCTGCCCGCACTGCGGCTACGACAAGGCGCGCGGCGACCAGTGCGAGAACTGCACCCGCGTGCTGGACCCGACGGACCTGATCAACCCGCGCTCGGCGATCAGCGGCAGCAGCGACCTGGAGGTGCGGGAGACCAAGCATCTGTTCCTGCTCCAGTCGAAGCTGGCGGGAGAGGTCGCGGCGTGGGTGGACGAGCACGGCAAGGACTGGCCGACGCTCGCGTCCTCGATCGCCCGCAAGTGGCTGAACGAGGGGCTTCAGGACCGCGCGATCACCCGTGACCTGGACTGGGGCGTGCCGGTTCCGGCCGACACCTGGCCGGAGCTCGCGGCCGAGGGCAAGGTCTTCTACGTCTGGTTCGACGCCCCGATCGAGTACATCGGCGCGACGAAGGAGTGGTCGGACCTGGACCCGGCGAACCGCGACTGGAAGTCGTGGTGGTACGACGTGGACCAGACGGTCCGCTACACCGAGTTCATGGCCAAGGACAACGTCCCGTTCCACACCGTGATGTTCCCGGCGACGCTGCTGGGCACCCGGGACGCGTGGAAGAAGGTCGACTACGTCAAGGCGTTCAACTGGCTGACGTACTACGGCGGCAAGTTCTCGACCTCGCAGAAGCGCGGGGTGTTCACCGACGCCGCGCTGGAGCTGCTGCCCGCCGACTACTGGCGCTACTTCCTGATCGCGAACGCCCCGGAGTCGGACGACACGTCCTTCACCTGGGAGCACTTCGCGGCCACGGTCAACAAGGACCTGGCGGACACCCTGGGCAACTTCGTCAACCGGGTGCTGTCCTTCTCCCGCAAGCGGTTCGGCGACGAGGTCCCGGCCGGGAAGGCCGCCGGGGAGGCGGAGGCGCGTCTCGGCGAGGAGATCGCGCGGCTGCTCGCGGAGTACGAGGAGCACATGGACACGCTCCAGTTCCGCAAGGCCGCGGCCGCGCTGCGCGCGCTGTGGAGCGCGGGCAACTCCTACCTGGAGGAGAAGGCGCCCTGGCTGGAGATCAAGACCGACCAGGAGGGGGCGGCCCTCACCCTCCGTACGGCGATGAACCTCATCCACCTGTACGCGGTCGTCTCGGAGCCGTTCATCCCGGCCTCCGCGCGGGCCATGCGGTCGGCGTTCTCGCTGGCGGACGACACGGCGGTGTGGGTGAGCCAGGAGGAGGCCAAGGCGCTGGCCTCCGTCCCGGCCGGCACGGCCTTCACCGTGCCGCCGGTGCTCTTCGCGAAGATCACCGAGGAGGACCTGGAGTCCTACCGGCTGCGCTTCGGCGGCGCTGAGCAGGCCAACGGCGGGCTGGAGACCGACGGAAAGCCTGTCGAGTAACGACAGACCCGGGCGTGAAGGGGTGGCGGGCCCGGCCCGCCACCCCTTCACGTCGTTTTCCTGTCGCTCGCATCGTTGATCGCTCGACAACCGTTCGTTTAGCGCGTTCGACCAGCCTGTGGAGTCCATCCATAGGAGGTCGAGGAGCGCAGTGCCCGACGCACCACGTGTCACGGTGACGGTCCACGGCCCTGACCCGCAGTCGCGGGCCGGGGTCGTCCGTCACCTGCGTCACCAGCCCACCGTCCAACTGATCGACCGCCCGAGACCGTTCAGCGACGAGCCGCGCGGCACCGTGGCCGTCATGTCCGTCGAGCGCCTGGACGCACGCGCGGGGGCCGAGCTGCGCCGCCTGGTGCGGGGCGGCGAGCAGCGGGTGGTGCTGATCACGGGCGAGCTGCGCGAGACGGAGCTGATGGCGGTCATGGAGTACGGCGTACGGGCCGTGCTGTGGCAGCACCGGGCCACGCCGAGGCGCCTGCTGCGCGCCGTCCACCGGGCCGCCCGCGCGGAGCGTACGGACCCGTGCGGCGTGGATCACCGGCTGACCGAGCACTTCGTGTACTAGCGGGGTCCGGCGGGTCGGTCAGAGGTCCGTGCCGTCGTGGGTCGTGTCGGGGTCGACGCCCAGGGTGAGGGTGGCGACGACGCCCTTCTCGATCCGGCCCTTCTTGTACTTCAGGTTCAGCAGCCCGCCCTGGGCCCCGTTGCCGGGGTAGATCGTGTCCTCGTCGAGGGTCGTGCGCTCCGTGGTGCTGGTGCTGTACGGGGTCACCTCGGCGGAGGCGAGCACCGCCTCCTCGGCGAAGAAGAGCTGGCCGGTGTGGCAGGTGTGGCCGCCCTCGTATCCGGAGTCGGTGAGGGTGCCGCCGACGTGGACCTTGGTGTGGACATGCACGCACCGGCCCCGGTACCAGCCGGGGAAGACGGTGGTGAACTCGACGTAGCCGTGCCGGTCGGTGAGCTGGGTGCCGCGCAGATAGCGCTTGTCGTCGGTGGGCTCCTGGTGGCCGCCCCCGCCGCCGCCCGGCGGGGTCCCGGTGGGCGCGTCGGTGGGCGCGTCGGTCGGGGTGCCCGTCGGGGCGTCGGTGGGCGGGGTGCCGGTGGGCGGGGTGCCGCCGCCCCCGGTGCTGGAGCTCTCGTAGCCGGAGTAGAGCCCGAGTGCGTCGCAGTGCCAGATGTCGACCGCCGCCTTCGGCAGCGGTTTGCAGGTCTCGGAGTCGATCACCTTGAGCCGGAGGGTCATCGGGATGCCCTCCTTGTCCTCGGTGATGTCCTTACGGATCTTGTCCGCGTCGATGTAGTACGGGCCCTCGGTGGTCTCCGAGGTGAGCCGGTAACAGACCTCCCCCGACGTGGCCGTCGAACTCGCGGAGGCGGAGGCGGCGGCCGAGCCCGAAGAGGTCTCGCTGGCCGACGCGCCGGCCGCGATCGCCGCCCCGATGCCGGTCGCGGCGACCGCCGCGCCACCCGCGACGATCATCCGTCGTCTGCTCATGTCGCGCTTGTGCGCGGGGCCCGTGTGCCGGGCGTCGTCGTTCCGGGCTTCGTTCCGGGCTTCGCTGAAGTCCTCAGTCATGGCAGGGACGCTAGGAGGGCAACCTGGCAGGGGCATTTCAGGAAGCTGTGGAAACGGTATGGCGCGCCGGCGGGCGGTATCAGCGGGCCAGTGACGCCGCGTCGCCCATCACCACGACGGGGTGCAGCTGCGGGTCCAGGGTGCGCAGCAGCTTCTTCATGTGCTTCTTGGAGACGCTGACGCAGCCCTGCGTGGGGCCGCCGTGGTCCACATGGAACCAGATGCCGCCGCCCCGCTTCTGGCCCAGTGGCCTGGTCCAGTCGCGCGGGGAGGTGCCCGGCTTGCGGTTGTAGTTGATGGCCACGACGTAGTCGAAGGACCCGGCGAGCGGCTCGCCCTCGAAGCCGGTGCCGCCGATGGTGAAGCCGCCGGTGGACCGGTCGTACGGCAGCTCGGTGCCGGGGTCCGGGAGGCGGCCGCCCGCGTCGGTGAGGCCGAAGACGCCCACCGGGGAGCGCAGATCGCCGGTGACGTGGCGGTCGGTCCAGCCGTTCCGGGCGTTGTGCGCGTCCCAGGTGACGACGGCCCGCCAGTCGGCGCCCGCGGCCATGTCCGGGTCGCCGTCGGGGTTCCGCCGCTGGTAGACGACCACCGTCGAGTCGGAGGAGTCGCGGCCCTCGCCGGTCACGACCACCACCTGGCGGGCGTTCGCGGGCACCTTGGCGAGGGTGAGGGGGCCGAGCCCCGGCAGGCCCTTCCGCAGCACGGCGGTGGCGGGCCGCCGGGCCGGACCGTCCTTTTCCGCGGCGGCGTCGGCGGCTCCGGCCCTGGGCTCGGATCCGCCGGACGGCGTACCCGCCGAGGCCGCGCATCCGGTGAGCGCGGCGACGGCGAGGGCCGCGGCCGCCAGGGCCACGCCCCTCCGGGAGGCCCGGGCCGCGCGTACCGGTGCGACAGTCATATTTTCATTCACATTCAAGGAACCCGTTGGGACGGGGGCCTGGTTGCCCCGCGTTCCGCCGGAAGCGGAAGCGGGGCTCAGATGGGCCCGGAAGGGCCCTGCGAAAGGGCCCGGCGCTACTTGCCGGACTCGGCAGCCGACTTCTCCGCACCCTTGTCCGCCGCGCCCTTGTCCGCCTGCTTGACCTGCGGCTTGCGGATCGACAGGTGCAGCTCGCGCAGCCGCGCCTCGTCCACCTCGCTGGGCGCGCCCATCAGCAGGTCCTGCGCGTTGCCGTTGAGCGGGAAGGCGATGGTCTCGCGGATGTTCGGCTCGTCGGCCAGCAGCATCACGATGCGGTCCACGCCCGGGGCGATACCGCCGTGCGGCGGAGCGCCGAAGTGGAACGCGCGCAGCATGCCGCCGAACTCGCGCTCGACCTCTTCCCTGGAGTAGCCCGCGATCTCGAACGCCTGGTACATCACATCCGGCTCGTGGTTCCGGATGGCGCCCGAGGACAGCTCCACACCGTTGCAGACGATGTCGTACTGCCAGGCCAGAATGTCGAGCGGGTCCTTGGTCCGCAGCGCCTCCAGGCCGCCCTGCGGCATGGAGAACGGGTTGTGCGAGAACTCGATCTGCCCGGTGTCCTCGTTCCGCTCGAACATCGGGAAGTCGACGATCCAGCAGAAGCGGAAGACGTTGTCCTCGAAGTGCCCGGCCCGGCGCGCGGCCTCGACCCGCACCGCGCCCATGATCTTGGAGACCTCGTCGAACTCGCCCGCGCCGAAGAAGATCGCCGTGCCCGGCTTGCCCCCGACCTCGGCGATCAGCTTCTCGACGTCCTCGTCGGTGAGGAACTTCGCGATCGGCCCGGTCAGCTTGGCGTCCTCGCCGATCCGGACCCAGGCCAGCCCCTTCGCACCCTGCTCGACGGCGAACTCGCCCATCTGGTCGAAGAACTTCCGCGGCTGGTCGGCGGTGTCCGGCACGGCCAGCGCGCGCACATGCTTGCCCGCGAACGCCTTGAAGCCGGAGTCCGCGAAGACATGGCTGACGTCCACCAGCTCCAGCTGTGCGCGCAGGTCCGGCTTGTCGGAGCCGTACTTCAGCATGGCCTCGCGGAACGGGATCCGCGGGAACGGCGAGGTGACATGGCGGCCGCCGCCGAACTCCTCGAACAGCTCGGTCATCACCTTCTCGATGACCTGGAAGACGTCCTCCTGCTCGACGAAGCTCATCTCGACGTCGAGCTGGTAGAACTCGCCCGGGGAGCGGTCGGCGCGGGCGTCCTCGTCGCGGAAGCAGGGCGCGATCTGGAAGTAGCGGTCGAAGCCCGCGATCATCAGCAGCTGCTTGAACTGCTGCGGGGCCTGCGGCAGCGCGTAGAACTTGCCCGCGTGCAGCCGGGAGGGCACCAGGAAGTCCCGGGCGCCCTCGGGCGAGGTGGCGGACAGGATCGGGGTCGCCAGCTCGTTGAAGCCCTGCGCGGTCATCTTCTGCCGGATCGCGGAGATCACGGCGGAGCGCAGCATGATGTTGCGGTGCATGCGCTCGCGGCGCAGGTCCAGGAAGCGGTACTCCAGGCGCCGCTCCTCGTTCACCCCGTCCTCGGGGAAGACGGTGAAGGGCAGCGGGTCGGCGCCGCCGAGCACCTCGATCTCGGTGACCTCGACCTCGATCTCACCGGTGGGCAGCTCGGGGTTGACGTTCTCCGCGCCGCGGGCGATGACCTTGCCGTCCACCCGGACGACGCTCTCCTTGGACAGGGAGCTCAGCGCGTCGTTGGCAGCGGTGTCCGGGCGGACGACCAGCTGCACCAGGCCGTAGTGGTCACGGAGATCGATGAAGAGGATGCCGCCCAGGTTCCGCCGATTGTGCAGCCAGCCGGAGAGCCGCACGTCGGTGTCGACGTCAGCGGCGCGGAGCTCGCCGCAGGTGTGGGACCGGTACCGATGCATCGTTCATCCAAGTCGTTTGGTCGGGAGGCGTACGTACCCTCGAGAAGCTTCTGGGCAAGCGTACCGGCGCCGCGCCCCTCACTGGTAAGGGCGCTGCATATCCCCATATGGTGGGCCAATGCGCACCGAGGACCTGCTGGCCGCGATCGCGACCGGCCTATGGCGCTGGGACTGTGTCTCGGGTGCCGTGACCTACGACGCGGAGGCGGCCCGGCTGGTGGGGCTGCCCGCGGAGCCCGTCACCCTCCCCGAATCCGCCGCCCGCGCCTGCTTCCACCCGGTGGACTGGGTGGAGATCAAGGCGATCGTGAATCTCGCCGTGGCCGAGGGCACCCTCGCCGAGGCCCGCGTGCGGGTCGTGGACGAGAAGGGCCGGGTGCAGCGCACCGTACGCAGCCGGTGCCGGCCCGTGATAAGCGGCGGCGCCCCCGGCAGACGGGGCGCGGAGAACAGCTACGACCTGGTCGGCACCCTCCAGGAGGTCCCCGAGCCGCTGCCCGGCACCTCCGCGGCCGCCCTGGCCCCCGTCACCGGCGACTGGCGGCGGGGCCGCGAGGCGTTTCTGCTGGACGCGGGGCGGGCGCTCGCCGAGGCGCCCTCGACCGCCGAGGTGCTGCGGGTCGCGGCGGGACTGTCGATGCCGGGCTTCTCGCCGGACGGTCTTGCGGTCTTCGGGGTCAAGGGCGAGCGGGTCTCGCTGATCGGCCGGCACGGGGACCCGGTGGGCGACCAGCACCCCTTCACCGACCAGCCGCTGGACGCCGACTGCCCGGCCGCCGAGGTGATCCGCACCGGCCGGGCGATCTACCTGCCCGGCCCGGAGGACTACCGGGACCGGTTCCCCGTCTCCTGGGCGCTCACCCGGCCGGTCAACCGCCGGGCCTGGGCCTTTCTGCCGCTGATCGTCGCGGGCCGCACGATCGGCGCGTGGATGGCGAGCTTCGCGCACCCGGTGACCTTCTCGCCCGACGAGCGCTCGGTGCTCACCACGGTCGCGCGGATGCTCGCCCAGGCGCTGTCCCGCGCCTCGCTCCAGGAGACGGAGCGCGAGCTGACGGACGGCCTCCAGCGCTCGATGCTGCCCGCCGACAAGCCGGACATCCCGGGGCTCACGGTGGCCGCGCGGTATGTGCCGACCGGCGGCGGGCTCCAGGTGGGCGGCGACTGGTACGACGTGATCGGGCTGCCCTCGGGGCGTACCGCGCTGGTCATCGGCGATGTCCAGGGCCACGACGTACGCGCCGCCGGGATCATGGGGCAGCTGCGGATCGCGGTGCGCGCGTACGCCTCGGAGGGCCACCACCCCGACGCGGTCCTCTCCCGCGCCTCCCGCTTTCTGGCCGGGCTCGCCGAGCCGCCGGGCCCCGGCGGCGAGGGCGGCTACGACCCGCGCTTCGCGACCTGCCTCTATATGGAGGTGGACCCGGTCGCCGGCACGCTGGACATCGCCCGCGCGGGCCACCCCGACCCGGCGGTCCGGCTCGCCGACGGCACCATGATGATCCGCCCCACCGCGGGCGGGCTGCCGCTGGGCGTCGACCCGGACACCGACTACCCCACCACCCGGATGGTGCTCGAGCCCGGCGAGACGCTGCTGATGTGCACGGACGGGCTGATCGAGACCGGCGGCCACGACATGGAGACGGGCTGGGACCGGATCCGGGCCGTCTTCGAACGGACCGCGGACGCCGCCGTGGACGCCGACGACGCCGACGACGCCGACGACCTCGACGCGCTCGCCGAGTCCCTGGTCCAGGCGGTGCACGGGCCGCCCTCCCACCACACCACCGGCCATCTCGCCGACCGTCGCGAGGACGACATAGCCCTGCTGCTGATCCGGCGCGACGCCGAGGTGTGCCTGGTCGGCCCCGGCACGGCCCCGGTGCGGCGCACCGCCGTCACGGTCGCCCAGGCCGAGCCCGAGCGCATAGCGGAGGCCCGGCAGCAGCTGCGCGACATGCTCCACGACTGGACCGACCGCGACCAGGTGGAGTCGGCGGTGCTGATGCTCTCCGAGATGGTCACCAACGTCCTGGTGCACACCGACGGCGACGCCCTGCTGGTCGCGGAGGTCAGCGGCCGGCTCGGCGCCCGGCGGCTGCGCCTCGACGTCGCCGACGGCAGCGACGAACTCCCCCACCGCCGCCGCCCCGGCGAGCTGGCCTCCTCCGGGCGCGGGCTGCTGCTGATGGAGGTGCTCGCCGACGCGTGGGGAGTGGACCCGCGGGGCGACGGCAAGTGCATCTGGTACGAGCTGTACGAGTCCGCCCCGGATCCAGCGGGCTAGCGGCGGGATCGTGCCGGGGCGGCCGGGCTGTTCAGCGGAAGAGCTGGGAACCCAGCGGGCGTTGTTCGCCGAAACCGGGAAGCATCAGGAAGCTCGCGCTGGCGGTCGTGGTCGTGTAGTCGAGCAGGGCGTCGGAATTGTCCATACGGGTGAGGGTGCTGGTGAAGGTCCGTATGTCGTTCTGGAAGCTCATGAAGAGCAGGCCGGGGGCGGGCCCGTCGATGCTGTAGGAGCGACGGAGCATGAGGCCGACGCCGACCGCGGTGGCGTGCGCTCTGCGGGCGTGGGCGTCGGCCGGGACGAGGTAGCGTCCGTCGGGCGTTTTGGCGCCGAGGTCCGGGCCCGAGGCGATGGTGCCACCGGAGAGGGGCACGCCACTGGCTCGGCGCCGGCCGAAGACCGCTTCCTGTTCGGCGACGGACAGCTTGGCGAACCGCGGCAGGTCGAGCTCCATGCGTCGGAGTACGGCGAGGGTGCCGCCGGCGACCGGAGCCGGCCCGTCCAGCCACAGGTCGCGCTGTTGTTCGGCCTTCGTGTGGGGGCCCACGATGCCGTCGACGAAACCGAACAGGTTTCGTGGCGCGGCAAGGCCCTTGTCCGCATCCACCGGCACGTTCGAACCACGGATTCCGGACTGCCGCCAGCGTTCGCGTATCCGGTCACCGGCCTGCTCCAGAAGCGCGGCGGCCACGACCGGTATCACCAGGGCGTCGTCGGCGCAGATCTGTATCAGCAGGTCGCCGCCGCGTGCCCGGGGGGCGATCTGCTCGCGGGAGAACCGTGGGAGGTCCTTCGCGCCGGGCAGGGCGGGATCGACCTTGCGCACCAGCCGGGGGCCCACCCCGATCGTCACGGTCAGATTGCCCGGCGACAGGCCCATCAGCCGTGCGTCGGTCCCCGCGGTGAGCTTGCCGATGGCCTCGCCGAGTTCGGCCAGCAACGGACGGGCGGCCCCGGCATCGTCGAGGTCGGCCACCACGGCCAGCAGGTTCCGCTGGGCTGGTTGCGGAAGCGTGATGCCCGCCTGGTACCGGCCCGTTGGTGACACCGGCGGGGTCGGCGCGGGGGTATCGGACCGGTCCGGCCGGGCGGAACTCGATTGGCACCCGGCGGAGAGGCCGGCTGCGGTCACCGTGCCGGTGGCACCGAGAAACGCGCGGCGTGACGGGCGGGAGTCGGCTTGGCGCACGGTGTGAACTGTGCCATATCCCCATCGGCGCATGCGACTTGGTCGGCGTCCGTGCCAGGATGAGGCCATGCCTCGTCTCCGTCTTCGCCTGATGGCCACGGTGCTCGGAACACTGGCACCCCTACTGGTCGGCTGCGGCTCGGACGATGACGGATCGAAGGACGGCCGACGACCGTCCGGTGACCACGTGACGATCAAGGTGCCTGCTGACGCCCCGACGATCTCGGATGCGGTGTCTCTGGCCCGGGCCGGCGATCTCGTGCTGGTCGCGCCGGGCGTCTACCACGAGTCGGTGAAGATAACCAAGGCTCGCATCACGCTTCGCGGCGAGTCCCGGGAGAAGGTCGTCATCGACGGGCGGTTGCAGCAGCCGAACGGCATCGTCGTCGCCGCTCCCGGAGTGGCCGTGCAGAACCTGACGGTGCGGAACAACACCCAGAACGGGGTCCTGGTCACCGGCTCGGCGAAGGCCGCTGCCGGAATGCCGGGGCAGTCCGGCGGCTACGACACCGGCGACGAGCCCGTCACCTTCCTGAAGTCATTCGCGGTCTCCCACGTGACCGCGACCCGCAACGGGCTGTACGGCATCTACGCGTTCTCCGCGCAGAACGGTGTCATCGAGCACTCGTACACATCAGGCTCGGCCGACTCGGGGATCTATGTCGGACAGTGCAAGCCCTGTCGCATCGTGGTGCGGGACAACATCGCCGAGCTCAACGCGGTCGGCTACGAAGGCACCAATGCCAGTGGCGACATGTACGTGGTCGGTAACCGCCTTGTCGGTAACCGGGTCGGGCTCACCACCAACTCCGACCACCAGGAGAAGTTGCTCCCGCAGCAGGATGCCGTCATCGCGGGCAACCTGATCGCGGCCAACCAGCAGACGGCCACCCCCGAACAGGCCGACGGCGGTTGGGGCATCGGCATCGGCGTCGACGGCGGCTCCGACAACCAGTTCGTCCGCAACCGGATCGCCGACAACAGCAACGCCGGGCTGGTGATCACCGCGAACGCTGACATACAGCCGAACGGCAACCGGATCCTGGACAACACCTTCGCCGCCAACAACGTTGACGTCGGCTGGACGTTCCCCACCGCCACCGAGGGACAGGGCAACTGCCTGCGCGGCAACGAGCTGCGGAAGACGGTGCCCGCCCGGCTCGCGACCACCGCGTCCTGCCCGCGTCCCGCCCGGTCTTCCTCGCCCTCCGGCACGTGGACGAAGCCGACGGCACCTGGCGGTATCCCGTTCACCGATGTGGCGGCGCCCAAGCGACAGCCGCAGTTCCCGAACGCCACGACCACGGGCGCCACCGCCGTTCCGGCCGTTCCGGCACTCCCGGACACGGCGGACATCCGGCTGCCGTCGGTGTCACTGCTCGCCGCGGCCGCGCGGGTGCTGACGTCCTGAGCGGCGGCTACCGCGCCGGGGTGACCCCGGGGACCGGCCGGACCGGAACGTACTTCTGGGTGTCGAAATCGATGACCACCGGCTGCGATGCGGAAGCCACGGCGACGCGAACCCGGTACATGGTGCCGTCCGAGCCGATCCAGTAGCGCACGGCGCCCTCCCCCGCCGTACCGGACTTGGTACGGGCGCTCGGTCCGGTCATGATGTCCACCTCACGGCCGTCCAACCGGTCCTCTCCAGCCCAGGCGGCACCGTTCTGTGGCAGCAGTTCGGCATTGTCCGGCCGGTCGTTGCCGAGCTTCAGCGCGATGGCCAGCGAACTGTCCAGCGAACTGCCGTACTTTTGCAGCGGACGGCTGTACCAACCCGACTCCGGCGGCCGCGCCGGTGCCTTCTCCGGAGGGTTCGCCATCGGATGGACGGACACGGTGGTGGCCGACCACTCGATCAGCCCGTCGCTGGACGTATCGCGCCCGGTGCCGCGCACCACGCCGTAACCGACCTTGCCGCGGTAGTCGATGGAACCGGTGATGGTCAGCCCGCCGGCGGTGCTCGGCACATTGATCGTCACGGCGCGCCCGCCCGCCTGGTAGTTGCGGAACCGCGTGACCGCCAGCCGGTTGGCCTCATCCGAGCTCAACGCCCTGGGACCGGCGGGGGCGGAGCCGCTGTCGACGAACAGGAACGCGGTCACCGCGACGGCCACACCGCCGATGACGGCCGCCACCCAGCGTGGCCGCAGCCATCGGCGCCGGCCATCCGCGCGCCGCGAGGGGCCTTGCTTGATTCTCATACTCCACAGGTGACGCATTGGTAACTTGATCCGCTCATTCACCCTCTGCTCCCCCCGATCTTGGCGGCCACCCGCTACAGTATCGTCGCTGGTGGGGCGGTTCAGGATGACAATTCAGACTCTTGTGCTGTTTCCGTGTGGGAAGCGAGGAAGAGTGCGACTGGTCTGGGGGAGGCACTCCCAAATCCCTGAATTCGCCACATCCGCAAAGACGACCAAGAACGACCGGGTCCACCGAAACAGCGGTGGGCCCTTTTCATGACCGAAGTGTCACCCGGGCCGGGATGCGGATGTACGGCCGAAATCGGGTGTTCGGTTCACATCATGAGGGGAGAGTGATGGCTGTGCGAAAAGCGTGTGGAACATTAAACCGGACAGCCGGGAAGGGTGCGGGTCCGCTGGCGCGAGTGGGCTTGTCCGTTCTCTTGGTGTCGGGTGGCGTCATGGGCGCGACCGCTGGGACGGCCACCGCTTCGACTGGCGACGGAACCCTGACCGTTCAGGTACTCCGGGACTTCTTCGGCACCGGCGTGATCAACACGACCATGGACGTGCCGCAGCGGGGCATGAAGGTCGAGGTGTCGGACTCTGCCGGCCATCGGGTCACCGGCACCACGGACGCCACCGGAAAGGTGGTGGTCTCGAAGTCGACCGAGCTGACCGGCGGCCAGTACCGCGTCGACGTCACCGTCCCGGCGCCGTACAACAAGTATCTTCAGGCCGCGCCGGCCTCAACGGCAGAGAACCACTTCGACAGCTTCACGACGTTCGTGAACGTGTCGGACGGCAAGGACGACTCGGTCATCACCGGCGTCTGGAACCCGGCCGACTACGCACTGCCGGACACGCGGTACTTCGTACCGATCCAGAATGGCGCCGGCGGAAACGACACCCGGGCATTGGTGGCGTTCGGGACGGACAAACGAGGTACGTGTCCTGGCGATACGGCGTGCCCGACCGTGCTCAACACGCAGGACCAGGTGGGCACGACGTTCGCGCTGGCCTACGACAAGTACCAGAAGCGGATCTTCCAGGGCGCGTTCGCCCGCCGGTACACCGCGTACGGGCCGGAGGGCGGTGACGCGATCTACACCACGCCGACCGACGGTGGGGCGCCGACCCTGTTCGCGAAGGTGCCGGCCGCCACGGTGACCCCGCACGACACCTCCAACCTGATCAAGGACGCCGGGTTCGTCAACGCGCCGGGCAAGGAGAGCATCGGCGGCCTGGCCCTGTCGGAGGACGGCTCGACGCTGTACGCGGTGAACCTGCTGACCCGGCGCCTGGTCAGCTTCGACGCCACCGGGACCACCGCGTCCGCACCCAAGGCGACGGTACGCATCCCGGACCCGGGCTGCGCGGTGGCCACCGACTGGCGGCCGTTCGCACTGTCCACCCACGACAACAAGCTCTATGTCGGCGGCGTGTGCAGCGCGGAGAGCACGCAGAAGCGCGAGGACCTGAAAGCCGTCGTCTACACCTACGACGGCGACCGGTTCGACACCGTGCTGACCCAGCCGCTCACCGCCAAGCGCGGCTCCGTCTTCGGTTCCAACGACGTCGACCAGGCCACCCACTGGAACCCGTGGAACACCAACCTGGCCACGTGGGACGAGCGGAAGGTGGGCAACGTCTTCATCGATCCGCAGCCGGAGTTCGCCTCCCTCGCCTTCGCCCGTGACGGTTCGATGATCCTCGGTTTCCGCGACCGGTTCATGGACGTCGTGAGCTGGGGTGGACTGGACCCGAGGCCGGGCAACGACACCGCGGAAAACGGCATGGCCGGTGGTGACATCAACATGGCCTGCGCCAATCCCGATGGTGGATACGCGTGGGAAGGCACCGGGAGTTGCCCCAACCACGCCACCCCCGCCACCGGTGGCAGCCAGGACAGCAGTGTCGTCGAGTACTTCCCGGGCGACTTCTTTGGCAACGGAGTGCACGCAGAGACCGCGCTGGGGTCGGTGGCCTACATTCCGCAGCAGCAGTGGGTCGTCAGCACGGAGTTCGACCCGGTCGTCGACGTCGCGACCTCAGGGACCGGGTACCACAACATCACCACCGGCCAGGGCCCGGGCAACAGCCCGAAAGCCAACGGGTACCAGTTCGTCAGTCAGGCACAGAGCGGGTTCGGTAAGGCCGGTGGGCTCGGCGATATCGCCTTCGAGGCGGCGAACGCGCCGATCCAGATCGGCAACCGGGTGTGGTTCGACGGCGACCACAACGGGATCCAGGACCCCGAGGGCACCAACGAGGTGCCACTGCCGGACGCCACGATCAACCTGCTGGACGCCGACGGCAAGCAGGTCGCCACAACCAAGACCGACGCCGCAGGCGAGTACTACTTCGGCGGAGTCGGCGCCGACTACGAACTCAAGCCGGGTGCCAAATACACGGTGCAGTTCGATGTGTGCACCGCGGACACCAGCAAGGTGCCGACCCAGCCGGCGGCCACCGAACTGCGGTTCACCCTCCCGCGGGCCGGTGACAACCGGGCACACGACTCCAATGTGACCCCGCCGAAGACCGGACAGCTCTGCAACGGACTGGCACCCGTCACGGCACCGGACCAGGCCGGCGAAGTCGATCACACCATCGACGCCGGCGTGTACATCCCCAAGGAGGAACCGCCGACTCCTACGCCGACGCCCACCACCCCGGAGCCGTCGACCGAGCCGCCGACCCATGAGCCGCCCGCGACCGTGCCGCCCAACAACCCGGGCCCCCAGACCGGCGGAGACCCAGGCGGTTCACTGGCCAACACAGGTACATCCGGCCTGCTGACGCTCATCTCCCTCAGCGCCCTGCTCGCCGGCACAGGCGCGGCATTCGCATTCATGACCCGAAAGCGCCGCGCCAGGCAACACTGAGACACCACCGAAAACCGAAAAATCAAGTGATCCGCCCGCCCGCGCTACCGCAGTAGCGTAGGCGGGCGGATCACGTTCGATTTGGTAACTTGTTCCGCTCATTCACCCTCTGCTCGCCCCGATCTTGGCGGCCACCCGCTACAGTGTCGTCGCTGGTGGGGCGGTTCAGAATGACTATTCGGACTCTTGTGCTGTTTCCGTGCGGGGAAGCGAGGACGAGTGCAACTGGCCTGGGGGAGGCACTGCCGAGTCCCTGAATTCGCCACATCCGGCAAGACGACCAAGAACAACCGGGTCCACCGAAACAGCGGTGGGCCCTTTTCATGGCCGACGTGTCACCCGGGCCCGGGAAGCCGATGTGCAACTGGAAGCGGGTGTTCGGTTCACATGATGAGGGGAGCGTGATGGCTGTGAAAAGAATATGCACAACGTTACACCGGACAGCCGGGAAGCATACGGGTTCGCTGACGCGAGTGGGCTTGTCCGTTCTCTTGCTGTCGGGTGGCGCCTTGGGCGCGACGGCCGGGACGGCCACCGCTTCCACTGGCGACGGCACCCTGACCGTCGAGGTGCTGCGGGACTTCTTCGGCACCGGCGTGATCAACACGACCATGGACGTGCCGCAGCGGGGCATGAAGGTCGAGGTAACCGACCCCGACGGCCATCGGGTCACCGGCACCACGGACGCCACCGGAAAGGTGGTGATCTCGAAGTCGACCGAACTGACCGGCGGCCAGTACCGCGTCGACGTCACCGTCCCGGCGCCGTACAACAAGTATCTTCAGGCGGCGCCGGCCTCGACGGCGGAAAACCACTTCGACAGCTTCACGACGTTCGTGAACGTGTCGGACGGCAAGGACGACTCGGTCATCACCGGGGTCTGGAACCCGGCCGATTACGCACTGCCGGACTCACGCTATTTCGTTCCGATCCAGAACTCTTCCAGCGGGAAAGACACCCGGGCACTGGTGGCGTTCGGGACGGACAAACGAGGGACGTGTCCTGACCAGGCGGCGTGCCCGACCGCGCTCAACACGCAGGACCAGGTGGGCACGACGTTCGCGCTGGCCTACGACAAGTACCAGAAGCGGATCTTCCAGGGCGCGTTCGCCCGGCGGTACACCCCGTACGGGCCGGACGGCGGTAACGCGATCTACACCACGCCGACCGACGGCGGAAGCGCGCCGACCCTGTTCGCGAAGGTGCCGGGCGCCACGGTCACCCCGCACGACGCCACCAACATGATCAAGGACGCCGGGTTCACCAACGCGCCGGGCAAGGAGAGCATCGGCGGCCTGGCCCTGTCCGAGGACGGCTCGACGCTCTACGCGGTGAACCTGCTGACCCGGCGCCTGGTCAGCTTCGACGCGACCGGAACCACGGCATCCGCACCCAAGGCGACGGTACGCATCCCGGACCCGGGCTGCGCGCTGGCCACCGACTGGCGGCCGTTCGCACTGTCCACCCACGACAACAAGCTCTACGTCGGCGGCGTGTGCAGCGCGGAGAGCACACAGAAGCGCGAAGACCTGAAAGCCGTCGTCTACACCTACGACGGCGACCGGTTCGACACCGTGCTGACCCAGCCGCTCACCGGCGAGCGCGGTACCGTCTATGGCGGTGCCGCAGGGGTTGACCAGGCCAACCACTGGAACCCGTGGAACACCAGCCTGCTGACCTGGGACAAATTCAAGATCAGCGGAACAAACACCCTCGTCGATCCGCAGCCGGAACTCGCCACCCTCGCCTTCGCCCGCGACGGTTCGATGATCCTCGGCTTCCGCGACCGGTTCATGGACGTGGTCAGCGGGGGCGGCCTTGACCCCCGGCCGGGCAACGACACCGCGCAAAACGGTATGTCCGGCGGTGACATCAACATGGCCTGCGCGAATCCCGACGGTGGATACGCGTGGGAAGGCACCGGGAATTGCCCCAACCACGCCAAGCCCGAAACCGACGGCGGCCAGAACACCGGTGTCGTCGAATACTTCCCGGGCGACTACGTTCGGAACAGGGCCGCACCGGAGCAGATCCAGGGGGTGCACAACGAAGCCTCCCAAGGGGCGGTCGCCTACATTCCGCAGCAGCAGTGGGTCGTCAGCACGCAGATGGACCCGACCGACAACTACGGTACCGGCGGGACCGGTTACTACAACATCGAGACCGGTCAGGGGCCCGGTAACGACCATTCCGCCAACGCGTACCAGTTCGTCAATTCGACCGACAACGGGTTCGGTAAGGCCGGTGGGCTCGGCGATATCGCCTACGAGGCGGCGAACGCACCGATCCAGATCGGCAACCGGGTGTGGTTCGACGGCGACCACAACGGGATCCAGGACCCCGAGGGTCCCAACGAGGTGCCACTGCCGGACGCGACGATCAACCTGCTGGACTCCAGCGGCAAGCAGGTCGCCACGACCAAGACCGACGCCGCCGGCGAGTACTACTTCGGTGGAGTCGGCGCCGACTACGAACTCAAGCCGGGTGCCAAATACACGGTGCAGTTCGATGTGTGCACCGCGGACACCAGCAAGGTGCCGACCCAGCCGGCGGCCACCGAACTGCGGTTCACCCTCCCGCGAGCCGGTGACAACCGGGCACACGACTCCAACGTGACCCCGCCGAAGACCGGGCAACTGTGCAACGGAAAAGCACCTGTCACGGCACCGGACCAGGCCGGCGAAGTCGATCACACCATCGACGCCGGCGTGTACATCCCCAAGGAGGAACCGCCGACCACGACGCCTCCGACCACCCCGGAGCCGTCGACCCAGCCGCCGACCCATGAACCGCCCGCGACCGTGCCGCCCAACAACCCGGGCCCCCAGACCGGCGGAGACCCAGGCGGTTCACTGGCCAACACAGGTACATCCGGCCTGCTGACGCTCATCTCCCTCAGCGCCCTGCTCGCCGGCACAGGCGCGGCATTCGCATTCATGACCCGAAAGCGCCGCGCCAGGCAACACTGAGACACCACCGAAAACCGAAAAAACAAGTGATCCGCCCGCCCGCGCTATCCCAGTAGCGCGGGCGGGCGGATCGCATTTCGTCCCGGCGAGCCCTACATTCCGCCCTCGGACATCCCGTGCACCGCGGGGATCGTGCCGAGCCGGCCCTTCTGGAAGTCCTCGAAGGCCTGCTGGAGTTCCGCGCGGTTGTTCATCACGAACGGCCCGTAGTGCGCCATGGGCTCACGGATCGGCCGGCCACCGAGGAGGACGACCTCCAGGTCCGGCGTGTGGGAGTCCTGCTTCTCGTCCGCCCGCACGGTCAGCGAGGAGCCGGAGCCGAAGACCGCGGTCTGGCCGAGGTGGATCGGACGACGCTCGGCGCCGACCGTACCCTTGCCGGCCAGCACGTACGCGAGGCCGTTGAAGTCCTCACGCCAGGGCAGGTTGATCTCGGCGCCCGGCGCCAGCGTCGCGTGGATCATCGAGATCGGCGTGTGCGTGATGCCCGGACCGGAGTGGCCGTCCAGCTCACCGGCGATGACCCGCAGCAGCGCGCCACCGTCGGGGGAGGTGAGCAGCTGGACATTGCCGCCGCGGATGTCCTGATACCGGGGCGCCATCATCTTGTCCTTGGCCGGGAGGTTCACCCACAGCTGGAGGCCGTGGAAGAGACCACCGGATACGACCAGGTGCTCCGGCGGCGCCTCGATGTGGAGCAGACCGGACCCGGCCGTCATCCACTGGGTGTCACCGTTGGTGATGGTGCCGCCACCACCATTGGAGTCATGGTGGTCGAAGATCCCGTCGATGATGTACGTGACGGTCTCGAAGCCGCGGTGCGGGTGCCACGGGGTGCCCTTCGGCTCCCCGGGCTGATAGTCCACCTCGCCCATCTGGTCCATCATGATGAACGGGTCCAGGTGCTTGTAGTCGATGCCGGCGAAGGCGCGCCGCACCGGGAAGCCCTCACCCTCGAAACCGCTGGGAGCGGTAGCGACGGCGAGCACGGGGCGCGGCTTGGCGTCGGCGGGTGCCGCGACGCGCGGCAGGGTCAACGGGTTGTCTACGGTCACAGCTGGCATGACGGCCTCCTCGGTCGTTCAGGATTCAACTTAGTTGAACGGTGAACGACTCGCAAGGGGGGCTTTATTTCCGAGCGCGCCGGGAGCCCGCGCGGGGACCGGAGCCGCACATCGGCACGGCTGCTTCACCCCTGGACCCCGGGGTCTGGGGCGGAGCCCCAGTTTCGGGAAGGGGCGGGGTGGGGGAGGGCCCGCCGCAGGCGTCAAGATCCGCCGGACAGCGTCAGCGGCTAGCCGTACATCCGGCGCATCGCGAAGTCGACCATCTGCTCCACGGCCTTCGCGTCGAAGACCATCCGGTGGTCGCCCTCCATGTCGAGGACGAAGCCGTAGCCGGTGGGCAGCAGGTCGATCACCTCCGCGCCGGTGATCACGAAGTACTTGGACTCCTTGCCCGCGTAGCGCCGCAGCTCCTTGAGCGAGGTGAACATGGGGATCACCGGCTGCTGGGTGTTGTGCAGCGCGAGGAACCCGGGGTTGTCACCGCGCGGGCAGTACACCTTGGACGACGCGAAGATCTGCTGGAAGTCCTCGGCCGACATCGACCCCGTGGTGAAGGCGCGCACCGCGTCGGCCAGGGAGGGCGGAGAGGGCTCGGGGTACAGCGGCTGCTCGCCATAGCCGGCGCCCGGCTGTGGGTGATGTGACAGAGGCGGCTGCTGTTGCGGCGGAGGCGGCGGCGCCGCGTAACCCTGCCCTGCGCTCGCGTTCTGGTCGTAGCCGTACATGCACAGAAGCGTACTGAGTCGCCGAAGCGCGGTGCGTCACAGTTGCCCGATTGGGGGTTGCTCTTTATTACCCACGGGTAGCATCATGGCGATCGACGATCGATCGCGCTACGCCAACGAAGAGGTCCGCCTCCCGAGCCTTACGGAGCCGTTCGCCATGGGGCACTACAAGTCGAATCTCCGCGACATCGAGTTCAACCTCTTCGAGGTGCTCGGGCGCGACAAGCTGTACGGCACCGGACCGTTCGAGGAGATGGACGTCGAGACCGCCAAGAGCGTGCTCTCGGAGATCTCCCGGCTGTCCGAGAACGAGCTGGCCGAGAGCTACGCGGACGCCGACCGGAATCCGCCGGTCTTCGACCCGAAGACGCACACCGCGCCGGTGCCGGAGTCCTTCAAGAAGAGCTACCAGGCATACATGGACGCCGAGTGGTGGCGTCTTGGCGTCCCGGAGGGCCTCGGCGGAGCCGCCTGCCCGCGCTCGCTGCTGTGGGCCTCCGCCGAGCACATCCTGGGCTCCAACACCCCGATCTGGATGTACGCCTGCGGCCCCGCCTTCGCCGGAGTGCTCTACGACGAGGGCACCGAGGAGCAGCTGGCGATCGCCCGGCAGATCGTGGACAGGCAGTGGGGCGCGACCATGGTGCTCACCGAGCCCGACGCGGGCTCGGACGTCGGCGCGGGCCGCACCAAGGCGGTCCGGCAGGAGGACGGCACCTGGCACATCGAGGGCGTGAAGCGGTTCATCACCTCCGGTGAGCACGACCTCTCGGACAACATCGTCCACTTCGTGCTGGCGCGCCCCGAGGGCGCGGGCCCGGGCACCAAGGGGCTGTCCCTCTTCATCGTCCCGAAGTACGACTTCGACTGGGAGACCGGCGAACTCGGCGAGCGCAACGGCGTCTACGCGACCAATGTCGAGCACAAGATGGGTCTGCGGGTCTCCAACACCTGCGAGCTGACCTTCGGCGCGGACCACCCGGCCAAGGGCTGGCTGCTCGGTGAGAAGCACGACGGCATACGCCAGATGTTCAAGATCATCGAGTTCGCCCGGATGATGGTCGGCACCAAGGCCATGGCGACCCTGTCCACCGGCTTTCTGAACGCGCTGGAGTACGCCAAGGAGCGCGTCCAGGGCGCCGACCTGGCTGCCTTCACCGACAAGGCCGCCCCGCGCGTCACCATCGCCCACCACCCCGATGTGCGCCGCTCCCTCATGACGCAGAAGGCGTACGCGGAGGGCCTGCGCTCGCTCGTCCTCTACACCGCCTGCGTCCAGGACGAGATCCAGGTCCTGGAGGCGGCCGGCGAGGACACCTCCGCCGCGCACGCCCTCAACGACCTGCTGCTGCCCATCGTCAAGGGCTACGGCTCGGAGAAGGCGTACGAGCTGCTGGCGCAGTCCCTCCAGACCATCGGCGGCTCCGGCTACCTCCAGGAGTACCCGCTGGAGCAGTACATCCGGGACGCCAAGATCGACACCCTCTACGAGGGCACCACCGCCATCCAGGGCCAGGACTACTTCTTCCGGAAGATCGTCCGGGACCAGGGCCAGGCGCTGACCGTCATCTCGGAGGAGATCAAGAAGTTCCTGGCCGAGGCCGGCGGCGGCGAGGAGCTCGCTGCCACCCGCGACGCGCTGGCCAAGGCCGCCGCTGACCTGGAGGGGCTGGTGGGCGTCATGCTCACCGACCTCACCGCCACGGAGCAGGACGTCACCTCCATCTACAAGGTCGGCCTCAACGCCACCCGGCTGCTGCTCGCCTCCGGCGACGTGTTCATCGGCTATCTGCTGACCAAGGGCGCGGCGATCGCCGCCGACAAGCTGCCCGGCGCCTCCGCCAAGGACAAGTCCTTCTACGAGGGCAAGATCGCGGCCGCGAAGTTCTTCGCCCAGGAGGTGCTGCCGGGCGTCGGGGTCCAGCGCGCCGTGGCCGAGTCCGTGGACGGCTCCCTGATGGACCTGGACGAGGCGGCCTTCTGAGGTCCGGATACCGCTCCGCCGATCGAGCCCGGCACCCCTCGCCCCGGGGGCGCCGGGCTCACTCGTTCCCGGGCCCCCGCTGACCCCGCCGGCCCCGCTGCTCGCGCTGCTCCCGCTCGCGCAGCGCGCGCTCGAAGTCCTGCCAGGCCCGCCGCCGGATCTCCTCGCTCTCCGCCAGCACGTCCTCGACCGCCTCGCCCCCGGCCGGGGAAGGGGCTGGGGACGCGCTGAGCTTCGCGCGCAGCTCGCGGCAGGCCGCGTCCTCCGAGGAGAACCAGCGCGTATCACGGTCCCGGGAGCGCTCGCGCAGCCCCACCGTCCAGCCGCCCGCGGCGGGCCGCAGGAAGTAGTACGCGTCCGGCTGGACCGGGATGTCGTGCACCCCTGGGATGTCGTACAGCGCGTCGGGGATCCCGTCGGCGCGCAGGGTCCGGACGAGCTCCCGCCGGTCCACCGCGCGTCAGTTGAGCTCGCGGAGGTTGCCGGCGGCGACGAGTTGGGGGATCGAGGGACCGGTGAGGTACTGGAGGCCTTCCCCGGGCTGGGCGAACCAGGGCCTGATGGGCCCCGCCTCCACCGTGAAGGGCTGCACCACCTCGTAGAGGTGATAGCCGAAGGGGAACGCCGGGTTGAGGGTGTTGAGGCTGCTGGGCGGCAGCGCGCGCTCCGCGAAGGGCGTGCCGGCCGGGGCGAGGAAGTGACCGAAACCGCTGCCGAAGAGGTCCACCTTCTGCCCGGGCCGCAGGGTGACGGTGACATGCAGCGGCGTCCCGTTGATGAGGACCCAGCCGTCCGGGTCCGGGTACCACCAGCCGGAGGCCGCGTCGTCCCAGTAGCACTCCAGGAACTCACTGGACGACAGATGGTCCAGCCGGTCCCAGCCCTTGAGCATCTCGGCGATCGGCCCGCTCCGCGGGAGTTCCGCGGGCCCCAGCCGCCAGTCGCCCTCGTAGTACCGCTGGAACGGCGCGGGCGGGCGGGTGTTGACGCCCACCCGGTCCGTGATGGGGCAGGGCACGGGCTCGCCGCCCGGCGGCTTCGCGCGCGTGGTGGCAGCGGGCGAGACGCCGGGCTGCGCCGCGGCGGGAACCGCACCGCACAGCAGGAAGAGCGCCCCGAGGACGGCGAGAACATGACGAAGAGCGCGCATCCGATATCCCCTTTAGTGCGGTGTTGCACGATCAAGGGAGATATGAGACGAAAAGCGTCCTTCGTATCAGCGAGCGGCCGTCCTTCATCTGATCGGCCCAGTCCGATCCCACGGAAGCGGCACACGGAAGCCGCGCCACGCACCGACCGGCCCACCCCTTTTGGCCGATCCCGAGAGCCGCCCGGTCGAACACGGGTGCCCGGCCGGTCCCGAACTTATGCTGTCCATATGAGCTCGCACCCCCGCTTCGACCGCGGCCATACCGACGACCTGATGTCCTTCCTCGCCGCCGCCCCATCGCCGTACCACGCGGTGGCGAGCGCCGCCAGGCGGCTGGAGAAGGCTGGATTCCGGCAGGCCGAGGAGACCGCGCCCTGGGACGGCGAGACGGGCGGCAAGTACGTCCTGCGGGGCGGCGCGATCATCGCCTGGTACGTCCCCGACGGCGCCAGACCTTCCACTCCGTACCGGATTGTGGGGGCTCACACCGACTCTCCCAATCTACGCGTGAAGCCGATCCCGGACACCGGCGCGCACGGCTGGCGGCAGATCGCCGTCGAGATCTACGGCGGCGCGCTGCTGAACACCTGGCTCGACCGCGACCTCGGCATCTCCGGCCGGCTCACCCTCAAGGACGGCTCGCACCACCTGGTGGTCATCGACCGGCCACTGCTGCGCGTTCCCCAGCTCGCCGTCCACCTCGACCGGTCCGTCAACACCGAGGGGCTCAAGCTCGACAAGCAGCGCCATATGACGCCCATCTGGGGCCTCGGCCACGTCGAGGAGGGCGCTCTGATCCGCTATGTCGCCGACGCGGCCGGGGTGCCGGCCGCCGAGGTCGGCGGCTGGGACCTGATGGCGCACAGCGTCGAGCCGCCCGCCTACCTCGGCCGGGACCAGGAGCTGGTCGCCGGGCCCCGGATGGACAACCTCCTGTCCGTGCACTCCGGGACGGCCGCGCTCATCGCCGCCTCCGCCCGCCCCGACCTGCCGTACATCCCCGTCCTCGCCGCCTTCGACCACGAGGAGAACGGCAGCCAGTCCGACACCGGCGCCGAGGGCCCGCTGCTCGGCAACGTGCTGGAGCGCTCGGTCTTCGCCCGCGGCGGTGCGTACGAGGACCGGGCCCGCGCCCTGGCCGGGACGGTCTGCCTGTCCTCCGACACCGGGCACGCCGTCCACCCCAACTACGCGGAGCGGCACGAGCCCGGCCACCACCCGCTGCCCAACGGCGGCCCTATCCTCAAGGTCAACGTGAACCAGCGGTACTCCACCGACGGCGGCGGCCGGGCCGTCTTCGCGGCCGCCTGCGAGCGCGCGGAAGTGCCCTGGCAGACTTTCGTCTCCAACAACGCCATGCCGTGCGGCACCACGATCGGCCCGATCACCGCTGCCCGGCACGGCATCACCACCGTCGACATAGGTGTTGCCATTCTCTCCATGCACTCGGCCCGCGAACTGTGCGGCGCCCAGGATCCGCAGCTGCTCGCCAAGGCCATGACCGCCTTCCTGGAGGGCTGACTTGGACTTCTCCCTGCTCGGTCCCGTGGCCGTGACCACCGGGACCGGAGAGGTCGCGCTGGGCCCGGTCAAGCGGCGCAGCCTGCTGGCCATGCTGCTGCTCCAGCCCAACGCCATCGTCCCCGTCGAACAACTGATCACCTGTCTGTGGGACGAGGAGCCGCCCGAACACGCCCGCACCGTCATCCAGGGCCATGTCTCGCGGCTGCGCGCCACGCTCGCCGAGGCGGGCGCCGACGCCTACGGGGTCGAGCTGGTCACCCGCGGCTCCGCCTACCAGCTGCGGATGCCCGAACAGCTCGTCGACAGCCAGCGCTTCTCCGAGCTGCTCTCCCTCGCCCGCCCCGAGGCCGCCCCCGAGGAGGCCGTGGATCTGCTGCGCCAGGCGCTGGACCTGTGGCGCGGCCCGGCGCTCACCGGCACGGTGGCCAGCCCGCCGTTCGCCGCGGCGGCCCACGCCCTGGAAGAGCGGCGGCTGGCCGCCGTCGAGGCGCTGGCGCGCGCCCACGGGGCGCTCGGCCGGTACGAGAAGGCGGCCGACGTACTGCACCCGGTGGCCGTGGCCAACCCGCTGCGGGAAGGGCTCATCGCGGCCCTGATGCTGGCCCTGTACCGCATCGGGCGGCAGTCGGACGCGATCGCCTGGTACCACCGCACCCGGGAGCTCCTCGCCGACGACCTGGGGGTCGACCCGGGGGAGCGGCTGCGCGCCGCGTACCAGGAGATCCTGCGCGCCGCCCCCGCGCCCAACGCCCCCCAGGCCCAGGCCCAGGCCCAGCACCACGGCCAGGGCCGGGACGAGGGCCAGGGGCAGGGGCAGGGGCAGGGCCAGGGGCAGATCCCCGCGCAGGCCGCGGCGGCCCGTCAGGAGCCCGCGCCCGGGCCGCAATTGCTCCCCCGGCCCCCCGCCGGGTTCCTCGGCCGCGACCACGAGCTGGCGTATCTCACCCGGCTCACGCTGCCCGCCGCCGAGCCCGCCGACCCGGCCAACGGCCCAGCCCACGGCTCGGCCCACGGCGGGTTCCCCCCGGAGGGCGGCATCACGCTGGTCAGCGGGCCCGCCGGGGTCGGCAAGACGGGCCTGGTCGTGCACTGGGGCCACGCCCACGCGTACGCCTTCCCCGACGGGCGGCTGTTCGCGGATCTGCGTGGGTTCAGCGGCGGCGAGGCGGCGGCGCCCGCCGAGGTGCTGCGCGAATTCCTGCTCGCCTTGGGGCAACCCGCGGACCGCATCCCGCCCTCCCCGGAGGCGGCCGCCGCGCTGTACCGGTCGCTCGTGGCGAACCGCCGCCTGCTGGTCGTGCTCGACAACGCCAGCAGCTCGGCGCAGGTGCGGCCGCTACTGCCCGGCGGGCCCCAGTGCACCACCCTGGTCACCAGCCGCAGCCGGCTCGACGGGCTGATCGCCACCGACGCGGCCCGCCCCGTACGGCTGCACGCGCTCGGGCCCGAGGACGGGGTGGCCCTGCTCGGCGCCCTGCTCGGCCCCGACCGGGTCGCCGAGGACCCGGAGGCCGCGCAGGAGCTGGTGACCCTGTGCGACGGGCTGCCGCTCGCGTTGCGCGCCGCCTCCGCACAGCTCCAGGCCCGCCCGCGCTGGCGGCTGGCCCGGCTGGCCACGGCGCTCCGCGACGAGCGGCGGCGGCTCGCGCTGCTGTCGGCGGAGGACGCCGGGGTCGCCGCGGCGCTGCGCAACTCGGCGGCGAGGCTCTCCGCGGACGACGCCCGGCTGCTGCGGACCCTGGGCACCGGCTTCGCCCGGGAGGTCAACACCGCGGAGGCCGCGGCGCTGGCCGGGGCGGACCCGGAGCTGATCCAGGACGGCCTGGAGCGGCTGGCGGAGATGCATCTGCTGGACGAGGAGGCCACCAACCGCTACGTGATGAGCGACCTGGTGAAGCTCTTCGCCCAGGACAGCGAGGACCGGCGGGACGGCGAGGGCAAGGGGTGAGAAAAGGGCGTTAGCGGGACGTTAGGCGTTCGGCAGCCGGGCGGCAGTGGCGCGGCAGCCGAACGCCAGCGGGGGACGACAGGCTTGAGCCGTACCGAGAAACCGAAACGGAAAACGGCCAAGTCCCACTGGGGGGGAACCCACCATGTCGATCACCGCCCGCGTCTCCCGCCGCGCCCGCACCCTGCGTCTCGCCGCCGCCGGCCTGACCGCCGCCGCCGCCCTCACCCTGACCGCCTGCAACAACAGCGAGGGCACCGGCGCCAAGAGCGAGGGCCCGGCGGACAGCTCGGCCTCCGCCCCGGCCGACCAGACGTCCGGCTCCGGCGGGTCCGACGCCACGGGCGGCGCGAGTGACGGGAAGAAGGGCGGCAGCAACGAGCGGGCCGGGTCCTCCGAGGACGGCGCCAAGGGCTCCGGCGGCTCCGGTGGTTCCGACAACTCGGAGCAGGAGATCGGCCCCTGCGACATCAACAAGCTGACGATCGGCGTCAAGAGCGTCCAGCGTCCCGTCAACTACATGGTGCTCGAGGTCAACAACCACGCGGGCGTGGACTGCAACATGCCCGGCTACCCAATCCTGAAGTTCGACGAGGACGCCCAGGCCCCCATCCCGGTGTACGAGGACTCCAAGCCGCAGGCCGTCGTCACCCTCGCCCCCGGGGAGACCGCGTACGCCGGGATCCGCACCTCCTCCGCCGACGGCTCGGGCCAGAACGGCTACAAGGCCACCTCCCTGGAGGTCTTCCTCGAAGGCTCCGACGACTCCAAGTCCGTCGAACTGCCGGGCGGCTCCGTCTACATCGACGAAACCGCCAAGGTGACGTACTGGCAGAGCGACCTGACCAACGCCCTCGACTGACGCCCCTTCGAGCCCCGGCCCACAGACCCGGGGAGCCGACTCCCCCCGGCTTCCCGCCCCGACGGCCCCGCCGCTGCCCTGCGGCGGGGCCGTCGGCTTTCCGGGCAGGGGCGTCACCACAGGATCGGGCAGGGGATGGTCGGCCGGATCCGGTTCGCGCTGCATGCGACCACGTGGACGGAGGCGAACCCGGTCCCCCGCAGGTACCAGCCGCCGACGACGTCTCCGCCCCAGCTGAGCCGGTCGTCGGCGGCCGTGAACCGTTCGGCTTGCCGTGCGGGGTCCTTGTCGTGGTCGGTCATGAAGGCGGGGGTCAGGTCGGTGACCTGGTCTTGGTACCAGGCTGAGGCTTTCTCCGGCTCCTGGAAGGTGGCTTTGATCATTCTGGCGGGGCGCAGCAGCCAGTGCGGTACCTCCAGGGGTGGTACGTCGCTGGCCATGAAGGCGGGGCTGGCGGCGGCGATCTGTTTCCACTCGTGGGGGGTGATGTCGTGGACGACGAGGTGTGGTGGTCGGCGTGTGGATTCGTCGTCGTAGGTGCGGCGTTCTCCGGTCCAGCGGTAGCAGTGCCAGTGTGACGCTGTCATGAGGGTGGCTCCGGTGTGGTGGGGAGCGGCCCCGCCCCGGCGGGGGCGGTCTGAGGGCGGGGCCGCGGTCTGGCTAGTGCGCGTACTGGCGTCCGTCGTCGGAGTCGCCGGGTGTCTGGCCGCCGGGTGTCGGGGCGTCGGTGTCCGGCATGGTGTCGCCGCTTTCCGGGTCGTGGCGGGTGGCGTGCTGTAATCGCATGGGCTGCTCCTGTGAGTTCAGGCGTGCAGGGGTGTCCTCGCGCGGTTGCGCGGTGCTCGTCCCGGCCACTGGCCTGCAAGCGGGGGCCGGGGCGAGGCGTTTGGGCGGGCTACGCCATCGAGGGCTGGATTTGTGGTGAGTTTGAGACGGCGACACGCCGAAGCGACGGCGTGTCGCTGTCTCAAACTCACCGCAAAGTCACTGGCAGCGGCCCGCCGGTCTAGGTGGCGTCTGCCTTCAGGGCCTCGATGGGCGGGGTCTGGTGGCAGCCGCAGTCACAGCGGACGGTGAAGATGAGCGCGCCCCGGGTCGCAGGCGGTACGGGCGCCGCCCTTACCTCGCCCGGTCCCTTGCAGAATGCGTGGATCTCGGCGGGCGTGGTGTCGGGCTCGGCGGTGTACATGGCGCAGTACGGGGACAGGCGTCGGGGACCGGCTGGGACGGTCATGCCGTCGTCTGCCTCTCGCGCTGCAAGGTGACCAGCACCTCGTACAGGTCGGCATCGGGGTGCGGCCGTCGACGGTTGCAGTCCGGGCACAGGTGGCGCAGGCAGCCGGGCCCGGAGGCGGACGCGCGCAGCACGGTGATCGGCTCGCGGGTGGGTTTGTCGCAGCGGTAGCAGTACTCCGTCACCGGGCGGCCTCCTCGCGGGGCCCGAGCGCTTCGCGGGTCGCGGTCTGAAGCGCGGTGAGGAGGGCCGCCGGATCGGTCAGGTGGCAGTCGTATCGGGGCGGTACGCGCCAGTGGACGCCAGGCCCCGTCGTACGAGCTGCGGGAGGCACCTCGATGTAGGCGGTCGCGCCCCACACCTGGACAGAGGGCAGCAGGCTCATGTCCCACTGGGCGGCTGAGCCGGGCGCGATCAGCCAGTAGAGGACCCTGTCGAAGGGATTCTCGATGGCCCCGCCCGTCGCCTCGCCCAGCAGATCGAGGGTGCGTTTGCCGATGCCGATCGAGAGGGGAACGCGCACGACATCCCACGATCGGCCAGCGGGCTGCAACTCCGTGTTACGGCCGCTTGGTGGTGCCCACGATCCGAAGTTGAGAGGGTCAGCATCCATTGGGCGCGCCTTGGTCGCGGCAAGCACCCGCAAGGGCTCGGCCATGGTCGGAGTTGTCCCATCTGCCTGGTCGGTGTGGACAGGTAGATGGTTCTCCGCGGACAGGGCCGCAAGTGACCCACCGAGGGTCAGTCAGGGTCACTCGCCGGCGTGACACCATTCCGCGAAGTTGCTGAGGCTCGCCGCATCGCCACGCCGCAGCCGGCGGAGCGTGGCGATGTCCTCGCGCACCCACGGATGGTCGCGGGTGTGCTGTGGAGCGATGTGCCGGGCGGCCTTCAACGACTCGTACGCATCGCCGGCCAACCCCGACCACAGCTGGGCGCGAGCCAGATCTATATGGAACCCGCTCCGGCGCTCGGCAGGCAGAGAACGCGGCGGGGCCCAATCGTTGGCGACGGCGAGGGCTCAGCGCGCATGGTCCCCACCCAGGCTGACGGCAACGGAGACTTCATGGATGCGGACGCTGTCCGGCCCGAACGCTGTGCCCTGGTAGACGTCCTCAGGTACGGCGTCCCCCAGACGCAAAGCCTCCGCGAGGTGGTGATCCGCAGCCTCCACAAGTCTGGCTCGTCCAGCGATAACAGCGGCTCGCATGTGCAAGGCGCCCAGGGCAGCGATCGCCGTAGCGCCTTGACCAGTGGGTGCGTTGTCGATCGCGGTGTGCAGCGCGCGCAGCCCGGGGACGTGCGCGCGGGCAGCAAAAAAGGTCTCGGTGCGGACGTAGGCGACGGTCGCGTCCAACAGAGGGTCTGAAGCGTGTGGAACCGCCCACCGCATCAGGTCCACCAGGCGCGCGGACAGATCGCGGGCGCCGCACTTGTACGCCACGGCGTCAGCGGTTCGCAGCGCGGAAACCAGCAGGCTCGCGGTCTCGGCGCGTTCTTTGGCCAGGGCGAGATGGAAGGCGCGGGTCAGCTCGCCGATGAGGGAAGGAAGATGACGGGCGATCCGTACGTATTGGGCAGCAAGGCGCCAAGTCACTGCCTCGTCTACTGCGGTGCGCAGCTCGGCCAGTGGCCGGACTGGCCCGTCGTCTGGGGCGTCATACGCGGCGATGACGGCTGACAAAGACGGCATTGCGGCGTGAACGCGCGCGTCCGCCCGGTCCCGGCTCCCCAGCAAGCGAGAGGTGTCGACACCGATCGCAGCCGCTAATGCCTCCACGACAGCGTCGCCGGCGCCCCGAGCACCCCGCTCGATCTTCCGTAGGGTGCCGACATGGACCCCGGCCGCGTCGGCCAGCTCCTGCTGCGTCATACGGGCGATGCGGCGGTGGTAGGCCACGCGTTTGCCGAATGCGCGGGCGTTCTCAGTCGGCATGCTGGTACTCCGTTCGGTGCGTCCACTCCGAACGGTAGCGAGCGGCCCTATATGTACGAGGCCGCTTGCCTCATGTGGCGGTGAGTTGTACGAGGTCGAGCAGCGAGTCGATCTGCCAGTCCGCGGCGGCCGCCTCCGTCGTGCCGGACCACAGATGGCCCCAGGGACCACGGCGCAGATGCGCGGCACGCAGGCCTGCGGCCTTCGCCGGCTGCGTGTCGTTCGCGGGGTGATCGCCTACGTACACGGTCTCGCTGGGCGCGGTTCCCGCAAGGTCCAGAACGCGGGCGAAGAAGCGCGGGTCGGGTTTGGCGATCCCCCACTCTCCCGAGGTGGCGATCTCTTCAGCGGGCAGCTTGAGGTTCCGCAGCAGGACACCGGCGCGCGCCGTCTGGTTGCCCGCGATGACGACGCGTATGCCCGCCTCGCGAAGAGCGGCAAGGGCTGGACGCACATCTGGATAGAGGTCGGACTCGTCGAGGTCTTCGCCGACTCCAGCGGCCTCCATCGCGGTTCGCTCGGCCGCGATGTCGATGCCGGGCCGGATGAGTCGCAGGGCTTCGGCGTTGTCGTGTCCCTGAGCGACCACCGCGCCGACGAGGGCGGAGAGGGTATGACGGGGGATGCCCAGCCAGTCAGCCCACGCCCCCCAAACGCGGTCGTCTCGGATCAAGGTCTCGCCGACGTCGAAGACCACTGCGCGGATCATGCGTGCAGCCTAGAACAGGGGCAGAACGGGTGAGTGCCACCACGTTCGGGCGAGCGGAACGGCCGTCGGCTTCCTTGGGATGCCGACCTGCGTCAGCGTCCTCAAACACCGGCACACCTGGGCGCCGAGCCCAGCCGCGCCGGTCGTCATCCGCCGCCGGGCGCTCCGTTGTCGCCGTCGCAGGCGGCGCGCGCGGTCAGGACCTCGTCCAACGCGCGGCCGGCGCGGGCTGCGAGTGGTGGCCGTCGCGGGCACGGCGGACGAGGAGCTGGTGCGGGGCTGGGCGCGAAGTGGTTCGTCGCGCGGAACGCCCTGGGCACCCTCCCCCTCGATCACGCCCAGGAAGCCCACCGCCGCGTGGCGGTGGGCTTCCTGCGCGGGCGTCTGGTGCTCACGCCCTGACGAGCGTCAGGGAGTCTCGTCCTCGTCCATCCCCGCCAGCACCAGCGGCAGCCTGGTCGCGCCGCCGTCGGTGACCCGGACCGGGACGCCCCAGTCCTGCTGGTGCACATGGCAGGCCGGGTACTCGTTCAGTGGGTCGTCGTCGCAGGAGGCGGCCATCGCGGAGACGTGCAGCACGCCCTCGGTGACCCCGTCCGCCAGCACCAGCTCGCGGCTCAGGTCCGTACCGGCCCCCTCGCCCTCGGCCAGCAGCTCGGGCGGGGTGGAGCTGACCAGCAGGCGTGTGGACGGGCCGTAGCGGGTGTCGAGCTTCTGCCCGGCAGGGGCCTGGAAGACCACGTCGAGCCGCAGCGTCCCCGGGGCGATGTCGGTGGCGGCGCGCTGGGTACGGTGCGCCACGGCCTCGACCCGCACGGCCTCCTCGGGCAGCCGCAGCCGGGTCAGCCGGTGCCGCGCCGACTCGACGACCACGATGTCGCCGTCCACCAGCACCGCGCCGGACGGCTCCCGCAGGTCCGTGGCGAGCGTGCTGACCTCGCCGGAGGCCGGGTCGAAGCGGCGCAGCGCGTGGTTGTAGGTGTCCGAGACGGCGACCGAGCCGTCGGGCAGCGCGGTCACGCCGAGCGGGTGCTGGAACAGCGCCTGGCCGGCCGGTCCGTCGCGGTGGCCGAAGTCGAACAGCCCGGTGCCCACGGCCGTACGCACCACAAAGCCGTCCTGGCCGTCTCGCTCGACGTACCGCACCGCCGAGGTCTCGGAGTCCGCGATCCACAGCCGGTCGGCGGTCGCGGCCAGCCCGGACGGCTGGGCGAACCACGCCTCGGCGGCCTCCCCGTCGACCAGCCCCTCGTTCGTCGTCCCGGCGGCCGCGCGGACCGTCGCGTCCGCCGGGTCGTACGTCCACAGCTGGTGGACGCCCGCCATGGCGATCCACAGCCGGTCGGCGAACCACGCCACGTCCCACGGCGAGGACAGGTCGACCTCGCGCGCGGGCCCGGCGGCCGGGGATCCCTGCCACCACTGGCGCCCGGTCCCGGCGACGGTCCGCACCTCGCCGGTCGCCAGGTCCAGGGAGCGCAGCGCGTGGTTGACCGTGTCGGCGACGATCACCGTGCCGTCCGGCAGCAGCGCCAGCCCCTGCGGCTCGCTGAACCGCGCGTGGTCGGCGGGCCCGTCGACCAGCCCGCGCTCGCCCGCGACGCCGATCCGCCGCACCACGCTCTCGCCGTCCGCCGCCAGCTCCACCAGCTGGTGCCGTGTGGTGTCCGAGACAAGGAAGGTGCCGCCGGGCAGCAGCAGCGCCTTGCCCGGGAACCGCAGCTCGGTGGCGACCGGCTCCGGCGGCACATACGGGCCGTCGCCGCGCCGCAGCGTGCCCTTCGCGACGTGCTCGGCCTCCAGCTCGGCCACCAGCTTCTCCAGGGCGTGCGCATGCCCCTCGCCCGCGTGCTGGGCGACCACATACCCCTCGGGGTCGACGACGACCAGCGTCGGCCAGGCCCGCACCGCGTACTGCTTCCAGGTGGCCAGCTCCGGGTCGTCGAGCACGGGGTGATGCACCTCATAGCGCTCGACGGCGTCGACGACCGCCTGGTGCTCGGCCTCGTGGACGAACTTCGGCGAGTGCACACCGACGATCACGACGGTGTCGCGGTGCTTCTCCTCCAGCTCGCGCAGCTCGTCCAGGACGTGGAGGCAGTTCACACAGCAGAACGTCCAAAAGTCCAAGATCAGTATCTTGCCTCGGAAGTCCGCCAGGGACAGTTCCTCGGCGCCGGTGTTGATCCAGGTACGTCCTTGCAGCTCAGGGGCGCGGACACGGGCTCGCTTGCTCATGACGTCAAGAGTGCCACTCGTGTGCCCGTGGGCGCCCCCCGCCCCTGGTACGGGGGGCGCCGCCGGCGCGGGACGGGCTCAGCAGCAGCGCATCTCCGCCCGGGCCTTGCTGAAGTCCCCCGCCGCGAACGCCTTCGCCGGGATCGTGAAGTACATCGTCCCGGCGTCACCCCAGCCCCAGCCGAGGTCCCCGTTCTCCGGGAGCTGGAGCAGATGGACGGCCGGGCCGTCGTCGTCGCGGTGGGTCACCCAGAACGCGTACGAGGTGTCGGGCCAGCCAAAGGCGCAGTGGCTGCCGGAGGTGTTCCCGTCGAGGTCGCCCATCGCGTCGAGGATGAGCGATGCCGCGCCCCAGTGCTCGTCCCGGTCGAACTCGACGTCGCCGTCCTCGACGTCCCAGGAGTCCGGGAGCATGGTGACCTCGGCCGCGTGGACGGGGGTGGCCGGATAGCTCCTCGCCGGTGCGGGTGCGGTGGTCTCGACCGCCCGTGCCGGATCGGCGGGAATGACGCGGCATGCCTCGGGCCCGTCGTCCAGCCTCGAGTACTGCTCGTACGGCAGGTCGGGATCGAGAGAGAAGAAGTTGAGCAGGCCCGGCCGCGTCGGCAGATGGTCCCCGAGCCAGGGGGCGAGGGCGTCGGTGTCGAGGACGGCGTGCAAGGAGAGCGGGATGCCCTCGACCTCGGGCCAGGGGGTGCCCGGTTCGAGCAGGGCGGGGCCGCCGAGCCGGCAGCGGCCGGTGGCCCGGGCGCTGTCCGTCGGAGGGTCGAGCAGGAAGCCGCGGCGGGCCATGGCCGCGAACTGTCGGCCGGCCTTCTCGCCGAGCCGTTCGGCGCACTCTCGGCGCATGTCGTCAGCGTCGTCGAATCGCATGCCGGGATGTTCCCAACTCCCCCTGACAATCGGCGCGGAGGAGGCTGTCCGACCCGGCCTGACCTGCGCAGACGGGTCCGGACTGTCTCGGACGGCCCAGTCGTTGCCGGACACCCTCGCGCCCCAGCAGCCTCCCTTTCACGCCCCGAGTCAGGGGTCCCGCCAAGGAGGTTGTGATGAGCGAGCACATACGGACCGCCCGGCGCCGTGCCGAGGCGTCAGGAGCGGCCCACGCCAAGCCGCGCGCCGCGCGGGGAGGGCCGCTGGCCACCGTGGGCCGGGCGGCGGTGCGCACCGGCGCCCTGGCGGTGCTCGCCGTCCTCGCGATCCTCGCGGGCGCGCTGCTGGCCGTGCACGGGCCGGGTGACCGGGCCGCCGCGCAGTCGCCTTCCCCGTCCCGGCAGGTGACGCTGGCTCCGCCGACCGAGGCGAAGGCCCCGGCGGAGCAGCCGAAAGAGCAGCCGAAGGAGCGGAAGGACGACCGGCCGGGCACCGCCCCGCCGACGAAGGTGGTGGTGCTGGTCTCCGGCGACACGCTGTACGGCCTGGCCGAGCAGAACCACACCACCGTCAAGAAGCTCCAGCACCTGAACGGGCTCGGCAGCTCGACCCTCATCTACGCCGGCGACACCCTGAACCTGCCCGGGACGGTCGCGAGGGACACCGTCGAGCGGCCGGCGCCGTCCGACGGCGAGCGCGGCACCGACGACAGCGGCAGGAAGCACACCGAGAAGCAGCCCAAGAAGCCGGCCAAGAAGCAGCCCGCGAAACCCGCAAAGAAGCGACCCGCGCAGCACACCGACGGCCGGGCCGCGAAGGCCGTCGCCTACGCCCGCGCCCAGCTCGGCCAGGCCTACGTCTGGGGCGGCACCGGCCCCCGCGGCTACGACTGCTCGGGGCTGACCATGCGGGCCTGGCAGGCCGCCGGGGTCCAGCTCCCCCGCACCACCTGGAAGCAGCGATACGCCGGGAAGGAGACCACCCGGGCCGAACTGCGCCCCGGCGACCTGGTGCTGTCCAACGGCGACGGCCACATCGCCCTCTACATCGGCGGCGGCAAGGTCATCCACGCCCCGCGCCCCGGTAGCACCGTCCAGGTGGCCCCGCTGCCGGAGCCCGGAAAGGTCACCGGCTACCGCCATATCGCCAACTGAGGCGGCACCCCACGGTTTTCACCCGACCCGTCCGGTTTCATCCGGATCTGTGGCGGCGGGGCGCGCACCTTACCACCGCTCTCAGCGGTCGAGCGGCCGATCCGGGCCTACGATCAGACCCGAAAGCACTCCCGGGGTGCTCGTGCGCAGCGTAACTTAAACGCACACACAAGCACCCAGCCCGCGTACGAACCGCCCGAGGGGTCCCGTGACCGTCCATCCCAGCCTGCAGACTTCCATCGACGCCTGGACCCATTCCGTCGAAGCGATATTCGAGTTGGTGAATCCGCTCGTCGAGGGGGAGTGGAACCGGGCCACCGAGTGCCCAGGATGGTCGGTGCGCGACGTGGTCTCGCATGTCATCGGCCTCGAGACCGAGATGCTCGGCGATCCGCGCCCGATCCACTCGCTGCCGCGCGACCTGTACCACGTCACCAGCGAGCACGCGCGCTATATGGAGGTCCAGGTCGACGTACGGCGCTGCCACACCGCGCCGGAGATGACCTCCGAGCTGGACTACACCATCATCCGCCGCAGTCGGCAGCTGCGGAACGAGAAGCGCCAGCCGGACCACATGGTGCGCTGGCCCGGCGGGGGCGAGGTGGCCCTGGAGAAGGCCCTGCTCGGGCGGGTCTTCGACGTATGGGTGCATGAGCAGGATCTGCGACGGGCGCTTGGCCGGCCGGGCAATCTGGACTCGCCGGGCGCGATCATCGTCCGGGACCGTCTGCTGGCCGCGCTTCCGAAGGTGGTCGCCGACGACGCGGGCGCGGCGCCCGGCTCGGCGGTGGTCTTCGACGTCAGCGGCCCGCTGGAGTTCATGCGGACGGTGCGGGTCAGCGCAGAGGGCCGGGCCACCATCGACGGCAGCGTCTCGCTCGGGCCGACCGTGACGCTGACCCTGGACTGGGAGACGTATCTGCGCCTGGCCTGCGGGCGGGTGCGGCCGGAGGCGGTCTCCGACAAGCTGAAGATCGAGGGCGACCAGCAGCTGGCCGAGGCGATCCTGACCCACTTCGCGGTCACGGCCTGAGGCGTCCCGAGGCCACCGCACGGGCCTCAGGACGGTTACGGCCCCAGGGGGTTCAGCGGGTCACGCCGGTACGTGCACCGCCTCGACGCGGCTCGCGACGACGCGCTCGCGCTCCCGGCGGTGTGCCCGCCCGCGCAGCCGCAGCACCTGCGTGATGCCGAGGGCCTGGAGGACGAACACGGAGGCGAAGGCGATGCGGTAGTTGTTCCCGGTCGCGTCCAGCAGCACGCCGATGGCCAGCAGGGTGGTCATCGACGCGGTGAAGCCGCCCATGTTGACGATGCCGGAGGCGGTGCCGAGCCGCTCGGGCGGGTTGGCGGGCCGGGCGAAGTCGAAGCCGATCATCGAGGCGGGCCCGCAGGCGCCGAGCACGGCGCACAGCGCGATCAGCAGCCACATGGGCGCGTGGTCGCCGGGCCAGGCCAGCACGGCGCCCCACAGCAGCGCGGTGGCCGCGACGGTGCCGAGGGCGAGCGGCGCGCGGGCGGCGTGGTGCCGGGCGATGACCTGTCCGTAGACCAGGCCGACCGCCATGTTGGAGAGCACCACCAGGGTCAGCAGCTCGCCGGCGGAGGCGCGGGAGAGCCCCTCGGCCTCGACCAGGAAGGGCAGCCCCCACAGCAGCAGGAAGACCATCGCGGGGAACTGGGTGGTGAAGTGCACCCACATGCCGAGCCGGGTGCCGGGCTCGCGCCAGGCCGCCGCGATCTGCCGGCGGACGAAGCCGGCGCCGGAGTGGGTGGACGGGACGGGCTCGTGCCCTTCCGGGTGGTCCTTCAGGAAGGCCACCACCAGGACCAGGACGACCACGCCGCCGATCGCGCTGCCCGCGAAGGTCGGGGTCCAGCCGATGCCGTGCAGCGCCTGCGCGATCACCAGCGTCGAGATCAGGTTGCCCGCCATCCCGAACAACGCGGCGACCTGCGCGATCAGCGGCCCGCGGCGGGCCGGGAACCAGCGCGAGCCCAGCCGCAGCACGCTGATGAACGTCATGGCGTCGCCGCAGCCGAGCAGCGCGCGGGAGGCCAGCGCGAACCCGTACGAGTGGGAGAGCGCGAAGCCGAGCTGGCCGGTGGTGAACAGCACGACGCCGAGCGCGAGCACCTTCTTGGTGCCGAGCCGGTCGACCATCAGGCCGACGGGTATCTGCATGCCCGCGTAGACGAGCACCTGGAGGATCGAGAACGTCGACAGCGCCGAGGCGTTGATGTGGAACCGCTCGGCGGCGTCCAGGCCGGCCACGCCCAGGCTGGTGCGGTAGGTGATGGCCATGAAGTAGACGGCGACCCCGATGCCCCAGACGGCGGCGGCCCGCCGTCCGCCGGGCGGATCGCCGGGCAGTCTGAGGTCGCTCACCGCACCTCACCCCGGGCGAGGTTGTTCACCCAGCTGATGTGGCGCTCGACCAGCTTGGCGGCGGCGGTGGCGTCGCCGGAGCGCAGGGCGGTCAGGATCTCGGTGTGCTCGGTGATGTTCTTGGCGATGCGGCCGGGCTCGGCGTGCATGGTGGCCACGCCCATCCGCAGCTGGCGGTCCCTCAGCTGGTCGTACAGATGGGCCAGGATGCCGTTCCCCGCGGCCCGTACGATCTCGGCGTGGAAGCACCGGTCGGCGACCGCGAAGGCGTTCAGGTCCCCGGCGGCCGCGTGCTCCTTCTGCTCCTCCAGCAGTTCCTCCAGCCGGGCGATCAGCCTCTGCCCGGCCGGGACGACCTTGGCGACGGCGTGCCGCTCGACCAGCAGCCGGGTCTCGACGACGTCCGCGATCTCCTGCGCGGACACGGGCAGCACCAGGGCGCCCTTCTTGGGGTAGAGCTTGAGCAGCCCCTCGACCTCGAGCCGGAGCAGGGCCTCGCGCACGGGCGTGCGCGAGACGCCGACGGCCTCGGCGAGATCGCCCTCGGTCAGCAGCGTGCCGCCCTCGTAGCGGCGGTCGAGGACGGCTTGCTTGACATGCGCGTAGACGCGTTCGGCGGCGGGTGGCTGTTTGGTGGTCGGGCCGGCAGGGACGGGAGCGGGAGGCATGCGCACATCATAGATACAACACGTATGCGTGGCAGGAGGCCGTCCGGGATACGAGACATCGTTCACGCCGACGGGTGCACGCCGACGGCCCGGCCGCGCGAGGCAGCCGGGCCGTAGGGGCCGCAGGGGCTGTAGGGGCCGCAGGGGCCGGAGGTCAGCCCCAGGTGATGAGCCGCTTGGGGTGCTCCAGGATGGCCGCGACGTCCGCGAGCACCTTGGAGCCCAGCGCGCCGTCGATCATCCGGTGGTCGAAGGACAGCGCGAGGGTGGTCACCTGGCGCGGCTTGACCTTGCCCTTGTGGACCCACGGCTGGAGCTTGACCGCGCCGAAGGCGAGGATCGCGGACTCTCCGGGGTTGAGGATCGGGGTGCCGGTGTCGATGCCGAAGACGCCGACGTTGGTGATGGTGACCGTGCCGCCGGACATCGCCGCCGGGCTGGTCCGGCCCTCGCGGGCGGTGGCGACAAGCTCGCCAAGAGCGGACGCCAGTTCGGGCAGGGTCAGCGAGCCCGCGTCCTTGATGTTGGGGACGATCAGCCCCCGGGGCGTGGCGGCCGCGATGCCGAGGTTGACGTAGTCCTTGTAGACGATCTCCTGGGCGCCCTCGTCCCAGGCCGCGTTGGCGTCCGGGTTGCGCCGGATCGCCACCAGGAAGGCCTTGGCGACCAGCAGCAGCGGGTTCACCCGCAGCCCGGCCAGGTCCGGGTCCTGCTTGAGGTCGGCGACCAGCTTCATCGTGCGGGTGACGTCCACGGTGACGAACTCGGTCACGTGGGGGGCCGTGAAGGCGCTGCTGACCATCGCCTGGGCGGTGGCCTTCCGTACGCCCTTGATCGGCACCCGGCGCTCCCGGCCGACGACGGAGGCAGGGGCCGCCTCCGCCACGGCCGCTGCGGGCTCCGCCACGGGCTCGGCCACCGCGGCGGGCGCGGGGGCCGCGGCCGCGTGGACGTCCTCGCGGGTGATGGTGCCGTCGGGGCCGGTCGGTGTGACCGCCGCCAGGTCGATGCCCAGGTCCTTGGCGAGCTTGCGGACCGGGGGCTTGGCCAGCGGGCGCGCGGCCCTGCCGTGGCCGTTCAGCTCCGCCTGAGACGGCGCGACGGCGGGGGCGGGCGCCGGTGCGGAGGCCGCCGGTGCGGGGGCCGCCGGTGCGGGTGCGGGGGTCGGGGTGGGGAGCGGCTGGGCCGGGACGCCCTGGGCGGGCGCCGCCTCCAGGCCGGGCCGCGGCTTGCGCGGGCGGCGCTTGGTCGACGAGGGCGCGGCGCCGTAGCCGACCAGATTGGCCTGGCGGCCCTCTGGCTCGGCAGCCGCCTCGGCGGCCTGGGCGGTCTCGGCGGACCGGGCGGGTTCGGCGGGGGCCGCGGCGGGCGGCGCGGGCGCGTCCCCGTCGCCCGGCCGGGTGTCCACCGCGATGATCACGGTGCCCACGTCCACCGTGGTGCCCTCGCCGAAGCGCAGCTCGTGCACCACCCCGTCGAACGGAATGGGCAGCTCGACCGCCGCCTTCGCGGTCTCGACCTCACAGACCACCTGGCCGTCGGCGACCGTGTCACCCGGCGCCACGTACCACTTGAGGATCTCCGCCTCGGTGAGTCCCTCGCCCACGTCGGGCATCTTGAACTCACGGAAGCGCTGATCGGTTGCAGCCATGGTCACGACTCTCCTCAAGCCCTTCAGTACGCCAACGCGCGGTCAACGGCGTCGAGCACCCGGTCGAGGCCCGGGAGGTATTCGTCCTCCAGCCGCGACGGCGGGTACGGGGCGTGGAAACCGCCGACCCGCAGCACCGGGGCCTCAAGCTGATAGAAGCACCTCTCGGTGATCCGTGCGGCGATCTCCGCGCCAGTTCCCAAAAAGACCGGTGCCTCGTGGACGACGACCAGCCGGCCGGTCTTCTCGACGGAACGCTGAAGGGTGTCGAAGTCGATCGGCGACATCGACCGCAGGTCCACGACCTCGAGCGACTTGCCCTCCTCGGCGGCCGCGCCGGCGGCGTCGAGCGCGACCTTGACCATGGGTCCGTACGCGGCGAGGGTCAGATCGGTGCCGGCCCGGGCCACCCGGGCGATGTGCAGCGGGTCGGGGATCGCCGCGGTGTCGACCTCGGACTTGTCGTGGTAGCGGCGCTTCGGCTCGAAGTAGATCACCGGGTCGTCGCTGCCGATGGCCTGCTGGAGCATCCAGTAGGCGTCGGAGGCGTTGGAGGGCGAGACCACCTTCAACCCGGCGACATGCGCGAACAGCGCCTCCGGCGACTCGCTGTGGTGCTCGACCGCGCCGATGCCGCCGCCGTACGGAATGCGGATGACGACCGGCATCTTGACCTTGCCCAGCGAGCGCGCGTGCATCTTGGCGAGCTGCGTGACGATCTGGTCGTAAGCCGGGAAGACGAACCCGTCAAACTGGATCTCCACCACCGGGCGGTAGCCGCGCAGCGCGAGCCCGATCGCGGTGCCGACGATGCCGGACTCGGCGAGCGGGGTGTCGATGACCCGGTCCTCGCCGAAGTCCTTCTGGAGGCCGTCGGTGACACGGAAGACCCCGCCGAGCTTGCCGACGTCCTCACCCATGATCAGGACCTTGGGGTCGTTCTCGAGCGCCGTGCGCAGCGATGCGTTGATCGCCTTGGAGAGCGACATCTTCTGGGCGGCCATCTCAGTTGCCCTCCTCGGCGGAAGCGAACGAAGCCTGGTACTCGGCGAACTGCGCGCGCTCCTCGTCGACCAGCGGGTGCCCGTCGGCGTAGATGTGTTCGAAGAGCGCCATGTCGTCGGGGTCCGGCATGGCCCGTACCGCGTCGCGCACCCGCTTGGCGAGCGCGTCGCTCTCCTCCTCGAGCTCGGCGAAGAAGGCGTCGTCCGCCAGGCCCTGCGCGGTCAGGTGGGTGCGCAGCCGCAGGATCGGGTCCTTGGTCTCCCACAGCTCGCGCTCCTCGGCCCGGCGGTAGCGGGTCGGGTCGTCGGAGGTGGTGTGGGCGCCCATCCGGTAGGTGAACGCCTCGATGAGCATGGGGCCCTGGCCGGTGCGGGCGCGCTCCAGCGCGACCTTGGTGACCGCGAGACAGGCCAGCACGTCGTTGCCGTCGACCCGGACGCCCGGGAAGCCGTAGCCCTGGGCGCGCTGGTAGAGGGGGACGCGGGTCTGCCGCTCGGTGGGCTCGGAGATGGCCCACTGGTTGTTCTGGCAGAAGAACACCACCGGGGCGTTGTAGACCGCGGCGAAGGTGAACGCCTCGGCGACGTCACCCTGGCTGGAGGCCCCGTCCCCGAAGTAGGCCAGGACCGCGGTGTCCGCGCCGTCCTTGGCCACGCCCATCGCGTAGCCCGTCGCGTGCAGCGTCTGCGAGCCGATGACGATGGTGTAGAGGTGGAAGTTGTTGCTGTTGGGGTCCCAGCCGCCGTGGTTCACGCCGCGGAACATGCCCAGCAGATTCACCGGGTCCACGCCGCGGCACCAGGCCACGCCGTGCTCGCGGTAGGTGGGGAAGACGTAGTCGTCGTCCTGAAGGGCCCGGCCGGAGCCGATCTGGGCGGCCTCCTGGCCCAGCAGCGAGGCCCACAGACCCAGCTCGCCCTGGCGCTGGAGGGTGGTGGCCTCGCCGTCGAAGCGCCGGCTCAGCACCATGTCCCGGTACAGGGCACGCAGCTCTTCGGGCGTGGGGTCCAGGGAGTACTCGGGGTGTTCGACCCGCTCACCCTCGGGGGTCAGCAGCTGGACGAGCTCGGGCTGGTCGGCCGCTCGCCGCTTCGCGCTGGTGCGCTTGGCTCCGCTTCGGCGCGGTTTGCGCGCTGAAGTGCTCTCCACGGTCACGTGTACTCCTCCGTCTGTCCGGCCCCCGGGGTCCGCCGGCGGCCAGTTGCGGCTCGCTCGCTCGGCGACAGCGCACGGGGTGGGTGCGCCGAAGACCGACCGGGCGTGACAGGTATCCCGGCGGCTGGCCCTGCAAAGGGCACGTTACCCAGTGGGTAGCATCTCTGCGAAACCCCTTCTGACCTGCAATTTTGCTTGGATTTCCAAGTAAATCGCGCAGAAGTGGAACAACCACTGGTCACAGCCCCGCAGCCCGTCGGAACAACCGCACGTTATCTCTCAGGACAACGGCGCGGAAAGACATGGAAAGACGCAAGAAGACTCGGTGTGTGAGACTGGATTCGTGCGCGAAGAAGGAAAAATCACCATTTTCCTGCTCGACGACCATGAAATCCTACGACGCGGTGTTCATGAGCTCCTCTCGGGTGAGCCGGACATGGCGGTGGTCGGCGAGGCGGGCACCGTGGCCGAGGCCCTCGCCCGGATCCCCGACGCGCACCCCGATGTCGCCCTGCTGGATCTCCGGCTGCCGGACGGCAGCGGCGTCGAGGTCTGCCGGGAGGTCCGCGCCCACCACCCGGAGGTGCGGTGCCTGATGCTCTCCTCCTTCGCCGACGACACCGCCCTCATCGACGCGATCATGGCGGGCGCCTACGGGTACGTCCTCAAGGACATCGGAAGCGACGAACTGCTCGCCGCCGTACGGGACGTGGCGGCGGGCCGCTCCCTGCTCGACCCGGCCGCCACGGCCCGCATGCTGGAGCGGGTGCGCGCGGGCGGGGGTGCGGGGCTGAGTACGGGCACGGGCACGGGCATGGCCGCGGCCCGGCTCGGTGACGACCTGAGCGCCGACCTCACCGACCAGGAGCGCCGGATCCTGGTGCTGATCGGGGAGGGGCTGACCAACCGCGCGATCGGCGAGCGGCTGCATCTCGCCGAGAAGACGATCAAGAACTATGTCTCCGGGGTGCTGGCCAAGCTCGGCATGGAGCGCCGCTCGCAGGCCGCCGCCTATGTGGCCCGGTTCCAGGCCCGGACACAGGCTCCGGCACAGGCCCCGTCACAGACCGCGCCGCAGGCCCCTTCGCAGGCCTCTTCACAGGCCCCTTCACAAGCCCCGGCCGAGGCCCGGAAGACCCAGCCGCAGAAGCACTGACCGCACGCCCGCGTCAACTCGCGCCGTGGCCAACGCGTTCGTTGATCTAACATCTGGCGCGTGTCGCGCTCACATGTAACCTCCGCCGAGACCGCTCCCGACGGGGAAACCCTGAGCGCGCTGTTACGCCGCTACGACCGCACCGGCGAGGCGGTGTCCTGCGAGCGCGTCGCCGAGGGCCTGCTCAACCGCGGCTACCGGCTGGCCACCACCCGCGGCCGGTTCTTCCTCAAGCACCACCTGGACGGGGACCACGCCGCCATCGCCCGCCAGCACCGGGTGACCCAGCTGCTGGAGACCCTGGGGGTGCCCGTCGCCCCGCCCGTCCCCGACGCCGAAGGCCGCACCGTCGTGGTCATCGGCGGCCGCTGCTACGCCCTGCACCCCTGGGTCGACGGGCGGCACCGCGTCGGCGGCGAGCTGACGCCCGTCCAGTCCTGGCGGCTGGGCGGGCTGCTCGGGCTCGTCCACACCTGTCTGGAGGAGGTCGTGGAGGCCCGCGCCGCCGACCGGCAGCCCCCCGAGTCCTCCGCCGACCCCGAGTACACCTTCACCCTCATCGACCGGCTGCTCGTCCTCGCCCGCGGCAGCCGCCGGCACGACAGCTTCGACGGGCTGGCCGAGCACCGCCTGATCGAACGGCGCGCCCTGCTGGAGCGGCACGCGCACCGCCGCCCGGAGGCCGACGCCATCCCGGCCACCGGCTGGGTCCACGGCGACTTCCACCCGCTGAACCTGCTCTACCGCGACACGGAACCGGCCGCGATCGTCGACTGGGACCGGCTCGGGGTGCAGCCCCGTGCCGAGGAGGCGGTCCGCGCCGCCGCGATCTTCTTCGTACGGCCGGACGGCCCGCTGGAGCTGGACAAGGTGCGGCCGTACGCGCGCGCGTACCGCTGCGAGACGGGCGCCGGGGCCGCCGAGATGGCGGCGGCAGTGCACCGGGTGTGGTGGGAGCGGCTCAACGACTTCTGGATGCTGCGCTGGCGCTACCAGGACGGGGACCGGCGCGCCGATCCGCTGTTCCCCGCGGCGGCGGCCCTGGCGGTGTGGTGGACGCGGGAGTACGAGGCGGTCCGCGACGCCTTCTGCGGCTGAGCGGCGCCCGCCGGGGTGCGGCGGGCGCGGCGAGCGCGGCGGACCCTGCCGGGCGGTCTCCGGTCAGCCCACCCCGACCCCGCCGGTGGCCGGGTCGGTGGTCCCGGGATCGGTCGGGTCGCTCGACGGCGGGGTGGTCGTCGGGGTGGTCTCCTGGCCGTCGCCCGGGGTGGTCTCGGTGTCGGTCGGGTCGGCGGAGGGCGCGTCGGTCTCCGTGTCCGGCGGGGGCGTGGTGGCGCTCTCGCTGTACGAGGGCGACGCGGGCTCCGTAGGACCGGTGTAGCCGCCCGTGTCCCCGGAGGTCTCGGTGGGCCCGCTCGACGTCGTCGCCTCGTCCGACGGCTCCTCGGTCGGCTTCTTCGTGGGCGTCTGGCTGGTCGACGTCTCGGTCTTGCCCGGCCCCTTCTTGTTGTCGTCGCCGCCCTGGTTTATCGCGAAGGCGACACCGACCGCGATGGCGATCACCGCGAGCACGGCCAGCAGCCACATCCGGCCACGGCCGCCGCGGCCGGAACCGTCGTCGTAGCCACCGTCGTAGCCGCCGTCGTCGCGGCGACCGCCCGGAAGGATCGGCTGCTGGCTGGTGTCGCCGTGCCCCGGGTGCGGCATGGCGGTCGTGCCGGCCATGCCCATGGCGCCGGTGGAGCCGCCCAGGTGCTGGGTGACCGGGCCGGTGCTCCAGGTGCCGGTGTGGCCGCCCGCCTCGGTCAGCATCTGGAGGGCGTACTGGATCAGACCGCGCATCTCCTCGGCGCTCTGGAAGCGGTCGTCCGGGTCCTTGGCCAGCGAGCGCATCACGAGCCCGTCGAGCTCCGGCGCCACCGCGCCCCCGGAGATCTCCGACGGCGGCACCGGCATGTCCTGAACATGCTGGTAGACCACCGAGAGCGGGGTCTCGCCGACGAACGGCGGGCGCAGCGCGAGCAGCTCATAGAGCAGACAGCCCGTGGCGTAGAGGTCGGAGCGGTGATCGACGGCCTTGCCGAGCGCCTGCTCCGGCGAGAGGTACTGCGGGGTGCCCATGACCATGCCGGTCTGGGTCATGGTGGAGGCGGCCCCGTGCAGGGCGCGGGCGATGCCGAAGTCCATCACCTTGACGGCGCCGCTGTGGGTGATGATCACGTTCGCCGGCTTGATGTCGCGGTGCACGATGCCGTGCTGGTGGCTGTAGGCCAGCGCCTCCAGCACCCCCGAGACGATGATCAGCGCCTGGTCCGCGGGCGGCGCCTCGGCGCTCACCAGGAGATCGCGGATCGTACGGCCCTCGACCAGCTCCATGACGATGTACGGCACGGTGCTCTGAATGGACCCGGGCTGCCCGACGATGTCCTCGCCGGAGTCGTAGACCGCGACGACGGCGTGGTGGTTGAGCCCGGCGACCGACTGGGCCTCGCGGGTGAAGCGGGCCTTGGAGACCGGGTCCTCCGCCAGGTCGGCGCGGAGCAGCTTCACCGCGACCGTACGGCCGAGCCGCACGTCCTCCGCCGCGAACACCTCGGCCATGCCACCGCGGCCGAGTCGGCTGGTGAGTCGGTAGCGGCCGTCGCCGACCAGGCCGCCGTTACCCCACGCCTCGGGTGAGTCCGGCATTCCGGCCCCGGTGGCGTCAGGTTCGGAGGGCCCCTGGGCGCTCTGGGTCTGTGCCATCGGTCCTCGCCGTCTGATCTGGGTGGGGGTCTCATCGCGATCGCCCCGCTCGCGGGCGGTACGGTTTGCTGCTAGAGCACGCTACAGGGTTCGTGCCGCGCACCGGTTCGTGATGGACCGGCCATCAAACCTGCTGTAGGTGAGGCCAGGCAAATCGCGTGACGGGTTCTTGCACATCCGGTCACGGAACGGGCACGCCGCTTGACGTGTCCGTGGCCTGGGGCAGACTGGGCCGGGGTATCGAGTCAAAGAAGATCATCAGTGGGTCGGAACGTGCGCGTCAAGCTAGTGAGTGCGCCGAGGGGGACGTAAGAAATGAGCCAGCAGGGCGCACCGGGCCGGTACGAGGGGAAATCGCTCGCGGGCGGCCGCTATCAGCTGCGGGACCTGCTCGGCGAGGGCGGTATGGCCTCCGTCCACCTGGCCTACGACAGCGTTCTCGACCGCCAGGTCGCGATCAAGACCCTGCACACCGAACTGGGCCGTGAGCAGTCCTTCCGCGAGCGCTTCCGCCGCGAGGCCCAGGCCGTCGCCAAGCTGACCCACACCAACATCGTCTCGGTCTTCGACACCGGCGAGGACACGATCGACGGCTCCGTGATGCCGTACATCGTCATGGAGTACGTGGAGGGCCAGCCGCTGCGCTCCGTGCTCGACGCCGATGCCCGGCAGTACGGCGCGATGCCCACGGAAAAAGCGCTGAAAATCACCGCTGACGTGCTGGCCGCGCTGGAGATCAGCCACGAGATGGGGCTGGTCCACCGCGACATCAAGCCCGGTAACGTGATGATGACCAAGCGTAATGTGGTCAAAGTCATGGACTTCGGCATCGCCCGCGCCATGCAGTCCGGCGTGACCTCCATGACCCAGACCGGCATGGTCGTCGGCACCCCGCAGTACCTCTCGCCCGAGCAGGCCCTCGGCCGCGGCGTGGACGCCCGCAGCGACCTCTACTCGGTCGGCATCATGCTCTTCGAGCTGCTGACGGGCCGGCTGCCGTTCGACGCGGACTCGCCGCTCGCCATCGCGTACGCGCACGTCCAGGAGGAGCCGGTCGCGCCCTCCACGATCAACCAGTCCATTCCCCCGGCGGTGGACGCGCTGGTCGCCCGCGCGCTGAAGAAGAACCCGAACGAGCGGTTCCCCAACGCCGAGGCGATGCGCGACGAGTGCGCCCGGGTCTCCCGCACCGGACAGACCGGCGCAAACCCGATCATCATCAGCGGCGGCCCGCCGGCCCGTAGCGGCTCCGGCGTGGGCTCGGCCGTCTTCCCGCCGATCGACCAGCACACCCCCGGCCCGGGCATGGGGAGCGTCCAGACCCCGTACCAGCCGCAGTCCTCCGGCGGGTTCGGCGGCTTCGGCCCCTCCACCCCGCCGCCGCCCAGTCAGCCGATGGCGCAGGGGGGCTACAGCACCCCGGCCCCGGCCCCGGCGCAGACCCCGCCCCCCGCGCCGTACGCGCAGGGCGGCGCCCAAACCCCGCCGCCGTACACCGTCTCGCCCGCCTCGGCCCCGTCCTCGGGCGGCGGCCAGGGCGGCGACAACGGCAACAAGCGCGTGATCATCGGCTCGGCGGTCGTCGCGGCGATCGCGGTCGTCGCGGTGGTCCTGGTCATCGCCCTCAGCGGGGGCGGCGGCGGATCCGACGACCAGCAGGCGCGCGACGACGGCAAGGACACCAAGTCCGCCTCGTCGTCCGCGCCCCCGTCCGGATTCCGTGAGGGCGACAAGACCAAGGTCATCGACCCGGAGAAGTGCACCGACGCCTCGGAGGCCTACGACCAGAAGGGCGCCTACAACGTGCCCGACTTCCAGAACCTCTACATCGACTCGGTGAAGAAGTGCATCCGGGCCGCGGGCTGGAAGTACAACGTGGTCACGGAAGACGAGAACCTGTGGGGCAAGGGCACCGTCCTCAACTACACGTACCGCAACTACGAGCCGTACGACCCGAAGACCGACACCATCGAGCTGACCGTCTCCACGGGGATGCCGGGCTGATCGTGGTCGTCGTCTGATCGTCGTCGTCTGATCGTCGTTTTGGGGAAGGGGCCCGGCATCCGCCGGGCCCCTTCGCCGTCACAGCGCCGTGAACCCCGTCCGCCAGGTCGGGTGCAGCGGCCGCCAGCCGAGCCGGCGGCGGGCGAGGGTGTTGTCGGCCCCCCGCTCCCAGCCCTCCCTGCCGCCGTCCGCGGCGGGGGCGGGCGGCGGCGCGCCCACGGCGTCCGCGAACGCCGGCAGCCACGCGTGGGCCGGGGCCGGTTCGTCGTCCACGATGTTGACGGTGCCGGTCGGCCAGTCCAGCGCCGCCACCGCGGCCCGGGCGGCGTCCTCGACATGGACGAACGAGCCGACCGCGTCGCCCGCCACGGGCAGGCCGACCAGCGCCGCCGCCGGATCCCCCGCCGGATCCCCCGCCGGATCCCCCGCCGCCTGCTCGCCGCGCAGCGCCGCGTCCAGCGGCCCGCCCCGCGCGTACCAGGTGCCGGGGCCGTAGAACGTCCCGTAGCGCAGCACCACATGCGTCTCGATCTCCGCGGCGGCCTCCTCCAGCGCCCGCAGGCTGTCGACCATCCCGGCCCGCGGCGGCTCCGCTTCCAGGTCGAGCGGGGTGCTTTCGCCGGCCGGGGCGTCACCGGGCGCGTAGGCCCAGGAGATGGACTGGGCGACGATGCGCCTGACCCCGGCGCGCTTGGCGGCGTCGACGAGGTGGCGGGTGCCCTCCCTGCGGATCCGCCCGTTCTCCGCGCGGTCGCCGTTGGCCAGGGCGGTCAGCTGGTGGACGACCGCGTCGGGGGCGGCGTCCGCGACCGCCCGGTGCACGCGGGCAGCGTCGAAGACGTCCACGCGCACGGCCGAGGCCCCCTGCGCGCGCAGCCGCTCCGCCCCCTCCCCGGTGCGCGTAGCGCCGGTGACCTCGTGCCCCGCCGCCACGAGAAGCGGGACGAGACGGCGGCCGACCGCGCCGGTGGCTCCCGCGACGAAGACGCGCATGGTGGTACTACCTCTTTCTGCCTCTTGGGACTGTCGGCCCAGGTGAGAAAGCGGCCGGACCGCTGTCAGGGGACAATCCGGGGGCTCGGCGATGGGCCACTATCGCCCATGGAGGCGGCGGGCCGTTCCCGGGACTCGGGAGTCCCCGGAACGGCCCGCCGTAGTAAAGGTGGCCTATAGGTAGCGGCTTACAGATACGGACCCGAACGCGCACCGCCGTGCTGCGGCCCGCCCTCCCCGTCCTCGCCGCCGAAGCCCGGCGGCAGGGCCCGGCGCATCTGCTCCAGCTGCGCACGCGCCGCCATCTGCTGGGCGAACAGCGTCGTCTGAATGCCGTGGAACAACCCTTCGAGCCAGCCGACCAACTGGGCCTGGGCGATGCGCAGCTCGGCCTCGGTCGGGACCGCCTCGTCGGTGAAGGGGAGCGAGAGGCGTTCCAACTCGCCGATCAGCTCGGGCGCGAGGCCGTCCTCCAGCTCCTTCACCGAGCTGGAGTGGATCTCTTTGAGCCGGACCCGGCTGGCCTCGTCGAGAGGCGCCGCGCGGACCTCCTCCAGGAGCTGCTTGATCATGCTGCCGATGCGCATGACCTTGGCCGGCTGTTCGACCATGTCCGTCACGGGAACCTCGCGCGACTCGTCGTCACCGCCGCTGTCGCCGGGAGCGCTGCCGAGGGCCATGCCGTCCGGACCGACGACCAGGACGTGCGGGCTCTCCTGCGATCGTTCGTTCATCGGCTGGTTCATACCCCCATTGTTCCGCACGTACAGACGTACGGAGGGGGCGGGTGACCAGGATTCGGGCACCGCTCCCCGGGCGGCCGCCGCACCCCTTCCCGGGCGCCCGACCTCGCCGCCACCGGGCTCGCCGCCGCCGGGCTCAGTGGCGGCGCAGCCGCAGGCCCAGGAACGCCAGCCCGAGGCCCAGGCCCATCAGGGCCAGGCCGGTGCCCATCGGCAGCACGCGCAGCGCCCGCCCGGTGGGCACCGCGTCGTTCGGTTCCGCGTCGTACGCGTCCTGTGGCTGCCGCGCGGCGGGGGTGGTCGCCGCGCTGGGCGCGGGCGTCGCGGGGCCGTCCGGCCGACCGGGCCGCCGGGACGGTACGGGCGCGGCCGACGCGGCGGGCGGGACGACGTCGGGCTCCCCGGTGCGCCCCGGGTGCGCCCGGCCCTCCCCGGCGCGGGTCCCGGCCAGCTCGTCGTCGTCGGCGCGCGCCACCGGCGCGGCCACCACCGCCACACCGGCCATCACCAGCACCACCGGCAGCGTGCGCAGCGTACGGAGCTCAGGTCTCACGGCCGTCACCCTCCCGTGCCGGGCCGTCGCATGACGTATCCAGCGTCACACGACGGCATGGGCACGGCATCCGGGACCGCCCGGCGCCTGGCTGGCTAGACCGTCAGCAGTACCTTGCCGACGTGCCCGCTCTGCTCGAGCACACGGTGCGCCTCGGCCGCCTCGCGCATCGGGATCGTACGGTCGACGATGGGCCGCACCCGGCCGCTCTCGACGAGGGGCCAGACGTGCTCGCGCACCGCCGCGACGATCGCAGCCTTCTCCGCGAGAGGGCGGCTGCGCAGGCTGGTGGCCATCACGGCGCCGCGCTTGGCCAGCAGCGCGCCGAGGTTCAGCTCGGCCTTCGCCCCGCCCTGGAGGCCGATGATCGCCAGCCGTCCGTTGGTGGCGAGCGCGGCCACGTTCTGGGCGAGGTACTTCGCGCCGACGATGTCCAGGATCACGTCCGCCCCCGCGTTCTGGGTGGCCTTGCGCACCTCCTCGACGAAGTCCTGCTCGTGGTAGTCGATCAGGATGTCGGCGCCCAGCTCACGGCAGGCCGCCAGCTTCTCGGCGCTGCCCGCCGTGACCGCGACCCGCGCGCCGACCGCCTTCGCGAGCTGGATCGCCATGGTGCCGATGCCGCTGGAGCCGCCGTGTGCCAGCAGGGTCTCGCCCGGCCGGAGGTGGGCGATCATGAAGACGTTCGACCACACGGTCGCGGTCACCTCGGGGAGGGCGGCCGCGGTGACCAGGTCGACGCCGGACGGCGCGGGCAGCAGCTGCCCCGCGGGCACCGCCACCTTCTCGGCGTATCCGCCGCCCGCGAGCAGCGCGCACACCTCGTCGCCGACCGACCAGCCGCTGACGCCGGGGCCCAGCGCCGCGATCCGGCCCGAGCACTCCAGGCCGGGGTAGTCGGGGGCGCCGGGGGGCGGGGGGTAGTGGCCCTGGCGCTGGAGCAGATCGGCGCGGTTCACGCCGCCGGCCACGACCTCGACCAGGACTTCGCCCTCGCCGGGTACGGGATCGGGGACCTCCGCCCACACGAGGGCGTCGGGGCCGCCGGGTTCGGGGATGGTGATCGCATACATGGCGGCGAGGCTACTGCCTGGGGTCCGCGCCCGGCACGGGGCGCGAGGGCACGATGTCAGGGCGGTGCGGCCGCCCTCCCCCACCCCGCCCCTTCCCATAGTGTCGATCGGCTCTACCGCCGGGGGGCTCTACCGCCGGGGGGCGCCGCCACCGGGGGGGGCTCCGCCACCGGGCGGGGCTCCGCCACCGGACTTCGGGGTCCAGGGGCGGAGCCCCGGGTTACGGGAAGGGGCGGGGTGGGGAACAGCGTCGATGTGCGGCTCCGCCACGTGGCCGGCGGACACCCCCGGACGGTCTGGACGGTCCAGACCGTCGGGGCGGTCACAGCAGGTGCCACGGCCCGACCGCCGGGTCTCCCGGGCCGCCCGCCGCCGAGGGCCACGCCGCGGACCAGGGCAGATCCAGGACCTCGACCTCGCTCCCCCGGCCCGCGCCACCGGGCGGGATGACGGCAAGGCCGTCCGCGACAGCGACCCCGCGCAGCATGGCCGGGCCGTTGAAGCGGAGCGGAAGCGCCTCGTCGCCCCGGAAGACCACCGGGACCAGTCGGGTGTCGCGCGGATGGCCCTGGACGGCGGCGGCCAGCGGGGCCGGGCAGGGAGTGGCCGCCGGGCGGCCCGTGAGCGTGCGCAGCAGCGGCTCGGCCAGGGTCAGCAGGCCGGACACGGCGGCCAGCGGATTGCCCGGCAGCCCCACGAGATGCTTCTCCGGGGCCAGGCGGGCCAGCAGCATCGGGTGGCCGGGGCGCACCGCCACCCCGTCGACCAGCAGCTCGGCGTCCAGCCGGCGCAGCGTGGGGTGGACGTGGTCGACGGGGCCGGCGGCCGTACCGCCGGTGGTCAGCACGACATCGGCGGGGGATCCGGCCACGGCGGCGTACAGCGCCTCCGCGTCGTCGCCCAGCCGGCGGGTCGCCGTCGGCTCGGCGCCGAGCGCGCGCAGCCAGGGGGCGAGCATCGGGCCGAGCGCGTCGCGGATGCGCCCGTCGTGGGGGAGGCCCTCGCGCAGCAGTTCGTCGCCGAGGACCAGGATCTCGACGCGGGGCCGGGGCACGGTCGGCAGCTCGTCGTAACCGGCGGCGGCGGCCAGGCCCAGTATCACGGGGGTGACCAGGGCGCCCGCAGGGAGCAGGAGATCGCCGCTGCGGCACTCCTGGCCTCGGGGGCGGATGTCCTGACCGGGGGTGACGGGGTGGCCGGGGGCGGCGTACAGCCAGCCGTCGCCCGCGGTGCCGTGTTCGGTGCGGAGCACGGCGGTGGCGCCGGGCGGGATGCGGGCGCCGGTGGCGATGCGGATCGCGTGGCCGTCGGGGAGCGGGTCGCTCTCGGCGTGGCCGGCCAGGATGGACTGCTCGCCGGCGGGGAGCCGCCAGGGGCCGGGGCCGGCGAGGGCCCAGCCGTCCATGGCGGAGGTGTCGAAGGACGGCAGGTCGGTGAGGGCGGTGAGGGGCGTGGCCAGGACGTGGCCGAGGGCCTCGGCGAGCGGCCGGGCGAGGGGGGCCGCCTTGGCCACGGCCTTCCGGGGGGCGCGGGCCGCGATCGCGCGGGCATCGGGCCAGGTGGTGGCGGGCCGGTGGCGGGCGGGGGCGCCGGAGGGCCGTCGCGCCCGCGGCGCCCGGTCGCGCGGCACCGTGGTCCATGGGTCGGTCCACTCGGGCTTCTCGGGGTTGCCGCGGTTCTCGGGGTTGCCGAGGGCATCGGCGTGATCGGCGTCTTCGGCGTCTTCGGCGTCGTCGGCGTCGTCGCGGTGAACGGGCCCCTCGGCCCAGGTCTCGGCGCGCCGCGGATACGGGCCCTGGTCCTTCGCCAGCGCCAGCGCCTCGTCGAGCTCGCGGTCCAGCGCGTCGCCGCCGCGGGGGTCCCGGTCCGTCATCCCGTCGACTCGGCCTCTTCGGCCCAGCGGGCGGCGAGCGCGGCCGCCTTGCCGGTGGCGGCGGCCAGCGCCTCGGGGCCGCCGCCCTGCTGGGCGGCCGCGTAGCCGACGAGGAAGGTGGTCAGCGGCGCGGCGGGCCTGGCGACGCCGTGCGCCGCGTCCCGGGCGAGGTCGAGAAGGGCGGAGACATCGACATCGAGGTCGATGCCCAGCTCGGCCTTCACTGCGGCGATCCATTCATCCAACACGTGTCCATGCTCCCTGATCCGTGCGCGGGCGGTGGTGATGTCCTCCCAGGTGTCGCAGTCGAAGGAGGCGGTGGGGTGGTGCAGCCGGGCGAGGGTCAGCTCGGCGGTGAGCAGCCGCAGGGGCAGCCCGGCCAGCCCGCCGTGCTCGGCCGCGAGCAGGGCGATCTCCCGGCGCAGCGGCTCGGCCCGGTACGCCGCGACCAGGGGCTGTTCGCGGCCGCCGGAGTCGGTGAGCAGCACCCCTTCGGCCTGTCCGAGGCCCTGGACGAGCGCCCCGACCGTGTCGCCGGTGAGGAACGGCAGATCCGCGGAGAGCACGAGGACGACGGGCGCCGTGGTCCGGCGCACCCCGGCGTCGACGGCCGCGACCGGCCCGCCGCCGGGCGGCTCCTCGCGGGTCCAGTCCACGGACCGCGCGGTCGGTCTGCGCGGCCCGACGACGACGGTCCGGCCGGCGCCCTGGCAGGCGCCGAGCACCCGGTCCAGCAGCGGCCGGGCGCCGACCCGCAGCGCCGGCTTGTCGGCGCCGCCCAGCCGCCGGGCGGCGCCTCCGGCCAGGATCACAGCGTCAAACGTCACCCCATGAGTATGTCCCTGTGACAGCCGGTGCAGACCCCGAGGGCGGCTTCCCGGCCGGCCCCGCTACAGCGACCGCAGCAGCACCGCCGGGTGTTCCACGCAGTCGGCCACATAGCGCAGGAAACCGCCCGCGGTGCCGCCGTCGCAGACCCGGTGGTCGAAGGTGAGCGACAGCTGCACCACCTGCCGTATCGCCAGCTCATCCTGGTGCACCCACGGCTTCGCGGCTATCCGGCCGACGCCGACCATCGCGGCCTCGGGGTGGTTGATGATCGGCGTCGAGCCGTCGACCCCGAAGACGCCGTAGTTGTTGAGCGTGAAGGTGCCTCCGGTCAGCTCGCCGGGGGAGAGGGTGCCGGAGCGGGCGGCCTCGGTGAGGCGGGTCATCTCGGCGGACAGTCCGGCCGTGTCGCGGGCGTGCGCGTCACGCACCACGGGGACCACCAGGCCGCGGTCGGTCTGCGCGGCGAAGCCGAGGTGGATCTCGGCGCGGCGGGTGATCTCGCCTTCGCTGACCGTCGCGTTCAGCTCGGGGTGGCGGGCGAGGGCCGCCGTGCAGATGCGGGCCAGGACGGCGAGCAGGGAGATCTTGGGCCCGGCCGTGTTCATGGCCGCGCGGGCGGCCAGCAGCTCGGTCGCGTCGGCGTCCACCCAGCAGGTCGCGTCGGGGATCTCCCGCCGGCTGCGGGCCAGCTTCTCGGCGCCGCGCACGCCCCGCACCACGACGCGCTTCCCGTCGGCCGGACGCGCGGCCGACGCCTGCGGGGCCGGTGCCGCCTTCGCGGCTTCCGTGACCTGGGCGACCTGTGCGACCTGTGCGACCTGTGCGGCCTGCGCGGCCTCGGCGACCTGTGCGGCCTGCGCGGCCTGCGCGGCCTGTTCAACGTCTCCGCGCAGGATCAGGCCGTCGGGTCCTGAGCCGCGCAGCTCGCTCAGGTCCAGTCCGTGCTCGCGGGCCAGCCGCCGGACGAGCGGCGAGATGACGGGGACCGGGCCATCGCCGTGCCGACCGGGCGCCGACGACCGCGCCACCCCGTCGGCGACCTGGCCCAGCCCCGGCGCGGACGGTGCCGGGCGCGCGGCCACCGGGCCGGGAGCCGGCGACGGCGCAGGGCTCCCGGCCGGGGCGGGAGCCGCCGGGGAGGCCGGGGCGGGCGCCGCCGGGGAGACCGGGTCCGGCGGGGCCGGACGGACGCGGCGGCGCCGGCCGGCCGGGGCCGAAGTGCCATAGCCGACCAGCACATTGCCGGACCCTTCCCCGGCCGCCGGGGGCGGGCTCTCGGCTCTCGGGGGCGGGCCCTCGGCCGTCGGGACGGCGACCGTCAGCAGCGGCGCCCCGACCGGCAGTTCGGTGCCCTCCTCGCCGAAGCGCGCGGTCACCACCCCGCCGTACGGACAGGGCACGTCCACCATCGCCTTGGCGGTCTCGACCTCCACGACCGGCTGGTCGACCGCGACGACATCGCCGACCTCCACCAGCCAGCGCACGATCTCCGCCCCGGTGAGCCCCTCTCCCAGGTCGGGCAGGGTGAACTCGCGCACCTCGGCCATCACACCGCCCTCCCCTCGGTCCACTCCGACTCCCACTGGAGCCGGGCCACCGCGTCCAGCACCCGGTCGACGCCGGGCAGATGGTGCCGCTCCAGCATCGGCGGCGGGTAGGGGATGTCGAATCCGGCGACGCGCAGCACCGGCGCCTCCAGGTGGTGGAAGCAGCGCTCGGTGATCCTGGCGGCGATCTCCCCGCCGGGGCCGCCGAAGCCCGTGGCCTCGTGGACGACGACGGCCCGCCCGGTCCGGCGGACGGAGGCGCACACCGTCTCGTCGTCGAAGGGCACCAGCGAGCGCAGGTCGACGACCTCCAGGTCCCAGCCCTCGGCCGTGGCCGCCTCGGCGGCCTCCAGACAGACCGGCACCGAGGGCCCGTACGAGACGAGGGTGGCGGCCCGGCCGCCGCCGGCCGGGCGCCGCACCACGGCGCGGCCGATGGGGGCGACCTCCTCGGGGTGGTCGGGGGACCACTCGGCCTTGGACCAGTAGAGCCGCTTGGGTTCGAGGAAGACGACCGGGTCGTCGGAGGCGATGGCGGCGCGGAGCAGCCCGTATGCGTCGGCGACGGTGGCCGGGGCGACCACATGGAGGCCGGGCGTCGCCATGTAGTACGCCTCGGAGGAGTCGCTGTGGTGCTCCACGCCGCCGATGCCGCCGCCGTAGGGCACCCGCACGGTGATAGGCATCGGCAGCGCGCCGCGGGTGCGGTTGCGCATCCTCGAGACATGGCTGACGAGCTGCTCGAAGGAGGGGTAGGCGAACGCGTCGAACTGCATCTCGACGACGGGCCGCAGCCCGTACATGGCCATGCCGACCGCGGTGCCCAGGATGCCGGCCTCCGCGAGCGGAGTGTCCGTGCAGCGGTCGTCGCCGAACTCCTTCGCGAGCCCGTCCGTGACCCTGAAGACGCCGCCCAGCGTGCCCACGTCCTCGCCGAGGACGTGGACGGCCGGGTCGGCGGCCATCGCGTCGCGCAGCGCGCGGCCCAGGGCCTGGGCCATGGTGGCGGGTTTGACCGCGGTCGCCGTCATCGCTCGCCCTCCTCGGCGCCGAGCTCCGCGCGCAGAAGCTCCGCCTGCTCGCGCAGCTGGCCGGTCTTCTCCGCGTAGACGTCCGCGAAGAGGTCCATCGGTTCCAGGGGCGGGTCCTGGTGCATCCGCGTCCGCAGATCGGCGGCCAGCCGCTCGGCGGCCTCGCGCGCGGCCCGCACGGCCTGGTCGTCGAGCAGGCCGCGGGCGCGCATGGCCTCCTCCAGCAGGTCGATCGGGTCGTGTGCGCGCCAGGCCTCCACCTCGGCGTCGGAGCGGTAGCGGGTGGCGTCGTCGGCGTTGGTGTGGGCGTCGACGCGGTAGGTGACGGCCTCGACGAGGGTGGGGCCGCCGCCCGCGCGCGCCCGGCGGACGGCCTCGCCCAGGACCTGGTGCACGGCCGCCGCGTCATTGCCGTCGACCAGCCGGCCCGGCATGCCGTATCCGACGGCCTTGTGGGCGAGGGAGGGGGCGGCGGTCTGTTTGGCGAGCGGGACGGAGATCGCGAAGCCGTTGTTCTGGATGAGGAAGACGACGGGGGCCCGCCATACCGCGGCGAAGTTGAGCGCCTCGTGGAAGTCGCCCTCGCTGGTGCCGCCGTCGCCGACCAGGGCGAGCGCCACCACGTCGTCTCCCTTGAGGCGGGCCGCGTGTGCCAGGCCCACCGCGTGCGGCAGCTGGGTGGCCAGCGGGGTGCACAGCGGGGCCACCCGGTGGTCGCGCGGGTCGTAGCCGGAGTGCCAGTCGCCGCGCAGCAGGGTGAGGACCTGCACCGGGTCGATGCCGCGGACGACGGCGGCCAGGGTGTCGCGGTAGCTGGGGAAGAGCCAGTCCTGCTCGCGGAGCACGAGCCCGGCGGCGACCTGGCAGGCCTCCTGACCGGTGGAGGAGGGGTAGACGGCGAGCCTGCCCTGCCTGGTCAGGGCGGTGGCCTGCGCGTTGTACCGGCGGCCGCGGACCAGCTCTCGATGGAGCCGGGTCAGCAGGGCGGGATCGATGTCGGCCGCGGCGTCGGTGCCCAGCAGGCGGTACGGCTCCGCGTCGGGCAGCAGCGGGGCGGCGTCGACGCGGGGCTGCCAGGCGGGCGGGGGAGTGGGTCGATAGGCACCGGGCTGCTCAAGGACCGTCATGGCGCGACCTCCTGCGGACAGGGAGCTGATGGGGCGGGCGAACCCCTCCCTACCGATTGTTCGGTCGTTGACGCATTTTGGCTACAGGCGGCCTCAGCCTGTGGACAAACGGTTCAGCACCGCATGAGATGTGGCCAGGACGTCCATGAAGGGGAGGCGGGGCGGTATGCGGGGCGAACAGATGGCCAATCCGGACGACACGCCCCCGGCCCGTCCCCTGGATCCGATAGACCGCGACATCCTCCGTATGCTCCGGGCCGACGGCCGGGCCTCGATACGCTCCGTCGCCGAGCGGGTGCATGTCTCGCGCGCCAACGCCTACGCGCGTATCAACCGCCTCATCGACGACGGGGTGATCCGCGGCTTCAGCGCCCGGGTGGACCAGGAGCGGGCCGGGCAGGGCTCCTCGGCGTACATCACCCTGAAGATCGTGCAGAACTCGTGGCGCACGGTCCGCGAGCAGCTCAGGCAGCTTCCGGGCGCCTCTCATATCGCCCTGGTCAGCGGGGACTTCGATGTGCTGCTGCTGGTCCACACCGAGGACAACCGCTCGCTGCGCGAGCTGGTCCTCACCCGCATCCAGGCCATACCCGAGGTGCTGAGCACCCGCACGCTGCTGGTCTTCGAGGAGACCGACCTCGACACCGAGCTCTAGACAAGGGAGACGCGCAGCCCCGCGAACGCCGTGCGGACCACCGCGTCGGCCACCTCGTCCGAGCTCACGGCCCCGCCCCGGCTCGGCCGGTACCACTCCACAATCGAGTTGATCATGCCGAAGAGCAGCCGGGTCGCCAGCCGGGCGTCCACGTCGGGCCGCAGGTCCCCGTCGGTCACGGCCTGCTTGAGCAGCGCGGCGACCTCGTGGTCGAACTCCCGCCGCCGGGCCATGGCCCACCGCTCGGTGTCCGTGTTCCCGCGCACGCGCAGCAGCAGAGTGACGTACGGCAGCTCCGCCATCAGCACCTCGGCGGTGCGCCGGGCCACGTGCTCCAGCCGCTCGACCGCCCGTCCGTCGCGCGCGCCCGGCTCGCCGAGGATGCCGAACAGTCCGTCGAGGGCGCGGCTTATGGCCAGCCGCAGCAGCTCTTCCTTGCCCTTGACGTGGTGGTAGATCGACGACTTGGAGATCCCGGCCGCACGTGAGAGGTGCTCCATGGAGGTGCCGTCGTAGCCACGCTCGTTGAACACCTCCACGGCGACCGCGAGCAGCGATTCGGGCGTATAGGTGTCGCGCTTCGACATGGTCATGATGAGAACAGTTCTTCTTCGGCGGCCGCGCGCCGCATCAGCGGTTGGGACGGGGCATAGCGGCCGGTGGGATAGGCCTGGTGAAGGTTCAACATTACGTCGCGCACCCAGCGCGCGCCGAGCTCACTCCCCCAACGCAGCGGTCCACGGGGGTAGTTCACCCCCAGCCGCATCGCGGTGTCGATGTCCTCCGGGCTCGCCACCCGGCGGGCGGCGGCGTCCAGGGCGAAGTCGGCCAGCATCGCGACCGTACGGGCCACGATCATGCCGGGCACGTCCTCGATGACGCTGACCTGCTTCCCGAGCGCCTGGAAGAGCCCGATCGCGGACTCCAGGGCGTCGGGGGCGACGGTCTCGGCCGGGGCGAGGGCGATCCGGGTGGCGGCGCGGTAGTCCAGCGCCAGGTCGAAGCGGACACAGGGGACCGGGGAGCCCGTGGTGGCGGACGAGCCGTCGGTGAGGGCCAGCCGGGTGCCGTCGGGGAGGGCGATGAAGCCTCCGGGCGGGGTGTCGGGGGCCGGGGCCTCCCGGGTGACCGTGATGCCCGCCTCCTCGATGAGCCGCGGCAGCTCCCGGGCCGGCCCCGCTCCCTCGTGGACCGCGACCTTTTCCGGGGCCCGGCACGGCTCGGCGGTGTGCGGCTCGGGGCGCGGCGCGCCCTCGGCGTGGTCGTACCAGCCGCGGCCCGACTTGCGCCCGTACAGGCCCGCGTCCACGAGCCGCCGCTGGGCGAGGGACGGGGTGAACCTCGGGTCGTGGAACATCGCCTCCCACACCGAGCGGGTCACGGCCTCGTTCACGTCCTGGCCGATCAGGTCCGTCAGCTCAAACGGGCCCATCGCGAAGCCGCCGCACTCGCGCAGCACGGCGTCGACGGTGGCCGGGTCGGCGGCACCCTCCTCGTGGACGCGGAACGCCTCGGCGTAGAAGGGGCGGGCGATCCGGTTGACGATGAAGCCGGGGGTGTCCGCGCAGCGCACCGGGGTCTTGCCCCAGGCCGCGACGGTCTCGTACGCCCGGTCGGCGGCCGCCTCCTCGGTGGCGAAGCCGCGCACCACCTCGACCAGCGGCAGCAGCGGCGCGGGGTTGAAGAAGTGCAGGCCCAGGAGGCGGCCGGGGCACCGCAGTGCGCCCGCGACGGCGGTGACGGACAGGGAGGAGGTGTTGGTGGCGAGCAGACAGCCGTCGGAGACGACCGATTCGAGGGCGGTGAACAGCTGCTGCTTGGCCCCCAGGTCCTCCAGGATCGCCTCGATCGCCAGCTCCGCGTCCGCCAGCCCGGCGAGCCCGGCGACCGGGGTGAGCCGGCCCAGGGCGGCGTCCCGGGCGGCGGGGGCGAGCCGGCCCTTGGCGACCAGCCTCTCCAGGCGCGCGGCGATGGCGTCGGCGGCCTGCGCGGCGCGCCCGGGGGCGGCGTCGTAGAGCCGCACGGGATGCCCGGCGACCAGCGCGACCTGCGCGATTCCCTGGCCCATGGTGCCGGTGCCGACCACGGCGACGATGCCGGCGGGGCCGGTCCCACGGTCGATCGCAGTCATGCCGCTGATCCTCTCGGACGAAGTTATCCACAGGTGCGCCAGGCCCTCTTGTCCCGACCGATCGTTCGGTTACCCTAAGTCTGTCGTCGTTCCCAGCTCAGCTCAATCCCAGCTCGACGAGGAGTTGGTCAGTCGTGACCGCCGGACTCACCACAGCGCAGTTGACCGAGCAGCACCGCCCCACCCTCGACCAGGCTCTGGAGGCCATCCGTACCCGCGCATACTGGTCGCCGCACCCCGAGCATCCGAAGGCCTACGGAGGGGCCGACGCGAGCGGCCGGGAAAGCCTGTCCCCCGCCGAGGGCCAGACGGCGTTCGACGCGCTGCGCGGCAAGCGCTTCGGGCTGGACCAGCCCGGCACGGACGGCTGGACGGCCACCGAGACCTCGCCGTACGGCATCGGGCTGGATGTGGAGTATCCGCACCCGGACATCGAGGTGCTGCTCCCGGCGATGCGGGCCGGCCTGGCGGCCTGGCGGGACGCGGGCCCCGAGGCGCGCGCCATGGTCTGCCTGGAGATCCTGGCCCGGATCGGCGCCCGCTCGCACGAGTTCGCCCATGCCGTCATGCACACCAGCGGGCAGGCCTATCTGATGGCGTTCCAGGCCGGCGGGCCACACGCCCAGGACCGCGGCCTGGAGGCGGTGGCCTATGCCTTCGCGGAGCAGACGCGCACCCCCGCGGCGGCCGAGTGGACCAAGCCGCAGGGCAAGCGCGACCCGCTGCGCCTGCGCAAGGACTTCACGGCCGTCCCGCGCGGGATCGCCCTGGTCATCGGCTGCAACACCTTCCCGACGTGGAACGGCTACCCGGGCCTGTTCGCCTCCCTCGCCACGGGCAATCCCGTCCTGGTCAAACCCCACCCCCGGGCCGTGCTGCCGCTGGCTCTGACCGTCCGGGTGGCGCGCGAGGTGCTGAGCGAGGCGGGCTTCGACCCGAATCTGGTGGCCCTGGCCGCGGAGCACCCCGACGAGGGCCTGGCCAAGGTCCTCGCCGTGCGCCCCGAGATCCGCATCATCGACTACACGGGCTCCACCGCCTTCGGCGACTGGCTGGAGACCCACGCCCGCCAGGCCCAGGTCTTCACCGAGAAGGCCGGGGTCAACACGGTCGTGATCGACTCCACCGACGACTACGAGGGCATGCTGGGCAATCTGGCGTTCTCCCTGTCCCTGTACTGCGGCCAGATGTGCACCACCCCGCAGAACCTGCTCATCCCGCGTGACGGCATCGCCACGGACGCCGGCCCCAAGTCGTACGACGAGGTGGTCGCCGATCTGGCGGCGGCCGTCGAGCGGCTGCTGGGCGACGACGCGCGGGCGAGCGCCCTGCTCGGCGCGATCGTGAACCCCGGGGTCAAGGAGCGGCTGGAGGCCGCCCCCGGCCTCGGCGGCACCGCCCTGGCCTCCCGTCAGGTCGCCCACCCCGAGTTCCCCGAGGCCGCGGTCCGCACCCCCGTGATCGTCAAGGCCGACGGCGCCCGGAAGTTCTGGGAGCCGGCCGACGCCGAGGCGCCCTATCTGTCCGAGTGCTTCGGCCCGGTGTCCTTCGCCGTGGCCATGGACTCGACGGCGGACGCGGCCGACCTGCTGCGCCGCACGGTCCGCGACAAGGGCGCCATGACCGTCGGCGCGTACACCACCTCCCCGGATGCCGAGCGGCTGGTCGAGGAGGCCTGTCTGGAGGAGTGCGCCCAGCTGTCGCTGAATCTGACCGGTGGGGTCTACGTCAACCAGACCGCGGCCTTCTCGGACTTCCACGGCACGGGCGGCAACCCCTCGGCCAACGCCGCGTTGTGCGACGGGGCGTTCGTGGCCTCCCGCTTCCGCATGGTCGAGGTCCGACGCCCGCTGTAACGCCGCCGGGCTCCGCGGCTTTCCCGGCTTACTCAGCCGCTCGCCGGAGCCTGGGCAGGCCCTCCCCAGTGGAACAGCGCCATGGCCACGCTGGTGGCCAGGTTGTAGCTGGACACCTGAGGCCGCATGGGGAGGGCCACCAGCCTGGTAGCCCGCTTGCGCACCTCCGGCGAGATCCCGTGCCGCTCGGAGCCGAACGCGAGCAGCGCGTCATCGGGGATGGCCACGGACCGGATGTCCTCCCCCTCCGGATCCAGGGCGTACAGCGGCCCGGGCGGAAGGTCGTCGCTCGGCAGCCGCTCCACCGCGGTGGCGAAGTGAAGCCCGGCGCCCGACCGGACGGCGTTCGGGTGCCAGGGGTCGATATCGCCGGTGGTGACCACCCCGGTGACCCCGAACCCGGCGGCGAGCCGCACCACGGCGCCCACGTTCCCCAGGTTGCGGGGGTTGTCCAGCACCACGACCGGCGCGGACCTGGCGGGTCCCGTCAGCTCGTCCAGGTTCCCCCGCCGATCGGGCCTGACCGCGAGCGCGGCGACCCGGGTCGGATGGACCTTCGGCACAAGATCGCGCAGCGTCTCCGCCTCCACCTCGACGAGGCGCTCCTCGATCACCCCGGTCAGGTCGCCGGCCAGGTCGTGCGCGAGAGCGAGGGCGCCCGCCTTGTCGCTCGTGACGGCGATCCGCACCTCCGCGCCGAACCGGACCGCGTGCTTCAGCGCATGGAAGCCGTCCAGCAGCACGGTCCCGGCGGCGGCCTCGCGCCATCGCCGTACGGCCGTCACGGCCTCGTCGTCGCTCATGCCCCTCCTCCCTCGGTCCAGCCGGCACAGCGCACCGGGACACGCTCATGTCCACAGCCTACGGTCGGCCCGCGGTGCTCTCCTCAGTCCGCTGGCGCGGCAGCCAGGCCGCCCGTGCGGGCAGCCGGTCGCCGATCCGGTCGCGGATCCGGCCCGCCCGCGCACCGGCCCAGCGCAGGAAGTTCGTCGGGAGGAAGATCGCATCCGCCGCGATCATGGCCAGGGAGAAGAAGGGCAGCCCCAGAAGGACCGCGATCCCGAGGTGCTCCAGCACCATCACCACCAGCATCACGTTCTTCACCCGCCGGTTCAGCAGCGTGAAGGGGAACGCGACCTGCACGATGACGGTGCCATAGGTGAGCACCATGACCAGCAGGCCGCTGCCGGCGAGCACATCGGCCAGGGCAGGCCAGGGCGAGAAGTAGTCCAGGTGCAGCGGGTAGTAGAGCGCGGTGCCGTCCTGCCAGCGCGTGCCCTGGATCTTGTACCAGCCGGCCGAGGCATACAGCAGGCAGACCTCGCCCATGATCACCACCAGCGCCCCGTTGTTGACGAGGTTGGCCAGGATGTCCAGGAGGGTGCGCGGCTCGCCGGGGGCGCGGCGCTGGACGAACCACCAGACGCCGTGAACGGCCCACACACCCCACAGGGCCGTGGCCCAGCCCACGCCGGGGAGGGGGCCGTACGCCGTCCAGTCGAGGCGGGCCTCGCTGAACAGCTGCGCCCACAGCAGGACCGACCCGGTCAGCGCCCACAGCACCATCCCGGTCGTGTCGCGCGGCGCCGGTGCCCCCGGATCGCGCCGCGCCGCGCGGCGGGCGTCCAGGGACCACACCTGCCCGCACCGGGTCAGCGTCAGATACAGCGCCACCAGATGGATGACGTTGTCGCCGCCGTCCCCCACGAAGATGCTGCGGTTCTGCATGGAGATCACGCCCAGCATGAACAGCACGGACATCGTGCGGGTCCGCCAGCCGAGCAGGAGCAGCGCGCTGGAGACGAGGGCGAGGGCGTAGACGGTCTCGAACCACAGCGCGCCGTCGGACCACATGAGCGCGCTGAAGGCCCCGTTGCCGCCGATGAACTGGCGTGCCATCTCCCAGCTCCATGGGCCCTCGGGCCCGTACAGCTCCTGGCGGTGGGGCCATTCGCGCAGCAGGAACAGCAGCCAGGTGAAGGAGAAACCGATGCGCACCACGGCGGTCTGGTACGGGCCGAGCGCGGATCCGGTGACGCGGGCGTGGGCGCGGGTGACGGCGGCCTCGACGCGGGCAGTCGGCCTCGGGCGGGCCAGCGCCGGAGCCGGGGGCAGGGCCGGGCGGGGCGGATGCGGGGGCGGCGGCGGGGTCGGCGGGAGAGCGGGGGTGGTCACCGGCGCTTCGCCTCCGGCAGGTCGTCGGCGGTGACCGTCCACCAGGGCAGAAGCCGGTAGCCGGGGCGGGTGTCGATCTTCTCCTCGCTCCATGGCGGGGCGGCCAGCTGCCGGGTGACCGAGCGCAGCTGGACGCGCTGCACGGTGCCGCCGTCCTGCTTCATGCCGAGGCGGAGCATCACGAGCCGCCGCAGATACTGCCCCGAGAGCTGTCCGCGCAGCCCGTTCGGCTGCTCCTCGGCGTTGTGCGAGAGGGCGTAGAACTCCCAGGCGCGGCGCAGCTGGTTCTGCTGGGTGTGGCTGGGCAGCGGATTGTGCCTGATGGCCGCGCCGTCCTGGGCCGACAGATCTCGCCACCCGGTGGTCGCGGTGCCGCCCTCGGGGGTGCGGATCTCGGCGCGCGCCTGCACGGCGATGTTCTGCTGGAGCGGGTTGGGGGCGAAGAGCTTCCAGTTCCGTTCGAATTCCGGATATATGTAGTCGTCTATCGCCTCGCTGTGCTGCTTGCTGACCGTGTTGGGCGGCGAGACATTCAGGAAGGCCATCCCCAGGTGGACGGCCACGGCGGCCACGACGACGGCGAGGCCCACCGCGACCACGAGTTGCGAGGGGAGCGAGAGCGGCCCGCCGGCCCCGGTTTCCCCCGCCCCCTTCTCCTCGTACCGCCCCGTCTCCGCCATCCCCGCCCCGATTCCGTGGTCCAGGATCCGCGCTTTCCGCGGCCCTTACGCCCCGGAACGGTACCGATGAGGGGGCGCGAGGCACAGCGTCCCGGGGTTATCCACAGGCTTGACACCCTACGTTCCCCCGGCTCACCATTGAACCGAACGATCGGTCGGTCGGGCCGGGGGGCAGCCCCGGCGGGACGGCGAAGGGGCTTCGCATGACGACGATGGCGGCTGACACGGAGGCGTACCAGACGGTGTTCGACGCCGCCCTGGCCGCGGACGAGCGGATCGAGCCCCGCGACTGGATGCCCGACGCCTACCGCTCCTCGCTGGTCAGACAGATGGCCCAGCACGCCCACTCCGAGATCATCGGCATGCAGCCGGAGGCCAACTGGATCACCCGGGCCCCCTCCCTGCGCCGCAAGGCCATCCTCATGGCCAAGGTCCAGGACGAGGCGGGACACGGCCTGTATCTCTACAGCGCCGCCGAGACCCTGGGCACCAGCCGCGAGGAGCTGCTCGACAAACTCCACTCCGGCCGCCAGAAATACTCCTCGATCTTCAACTACCCCACGCTGACCTGGGCCGACGTGGGCGCCATCGGCTGGCTGGTGGACGGCGCGGCGATCACCAACCAGGTGCCGCTGTGCCGCTGCTCCTATGGGCCGTACGCCCGGGCGATGGTCCGCATCTGCAAGGAGGAGTCCTTCCACCAGCGCCAGGGATACGAGCTGCTGCTGACCCTGAGCCGGGGCACCGAGGCGCAGCACGCGATGGCGCAGGACGCGGTGGACCGCTGGTGGTGGCCCTCGCTGATGATGTTCGGCCCGCCTGACGAGGCATCGGCCCACTCCGCCCAGTCCATGGCCTGGAAGATCAAGCGCCATTCGAACGACGAGCTGCGCCAGCGCTTCGTCGACATCTGTGTCCCCCAGGCCGAGGCACTCGGCCTCACCCTCCCCGACCCAGATCTGAAGTGGAACGAGGAGCGGGGACACTACGACTTCGGGCCGATCGACTGGGAGGAGTTCCGCGAGGTGCTCCGGGGAAACGGGCCGTGCAACGCCCAGCGCATATCCCAGCGGCGCCGGGCCCATGAGGAAGGCGCCTGGGTGCGCGAGGCGGCCGCGGCCTACGCGGCCAAGCAGGGAAAGGCCGGCGCATGAGCGGCGACACCAGCGGTGAGTGGCCCCTGTGGGAGGTATTCGTGCGCGGCAGGCGCGGCCTCTCCCACACCCACGCCGGCAGCCTGCACGCGCCGGACGCCGAGATGGCCCTGCGCAACGCCCGCGATCTCTACACGCGCCGCTCCGAGGGCGTCTCCATCTGGGTCGTGCCCTCCGACCGGATCACCGCCTCCTCTCCGGACGAGAAGGACCCCTTCTTCGAACCGGCCGCCGACAAGCCCTACCGCCATCCGACCTTCTACGAGATCCCGGAGGGGGTGCGCCACCTGTGACCGCGGCACTCGCCCTCGGCGACGACGCCCTGGTGCTCTCCCACCGGCTGGGGGAGTGGGCGGGACACGCCCCGGTGCTGGAGGAGGAGGTCGCCCTCGCCAACATCGCCCTGGACCTGCTCGGGCAGGCGCGGGTGCTGCTCTCCCTGGTGGGCGACGAGGACGAGCTGGCCTATCTGCGGGAGGAACGCGCCTTCCGCAATGCGCAGCTCGTCGAGCAGCCCAACGGAGACTTCGCGCACACCATCGCCCGCCAGCTGTACTTCTCCACCTATCAGGAGCTGCTGTACGAGCGGCTGGCGCGCGGCGACGGCCCCTTCGCCCCGCTGGCCGCCAAGGCGGTCAAGGAGGTCGCCTACCACCGCGACCACGCCGAGCACTGGACCCTGCGGCTGGGCGACGGCACCGCCGAGAGCCATGAGCGGATGCGGCGCGGCCTGGAAGCGCTGTGGCAGTTCACCGGCGAGCTGTTCGAGCCGGTCGAGGGGTGCGAGGTGGACTGGACCGCACTGCACGACGAGTGGCTGGCGCGGGTGACGGCCGTGCTGGACCGGGCCACCCTGGCCGTGCCCGAGGGGCCCCGGCGCGGCGCCTGGGCGGCCGGCGCCGGCCGGCAGGGCATTCACACCGAGCCGTTCGGCCGGATACTGGCCGAGATGCAGCATCTGCACCGCAGCCACCCGGGGGCGTCATGGTGACGCCCGCGCCCGCGACCCCGCTCGAGACCCGGCTGCGCGAGCTGGCGGGCGCCGTGCCGGACCCGGAGCTGCCCATGGTGACCCTGGCCGAGCTCGGAGTGCTGCGCGCGCTGCGCGTCATGGCGCCGGGCCGCGTCGAGGTCGAGCTGACCCCCACCTACACTGGCTGCCCCGCCCTGGAGTCGATGGCCGCCGACATCGAGCGGGTGCTGCACGACCAGGGCATACCCGAGGTGGCGGTCCACACCGTCCTCTCCCCGCCCTGGACGACGGACGCGATCAGCGCGGAGGGCCGCCGCAAGCTGGCCGAGTCCGGCATCGCGCCGCCCGGCCCCCGCGCCGTAGGCGGGCCGGTCGCCGTCGACCTGGCGGTGCGCTGCCCGCACTGCGGATCGACCGACACCAAGCTGCTCAGCCGCTTCTCCTCCACCGCCTGCAAGGCGCTGCGCCGCTGCGAGACCTGCCGCGAACCCTTCGACCACTTCAAGGAGTTGTGATGACCGCCGAAGGCGTGGCGACGCCCGTGCCCCGCCACGGCGCCTTCCATCCCCTGCGGGTGATCGCGGTCGACCGGCTCACCGACGACTCGGTGGCCGTCACCCTGCGGATCCCGCCCGCGCTGCGCCAGACCTTCCGCTTCTCCCCGGGGCAGCACATCGCGGTGCGGCGGTTCGCCGACGGCGGCCAGATACGGCGGACGTACTCGATCTGCACACCCGCCCTGGAGTCCGAGGGCCCCGCCGCCCTGCGGGTCGGGGTGCGGCTGGTCGAGGGCGGCGAGTTCTCGACCTACGCCCTGAAGGAGCTCGCGGTCGGCGAGGTCATGGAGGTGATGGCCCCGGCCGGCCGGTTCGTCCTGGACCCCAGGCCCGGCCACTTCGCCGCCGTGGTCGGCGGCAGCGGCATCACCCCCGTTCTGTCCATCGCGGCGACGCTGCTGGCCCGCGAGCCCGAGGCCCGCTTCAGCCTGGTCCGCGGTGACCGCACCACCTCCTCCACGATGTTCCTGGAGGAGGTCGCCGATCTGAAGGACCGCTGGCCCGGCCGGTTTCAGCTGGTGAGCGTCCTCTCCCGGGAGGAGCGCCAGGCCGGTCCGGTCTCCGGGCGCCTCGACGAGGAGCGGTTGACCGGGCTGCTGCCGGCGCTGCTGCCGGTGGGCTCGGTGGACGGCTGGTTCCTGTGCGGGCCCTACGGCATGGTGCGCGGCGCCGAGCGGGCGCTGCGCGCCCTCGGGGTCGCCCGCGGCCGCATCCATCAGGAGATCTTCCATGTGGACGCCGGGGACGGCGAGGCCGCCCCCGCGGGGCCGGGGACGGCCACCGCCCCATCCCGCGGCGTGGTGACGGCGACCCTGGACGGCCGCTCGGGCACCTGGCCGGTGCGGGAGGGCGAATCGCTGCTGGAGGCCGTGGAGCGCAACCGTCCGGACGCGCCGTACGCCTGCAAGGGCGGGGTCTGCGGCACCTGCCGGGCGTTCCTGGTCTCGGGCGAGGTGCGGATGGACCGGAACTTCGCCCTGGAGCCGGACGAGGTGGCGGCCGGTTATGTGCTGGCCTGTCAGTCGCATCCGGTCGGCGAGCGCGTGGAGCTGGACTTCGACCGCTGACACACCGAACCGCCGAACCACTGAACCGCCGACCCGCCGCGCGGGCGTTCCCTTCTTGTAGAACCTGTTCTATCTTGACGGGCCGTCAGACCAAGCCATGGCGCGGGAGGACGGACAGTGGACTTCACCTTCACCGAGGAGCAGCAGGCGGCCGCCGAGGCGGCGAAGGCGGTCTTCTCCTCCGCCCCGCCGGACGGGGTGCCCAGCCCCGCGCTCACGCCCGGCGCCGTCGCCGACGACCTCGACCGCAGGCTGTGGGGCAAGGCCGCCGACGCCGATCTGCTGGGCCTCCTCCTCGACCCGCGGTACGGCGGCGCCGGTCTCGACCCCATCGCCCTGTGCCTGGTGCTGCGCGAGGCCGGCCGGGTCCTGGCCCGGGTGCCGCTGCTGGAGTCCACCGCGGCCGCCCTCGCCGTCCAGCGATACGGCGGGGAGGAGCTGCGCTCCGCCGTGCTGCCCGGCGCCGGCCGGGGAGAGCTCGTGCTGACCGTCGCGCCCCACGGCCGCACCGGCCATGACGCGGCCGAACTCGCCGTGCAGGCCCGCCAAGACGGCGGCGCCTGGGTCCTCGACGGCGCTCAGACCGCCGTGCCCTGGGCCCACACCGCCGACCGCGTCCTCGTGCCCGCCCACACCGGAGCGGGCCGGACGCTCCTCGCGCTCGTCCCCCGCGACCTCACCGGCGTCACCCTCGCGCCGCAGATCTCCACCAGCGGCGAGCGGCTCGCCGAGATCCGCCTGGATGCCGTGCGGCTGGACGGCTCCGAGGTGCTGACGGCGGACGGCGCCTGGGAGTGGCTGCGCCATCTCCTCACCACCGGCACCTGCGCGCTCGCACTGGGCCTCGGCGAAGCGGTGCTCGCCCTGACCAGCTCCTACACCGGCAAGCGCGAGCAGTTCGGCTTCCCGCTCGCCACCTTCCAGGCGGTCGCCGTCCAGGCGGCCGACCGCTATATCGACCTGCGCGCGATGGAGGCCACGCTCTGGCAGGCCGCCTGGCGGCTGGCCATGGAGACCATGGACCGCGACGGCGCGCCCGCCGCGCCCGGGGCGCTGCCCATCGCGGGGGATGTCGCCGTCGCCAAGATCTGGGCCGCCGAAGGGGTGCGCCGCGTCGTCCAGACCGCACAGCATCTGCACGGCGGCTTCGGCGCGGCGACCGACTATCCGCTGCATCGCTACCACGCCTGGGCCAAGCAGCTGGAGCTGTCCCTGGGCCCCGCCGCCGCACACGAGGAGGCCCTCGGCGACCTCCTCGCCACCCACCCCCTGGGCTGACGGGCTAGAGCACGAAGGCCCCGTCGGCCGTGGCGTCCCGCCCGCTCACCAGCGGGCGGCCCGCCCGCTGCCAGGCGAGCATGCCGCCGTCCACATTCACCGCGTCCAGGCCCTGGGCGATCAGATACTGCGTCACCTGCGCGGACCGCCCGCCGACCCGGCACACCACATGTACCCGTCCGCCGTCGCTCAGCGCCTCGGTGAGCTCGCCGAACCGGGCCACGATCTGTCCCATGGGGATGTGCAGGGCGCCTTCGGCGTGGCCCGCGCCCCACTCGTCGTCCTCCCGGACATCCAGCAGAAACCCATCGGCCGGCACCGCCGCGGCCTCCACCTCGGGAAGCGGGGCAAAACCCATCACACACACCTCTCACACGACACAACAGCTGAGGGAAACCTACTACCGCACCAGCTCCGCCAGCTGATTCTCCTTCTCGGACACCTTGGCCAGCAGCTGCTCGGCGATGTCGTCGAGCAGCCCGTCGGGGTCCTCCGGCGCCATCTTGATCATCGCGCCGATCGCGCTGGACTCCAGCTCGGCGGCCACCTCGGCCAGCATCTCCTTGCGCGCGGCCAGCCACTCCAGCCGGACGTACAGCTCCTCGCTGCGGCTCCACCGGCGCTCGGGCGGCGGCGGCCCAGCCGCCCACTCCTCGGCCAGCGCCCGCAGCCTCCCCTCGTCCCCGGCCGCATACGCCGCGTTGACCCTCACGATGAACTCACCGCGCCGCTTCCGCTCGGTCTCCTCCTCCGCCAGGTCCGGGTGCGCCTTGCGGGCGAGCTCCCGGTAGATGCGGCGCGCCTCCTCGCTCGGCCGCACCCGCGGCGGCGGCTGCACCGGCTGCTCGGTGAGCATGGCGGCCCCCTCGGGCGACAGCCCGTCGGAGTCGATCCAGCCGTGGAACAGCTCCTCCACCTTCGGCATCGGCAGCACCAGCCCCCGCGCCTCCCGCGCCTTGCGGATGTCCTCGGGGTCCTTGGTGCGCGCCGCCACCGCCTCGGCGATCAGCGCGTCCAGCTCGTCGAGCCGTGAGTACATCGGCCCGAGCCGCTGGTGGTGCAGCCGGGAGAAATTGTCCACCTCGATGCGGAACGTCTCCACCGCGATCTCGAACTCGATCAGCGCCTGCTCCGCCGCCCGCACGGCCCGCTCGAGCCGCGCGGTGGCCTCCGCCTCCGCGGTCGCGTCCGCATCCGCGCCCGCCGGCGCCTCCGCGTCCACTCCCGACGCGGCATCCGCCTCCGACGACGTCTGTGATCGGGCTTCGGGCCCCCTCCGTGCCGGCTCCTGCGATTCGGCCTGGGGCTCTGCTTCCGGCACCGGCTGCCGGGCCTGTCGCTGCGCTTCCGGGTTCGTCACCCGCTCAGCCTACGTCCGGCGGCGACCCGGCCGGGGCGGTGTCACACCCCCAACTCGGCCGCTATCCGCCCGCCCCGCACGGCAGCGAGAAGCCGCGCGTGGTCCTCCTCCGTGCGGTCCGCATACGCCACCGCGAACGCGGCCACCGCTTCGTCCAGCTCCTCCCCCTTTCCGCAGTACCCCGACAGCAGCCGCGGATCCACGCTGTGCGCATGCGCCCGCGCCAGCAGCGCGCCCGTCATCCGCCCGTAGTCGTCCACCTGGTCGGCCGGCAGCGCCACCGGGTCCACGCTCCCCTTGCGGTTGCGGAACTGCCGCACCTGATAGGGGCGCTCCTGGACCGTGGCCCAACCCAGCAGGATGTCGCTGACGACCTGCATCCGCTTCTGGCCGAGCACCACCCGCTGCCCCTCGTGCGCGACGGCGGGCACCTGGAAGCCGGCCTGCCTCACATACGGCAGCAACGCGGACGGCCGCGCCTCCTTGACCTGAAGCACCATCGGCTCGCCCCGGTGGTCAAGCAGCAGCACCACATACGACCTGGTCCCCACGGATCCGGTGCCCACCACCCGGAACGCCACGTCATGCACCGAGTAACGGGCCAGCAGCGGCAGCCGGTCCTCCGGCAGCGTGCCCAGATATGCGCCCAGCGCCGACGCCACGGCCGCCGCCTCGGCGTCCGGAACCCGCCGCAGCACCGGCGGCGCGTCCACGAAGCGCCGCGCCACCGACCGCCCGGACGGATTCCGCTCGTCCGGCACGGCCTCCGTCGACCTGGCCGCGAACCGCGCGCTGGTGTTCCGCCGCGCTTTCTCCGAGACCCGCTCCAGCGTGCCGGCCAGATCCTTGGCGTCCGCGTGCGAGACCAGCTCCTCGTCCGCGATCGCGTTCCACGCGTCGGCTGCGGGCAGCTTCGACAGCAGCCGCAGCGTGCGCCGATAGGCGCCCACCGCGTCATGGGCCGCCGCCCGGCATGTGTCCTCGTCCGCGCCCGCCTCCCGCCCGGCCAGCACCAGCGAGGTGGCGAGCCGCTTCACATCCCACTCCCACGGGCCGTGGATGGTCTCGTCGAAGTCGTTGAGATCGATGACCAGGCCGCCACGGGCGTCCCCGTACAGACCGAAGTTGGCGGCGTGGGCGTCGCCGCAGAGCTGGGCGCCGACGCCGGTCACCGGCGTGGCCGCCAGGTCATGACCCATCAGCCCGGCCGCCCCGCGCAGAAAAGAAAAGGGAGAGGCGGCCATCCGCCCGACCCTGATCGGTGTCAGCTCCGGCAGCCGCCCGGCGTTGGACCGCTCGACCTCCTCCACCGCGTCCGGCCGCCCCGCGGCCGACGGCAGCTCGCGGTGGGCCGAGCGGGGCACCCGCTCGCGCAGCCCCTTCCCCTCCTGCCGGGCCGTGCCGCTCCCCGGCCACCTCGCGAACCCCGGAACCTGCGGCAGCCGCCGCACCGCCTGCCGACCGCTCTCGACGTCCGTCATCACACGCCCCCCGTTTCCCCGCCGGCCCGAGCACCGGCCATGTCGCAGCCGCCGAAGCCGACCGAAGGCTTCGACTGCAAAGACCGTACAGCGCGCCGCGAAAACCCGTCACAGCCTGTGGATAACCCCGCCGACCGGCGCGAATGCCCTGTTCAGAGGGGGTGCACGGCCGCCCCTCACCGAGCTCCGCCCCGGCCCGAGACCCGGCTCAGTCCCGGGCGGCACCCTCCCGGCACGCTTCGTCCCCGGGCATGTACCACTGCCTCGCCCACTGAGCCAGCTCGTTCAAGGCGGGCTCCAGCGCCCTGCCGCTCTCCGTCAGGCGGTAGGTCACCCTCAGCGGTGGCCCCGGGTCGACCTCCCGCAGCACCAGCCCCGCCGCCACCAGCTCCGTGAGCCGGTCGGTCAGCATCCGCTCGCTGATCTTCGGGATGGCCCGCCGCAGCTCGGCGAAGTACGCGGCCCGCTCGGTCAGGACGGCGACGATGAGCCCGGTCCACCGCTTTCCGAACAGCTCGAAGACGCGGGTCATCCCCACGTCGACCTTCTTGCACGCCTTCTGGTCGTGCTCCTCGCTCCCGCCACCGCCCGCCATGGAGGACAGCGTACTGCCACCCCAGGCCCATACTGCGGAAAAGTAAGCTCCTGTGTTATTCATAGCTACGTAGGAATTCTTAGCTCGACTCCGGGGCCGGCACGCCACGCCCCGGAACCGATACCGAGCCCTCGTCGGAAGGCCCTCATGCCCACGCTTCTGCACATCGACAGCTCCCTCTTCCCGGCCGACGCATCCACCTCGCGCGCCGTCACGGCCACCTTCCGCAAGGAGTGGGAAGCCCAGCACCCGGACGGCACGGTCATCTACCGCGACCTGGCCGCCACCCCCCTGCCACACCTGGACGGCCTCGCCGCCGCCGCGGCCTTCACCCCCGCCGAGCAGCGCACGCCGGAGCTCAAGGCCGCCTACGCCCTGCGGGACACCCTGGCCTCCGAGCTGGAGCAGGCCGACACGGTCGTGATCGGCGCCCCCATGTACAACTTCACGATTCCCTCCTCGCTCAAGGCGTGGCTGGATCACGTGATCATCGCGGGCCGCACCGCGATGGCCCAGCCGTCCACCACCGCGGGCACCCCGACGGTCGTCGTCGCCAGCCGAGGCGGCGGCTACGGCCCCGGCACCCCGCGTGAGAGCTTCGAGTTCGTCCTCAACTATCTGGACAAGACGCTGACCGAGATGCTCTCCCTCGACGTCGAGTTCATCGTCCCGGAGCTGACCCTGGCCCGCACCAATCCGGCCATGGCGGACCTGGTCGAACTCTCCGACGCTTCCAAGGCCAGGGCTCACGACGAGGCGGCCGCCAAGGCCAAGACCCTCGCCACCCGGTTCGCCGCCTGATCCAGATCCGGACACCTGCCCGACCCGCCGCGCCGACCGCCCGGCGGGTCTCCGGGCTCTCCCCCGCGCCCCGGCGACGCCACGTATCACACGGGCCGTGACCTGAGGCACATCCGCAACGCAAAGTGGGCCCCTCCGGCGCGACTTTCGTCACACAGGAGAGGCCCACTTCGACTGGTGCGCGAGGGGGGAGTTGAACCCCCACGCCCTTTCGGGCACTGGAACCTGAATCCAGCGCGTCTGCCTATTCCGCCACCCGCGCATGGGTGCTGCCGTTTGGCTCGCCGCCGCCCTCCCCAGCCGTTTGCTCCGGCCTGTTCGGTCTGTGCGGTGCGCCTTCCGACATCCAGAACATTAGCACGCCACGCAGGGTGGATTCACACGCGTTCCCGGCGCCCCCGCACCCGCCCGACCGGATAGCGACCCGGTTGCGGGACACTGTCATGAAGGCACCTCTACGATCCCTGTGAGAGGTGACACTGCTCCACAGGGCCAGGAAGGGGAACCACCCGATTTCCCGACGCGTGGATACGATCAGTAAGCAGTATGAGGACGACACTGAGCACGATTGAGGAAGGAGGTGCCCCGTGGGAGTACTGAAGCGCTTCGAGCAGCGTCTCGAGGGTCTCGTGAACGGCACCTTCGCCAAGGTGTTCAAGTCCGAGGTCCAGCCGGTCGAGATCGCGGGCGCGCTCCAGCGTGAGTGCGACAACAACGCCAGCATCTGGAACCGCGACCGGACGGTCGTCCCCAACGACTTCATCGTCGAACTGAGCGCGCCCGACTACGAGCGGCTCAGCCCGTACTCGGGCCAGCTCGGCGATGAACTCGCGGGCATGGTGCGCGACTACGCCAAGCAGCAGCGCTACACGTTCATGGGCACCATCAAGGTCAGTCTCCAGAAGGCCGACGACCTCGACACCGGCCTGTACCGCGTGCGCAGCCGCACCCTGGCGTCCAGCGAGTCCCAGAGCCCGTCGCAGGGCCGCGGCCCCGCCGCGCCCCAGCAGCGCCCCGGCGGCTACGGCTACCCCCCGCAGCCCGCGAGCGCGCCCCCCATGCCCTCCGCGCCGCCGCCCGGCGGCCGCACCGCGCCCCGCCCGGGCGGTCCCGGTGTCGGCACGCAGTCGTACGGGGGGCAGACCCGCCGGTGGATCGAGATCAACGGCACCCGCCACCAGATCTCCCGGCCCACCCTGGTCCTGGGCCGCAGCACCGACGCCGACGTACGGATCGACGACCCCGGCGTCTCGCGCCGGCACTGCGAGATCCGGGTCGGAACACCCCCGACCATCCAGGATCTGGGGTCGACCAACGGCATCGTGGTAGACGGGCAGCACACCACACGCGCTACGCTCCGCGACGGCTCGCGCATCGTCGTGGGCAGCACCACCATCGTTTACCGGCAAGCCGAAGGGTGAAGCGGGGGCAATGTCAGAGCTGACCCTCACGGTCATGCGGTTGGGTTTCCTCGCCGTACTGTGGCTGTTCGTCATCGTGGCCGTCCAGGTCATCCGTAGCGACCTGTTCGGGACCCGCGTGACCCAGCGCGGTTCGGCGCGGCGCGGCGCCCCCGACCGGCCGCAGCAGCGGCAGGCGGCGACGCCTCCGCCCCAGCGCCAGCAGCCCGCAGGCCGGGGTGGCGGCCGCGGCCGCCGCGGCGCCCCCACCAAGCTGGTCGTCTCCGAGGGCACGCTCGCGGGCACCACGGTCGCCCTCCAGGGCCAGACCATCAGCCTCGGCCGGGCCCATGACTCGACCATCGTGCTGGACGACGACTACGCCTCCAGCCGGCATGCCAGGATCTACCCGGACCGCGACGGCCAGTGGATCGTCGAGGACCTCGGGTCCACCAACGGCACATATCTCGACCGGACCCGACTCACCACACCGACACCGATTCCGCTGGGCGCGCCGATCCGTATCGGCAAGACCGTCATCGAGCTGCGGAAGTAGTACGACCATGACGACCGGAGGGTGGGCAGCGTGGTTGGCAAGGGGCTGTACCCGGAGCCGACGGGCGAGGTGCGCATGAGTCTGTCACTGCGTTTCGCCGCCGGATCGCACAAAGGCATGATCCGGGAGGGCAACGAGGACTCCGGCTACGCCGGCCCCCGGCTGCTCGCCATCGCCGACGGCATGGGCGGCCAGGCCGCCGGCGAGGTCGCCAGTTCGGAAGTGATCTCCACCCTCGTCCAGCTCGACGACGACGTCCCCGGCTCGGACATCCTGACCTCCCTGGGCACCGCCGTTCAGCGCGCCAATGAGCAGCTGCGCATCATGGTCGAGGAGGACCCCCAGCTGGAGGGCATGGGCACCACGCTCACCGCCCTGCTGTGGACCGGCCAGCGGCTCGGCCTCGTCCACGTCGGCGACTCGCGCGCGTATCTGCTGCGCGACGGCGTACTCACCCAGATCACCCAGGACCACACCTGGGTGCAGCGCCTCGTCGACGAGGGCCGCATCACCGAGGAGGAGGCGGGCACCCACCCGCAGCGCTCCCTGCTGATGCGCGCCCTGGGCAGCGGCGACCACGTCGAGCCCGACCTGTCCATCCGCGAGGTCCGGGCCGGTGACCGCTATCTCATCTGCTCCGACGGCCTGTCCGGCGTGGTCAGCCACCAGACCCTCGAGGACACCCTCGCCAGCTACCACGGCCCGCACGAGACGATCCAGGAGCTCATCCAGCTCGCGCTGCGCGGCGGCGGCCCCGACAACATCACCTGCATCGTCGCCGACGTCCTCGACGTCGACGGCAGCGACACCCTCGCCGGGCAGCTGAACGACACCCCGGTCATCGTGGGCGCGGTCGCCGAGAACCAGACCTCTCTCGGGGACGGCGGCGCCGCGCACACACCCGCGGGCCGCGCCGCCGAACTCGGGCGCAACCGGGGCGTTCCGCACCCGGGGGATCCCCAGGGCGGCTTCGGCCCGCCGGGGAGCGGCGACCCGTCGCTCGGCGGACCGCCCGAGGGCAGCTACGGGGCGTACGCGGACGCCGACTTCGCCAAGAAGGGCGGCGCGCGGAAGTGGGTCAAGCGCTCGCTGTACGTCGCCCTGGGTCTCGCGGTAGTCGGCGGCGGCCTCTATGGCGGCTACCGCTGGACGCAGAAGCAGTACTACGTGGGCGTCAACGGCGACCACGTGGCGATCTACCAGGGCATCAGCCAGGACCTCGCTTGGATCAAGCTCAACAAGGTCCATGAGGACCACCGTGAGATCGAACTCAAGTACCTCCCGGTGGACCAGCGCAGCCGCGTCGAGGACACCATCGCGGTCAGCAGCCTCGGCCAGGCCAAGGCCAAGACCAAGGACCTGGCCACCCTCGCCAGCGCCTGCCGGAAGACCGACGAGCAGCGCCAGGCCGAGGAGAAGCAGCAGGACCTGACCAAGGACAAGGACAAGAACAAGTCCGGCGGGTCCTCCGGCAACAAGGCTCAGACCGACACCGAGATCACGACGCGCGCGGGCGAGGCCACCACGCCGCCGGCGCCCGGACAGTCACAGGCGCCGAGTACCGGCGGGAGCGGGAGCGGCAAGGCGTCGAGCACACCCTCGTCCACGCCTTCGACCACCGCCACGTCCAAGCCCGGCCCCACCCTCTCCGAGGAAGAGCAGAAGTTGGTCCCGCAGTGCAGCAGCACCCAACAGTGAAGCCGTAGGGGGCTGTAGATCCATGAGCAGTACCAGCAATACGACCACCATCAGCACGGTCGGCCCGCCGAGCAGGCGCAACACCGAACTGGCGCTGCTGGTCTTCGCGGTGATCGTCCCGGTCTTCGCCTACGCCAACGCGGGCCTGGCCCTCAGCGATGAGCTGCCCTCGGGCATGCTCAGCTACGGCCTGGGCCTCGGCCTGCTCGCCGGGGTCGGCCACCTGGTGGTGCGTAAGTTCGCCCCTTACGCCGACCCGCTGCTGCTGCCGATCGCGACCCTCCTCAACGGCCTCGGCCTGGTGGTCATCTGGCGCCTCGACCAGTCCCGGCGACTGGCCCAGCGCGCCGAGAACGCCAACCAGGTCTTCTCGGCCGCGGCCCCCAACCAGCTGATCTACTCGGCGATGGCCGTGGCGCTGTTCGTCGGCGTGGTGATCTTCCTCAAGGATCACCGGATCCTCCAGCGCTACACCTACATCTCCATGATCGGCGCGCTGATCCTGCTGATCCTCCCGGTCTTCTTCCCGCCCGTCTTCGGCGCCCGGATCTGGGTCAGGGTCGGCAGCTTCTCCATCCAGCCCGCCGAGTTCGCGAAGATCATCATCGCGGTGTTCTTCTCCGGCTACCTGATGGTCAAGCGGGACGCGCTGGCGCTCGCCAGCCGCCGCTTCATGGGCCTGTACCTGCCGCGCGGCCGTGACCTGGGCCCGATCCTCGTCGTATGGGCGATGAGCATCCTCATCCTCGTCTTCGAGACCGACCTGGGCACCTCGCTGCTGTTCTTCGGCATGTTCGTGGTCATGCTGTACGTGGCCACCGAGCGCACCAGCTGGATCGTCTTCGGCATGCTGATGTCGGCGGTCGGCGCGGTCGGCGTGGCGTCCTTCGAGCCGCACGTCAAGGTCCGTGTGATGGCGTGGCTGCACCCCTTCGCCGTCTACGACAACCCCCGGCCCAGCTGGGCCACCACCGATCAGATCGCCCAGGCCCTGATGTCCTTCGGCTCGGGCGGCGTCTTCGGCACCGGGCTCGGCCAGGGCGCCTCCGACCTCATCGGCTTCGCCGCCAACTCCGACTTCATCCTCGCCACCGTCGGCGAGGAGCTGGGCCTGGCCGGCACCATGGCGATCCTGCTGCTGTACGGCCTGATCGTGGAGCGCGGCGTACGCACCGCTCTCGCCGCCCGCGACCCGTTCGGCAAGCTGCTGGCCATCGGGCTCTCCGCGGCCTTCGCCATCCAGGTCTTCGTGGTCGCCGGCGGTGTGATGGGCCTGATCCCGCTGACCGGTATGACCATGCCGTTCGTCGCCTACGGCGGATCGTCCGTCCTCGCCAACTGGGCGCTCATCGCGATCCTCATCAGGATCAGCGACACCGCCCGCCGCCCGGCACCGGCCCCCGCCCCGTCCACCGACGCCGAGATGACCCAGGTGGTCCGACCGTGAACAAGCCCCTGCGCCGAATCGCGATCTTCTGCGGCCTCCTCGTCTTCGCCCTGCTGCTGCGGGACAACTGGATCCAGTACGTCCAGGCCGACGAGCTCAAGAACCACAAGAAGAACCTTCGCGTCGACATCGCCCGCTACAGCCAGCCGCGCGGCAACATCATCGTCGACGGCCGGGCGATCACCGGGTCCGCCGAGACCAACGGCATCAACTACAAGTACAAGCGCACCTACAAGAACGGCGAGATGTGGGCGCCGGTCACCGGCTACGCCTCGCAGGTCTACGGCACCAACCAGATCGAGAACCTCGAGGACGGCATCCTCACCGGCAACGACGACCGGCTCTTCTTCAACCGCACCATCGACATGCTCACCGGTAAGGACAAGACCGGCGGCGACGTCATCACCACCCTGAACGCCAAGGCGCAGGAAGCGGCGTTCAAGGGCCTGGGCAACAAGAAGGGCGCCGTCGCCGCGATCGACCCGCGCACCGGCAAGATCCTCGCGCTGGCCAGCACCCCCAGCTACGACCCGTCCACCATCGCCGGGGCGAGCAAGAAGGACGAGTCCGCCTGGCAGGCGCTCCAGAAGAAGAACAACCCGGACGAGCCGATGCTCAACCGGGCGCTGCGTCAGACCTACCCGCCCGGCTCGACCTTCAAGGTCGTCACCGCGGCCGCGGCGCTGGAAAACGGCAAGTACGAGAACATCGACGAGCCCACCGACTCGCCGGTGCCGTTCAAACTGCCGCTCTCCACCCAGAACCTGAAGAACGAGGGCAGCATCCAGTGCAAGAACGTCAGCCTCAGGGAAGCCCTCCGCATCTCCTGCAACACCGTCTTCGGCAAGCTCGGTGACGACCTCGGCAAGGAGAAGATGCTCGAGCAGGCCAAGAAGTTCGGCTTCAACGACGAGGTCTTCACCCCCGTCCGCGCCGACGCGAGCGTCTACCCCGAGGAGATGGACCGGCCCTCCAACGCCCTGTCCTCCATCGGCCAGTTCGACACCCGCGCCACCCCGCTCCAGATGGCCATGGTCGCCGCGGCGATCGCCAACGACGGCGACCTGAAGAAGCCGTACATGGTCGACAAGCTGCGCGACACGAACCTCAACACCATCGAGCAGACCGAGCCCGCGACGATGAGCAACCCGGTCTCCGAAGACACCGCCCGCAAGCTCCAGGACATGATGGAGACGGTCGTCAAGTCCGGCACCGGAACCGCCGCCCAGATCCCGGGCGTCACGGTCGGTGGCAAGACGGGTACCGCCCAGCACGGCGTCGCCAACAGCAAGAACCCCTACGCGTGGTTCATCTCCTACGCCAAGGGCAAGGACGGCTCCTCGCCCGTCGCGGTCGCGGTCGTCATCGAGGGCTCCGACACCCTCCGCGACGACATCGCCGGCGGCAAGCTCGCCGCGCCGATCGCCAAGGACGTGATGAAGGCGGTGCTCGACAGCCAGAAGTGACCCCGGTCACGTCTTGATGCCGATCCCGCACGTCGTCGTACCGGTCACGTATCAAGTAGCGACCGAGGCCGGGTCCGGCGCGGCGTCCCGGGTACGGTATGCCCGAGCAGCACACCGCCGGGCCCCCACGGGTGCGGCCGGGAATGACGGAAGAGGGCTGGAGTAGCTATGGAAGAGCCGCGTCGCCTCGGCGGCCGGTATGAGCTGGGCTCTGTGCTCGGCCGCGGTGGCATGGCCGAGGTCTACCTCGCCCACGACACCCGCCTCGGCCGCACTGTCGCCGTGAAGACGCTGCGGGTGGATCTGGCCCGTGACCCGTCCTTCCAGGCCCGGTTCCGCCGAGAGGCCCAGTCGGCCGCCTCGCTCAACCATCCCGCGATCGTCGCGGTCTACGACACCGGCGAGGACTACGTCGACGGCGTCTCGATCCCGTACATCGTGATGGAGTACGTCGACGGGTCCACCCTGCGGGAGCTGCTGCACTCCGGCAGAAAGCTGCTCCCCGAGCGGTCCATGGAGATGACCACCGGGATTCTCCAGGCCCTGGAGTACTCGCACCGCAACGGCATCGTCCACCGTGACATCAAGCCGGCGAACGTGATGCTCACCAGAAGCGGCCAGGTCAAGGTGATGGACTTCGGCATCGCCCGGGCCATGGGCGACGCCGGCATGACCATGACCCAGACCGCCGCCGTGATCGGCACCGCCCAGTACCTCTCCCCCGAGCAGGCCAAGGGCGAGACCGTCGACGCGCGCAGCGACCTCTACTCCACCGGCTGTCTGCTGTACGAGCTGCTGACCGTGCGTCCGCCGTTCATCGGCGACTCCCCGGTGGCCGTCGCCTACCAGCACGTACGGGAGGAACCGCAGCCGCCGAGCGCGTTTGATCCGGAGATCACCCCGGAGATGGACGCGATCGTCCTGCGGGCCCTGGTCAAGGACCCGGACTACCGCTACCAGTCGGCCGACGAGATGCGCGCCGACATCGAGGCGGCCCTGGAGGGCCAGCCGGTCGCCGCCACCGCCGCGCTGGGCGCGGTCGGCTACGGCGGCGAGGACCAGCCCACGACCATGCTGCGGTCGCAGGACGCCGGCGCGCCGACCTCGATGCTGCCGCCGGTGCGCGACGACGACGGGGGCTTCGGCTACGACGAGCGCCCCGACCGCAGGCGCGGGCCCGAGAAGAAGAGCAACCTCTCGACGATCCTGCTGGTCCTGGCCGGAATCCTGGTGCTGGTCGGAGCGATCTTCATCGGCAAAGCGATCTTCAGCGGCAACGGGGCCGGCGACAAGGTCGATGTGCCGCGGATGGTCGGTATGACCCTCGCCGAAGCCAAGGACAGCGCCAACAACGGCAACTTCAGGGTCGAGGTGACCGGCGACCCCATCTTCTGCGAAGAGAAGAAGAACACGGTCTGCAAGCAGAGCGTGGAGGAGGGCCCGAAGGCCGTCGACCGCAACGGCACGGTCGAGCTGACCATGTCCAAGGGCCCCAAGCCGGCCGAGAAGGTCGAGGTCCCGGACGTCATCAACGTCCAGTACGAGAGCGCCGAGAGGCAGCTCAAGGCCAAGGGCTTCGAGGTCACCAAGAAGACCGAGGAGTCCGACCAGACCCCCGGCAAGGTCACGGCCCAGGACCCCGAGGGCGGCAAGAAGGTCCCGCGGGGCACCGAGATCACCCTGACCGTCGCCCGGGAGCAGTCGAAGATCGTCGTCCCCGATGTGACCACCCAGAAGCTCGAGGACGCCAAGTCGACGCTCGAGGGCAAGGGCCTCCAGGTGACGACCACGGAGGTCGAGAACGCAAGCGTCGAGGCGGGGACGGTCATCAGCCAGAACCCCGAAGGCAACTCGGAGGTCCTGCCCAACTCGACCGTCACCCTGACCGTCGCCAAGGCGCCCGCGCAGCAGGACAACGTCGCGGTGCCTCAGGTGCGCGGCCTGAAGCTCAAGGACGCCAAGAAGGCCATCGAGGGCGCCGGTCTCACCGTCGGCAACGTCACCGGATCGCAGGACGACAACGCCACGGTGGTGTTCTCCGACCCGGCAGAGGGCTCCCAGGTGGCCAAGGGTCAGATCGTCAACCTGACCGCCATCCAGGGGCAGGGCGACAACGGGGGCGGTGACAACGGCGGGAACGGCAACGGCGGCTCCATCCCGTTCGGCGGCCCGTCCGGCGGACCCTCCACATAGCGCGTCCGCGCAGTGCGGTAGCAGCCACGACAGCGAGAAGCCCCGGCGCCCGGGAATCGGGCGGCCGGGGCTTCTCGCTGCTCCGTCGGCCGGACCGGCGTCAGCCGGACCGGGCGCGCGCGGTCAGCGCAGCTCCTTGGGGGGCGTGCGGTCCGCGTCGACCTTCTCCGTGCGCTCCAGTTCGCCCCAGACGATGTAGCGGTGGAGCGAGGTGTAGACCGGCGTGCACGTGGAGAGCGTGATGTAGCGGCCCGCCTTCGTCCTCCCCGACTCCTTCGGGACCGGGCTGAGCACCCGCACGTTGTACTTCGAGGTCTCGGGCAGCTCCGCGTAGACCTTGTAGATGTACCAGGTGTCCCGGGTCTCGAAGACGATCGGATCGCCCTTGTGCAGCTTGTCGATGTTGTGGAACTTGGCGCCGTGCCCGTCCCGGTGTGCCGCCAGGGTGAAGTTCCCCTTCTTGTCCCACGGCATCCCCGACTTCACCGGCTTGGTGTAATAGCCCGCCACGCCGTCGTTGAGCGTCTCCGTCGCGGTGCCCCTCTTCACCAGCACCTCGCCGTTGTGCATCGCCGGCACATGCAGAAAGCCGATGCCGTCCTTGGTGTCGAGCTTGCCGGGCCCCTGCTGCTGCTGCGCCCACTGCTTGCGCACCCGGTCGCCCTGCTTCTTCGCCTCACGGTCGGCCAGCACATTCGTCCACCACAGCGAGTAGACGACGAAGAGGGCGAGGAGCACCCCCGCGGTGATCAGCAGCTCGCCCAGGATGCCGACGGCCGCGGCTATCCGCCCGCGGGGGCGGCGCTGCCTCGCGGCCTCGGCGGGGTGCTCGTCCCGCTGCTCGTCTTGGTCGGTCCGTGCCACCGCGTCGTACCTCTTTCCCCGGTCTTCCGGGTCTTTCTGGCTCCCCGGTCTTGCTGAGTTCCCGGCCGTGCTCGCTCACTGGACCAGCGCGTCAGGCTTGCCCTTGCTCCGCGGCCGCTCGTCGACCATCTTGCCCCAGACGATCATGCGGTATTTGCTGGTGAACTCGGGGGTGCAGGTCGTCAGGGTGATGTAGCGGCCCGGCTTCGTGAAGCCTGAGCCAGGCGGCACCGGACCGATCACCCCCGTGTTCGAGGGCGGGGTCTGCGGCAGGATGCTGGTCATCTCGTAGGTGAAGTACGCGCTCTGGGTCTCCACGACGATCTTGTCGCCGGGCTTGAGATTGTTGATGTACCGGAACGGCTCGCCGTGGGTGTTGCGGTGCCCGGCCAGCGCGAAGTTGCCCTTCTTGTCCCAGGGCATGGCGGTCTTCAGCTTGCCCTCGTTGTAGTGGCCGACCATGCCGTGGTCGAGGACCTTCAGCTTGCTGATCCCCTCGGCGATCGGGGCCTTGACGTCCAGCTTGGGGATGTAGAGGATCGCGAACCCCTCGCCCGGCGAGAACGTGCCCGGATCGCGGTTCCCGGCGCCGTCCCGGTCCCACTTCTTCTGGAGGCTGTTCGCGGCGCCGTTCGCCTGCTGGTGAGCCCGGATGTTGGTCCACCACAGCTGGTACGTCACGAAAAGCAGCATCAGCACGCCGACGGTGATGAACAGCTCACCGACGAGACGGCTCACGACGACGGCGGGGCTGTCCTTGCGCGCCCGGGCGGCGCGCTTGGCCTCCATACGGGTGCGGGGGGCGGCCGCCGTCGTCCGCAGCTCGCTCCCGGCCTCGGCGGCGGCGGTACTCGTAGCGCTGTCGTCCTTGCCGCCCGCCCCGCCGCGCGCGCGGGCCCCCCCTCTGCCGCCGCCGCGCCTGGCCGCCGCCTGCGCGGCCCGCCGACGGGCGGCCCGGCCCCCGGACGGCGGGTCCTGCGGGCCGGCCGCGGCGCCCGGCTCGCCCCCGCCGTCGCCGGACCTCGGGCCGGCGGATTCCGCCCCGCCCGTCTCCGCCGGCGCGGGGGGCGCCTGGACCTGCCGCAGCAGCACCGTCTGGTCGTCGCCCTGGAGAGGCTGGACCGCGCGCAGCGCCACGGTCTCGTCGTCGGCCGCCGGAGCCCGCCGCCGGCCGGATCCCCTTGCCGGAACCGTCGGAGCCTCCGGAGCCTCCGCCGCGGGCACCGGCGACAGCACGGCCGTCGCCTCCGGATCGGCGGGCCCGGCGGGTGGCGCGGGGGCGCGGCGGTGACGGGCCCGGGACGGGCCTCCAGAGGGCCCCTCGGAGGCTGGGGCGGGTCCTGGCACAGACGGGGCCGTATGCCCCGCCACAGGCCCGGCAGCGGCCGTTCTGGCGGCTCCCGTCACGGGCCCCGTGGTGGGTCCTGGTGCGGCCCCTGCGCCGGGCCGTCTGTCGGGCCCCGTGGCGCGCCGTGTGTCCGGCCGTGTGTTCGGCCCTGTGTTCGGCCCTGTGGCGGGCCCTGGTGTGGCCCCTGTTGTGGGCCCGGCCACAGGCCCCGGGGCGGGCCCGGTCACGATCCCCGGCACCAGCCCCGGCGAGGGTCTCGGCAGCGGGTCGGTCAGGGGGTCGTCCAGCCCCTCCACAGCCGCCGCGAACGCGTCCGTCTCCCCATAGGCATCGTCATAGGCGTCGTGCGGCCCGCTCGGCTCGTACGACGCGTAGGGGTCGGGCTCCTGGGCGCCTTGGGGCGCGCCCTCGCGCTCGGGGCGCAGTGCGGTCACTCGCCGGCCTTGCCGCCGACCGTCCCCACCACGGGGGCCAGGCCCGCCGACCGCCCCACCGCCCCCGTGTCGCCGCACTCCTCAAGCCAGTTGGCGAGCATGCGGTGACCCCATTCGGTGAGCACCGACTCGGGATGGAACTGCACGCCCTCGACGCGCAGCCGACGGTGGCGCAGCCCCATCACGATGCCCGTCTCCGTCCAGGCCGTGATCTCCAACTCGTCCGGGACGGTGTCCCGTTCGACGGCCAGCGAGTGGTAGCGGGTGGCGGTGAAGGGCGACGGCAGGCCGCGGAAGACCCCGGCGCCCTGGTGCGTCACGAGCGAGGTCTTGCCGTGCAGCAGCTCGGGAGCGCGCCCGACGACCCCGCCGTACGCGACGGCCATGGACTGCATCCCCAGGCAGACGCCGAAGACCGGCACTCCGGTGTCCGCGCAGTGCCGCACCATGTCGACGCAGACGCCCGCCTCTTCGGGGGTGCCGGGGCCCGGGGAGAGCAGGACGCCGTCGAAGCCGTCCTGGGCGTGGCCCAGGGCCACTTCGTCGTTGCGCAGCACCTCGCACTCGGCGCCGAGCTGGTAGAGGTACTGGACCAGGTTGAAGACGAAGCTGTCGTAGTTGTCGACGACCAGGATGCGTGCGCTCACCGGGGGCCCGCCATTCCCTCGTCGACCGTCACGTCGCCGAACGGAAGCAGGGGCTCCGCCCACGGGAAGACGTACTGGAAGAGCACGAAGACGATCGCCAGCACCAGGACGAGCGAAATCAGCGCCCGCACCCATGCGTTGCCCGGCAGATGCCGCCAGATCCAGCCGTACATGCCATCCCTACCCACGACGAAGAAGTCGACTGCACCAGAGTAAGGGGCCGGGCCTGGGGCCGGTGGGTCAGTGGAGCAAAGCTTCCGGCTTGCCTTCGGTCACTGGACGGGTGGCGTCCAGATGTGCCCATGCGATCAGCCGGTGGCTGTGCCCCCACTCCGGCTCACAGGTGGTGAGGGTCAGATAGCGGCCCGGGCCCCGGAATCCGGACTTGCGCGGCACCGGGTCGATCACGCCGACGTCGGTGGGCAGCGTGCGGTAGGGCCGCTGGTCGATGCGGTACGTGTACCAGGTCGCGCCGTCGGTCAGCACCACGGCGTCGCCGGGGCGCAGCCGGGGGAAGTCCTTGAACGGGTCGCCGTAGGTGCGGCGGTGCCCGGCGACGGCGAAGTTGCCCCGGGCGCCGAGTCGGGCGGTGCGCGCGTAGTGGCCCAGGCCCTTCTTCAGGGTGTCGGTCGCGGTGCCCTCGAGGACCGGCTTGACCCAGTCGGTGCCGAAGCGCGGGATGTACATGATCGCGAAGGAGGAGCCGTCCCGGTACGGCCGCGGCTCGGCCCGGCCCTGCGCCGCCGTCGCCGCGCCGCCGACGGGGCCGGTCGCCCATCGGTCCTGAAGCCGGTCGATCTCCCCGTCCATCGCGCGGTCGGCGCGGACCCCGGTCCAGTACAGGATGTAGACGACGAAGAGGACGATCACGGTGCCGACGGTGAGACACGCCTCACTGAGCGTCCTGATGACCAGTCGCACCCTCATCGGCCGCACACCTGTCCGTGTTCGCGGCGTTTGCCGCGCTTGCCGGGTTTTCCGGGTTCAGCTCACTGGGGCTGGGCGTAGTGCAGGTCCACTGTGCCGGAGTAGCCGGGCAGAGTCACGCGGTCGTGCTGGGCGACTTTCCAGCCGAGCCCGTACGCCTCGACGTAGCTGCGGTAGTTCTGGATGGCGGGGGAGGCGGTCAGGGCGGCGCGCAGCTTGCCCCGGTCGCCGACGGCGGTGATCGTGTACGGCGGCGAGTAGACCCGGCCCTGGAGGATCAGGGTGTTGCCGACGCAGCGCACCGCGCTGGTCGAGATCAGCCGCTGGTCCATGACCTTGATCCCCCGGGCGCCGCCCTGCCACAGCGCGTTGACCACGGCCTGGAGGTCCTGCTGGTGGATGACGAGGTCGTTGGGCTGCGGCTCGGGCACTCCGGGGATCTTCGCCGTGGCGTTCGGCGGGGCGTCGGTGAGGGTGACGGAGAGCCCCGTTCCGGTGAGCTTCTCGGTGCCCGCGGCCCGCTCCAGCGCCGCGAGCTCGCGGCGCTCGGCGTCGGTGGCGCCGTTGTCGCGGCGGGCGAGGGCGTCGACCCGCGAGCGCAGCTGGGCGGCGCCGTCGTCGAGCTGGGCGTTCTTGCGGCTGCGCTCCTGGATGAGGTCGGACAGCCGCAGCATGGACTCGTCGCTGCGGAGATTGGTGCCTTGGGCGGTGTTGAAGCTGGTCCAGAAGATCAGTCCGGCGAGCGCGAAGACCGCGGCGGTCAGCAGACGGACGGGGCGGAAGGCGGGGCGGCGGGGGCCCGGGGTGGGGGTGCCGGCGGAATTGCTCAACGTACCCTTACTCCTTACGACGCCGCGGAAGGACTACGCTAACTGACGCCCACAAGGGAAGGGCGTGGTCCCCCGGCCGGTCCCGACCCGGCGCCGTCCGTACCAATCCGCGCGGTTACGCAGCGCATCGACAGGAGAGTTCCTCGTGCCGAAGTCACGGATCCGCAAGAAGGACGACTTCACGCCGCCGCCGGCGAAGCAGGCCACTAGCATCAGTCTGAACAGCGGCCGCCGCTGGGTGGCTCCGCTGATGCTGGCGATGTTCCTCATCGGCCTCGCCTGGATCGTGATGTTCTATGTGACCACCGGGGACATGCCTGTCGAATCCCTGGGCAACTGGAACATCGTGGTCGGCTTCGGCTTCATCGCCGCCGGGTTCGTGGTCTCCACTCAGTGGAAGTAGGATCGGCTCTCCGATCCTCCGCACCCTGGTCGTCCACAGAGTTATCCACAGCCGGGGAAAACTCAGAAGATCTGTGGATAACTTCCGCCGCATTGACGCCGGTGTGATCGGCCGAGCACTTCCGTTCGATCGTTGACACCGGCCTCTGCCTGCGCAAACGCAGATGAGTGCGGACCCGCACTGATGTTCTCCACAGCTTGCACAAGATCGGCCGCCCGCTGTGGACAACTGCGCTGTGGATATCCCGGAGGCCAACCCGTACACCGGCCCGTGCACCGGCAGGCCGGCCCGCCAGCGGACCGGTCAGCCGGTCAGCCGGTCAGCCGGTCAGCCGGTCAGCCGGTCAGCCGGTCAGCTCCATCGTGCGCACCCACACCATCGCGACGATCACGAGCAGCGCCAGAACACAGGTGCCCTGCTGCACCAGCGCGCGCTTCTCGCGCGGCGCGTGCACCATCCCGTACGCCACCACCGTGCCGACCACCAGCCCGCCCACATGGGCCTGCCAGGAGATGTTGGCCCAGGTGAAGGTGAAGAGCAGATTCAGCACGAGCAGCGCGATGACCGGCCGCATGTCGTACCGGAGGCGGCGCATCAGGACCGCCGTCGCACCCAGCAGACCGAAGATCGCACCGGAGGCGCCCAGCGAGGGCTGGTTCTGCGCCGCGAGCAGATATGACAGCGCGCTGCCGCCCAGTCCGGCCAGCAGATACACCGTGAGATAGCGGGCCCGGCCGAGCGCCGCCTCCAGCGGCCCGCCGAGCCACCACAGCGACAGCATGTTGAAGGCGATGTGGATGGGCTGCTGGTGCAGGAAGACCGAGGTGAGCAGCCGGTACCACTGACCCTCGGCGACGCCCACCAGGCTGTTGGTGCCCGGGTCGTACGCCCGGCCCACCAGATCGAGGGCGTTGACGAAGTGGTCGCCGACCGCGAGCGCCATGAACCACACGGCGAGGTTGATCCCGATGAGGATCTTGGTGAGCAGCCGCGGATCGGAGGTGAGGGCGCCGCCCGCTATCGTGCGCGGCCTGGCATCCCGCACCGCGTGCCCCGCCGGAGCGGGGCCGGCGGAGGAGCCCTGTCCACCGCCGCGCACACACTCCGGGCACTGGAAACCGACCGAGGCGCTGATCATGCACTCCGGGCAGATCGGCCGCTCACAGCGGACACAGCTTATGCCGGTCTCCCGCTGCGGGTGCCGATAGCAGCAGACCGCCTGGTCCTCCATCGTCTCCCCTTGCCCTGCACTCCATGCTCGCACCGGGCCCACGCGCCCGCCTGCCTGCCGTCAAGACGGACAGGCGGGGCGCGAAGTTCCCGTCACCGGGTCCTGTGCGGCCCGGAACGGACCCGTACGAGGTCAGCCCTCGCGGGTCTCCACGACGACCGACTCGATGACGACGTCGTTGAGCGGCCGGTCGGTCCGCGGGTTGGTCGAGGTGCCCACGATCGCGTCCACGACCTTCTGGCTCGCCTCGTCGACCACCTCGCCGAAGATGGTGTGCTTGCCGGTCAGCCACGTGGTGGGCGCGACGGTGATGAAGAACTGCGAGCCGTTGGTGCCCGGGCCGGCGTTGGCCATCGCCAGCAGGTACGGCTTGTTGAACGACAGGTCAGGGTGGAACTCGTCGCCGAACTCATAGCCGGGGCCACCGGTGCCGTTCCCCAGCGGGTCACCGCCCTGGATCATGAAGCCGCTGATCACGCGGTGGAAGACGGTGCCGTCGTACAGCTTCTCCTTGGCCCGCTTACCGGTCGCCGGGTGGGTCCACTCACGGGTGCCCTCGGCGAGCTCCACGAAGTTCTTGACCGTCTTCGGGGCGTGGTTCGGCAGCAGCCGGACCACGATGTCGCCATTGTTCGTCTTCAGGGTGGCGTAGAGCTGCTCAGCCACGATCTACCTTCCATAGGTTTCACTGCGGTCCCCCGATCCTCGCACGGACGCCGGACGGACGCGTACCCGCCGAAGCCGCGCGCGGCGCACACGATTCATGCCGCCTCGGGCGGGAACCCGTACCTGCCCCGGACGGGAAGCCGCACGTGCCCGGGTCGCCCGTGTGCCCCGGATGCCCGACCACGCGTGCCCGGCGCCCCGCGAACCGGCATGATCTTCATAATGACCAGAACACCATATAAAACACTTTAAGGACAGAACGCCTCACGACCGACAGCACCGCCACCGAGGAGGAGGATCCCGTGACCCGCATGGACAGCGTGCGAGCCGCGACCGGCACCGCCAAGGGCAGCTTCCTGCACGCCGCGGAGGCGGTGGCACCCTACGCCGGCACGGCCAAGGGCACCGCCGCGCGCTACGCGCACACGGCCCGCGTACAGCTGGCGCCGAAGGTTACGCACGCCGCACACCACGCCCGCCACACCGCCGGCGTCCAGTACCACGTGCACATCGCACCGCGGCTGACCCAGGCCCGCGGCACCCTGCCCCGAGGGGTCGACGCCGCCGCCACCCGCGCCACCGCCCGCACCCGCAGGGCGGCGCGCCGGGCCGCCCGGTACACCGCGCCGCGCGTCCAGCTCGCGATCGCCGGGGTGCGCACCGCCGCCGGGCCGATGCGCGAGGAGGCCCTCATCCGGAGCGCCGCGGCCCTCGCCGCCCTGCACGGGAACGTGACCGCGGCCGACATCAACAGGCTCGCCAGGCGGCACCGCCGCAGGGCACGCACCGGCCGCATCGCCAAGCGCGCGATCTTCGTCGGCCTCGTGGGCGCCGTTGCCCTCGCCGCGTGGAAGTGGTGGAACAGGCAGGCCAACCCCGACTGGCTGGTCGAGCCCCCGGCGGCGACCGAGGTGGGCGGGCGCGAGCCGCTGACGTCGGTGGACGGCAGCGACCAGTCCGCGCTCGACCCCGAGGCGCAGGCCAAGCAGGCGGACGAGAAGAAGGAGCGCTGAACCGGGCCGGTCAGTGGGCGGCGGCGCGCTCGCTGTACCGGCGCCTCTCCAGAAAGATCTCCGTGAAGACGGAGACCTTGGCGCGCAGCGCCCAGGGATCGAACGGCTTGGCGATGTAGTCCACCGCCCCGGCCGCGTATCCCCGGGAGGAGTGCTCCGGATCGGCACCCATCGCGGTCAGGAAGATGATCGGGATGTCCCGGTTACGGGACCGCCGCTGGATATGGGCCGCGGTCTCATAGCCGTCCATCTCCGGCATCTGCACATCCAGCAGGATCACCGCGAAGTCGTCGTGGTCGAGCAGCGCCTTGAGGGCCTCCTGCCCCGAGGCCGCGGTCACCAGCTCCTGGTCCAGTGTGGCCAGCACGGCCTCCATGGCCAGCAGGTTGTTGTGCTGGTCGTCGACCACGAGGATCTTCGGACGGAGCCCCGAGCAGGGCTTGGCCATCGCGGGCCCCGCGGGGGCGTCCGGCACCTCCTCCGGCCCCGGGGCCGCCGCGGGGCGCTGGGACTCCACCATGGCCAGCTGCCGCTCCAGCATCTGGCAGCGGTCCTCCGCCAGCATGCCGCGCAGCCGCACATCCTCCAGCTCCTCGGCGAGGCGCTTCACCTCGCGCCGGAGCATGTCCCGCTCCTTGATCAGCTCCGCGTGATCGGGAAGGCCCAGCTCCAGCGTGTCCGCCCGCATCCGCTCGGCCGCCCACTCCGACTCCAGCTGGCTCAGCCGCACCTCGAGATCGGCGATGCGGTGCTGGCGGTCCAGCAGAGCCTCACCGAGCACGTCCTCCTTCACGCTGGACGCCCGGGCCTCCCGGTCGGCGTCCGCCAGCTGATGCTGGAGGATCTCCATCGCGTGGCCGGGCGACCCGCTCGTGTGCACCGCGGCCCGGTGCAGCTCCCGCACCAGCTCGATGGCGGCCGGGGTCGCCGCGGCGCCCCGCCGCTCGGCGAGATCGGTGAACAGGTCCTGGACGAACTCCCACGGCGGGATGCGCATCCCGCTCAGATAGCGCGAGAGCGTGCCCGGATCGCGGTGCCTGCGCGCGGCGTATCTGCGCACCGAGACATCCAGCCCCTTGAACAGGTTCCGCAGTGCCAGGGCGAATTCCCGGCATTCCTCGCTCAGACCATCACCCAATGGCCGCAGCTCACGCATCTTGTCTCCCTGCACGGCTGATCGCGCCGACCAGACGACTCCCGGACCGCTTGCCCGAGTTGAGGCCAGCGTGGGGGATCGACGTGGTGTTGCACGCGACAACCGCGAGAGCGGCAACATCGGGCAACATGCGGGAGGACAATGCCCCGGAACGGCAGCCCTGGAGCGCGCCGAGGAACCCGGCCGAGCGGAATCAGGCCGAGGGACCGTACGCGGCGATGGCGGCACGACAAACCGGCCAGGACACACATCGGTGTCCTGGCCGGTGACGAAAGTGGAGCCTAGGAGAGTCGAACTCCTGACATCCGCCATGCAAAGACGGCGCTCTACCAACTGAGCTAAGGCCCCGTCGCCGATCAGGATACCTGGTCGTGACCGCCTTTCCCGACCGGGTATCGCTCGCGCGTACCGCCCTCCGTAGGATGCCACGCAAGATTCGCTGCCGCGAAGCGAAGGGGAGAGCGAATGGACGCAGCACAGCAGGATGCCACCGCCCGCGCACGGGAGCTGCAACGCAGCTGGTACGGGGAACCGCTGGGGGCGCTCTTCCGCCGTCTCATCGACGACCTCGGCCTCAACCAGGCCCGCCTCGCCGCCGTCCTCGGTCTGTCCGCGCCGATGCTCTCGCAGCTGATGAGCGGCCAGCGCGCGAAGATCGGCAACCCGGCCGTCGTCCAGCGGGTACAGGCCCTGCAAGAGCTGTCGAGCCAGGCCGCGGACGGCCGGGTCAGCGCCGCGGAGGCCGCCGAGCGCATGGAAGAGATCAAGAAGTCCGCGGGAGGCTCCGTCCTGAACACCACCCAGACCACGGCGAGCACCGGCGCCCCGACCGTGCGGCGCGTGGTCCGCGAGATCCAGTCGCTGCTGCGCTCGGTCTCCGCCGCGGGCGACATCATCGACGCCGCCGACACCCTCGCCCCCACGCACCCGGAGCTGGCAGAGTTTCTCCGGGTGTACGGCGCAGGGCGGACCGCCGAGGCGGTCGCCCACTACGAGGCGCACCAGAACTGATGGGCTGACGGACTGCTGACGAGCCGATGAGTGGGCGGGGGCCGCGCGATGGGTGAAGTCTTCGCGGGCCGGTACGAGCTGGTCGACCCGATCGGGCGCGGTGGCGTGGGCGCCGTGTGGCGCGTCTGGGACCACAGGCGCCGTCGGTATGTCGCGGCGAAGGTGTTGCAGCAGCGCGATGCGCACACCCTGTTGCGATTCGTCCGGGAACAGGCGCTGCGCATCGACCACCCCTATGTGCTGGCACCGGCCAGCTGGGCGGCGGACGACGACAAAGTGCTGTTCACCATGGACCTGGTGGGCGGCGGCTCGCTGGCGCACCTCATCGGTGACTACGGCCCGCTGCCGCCGCGCTATGTGTGCACGCTGGTGGACCAGTTGCTCTCCGGCCTTGCGGCGGTGCACGCGGAAGGCGTGGTGCACCGCGACATCAAGCCCGCGAACATCCTGCTGGAGGCCACCGGGACCGGTCGGCCGCATCTGCGGCTGTCCGACTTCGGCATCGCGCTGACGAAGGGGGAACCCCGGCTCACCGAGGCCAACTTCGTCATGGGGACGCCCGGTTACTTCGCGCCCGAGCAGATGATGGGCGAGGAGCCGGATTTCCCGGCCGACCTCTTCGCGGTCGGGCTGGTGGCGCTGTATCTGCTCAGCGGGCACAAGCCGGACGCGGACGCCCTGATCAAGGTGTTCGAGCAGGGCGTGCCCAACGCGCCCGAAGGGGTGCCCGAGCCGCTGTGGCAGGTGATAGCGAATCTGCTCCAGCCCGATCCCGAGGACCGCTTCCGCACGGCCACAGGGGCGCGCAAGGCGCTTCTCACGGCCACCGAGATGCTGCCGGAACCCACCCTCGACGACGACGTCATCGAGGTCTTCGACCATCTCGGGCCGCTCCCCGAGGGGTTCGGGTCCGACGGCCCCACCCGCCCGGCCGGGCGGGCAGCCTCGGCTACGAAGACCGGCACGGAAACCGACCGGGGGACAGCCAGGGACGCGGACGGTGCGGGCACCGGCCCGACGCCCCGGCCACCGGCTCCCCAGGGGCCCGTGACACCCCCGCCGTCCGACCCCCAGCCGTCCGTCTCGCGGCCGTCCGTCTCGCGGCCGTCGATGTCGGACACCGGCAGCTTCCAACTGCCCCCGCCACAGCCCCAGACGCCGCACACGGGGATCACGCCACAGTCGGCCCCGCACCCGACCCCACAGCCGCCGTCGGCACCCCAGCCGCGGGTGCCCGAGCCGCACACCCCGCTGCCGCCACCACCACGGCCCCAAGCCCCCTACGCCCCCCACACCCCGTACTCCGGGGTCCCGCAGCCGCCGACCCCTCATCCAACCCCTCATCCAACCCCTCATCCGGCGCCCGCACGCCCTCCACAGCCGCCGCGGTCCCCGCTCGATCCGCGCCGGCCGGGCCTCCCGCCCACGCATGCGCCCACCCCCACTCCCACTCCGGCCACCGCTCCCGCTCCGGCGGCCCGGCACGAATTCCCTTCCACTCGTCCATACACCGCTCCGCAGCCGCAGGTTCCCTCCGCCACCGCCCACCGCCGCCCCGGACCGCCCCGCAAGGCAGTGATCGCGATCCTGGTCGCCGCGGCGCTGTGCTTCGCGGTCGGCACCTGGGCGTTACTGGCCGCGGGCTGACCGGCCCCCGGCCGACCGGGCACCGCACGGCCGAGCCGGACTACCAGGACGACGGCGGCCCGTACCGCCGGTGCCTGCCCGGCCCCGGCGCCGCGGCCACGGCCGCCGGGGCGCGCCGCCGGGCCGCCAGCGTCCACCCTCCGAGCCCGAGCAGCAGCAGCCCGCCCACGGCGTAGCTCACATAGCCCACCATCCGCAGCCGGCCGTTGTCCGTCCCGGCGCGCACCCCCGTGGCGTCGTCCGTGGTCTGCGGCCCCTGCGCGGCCTCCCGCCGGTCGGCATCCGTGAGGCCGAAGCCCGCCCGGACCGCGTCCCCGTCGTACGTCGGACCGGGCTTCGGGGTGCCCGAGACCCGCACCCGCAGGGTGAGCGGCACGACGTCATCGAAGAACCGCGCCACGTCCGGGCTCACGGTGACCGCCAGGTAGTACCACCCGGCGAAGCTCGTGGTGCGCACCGAATACTCCGCGCGCGCGGTGCGGTTGCCGTACGCCACGGGGATGGTGCTCACCTCCGTCCGCGCCTCCTGGCCCTCGTAGGCGACGAAAGAGCTCTTCTTCGTCAGGCCGCGCGCCGGGTTGAAGACCCTGAGCCCCAGTGCGTCGTTCACACCGGCCGTCCCTCCCGTCTTCGCGGCGGACAGTTCGGCGGTGGCGTCGAGCCGCTGTCCCCAGTCGACCGGAACCCGGTAGAAGTGGGTCTCGCCCGGCCTGATCTGGTCCGCCCACACCCCTGTGGACAGCGGACGCGCGTCGTTGAACGCCGTGCCGCCCGTCCGCCACCGGGCCTTGCCCGTGGGCGGATCCGGCGGCGTGGTGCGCCAACTGCCCTCAGGAGCCTGCTCCTTGTCCCCGCCCTTCACCGGCGGCTCCACCATCAGCCGGAGCTCCAGCGGCCAGCGGGCGGGGTCCTGGGAGCCGGCCGGGCGTGCCACCGTGACGAGATACCGGCCCGCCTTCCGGCAGGAGGCCACGGAGCCCGGGGCGACCTGCCGCGCGGCGTAGTCGGCGAGCGGATAGGCCACGCCGGTCGCCTCGATCTTCCGGTCGGAGTTGCCGCAGATGGTGCCGTCGGGGCTCTCCAGCGTCACCTTGAGCCCGTCGCGGTACGAGGCCACGCCCGCCCCCGGCCGGGGCGCCGCGACGGCCGAGACATACGCGCCGGAGGTGGCGTCCAACTGGACGCTGTAGTGACGCTTCTCACCTCCGGCGATGCTGTCGACGTAGCCGCGCCCCGGCTTCAGCAGCGGGGCTCCCTCGGCTTCGCCGGTGCCCTGGACCGAGGTCCCCGCGGTCCGGTACGGCCGGGCCTCGCCGGCCCCGTCCGCGGGCGCGGCCCAGGCCGGGCCGACCGGCCCGGGCACCGTGGCCACCACGCACAGCGCCGCCACCGCGGCGAGGCCGGTCCTGACCTTGCTGCGGTCATCCATCGGGGGTCACTCCTCGTCGTCCCGGCCGCACGGCCCGTTCAACTTTGCTTATGCAAGCCATTCATTTGCAAGAGTGAATACAGGGTCCGGATCGCCGCGTTTTCCGCGACGGCCGCCAGTAAAGCCGACAGGGCCCCGACCGCTCCAGCGGTCGAGGCCCTGTACAGAGCTGTTGGTCTCACACACCCGAACCTGCGGGCACGGAGTCGGTCGCCTCCGTCCACAGATCCTGCTCGGCGCGATCCGCCTGGATCTGGCGGTACACGAGGAGCCCGCCGATGGCGGCCAGTGCGACCAGGAGAAGCTTCTTCACCGCGCTACCTCGTCTCTTTCCTTGACGTAGGGGACCTCTGGCGCCCGATGATACACACCGGCCGATACCGTTCGGTGACCTATGCCCGGCATTGGTCGACCGAGGACCGTTTCATCAACTACCGGGGCGCCTCTACGGAATCAGCCCGGGCGGAGAGAAGATCTCCGTCCGGGCTGATCTCGCCGGTGGGGCTAACAGGACTTGAACCTGTGGCCTCTTCCTTATCAGGGAAGCGCTCTAACCGTCTGAGCTATAGCCCCGCGCTGCACCGAAAGATTAGCGCACGACCAGCCCTGTCCCAAAATCGGTTACGGACGGCCGCTACTCGTCCTCGGCGAGCGTGACCTCCACCCCGCCGACGAAGCTCGCCGACAGGTTGTAGATGAAGGCTCCCAGGGTGGCCAGCGCCGTCGCCAGCACCACGTTGATCGCGGCGATGACCGAGGTGAAGACCAGCACCCGCGGCAGCGACAGGAACGACTCCAGGTCGAAGCCGGTGCCCTTCTTGGACTCCGTGGCCTCGCTGAGCGTCCCGCCCACCGCGCTGAAGACGCCCATTCCGTCCATGACCATCCACAGCACCGCCGCGGCGACCACGGTGCAGATGCCCAGCGCGATCGCGAGCAGGAAGCTGACCTTCATCACCGACCACGGGTCCGCCCTGGAGACCCGCAGCCGCGCCTTGCGCGTACGCGGGGCCGGGCGGGCGCCCGACTCGGAGCGCGGCCGGCGCACCGCGGTCGGCTGCTGCCCCGTGCCGCCCCGGGCGGCGTGCGCCGCGCCGGCGGCCGGCGGGGCGTACGCCTGCGGCGGGTGGTACGGCTGCGCGGGCGGCTGCTGCCCCCGCTCGCCGGGCAGCGGGCTGCTCGAGTAACCCTCGTACGGCGGCTGCGGCTGCCTGATGTCCGTCACTGTTCCCCCATGGGAGTCGGTGGCGGGGCCACGGGCGCCCGCCGAAGCGGACGATACGCCCCCGGCGGGTGCGGCTCCCGGCACCGGCCCCTGACCGGCACCCGCTCCGCCGCCCGCGGCACCCGTGGCTCCACTCACGACTTACTCCTCGGTCTCGTCGGCCGGGGGCGGTGTGCCCTCGGCCGCCTCGGACGCGGCCCCCTCGGCTGCCTCACTCACGGTCTCGGACTCGTCCTCGACCTCTTCAGCCTCACGACCGGCCTCGGCGTTCCGGGCGATGCCCACGACGGCATCGCGCTTGCCCAGGTTGATCAGTTGGACGCCCATGGTGTCACGGCCCGTCTCCCTGACCTCGTTCACCCGCGTACGGATTACGCCACCGCCGAGCGTGATCGCAAGGATCTCATCAGTCTCCTCGACCACCAGCGCCCCGACCAGAGAACCGCGGTCCTCCACGATCTTGGCGGCCTTGATGCCGAGGCCGCCACGGCCCTGGACGCGGTACTCGTCAACATTCGTCCGCTTCGCGTACCCGCCGTCGGTGGCGGTGAACACGAACGTACCGGGACGGACGACATTCATCGAGAGGAGCTCGTCGTCCTCGCGGAAGCTCATGCCCTTGACGCCGGAGGTCGCCCGCCCCATCGGCCGCAGCGACTCGTCCGTGGCCGTGAACCTGATCGACTGTGCCTTCTTGCTGATCAGCAGCAGATCGTCTTCGGCCGAAACCAGCTCGGCCCCGATCAGCTCATCCTCCTGGCCGCCCTCCGTCTCCCGGAGGTTGATGGCGATCACGCCACCCGACCGCGGCGAGTCGTAGTCCTTGAGCGGGGTCTTCTTCACCAGCCCCGACTTCGTGGCCAGCACCAGATACGGCGCCGCCTCGTAGTCCCGGATCGCCAGGATCTGCGCGATCTGCTCGTCCGGCTGGAACGCCAGCAGGTTCGCGACGTGCTGGCCGCGCGCCTCCCGGCCCGCGTCCGGCAGCTCGTAGGCCTTCGCCCGGTAGACCCGGCCCTTGTTGGTGAAGAACAGCAGCCAGTGGTGGGTGGTCGAGACGAAGAAGTGGTCGACGATGTCGTCCTGCTTCAGCTTGGTGCCGCGCACGCCCTTGCCGCCGCGCTTCTGCGAGCGGTAGTCCTCGGTCTTCGTCCGCTTCACATAGCCGCCGCGGGTGATCGTGACGACGATGTCCTCCTCGGCGATCAGGTCCTCGATGGACATGTCGCCGTCGAAGGGGATCAGCTTGGAGCGCCGGTCATCGCCGTACTTCTCGACGATCGCGGTCAGCTCCTCGCTGATGATCTGCCGCTGCCGCTCGGGCGAGGCCAGGATCGCGTTGTACTCATTGATCTTGGCCTGAAGCTCGTCGTGCTCCTGGATGATCTTCTGACGCTCCAGGGCGGCGAGCCGCCGCAGCTGCATCTCCAGGATCGCGTTGGCCTGGATCTCGTCGATCGTCAGCAGGTCCATCAGGCCCGTACGCGCGATCTCCACCGTGTCACTGCGCCGGATCAGCGCGATGACCTCGTCGATCGCGTCCAGCGCCTTGAGCAGACCGCGCAGGATGTGGGCCCGCTCCTCCGCCTTGCGCAGCCTGAAGCGCGTCCGGCGGACGATGACCTCGATCTGGTGGGCGACCCAGTTGCGGATGAAGGCGTCCAGCGAGAGGGTGCGCGGCACCCCGTCGACCAGCGCCAGCATGTTCGCGCCGAAGTTCGTCTGGAGATCGGTGTGCTTGTACAGGTTGTTGAGGACGACCTTGGCGACCGCGTCCCGCTTCAACACGATGACCAGGCGCTGGCCGGTCCGCGAGGACGTCTCGTCGCGGACGTCCGCGATGCCGCCGATCCTGGCTTCCTTCACCAGGTCGGCGATCTTCTGCGCCAGGTTGTCCGGGTTGACCTGGTACGGCAGCTCGGTGACCACCAGGCACTGGCGGCCCTGGATCTCCTCGACCTCCACGACCGCGCGCATCGTGATCGAGCCGCGGCCGGTGCGGTACGCCTCCTCGATGCCCTTGCGGCCGACGACCAGGGCGCCGGTGGGGAAGTCCGGGCCCTTGATCCGGTCGATCAGGGCGTCGAGCAGTTCCTCCGGCGTGGCCTCGGGGTTGGCCAGGAACCACTGGGCACCCTCGGCCACCTCGCGGAGGTTGTGCGGCGGGATGTTGGTGGCCATGCCGACCGCGATCCCCGCCGAGCCGTTGATCAGCAGGTTCGGGAAGCGGGCCGGCAGGACCGTCGGCTCCTGGTTGCGCCCGTCGTAGTTGTCCTGGAGGTCGACGGTGTCCTCGTCGATGTCCCGGAGCATCTCCATGGACAGCGGGGCCATCTTGCACTCGGTGTAGCGCATGGCCGCGGCCGGGTCATTGCCCGGGGAGCCGAAGTTGCCGTTGGAGTCGACCAGCGGCATCCGCATGGACCACGGCTGGGCCAGCCGCACCAGGGCGTCGTAGATGGACGAGTCGCCGTGGGGGTGGTACGTGCCCATGACGTCGCCGACGACGCGGGCGCACTTGTAGAAGCCCTTCTCGGGGCGGTACCCGCCGTCGTACATCGCGTACAGCACACGCCGGTGCACCGGCTTGAGGCCGTCCCGGACGTCGGGCAGCGCACGGCTCACGATCACGCTCATCGCGTAGTCGAGATACGAGCGCTGCATCTCCGTCTCGAGGCCCACCGGCTCGACGCGGAGCGTCGCGGCAGCCCCCTGGGCGGTGTCTTCAGGCGTGTTCGGGGTGTTCTCGTCGGCCATTGCTGGTCAAGTCCTTCTGTCGTCTGCGGCTGCTCGGGGCCGACTCAGATATCGAGGAAGCGGACGTCCTTGGCGTTGCGCTGGATGAACGAGCGCCGGGCCTCGACGTCCTCGCCCATCAGGACCGAGAACAGGTCGTCGGCCTGCGCCGCGTCATCCAGGGTGACCTGGCCCAGGACGCGGTGATCGACGTCCATGGTGGTCACGCGCAGCTCCTCGGCGTTCATCTCGCCCAGCCCCTTGAAGCGCTGGACCGAGTCCTCCTTGATGCGCTTGCCCTGCTCGCGGCCGGCCTGGATCAGCGCGTCCCGCTCGCGGTCCGAGTACGCGTACTCGAAGTCGTCCCGGCCCCACTTGATCTTGTAGAGGGGCGGGCGGGACAGGAAGACATGGCCCGCCTCGACCAGCGGACGCATGAAGCGGAAGAGGAAGGTGAGCAGCAGGGTGTTGATGTGCTGGCCGTCGACATCGGCGTCCGCCATCAGAATGATCTTGTGATAGCGGAGCTTGCTGATGTCGAAGTCCTCGTGCACACCGGTACCGAACGCCGAGATCAGCGCCTGGACCTCGTTGTTCTGGAGGATCTTGTCGACCCGCGCCTTCTCGACGTTGAGGATCTTGCCTCGGATGGGCAGGATCGCCTGGTACTGCGGGTTGCGGCCGGCCTTGGCCGAGCCGCCGGCGGAGTCACCCTCGACGATGAAGATCTCGCACTTGGACGGGTCGTTGGACTGGCAGTCCGCCAGCTTGCCCGGCAGTGACGCGGTCTCCAGCAGCCCCTTGCGGCGGGTCAGATCGCGGGCCTTGCGGGCCGCGACCCGGGCCGTGGCCGCCTGGATCGACTTGCGGACGATGTCCGATGCCTCGTTGGGGTTGCGGTCCAGCCAGTCGGCCAGATGCTCGTGGACGATCTTCTGGACGAAGGTCTTCGCCTCCGTGTTGCCCAGCTTCGTCTTCGTCTGGCCCTCGAACTGCGGCTCGCCGAGCTTGACCGAGATGATCGCGGTCAGACCCTCACGGATGTCCTCACCAGTGAGATTGTCATCCTTTTCCCGGAGCAGCTTCTTGTCCCGCGCGTACTTGTTGATCAAGTACGTCAGCGCGGCGCGGAAGCCCTCCTCGTGGGTACCGCCCTCATGGGTGTGGATGGTGTTCGCGAAGCTGTAGACACCCTCGCTGTACTGGGTGTTCCACTGCATCGCGATCTCGACCGAGAGCATCCGCTCCTTGTCCTCGGCCTCGAAGCCGACGACCGTGGGGTGGACCAGCTCCCCCTTGCGGGAGTTCAGGTACTTCACGAAGTCGACGATGCCGCCCTCGTAGCAGTACTTCACGGAGAGCGGCTTGCCCTCCTCGTCCACATGGGCCGCGCGCTCGTCCTTCAGCGAGATGGTCAGGCCCTTGTTCAGGAACGCCATCTCCTGGAAGCGCCGCGACAGCGTCTCGAAGGAGTACTCGGTCGTCTCGAAGACATCCGGGTCGGCCCAGAAGGTGACCGTCGTGCCGGTCTCCGCGACCGGCTCGTTCTTGGCCAGCGGCGCGGTGGGGACACCAAGCTTGTAGTCCTGGGTCCAGCGGAAGCCGTCCCGCTTGACCTCGACCGACACCTTCGTCGACAGCGCGTTGACCACGGAGACGCCGACGCCGTGCAGACCGCCGGAGACGGCATAGCCGCCGCCGCCGAACTTGCCGCCCGCGTGCAGCACGGTCATCACGACCTCGACGGCCGGCTTCTTCTCCACCGGGTGGAGGTCGACCGGGATACCGCGGCCGTTGTCGACCACGCGGACCCCGCCATCGGGCAGGATCGTCACCTCGATGCTGTCCGCGTGACCGGCCAGGGCCTCGTCCACGGAGTTGTCCACCACCTCTTGGACGAGGTGGTGGAGGCCGCGCTCACCGGTGGAACCGATGTACATACCGGGTCGCTTGCGGACCGCGTCCAGGCCCTCCAGGACGGTGATCGCACTGGCGTCGTAAGACGGCGAGGCCAGAGCCTCATCGCCGCCCTTGGACGGGATCTCGGACGGGATGTTCTCGTTGGGGTTGCCGGAATCGGCCACGAAGCGCCCTTTCTGGCACAGCACGAGCCGTCTCCGGGGCAGGCAGGAGCGGCTGCGTCGTTCAACATGTTTCCGCAAGCGCTCGGTGCGCAAGCGGCGACGGTGTACGCGCCCAGTCTACCGGTAGCGCCGACAAGAATGGGGGCTTGCCGGTGCCTGAGTCCGCATGTGCCGCCCTGAACCGGTCACCACCGACTCCCCATATCTGGGGACGGGGTCCAAGAGGCTCACACCGCCACTCAGCGCTTCGGGACGTCAACCACCGGCAACCATGACAGACGCCCCAGCGGCCACCCCCTGCACAGCCGACCCGCACCGCCCCCGCACCCGGCCCCGCGGGGGGCGCACAGGAGCACACAGACCGCCAGGTCAGCCGTAGGTGTCCCCGGGGCCCGTACTGCCGGGGGCGCGCAGCGATCCGTAACGCCGGGCCGGGCCGCCCGGGCCCAAGACCTTGATCAGCTTCACCGTGCCCTGGCCCAGATCCGCGTTGAGCCGGGCCACCAGCTGCGGGGCCAGCAGCCGCAGCTGGGTCGCCCACGCCGTCGAGTCGCACCGCACCGTCAGCACCCGCGCGTCCTCGTCGTACCGCAGCGGCTCACAGTGCTGCGCCACCTCAGGCCCCACCATCTGGGGCCAGCGGCCCATCACCCCGCCGACGGCGGCCGGGGTCTCCCAGCCCCGCTCGGTGATCAGCCGGCTGATCGCGGCGCCGAGCGGCAGCGGATCGCGCCCGTCCGCGCGCGCGCCGGAGCGCAAGCCCCCTCGGCGCGCCTGCTTCTTCTGCTGCGCCGCCGCACCACGGGCGCGCGCCTGCTCTTTGGCGGCGCGCAGCGCCACCCGCGCCAGGTCGACCCCCGAGGGCTCCGGCGGGGTGGGCGGGGGCCCGGACTGCTCGGTCACAGGGGCCGCACCTCCCCTTCGGACACCGCATAGCGGGCGCCCGCCAGCACACCGGGGACGTCGTCCTCCACTGCCGCCGTGACCAGCACCTGCTCCCCGGGAGCCACCAGCTCGGCCAGCCGCTCCCGGCGCCGCTCGTCGAGCTCCGCGAAGACGTCGTCGAGCACCAGCACCGGCTCGCCCGCCCGCCGGCCCGCCCCGGCGCCTCCGCCCTCGGCGGATGGCCCGCCGGCCCCCCACGTGACATCCGCGCGCAGCAGGTCGTACGAGGCCAGGCGCAGGGCCAGCGCATACGACCAGGACTCGCCGTGGCTCGCATAGCCCTTCGCCGGAAGCTCGCCCAGCCGGAGGATCAGATCGTCGCGGTGCGGGCCGACCAGCGTCACCCCGCGCTCGATCTCCTGCTTACGGGCGGCGGTGAGCGCGGCCGAGAGCTGCTCGTACAGCTCCTCGCGGGTGCCCGAGGCCGCCAGGCCGTCACCGACGGAGCTGCGGTAGTCGAACCCCACCGGGCCTCCCCCCGGGGCCAGTTGCTCGTACGCCTTGTCGGCCAGCGGCTGAAGCGCGGCGATCAGATCGAGGCGCTGGGCGAGCAGCTCGGCACCGGCCCGCGCCAGATGCTGGTCCCATACGTCCAGAGTGGACAGCGCCGCATCCCCGCCGGAGCCGCGGCCGCCGTGGCGCCGGGCCAGCGCGGCGGTCTTGAGCAGGGTGTTGCGCTGCTTGAGAACCCGGTCGTAGTCGGCGCGGACCCCCGCCATGCGCGGCGAACGGGCGGTGACCAGCTCGTCCAGGAAGCGACGGCGCTCGCCGGGATCCCCCTTGACCAGGGCCAGATCCTCGGGCGCGAACAGGACCGTACGCAGAATGCCGAGCACATCACGCGGTCTGACCTGGGAGGATCTATTGATTCTGGCCCGGTTGGCCTTGCCGGGGTTCAGCTCCAGCTCGACCAGCTGCTGCCGCTCTCCCTCGACGATCGCGGCCCGCACGATCGCCCGGTCCGCGCCCATCCGCACCAGCGGGGCGTCGGAGGAGACGCGGTGGCTGCCGAGCGTGGCCACATAGCCGACGGCCTCGACGAGGTTGGTCTTGCCCTGGCCGTTGGGCCCTACGAAAGCCGTGACGCCCGGCCCCAGGGGGACCTCGGCCCGGGCGTACGAGCGGAAGTCGGCGAGTGACAGATGCGTGACATGCATGGTGGCGGTGCCGACCTCCCCCGGCGGCTCCCTTGCGGGGGCTGGTTACTTCTTGTTCTCGACCGCGTGGCCGCCGAACTGGTTGCGCAGTGCGGCGATCATCTTCATCTGCGGGGAGTCGTCCTGGCGGGACGCGAACCGGGCGAAGAGCG
>NZ_JBIRPV010000010.1:0-310245 GCF_044332865.1 Streptomyces sp. NPDC021225 | reverse complement strand
GTCTTCGCGCGGGGCACCACCACCTCACGCTCCGGCAGCGGCATCGGCCTGCCCCTGGCGCGCGACATGGCGCGGGCGGCCGGGGGCCGGCTCACACTCGTACGGGCGTCGCCGACCACCTTCACCCTGCTGCTGCCGATGCCCGAGGGCGAGTGACGGACGGCGCCGCGCTCAGCGGATCGGGGATCCGCCTCAGCGGTCCATATGCAGTGGGTGCGACGTACGGCCGGACACCGCGTCGATCTCGCCGTGCGCCTTCTCCAGCAACTTCGTCGCCAGCTCGTTGAGCGCCCTGGCGCCCGCGATCTCCTCGCCGACCCGCGGCTGGTTGGAGTCGGCGGGGGCCCGGCTCGCGGCCCCGTGGCCCCGGATCTCGCTCCCGTCGGCGAGCCGGACCAGGGCTGCGGCGCGTGTGTGGCGGGTGTCCTCGTCGAATTCCAACTCGACATGCCATCCCACGCTGGTCTGTGGCATGACGCTCACCTCCGGAATCGCTCCTGCGCGCGTGTGTCCACTCCCCAGCGTGCATCCACTCCCCGGCAGCCGCACAACATGAAACATCCACTTAGTTAGGTGAGGCATACCTAACTTCCCTCTAAATGCTGTGGCGCATGGACATCTGGGAACCGACGGCTCGCCGTGGCCGCGGGTGGCCATCCCCGGGGACGGGGTGGCCGTGGGCGCCGTCGCCTCCCTCGCGGAGGTGCTGACCGGCTGAGGCCGGGGCCGACGGGGGTCATGCCCGGGAACGACCCGGCGGGCGGCCGGTACTGCGTTCTCAGTACCCCCGATTGTCGGCAGCCGCATGACGACGGGCGGGCCGCGCGCCGGGAGCCTGGAGAGGTACCCGAGTTCAGATGTGGAGACCTCCGTCCCGTGGCTGCTTATCTCTATCGACTGGGCCGTCTGGCCTTCCGACGACGCTGGTGGGTGACCCTGCTGTGGGTGGCCGTGCTGGCGGCCGTCGGCTTCGGCGCGGTCAAGGCGCCGGCCGCCCCCGACACCGGGAACTCGATGCCCGGCATCGAGTCCCAGAAGGCGTTCGACCTGATGGACCAGCGCTTCCCCGGTGCCAAGGCCGACGGGGCGAACGCCCGGATCGTCTTCGTCGCCCCGCACGGGGAGAAGGTCACCGCGGCCGACAACCGGGCGGCCGTCGAGAAGGTCGTGCACGAGGTGTCCGGCGGTCCGCAGGTCGCCGGCGCGGTGGACCCCTTCCAGGCGCGGGCCGTCAGCAAGGACGCGGGGACGGCATACGCGACCGTCACCTACAAGGTTGCGGCCGACGACCTCACCGACGCCGCCAAGAAGACCTTGGAGGACGCCGTCCAGCAGGCCCGGGACGCGGGGCTGACCGTCGAGGTCGGCGGCAACGCGCTGGCGACCCAGCCCGCGGCGGGCGGGGCCGCCGAGGGCATCGGCATCGTCATCGCCGCGGCCGTGCTGCTGATCACCTTCGGCTCGCTGGCCGCCGCGGGGCTCCCGCTGCTGACCGCGATCGTCGGCGTCGGCGTCTCCATGGCCTCGATCATGGCGCTGGCCAGCACCTTCGGCCTGTCCGGCACCACCGGCACGCTCGCCTCGATGCTGGGGATCGCGGTCGGCATCGACTACGCCATGTTCGTGGTCTCGCGCTACCGCGAGGAGCGGGCCCGGGGACACGAGCCCGAGGAGGCGGCCGGGCTGGCCGCGGGCACGGCCGGGTCGGCGGTGGTCTTCGCCGGGCTCACCGTCGTGATCGCGCTGGCCGGGCTGTCGGTGGTCGGCATCCCGATGCTGACCAAGATGGGCCTGGCCGCCGCGGGCGCGGTCGCGATCGCCGTCGTCATCGCGCTGACCCTGGTGCCGGCGCTGCTCGCCTTCCTCCCGCGGGCCGTGCTGTCGCGCTCCGCCCGGCGGGACGCGAAGAACAAGGACGGGAAGAACAAGGACGCGAAGGCCAAGCGCGCGAAGGCCAAGGAGGGCGGCGAGCACAACGGGGGCAGCCGCTGGGCCCGGTTCGTACTGCGCCGCCCCCTGCCCGTACTGCTGGCCGCCGTGGCCGGGCTCGGCGCGATCGCGCTCCCGGTGACGGGCCTCCAGCTGGGCATGCCCGGGGACGAGGCCAAGTCCACCTCGACCACGGAGCGCCGCGCCTACGACGCGCTCGCCGAGGGCTTCGGCCCCGGCTTCAACGGACCGCTGACCATCGTCGTCGACGCCAAGGGCACCGCCGACGCGAAGGGCGCCGTACACAGGATCACCGACAGGATCGGCGCCACCAAGGGTGTCGTCTCCGTCTCCCCGGCCCGGTTCAACGCCGCGGGCGACACCGCGGTCTTCTCCGCCACGCCGTCCACCGCCCCCACCGACGAGAAGACCAAGGACCTGGTGCGCACCATCCGCGCCGAACGGCCCGCACTCGAGTCCGCCACCCATGCGAGCTTCGAGGTCACCGGCTCCACCGCGGTGAACATCGACGTCGCCCAGAAGGTGCAGGACGCGCTGATCCCCTATCTCGCGGTCGTGGTGGGCCTCGCCTTCGTGCTTCTGCTCGTGGTGTTCCGCTCCCTCCTGGTGCCCATCAAGGCGGCGGCCGGGTTCCTGCTGTCGGTGCTCGCCGCCTTCGGCGCGGTGGTCGCGGTCTTCCAGTGGGGCTGGGGCGCCGACCTCCTCGGCGTGGAGCAGACCGGCCCGATCATGAGCCTGATGCCGATCTTCCTGGTGGGCATCGTCTTCGGTCTCGCCATGGACTACGAGGTCTTCCTGGTCACGCGCATGCGCGAGGCGTACGTCCACGGGGACCGGCCCGGCCAGGCGATCGTCACCGGGTTCCGGCACAGCGCCCGGGTGGTGGTGGCGGCCGCACTGATCATGATGGCCGTGTTCTCCGGGTTCGTGGGCTCCGCCGAATCCATGATCAAGATGATCGGGTTCGGCCTCGCCATCGCCGTCCTGTTCGACGCGTTCGTCGTCCGCATGGCGCTGGTGCCCGCCGTCCTCGCCCTGCTCGGCGACCGCGCCTGGTGGCTGCCGCGCTGGCTGGACAGGGTGCTGCCGAACATCGACGTGGAGGGCGAGGCGCTCAGCCGCCGCTCCCCCGCCGCCGCGCTCCCGGCCCCCGACACCACGCCGGACCGGGAATCGGCACACGTCTGACCCGACAGACGCCTGATTCGACAGACGCCGCCCCGCGCCCCGAGGGCCGCCCGTGGTCACGAACCCGGGCGGCCGTCGGCCGTTCGTGCCCGGCGTCGTCCACCATGGACCCAGGCCCCGACCGGAGAACCCGATGACCAGCAGTCTGGAGCGCTATACGGAGCGCCATCACCTCGCCGTCGACGTGTTCGTGGCCGGGGTGCTGTTCGGCCTCGTCGTCCTCGGCGCCGGACTCGGCATGCCCGGCAACGCCCCGCCGTCGTTGGGCCCGGCCCTGCTGCTTGCGGGTATCTCCAGCGCCGCCCTGGTGGGATGTCGCAGCCACCCGCGCACCTCCGTCGCCGTGACGGCGGCCTGTGTCGCGGCCGCGAGCGCGGTCGGCTATCTGCTCACCCCCCTGCTGCTGGCCCCGGTCCTGATGGCGCTCTACTGGCTGGCGGTGCTCACCGAGCGGAAGATCACCTACTCCTACTGCCTCGCCACCATCGCCGCGCTGGTGACCACCGCGATGGTCGCCGACCCCGTCAACCACGCGCTGGTGCTCAAGACCATCGGCCCGGCCGTGTGGCTGCTGCTGCCCGTCGCCGCCGGCCGCGCGGTCCGGATACGGCGCGCCTATACGGACGCCGTCATGGACGCCGCACAGGCCCGCGCCGAACACGCCGAGCGCACCCGCGACGAGGAGGCGCGGCACCGCGTCGCCGAGGAGCGCATGCGCATCGCCCGCGAGCTGCACGACGTGGTCGCCCACCACCTGGCCCTGGCCAACGCCCAGGCGAGCACCGCCGCGCATCTCGCCCGGAACAACCCCGACCAGGCCCACAAGATCCTCACCGGCCTGGCCTCCACCACCTCCTCCGCGCTGCGCGAACTCAAGGCCACCGTCGGCCTGCTGCGCCAGACGGACGACCCGGACGCGCCCCTGGAGCCCAGCCCCGGACTCGCCCGGCTCCCCGAGCTGACCGACGCGTTCGCCTCCGCCGGGCTCCCGGTCACGGTCACCACGCACGGCGAGCCGCGGCGGCTCTCTCCGGGAGTGGATCTGACGGCGTTCCGGATCGTGCAGGAGGCCCTCACCAACGTCACCAAGCACGCCGCCGCGCACACCGCGCACGTACGGCTCAGCTACTCCCGCGACCGGCTGACCATCGGCGTCACCGACGACGGAACCGCGGCTACGGACACGGCGGCCGCGCCGGCCCCCGGACACGGCTTCGGCCTCATCGGCATGCGCGAGCGCGCGCATTCGGTGGGCGGCGCCCTCACCGCGGGCCGCCGCCCGGAAGGCGGCTTCGAGGTCACCGCCGAACTGCCGTTGCACCCCGACGGACCGGCACCCGCACCCGAGCCGGACCCCATGCCGGAGCCGGACCCCGCGCCGGAGCCGGGGGAACAGGGAGCCTGAACCAGGAAGCCCGACGCGCCGCCGACTCGCCGCGACGGGATTGCGCGCACGGTCAACGACTGTGCGCTCGCTGTCAATGCCTTCCGGCCGGGCCTGCGCCAGACTCGACGCGCCCCTTCATCCCCTGACCCCTCTGGAGGGACTGCGCGGTGCGGATCGTCTATGCCGACGGTGAGACCGAACGGGAGATGGAACTGCGCGTCGGCCGGCCGAACGCCACGCTGGCCGACCTCGCCGCGGCCCTGGACATCCCGGCGAGCGGGCTGAGCATCGACGGCAGGACGGCACCGCCGGAGACCGGGCTGAGCGAGTCCGGTCTCGCCCACGGCTCACGGGTGGCCCGCGCGGGCTGGGGCTCTGCCGGCGGGCCGCGCGTGGCGGCCGCCGTGCTGCGGGTGGTCGGTGGGCTGGAGGCCGGGCGCAGCGTTCCGCTGCGGGTGGGCAGGGTGGTCATCGGCCGGGGCGCCGAGGCGGATGTGCGGTTCGTGGCCGCGGGGGTGTCCCGACTGCACGCCGCGCTGGAGGTCTCGGCCGATGGGCAGGTGCACATCGCCGACCTGAACACGGTCAACGGCACGGATGTGTGCGGCGAGCGGATCTCCAAGGCCGTCCGGGTCCAGCCGGAGGACCTGGTCTCGCTCGGTGGCGAGGTGCAGCTGCGCATCCTGCCGCCCGACCGCATCGGCCCCGTGCAGCGGGTCAACGCGGTCCGGGAGGTGGGCCCCGGCGGCACCCTGCCCTTCAACCGCCCGCCGCGCGGCGGCAGGCCGGGCGAACCGCCGCGGATCGCCGCCCCCGAGCCGCCACCGAGCGCCAACAAGGCTCCGTTCTCCATCTCCAGCATGCTGGGTCCGCTGGTCCTGGCCGGCACGATCGTCGCCCTCACCGGCGATATCCGCTACGCGGCCATCGCGGCGCTCACCCCCCTGATGTTCCTGGGGAACTTCCTGGAGGAGCGGCTGCGGGGCCGGTTCTCCTTCCGGCGCGGGATGCGGGACCACACCGCCCGGGTCGCGGAGTTCGAGCAGACCGTGGCCGCTCGCCACGCGGCCGAGATCCGTACCCGCCGGGCCGCCCACCCCGACCCGGCGGAGGTGGTCCACCGGGCCACCGCGCCGGGGGTGGCCCTGTGGGAACGGCGCCCCGGCGCGCCGGACTTCCTCAGGACGGTGGTGGGCAGCGCCGATCTGTCCTGGTCTCCACCGCTGGAGACGGGCTCCTCGGGACCGGCGCCCGAGGTGGCGGACATCCTGGGCGAGCGGTGTGTGCTGCCGCAGGTGCCGGTGGTGGTCGGGGTGTCGGCCGGTGAGGCTGTGGGGTTCGAGGGGGACCGCCGGGCGTCCCTCGCCATCGTCCGGTCCCTGCTGTGCCAGGCGGTGGTGGGGAGCGGTCCGGCGGATGTGACGCTGGCGGTGTTCGCCGACCCGGAGCGGCTCGCCGACTGGGACTGGACGAAGTGGCTGCCGCACGGCACGGATCCGCAGTCGGGCACGGCGCGGCTGGTGGCGGTCGGGCCGGAGCAGTCCGACGCGCTGGCCCGCCATCTGCTCGCCGCAGCGCCCCGGCGTGCGGAGGGCGGCGCCGGCCCGGTGCTGCTGGTGGTCGTGGACGGCGCCACGCTGCTGGAGGGCCGCCCCTGTCCGCTGCGGGAGCTGCTCGCGGACCGCGCGCTGAGCTGCGGCGCCCTGGTCCTCACCACCCGGCTGCCCGCCCTGTGCACCTCGGTGGTCACCGCCTCGGCGGAGGGCCGTGGCCGGGTGCGCGACGTGGCCTCCGACGAGGTGGTGTCCGATGTGCTGCTGGGCGGCATGCCGGCGGCCGAGGCGCGCGCCACCGCCAGGGCGCTGGCCCGCTTCGAGGACCCGGAGCTGCGGATCGAGGGCGCGGGGCTGCCGGACCGGATCTCCCTGCTGCCGCTGCTGGACCTGGCCGCCGTCTCCGGGGACGAGGTCGGTCACCGGTGGAAGACCCGCGCTCCGGCGCTGCGGGTGCAGGCCGTGCTCGGGGTCAGCGAGCGCGACCTGTTCACCGTGGACCTCGACGACGACGGGCCGCATGCGCTGATCGCCGGGACCACCGGCTCCGGCAAGAGCGAGCTGCTGCGCACCCTCATCGCGAGCATGGCCACCGACGCCGACCCCGAGCATCTGACCTTCGCGCTGGTGGACTACAAGGGCGGCGGCGCCCTGGACGAGTGCGCCGAACTCCCGCACACCGTGGGCCTGGTCACCGACCTCGACGAGCAGCTCGGCGAGCGCGCCCTGCGCTGTCTGGAGGCCGAGATCCACCACCGCGAGCGACTGCTGCGCGAGGTGGGGCTCGGCCACATCCGTGACTACCAGCGGCTGCGCGACACCGGGGACGGGGACATGGAGCCGATGCCCCGGCTCGCCGTGGTGATCGACGAGTTCGCCACCCTGGTCAAGGCCCTGCCGGACTTCGTCGACTCGCTGGTGAGCATCGCCCAGCGCGGCCGCAGCCTCGGCGTCCACCTGATCATGGCCACCCAGCGGCCCGCCGGCTCGGTCAACGACGCCATCAAGAACAACGTCAAACTCCGTATCGCGCTGCGACTTGAGAGCACCGGGGACTCGCAGGACGTCATCGACAGCCCGGCCGCGGCCGGGATCGGCACCCGCCAGTGGGGACGCGCCTTCTACCGGCTCAGCGCGCGAGAGGTGCTGCCGGTGCAGACCGCGCTGTCCACCGGGGTCACCACGCAGGCCGCGGTGACCGCCCCGGTGACGATCGCGCCGTTCATCCTGGGCATGCCGGTCCTGGTGGCGGCCACCGACGGCACAGAGGGCGAGACCGATCTGCGACGGCTGGTCAAGGCCGCGCGGCAGGCCGCCGACCTCTCCGGATTCGCCCCGCCGCGGCGGCCCTGGCCCGACCCGCTGCCCGGTGTCCTGCACCGCGCGGACCTTCCGCCGGTCGCCGAACAGGGCCTGCACACCGAGGCCGCCGGGCTGCCCGCCTGGGCGCTCGCCGACGACCCCGACCGGCAGCGCCAGTACGCGGTCGGCTGGGACCCGGCCGCGGGAAACCTGCTGATCTACGGCTCCGGCGGCTCCGGCACCTCCACCGCGCTCGCCTCGCTCGCCCTCTCCGCCACCGGCACCGAACCGCCCGACCGGCTGCACGTCTTCGCCCTCGACATGGGCGCGGGCGACCTGGCCCCGCTGGCCGCGCTGCCACACACCGGCGCCCATATCGGGTCCGGCGAGCGCGAGCGGCAGAACCGGCTGATCAAGCTGTTGCGCCGGGAGCTGGACGAGCGCAAGTCCCGCGGCCCGGCCGGCTCCCCGGACTGGCTGGTGCTGCTGGACAACCTCGGCGCCCTGATCTCGGACTTCGACAAGGACGTGGCGGGGATGAACCTGATCGACGAGCTCGCCCGTGTCTACGCGGACGGCCCCGCGGTCGGCATCCGGTTCGCCGTCAGCGCCGACCGCTCCGGCGCCGTGCCCTCGGCCTGGTCCGCCCTGACCCAGACCAAGCTGCTGCTGCGGCTGGCCGACCCCGGCGAGTACGGATACTTCGACGTACCGCGCAACGCGGTCCCCACGTACGTGCCGGGCCGGGCTCTCGTGGCCGCCAACCGGCAGGTGATCCAGATCGGCTGGCCGGGCGAGGACCTGGCGGCGGCCGTCGCGGACACGGCCGCCCGGTGGACCGGCGCCGAGCGCACCGCCCCGGCGGTCGGGCTGCTGCCCACCGACGTCCCCGCCACCGCGCTCACGACACCGCCTCAGACCGCCACCGACCCCTGGTGGCTCCCGGTCGGCCTGGACTCCGACACGCTCGGCTGCGCCGGGCTGCGGATGTACGAGCGCGAACACGCCCTGATCGCCGGGCCGCAGCGGTCCGGCCGCAGCACGGCCCTGTGCACCGTCGCCCGTCTCGTGATGTCCTCCGCCGACGCCCCACCCGCGGTCGTCGGCTTCGCCCCGCGCCGCTCCCCGCTGCGCGACCTGCCCGGCCTGACCGCCCTGGCCACCACGTACGACGACCTCGAACAGACCCTCGCCGCCCTCCCCCTGGACCGGCCCGCCCTCCTCCTGGCCGATGACGCCGACACGGTGGACGACGAACGCGGCTTCCTGGAACAGTGGCTGTCCTTCCCCGCCACCGGCCACCACCTGATCGCCGCCGGCCGCGCCGACGCCCTGCGCCGCGCCTACGGCCACTGGACCCAACGCGCCCGCGACAGCCGCTGCGGTGTCCTCCTGTGTCCCGACCACGACCTCGACGGCGACCTGCTGGGCACCGAACTGCCCCGCCACGACCGCATGGCCCCGCTGCCGGGCCGTGGCTACCTCGTGGTGGACGGCGTGGCGGCGGGCGTGCAGGTGGCGAACTGACCCGTGCTCGCCCGCATATGACTCATTGCGCTGAACGCACATGGACAGTGCACCCGAGGTCAATGACACGGGGCAGGCCGGGACCGGAGAATTCACGAGTGAGCCACACAGAGGGAACTGACTGATGCCACCGAAGTACGACTTCGCCGCCGCCGAGCGGCTCAGTCAGCAGCTTTCCCAGCTCATCCAGAAGCTGGACTCGTTTATTTGGCTGCGCCTGAGCAAGAAAGACAATCTTCTCGGCGGCCAGCACAGCGACAACTGGCAGGGCACGAAGCGCGACCGTTTCCAAACCGACTTCTTGCGCCAGCAGGCGGCGCTCACCGAAGTCAGGAACGCGGCTATCAGAGTCCAGTCGCAAGTGACCCAGGCGACCGAGGCGGCGCACGCCGCCGAGAAGAACAAGCGGTAGGTATGACAGCGACATGACGACTGTGTCCGCGATTCCGGAAAACCTCTTCAATTATTCCGATACGTGCACCAACGGCGCCGAGCAGGTGCAGACCTGGGTCCGCAATGTACTGACCCCCGCGGTCACGGCATACCAAAACGGCGGGGGGTGCGTGACAGCCATTGACGTGGACACCGCCAAGCAACTGGCGGCCGCGTATTACACGGACCGGGACGTGAGGACCGTCGGCCAGGCGTTCCTGCAGGCCGGAGGCGTTCTCGTACGAGGGCGGAACCAGCCGATCCACGCCAACGAGAAGACCGTCAACGCGGCCTTTACGAAACTACAGACAGAGGCCGCGCGCCAGCAGACGGAGGCCGCACACCAAGTCCAGATCAACGCGGGCGCAGCGCTCGCCAAGCGCCTGATGGGCGCCAAGCCCGTCGAAGTCACCGGCATCATCAGGGAACTCGCCAAGCACGGCAATGACCCCTACTTCAGCGCGGGTTTCTACAACAATCTGGATGAGCAGCACATCGAGACCGCGATGGCACAAGGAGGCATTCCGGCGCTGGTGAGCGCCTATTCGAGCGGCGTGCTGGACAAGAAGGTCTACGACTCGGTCAACACACGGCTCGCGAGACCCATTCAAAACGTCCGCTTCGCGGTGAACCTGCAAGACCACTACATGACCGCGGCCCAGAAGCTCCAGTTCCTGAACAGCATCGGCGCCAACCCGGTGGCGGCCCGGAACTTCGCGGACCATCTGACGTCCGGGCAGCTGCGTCAGCTCTTCTACGGCCCCGCGTCGGAGATCCCCGGGCTCCGCGGCAGCCTGACCAAGGCGCTCACCGTGGCCATGTGGCAGCAGTCCGGTCAGTCGCAGGCCCGGGCGCTGATGCACAAAGTCTCGGACGGGCTGTTCGGCGACGGCACACCGAAACTGACTCACCACCAGATGCAGCAGCTGATCGGCCCCCTGATGGAGTTCTATTCGGCGGGCATCACGCAAAGTCTCGTTCCTCCGCCAGGAGATGACCCCATCGCCCTTCGACGCTGGGCCGAAGGGCTGGGCAGGCAGAACGGCCAGGACCTCGGCCTGTTCCTGAAGGCGGCGAACGAAACCGGTGACGAGCACGAGCTGGTGAAGAGCATGATCCAGGGAGGGTACGTCAACGTGCTCTTCATGCCGACAGGGATTCTCGCGCCGGAACTACTCGTCGGCAATATCGCCTTCACCGCGGGAGTGGGGGCCATGCAGAGCCTGTATTCGTCGGAGGACCCGCTGACGGGCCTGCTGGACAAGCTGTTTCCCGGCGGAAGTCATGCGGACACTTCATTGCTCAATGATCGCCTTGCAGTCGGCGGGCTTTCCCTCGCCGTCAGTTCTTTGATCTCTCAAGGTCTCGTCCACCCCGTGGGATCGGACGTTCCCGTGAAGTTCGGCAGCGACCCTGTCGCCAACGCCGAACTCGTCAAAAAGATCATGCTCAATGGGGACGACTACGCGGCGGGCCAGAAGGACTTCCAAGGCCATCTGCCACCGTCCATCACCGACCTGACACACGGCTACCGGGATCTCGAACTCGGCGAAGTCAACGACGCACTCGGCAATCCCGACTACAAGCCACCGGAGTAGGCCCCGAGCCGACCCCGGCGCACCCATCACCATCACCAAGAAATACACATCACCAAGAAATACAGGAGAAACTCACCATGGCAGGCACAGTCAAGGTCGACGACGCGGCGCACTCCGCCAGCCGCAAGTTCCTCGGCATCATCGACGGCGGTTTCCAGCAGTCCATCAGCCAGCTCTCCGCCGCCGGGAACATCCTCAGCGACCAGAGCCACTGGGACGGCAAGCACGCCGCCGAGTTCCGCTCCGCCTGGAGCGGCGCCCAGGCCGACCTGAACAAGATCAAGCAGTCCCTGGACGAGTTCCAGCGGAAGTTCGACGCGGTCCTGAGGAACATCTCCACGGCCGGCGGCAACGGCTGACCGAGCCCAAGCGCGTCCCAGCAGGAACTCCATAAGGAAACTCCCATGTCTGAGAGGGACCCGGTCCACCCCTGGACCGGAGAGCTGAGCCCCGCCGACCTCGAACGCCTCGGCGCCGAACCGCTGCGGCGGTCGGACCCGGTGGCGATCGGGCCCTACCGGGTGCTCGCGCGCCTGGGGGGCGGGGGAATGGGCCGGCTCTACCTCGGGCGGGAAGCGGGCGCGGAGGGGGAGGCGTCGGCCCCGTACGGGGCCGACGCGCTGGTGGCCGTCAAGGTCATCCGGCCGGAGCACGCCGAGGACCCGAAGTTCCGGCGCCGGTTCGAGCGCGAGGTCGAGGTCGTACGGCGGGTCCACGGGAAGTACACCGCGGGGCTGCTCAATTCGGGCTTCGACGAGGAGGAGCGGCTGTGGATGGCCACCGCGTTCGTCCCGGGGCCGAGCCTCGACGACGCGGTGCGCCGCTTCGGCCCGCTGCCCGCCCCGGTCGTATGGCGGCTGGCGGCTGAGATCGGGGAGGCGCTCGCCACGATCGCCTCCGCCGGCATCGTGCACCGCGACCTCAAGCCGTCCAACGTCCTGCTGGGCGCGGACGGGGCGCGGGTGATCGACTTCGGGGTGGCCCACACCACCGACGCCAGCGTGCTCACCATGACCGGCCAGCACGTGGGCACCCCCGCGTTCATGTCACCCGAGCAGGCCGACGGCCGCGCGGCGAGCACCGCTTCGGACGTCTTCTCGCTCGGCTCGGTCCTGGCGCACGCCGCGACCGGCAGAACGCCGTTCGGCGAGGGATCGACCGCCGATGTCATCCACCGCGTGGTCTACTCGCCGCCGAGCGAGGACGTGCTCGCCAAGGTGGTGGAGTGCGATCCGGCCCTGGCGGAGCTGGTCGGCCGCTGTCTGGACAAGACCGTGGAGGGGCGGCCGAACCCGCAGGAGGTCGTCGACGCGGCGCGGCGGCACGCCCCGGCCCAGGAGTGGCCCGCGCCGCTCGCGGAGCTGATCGGCTCACGTTCCGAGTGGACCGGGCACGCCGTCGCGGTGTCGCCCATGAACCAGCTGACGATCCTTCGCCGCGGCGCCCCGGAGCGCACGCTGCGGCCGGCGGAGCCCAAGCGACGCCGCGGCCTGGCCCTGGCCGCGGCCGCGGCGGTCGTCGCCGTGGCCGTCGGGGTGGTGGCCTTCGTCGTGCCGGGGATGGGGTCCTCGGACGACGGGCAGAAGGGCGCCTCCGCGACGGTCTCGCAGTCCGCTCAGCACCCGTCGGCGTCGAAGTCTCCCGCGGCGAAGCACTCGGCGAAGCCGTCGCCGGGGACGACGTCCGTCCCCGCGAATGCATCGGGGGGCGGAGATGGAGGTGGTGGTGGCGGCGGTGGTGGATCCGAGGAGAGCCGGCCCCCTGCCAACCAGAAGCAGCCGACCAAGGTCATAACCAAGATCGTCACGCCCACCGCTGATACGCCCAAGCAGTCACAGCCTCCGCCCAAGACCTCGTCGCCGAAGCCGTGGAAGTCCTGCCACTACTACTCCGGCACCGCGCTCACCATGCAGGGCAGCAGCGGAAATCCCGTCCGCCAGGTGCAGTGCATCCTCAAGGCCCGGGGGTACGACATCGGACCCCACGGCGTCGACGGGCAGTTCGGCCCCGACACGAAGGCAGCGGTCATAGCCTTTCAGCGGGATCACCACCTTCATGACGACGGCAAAGTGGGAGAGGACACCTGGCCGGCGCTCCGCGCCTGAGCGGAAGCACCGCAGAAACGCCACGACTGAGCCGGCGGTCCCCCGCCGGCTCAGCCACAACACCGAAGGCGACCGCTATCGGCCCCCCACGGGCACACCCTCACGCCTGCGGTACTCGCCGGGCGTGATCCCGTACTCCTTCTTGAAGGCCCGGTTGAACACCGCCGCGTCCTGGAAACCCCACTGCACCCGGATCGCGGCCATGCTCTGCCCCGCGAGGCAGGGGTCCGTCAGATCGGCCCGGCAGCGCTCCAGCCGCCGCTCGCGGACGAATCCGCCGACCGTCCGCTCGTCCTGCCGGAACAGATGGTGCAGATAGCGGACCGAGATGTGATGCGCAGTGGCGATCGCCGTAGGCGACAAGTCAGGATCGCCGAGATTGCGGTCGATATACGACTTGATCTCCCCGAGGAGCGCGGCCTGCCGCGGCAGTGGCCCCGCCTCGTCGCACCGCTCGGCCACGCTGCTCAGGAACGCCACCGCGAGGTCGACCGCAGCGCGCCCCAGCCAGGCGGCCTGCGGAAACTCGATCGGCGCGGCGGGTCCCGCAAGCCCTTCCAGGAACCGCGCGAGGAGCGCCGCCGGGCCCGTCTCCGAGGACACCGGCCGCGCCGCCACACCGCGCAGCGCCAGGTGCGGCAGCGACAGCGCGCTCCCCGGCAGATGCAGAACCATCGCCCGGGGTGGGCGGGCCCGGTCGGCGGCCGCCGCGTCGAACGGCTCCCATGGGTCCCACAGCACCAGTTGGCCGGGGTCCAGCCGGGTCGCGTCGAACCCCCGGCCCAGCGTCAGCGGCCCCTCGGACACCAGGATCAGCCGCCACATCCGCGGACCGCCGCTCCGGGCGGGCCGGTCGGCGTGCGACGGGGCCGATACGGAAAGCGCCGGAAAACGCAGCACGGTCATCCGCACCGGCCCCAGCTCCCATTCGGTCCGGTGCCCGGGCCGGTCACGAACGACCGCGGAGGAGGTCATCTGCCGCGGCGAGCGCACAAGCGATTGCAAAGTAATGGTGTTACCTTTCCCCGTCCCTGCTCGACGAGTCTGCCGAGGAGGTGCGGACGTGTCCTTAGCGCTGAGCGCCACCCGCTTAGCGCTGAACGCCAATCAGGCGCCGCGCAGGGCGAGGTGCCGGAAGTCCTTGGGCGGCATGCCGTAGGCGGTACGGAAGGCGCGGGTGAAGTCGGCCGGCCGCCGAAATCCCCATCGGGCGGCGATGGCGTGGATGGGCCGCCTGCTCAGCCCCGGATCGGCCAGGTCTCGGCGGGCCTGTTCCAGCCGTTGGTGGCGGATGTAGGCGGAGACCGTGGTGTTCTCGCGGCGGAAGACGCGGTGCAGGGAGCGGACGGAGATGTGCTGGGACGCGGCGATCCGCTCGGGCGTCAGCTCGGGGTCGGCCAGGTGCTGCTGGACATAGCCGCGGACACGCGTGGCCAGGGAGTGCTGGAAGGTCTCGGGCGCCACATCGGCTTCGAACTGGCGCGCGATCAGGGCGTTGGCCAGATCGAGCGCGACGGCCCCCAACCGCGCGGCATCCGAAGGCCCATAGGACGTGGGGTCGTTGAGCAGGCCAGTGAGGAACTGGGCGAGCAGCGCCCCGATCCCCGCTCGCCCCGGCAACCTCATCGCGACCTGCCGGTCGCCGAGGCCCCGGGGCAGCGGCAGCAGCATCCGCGGGATGATCATCTCCGCGGCCGAGACCGTGCCGTCCTCGGCGTCCAGACGGCCCCGATAGGGGCGCGAGCTGTTCACCAGCACCAGATCGCCCTGCCCGACCAGGATCTCCCGATCGTCCTCGACGACCCTCATGCGCCCGCACAGCGGCGCCGAGAGGTGGTAGATCTCGGGATCGGACCGCCGGATCAGTACCGGGGTCCGGTCCGAGTCCAGCGGCGGACACGTGAACAGGGACACCTGAACGATGCCGAGGTCCAGCACTCGTAACGTGCCCCGGAAGTCGGCGCTGTGTTCCGTGCGCATCTCATGGGGCGAATGGCTCTGGAACGCCAGATCGCGCCAACACTCGAACCGGTCCGTCGCGGGCAGTTCATCGCCCCGGAACAGCGTCTCGATCACTACTCGTCCCTCCCCCGTACCCGATGGCCCGGACCGCCCCAACGGCTGACGGCCCGGCCTTGGCTCACTTCGAGTCTGGCGCGGCTTCGCGTTGTTGCGCAGCCCTGAATCGCCACGCGCAACAATGCTGACCTCGGCTGATTCCTCCGCCTCGGGCACAGGAAGCGAGGCGACGGTGGCCCGGCGGATCCGTGAAACCGGACGGGGCGGAACCCTTGCTGAGCAGGGTCGGTACGCTCATCCGGAATACCGTGGGTTGGGTTACGGGGGTAACTGCGCGTGGGGCTTGGTGACTTCATTCCGGACTCGGTCGAGGACTGGGTCGATGACCGGGTCGAGGATGTCGGCGGGGCGATCGACGACGCGGGAGACTGGACGGCGGACCGGCTGGATGACGTCGGCTGGCAGAGCGGTGCGGACTGGGTCCGGGACAAGTCGGATTCGGCGGCGAACGCCCTGGGCGCGGCCGTCGATGAGATGCAGCTCGGGGAGAGCGAGGATGCGAAGAAGCTGATCCACGGAAGTTCGTCCAAGCTGCGGTCGACCGCGAGTCATCTGAGTGACTTCAAGACGGCGTTCAACAATGTGGGCAAGGGGTTGCGGGGGCTGGGTTCGGGGTCGTTGAAGGGGAAGGCGGCGGACGCGTTCCGGGAGAGTGTGTCGGTCGAGCCGAAGAAGTGGTTCGCGGCGGCGGATGCGTGTGAGAAGGCGTCGGGGGCGCTGGAGCGGTTCGCGGGGACGGTGGAGTGGGCGCAGGGCCAGGCCGAGGAGGCGATCCGGCGCTACAAGAAGGGCAAGAAGGCCTCGGACGACGCCCGCTCGGCGCACAACGGCACCGTGTCCGCGTACAACAAGGCGGTGGACGCGTACAACGGCCTGCCTGCGGAGAAGCGGGACGCGTCGAGCCTGCCGGACAAGCCGGGTGCCTTCCACGACCCGGGGGCCGCTGATATCAAGGCCGCACAGGACATTTTGCAGGAGGCGCGGCGGCAGCGGGATGAGGCACATGGGGTGGCAAAAACGGCGGTGGAGGGAGCGCGCGATGCCGCGCCCAAGAAGCCGTCCTACGCCCAGCAGCTGGGCGACGGGCTTCAGGGGCTGAACCTGGACGCGAGCCACTTCCTGGGTGGCGTGGTCAAGGGCACGGCGGGCCTGCTCAACTTCGCCCGGCAGGTGAACCCGCTGGAGCCTTACAACATCACTCACCCCGCCGAGTACGCGACGAACCTGAACAACACGGCCGCTGGCCTGCTGCGCATGGCCAATGACCCAGGCACGGCTCTCAAGGGCATGTGGGACGCCTTCCAGAAGGACCCGTCCGAGGGCCTTGGCCGTTTGGTGCCGGAGCTGATCGGCACGAAGGGCCTGGGCGGGGCGAAGGCGGCGGTGACGGCTGCGGAGAGGCTGCCCGCGACCATGGCCAGGGCTGAGCGGTCGGGGTTGCAGACGCTGGCCAAGGACGGCCCGGCACCCCACGCCACACCCGACGGGGCGCGGACCGCTGGGGGCACCGACCCAGTGGACCTGGCGTCGGGCCGGATGTATCTGCCCCAGCGGGACGTGGTGCTGCCGGGAGCGCTCCCGCTGGTGTTCGTGCGCCGGGTGGAATCGGGGTACCGGGCAGGGCGGTGGTTCGGCCCGTCATGGTCGAGCACCGCCGATCAGCGGCTGGAAATCGGCGCACGAGGTGTGGCGTTCGTCGCCGAAGACGGGCTGCTGCTGTCGTACCCGCACCCGGCCCCCGGCCTGCCGACCCTGCCCGAGCTGGGCCCGAGGTGGCCGCTGGAGCGCACGGCAGAAGGCGATTACACGCTCACCGACCCGGACACCGGCCACACCCGCTACTTCACCGGCCCGCAAGGCGGGGGCGATGGCGAGGCCCCGCTTGCGGAGATCAGCGACCGCAACGGCCACCGCCTGACCTTCGAATACGACACCGACGGCACCCCGACCAGCATCGTCCACAGCGGCGGCTACCACCTCAACATCACCACCGAAGACGGCCGCATCACCGCCCTCCACCTCGCGGGCGCCGACCAGCAGCTCATCCGCTACGCGTACACGGACGGCAATCTGACCGAGGTGGTCAAGTCCTCCGGTCTGCCGCTGCGCTTCGAGTACGACACGGAGCGTCGGGTGATCGCGTGGATCGACACGAACGACCGCCGTTACGACTACGTGTATGACAACCGGGACCGGTGTATCGCCGAGGGTGGCACCGAGGGCCATATCTCCCTGCGCATCGACTACGGCCCGGTCGATGAACGGACCGGTCACCGGGTCACCACGGTCACCACCGCCGAGGGCCACACCACCCGCTATATGGTGAACGACCGCTGCCAGGTCATCGCCGTCACCGACGCCGTCGGCAACACGGTCCGCACCCGGAGGGACCGCTACGGCCGCGCCTTGTCCCGCACCGATGCCCTGGGCCGGACCACCATCTTCGCCTACGACACGGCCGGCCGGCTGACCTCCCTGACCACCCCCGACGGACACCAGCAGACCGCCGCCTACAACGACCTGGGCCTGCCGGTCGAGGTGGTCCACCCGGACGGAGCCACCTGGCGCTACGCATACGACGACCGAGGCAACCGCACCACGGCCACCGACCCGTTGGGCAACACCACCCACTACACCTACGACGACCACGGCCACCTGACCTCGGCCACCAACGCGCTCCACGACACCACACGCGTACGCTGCGACCCCGCCGGGCTCCCCGTCGAGATCACCGACCCCCTGGGCGCGGCCACCACCTACCACCGCGACGCCTTCGGCCGCCCCACCACCATCACCGACCCCCTCGGCGCCACCACCCACGTGGCGTGGACCGTCGAGGGCAAGCTGGCCCGGCGTATCGCCCCGGACGGCGCCGAGCAGCGTTGGACCTACGACGGCGAGGGCAACCTCACCGTGTACAGGGACGCGAGCGGCGGCGTGACCACGTACGAGTACACCGACTTCGACCTGCCGGCCGCCCGGACCGACCCGGACGGCACCCGCCACGAGTTCACGCACGACACCCAACTGCGTCTCACCGAGGTAACCAATCCACAGGGGCTGACCTGGAGTTACACCTATGACCCGGTCGGCCGACTGCTCGCCGAGACGGACTTCGACGGCCGCACCCTCACCTACGCCTACGACGCAGCGGGCCAACTGATCTCCCGCACCAACCCGCTGGGCCAGACCATCTCCCTCGAACGGGACGCTAGCGGCCGGGTCGTGCGCAAAGACGCCGACGGCCAGGTCACCACCTTCACCTACGACCTGGCCGGGCAGCTGACGGAGGCCGTTGGCCCCGAGGTGTCGGCGGTGTTCGGGCGGGACCGGATGGGCCGGGTGACGACCGAGATGGTCAACGGCCGGGTGCTGACCCATGCGTACGACGCCCTGGGCCGTACCGTGCGCCGGACCACCCCGTCCGGCGCCAAGTCCACGTTCTCGTATGACGCGGCGGGCCGCCGCACCGCGCTGACCACCTGCGGCCACACCCTCGACTTCACCTATGACGCGCTAGGCCGGGAAATCACCCGCCAACTTGGGCCCACCGCCACTCTCGAACAGATCTGGGACCCAGCCGGACGGCTGGCCGAACAGACCCTGACCACCGGACCGGCGGGCGACATCGCCCAGCGCCGCGCGTACACCTACCGCCCCGACGGCCACCTCACCGCCATCGCCGACCAGCTCCTCGGCCCCCGCTCCTTCGACCTCGACGACGCAGGCCGGGTCACCACCGTCCGCGCCGAAGGCTGGACCGAGACCTACGCCTACGACGAGGCGGGCAACCAGACCCACGCCACCTGGCCCACCGACCACCCGGCCACCACCGGTCCCCGCGCCTACACCGGCACCCGCATCACCCGCGCCGGACGGGTCCGCTACGAACACGACACCGCCGGCCGCCTCACCCTCCGCCAGAAAACCCGCCTGTCGAAGAAACCCGACACCTGGCGCTACACCTGGGACACCGAAAACCACCTCACCACCCTCACCACCCCCGACGGCACGATCTGGCGCTACCTCTACGACCCCCTCGGCCGCCGCACCACCAAACAACGCCTCGCCCACGACAGCGAAACCGTCCTCGAACAGGCCGACTTCACCTGGGACGGCCACACCCTCATCGAACAGACCACCACCACACCCGACCTCCCATACCCGACCACCCTCACCTGGCACCACGACGGCTTCCGCCCCCTGACCCAGACCGAACGCACCACCGTCGCCACGACCCAGCGCGAGATCGACCGCCGCTTCTACGCCGTCGTCACCGACCACATCGGCACCCCCGCCGAACTCATCGACGAAACCGGCGACATCGCCTGGCGCCCCCGCACCACCCTCTGGGGCACCACGACGGAAGAACGTACGGGGCAGACCCACACCCCCCTGCGCTTCCCGGGCCAGTACTTCGACCCCGAAAGCGGCCTCCACTACAACCACCACCGCTACTACGACCCCACCACCGCCCGCTACCTCACCCCCGACCCCCTCGGCCTCACCCCCGCCCCCAACCCCGTCGCCTACGTCCCCAACCCCCACCTCTTCATCGACCCGCTGGGGCTCTCCCCCTACGACGATTACGAAGGTATCGACTTTTACGCCGACGATGTGGGCCAGTCCGCATCGTTCTGGTACGTGAACGGCCGTCCGGACGGGGAGATGGTGTTCTTCGGCCATGGCAGCATCCGAGCGGGCGACACCAGCATGGTCACGGTCCCCGAAGGCACGAGCGTTGGCATCTACCACCTGCATGGTGAGCTGATCTACTCGGATGAAATGCATATGATTGCAAACAGCAACACCACTCCCCTGAACGTCATCGAGTCGGGCCAGCAGATGCCGGACTATTCGCTGTACCCACCCACTGGTCTGGGGACCCCCGCCGGGAAAAGCGTGGTCTCCGGGAGGACCGTGACCCAAGAGACCCGTCTCTCCCAACTGCTGCTGCCGAACATGGGCCGAGTGCACTGGGTCGCTTGCCGCGCGATCATCTGAGAACCAGGAGTCCACTGCGGTGACCCACTACACGTGACGCGCTGGTCCGTGCGGTGCGTCCCCGAAACCGGACGAGACGGAGCCCTCGCTGAGCAGGGTCGGTACGCTCATCCGGAATACGGTGGGGTCGCGGTACGGGGGTGAGGACGCGTGGGGATTGGTGACTTCATACCGGACGGCGTCGAGGACTGGGTCGATGACCGGGTCGAGGACGTCGGCGGGGCGATCGACGAGGCGGGGGACTGGACCGCGGACCGGCTGGATGACGTCGGCTGGCAGAGCGGTGCGGACTGGGTCCGGGACAAGTCGGATTCGGCGGCGAACGCCCTGGGCGCGGCCGTCGATGAGATGCAGCTCGGGGAGAGCGAGGATGCCAAGAAGCTGATCCACGGCAGCCCGTCCAAGCTGCGCTCAACGGCTGGCCATCTCACCGACTTCAAGACCGCGTTCAACAACGTGGGCAAGGGGCTGCGGGGGCTGAGCTCACAGTCGTTGAAGGGGAAGGCGGCGGATGCCTTCCGGGAGAGTGTGTCGGTCGAGCCGAAGAAGTGGTTCGCAGCGGCGGACGCGTGTGAGAAGGCGTCGGGGGCGCTGGACCGGTTCGCGGGGACGGTGGAGTGGGCACAGGGCCAGGCCGAGGAGGCGATCCGCCGCTACAAGAAGGGCAAGAAAGCATCCGACGACGCCCGCTCGGCGCACAACGACAAGGTGACCGCGTACAACAAGGCAGTGGACACCTACAACGGCCTGCCTGCGGACAAGCGGGATCCGTCGAGCCTGCCGGACAAGCCGGGTGCGTTCCACGACCCGGGGGCCGCTGACATCAAGGCCGCGCAGGAGTTGTTGGCGGAGGCGCGGCGGCAGCGCGATGAGGCGCATGGGGTGGCGAAGACAGCGGTGGAGGGCGCGCGGGACGCCGCGCCCAAGAAGCCCTCCTACGCCAAGCAGCTGGGCGACGGGCTGGAAGGGCTGAACCTGGACGCGAGCCATTTCCTGGGTGGCGTGGTCAAGGGGACGGCGGGGCTGCTGAACTTCGTGCGGCAGGTGAACCCGCTGGATCTGTACAACATCACTCACCCCGCCGAGTACGCGACGAACCTGAACAACACTGCCGCCGGCCTGCTGCGGATGGCCAATGACCCGGGCACGGCTCTCAAGGGCATGTGGGATGCGTTCCAGAAGGACCCGTCGGAGGGTCTTGGCCGGCTGGTGCCGGAGCTGATCGGAACCAAGGGCCTGGGCGGGGCGAAGGCGGCGGTGACGGCTGCGGAGCGGCTGCCGGGGACTGTGGCGCGGGCTGAGCGGTCGGGGTTGCAGACGCTGGCCAAGGACGGTCCGGCACCGCACGCCACGCCCGACGGGGCGCGGACCGCCGGGGGCACCGACCCGGTGGACCTGGCGTCGGGCCGGATGTATCTGCCGCAGCGGGACGTGGTGCTGCCGGGGGCGTTGCCGCTGGTGTTCGTGCGCCGGGCGGAGTCGGGGTACCGGGCGGGCCGGTGGTTCGGCCCGTCATGGTCGAGCACCGCCGATCAGCGGCTGGAAATCGGCGCACGGGGCGTGGCGTTCGTCGCCGAGGACGGACTGCTGCTCTCGTACCCCCACCCGGCCCCCGGCCTGCCGACCCTGCCCGAACTCGGCCCCAGGTGGCCGCTCGAGCGCACAGCAGAGGGCGACTACACACTCACCGACCCGGACACCGGCCACACCCGCTACTTCACCGGCCCGCAGGGCGGAGGCGACGGCGAGGCCCTGCTGGCGGAGATCAGCGACCGCAACGGCCACCGCCTGACCTTCGAATACGACACCGACGGCGCCCCGACCGGCATCGTCCACAGCGGCGGCTACCACCTCAACATCACCACCGAAGACGGCCGCATCACCGCCCTCCACCTCGCGGGCGCCGACCAGCAGCTCATCCGCTACGCCTACACAGACGGCAACCTCACCGAAGTCACCAACTCCTCCGGGCTGCCGCTGCGCTTCGAGTACGACGCCGAGCGCCGGATCATCGCGTGGATCGACACCAACGACCGCCGCTACGACTACGTCTACGACAACCGGGACCGCTGCATCGCCGAGGGCGGCACCGCGGGCCACATAGCGCTGCGCATCGACTACGGACGCACGGATGAACGGACCGGTCACCGGGTCACCACGGTCACCACCGCCGAGGGCCACGCGACCCGTTATCTGGTGAACGACCGCTGCCAGGTCATCGCCGTCACCGACCCCCTAGGCCACACCACCCGCACCCATCGCGACCGCCACGGCCGCATCCTGACCCACACCGATGCCCTCGGCCGGACCACCAGCTATCGCTACGACGCGGCCAACCGGCCGGTCTCGGTCACCGCCCCCGACGGTTCCGAACGGACCGCCTCGTACAACGACCTCGGCCTTCCGGTGGAAACCAACGAAGCCGACGGGACCACCTGGCGGTACGCGTATGACGACCGGGGCAACCCCACCGCCGCTGTCGACCCGTTGGGCAACGCCACCCAGTACACCTACGACGACCACGGCCACCTGGCGTCCGTCACCAACCCTCTCGGCGACACCACCCACATCCGCTGTGACCCGGCCGGACTCCCCGTCGAGATCACCGATCCCCTTGGCGCGGCCACCACCTACCACCGCGACGCCTTCGGCCGCCCCACCACCATCACCGACCCCCTCGGCGCACCCACCCACCTCGAATGGACCATCGAGGGCAAACTGTCCCGCCGCACCGCCCCCGACGGTACCCAGCAGACCTGGACCTACGACGGCGAAGGCAACCTCACCGCCCACACAGACGCCGGCGGCGGCCTGACCACCTACGAGTACACCCACTTCGACCTGCTGGCCGCCCAGACCGGCCCCGACGGCGTCCGCCACGAGTTCACACACGACACCCAGCTGCGTCTCACCCAGGTCACCAATCCCCAGGGCCTGACCTGGACCTACACCTACGACCCGACCGGCCGCACGCTCAGCGAGACGGACTTCGACGGCCGCACCCTCACCTACGCGTACGACCCGGCGGGTCAACTCATCTCCCGCACCAACCCCCTGGGCCAGACCGTCTCCTTCGACCGCGACGCCCGCGGCCGGATCGTACGCAAGGACGCCGACGGCCAGGTCACCACCTTCGTCTACGACCCGGCCGGGCGGCTGACGGGGGCCATCGGCCCGGACGCGGCGCTGACCTACCGCCGGGACCGGATCGGCCGGGTGACGGCCGAGATGGTCGACGGCCGGGTGACGACCCATGTCTACGACGTCCTGGGCCGCCCCGTGCGCCGCACCACCCCCTCCGGCGCGAGATCCACGTTCGCCTACGACGCGGCGGGCCACCGCACCACGCTCACCACCTGTGGCCACACCCTCGACTTCACGTATGACGCGCTAGGCCGGGAAACCACCCGCCGGCTTGGGCCTACCGCCACTCTCGCGCAGATCTGGGACCCGGCCGGCCGACTGGCCGAACAGACCCTGACCCACGCAGAAGGCTCAACCCTCCAACACCGCGCCTACACCTACCGCCCCGACGGCCACCTGACCGCCATCGACGACCAGCTGCGCGGCCCCCGCACCTTCGACCTGGACGACGCGGGCCGGGTCACCACCGTCCGCGCCGAAAGCTGGACCGAGACCTACGCCTACGACGAGGCGGGCAACCAGACCCACGCCACCTGGCCGGACAAGCACCCCGGGGCCGACACCACCGGCCCTCGCTCGTACACCGGCACCCGCATCACCCGCGCCGGACGCGTCCGCTACGAACACGACACCGCCGGCCGCCTCACCCTCCGCCAGAAAACCCGCCTCTCCCACAAGCCCGACACCTGGCACTACACCTGGGACGTGGAGAACCACCTCACCGCCCTCACCACCCCCGACGGCACGATCTGGCGCTACCTCTACGACCCTCTCGGCCGCCGCACCGCCAAACAACGCCTCGCCGACGACGGCGAAACCGTCGTGGAACGAGTGGACTTCACCTGGAGTGGCCGCACCCTCGTCGAGCAGACCACCATCGCACCTGACCTCCCTGATCCGGTGACCCTGACCTGGCACCACGACGGTGTACGGCCGGTGGCACAGACCGAGCGCATCGCCGAGGCCACCAGCCAGCGCGAGATCGACCGTCGCTTCTTCGCCATCGTCACCGACGTCGTGGGCACCCCCACCGAACTCATCGACGAGACCGGCGACATCGCCTGGCGCATCCGTACCACCCTCTGGGGCACCACCACGTGGAGCCGCGGCAGCACCACGTACACGCCGCTGCGCTTCCCCGGGCAGTACTACGACCCCGAAAGCGGCCTCCACTACAACCATTATCGCTACTACGACCCCGAAACCGCCCGCTACACCACCCCCGACCCCCTCGGCCTGGCCCCAGCCCCCAACCCCGCCGCCTACGTCCCCAACCCTCATCTCTTCATCGACCCGCTGGGGCTCTCTCCGTACAACTCCAGTTCCGGGTGGAATGACGTGAGTTCGGCTGACGACGTGGGCGATATCCCCCAGGACTTCAATGTCTTCGGCCGCCCCGACAACGAAACAGTCTTCGCCGGTCATGGCGGCATCCGAGAGGGCGACACCAGCATGGTCAAGGTCCCCGAAGGTACAGAGGTCGCCGTATACACCGAGCACGGTGGATATATCACGGGCCCCAAGGCGTACGATATTGAAGCAGCAAATCCCACGCCAACGACCACCTTCAAGCCGGGCCAGTACATCGAGGACTATTCGCTTTTCCCGCCGGACGGCATTTCTCCCTCCGGCAGTGCCATAGTGGTCGCCGAGGAGACCCGTCTCAGTGACCTGCTGAAACCCCACATGGGCCGGGTACACTGGGCCGCTTGTCGCTCGGTCCTCTGAGATCCAGGAGCGCACTGCGATGACCCACTACGCGGACCTTTCCCCCTACGCCTACACAACAGGATCGGTCCCCGACGGAACCCCGGCGGTCAATATCGGGTGGCTGGAACCAGGCGAGGAATTCCCCCGGGGCGCGGTTCCGGAGGAATTCGTCCAGGCTCTCGCGCTGTTGTGCCGCGACGACCGCCACATGGTGATGCGCGGATGGCACCGCTGCCGCCTCCCGCACCCAGGTGGAGAGGTCCCGTACCCGGCGGTCATTCACGTCGGCCAGGACCGCGTTTCCCTCGGCAGCGCCGAGGTCCGGGTGGTGGGCCGCGACGGCGGGTGGCTGGTCGCGCCCAATCTCGTCCACCACTACATCACCGCGCACTCCTACCTCCCGCCGGAGAGGTTCATCGAGGCGGTCATGGCACGGAGGACCGCCGTACCGCGGGCGTGACGCGCCGGGGCGGACAACGGCCCGCCCCGGCTCCCGGCGCGGTTCAGCAGCGCCGGGGCTTGGTCCAGGAGCATTCGAGTTCGGCCGCCCCGGCACGGCCCGGTACCGCGCTCGGGCGGACGGCGGTGGTGGCCCGATCCGCGCCGGACTTGGCGAGGGTCACCACGATCGCGTCCTCCACGCTCTTCACGGACGACGCGAGGTAGTTGTTGAGGACCACGCTGTAGGCCAGCTCCCGGCCGTCCGCGTCGGTGACATATCCGGAGAGCGCGGAGGCGCCGGTCAACGAGCCGGTCTTGCCGCGCGCGTTGCGCGCCGCCGGGGTGCCGCACATCCGCGAGCGCAGGGTGCCGCCCACGAACCGGTCCGGGGCGCAGGCCACGGGCAGCGAGGCGTACCAGTCGGCGTACCAGGGCTCGTCGCGGACCGACAGCAGCAGTTCGACGAGGCGGCCGGCCGCGATGTTGTCCACCCGGGACAGCCCGGAGCCGTCGACCTGGCGCACCGCGCCGACATCCACGCCCTGCTTCTTCAGCCAGTCGGAGATTACGGCGAGGCCCGCGCTCCAGGTGCCGCGGCCCGCCGTCTCGTAGCCGATGGTCTTGGTGAGCACCTCGGCGTGGATGTTGTTGGACAGCTTCATGAACGGGATCAGCAGTCGTTTGAGCGGCATCGACTGGTGTGAGGCGAGCTGCCGCGCGTCGGCCGGGGTGGCCCGGCCGAGGCGGGTGGCCCCGGCGACCTTGACGCCGTGGTCGGCGAGCGCGCCGGCGAACACCGAGGCGGCGTAGCCGGTGGGCTCCCAGACGCTGACCCACTCCTTGGCCGGGCCGCTTCCCGCGGGGATGGCGCCGCTGACGGTGATGGTGTTGGAGCCGTGCTGCCGTTCCACGGAGAGGGTGGAACCACTTCCGGTGGCGGCGGTGGTGGCGCGGTTGTCGATCCGGAGGTAACCGGTCTTCGGGTTGAGCGTGACCCTCGGGCGGTCTCCCGGCGCCGCGCCGGGGGTGGTCTCGACGATGACGCTGCCCGCGTCGTAGTCGGTGTCGGGGGCGAGGTTCAGCGGGGAGATCTGGGCCGCGTAGTAGGAGGACTCGTCGTCGGCGGCCCAGGAGCGGCCGACGCGCTGGGTGTCGAACCGGGTGTCGTCGGCGATCAGCCGCCCGGTGACCCGCTTGATGCCCGACTCGGCGAGCCGCGCGGCGAGTTGTTGGTAGTCCGCGGCGAGCATCGTCGGGTCGCCGGTGCCTCGCAGGTACAGGTCGCCCTTGAGCACCTGCCCCCGGCGGCTGCCGTCGGTCAGCACCTCGGTCCGGTAGGTGTAGTCGGGGCCGAGCAGCCCCATGGCGGCGGCCGAGGTGAGGAGCTTGGTGTTGGAGGCGGGCATCAGCCGGTCGTCCGGCCGGTGCCGGTAGAGGGTGGCGCCGGAGTCGGCGTCGGCGACCACCACCCCCGCCGCGCCGCCCTTCAGCAGGGGGTCGGCGAGGATGGTGTCGAGGGCGGTCCCGAGGTCGGCTCCCAGGTCGGCGCGGGAGGTGTCCGCGCCGGCCGGTGAGCTCCAGGTGAGGGTGGCGACGAGGCCGATGACGAGGGGCCGGATCCAGCCTCTCGTACGGCGGTTCAGGTGATCCGCGGGTCTGCTCATGCCACCGGAGCATCCCCTACGGCGGCGCGTCGCGACAGGGCGCGCGCACGGGACGCCGCCGCCGGGCGCGCCCGCGGTTCAGCCGAGTCCCCAGGCTCGTCCCATCCGGTAGGCGGCGCAGAGATCGACGTCCAGGACGTACGCGGCGGCCGTGCCGCACTGGGCGGCGCCGGTGCCGGGGTCGACCGGCTGGCCGTGGCCCATGCCGGTGATGCTGTACGTCTCGGCCACCGTCGCCCCGGAGGCGTCGGTGTACACCTGGTGCGGATAGCCGCCGACCGTGTCCTCGGCGTCGGGGGTCCGGTCGGTGCCTTGGACGTTCGTCCACTGCGCCACCAGGTCGGTCATGTTGACGGGCTTCACGGTGTAGTCGGCGGTGCCCTGGAACACGGTCAGCCGGGGCCACGGCCCGGCGTATCCGGCGGGCGCCGCCGCGCGCACCCGGTCGCCCCACTGCCCGGCGGTCTGGCTCGCGCCCACGTACATGCAGAGGTACGGCGATCCGGCGGCCTGCGCGCAGCCGTACGGCAGCCCGGCGACGACCCCGCCCGCGGCGAACCGGTCCGGGTAGCCGGCCATCATCACCGAGGTCATTCCGCCCCCGGCGGACAGCCCGGTGACGTACACCCGCGCGCGGTCGGCGCCGGTGTCGGCGAGCTGCCGGTCGACCATCTGCCTGATCGACTCGGCTTCTCCCTGGCCGCGGGTGATGTCCCCGGTCTGGAACCAGTTGAAGCAGGAGCTGATGTTGTTGGCGGTGGTCTGTCCGGGCAGCACGACGGAGAAGCCCCAGCGGTCGGCCAGTTCGGTCCAGCCGCTCTGCGTTCCGTAGCCGGGCGCGGTCTGCGTGCAGCCGTGCAGCGCGACGACCACGGGGCGCCCGGCGGGCAGCCCGTCCGGCACATAGCGGTACATCCTCAGCGCGCCCGGGTTGGATCCGAAGCCGGTGACCTCCTGGACGGCGGCCTGGACGGACCGGGCGGAGGCCGCCTGCGCGGCGGGGGCGGGCAGCAGGACGGCGGCGAGGGCGGCCAGAAGGGTCAGTAGCCTCAGTGGCGTTGCGGCCGTCACGGCCATGGCGACTCTTGTCTTGGTCATGTCAGCGGACGGTAGAAGCGGGGCCGCCACCCCGATATGGCGCGGGACCCCACAACGGCAATGGCCCCGCCGGTTCGCGACCCCAGGGCAGCCGGTTCCGGGCCTACCCGCCCGCGGCCCCGTCCAGGCGCCGCATGGCGGCCTCCAGGGCCGAGCCGGGCTCGACGATGTACGCCACGAGCAGCTGGTCCGGCTCCTCGGGCAGGCGTAACGCGCGGAAGTCCATGGAGAAGGGGCCGATGCTCTCGTGGTACAGGCGGTAGCCGCCGTGGGTCTTGTCCACCACGTCCTGGTCCTCCCATAACCGGCGGAAGTCGGGGCTCTCGTCCGACAGTTCGGTCACGAGCGCGGTCAGTTCCGTGTCGTCGGGACGCAGACCGATCTCCAGCCGCAGCCGCGCGATGACGTCGCGGGCCTTCGCCTCCCAGTCGCGGTACAGCCCGCGGGAGGCCGGGTCGAGGAAGACCAGCCGGGCCATGCTGCGGTCCCGTACCGGCACCGCTCCGAAGTCGCCGAACACCGAGGCGGCCAGCCGGTTCCACGCCAGCACGCGTGTCCTGCGGCCGACGACGTACGCCGGGGCCTGTGTCATGGAGTCCAGCAGCCGCTGGAGACCGGGCGCGGCCCGCTCGTCGCAGCGGTGTCCGTTGCGCCGGGCGGGGCGGGCGAGGTTGTGCAGATGGGCGCGTTCCACCTCGTCCAGGCGCAGCGCGCGGGCGATGGCGTCCAGGAGTTCGCCGGAGATCTTCTCATTGCGCCCCTGCTCCAGCCGTACGTAGTAGTCGACCCCGATGCCGGCGAGCCGCGCCAGTTCCTCGCGCCGCAGCCCGGGCACCCGGCGCCGGTCCCCGAAGGTCGGCAGGCCGACGTCCGAGGGGCGTATCCGCGCACGACGAGAACGGAGGAATGCCTTCAGCTCTGCCTGTCGGTCCACCTTCTCAGTGTCGGTCAAGGCGCCCTAGCACGGGAAGACGGCGACAACAAGGGGTCCACGGGCGTCCTCCCACCGGGGCGCCGCCGCGGGTGACGCTCACGTGGACCGCGACAAGAACGGGGGACACGGTGTTCAAGCCCGTATTCCGGAGTCGGCACACCACGGACTTCGCCTTGTACGAGCGTGCACTCAGGCTTGGATCCGTGCTGGTGAGGACGGTGGAGCTGCCGCCCCACCGGACGTGGCGGCTCCCCGGGAGGGAGGGCCTGCCGCGCCCCGACATGCACCAGTTGCTGGTGCCCCTGCGCGGGACGCGGCTGCGGGCGGCGTGGGACGGCTCGGCGAGCGTGTCGGTGGCGGGTGATCTGTATGTTCACGGCGTGTCGCCACCGCAGTCGGCCGCCTTCGAGGCGGTCGACGGGCGGGACCGGTGCGAGGCGGTGTCCGTCGCCTTCCCCGGCACCCTGCCACGGCTGCCCGTCGGCGGGATCGACCGGTTTCCGGGGCGGCGGATCGCGGGCGACAGGGGCGTCGGGCCACTGCTGACGGGGTTCCTCACCCAGGTCGTCGGGCATGCCGAGGAACTCCGGCCGTCCGATGCCCCCCGGCTGGGGAACGTACTGCTGGATCTGTTGTCGGCGTTCTTCGCGCAACTGCTGGAGTCCGAAGCGGCCCCCGAACCGGAGAGCGCCCGCCGATCCCTGACGCTGCGCATCGGCGCCTTCATCCAACAGCATCTGCACGACCCGGGCCTGAGCCCGGCCACCATCGCGGCCGGACACCACATCTCCGTCAGCCACCTGCACCGGCTCTTCCAGGAACACGGCTCCACGACCGTCTCCTCCTGGATCCGCCGGCAACGTCTGGAGGCCGCCCGCCGCGACCTCACCGACCCCCTGCTGCACACCACCCCCATCCATCGCATCGCCGCCCGCCGGGGATTCACCCATGCCGCCGTGTTCAGCCGCGCCTTCCGCGGCGCGTACGGGCTGCCGCCCAGGGACTACCGGCACCAGTCGCTCGCCGCGCCGGCCCCGGCGTCCTAGGCCCTGTCTCCCCGATCTCTGTGACGGTGACATCAGCGGCTGACGCCGCGGGGGCCGCGGCGTCAGGGGGCACCGCCCAGCGGTAGCTGGGAGGGGGCACCGCCCAGCGGTAGCTGGGGGAGCGTGCCAGGCGTCGCGGGCCCGCAGAGATCGGGGAGACAGGGCCTGGTCCCGGCAATTACCAGGTGACGGGCAGTTCGTGGACGCCGTAGATGAAGCCGTCGTGTTTGAAGGGGATGCGGTCCACGTCGGTCGCGAGCCGCAGGGTGGGGATGCGCCGGTAGAGGGTGCCGTAGACGACCTGGAGTTCGAGGCGGGCGAGCGGCTGGCCCAGGCAGTGGTGGACTCCGGTACCGAAGGCCACATGGCGCCGGGCGTCGCGGGCGATGTCCAGCTGGTCGGGGTCCGGGAAGACGGTGGCGTCGCGGTTGCCGAGATCGCTGGCGATGATCACGCCCTCGCCGGCCCGGATGACCTGGCCGCCGATCTCGATGTCGGCCAGCGCCACGCGCCGTCGGCCATTGTGCGCGATGGTGAGGTAGCGCAGCAGTTCCTCGACCGAGGAGGCGATCAGCTTGGGGTCGTCGGTCTCGCGGAGGCGTGCCAGCTGTTCGGGGTGCTGGAGCAGGGTGAAGGTGCCGAGGGCGATCATGTTGGCGGTGGTCTCGTGGCCACCGAGCAGCAGGAGCACGCCCATCAGGGCGGCGTCCTCGCGGGACAGCTCGCCCGCCTTGACGCGTGCGGCCACGGCGGACAGCAGGTCGTCCCCCGCGGATTCCATCTTCCTGCCCACCAGGTCGTCCAGATACCGGAAGAGCCTCTGGTGGGCCTCCAGGCGCTCATCGGGGGTGGCCGCCCGGCTGATCAGGGTCTTGCTGTTGGACTGGAAGAACGCGTGGTCCTCGTACGGCACGTCCAGCAGCTTGCAGATCACCAGGGAGGGCACCGGCAGCGCGAAGGCCTCGACCAGGTCGACGGGGTTGGGGCCGGCCAGCAGATCGTCGATGAAGCCGTCCACCATGTCCTGGACGAGGGGGCGCATCGCCTCGATTCGCTTGACGGTGAAGGCGCCGCTGACCATCCGGCGCAGCCGGGCGTGTTCGGGGTCGTCCATCGTGACGAAGCTGAGCTTGCCGCCCTTGCTCTCGGTGGCGTGCGGGAAGCCGGGGCTGTTCGGGTCGGCGCTGAGCCGGGGGTCGGTGGACAGCGCCTTCTGTTCGGCGTGGCGCGTCACCAGCCACGGTGTGCTGCCGTTCCACAGCCGCACCCTCGTCAGCGGGCCGTCGTCCTGGAGGGCGCGCAGCCCCTCCGGGGGGTCGAGGGGGCAGCGGGGCGGCCTGGCCATGGGGAACTCGGGGAGGTCGGCCGAGGCGTCTTGGGCCGTGTTCACCGGGGTGGACATGTCTCTCCGTCCTGAGAAGTCATCGTGTTCACTCGGTGTCGCTGAGCGAGATCGCGGCGGCGGGGCACACACTGGCCGCTTCCTTTACGGCGGTGTGCAGTTCGGCCGGGGGCTCCGCGTCGAGGAGGACGACGATGCCGTCCTCGTCGCGCTGGTCGAACACCTCCGGCGCGAGCAGCACGCACTGGCCCGCGCCGCAGCACTTCACATCGTCAACAGTGATCTTCATTGCCGTGTCTCCTCGGCCTGGCGGTGGTGGTGGGGGGATCAGAGGGCGGGCGGTCGCGTCACCAGCGCACCGGGACCTCGCGCAGCCGGCCGACGACCAGCCCCTCGACCCGGCGCAGCTCATCCGCGCCGGACGCCAGGTTGAGGGTGGGCAGGCGGCGCAGCAGTACGTCGAGCACGGCCTGGAGTTCGGTGCGGGCCAGGGGCTGCCCAAGGCAGGAGTGGGCGCCGGCGCCGAAGGCGAGGTGGGGGTTGGGGCTGCGGCCGGGGTCGAGCTCGCCGGCGCCCGCGAACGCGCTCTCGTCGCGGTTGGCCGCGGCCATGCTACAGATCACGGTGGTGCCGGAGGGGACCACTCCGCCGGCGATCTCGGCGTCCTCGTGGAGGTATCGGGGGATCCCGAAGCCGCCGTTGGGGTCGTAGCGGAGCACCTCCTCCACGGCCGTGCGGACCAGCGACCGGTCGGCGAGCAGCCGCTCCCAGTGGCGCCGGTCGGCCAGCAGCATGGCCACCATCTTCGCGATCATGCTTGCGGTGGTCTCGTGTCCGGCGACCAGCAGCGCCTGGGCGGTGGCCACGAGGGCGGCGTCGGACATCGGCGTGCCCTCGGCGTCGGTGGCGGCGATCAGCTCGCTGAGCAGGTCGTCACCGGGGTGTGCGCGCTTGCCGTCGACGAGCTGGGTGAGATACGCGGTGAACGCCGCCTGGGCGGCGTCGATCTCGGCCTCGGTGTACTCGGTGAGGCTGAGGGTGACATCGGACCAGTGGGCGAACGAGTCGCGCTCGCCCTCCGGGACGCCGAGCATGTCGCAGATCACCCACACCGGCAGCGGGAAGGCCAGGTGTGTGACGAGGTCCGCGGGTTGGCCGTGGGCCAGCATCTCGTCGATGAGCCGGTCGGCCATCGCCTCGATCGCGGGCCGCAGCGCGGCCATGCGCCTGGCGGTGAACCACTTGCCGACCGTCCGCCGCCACCGCTGGTGGCCCTCGGCGGCGAGGATGTTCGCCACCGGGCTGTTGAACAGCCCGCCCGACTCGGTGTCGATGATCCGGGCCGCGCCGGGCGCGTTCAGCTCCCGGGTGAACCTCGGGTCGGCCAGCACGCTTCTGACGTCCTCGTACCGCGTGACCAGCGAGGCCTCGTCCCCGCTTGGCAGGGTCACCGGCGCGACCGGGCACCGCTCCCGCAGCTCGGTCCACTCCGGGGGCGGCTCCAGGGCCGCGGGGGCGGGGATGGGGTAGTTCAGGGTCCGTTCGCCGCGCGCATCACTCACAACGGCCTCCTGCGTCAAGGGGCTTGGTGGCTCGGTACGTCCAGCCAACCGGAACGCCAACATTCAAGTCAAGCGCATGACTTAAAAACCGGCCGTCCCCGAGACCGCCCCGAACACACCGTCAGACGGCGGCGTGTTCGGAGCACAGGCAGCCGACGCCCTTGTCGATCCACTCCCGACCGGCCCACTCCGGGTGCCGCTCGATCATCAGCGCCCTGACCTCCTCGACGATCGTCTCCTCGCTCATGGCCGAGTCCCGGCGTACCCAGGTCTCGTCCCGCAGCAGTTCGAGGTAGTCGCGGACGTCGGCCAGCAGCCGCGGGCCGCCGATGTCACCATGGCCGGGAACCACCACCCGCGAGCCGGCGGCGGCCAGGCGTCGTATCACCTCGATCCAGTGGATGCCGGACACATCGGTGTCGTGAGGCGGGAACCAGGGGAAGATCGCGAACTGCCCGGTCTCCGCCAGGTCGCCGGTGAACATCACCTCCGCGTCCGGGACCGTGACCACCTGGTCGCCCTTGCTGTGCGCCCGGCCCGTGGCGCGCAGCCGGACCACCCGGCCGCCGAGATCGAGGTCGTACGAGGTGTCGTAGACGATGTCCGGGATGGCCAGTTCGACACCCTCCAGCTGCCGCGCCACCGGTTCACCGAGCCCCCGGAACATGCCGAGGTAGCCGGGGCCCTTGGTGGCCAGATCCTCGGCCTGCGCCTTGTTGACCAGGAATGTCGCCGCCCCGGTGAACGCCTGCGCGCCGAAGGCGTGCTCGGGGTGGAAGTGGGTCGTGGTCAGATACAGCGTGCGGCCGCCCGCGTAGTCGGCCGCGAATTTCAGCACGGTGCCGGCGTTGCCCGGGCCCATCCCGGTCTCGACGACCAGCACGGAGTGCGTACCGCCGATGACGCCGATGTTGGGCACCAGCTGTACGCCCCGGTTCGGGATCACCACCAGATCACGGGCGAGCTCCCGCGCGCCTTCGGTCTGCACCACGGGATCGGGCAGCGTGTATTCGGTCATGACACCGACTCCTTTCAGGTCCGTCCAGTCCAGCGCGGTGCGCCCGCGCGGTCCAAGACCCGTTCCGCACGCCCGATACCGTGCGGGTATCGTGGCCGGTGATGGACCTTCGCTCGCTGCGCTACTTCGTGGCCGTCGCCGAGGAACGCCACTTCGGGCGCGCCGCGGCCCGTCTGCACATGACCCAGCCGCCCCTGAGCCGGGCCGTCAAGCAGCTGGAGAGCGAGCTGGGCACACCGCTGCTGCACCGCTCCGCCACGGGGGTCACCCTCACCGCGGCCGGAAGCGCGCTCTACGACGAGGCGCGCACGCTGCTGGACCGGGCGGAGCAGGCGCGCGCCCGGGTCGCCGCCGCGGCGGGCGCCGCCACCATGACCATCGGCACGCTCGCCGACAGCGCCGAGCAGGCCGGAAACCGCTTGGTCGCGGCCTTCCGCCGGCGTCACCCCGATGTCCAGGTCGGCATCCGCGAAGCCGACTTCACCGACCCGACCACGGGCCTTCGGGCCGGTCTCGTCGATGTCGCGCTCACCCGGGCTCCGTTCGACGACACCGGGATCAGCACCCATGTGCTGCGCTCCGACCCGGTCGGGGTGGTGCTGCGCGCCGGGGACCCGCTCGCCCGCCACGCCACGGTGCGGCTGCGCGATCTCGCCGAGCGCCGGTGGTTCCGGCTGCCCGACGGCACCGATCCCCTCTGGTCCGCCTATTGGGCCGGCGCCACCTCCCCCGGTGAGCGCCGGGACGGGCCCGTGGTCCGCACGGCCCAGGAGTGTCTCCAGGCCGTCGCCTGGAACGGCACGGTCGGGGTGATGCCCCTCGGGCACACCCTGCCCGAGGGGCTCATCACCGTGCCGCTGGCCGACATGGCGCCCAGCCGTCTCGTGGTCGCCTGGAACACCGAGGGCGCCGATCCGCTCGTCCGCTCGTTCGTCCGCATCGCTGTGGCCCTCTACCGCTCGGCGGGCCCTACTGCCGGACGGTCTACGGCAGACGTATCGGCCTGAGCTCCTCGAAGCGGTCGCCCGGCCCCGGGTTGGCGGCGGTGGTCTTTCCGCCCAGCTGGCTCATCACGCCCCAGACGGCGTTCAGCCCGGTGGTCACCGCGCCGTCGGCCCAGCCGCCGGTCCAGAAGACATCGTCCCCGCACAGTTGAAGTGTTCTCCTCCCTTCGGCAAATCCCAGGAAGGAGATTCCCGCCTACCTTGCAGCGGCGGGCTTGACGCCGGGTGAGCGCCTGACGACTGCCCTCCCGGCAGCCGGGACGAGCGCGAGGCCCATCCGGTACAGGTGCAAGACGTTCCGGGCGGCGCTCCAGTCGGCGTTGCCCGACCAGCCGCAGCCGGGGTTCTTGCACACGAACACGGCCTGACTCTCCCGGCTGCCCGGCGTGAAGAAACCGCAGGCTGAGCAGCGCTGGGAGGTGCCAGGGGCGGGAACCTTGTGCAGGTGCCGCCGAAGCGGGCGGCCTTGTACGCCAGCATCGTCACCGTCCGGCCCCATGCCTCCTGGCTGATGGAGCGGTTCAGACCGGCCTTCTGCTTGACGTTCTTCCCCGGCTCCTCAATGGTGCCCCGGGCACTCTTGGTCATGTTCGCGATGTCCAGGTGTTCCACCACGATCACGCCGTACCTCCTGGCGATCTCGGTGGTGGTCCGGTGCTGCCAGTCGGTTGCCCGTCGCTTGGCTTTCGCTCGGAGCTTGCCGATCTGGTCGTATACCGCCCGCAGCCGGTTCGAGGACCGCTGTCCGGGCTCGCGGTGCTGCTTGAGACGGGCGGCCCACCGTTCCAGGCGGAGCAGCTTGACCTTCTCATCAGGGTTGAGCCACTTATCCCGGTCGGAGGTTCCGTCTGGAAGACGAGGCGGTCGCCCGTGGTCCTGGTGGTTGCCGTCCGAAAGGGCGAGGGGGATGTTCACCCCGGCATCAATGCCGACTTCCGGTCCCTGGTGGAAGGCGGGTGGGGACTCCCGAGTGGTGATACGGAAGGCGATGTGCCAGCCGAGCGCATCCTTCACGAGGCGGGCTCCGGTGATGCGGTTGTCGGTCTCCGCCTTCTTCCCTACGGGCAGGTCACGAGTCCAGCGGAAGCGGACACGGCCGACCTTGGGGATGTTGACCACGCCCCAGCGGCGGTGCACTCGGGTGATCTGCAAATCCCGCCCCTGCGGGATGTCCACGCTCATCACCGACCGGAAGCGGGCCTTGAAGTTCGGCTCCTGGGCTCGACCCTCCCAGCGGTTCTTCCATGCCTGGAAGTATGTCTTGAGTACCGCCTGCGCGGCCTGCGCAGGCAGGACACCGAGCCAGTCGATCTCCTTGCGAGCCTGCCGTATCGCCGCGTCGGCGGCGGCCAGTGTTCGCTTGTCCTTCGACAGCATGGTCCACCAGGCGTGCAGGCAGTTCCACATGGTGCGGGCCGCGTGCGCCTGGTCGTCGATGAGCCGGATCTCAGCAGAGCTAAGCACCAGCCGGGCACGGTGCCCGAACTGCCGTCTGTCCAGGCGGCGTTCCGAGGTCACGCAGTCACTATACCGTTCGACTTATGCCGTCATGTTGCGATGCAAATCCTGATATACACAAGCGCCGTCATGTTTGTCCCAGCTCGGCCGACACCGCCGCGCCGAACGCTCCCGCAACGGTCCCGTACAGCTGGCTGACGAACTTGCAAGCCACATCCAGGCAACGGGCCCTGACCTGAGGGCGCGCGGAGGGACCTTCCTGGTCGTTCGCCGATTCTCTGGCTCTTTCGGGACCACCCCGTCGCGCACTACCTGGCCGGAAAAGCTCAGGTGGACAGGCCCAGTTTGCGGCGCAGGCCCTGCGTCTTGGACTCGGCGCCGCGGGCGGCGCGGGCCCGCAGGGCCTTCAGATAGTTCTCGCGCGTCCGCATGATGTGTGACTTCAGGATCTCCTCGAGCTCGTCCGTCCGGCCCGCGGCGAAGATCTCGACGATCCGCTGGTGCTCGTCGAAGGAGCGCATGGGTTCCGTGGCGGCGAGAAAGGTGAGGTGGACGCGGAGGGCCGAGACACGGGCCAGGCTCATCTGGTAGGCGTCGCTCAGATAGCGGTTGCCGCACTGGGCGAAGAACGCCTCGTGGAAGGCCGTGTCGGCGGTGTTGTAGGCCTTGGTGTTGTTGTCCGCCAGGGCCTCGGTCATGGTGGCGACGGCCGTGCGCATGGTGGCGAGGGCGGCCCCGGGGTTGCGTTCGAGGGCCAGCTGGGCGGCGCGGACCTCCAGGGTGGTGCGGTATTCGCACAGCTCGAAGATCTCGTCCTCGGTGGGCTGGAAGACATACGTGCCCGACTTCGGCACGACCTCGACCAGCCCCTGGAGCTGGAGCATCCGCAGCGCCTCGCGCACCGGGGTGCGGCTCACTCCGAGGGCGGAGGCGAGTCCGTCCTCGGAGAGTGCCTCGCCCAGGTCGAAGTCGCCGTCCACGATCGCCGCGCGGAGACGCCGGGCCACGTCGGAGGCCAGCGACGAGGACTTTCTGCCGCTCGTCGTGTGTGCCATGCCCCTCCCAGCGCTCACCGCAACTCCGTCCCGCAGATCTCCCAAACGCTACCGTATCGCCGGATCCGGCCCGGCCAGTGGCGTGGCGGGGCTGACCTCGTGGTTGACGAGATAGGTGGGCAGCCGCCCCTGGGCGACGTCCACCACGTTGCGGGCCGTCTTCGTCCGGATCTCGATCTCGGAGTCCTCCGAGTACCAGGCGGTGTGCGGGGAGAGGACCACGTTCTCGCAGCGGGCCAACGGGTGGTCGGGGCCGATGGGTTCATCGGCGAACACGTCCAGCCCGGCGCCCGCGATCCGCCCGGTCTCCAGGACCTCGATGAGCGCGTCCTGGTCCACGACCGGTCCGCGTGCCGTGTTCACCAGGCAGGCGGTGGGCTTCATGGCGGCGAACTGCGCGCGCCCGATCATCCCTTCGGTCTCCGCGGTCAGTGGGGCGTGCACGGACACCACGTCGGACTCGCGGCAGAGGGTGTCCAGATCCACCAGCCGGACGCCGAGCGCCGCCGCGTGGGAGGGGTCGGCGAACGGGTCGTGGGCGAGGACCGCCATCCCGAAGCCGGCCAGCTTCTCGGCGAGCAGCCGCGGGATGCGGCCGAACCCGACCAGCCCGAGCGTGCGCCCGCGCAGCCGCCGCAGTGGCCCCGCCACGGTGTAGTCCCAGGTGCCCCGGCGGATCGCGGCGTCGTAGCGGTGCAGCCCCCGGGCGAGGGTGAGGATCTGGGCCGCGGCGTGGTCGGACACCTCCTCCAGGGAGCCGTCCGGCACATTGGCGACGGCGATGCCCGCCTTGGTGGCGGCCGGGACGTCGATGGTGTTGAGCCCGATGCCGTAGCGGGAGATCACCCGGCAGCGGGTGAGGCTCCTGATCACCTTGGCCGTGACGGGGGCGTACTGGTTGATGACGGCGTCGGCGTCGGCGCAGACCTCGATCAGCTCGTCCTCAGTGGTGGCCTGGGCCGGTACGAGGGTGAGCCCCGCCGCCTCCAGGACCTGCCGCTCGGGCTCGAGGTCGGCGAATTCGTAGTCGGTGACGACCACTGTGAACATGGCGGCGATCAGCTCCCGTAGCGATGGTCGAGGTCCTGGTGGAAGCCGAGATCGACGAGGTCGCTGAACTCGGCGTAGGTGTGCTGGGCCGGGCCGCCCGCGGGGGTCCCGGCCGCCCGCAGGTGGTCCAGGGCGTCGGCGACCGCGCGGGTGGCGGTGAACAGCGCCGTGACCGCGTAGAACACCATCGAGAAGCCCATGTCGGCCAGGTCGGAGGCGGTCAGCCGGGTGGTCTCGTTACCGTCCACGATGGACACCACCTTGGGGCCCTCGATGGCCTTGGCGACCGCCTCCACCTCCTCGATCCGCTTGATGCCGTCGACGAACACCAGGTCGGCGCCGGCGTCCTGGTAGCGGCGGGCGCGGCGTACCGCCTCCTCGACCCCGGCGGCGGGGAGCGCGTCGGTGCGTCCGATGACGAGCAGGTCGTCCGCGCCACGGGCATCGACGGCGCAGGCGAGCCGGGCGGCGCTCTCGTCCTCGGGCATCAGCCGGATGCCACTCATCTGGCCGCACCGCTTGGGGGCCACCTGGTCCTCGAGGTGGATGGCCGCCACCCCGGCCTGGATGTACTCCCGTACGGTGCGGTGGATGTTGGACGGGCCGCCGTATCCGGTGTCGGCGTCCGCGATGACCGGGATGGACACCGCGCGGGTCATGTTGCGGGCGTGTTCGGTCATCTCGGTCTGGCTGAGCAGCCCGATGTCGGGCGTGCCCAGGCGGCTGGCCGTGGCTCCGAAGCCCGTCATGTAGACGGCCGGGAACCCGGCGGCCTGGACGAGGCGGGCCGTGACGGAGTCGGGCGCGCCCGGGGCCAGGACGATGCCGGGGCCGTCCAGGAGGGACGCGAGCGACGTGGCGGCTGACAACGGTCGGCTCCTTGTGTTGCGGGACGTTGCGGGTGGGTGGCGGGGGGTGTCAGCGGGTGGTGGCGGGCGCTTCGGCCGCGGGCGCCGGCTCGGCTCCCGGTTCGGCTCCCGCCTCGGTTCCGGCGCCCGGCTGCCGGGCCGGGCTGCGCCACAGGAGGATTAGCACGGTCGAGACCACCAGGGACACGACGGGGATCAGCAGGCCCGCGGTGACGGTGGAGCCGTCGGTCTCCTTGCCGACGAGGTACGGGCCGATGAACCCGCCGAGGTTGCCGATGGAGTTGATGGTGGCGATGCCGACGGCGACATGGGTCTTGGAGATGCTGTCGGTGGTCAGCGACCAGAACGGCGGGAGCCAGGCGAAGGCCCCGACCCCGGTCACCGCGAGCGCGACCACCGCGGGCCCGGGGTGGTCGCGCAGCGCGATCACGCCGGCGAGGCCCACCGCCGCGAGGGCGAGCGGCACGGCGACCAGGTACTTGCGCTCGCGGACCCGCTTCGACAGCCGCGCGTTGATCAGCAGCGCGATCGCGGCGCAGATATAGGGGATGGCCGCGACGAAGCCGATGTTCGTGGCCGAGTAGTCGGGGTTGATCTGCTTGATGATCAGCGGCAGGAAGAGGTTGAACCCGTAGGTGCCGATGGCGAGCGCCAGATGGGTGGCGGCCAGGTGCAGCACCCGTCGGTTCTTCAGGGCGGTGAGCTGGGCCCGTACGCCCTCGTCGTGGCCGGTGCCCTGCTCGCTCTCCAGCGAGGTGTTCAGCCAGTCGCGGTCGGCGAGGTCGAGCCAGCGGGCGGTCGCCGGGGAGTTGGGGAGGAAGACGAAGGTCACGACGGCCATCAGGATCGCGGGCACGCCGGTCAGGATGAACAGCCAGCGCCAGCCGGGCAGCCCGAGCCAGCCGGTGTGGTCCAGGATCAGGCCGCCGAGGAGCCCGCCGAAGATGAACGAGATGGGCTGGGCCAGCACCAGCCAGCCGAGCGCGACGGCCCGGTCGCCGGAGCGGAACCAGGTGGTCAGGTAGACGATGATGCCGGGGAAGAAACCGGCCTCCGCGACGCCGAGCAGAAAGCGCATCACGTACAGCATCTGCACGTTGGTGGTGAACCCGGTGATCACCGTGATGATCCCCCAGGTCGCCATGATGCGGGCGAGCCAGGCGCGGGCGCCGAAGCGGCGCAGCAGCAGATTGCTGGGCACCTCGAAGAAGAAGTAGGCGATGAAGAAGATCGAGGCGGCGAAGCCGTATGCCGCGGCCTTGATGCCCAGATCCTCGCCCATGCCCAGCTGGGCGAAGCCGATGTTGGTGCGGTCGATGTACGCGATGACGTAGCCGACGGCGATGAGCGGAAGGATCCGCCACGAGATGCGCGAGACGGCTGCCCGTGCCCCGGCCTCGTCCAGCGTCGTGGTGGTGGTCCCGCTTGGTGCGTGTGTCATGTGCTTCCTCGATCTGGCGGGGATGAGGGGCGGCTCAGCTCATGATCAGGCCGCCGTCGATATTGACGGCCTGGCCGGTCATGTAGTCGGAATCGGGTGAGCAGAGGTAGAGGGCGAGGCCCGCGACGTCATCCGGCGTCTGCGGGCGGCCCAGGGGGACGGCGGCGGTACGGCGCTTCCACGCCTCGCCCTCGCTCCAGCCCTCGGCGGCGGCCCACTCCTGGTCGATCTGGCGCCACATGTCGGTCTCGACGAGGCCGGGGCAGATGGCGTTGACGGTGATGTCCGGGGCCAGCGCGTAGGCCGCGGTCTGGGTGAGGCTGATGACCGACGCCTTGCTGGCGCGGTAGTGGGGGGTGAGGGGGGCCATCGGGCCGGCGCCGTACCGTCCGGCGATCGACGACATGGTGATGATCTTGCCGCGGGGGCGGTTGGCGGCCAGGGGTTCCTGGGCGCGCATCCGTGCGGCGGCGGCCTGCATGGTCAGGAAGGTCCCCTTCACATTGACCGCGAAGGTGGCGTCCCAGTCCTCCTCGGTGATCTCCGGGAAGGGCTTGACCTGCACGATTCCCGCGTTGCAGACCATGACGTCGAGCCGCCCGAGCCCGCCGGCGGTGCGCCGGACCATCTCGGCGCAGTCGGCGGCGCGGGTCACATCGCCGGGTACGGCGAGCGCGGGCCGGCCGAGCGCGGCCACTTCGGCGCGTACGGCTTCGGCGCGGGCGGCGTCGCGGTCGATGACGGCCAGGTGCGCGCCCGCCGAGGCGAGCCGCAGTGCGATCGACCGTCCGATGCCGCGCCCGGCACCGGTGACCGCGATACAGAGACCACTGAGGTCTGCCACTCTCGTCCCTTTCGTCGAGGTGTCCGGCCGCGTCAGCCGGGCCGTTCGAGCTGGGACACTAGAGAAACGAGAACTGGGATACAAGACTTGTGTACTAGATAATTTCGGAGTCGTCCCCGGTCAGGCGGGGGGCCCAGCCGCCCATGGGGCGTCCGGAACGGCCCGGCGAAGGCTCAAACCCGTGGCACCGGGGGTGTTCTGACGTCCACTCAGCAAGCGGCGTCCGGGGCGGCCCGGCCCGATGAGCAACCCGGCGAGAAAGACACGACGAAAGAACGCATGATGGAACTGCCGAAGCAGCCGCCGACCACCACTGCCCGCCGCATCACTCGTACCGCGAAGCGCACCCCGAAGGAGACGAGCCGATGACGACATGGACGAACGACGAGCTCAGCAGGATCGAGACGTCGGACGAACTCCAGATGGCACCGCTCCGGGGCGACGGAACAGCGCGCCCGGCGGTGCCGATCTGGGTCGTCCGGGACGGTGACGACCTCTACGTCCGCTCCTACCGGGGCAGCGGCGGCACCTGGTACCGCGCTGCCCAGTCCAGCCACGCGGGCCACATCCGCTCCGGCGGCGTCGACAAGGACGTCACCCTCACCGAGGAGACCGACCCCGGCCTCAACGACCGGCTCGACGCCGCGTACCGCTCCAAGTACAGCCGCTACAGCGCCACCTATGTCACCCCCATGGTGGCGGACACGGCGCGCGCCACGACGCTCAAGCTCATGCCACGCTGATCACACCCCGCCGTCGGTGTGTCAGTGGCCGCGCGGCGCGGCGACGCTGTCGCGTACCACGATGTGGGTGCCGAGCAGATGGTGGGCGCCCGCGGCGTGTTCGGGGTCGCGCAGGGCGATGCGCACGGCGGCGCGGCCGAGTTCCTCGGCGGGGGTGCGGACGGTGGTCAGCGGGGGGTTGAAGTCCTCGGCGAGCGGGATGTCGTTGTAGCCGACGACGGAGATGTCGTCGGGGACCCGCAACCCCGCCTCGGCGATGGCGCGCAGCGCCCCTGCGGCCACCATGTCGTCCCCGGCGAACACGGCCGTGAACCCGGCCCCGTCGCGGAGGAGTTCGGCCATCGCGCGGTGCCCGGCGGCGCGGCCCAGGCCGCAGTCGACGACGTGTGCGGCCTCGGGCGGCAGCCCGTGCTGTGCGAGGGCGGCCCGGTAGCCGGCGACCCGTGCGTCGAGGGCCGTGTTGCCGGGCAGCCCGCCGAGGAACACGATCCGGCGGTGGCCCGCGGAGAGCAGATGTCCGGTGATGGCATGGGCGCCGGCCTCGTTGTCGAACTCCACGACGAGCGCGGGGATGTCCGGGCCGGGCGCGGGCCGCCCGCACAGCACCAGCCGGGCCCCCGCGGCGTCGAGGGCCTGCGCGTAGTGGGTCACCCGCTCGCGGTAGGCGTCGTCCTCGACCACCCCGCCCACCAGGATCACCAGCCGGGCGCCCTCCTCCCGCATCAGCTGGACGAACTCCAGCTCGCGCTCCGGGTCGCCGCCCGTGGTGCCCACCAGGCACAGCCACCCGCGCCCGGCCGCCTCCGCCTCCACGCCCTCGGCGACCTGTGCGTAGAAGGGGCTGGTGACCTGGCGCAGCACGACGGCCACCATCTTGCGGCCGCCGCCCACCAGGGCCCGGGCGTGGGCGTTGGCGACATAGTCCAGGGCCCGTGCCGCGCGCAGGACCCGGGTGCGGGTGGCCGGCGGGACCGGGTAGTTCCCGCTCAGCACGCGCGAGACCGTGGCCACGGACACGCCCGCCCGCTCCGCCACCTCGCGGATCGTGACCCGCCCCTTCGCCGCCATCCCGCTCCCCGCTCTCTTCGCCTCGTACGTGTCCGCGGCCATTCTGTCCCGCCGATCGGCCGGACGGCCCATCGGACGGCATCGGCCCAGGGTCCGGCTACGCATGGCGACGAGCCGGGGTGGACCGCCGGACACCGTCCTCCCACGAATCACTGGAAAAGACGACGATTACCCCATCCACCTCACAACCGAAATGGCCTATTTCGCGCTTCTTGACGTGAAGGGTCACCAATACGATGGCGCAGATCATCAATCGGGGGAGAAGTGTGTTGCGTGAGCGATCGCCATACCAGCTGCTCCATCCCGGTGAAACGACCGGTGATGATGAAGCCACCTGGAGCTGTTCTTCTGTTGCCCCGGGCACCCTGAACCGCTGGGCCACCTCGATCGGCCCCGGCCGGTGCAAGATCTATTCAGACCGGACCGTGACCGCGAATGGCTACCGCTGCTGAAGCGTGCCGCAGGAGACCGTGGTCAGGCAATTTCCCGCGACGTATGCGTGGGCTACCGGGCGGCCGTGGTGCGGGGCAAAGGCCGCGCCGGACATTTTCTTGACGTGAAAGGAACAGAGGCGAGGAGGGGGCGTGCAGCCTGAACGTGTGTCGGAACTCGCGGACCTGTTATCGCGCGCACGCAGTGCCAGAGCAGGCATGGGCAATGCCGTCCTGGTCCGGTCCGTCTCGGGAATGCACTGTTCCGCACTACTCGGCGAGGTGGCCGAACGCGTGCGGCGCTTGGGCAGCGTAATCCTGAGCCTGTCGTGTTCTCCTTCGGACGCTCACCGTCAGTTCGCCGTCGTCCGCCGGCTCAGGGCCGCCTCGCTCAAGGTCGCCGGCAGGGATGAAAGCATCGAGGGCGAGGAACCGCTCAACGGGATACCCGAAGGCACCGGCCCGTTCGACCATCAGCTCTTCGAAGCCCTGTGGGAAGGCTTCACGCAGGGCGCCCGCCGGCATCCGCTGGTCGTCATCGTCGATCACATCCAGTGGATGGACGAAACCTCGCTGCGCTGTTTCGGCTTTCTGATGCGCCACCTGAACAACCTGCCGGTCTTGCTGATCCTGGCTTACCGTACGGACGAAACCCCGGTCGACCGCACGCTGATCGACGACATGACCAAGTGCGACCGATGCCAGTCCCTCACCCTCAGCCCGCTCTCCTCGCACAGCGTGCGCGACGTGGTCGAGACCGCCTATTCCGGGCAGGGCTGCGATAACGAGTTCGTGCAGGCCTGTGCCGACGCCACCCACGGACATCCCTCCCGCCTGGAGAAGCTGCTGGCGTCCCTGACCGCCGAATTCGTGCCCCCTCGGGCGTCACAGGTCGAGCGGGTGCGGCGATGCGGTGAACGGCTCCAGGCCGAGGCCGCCGCCGACCGACTGCTGCGCCAGCCCGCCAACCTCCAAGAGGTCGCCGAGGTCGCCGCGGTGCTCGGCGAAGAAGGCGATTGCGCGGTGATCGCAGACATGCTCAACCTGTACGGGGACACGATCTGGGGACTCACCGCGGAGCTGACCCGGGTGGGGGTCTTTCGTGCGACGGGCACCCCCGAGCGGTACCGCTTCAGCAATGCCGAGCTCAGGAAGTTGATTCACCGGGACATGCCCGCCGATGCGCGGCGCGCGCTGCACATGCGGGCCGCCCGGCGGCTGAACGATCTGGGGGCGCCGCTGCCGCAGGTCGCCGAGCACCTGTTGCAGGCCGACGTAGCCGAGGACGCGTGGGCGTGCGGTGTCCTGAAGAATGCCGCGGATGACGCCCTGAAGGCAGGCGACCCCAAGACATGTGCCGAGTACGCGTGGCGTGTGCTCCGGGACTGGATTCCGGAGGAGGAACGCGCTGAGGTGCTCTGGCTGCTGGGCCGCGCCGAGGTGCTCTTCGCGCCCGCGGCCGCCGACCGCCATCTCGACGAAGCGGTCCGCCTCTTCTCCGATCCGGAGCGCCAGGCGGCGGCGATCGTGGAACGCGCCTACGCACGGGTCCTGCGGCAGGGCAGTGCCGAGTCGGCTCTGCGTCCTCCTCGCACCGTGCTCGCCCATGTCGACGAAAAGGCGTTCGCCGAGCTCGCCGATACGGAACTGAGTCTGAGCCTGCAGTCCCTGACCAGTACGGTCCCTGCCGAGGGAAGGGCGCCGGCCCTGGAGGCGCTCGACCGTCCCGCCCCGAGCCACACACTCGGCGTCACCCCCGGCGAGCGGGGGCTGCTGGCAGCCATCGCCGGCGATCTCGCCTGCAAGTCCGAGCCCCGCGACGTCCCGCTTGAGCTGGTGCAGCGGGCGCTGGCGGGCGAGCGGCCCGCTGACAGCGCTTCGATGGTGCTGCTGCTGCGATGTATCACCGTACTGACGTGGGCAGGGCATCTGCGTGAGGCCCAGCGCTGGGCCGATCACATGCTGACCAGAGCGCTGGACCAGGACGCCCTCTTCCCCCGGGTGATCGCTCATTGCCGGCGCGCCGAGATCGCGGTGCGGATGGGAGATCTGCCCCTGGCGCTCACCGAGGCCGAGTGGGCGCTGACCCTCACCACTGCCCATCATGAGGTGAAGAGCTGCCATGCCGTCGCGGTGACCGAGGTCGCCAGGGTGCGCGGGGCCATGGGGCACTACGAGGAGTCCGTCGGCCTCCTGCAAGGACTCCACGACCTGCCCGCAAGCGCCCTGGGCATTCGGGGTGTGTTCCGCCTGCACTCGGGTGACCTCCGGGGCGCACTCGCCGACCTGATGGAGTGCGGGCACCGGCTGGAGGCCCTGGAGATCGTCAACCCCGCTCTGAGCGCCTGGCGCAGCTTCGCCGCGCTGGCGTGGAAGCGGCTTGGAAACGACGCGGAGGCCCGTCGGCTTGCGGAGACGGAGGTTGAACTGGCCCGGCGCTGGGGCAATCCCGCGGTCATCGGCCAGTCGTTGCGCTCGCTGGGGGAAGTGAGCTCGGGGGCGGCGGCGGAGCGCGCGCTCACCGAGTCCGTGTGCCTGCTCGAGCAGACCGACGCCCGGCTCCAGCTGGCGCTTTCACTCGTCGCGGCGGGCCAGGCGCAGGGGCGCAACGGTTCTCTCGCACATGCCCGGCAAGCGCTGCACAGGGGAATGCTGCTCGCCGAGGAGTCGGGCGCGCAGTGGCTCACCGCCGAGGCGCACAAATCGCTGCTCGCCTCGGGGGGACGGCTTCGGCGCATCCCGGTGTCCGGGCTCCCGGCCCTCACCCCGGCCGAGCGTCGCATCGCCATACACGCTGCCCGGGGGAGAACCAACAAGAGCATCGCCGATCTGCTGCACATCACCCCGCGCACCGTTGAGGTCCATCTCACCCATATCTACAGCAAATTGTCCATACCTGGACGGGACGCCCTGCCCAACGCCCTGGGCGCGGTGTTGCGTCACGAGTGCTGAGGCCTGCACCCGGTCCTGACGGCATGCGGTTCCGGGCCTACCGGCGCCCCACCACGGCGAACCCCAGCAGCAGGACGAAGCCGTCACCGGCCACGAAGCTCTGCCAGGCGGTCATCGCCCGGAGATACGCCGTCATACTGACCGCGCCCCGCTCGACCAGCGGCAGCAGCCGCTCCGGGGACAATTGCGGCGCCAGGGCCGCAAGCCCCACTTCGTCGCTGGTGTAGGCGAACGGTCGCACGGTCACGTCCGCGTAGCCGGCGTCCCTGAGCACGCGGGGCAGTCGCCGGGCGATCAGCCGGTCCCCTCCGGCCGAGGACTGCGCCGCACCGAGTGCACGGTACGCCTCTTGGGACAAACCCGACAGGTCGGGCTCCGCCGCCCCCCACAACCCGGCATCGATGTCGATCACGGCAAGGTGCCCGCCCGGCCGCAGGACCCGGCGCAGCTCCCGTGCCGCGGCGACCGGCTCCCGCAGGTGCTGGAAGACGTACCGCGACAGCACCAGGTCGAACGTCGCATCCGCGAAAGGCGTGTCGCCGATGTCGCCCAGGAACAGCTCCGGTCCCGCTCCGGCTGCCCCGCGAGCGCGCGCCCGGTCCAGGAGTCCGGGGTGCACGTCAAGACCGACGACTCGGGATCCCGGCAGCGCGGCGCTCAGTTCGGCGGTCACCGCGCCGTTTCCGCAGCCTGCGTCCAGCACCGCCCCACCGCCGGGGGGCGCCAGGGGCTCGAGGATTCGCCACTCGTGATCCCAGGTCAGCGCGGCCTGGCGGTCCAAGCGCTCAACCTCCTGCTCGAATCCGCCCAGTTCCCTTTCGGGGCGGTAGCTGCGAGCGCCTGGCGTCACCGGCTGTCCCGCCTCACCCATGGCACCGCTCCACCTGCATCAGCAGACCGTCACGCGGACGCAAGGTGACCAGCGCCTCGGGGACGACCGTGGTGCCGGGTGCCCGGGTCAGCCGGAGCCGCTGCAGGACGACCGTGAGGACGAGCATCGCCTCCGTCGTGGCGAAGGCCTGCCCGATGCAGACCCGGGGGCCACCGCCGAATGGCAGGTACGAGTGGCCCGCTCGGCTGTGCCGGCGCTCGGGCCGGTACTCCTCGGGCGCCTCCCAGTACTCCGGATGCCGGTGCAGCGTCCAGGGGCTGATGCACACCAGCGTGCCGGCGGGGATTCGGAGCCCGCCGAGGAGGTCGTCGTGCACTGCGAGCCGGGAGATCAGCCACACCGGCGGGAACAGGCGGATGGCCTCGTCGAGACACTGCCTGGTGTAGACCAGATCGGGCAGGTCCGCGGCGGTCGGCAGCCGGGCACCCACGACCCGGTCGATCTCGGCACGAACCCGCCCTGCGTGCTCGGGGTAGCGGTCGAGCAGGTGGAGCGTCCAGCTGAGGGCCTTCGCGGTGGTCTCGTGACCCGCCATGACCATGGTCAGGACCTGGTCGTGCAACTCCTGGTCGGAGAGGGCGTCGCCGTGCTCGTCCCGGGCGCCCAGCATCGCGTCCAGCAGGTCCCCGGGGTGCCCATGGGGGCCGGTCAGCCGCCGGGCCCCGATCATGGTGCCGACCACCCTGTCCAGGAAGCTCTTCGCGCCCGAGTACGCCCGGAGCCGGGCCCGGAAGTCCTCGTCCTCGGGCGGGGTCCCGTCGAAGTGCCCGATGAACCGGTTGATGTCGTCGACCGCCTGCCCGAAACCGCGGCCGCCCGCCGTCAGTTCGGAGCCGAGCAGCGCGGAGGCCACCACCCGCAGGGTGAGTGCCGTGAAGTCGTGGTCCACCCGGACGGCATCGCCCCGGTCGGCCGCCCCGCCCCAGGCAGTGGCCAGGTCGAGAGCCGCCTCGACCATCAAGCCGTCGAACGACTCGACCGCCACGCGCCGGAAGGACGGCGCGCACAGCCGCCGCTGCCGTTCCCACTGCGCGCCGTTGCTGGTGAGCAGCCCCTTTCCGAGCAGAGGGGTCAGCATGAAGTCGTCCGGCGTCCCGGCCTTGGTGTAGTTGGTGTAGTTGTCCTTCAGGATGTGCCGGGCCAATTCCGGCGTATTGGCGAACCACACAGTCTGGCCGCGGGTGCGATGGCTACAGAGGTCGCCATATTCGTTGACCAGGTCCTGGAGAAAGGTGAGCGGATCCGCGCGTATGCCGGCCAGTTCCAGGTCCTCCGCCGGCCCTGGGGGGCGGTCGTCGGAGCCGGCCGTCGGGATGGCGTCGGACATGGAGGGGCGGGGCATGACGAGTCTCCTTCGGAACGGGCGGGCCGCGGGGCAGCAGTGGATCAGGACATCTGCCGCTGGACGAGGCGGTAGAACATGCCGCCCTTGTCCTTCAGCAGTTCGTCCGGGCTGCCGGCCTGCACGAGCCGGCCGGCGTCCAGAACCAGCACCCGGTCGGCCCGCATCACCGTCGACAGCCGGTGGGCGATCACGACGCGGCTCGCGTTCAGCCGCCGCATGCTCTGCGTGACGATCTCCTGGGTGCGGTTGTCCAGCGCGCTGGTGGCCTCGTCGAAGAAGAGGATGCGGGGCCGGCCGATCAGCGCCCGGGCGATCATGAGCCGCTGTCGCTGGCCGGCCGACAGCGTCGTCGCCCCTTCGGAAAGGACGGTATGCATGCCCATCGGCATCCGTCCGAGATCTTCGTCGAGTCCGGCCATCTCGGCGGCCTCCCACGCTTCGTCGAGCGAGTAGTTGCCCATGCCGCAGATGTTGGACAGGACGCTGCCGGCGAACAGGTTTCCGTTCTGGAGCACGACACCGCACTGTCGGCGGACGGCCGTCACGTCGAGCGACGACAGGTCCATGCCGTCGTACAGGACCGCTCCGGTGGTGGGCTCGTCGAAACCGATGAGCAGCCTGAGCAGCGTCGACTTCCCGCACCCCGTCGGACCCACGATGGCGACGAACTCTCCGGGCCGCGCCTGGAAGCTGACATCGTGCAGCACCGGCGGCTGGTCGTCGTGATAGCGGAAACTGACGTTGGTGACCTCGATCTCGCCGTACAGGTCGCCGGGCGACTCCTTGGCGGCCGACACCTCCGGCACCTCGGAGATCACCGGTTGCAGGCCGTCGAAGAGCGGTATCACGGCTGACGCCATGGTGACGCTCCCGGTGACCTGTACACAGGCCGCCAGCATCATGCCGTAGGCACTGTTGAACGTCAGGAAGTCGCTGACGGAGAGCTGGTGACTCGCCGGGCCGCCGACGAGCGCGAACAGCAGCAGCGAACACAAGAGCAGGTACCCGGAGTTGAAGACCGTGACCACGTTCTGCAAGCGGCGTGCGCGGGACGACAGCCTCCGGGACTGGGCGAATCCCAGGGCCCAGTGGGAGTACGCCCGGTCCTCCGCCACGGCGACGCGCAGCTTGGACAGACCGCCGAGCATCTGGAAGAGGGTTCCGGCCAGTTTGTGATCATGCTCGGTCAGCCGCTGCTGCCATTTGGTCTGTTTGATTCCCGCGGCCAGGCAGACCCCGCCGCCGGCGAGTGCCAGGGCCAGCGCCATCAAGGCCAGTGGGACGCTGTAGAAGAACAGCAGACTCAGGTTGGTGACGAACAGCAGGCAGCCCAGCACCACCTGGTTGGTGATGCCGGACAGCACATCCCGGATGGTGCTCACGCCCATCGCGGAATTGCTCAGCTCTCCGGTGGAGACCTTGGTGAAGAACGCGGTGGGAAGCCGCAGGAGCCGGTCCCACACCGCGGCTTGCGCCCGCCCCTCGAAGCGCCCTTCCAACCGCAGCAGCGACAGGTTCTGGACCGCCGACAAGACCGCCGAGAACAGGGCCGCGGTGAACAGAACCACGCACACCTGCGTCACGGGCCCCCGATCGGCACGGGGCACCAGGACGCCGAGCACTTTGCCGGTGAGCACCGGAACCAGCAGTCCCAGCAGTGCCGCGGCCAGCCCGAGTCCGACCATCACCCCCGCGTCCCGCGCGCTGCCGCGCAGACCGAAACGGACCAGGGCGCCCCGGCTCAGGGGTTCGTCCGGCAGCGGTGGGTAGAACATCCACGCGGTGTTCTCCAGCCGTGCGGCGTAGGCACGGCCGACCCTCACGCCATTGCCGCCGGGCTCCCGGGCCTCGTACCGGCCCCGCCGCCAGATCAGCGCCACCGGAGTGCGCTTGGTGACGGTGTCGTCCGACGGGCCCCCCGGTCCTTCGGTGGTATCCGGACCGAGGTGGGCGAACAGCGGCCCCAGGTCCGTTCGCCACCATCTGCCGTCCAGACGGATCTGCCGGGTTCGGAAACGTGAGGACACCGCGATCCGCTCCACGGGGCCCAGCCGCGCGTCGGATGCCTCCGAAGTGGAGGCGCGGGTGATTTCGACGCCCGAGGCCTGCCCGACGATGCGGGCCACCGCCAGATAGGCGTCCTGGTCGGACGGGTCGAAGTCGCCGTCCCCCGACGACCCGAACGGGTCGAGCACAGCTGCCAGAGCGCGTGAGGAGCGCTGCAGCGTATCGGCGTCCAGTTTCCGGCGCTGCCTCATCTCGTGGCGGGCCGTGGACCGCCGGCTGATCATCCGATCGGTCAGCCGTCGCATGAGAAGTCGCTGCTGGGACAGGACTTCGTGGGCGAAGCCCGGGTCGGCCATGACCTCCGCGGTGCGCAGTACGCCCACCACCGCGCCCTGCGGGGAGCGCACCCAGTCCGCCTCGGTGACCAGGAACCGTTTCGTGATGCCCCGGCCGGGCCAGCCCAATGTGGCGAACGGGTCGGAGGTGGACGGCGGGGACGGCGGGGATGGCACGGGCGGTGGGGGCGGTGGTGGCGGCGGTAGGGATGGCTTGGTGGAAGCGGGCCGGGAGCGTGCATCGGCCTCGTTGACGTCGGTCAGCGCCAGTCCGACGGAACCCTGGAGCACCTGGATCCAGACCGCGCCGTCGACCGAGCGTGCCATGGACCCGGCCGGCAGCCGGGTGCGGCGCGAAGGTCGGGACACTCCGTCGGCGCTGTCCGTTTCCAGCGGGACGAATTCCCGCGGCGGCAACTCGGTCCGCACGGCGTCGGCCAGTGCCACGAACCCGGCGTCCAGTCCGGCCGCCAGTTGCGCCGCCAGCCGGCTTCCCGGCCTGCGCGCGGCGGAGAGCGCGTCGACCAGCGTGCAGTCGCGCACGGCTCCGCCGGGCAGCGGTTTGCCGACCAGGATCGGCCCGTCCGACCGGCCGCCGCACAGTACGGTGCCGGTCCCGACGCGGCACAAGAAGGTCCAGCGTCCGCTGTCCTCCTCGCTGACGGCGAAGAGGTCCAGCATGCCCTCGGTGACGAACGACAGCCGCCCGGGGTCGTCCAGCGCGAAGACGCCTTCTCTCCGAGCACCGAGGATCCCGGCGAGCTCGGAGAAATCCATCGCTTCCGAGCCGGACCAGATCGGGAAGTGGGATGTGGTCACTGCCTCACTGCTCCCGGATCAAGTCGGCGTACAGTCCCTCTGCCCCGACAAGGGTGTGGTGTGTGCCGCGCTGTACGACCCGGCCGTGATCCAGTACGAGGATCTCGTCGCTGTCCCGGATCGTCGACAGCCGGTGGGCGATGATCACGCAAGCGCAGCCGAGCCGGCGGAGGTTGTCGTCGATGCGCTTCTCGGTCTCCGCGTCCAGGGCGCTCGTGGCCTCGTCGAGCACCATGACGCTGGGCCCGCGAACCAGCGCGCGGGCGATCTCCAGACGCTGCCGCTGGCCTCCCGAGAAGTTGGAGCCGCCCTCGGCGACGAAGCTGCCGAGGGTCCCCGGCCGGGAGGCCACGACGTCGTAGACGGCCGCGGCACGCAGAGCGGCGACGATCCTGTCGTCGGGGATGGAGGTGTCCCACAAGGTGACGTTCTCCCGGACCGTTCCCTCGAAGAGGAAGATGTCCTGGTCGACGAAGGACACCGCGCCGCCAAGGGTGTCGCGGGCGTAGTCCCGGCGTTCCCGGCCGTCGAAGAGGATCTGACCGGACCATGGCTCGTACAGGCCGGCGATGAGCCGGCTCACCGTGGACTTTCCGCTCCCCGAGCCGCCCACCAGCGCCACGCGCTGTCCGGGCCTCACGGTCAGGTCGAAGTCGCGCAGCAGCGGATCCCCCAACGGGCTGTATCCGAAGGTGACACCGCGCAGTTCCACGCTCGCCACGCTGGTGGGCCGACGTGAGGCCGGAGACGGCGGGTTGGGGGTGGGTGGCGCCGGGTCGCCGAAGGCGGTGGCCAGCGGGAACCGTTCGATGTCCTTGAGCCGGTTGATGTCGGCGGCCACGTCCTGCACCCGCGGCCCCAGGTTGGTCAACTGGGAGACCGGACGGGTGAAGTTCGTCACCAGCGTCTGGAAGGCGACCAGCAGACCGATGGAGATGGCCCCGTCGATCGCCTTGAGACCGCCGATCAGCAGAATGCAGCCGCTGTCCACCGCCGCCAGGAGCGGTGGTACGACGGCGAGCAGCGCGGTGGGAGCGCCGAGGACCTGCGATCCCGACACCACCTTGGCCTGGAAGCCCGCCCAGCGCCCGAAGTAGTCGTTCTCGGTACCTGACGCCTTCATCGTCTCGATGAGCTGGAGGCCGTTGAACGACGCCGCTGTCAGCCGCGCCCGGTCCGCCCGTAGTTTGGTCACCGCGTCGCTGCGGAGCCGTGACACCAGGCGCAGCACCACGATGTTCAGCAGGGCCACACCGACGCCGATCACGGTCAACTCGGGATCGTAGGTCCACAGCAGGATCGCGTAGAAGACCACGAGCAGCGCGCTGACCGCCGCGGTCGCCACGTCCCGGGAAAGGATCTCGGCGACTCTGTCGTTGGAGGTGACCCGCTGGGAGATCTCCGCCGGGTTGCGCTGGGTGAAGAAGACCACCGGCAGGCGCAGCAGGTGCCGGACGACGCGGGCCGAACTTCGGATCGCCGTCGACGACTCCACCCGTAGGAGATGTGCCTGCTGGAGCAGGGTCAGCACTAGGGTCAGCCCTGCGACCACGCCCATCGCCCCGAGCAGCGGTGTGATGAAGGAGTGATCGCCGTTGTTCAGTACCCGGTCGATGAAGGCCCGGGTGAACGCGGGAACCGCCACGCCGGGGACGATCAGCAGGATGCTGGCCAGGAGCGCGAGCAGCAGTGCCCCACCGTTGCTGCTGTAGCGGGCGTACAAGTCCGAGAGGACGCGCGGGGGGCGTCCGCCGCGCTCGAAGTCCGGCCCGCGCTCGAAGGTGAGTACGACGCCGGTGAAGCTGTTGTCGAACTCCTCCATGGTGACCGTGCGCTTCCCGGAGGCCGGGTCGTTGAGGTGGACCACCGGCCGTCCGAGCCGTGTGCCCATGCCCTCGTAGACCACGAAGTGGTTGAAGTTCCAGAACAGGATCGTCGGCGGCCGCAGCTTGCGGAGTTTTTCCACCTCCATCTGCCGTCCGCCGGCCAGCAGACCGTAACTTCTGGCCGCTCGCAGCAGGTTTGAGGCCTTGGCCCCGTCACGGGAGACGCCGCAGGCGGTCCGCAGCTCTTCCAGCGGGACGAAACGCCCGAAGTGACCCAGCACCATGCTCAGTGAGGCCGCGCCGCACTCGACCGCCTCCAGTTGGATCACGGTCGGGGTATTGACGCGCATCCGCTTTCTGGAGCGACCCTCGCGCCGGCGCCGGCCGCTTCGGTTCCCGCGGCGCGGCTGTCCGCTCGCCGCCTTCGGGTCGGCCTTCCGGCCCGGCGTGTGCGGTGGGGGAACGGATCGAGTCGTCATCGCGGCAGCAGCCAATCAATAGGACGCTCACCGGGCAGTCGGCCGATGCCTTTGACCTGGGTCCACGAGTTGATGCGGAACGGCGGTCCGGAATCTGTGGTCCAGCGGTAACCGCTGGGCCTGTGGGTGTCGCGATCCGGGTCGACGGTGATCCGGATGGGACCGCCTTGGTCCAGGAGTTGCGTGGCCAGCAGTTTGTTCCCACCCAGGAAGTCCTGCACCTGCTGCTCGGTCTGGGGAAACTGGTCCATGGCGGTGACCCGACCGCGCATCAGGCCGAACGCCTGCGCGGGAGCCGACGCCACGTCCATGTCCACCCTGTCGCCGATCTTCAGCATGCCCGCCTTGTCCGCGGGGGCGAACAGGACAGCCACCAGGCGGTCGTTCTCACCGTCGGTGCGCTCCACCGTCATGAACGTCGCGCCCGCGGTGACGTACTGCCCGTTGCCGACCAGCAAGGCGATCGCGCGGCCGGAGAAGGGGGCCCGGACGGTCTTGGTGGCTCCTTCGGCGTCGACCACGGTCAGCACCCGATCGCCCTTGGTCACCACCTTCCCGGTCTCGACGAGGACGTTCGACACCGTCCCGCTCTGCGGACTTTCGACCTTGGAAACCCCCAGAGGATGGGTGAGGATGCCCGGCACGTCTACGCTGCGGGCCAGTTCGCCCTGGAAAGACCACACCAGGCCGCCCGCGATGATCGCCCCCACGACTGCCAGCACCGCCCAGGCACGCGGCCGGGTCAGGCGCACGGGGCTGTCCAGGTCATCGGGTTGGCGCAGGTTCTCCAGTGCCTTACGCCGGAACTCCATCGCTGCCCTCCTTTCCACGGCTTCCGAGCAGGAACTCGCCGACGGTCGACTCGCTCTCCCAGGGCACCCCGGAGGCGACGGCGAAGGCGTCGGAGTCACCGCCGCCGAGCCCGCAGCCCGCGAGCCCCATTGCGGTGGCGACGCTGTACATCACCTGGTAGAGCACCCCCACGTGTTTGAGCACCAGGGCGTAACCCATCGAGGAGTACTTCCACATCACCCTCCCGAAGCGCGCCGTGATCAGCAGCGTCACCTGCGGCGGTGAGGACATCTGCGCGGTCGCGCGGGACATGTCGGCAAGGCGGGTCAGCGCCGGCCCGGGCTCGGCGACCAGTTCCAGCCGGTGTTCCTCGGGGTCGTAGTGGTAGAGGCCCGGTGCCACACCGTCCACCTGGTGGATCAGCGGATAGATCTCCAGTTCGTACGCCCGGCCGCCGGACGGGTAGGGCCGGTCGCCCAGTTCCTGCGATCCGTCGTCGTACGTGCCCCGGTTTCGTGCGCTCCGGTACAGGAACTCGCCCAGCTGCTCGGCCGTGAGCGGCGCCGAGCTGTCGTGCAGCCGGAGCGACTGCCGGTCCTCCAGTACCTCGGTGAGGGTCCGGTCGCTCGCGCGCAGCGCCTCCAGGTCCGCCCGGGGCAGCTCCACCGAGCGGCCGTCGAAGGGCGGCCGGACCGAGGGCAGCGGCTCGGCGAAGCCCTTGGCCCAGTACGTGCCGCCGTACGGCAGGTCATGGCGTCCGACGCGAGTACGGCTGTGGAACCACAGCTCGTGCGGCGACCACTGCGCGAAGCGGAAGCCTTCCTCGGCGGCGCCGGTCCGCGGAACCAGAAAGCCGTGCCGGGCCAGGGCGCTCAGCAGCGCGGGGACCGCAGGGTCACGGGGAGCCGGCCCCGGACCCTGCTGTGTGGGCAGCGAGGCCAGCAGGCCGACGAGCGCCGGATCGTGCAGTTCGGCGGCGACGTGCGCCAGCGGCGACTCCAGCACCATGCCCGTGCCGTCGGCGCGCAGCACGGCGAAGCGGGACATCCGCAGCTCGGCCGGGTCGCCGTCATGCCTGAGAACGGGCGGAACGGCGGGGCCGAGCGGACGGAAAGTCAGCACGGGCGATCCCGCGACCTCCAGGGTGGCGGAGAGCCAGCCGCCCGCCCTCAGCCTCCGCAGCAGCTTGGGTATCTTGAGCATGCCGAGCTCGCCCTCGTGGCTCTGGACGACGTCCAGCAGCTCGTCACTGCCGGCCTGTCCGGCGGCGAGCAGTTCCATGACCGCCGCCAGTCCGGGTGTCAGAGCACCCAGCGAGGTACCGCGCTGCCCGATGAAGATCTGGGTCGCGCCGCTGGGGACGGTGACGATCCGAGCGCCTGGGTGAAGCCGCAGGAGTTCACCGACACGCACCGGACCGGGAGCGGGTGGGGGGTTGCTGATGGCGCCGTAGGGATCGGGACCAGTCATGTCATCTCCTGGGAGACTGCGGTGGGGAAAGCCCTGTCACGGGGCAAGGGCGGACGATCAGAAGAAGACGCTTCGCGGGTTCATCCGGTCCTCGGCGGTTGCCGCGGACAGCCAGCCCAGTTCCACCGGTACGGCGTAGAGTCGGCCCGGACCCAGCCGGCGCCAGAAGTGGCGCATGCCCGGGACCATGACCTTGGCGACCTTCAGCTCCAGGTCGGGCAGGCTCTGGTCGAGGACGATCACTTCGAGGCCCGCCTTGCCCACCCGCTCGACACCGTTACGGATGTCCTTGGCCAGGTCACCGGAGAACAGGCCGGAGTAGCTGCCGGCCGAGGTGGTGGGGAGGTTCGCGGACGGAACGACCCAGGGGTCCTGGGCAACCGTCACCTGCTGTAGCCACGCGAGCGTGTCCGGGTCGTCCTCCCAGTAGTCGGTGGACCCGTCCGCCTTGCGGTTGATCACTGCCGGCAGGAACTGGTTGACCTCGGTCAGGGCCCGCAGGACGGCGATCCGCACGTCAAGGTGCGCCCCGAATCCCAGCAACACGTCCTCCACCGGGTGGTCGACCCGGCGCGAGACCGCGGCGAAGGTGGGGATGCCCAGGTCGGTGGTGATGTCCACCACCTCCAGGCTGCGGTTCATGCCGGCGTAGAACTCGCGAAGGGTGTCGATGTACGGCTCGTGCAGGCTGTCGAGATCGAAGCCGGGCCGGAGCGCGCGGTTGTACCACCACAGACCGACCGCGTCGCGCTCGCAGAGTTCACAGAACGCCTGGAGGATCGCCTCTTCGAGGGTGTTCCCGGCTGCGTTGCCGTTGCCGTCGCTGAAACAGTAGAAGTTGTCCTCCAGGTCGGGGTGGCCGAACCAGGCGTATGCCGCCGGCACCAGTCGCTCCCGGTCGTGCGTCAGCGACCACGCCGCCGTCCAGTCGATCTCGCGGCCACTGTCGAACGGATCCGGCACGATGTGCAGCCGGCCCGCGCCGTTGTGGTTCCATTCCTCCCGGCCGGCGTACTGGGCCTCGGAGTACAGCAGCAGCTCGTTGGCGTGAACCGCCAGGTCGGAACCGAGCGCGTCGAAGCTGGCCCGGCGGGTGGGGCGGTCGTTGCGCCATACTCCCGAGTACCGTTCGATGGCCTCGCACATTCCGCTGACCCGGGCCTGGATGTCGGTGCGGCCCTTGCCACCGCTCTGGCCGCGCAGGTTGCGGCGCAGCATGGCGAGATTGTCGCCGGGCATCGCGAAGTTGTGACCGGCCGAGTAGCTGTAGGTGACGCCGTTGTCGACGTCATTGAGCGGCCGCAGCGAGCTGACGGCGCCGGTCAGCCGGCTGACGTGCTTCTCCAGCCGCTTGTAGGTGTCGTCGGGGCGCATCGTCCGGTGCCCGCCGTCCGCGCTGAACCGCACGGCCTGCTCGGTCAGTTCGATCCGGGGGGCGACGTGCAGGACCGAGGGGTCTCCACAGCCGGGACACTGCGGCCGCCGGATCAGCTGGTGGCGTTCGGTCCGCATGGTCGGAACATGCACCGAGGTCAGGACTCCCCGGTAGTCGGCCGCCTCCGCCCCGATGATGCCGGCCACGGCACCGACGACCATCTGTGCCGAAAGCCCCCCCGACCAGGGGGATGCCGCCAGAGAGGTGAGGAGCGGAGCTTCGTCGCCCCGCTTGCGCTTGAGGTACGCCTCCACCTGCCGATTGCCTTCCAGCCGTTGGGCCAGGCACTGCCAGCATCCGGTGACGTCCGGCACCAGGTAGGGGCCGGTCCAGACATCGGCGCCGTTGGGCTTGGCCAGCAGCCAGGGAATGCCGGCACCGCGCAGGCGGGCGTCGACGGCGGCGAGTTCGGGGTTGCAGTAGTCGTCGGCGAGCACGACGGCCAGGGTCGGAGCGGAGGCACCGGCTGCGGCGGCGGTGACCGGCCGCACCTCGATGCCGGTCGTCCGCAGCGCGGCCACCACCTCCGCCTCGTCCACCGCACCCACCGAAGTGATCTCCACCTGGGCCTCGTCCAGCCGCCGGGTGGCCTCGGCGGCGTCCACGCCCTGGGCCTCCCAGAAGGCCACCGAGGCACGGTCGGTCCCGACAGGACCCTCGGCGAGGTGGTTGAAGCGCTGGAACTTGCTGATGGCGAAGACGACTTCACCCAGCGTGAACCGGTCGGAGAGCTTCTGGGCTATCTCGGCGATCGCGTGGGTCCCGTCCAGGAAGGGCACCACCTCGGCGACCGCCTTTCCCTGGACCAGATAGTGGCCTTCCTCCGACACCAGGAAGACCCGGTCCGGGCTGACGACCTGCGGGACAAGGTGTGCCTTGAAGCGAGGCAGATCCACTGCGCCCTCCGAAAACATCTCGACGTGGTCCGACACTTTATTACCCGCCGGGATAGGTAAAGCAAGGAATTCAGAGCCACCGTCGGCTATTCTTTCGGCGCTCCTCGACTGCACCTGCCGGGTGGCCTTCTTATCCATAAGGGGGCCTCCCCCTACCCCTACGGGCCACACACTTCCGACCGCCCTGAGCTGCAACAACGGCATGGGGATGCAGGTTCTGCGGATACGGGCGAGGTCCCAAAAAAGATGGGACCACAATCGAAAGGATCGCAGTTGACTTATAGGTGGTCGGCTCTGAATGATTTCCGCATCCACCCGAAGCCGACTTGACTCGGAATCGACAAGCAATAAGGGGGACCCATGGAGCCCAGGGAGAGGTCGGCATTCGTCAGCTCCTACACCAAGGTGCTGACGGCCGCCTGGTCGAACGATGACTACGTGACGCAGCTGGAGGGGAACCCGCGCGCCGCGCTGGCCGAGCAGGGCCTGGAACTGCCGGCGAACGCAACCGTGCGCATCATCCGGGACATCGGGGGCGACCCCGATCTGGAGGCTCAGGTGGCCCTCTGGGAAACCGGCAGGACGACCGGTGTCTACGAGCTGAGGGTGCCCAGCTCACCCCAGATCGAGGACCGTGAGCTGTCCGAGGCCGACCTGGAGGCCGTAGCAGGCGGCGACAACACCTACTGCTGCTGCTGTTCCCCCTGCTGCTGCTGCACCTGACGGGTATGGCGTCGCGGCGCCCCCCAGCCTTCAGCCATCGATCACGCTCAGGACCCCAAGGTGGTACAGATGCCCGGACCGGAAGTCATCGGGGTGTCCGGACTGCGCAAGTCCTACGGAGCCGTACCCGTGCTGCACGGGGTCGACCTCCATGTGCAACGCGGCGAGATCTTCGCTCTGCTCGGCCCGAACGGCGCGGGGAAGACCACCACGCAGGAGATCCTCACGGGCTTCAGCAGCCGCAGCGCCGGGTCGGTCAGCGTCTTCGGCCAGGACCCCGTCGGCGCCGGGCCCCAGTGGCGCGCCCGCATCGGCATCGTCCCTCAGGACATGGGGTCTTTCGACGAGCTCACGGTCAGGGAGGTCGTCTCCCACTTCGCCTCCCTGTACCCCGACCCCTTGCCCGTCGACAGCGTGATCGAGCGGACGGGGCTCGGCGAGAAGGCGAACGAACGCACTGTGCGGCTCTCCGGTGGCCAACAGCGCCGCCTGGACATCGCACTCGGCATCGTCGGACGCCCCGAACTGGTCTTTCTCGACGAACCCACCACGGGCCTCGATCCGCAGGCCCGGCGCGTCACCTGGGACCTGATTCGGGCGCTGGCTACGGACGGCACCACAGTGATGCTCACCACCCACTACCTCGACGAAGTCGAGGTGCTCTGCGACCGGGTCGCCATCCTGCTGCGCGGGAAGGTCGCCGCAGAGGGCGTGCCCAAGGACATCGGGGGGCGCGCCGACGGTGAGGCCGTCATCGAGTTCCACGCTGTCGGCGCGCTGCGCGGGGCGGAACTGCCGCCCGTCCAGCAGGCCGGGGCGCCTCCGCTCGGATGGGCGGATGGCCAGGTCCGGATCGGCACGAACGCACCGGCCGCGACGCTGCGCGTCCTGCTCGACTGGGCGGCCCGGCTCGGGAGCGGCGACCTCCCGGGACTGACCGTCACCAGACCCACGCTGGAGGACGTCTACCTCCGGATGATCGCATCGGCCGATGCCACGACCACGGCGCCCGAGTCCCGTCCGGAGGACGTCGCATGACTGGTGGCATGGAAACCACGGCCGTGGGGGATCAGTCCGGGCTCCGCCCGCGCAGACAGCAGATGCCCTCGATCGGCAGGGTGGCGGTGGCCCGCGCCGGCATTGAGCTGAAGTGCTACTTCCGCAACCGGCAGGCGGTGATCTTCACCTTTGCCCTGCCGCTCGTGCTGCTGCTGATCTTCGGCGCGATCTACAGCGGCGACGCCCCCGGCACCCACACCCCCATGAAGCAGGTGCTGATCGCCGGAATCATCGCCTCCGGCATCATGAGCACCACCTTCTCCAGTCTCGCCGTCGCCATCGCGATCGAGCGCGACGACGGCACCCTGCGCCGGCTGGCCGCGACCCCCATGTCGCCGGCGTCGTACCTCCTGGCCAAAGTCGCACAGGCCTTCGTCACCGGAGTGCTCGAGACCGTGGTGCTGCTGACCGTCGGCGTCGGCCTGTTCGGCCTGCACCTCCCGAACACCGCGGCACGCTGGTTCACCTTCGCCTGGGTGGTCGCCCTGTCCATCGTCGCCTGCTCCTTCCTCGGCATCGCCTACAGCCGGGTGGCGCCCAACGCGCGCGCCGCGGCGCCAGTGGTGCAACTGCCGTACTTGACGCTACAGCTCGTCTCGGGCGTGTTTTTCGTGTTCACCTCCCTCCCCGGCTTCATGCAGGTGGTGGCGGGATGCTTCCCGCTCAAATGGATGGCTCAGGGGCTGCGGTCGGCGTTCTTGTCCGACTCCTTCCAGCAATCCGAGGCGGCCGGCAGCTGGGAGCACGGGCGTACGGCTCTGATCCTCGGCGGGTGGTGTGTGGCCGGGCTCCTGCTGAGCCTGGCGACCTTCACATGGGGGCGAGCCAAGAAATGAACACGCTTTCCGGGCGTCGGCCGTGACGCCCGGAATACTTTCACAAAGGAGATCCATGGAACCCAGGGAAAGGTCGGCATTCGTCAGCTCCTACACCAAGGTGCTGACGGCCGCCTGGTCGAACGATGACTACGTGACGCAACTGGAGGGGAACCCGCGCGCCGCGCTGGCCGAGCAGGGCCTGGAACTGCCGGCGAACGCAACCGTGCGCATCATCCGGGACATCGGGGGCGACCCCGATCTGGAGGCTCAGGTGGCCCTCTGGGAAGCCGGCAGGACAACTGGCGTCTACGAGCTGAGGGTGCCCAGCTCACCCCAGATCGAGGACCGCGAGCTGTCCGAGGCCGACCTGGAGGCCGTAGCAGGCGGCGACACCTACTGCTGCTGCTGCTCACCGTGCTGCTGCTGCACCTGATCCGATGGTGGACCGCCTGAACCCGCTGGCCGTAACGGACGAGGAACTCGTTCGTTACGGCCAGCGGGCCCGGCAGAGCCGGACAACGCGACCGAGACTGGGAAGAGTTCGAGAAATGACGTCAGCCGACCTGTCGGCCGGGCTCGGCCCGCCCTCTGCCGTGGCTGGACGGCGCCAAGTACACCTGGTCGAGATGACCGTGATGCCCGGCGTCCGCTACAGCACCGTGCTGGGCTACTTACAGGCCGCCGCCGAGGCGGCCCCGGACCTCGCCGAAGCCTGTTCCTTCACCAAACACGTGTACATGCAGGGCGGGGACTCATTCGAGGCAGCCTGTGCCAAAGTGCTGGGCGCGCTGGAGGATCCCCTGGCGGTGGCCTTCACCGTCTACTTCTGGAACCGGCCCAGCACCCTTGAACTGGCCCGGCGGGTCAAGGAGCGCTGGCCCCGCTGCCGCATCGTGATCGGCGGAAACGATGTGACGCACCAGCAGGTGGTGTTCACCGAAGCACCCTGGGTCGACGTCCTCGTCCACGGCGAGGGAGAGTTGCGCTTCCGCGACCTGCTGCGCGTATTCCTGCGCCATGAGGAGCCGACCACCGCCGACGGCGAGTTGGCGGCCCTGCCCGGCATCAGCTACCTCTCCGCCAGTGGCGAGGTGGTCACCACCCCCGAAGCCCCCCGGATCGCGGACCTTGGCGAGCTGCCCTCGCCGCTGCTCGGGAACACCTGGACCGACGAGGACATCGCGCGGTCCCGGATGCTGGTGTACGAAACCAACCGGGGCTGCCCCTACTCCTGCGCCTTCTGCTACTGGGGCGGGGCCACCAACTCCAAGATCCGCCAGTTCCCCATGGACCGCATCCAGGAGGAGCTGGAGCGCATCGTCCGGATCGCCGCCAACGGCACCCAACTGTTCATAGCCGACGCCAACTTCGGCATCGTCGCACGCGACGTGGACATCGCACGCCACATCGTGGAACTGTGCCGGCGCCACAACAAGCGGCTGCTGGTGATGACGAACTGGGCGAAGAACACCAACGGCCGTGTGGTGGAGATCGCGGGAATCCTGTACCGGGCCGGGCTGACCGGGGCCATCACTCTCTCGGCACAGTCCTTCGACGCCGAGGTGCTCCAGATCGCCAACCGCCGCAACATCCGGGTCGACAACTACCGTCGTATGCAGACCCAGTTCCGGGCCCAGAACATCCCCACCTACACCGACCTCATCTGGGGCCTGCCCGGCGAATCCCGCGCCACCCACCTGACCGGGATCGAGGAGGCAATCGCCTCGGGGGGCTCGCCCGTCATCTACCCTCTGCTGCTGCTCAACAACACCGACTACACACACGACCGCTTCCGGGACGATCACGGTCTGCGCACCGGGTACCTGCCCTGCGACCCCGGGAACACGGACCTGATGGCCGACGTCGTGATCGAGCACTCCCGGATGACGTTCGAGGACTGGCTGAGCGGGATGGCTTTCCGGATCCCGCTGACGCTCTTCCACAAGTGCCTGCTCCGCTCGACGCTGAGAGTCCTCGCCGAGATCTCTGGCGTGCGCACGGTGGATCTGGTGGAACTGCTCGGCCCGTTCCTGCGCGAGGGGGGCGGGGACGACCCGTTGATCTCCTTCCTGATGGCCGACTACGCCCGTGCCTGGCGGGAGCCCGCCAGCTTCAACCGTGACCTGTTGTACGGATACGTCGGGCGCCCCGTGATCCACGAGGAAGTCCACTACCAAGCGATTCTTCGGCGCATCGTGGGCAATGAGGGCCGTGCCGCCCACTACGCCCGGGCGGCCGTGGACTTCCTGTACGAAGCGCTCACGTCCCAAGGGCGCCCCCTGCCGGACCGCGCCGACCTCGACATGGTCACCGACTTGGACCTGGCGGCGGCAGCCGTGTTCCGTGCGGGGATCCACGGGAAGGCGGAGCAACACGACCTCGCCCTACCGGAAGCGCTGTTCGACCTGCTGAGGTGTTACGGCGACGTGCCGGGCGGAGCGCCCTCGTCCGTTTCTGGCGAAAATCTGGTGCATGTCCGGATCGAGGTACCCGAGTCGAGAACGCGGTACCCTTTCAGCGCGTACGCGCTCTCGGTCTGGCACGGCAGCGGACGACCACTCCACGATGTCGGCATGCGCCTCAATGTTCACGTCCGCCGGACCTCAGCCTAGGAAGCCCCCGGCGGCTCCGGCCGCCGAACCCACCCTTCGGGAAGGATCCCCGCCGTGAACCGAAACCTGCGCAATACCATCCCAGCCGTCTACGCGGCGCTCATCCTCTTAGGCTTTCTCATCAACACCACCGTCGGAATCGCCGTGATCATCGTCGGCGGCGTACTGATGAGCGTACTTTACACCGCCACCAGGGGCGGCCGTGCCGCGGACGCCACACCGCGCCGGGCCCGTCGGCAGCGCAACCGCCGTTGAGGCGGCACGGCCGGAGCCGATGCCGCCCAGTGCCCCGGAGCACTGGCAGGCGGCGCCCACGCAGCAGGAGGCATTGTGAGCAGCGATCGGGACTACAACCGCGCGGGCGGGGCCGGTCCTGACGACGACCGGTCAGCGGCCGACCTCACCGATGAGGGCACGTACGAGTTCACGTACGTCGGGCCGCGGCTGCAAACCTGGTACATGGTGGCCGCGGTGGACACCGACGAGCCGGAGAGCGGGGAGCCTCAGGAAGAGGTGCCCGAGGCGTCGGTACCCGGTGCCGTACCGCAGTCGCAGGAGCCGCAGGCCCAACACGAGCCCGGTCAAAGCGGTTACGGCTCCCCTCAGCCGAACCACCCCGGTCAGCCCGTAGCGCCCGTCTGGCCCGTGCCGCCTGGTCAGCCGGTACCGCCTGGTCGGCCGGTACCGCCGATGGCCGCCCCGCAGCCGGACGCCGTGCCGGGCGACCCGCGGGCCCATCAGCCCGGAGTGCCGCAGGGCTATGGCGCTCCCGCGGACCCGCGGGTCGGCGACTCGCCGGCGGTCATGCCGGACCAGCGGCAGCGAACCGGTCCGGGCGGCACTCCGCTCGGCCACACCGCGGCGGTCGAGCTGAGTTCCGATCGCCTGCTGCGCAACCAGCCCAAGGCGAAGAAGCCGGGGGCCAACGCGCGGCCGAGCCGCTTCAAGCCCGGCGCCAAGAAGGAGGAGGCGGAGCGACAGCGCAAGCTGGATCTGATCCGCACCCCCGTCCTGTCCTGCTACCGCATGGCGGTGATCAGCCTCAAGGGCGGTGTCGGCAAGACCACGACGACCACTGCCCTGGGGGCGACACTCGCCAGCGAGCGGACGGACAAGATCCTGGCGATCGACGCCAACCCGGACGCGGGCACGCTGGGCCGCCGGGTACGCCGTGAGACCGGTGCGACGATCCGCGAACTCGTGCAGGCGATCCCTTACCTGCGCAACTACATGGACATCCGCCGGTTCACCTCTCAGGCGCCCTCCGGTCTGGAGATCATCGCCAACGACGTGGACCCGGCGGTCTCGACGACGTTCAACGACGAGGACTACCGGCGCGTCATCGATGTCCTGGGCCGTCAGTACCCGGTGATCCTCACCGACTCGGGCACCGGCCTGCTCTACAGCGCCATGCGCGGAGTGCTGGACCTGGCCGACCAGTTGATCATCGTGTCGACGCCGTCGGTGGACGGCGCGTCGAGCGCGAGCACCACCCTGGACTGGCTGAACGCGAACGGCTACGCCGAGCTGGTCTCACGCAGCATCACCGTGATCTCCGGGGTGCGCGAGACCGGCAAGATGATCAAGATCGAGGACATCGCGGCGCACTTCCGGACCCGTTGCCGCGGGGTGCAGGTGGTGCCGTTCGACGAGCACCTGGCGGTCGGCGCCGAGGTGGACCTGGACATGATGCGGCCCAAGACACGGGAGGCGTACTTCAACCTCTCGGCGATGGTCGCCGAGGACTTCGCGCGGGCGCAGCAGGCGCAGGGCCTGTGGCCCGGCGCCGGCGGCAACCAGCCGTCGGCGCAGCCCCCGCCGATGCCGGGCCGGTACGCGGCACCCGGTCCCTACGGGGACGCGGCGGCCGGTTACCCGCAGCCGTACGGGCCCCGGCCGCAACAGGGCTACGGCTACCCGCCGCCCCCACCACCTCGGCCCGAATCCAACGGCTGATCTCGGAGTGGGGCTTCGCGGTCACGACGCACGGCACCTCGCCCTCCGTCACCGCATCAGGCGTACCGACTGACGGATCACCAGTTGCGTACTGAGGATCACGTAGTCGTCGCCGGCGATGCGTTCCTCCCGGTCCAGGGCCAGGCGGACCGCGGTGCGGCCGAGATCCTCGTACGGCACACGGACCGTGGTGAGCGACGGGGCGAGGTCGGCGGCGAAGGGCACGTCGTCGAAGCCGACGAGCGAGACGTCCCGGGGAACGTCGAGGCCGGCGTCGCGCAGAGCGGCCAGGGCGCCGAGGGCCACCATGTCGGTGCCCGCGACGATCGCCGTGAAGTCCAGGCCGGCGTCGAGTGCGTCCCGGGTGCGCTGGTAGCCCGAGACACGGGTGTACGCACCGGGCTTGTCGAGTTCCTCGTCGTACTCCACGCCGTGGGCCCGCAGGGCCCGCACATAGGCGTCGCGGCGCTGGTCGCTGGTGCTCAGCCCGGGGATTCCGCCCAGGAAGAGAAGGCGTCGGTGTCCGGAGGTGAGGAGATGGTCGGCGGCCTGGAAGGCGCCGCCGCGGTTGTCGTACTCCACGACCGTGACCGGCAGGTCGCCGGGCAGCGGGGGGCGGCCCACCAGCACCAGCCGGGAGCCGGCCGCGTCCAGCGCCCGGGCGTACTCGGCCATGCGCTGGTGGTAGGCCTCGTCCTGTGACGAGCCGCCGACGAGGACGACGGCCGCCGCGTGCTGCTCGCGCATCATCTGCACGAGGTCGTCCTCGCGCTGCTCGTCGCCGTGCGTGGCGCAGACCAGGCTCAGCCGGCCGCGGGTCGCGGCCTCCTGCTCCACTCCGGCGGCGACATGGGCCAGGGACGGGCCGGTGATGTCCTTCAGGACGAGGGCGATGGGCCCGGCGACGCGGCCGGAGAGCGCTTTGGCGTGGACGTTCACGACGTAGTGCAGGGACTCGACCGCTGCCATGACCCGGTCCCGGGTGGCCGCTGAGACCGGGTAGTTGCCGGCGAGCGTGCGGGAAACGGTTGCTACGGAGACTCCGGCCCGCTCGGCGACATCACGAATCGTGCTCGGCCGGTCGTCGTTGTTGCGGCCCCGGCGACGCCTTGCCGTCTTGGGGCCGGGGCCCGCTCCGGAGCCGTTTCCATTCACCGTCACGCTTCGACGTTACTGCATCAGAGGCCTCTTGCAGGTGGCGAGAAGCAGAAACTACTGTCCTTCGAGTAGTAATCGTTTACCATCGGAGTCTGCCATCGTGTCCGTCACCCATCTGCGCTGGGGCACCGACGAGCTGTCCCTGCTCCTTTCATACGCCCCGGAGGGACCGGTGAGACTGCTGGCGGCCGGGGAGGCCGCCGGTCTGCCGGATCCCGCCCTCCAGCCCGAACTGTGCGACCGGCTCGCGCACCGGGCCCTGCCCCTGGTCGAGATCCAGACCGCCGGCAGCGGACGCCTCGGCACCTCCGGCAAGCGTCACGTGGACGGCGCCGCCTCCCGGGCCCTGCGCCATGTCGGCCACGAGGAGGGCGAGGAGGGCGAAGAAGGCGAAGAAGGCGAGAGCCTTCGGGTGCTTCGGGTCCGGATGGCCGACGAGGTCACCGGCCTGACGGTCACCGCCGTCTACCGGCTGCGCGCCGGCATCCCCGCCCTCACCGCCGAGGCGTACGTCGAGAACGCCGGCGAGCAGCCCGTCACCCTGGAGTACGTCTCCTCCTTCGCCCTCTCCAACCTCGCGCGCGGCCTCGCCGACGGCAGCCGCTGGGAGGACGGACTGTCGCTCTGGCTGGCGGCCAATCCCTGGAGCGGCGAGTTCCGGTGGTCCCGGGCCACCCTGGCCCAGCGCGGTCTCCACGACGTCGGCATGGTGCCGTTCGGGCAGACCGGCTCCAAGAACCGTATCGCCGTCACCAGCACGGGTTCCTGGTCCTCCTCCGAGCACCTGCCTCTCGGCTGCGTCGAGGAGACCGCGACCGGCGCCGCCCTGATGTGGCAGATCGAGCACAACGGCTCCTGGCACGCCGAGTTCGGCGACCGGTTCGAAGACGTGTACCTCGCGCTGTCCGGGCCGACCGACCGCGAACACCAGTGGCGCCATCGCCTGGAACCGGGCGAGTCGTTCCGCACGGTGCCCGTCTCCGTCGCCGTCGTCCCTTCCGGCGGATTCGAGGCCGCGGTGGACGCCATGACCCGGCACCGTCGCGCCACTCGGCGGCCGCACCCCGACCACCAGGGGCTGCCGGTGGTCTTCAACGACTTCATGAACAGCCTGATGGGCGAGGTGAGCACCCGGGCACTGCTGCCGCTCGTGGACGCGGCGGCCACGGCCGGAGCCGAGGTGTTCTGCATCGACGCCGGCTGGTACGACGCGGAGCCGCCCGGCGCGGTGGGGCCCGGTGGGGTGCCGGGCTGGTGGGACGCCGTCGGCGAGTGGGTGGAGTCCGCCCCGCGGTTCCCCGGCGGGCTCGGCGAGGTCATCGAACGCATCCGGGCGCAGGGCATGGTCCCGGGGCTGTGGCTGGAGCCGGAGGTCGTGGGCGTCCGCAGCCCGATCGCCGCCGCCCTGCCCGACGAGGCGTTCTTCCGCCGGGACGGCGTACGGCTCGTGGAGTGGGGCCGCCATCAGCTGGACCTGCGTCATCCGGCCGCCCGCGGCCATCTGGACGCGGTCGTGGACCGGCTGGTGCGTGACTACGGCATCGGCTATCTCAAGCTCGACTACAACATCGACATCGGACCCGGCACCGACGGCCCCCGCCCCGCCGACGGCCCCGGCCATGGTCTCCTCGGCCACAACCGCGCCTACCTGGACTGGCTGGACGGTGTGCTCGACCGCCATCCCGGCCTGGTGCTGGAGAGCTGCGCGGCCGGAGGCAGCCGCACCGACCACGCGATCCTCTCCCGGCTGCCCATCCACTCCGTCAGCGACCAGCAGGACTTCCGCCTCCTGCCGGCCATCGCGGCCGCCGCGCCCAGCGCGGTCACCCCCGAGCAGGGCGCCATCTGGGCGTATCCGCTGCCGGAGCACAGCGAGGCGGAGCTCGGCATGGTGATGGTCTCGGCGCTGCTCGGCCGCGTCCACCTGAGCGGGCGCCCTGATCTGCTCACCCCCGAACAGGCGGCGCTGGTGCGCCGGGCCGTCGACACGTACACGACCTACCGGCATCTGCTGCCGGGCGCCCGGCCCCGCTGGCCCCTGGGACTCCCCCACTGGCGCGACGGGTGGACGGCCCTGGCCCTCACGGCCGAGGACGACACCACCCTGCTGGCGCTCTGGCGCCGCGACGGCGCCCCGCAGACGCTGAACGTCCCCCTGCCCTGGGTCCGCGAGGACTCCCGGCCCCGGGTGCTGTTCGAGGCGGGGCCGAGCCCGGCGTACGAGTGGAACGGCCGGGATCTCAGGGTGACCCTCCCCGTCGAACGGTCCGCGGTGCTGCTGGGGTTCGGCACCGGCTGACAGAGGAGGGCGGTTGGGCACGATGCCCAACCGCCCTTCTCGCTGGTTCCGGCCCGCCACCGGGATCCAGACCCGCATCGCGCCAGGCTCACGGTTGGCCCAGGCGTAGTACGGAATCGCCGTCAGCTCGACCGAGCCGTCCGGCCGCCGCGGGCGCGTCCCGTGCGGCGCATACGGCCATCCGCCGGCGTCCGGCGCCGGAAGCCGATCGCCGGAGGCGGCCACGGCGACGATCCCGCCCAGCAGGTCGGGACGGTCCTGCTCGGTCAGCGGCGCAAAGGGGTCGAGGGCGATGCCGTCGGGGTCCAGGCCATCGGGCTGGTCGGTCTGCTCCAGGCAGTACACCAGCGGTCCGCGCTCGATGGCGACGCAGCCGCGGACGGCGTCGACGCGAGGGGACGGGGCCGTCGGCCGGGGCGGCATCGCGAGGGCGAGCCGGACGGTGTCGCCGGGGGCGAAGGCGCGCGTGAGGCGCAGCCAGCCGTCCTCCACCCGGGCCTCTGCCGGGGTGCCGTCGACCGTGAGCGTGTGGTCCGTGCACCAGGCCGGCAGGCGCAGGGAGAGCGTGCGCTCGGCCTCGGGAGCCTCCTGGACGGTCACCGTCACGGTGCCGTGCCACGGGTACTCGGTGCAAACGCCCACGGTCAGGTCGCCGCCGCCGTAGGTGCCGGTGGCGTACTGGTGCAGCTGGAGGCCGTTCGCGTCGGTGCTGGCCACGTAGTGCGGCAGGCTCGCGAGCAGGCGCATGACGTTGGGCGGGCAGCAGGCGCACCGGAACCACGGGGTGCGGTGGGCGGTCTGGTCGCCGGGGCGCTCGTGCGGGCGGGCCCGCAGATGGAGCGGGTTGATGTAGAGCCAGGTGTGGCCGTCGAGGCCGACGCCGCCGAGGAAGCCGTTGAAGAGGGTGCGTTCGACCAGGTCGGATCCCGACCTCGGCCCCGACTGGTCCACCCTGCGCCGCCCGGCCACCGGCGACTGGCTCGAACCGGCACCGGGACGGCTGCGCATCCGGGGCGGCCAGTCACCGGTGGGCCGCCGCTCCCCCAGCCTGCTCGCCCGGCGGGTGACCGCACGGCGCTGTTCCTTCGAGACGAGCCTGACCTTCGCCCCGCGTACCCCCGACCACCTGGCGGGACTGACCGCTTACTACAACACCCGCAACTGGCACTACCTGTACGTCATGGCGCGGGACGACGGTTCGCCCGTCCTGCGGGCCCTGAGCTGCGAGGCAGGACAACTCACCGCGCACGACCCGGCGATCCCGCTCGAACCGGGCCGCCCGGTCGTGCTGCACGCCGCGCTCGACGTGCCGGTCCTGCGTTTCTCGTACGACACCGGCGAAGGGCTGCGAACGCTGCCACTCGAACTCGACGCCACTGTCCTCTCTGACGAGCACGCGGACGAGTTCCATGACGGACAACTCCGGGTCCTCGGCTTCACCGGAGCCATGCTGGGACTGTGGGCGCAGGACCTCGACGGCGCCGGTGTGCACGCGGATTTCGCCTACGCCACGTACCTGACCACCCCGGACGGCCGCGCCTGACGATCGTGGACCTGGAGCGCGTCCGTCTCTTCTGCGTTCTGCAACCTTGCGGACACGCACACGCGGCCCGGTGGTGCCCCGGGCCGCGTCGCGGTGAGTGGGTCAGGCAGTGGGCAGTTTCTCCGACGTGGTGGAGGCTTCCTTGGCGGCCTGTCGACGGGTGGTCAGGGCGCTGCCGACGAAGACGGCGACCAGCGCGCAGATGATCAGGCCGATGACGGCCGCATGGCTGACATGGACCGCGCCACCGAGGAGGAGACCGGAGACTCCGAAGTCGGCATCGGAGAAGGTGGAGTTCTGCAGCCCGACGTCGCCGAGGTAGGGCAGGACGAGCAGCGGAAGGAATGTGATCATGAGGCCGTTGACCATGGCACCGAGCACCGCGCCGCGTCGTCCTCCCGTCGCGTTGCCGAGGACACCGGATGCGGCGCCGGTCATGAAGTGGGCGACGATGCCGGGGATGATGATCGTTCCACCGACGGCCACGAGGATTCCCATGCCGATGAGTCCACCGACGAAGCTGGACAGGAAGCCGATCAGTACGGCGTTCGGGGCGAAGGTGAAGACGATCGGGACGTCGAGGGCGGGCCGGGCGTTGGGGACCAGCTTCTCGGAGATGCCCTTGAAGGCGGGGATGATCTCGGCGAGCACCACGCGGACGCCGGCCAGGATGATGAACACGCCGGCGGCGAACTTGCCGGCCTGCATGACGGCCCACAGCAGGTACCACTGGCCGCCGCTCAGCTTGTCCTCGACATAGCCGGGCCCGGCCACCAGGGTGACGAGCAGATAGATGACACCCATCGAGCTGGCGATGACGACGGTGGTGTCGCGCAGGAAGCCGAGCCCCTTGGGGATCTTCAGGTCTTCCGTGGACTTCTCGGGGTTGCCGAAGAGCTTGCCGACCAGACCGCTGGTGGCTATGCCGAAGTTGCCGGTGTGGCCGAGCGCGACATTGTCGTTCTTGGTCGCCTTGCGCATCCACGGCTGGACGAGTGCGGGAGAAAGCGTGGTGATCAGGCCCTGGGCGATGGCGCCCCAGAGAACGGCCTGCCAGGAGCTGAAGCCGTTGGCGATGAGGATCACGGCGATCATGGCCGCCAGGTACAGGGCGACATGCCCGGACATGTAGATGAACTTGAACCGCGTGAACCGCGCCAGGAGCACGTTCACGACCATGCCGAAGAAGAAGATCAGCGCGGCCTGGGATCCGTAGTCGGTGAGTACCTTGCCGACGATCGCCTCGTTGTTGGGCACGACGCCCTGCACACCGAAGGCGTGCTGGAACATCTCGCCGAACGGGGTCAGGGCGTCGGAAACCACTCCGGCGCCCGCCGCCAGGACGAGGAAGCCGACGAACGCCTTGGTCGTCCCCTTGATGGTGTCGGAGAGTGACTTGCGTTGCAGGAGGAGGCCCAGGAGGGCGATCAAGCCGACGATGACGGAGGGTTCACGGAAGACATCGAGAAGGTTCTGCAGAACGCTGTTCACTGACAACACCTCTCTTCGGGCACGACGAGGCCGTGACTGCGGGGATGGGTGGGTGCCGGACGGGGCGGCGAGGGGGCGCACGGCCGGACTGGCTGGTGGTACGGCCCGTTGATCGACGCGGAGAAGAGGGGGGCGCCGAGTGCTGTGGGCTGGAGGCGCGCGGGGCGGCGGCCGGCCGCTGTCTGCTGCGGGCGTTGCCGCCGCGTCGGGATGCGCTGTGTGGGGACGAACGAGTGGGTCCGGGTCAGAGGAGCCCGTGCCGGGTGGCGGCAGCCTTCACCGCGTCGCGCAGTTCGTCCATGTCGATGATGCTGTTCAACACGACCACGTCGCCCAGTCCCTGGGTGGCGTCCTCCAGGTCCTTCGCGACGAAGAACACGTCGGCGCTGTCCGGTCCGGCGGAGCTGATGTCGGAGTGCTCGACGGTGACGTCCGAGAGCCCCAGCTCACCGACGATGGTCTCGATGTTCATGCGCACCATGAAACTGCTGCCGAGTCCGGTGCTGCACATGGCCAGGAACTTCATTGGGACTCCTCGAACTGAGTGATCAACTTGGCGACATCGGGCGCGGTAGGCGCGTCTCGCAGAGCTTGACGCGTGGGTGCGTCCGACAGGATGCGGGCGAGGGACGCCATGGCGCTCATATGCGCCTCGGCGTCGACCGCCGCGAAGCAGAAATAGAGGTCGACCGCGTGCTCCGGTTGGTCGAGCAACGGGGCGGGCTCGCGCAGCCGGAGCATGGAGATGGCGGTGCGTACGGCCCCGCTCTCGGGCCGCGCGTGGGCCAGGGCGATGCCGTGGCCCAGATCGATGTACGTTCCGCCGGCTTCGATCGACTCCAGCATGGCCTGGACATAGCCGGGGGTGATGTCACCCGCGTCGAGGAGCGGCCGGGCGACCTGGGTCACGGCCTCTCGCCAGGTCAGCCTGTCCTGGGAGAAACGTATCTTCTCCTCGGTCAAAAGATCACTCAGCATGTGCACCTACGTGGTTGTTCTCAAGGCCGCTGGGGACGACTACTCGACATCGGCGACGATGTCGAAGGAGAGTTCCGCGGTCTCGGGGAGGAATTTCGACGTGCCGTGGATGACCGGTCTGCCGCCCGGCTCGAAGACACATGAGGTGGCCAGCAGCAGCGGAGACTCCTCGGCCACGCCCAGCAGGGCCGCCTCGCGCCCGTCGCAGATGTGCAGGCCCACGACGATCTCGTTGCGGGCGAGCAGCACATCATGGTGCGCGCGCAGATAGGCGTAGAGCGATGTGGAGGTGAAGTCGGTCGTCAGGACATCCGGGAACCGCTCCTCCTCCACATACGACTCGGCCAGATGGTGCACCACTCCGTTGACCCGGCGCACCCGCTCCAGCCGGATGACCGACGCGGCCCGGCTGATGTCGAGCGCGTCCGCCAGCCGCGCCCCGGCCCGCATACGCTCCTGCGCGACCACCTCGGAGGTGACGGTGTGACCCTGGCGGGCCAGCTGCGTGTGGAAGCCGGTCACCTCGTTCACGAACCGCTCGCGGTGCTTCAGGTTGTAGCGCGGGTGGGTCACGAAGGTGCCACGGCCGTGCTCCCGCACGAGGTATCCGTCCTGGACCAGCTCGTCCACGGCGCGACGCAGTGTGATGCGGCTCACTTCATACTCCGCGCACAGCACACTCTCGGCGGGCAGCTGTCCACCCACGGGCAGGTCACGGACGCGGCGCAGGAGGTGGTCACGTACTTGCGCGTACTTGTGCCCCGCCATCCCTGATCTCCTCATCGAGTTCATGTGTCATCGAGACGTCATGATGACTACAGGTTGCTGAACGCGTCAATAGTCGCAACCGAAGCGAAATACGGGCACCGGCCGGCGCCCATGCACCGGCGCACCTCCCCGTGACCTTCCGCTGAGCTGTGAGGTTCCCCTCCCGGCGGATCCCTGGCGCTTACACGGAGATATCGACTACGTTTCCGAAGTCATCATGACGTCATGACCTCTCCAAGGAGTCTCCGTGACTTTCGCAACAGAGCAGACGGCCATGCCCTCGCAAGGCCGGGCGGGGCGCGTGCTCGACGAGGCGGACGAGCGGGCCATCGCCGCGGCGCGAGCCCTGGCGGTGGACGCGGTCGAGGCAGCCGGCTCCGGCCATCCGGGCACCGCGCTGGCTCTGGCCCCCGTTGCCCACCTGCTGTTCCAGCGCCACATACGGCACGATCCCGCGAACGCCTCATGGGAGGGGCGCGACCGCTTCGTGCTCTCGTGCGGGCACGCGAGCATCCTGCAGTACACGCAGCTCTACCTCACCGGCTACGGGCTGGAACTGGACGACCTGCGGCGCTTCCGACAGCTCGGATCCCTCACGCCGGGCCACCCCGAGTACGGGCACACCACCGGGGTGGAAACCACAACCGGGCCGCTGGGCCAGGGGGTTGCCACCGCCGTCGGTATGGCCATGGCCCTGAAACGGGACCAGGCCCGGCTGACGGGGGCCGACGCGACCGCGGACGGCGTTCCCGTCCGCACCGTGTGGGTGCTGTGCTCCGACGGCGATCTCCAGGAAGGCATCTCCTACGAAGCCGGGGCTCTGGCCGGCCGCCACCGCCTGGACAACCTGGTGGTGATCTGGGACGACAACAGCATCCAGATCGAGGGTTCCACGGGCCTGACCACCCGGGAGGACACCGTCGCCCGCTTCACCGCCCAGGGCTGGTTCGTACAGACGGTGGGTCTCGCCGCCGACGGTGACATCGACACCGACGCCCTCGACACCGCGCTGACCATGGCCCGCGCGCACACCGGCCGGCCCAGCCTCATCGCCCTGAAGTCGCAGATCGCCTTCCCCGCCCCGAACGCGACCAACACAGCCGCGTCGCACGGCGCCCCCCTGGGCGTGGCCGAAGTGGCCGCGCTCAAGGCGCTGTTGGGCATCGTCGACGATCCGTTCACCGTTCCGGCGGAGGTGTTGCGGCACACCAGGCGTGCCGTCTCCCGAGGGGCCGAACTGCACCGCGCCTGGAACACGGCGCTCGCCGAGTGGGCGGCCGCGCACCCCGAGCGTGCCCGGGCACGCGCACACGCCATCCGGCCCATCGACACCGCCGGGGCCGCCGACGCCCTCCCCGTGTTCGAGCCGGGAACCCTCGTCGCACCGCGGGACGCCTCCGGCAAAGTCATCCAGTCCCTGGCCGACGCGCTGCCACGGCTGTGGGGCGGTTCGGCCGACCTCGGCGACAGCAACCGCACGACCATCACCTCCGGTGGTTCGTTCCTGCCGGCCGACGAGCCGACCGACGAGGGCAGCGGGCGGGGCCTCCACGGCCGCAATATCCACTGGGGCGTTCGCGAGCACGCGATGGCCGCCGCGCTGAACGGCATCTCCCTCGTCGGCTACGACACCCCGTTCGCCGGCACCTTCCTGGTGTTCAGCGACTACCAGCGGCCCTCCTTGCGGCTTGCCGCCCTCATGAGCCTCCCGGTGGTCCACATCTGGACGCATGACTCCGTGGCCCTCGGCGCGGACGGCCCCACCCATCAGCCGGTGGAACACCTCGCCGGGCTGCGGGCCATGCCCGGTCTGTCGGTGGTCCGCCCGGCCGATGCCACCGAGACCGCGGCCGCCTGGCTGAGCGCACTCGGCCGCCCCGGGCCGGTCGGACTGGTACTGGCCCGTCAGGCGCTGCCCGTACTGCCGACACCGGCCGACGAGGTGCGCGAGGGAGTGGCCCGCGGTGCCTATGTGGTGGCCGACACCGACGGCGCCGTGGATGTGGTGCTCCTGGCCAGCGGCAGTGAGGTGCCACTCGCCCTGGAGGCCCGGAACGCGCTCGCCCAGCGGGACGTGGCGGCGAGGGTCGTTTCCGTTCCGTGCAAGGAATGGTTCACCGAACAGGACGCCGCCTACCGTGACGCGGTACTCCCACCGTCCGTCCGGGCCCGTGTCGTCGTCGAGGCCGCGTGTGCCTTCGGCTGGCACGACCTGCTCGGCGAGTACGGCCGCACCGTGACCGTCGACGGCTTCGGAACCTCCGCACCCGCGGCACAGGCGATGGCCGCGGTCGGCATGACCGAAGGCGCCGTCGTAGCGGCCGCCCTGGAATCCCTCTCCGCCGCGAGGTCCTGAAACGCCGTCGGCGTCCAAGGCCCGAGCGGTAAGGGTGGCCGCCCTGCGCGCGGCCACGCCCAGCAGTCCGACTCCCCCCCCAGACAAAGGAGCACTCACGATGCCCCAGCGTGTCGTCACCATCGGTTCCCGCAGCGGGCTGCACGCCCGACCCGCGACCGCGTTCGTCCAAACCGCCGCCAAGCAGCCGGTCAAGGTGACCATCGCCCGCGACGGCCGGGACCCCGTCGACGCGCGCAGTCTCCTGTCCGTACTGGCACTGGGAGCCGCCCACGGCGACTCGGTGGTGCTGGCCGCCGAGGGGGACGGCGCGGAGGCGGCCCTGGAGGAGCTGGCCGTCCTGCTCACCCGTGACCACGACGCCCAGAAGGAGGGCTGACACCCGATCCCGTCGCCCACTGCCCCCGCCCCGCAGCCGCCGACAGCGACAGCAGGGCGGGGCACCGTCGATATCCCCCGCGAAGCGAGGTCATCGTGAACACGCGCCCACGCCGTGCCCTGCGTGACACCCGGCTCGTCATCTTCGACTGCGACGGAGTTCTGGTGGACACCGAACGCATAGGCCCCGCGATTGTGGCGGAGATGGCCACAGAGGCCGGCTGGCCCCTCACACCCGCGCAGGTACGGCGGCGGTTCCTCGGCAGGCCCGAGTCGTATCTGTACGAGCAGGTCCGCGCCCACGCCACCGTCCCCCTCGGTCCCGACTGGCTCGGCGTCTACCGGAACCGGGTCCGCGACGCGTTCGCCGCCCGACCGCACACCATGCCCGGTGTCCGAGAACTGCTGGACTACCTCGACCTGCGCCAACTCCCCTACTGCGTGGCTTCCAGCGGCAGCCACGAGCGCATCGAACACTCCCTGACGGCCACCGGCCTCATCGAACGGTTCACCGGCAAGGTGTTCAGCGCCGATGACGTCCCCCGCGGCAAACCCGCCCCGGACCTCTTCCTCCACGCGGCCCGCAGCCTGGGCTGCCCCCCTGCCCACTGCCTCGTCGTCGAGGACAGCCCGGCCGGCGTGGACGCCGCGCTCGCGGCAGGCATGCCCGCCGTCGGCTACAGCGGCGGTCCCACCGAACCCGGCGTCCTCTCACACGCCACGCTCGGCGTCATCCCGGACCTCACGCACCTCATGGTCACCGCGGCCGGCTGACGAGCAATCGCCTCAACGCAAGCGTTCCACCGACACCCTTCAGGCTCAGCGTTCCAGGACCAGCGCCATGCCCTGGCCCACCCCGATACACAGCGAGGCGAGACCGATACCCGAACCGGCGGCCGCGAGCTGATGGGCCACCGCGCCGGCGAGGCGGGCACCCGAGGCGCCGAGGGGGTGTGGTGCCGAGGGGTGCGCACCCGGCGCTGAGCCCGCTACTCCTTGACGCCGTCGGGCACCAGGAGAACAGGGATGTCGCTGATGTGTGTCACCGCGTCGCTCACCCGCGGTGTGAACCAAGCGGTGAACATGTTCCGCCGATGAGGGGCGATCACCAGCAGGTCCGCCCCGACCTGCCGCACGGTCTCGGTGATGATGCCGGGCACCTCACTGACCGTGCCGGCCGCGAGGTGGCCTTCGGAGCGGAGGCCGGCGTCGACAACCGACGCGACCGCGGTGTCGAGCACCTGCTGCGCCACGTCGGTGTCCTCCAAACGCACAGCGGCGTAGCGCTCGATGTCCATGACGGCGATGTGGAGAACGTGCACGACGCCACCTGAGGCCTGCGCCAGGCGAGTCGCTGTGCGCAGGGCGACGGCACCGCCTGTGCTGGAATCGAAGGCAACCACGATGTTCTGGAACATGAGTCAGTCCTTTGAAGGCTGAGATCTTTTCGGTGTGGGACAAGGGGACGCGACGGCGCCTCCCGGATGGCCGGTCAAAGCGTGGCGACAGCGTCCGAACCGGTCGCGGCCGACACCCCGGCGGAAGGGAAGTGAGGCAGTACCGTTTCGGCGAGTTCCTGGAGAATCTCCTCGACGGGACGGTCACCGGGGCGCAGGTTGAAGGAGACGTGGCTGACACCGAGCCCGCCCATCTCCCGCAGGTGGTCGACCAGAGCCTCGGATCCGGTACGCAAGCCGAGCCGGATCGGGGTCGCGGCGACGGCCGGATCCTCGGCGAGGTCCAGTTGCATCGGGGTGAGGTACGGCTTGGGGGCCCCGGCGGTGAGCTGCTGCCACTCGCGGGTCTTCAGTCGCAACGCGCCCAAAGGCCGGGGGTAGTTGAGGGACGCGTCCGCGTTCCGCGAGATCCACTCCGCGGACTGCTGGGCGTGCCCGGCGATGGCGATGGGGATGGACCGACCCGTCGGCTTGGGCAGCACCTCGAGGTTGCGATCGGCGCCGAGCCCGATGTCGGGCAGGCTGATGCCCTGCCCGCTCGGCCGGGTGGCCCAGGCAGCGCGCAGGATCTCCACGTTCTTGCGGAACGTGGCACCGCGGGCCGCGAAGTCCGCACCGAACAGGGGATACTCCACCGGCCGGTCGCCGCTGGCCAGCCCAAGGATGAACCGACCGCCGGAGAGGACATCGACCGTGGCCGCCGCCTTCGCGACGAGCAGCGGCTGCCTCAGCGGCAGCACGATGGCGGCGGTCCCGAGCACGGCCCGCTCGGTGACTGCCGCCAGATGCCCCAGATGCGTGAACGCCTCGAAGACGGAGCCGGCGTCGCCGAACTGCTCGGGGTCGTACAAGGGAACATCCCGGACCCACAGGCTCGCAAAGCCCAAGGTGTCGGCGAGGCGGGCGAGTTCGGCGTGACGGGTCAGGTCAGGGACACCGAACGGGCGGCCGGCAGCCCGGTCGGCACGCAGGCGCGTGTTGCCCCAGTCGTTGTCGAGGGGGAGCTCAAGTCCCAGAGTCGGCAGACCCGCGGGGTTCACGAGCCGCTCCAGGGCCGTGGGAGTGGGAGACATCAGAGGGACTCCTTTCAACGTCGGTAAGGACGGTGCGGATCCGTCCCGCACGGGTCGGTCGGGACGGGCTAGTTGAGGGTGTCCGGGTCCGGACCGGTGCGCAGACCACGGTCGAGGGCGTTGATGGCGGCCATCTCGTCGTCCGACAGAGCGAAGTCGTAGACGTCGAGGTTTTCGCGAATGCGGGCGGGCGTCACAGACTTGGGGATGACGATGGAGCCGAGCTGCAGGTGCCAGCGCAGCACGACCTGTGCGGGCGACTTGCCGTGCCGGGCGGCGATGGTGGTGATCGGCTCATCGCCCAGGACGGCGCCCTGCGCGAGCGGACTCCACGCCTCCGTGGCGATGCCGAGTTCCGCGTGCAGGGCGCGCAGCTCGTTCTGCTGGAGGCCGGGGTGCAGCTCGATCTGGTTGACGACCGGCACCAGGTCGGCGCCTTCCAGCAGGCGCCTCAGGTGCGCCGGCTGGAAGTTGGACACGCCCGCGACCCTGATCCGTCCGTCGGCAGCCAGCTTCTCGATGGCCTTCCACGACTCCCGGTACAGGTCACGGGCCGGGGTCGGCCAGTGGATCAGGTAGAGGTCGACGTAGTCCAGGCCCAGCTTGTCCAGGCTGGCGTCGAAGGCCTTGAGCGTGGCGTCGTATCCCTGGTCGGCGTTCCACAGCTTGGTGGTGACGAACAGGTCTTCGCGAGCGATGCCGGAGCCGGCGAGGGCCTTGCCGACTCCCGATTCGTTGCCGTAGATCGAGGCGGTGTCGACGGAGCGGTAGCCGGCCTCGAGGGCGGTCGTGACGGCTGCGGCCGTCTCGGCGTCGGGGACCTGGAAGACGCCGAAGCCGAGCTGGGGGATCTCGACGCCGTTGTTGAGGGTGACGGTGCTGGGGGTGCTCATGGTGTGTTGCTCACTCGGTTCGTGGTGTTCGGGTTCTGGTCAGGCCGGGCCGACCCGGGGTCAGTGGCCGATCGGGACGCTGGTCTGCCGAGCCGGTGTGGAGCCGGCCACGACGTTGCCGGCGGCCGGGCGCCGCCTGCGACGGTCGAGGAAGGCGGCGAGGAAGGACAGCAGCAGGGCGCTGCCGGAGAGCAGGGCGCCGACCCAGTTCGGCGAGGTGTAGCCGAGCCCTGCCGAGATCACCACGCCACCGAGCCAGGCGGCCAGTGCGTTGCCCAGGTTGAAGGCGCCGATGTTGGCGGCGGAGGCCAGGGTCGGGGCGGCCGAGGCCTGGTCGAGGACCCACTTCTGGAGCGGCGGCACCGTGGCGAACCCGAGCGCGCCGATCAGGGTGAGGGTGATCGCGGCGAGGACCTTGTTGTGGGCGGTGGCGGTGAACAGCAGCAGCACTGCGGCCAGGGCCGCCAAGGTGGTGAAGAGCATCGGCATCAGGGCACGGTCGGCGAACTTGCCGCCGAGCAGGTTGCCGAGGAACATGCCGACGCCGAACAGGACGAGCAGCCAGGTCACAGCGGCCTCGGGGTAGCCGGCCACCTGGGTCATCATCGGGGTGATGTAGGTGATCGCCGCGAAGACACCGCCGTAGCCGAGGACGGTCATCGCCATGGCGAGCCAGACCTGCACGTTCTTGAAGGCCGCGAATTCGGCGCGGACGTTTCCGGCCTTGGGTCTGCCCTGCTCGGGGACGAGCTTGGCGACGCCGAGGAGGCCGATGATGCCGAGGGCGGCGACGACGGTGAAGGTGACGCGCCAGCCGACGACCTGCCCGATGTAGGTGCCGCCGGGGACGCCGATGACGTTGGCCACCGTCAGGCCCATGAACATCAGGGAGATTGCGGAGGCCTTCTTCTCGGGAGCCACCAGGTCGGCGGCGACCACGGAGCCGATGCCGAAGAACGCTCCGTGGGCGAGCGAGGCGACGATCCGGCCGATCAGCATGACTCCGAAGCTGGGCGCGAGGGCCGAGAGGGCATTGCCCACGACGAACAGGCCCATGAGGAACATGAGCATCTTCCGGCGGGACACCCTGGTGCCGAGCACGGTGAGCAGCGGGGCACCGATGACGACGCCGAGGGCGTAGCCGGACACCAGCAGGCCGGCGGTGGGGATGCTGACGCCGAAGTCGTGTGCGACCTGGGGCAGCACGCCCATGATCACGAATTCGGTGGTGCCGATCCCGAAGGCCCCGATGGCCAGGGCCAGGAGCGCGAGAGGCATGGGGAGAGATACCTTCCAAGCGATTGCATTAGACGCTTACAGTCGCCCACAATAGTTGCAGACGCGGGATACATGCAAACGATGGATGATGTAGATTGAATTTGCCATCGTGTGCAACTATTGATAGCGCGAGGCAGGCCCGCCGACGAAGGAGGCTCCCGTGACTGCCACCGACCCAGCCCTTTCCGCTCTGGCCCAGGGCTGGTACGCCCTCTCCCTGCTGCACGGCAAGATCGAGACGCACCTCGAACGCGCCCTGGGAACCGATCACGGCCTGAGCGCCCGCGAGTACTCGCTACTCGACGTGCTCAGCCGACAGCACGACGGAGACGGCGGGCATCTGCAGATGAAACAGGTCGCCGACGCCGTCGTCCTCAGCCAGAGCGCCACCACCCGCCTGGTCACCCGCCTCGAGGACCGCGGACTGCTGTCCCGCTACCTGTGCCCCACCGACCGCCGCGGGATCTACACCAACGTCACCGACGCCGGTATGGAGCTGCTGGAGGCGGCCCGTCCCGCACACGACACCGCCCTGCGTGCGGCACTCGCGGAGGCAGCCCGGGATGCAAGGCTGGAGCCGCTGGTCCGGGCGGTGCGGTCACTGCCCACGCGGGTCGCCGTCGCCGCCTGAAAGGGGCGCGTCCCGCGTCACCGGCCGGAGGCTCGTCGGGACGAATCCTCCCGAAGCGGACCGCATCGACGAGCGTTGCGGTGTTTCAAGGGCAGTCACGTACTCCGAGGCCGGCGCGGGCAGCCAAGCCCGCCTGAGCGGAGGGATTTCCCACGGAGTTCATCTTCAAGGACGAGGCCTTCACGTTCGAGACGCTCCGTGCCGTGGGATTCGCCGGGGACGCCGGTGCCGACATCGGCGAGGTCATCGTGACCACGGCACAGATCCCCGAGGGGGATGAGGACGCCTGGACCGCCGTCTGGAAGTCGACCGCCGAGCGCACTGCGAAGCGGGGTGAGGATTCGCTTGCGGCCGGCGACCCGGTCAGCGCGCGCGAAGCGTTCCTGCGCGCGTCGAGCTACTACCGGTCGGCCGAGTTCTACCGCCGTCAGGATCCACTCCATGACCCCCTGTTCGTGTCCGCCAACCTCCGCAAAGACAGCCCTCAGCGTAGACGCACACTTGCCGGGCGAGAGGGGCCACTGACCAGCCGGGCGGGCGAGACACGGCCCACGGCTTCTTCATCCGGGACGAAGATGTCGTGGGTTCAAACCCCGCCACCCCGACAGTGCAGTACCAGGTCAGGGGCCTGATCCGCTCAGCGGGTCGGGCTCCTGAGTGGTTTCTGGGGGGCTGTTAACACCGTGCCCACAAGCTCGTTACAAGCACCGCCGACACGGAGTAAACGTGCAGATGGTGACCGACCCGGTCGGGCGGCTGCTGTGGATCTCGCCGACGATACCCGGCCGCGCGCACGATCTCACTGCGGCCCGCGCCCACCGGATCATCCGGATCTGCGAACGCCAGGGCGTTCCCATCCTCGCCGACCACGCCTACATGGGAGCTGGCCCGCGGGTGACGACACCCCTGACCGCAGGTCCCGGTGCAGTCCGAATCGAATGTCGTCAATCTCCGCGGCCGTGCTCACTCTGGAGCGGCAATGCTGAAAGAGCTCATTGACTCAGCCGCCGCTCTTGCGCCGGAACGACCGCTGGCTCGCAGCCGGGCCGTTCGCCCTACGGACCTTCGACGCCTCAACGTTCGCAGTGAGGTCAGCGGCGTCCGCCTGCGCACCGCGCTTGCGCGCCAGGGCCTCCCGGAACTTGCGTTTCAGGTCGTAGTGGCCGTCGCTGTCGGGCACCAGAGCGGACGTCTCGGGGTCGGTCGGCTCCGAACCTTCTTTGGATTCAGACTCTGCGGTCATGGCGACCTCCTGGGTTCGGGCAGTGGGAAGCACAGCTTGTCATGCCGGGCACACCACGAGGGCGTTCATCTCGTAGGAGTACGCGCAGGAGGGTTTCGGGCCGGGCTGGGGGTTCTCCGTTCCGGGGTCGGATGTATTCGATGATCAGGGCAGCGGCTCTCAGCCGCCGCGACGCACCCGGGCCGCCTTGCGGGCTTCGGCGAGCTTGCGGGCCTCGCCCGCCTTTCGGGACTTGCCGCCGGCGCCGCGGGAGGTGTCCTTGCTGGTGCCCAGGCCGCGGAAGGGAGCGTTGGTGTTCTTGGGCCGGGGCGCGGCGGGCCCGCCGTCGAGCGGGGTGCCGGAGGGGGCCTTGGCCCCGGTGATCCGGCTCAGCTCCGCCTCGCCCGAGCGCACCTTGGTGATGGTCGGCTCGATGCCGGCCTCTGCCATCAGCCGGCTCATCTCGCGGCGCTGGCCCGCCAGCACCAACGTGACGACGCTGCCGGACTCACCGGCCCGGGCGGTACGGCCCGCGCGGTGCACATAGTCCTTGGGGTCGGTGGGCGGGTCGACGTTGACCACGAGATCGAGGTCGTCGACGTGCAGGCCACGGGCCGCGACATTGGTCGCCACCAGGACGGTGATCTGGCCGTTCTTGAACTGCGCCAGGGTCCGTGTGCGCTGCGGCTGGGACTTGCCGCTGTGCAGGGCCGCGGCGGGCACTCCGCTGGCTCGCAGATGCCGGGTGAGCTGGTCGACCGCGTGCTTGGTGTCCAGGAACAGCAGTACGCGGCCGTCACGGGCGGCGATCTCCGTGGTGACGGCGTACCGGTCGGGGCCGTGGACGACCAGAACATGGTGGTCCATCGTCGTGACTGCGCCCGCGGACGGGTCGACCGAGTGGACGACGGGGTCGTGGAGGTAGCGGCGGACCAGGTGGTCGACGTCGCGGTCCAAAGTGGCCGAGAACAGCATCCGCTGACCGTCGGGGTGTACCTGGTCGAGCACCTCGGTCACCTGCGGCAGGAAGCCCATGTCGCACATCTGGTCAGCCTCGTCGAGGACGGTGATCCCTACCCGTCCCAGGCGGCAGGCCCTGCGCTCGATGAGGTCGTGCAGACGGCCGGGGGTGGCGACGACCACCTCGGCTCCATGGCGCAGCGCAGCGGCCTGCCGGCCGATCGACATGCCGCCGACGACCGTGGCCATCCGCAGCCGCAGTGCCTCCGCGTACGGCGCAAGCGCCTCGGTGACCTGTTGGGCCAGCTCTCGGGTTGGCACCAGGATCAGAGCCAGGGGCTGCTTCGGTTCCGCGCGCCGCCCAGCCGTCCGTGCGAGCAGCGGTAGGCCGAAAGCGAGCGTCTTGCCCGATCCGGTGCGCCCGCGCCCCAGGACATCGCGTCCCGCGAGGGCGTTGGGCAGCGTGGCTGCTTGGATCGGGAAGGGCTCGCGCACACCGAGTTCGCTGAGCGTTCGCAGCACCTCGGCTGGTAGTTCCAGGGCGGCGAAGGAAGCGACCGGGGGCACCGCTGGCGCAGTGGCCATGAGCGGGGCGAGATCGCTGTGCGAGGTGCCGGGGAGGTCAGGGTGATTCATGAAGAGCCTTCCGCATGCGAACGTACCGAGGAAGGCCCGGTAGGAATGAGCAGTCGATGAAACAAGAGGAACCGGACAAGCAGGATCGCCAACCGTCTCGAGCACGCAAAAGCATCAGGCTAACACGAAGTGACAGCCTCGCGTCCCGAGATCGCGGCCCGGCGGTCTCGGCCTCAGCCGGGTGCCGTCTGCCCGCTGCTTCCCCCGGCTGTCAGCCTCTGCGGGGTTGCGCCCTCGACAGCCGCCTTGTCGTCTCTTCCAGAAGGCCGAGTGAGATCTTCTCGCCGGATCCACGTACGGTGAACGGTGGCTCTTCGGGATTCTTGCCGGGCAGTTCGACGGAACGCTTCTGATCCCGTTCCAGCCAGAGCTTGATCAGGTTGATGACGCCGCTTCCGGCACCGCGTGTGCTCAGGATGAGCACCCATTCCGTCAATGCACCCTTCTGCTCGGCAAGAGGTACGGCGCGTTCTTCGGTGACCAGTCCCGCGACAGCGTCCGTATCCTCCATGAACTCTTCGCAAGGCACGCAAAGCTCAGCAAGTTGGCTCCGCAGTCGCTGAGCTTCGGCTTCCGCATGCCGGAGCCTTCGTTCCAGGCCAGCGCGGGACGCCGTCGTCTGTGACTGCTGTCGCTTCGGCTCCGTCGCGCGTGGGATCAGCCATCCGATGCGCTGGTAGGCCACAATCCACCGGACGTAGGGACAGGTGTAGCAGAGGCACTCGGGTTCTGGGCTCGGCCAGCCCTGTGAGAGCATCCGCCGCATGTGGCCCTGTTCGCGGTGATCAAGAGCAGTCGGGGTCGACGCGCAGTACTCCTCGAACTCCTTGGTCATCTCCTCAACTCGCTCGGCGCGGCACAGGCGAGGTCCGCCTTCAGGTTTCCACTGCAACTCGGGAGCGATGACATCGGTGATGTGGCCACAGGCCAGAGTCACCTTCCAGAACGCACTGGCATGCGGCTCGTCATGGCGGATCAAGGCCCACGTATGAGGATCCATCCCTCCGCGAGGCTCCACAGGGTCCGCGGGAAAAGTAACTTCCCTGCGCTCGCCCCACTCCACGATGTCCCGGTACTGCGCGGGCGGAGCGTCATCATGGACGCAGAGCATCTGCCTCTTCTGCAGCCGCTCGTACTCGGGGCCGCGCCATTGCCGGTCAATCGGCAAGCTCTCCTCGCCGAGTGTCAGGACTTCGTCGATGCACCCGCAGTCCAACTGGACACGCCACCGGTAGCACTGCCCCGCCTCTGGCACCAACAGTGCGCCCAACGTCGGCGGAAGTCGTTCACGTAACTTGGCGTTGGACTCCTCGAACTCGCGCAAGGCTTGCTTGCGCGGCCTCGCCCTTCCTGGCAACGACCGCCTCACCGCGACAGTCGCCGAGCCAGAGATCGCTTCGGGACTATCGTCGCCCCCAGTTGGGTGAATGGGCATGTCAGAAGTCCCCCCAGCCTGAGTGGGACTCCGGCCCGTACGGGCTCCATCCCGTCAGGTACAGCCTCAAATCATCCGGTTTCGGCTCACGTGGAGTTGGCATCCCAGGAAGCCGCAGCAGCGGATCGATCGCTTCAATATGGCTCCGTGCCCAGGCCAGCCACTCCCTCGCCGAGGCGACTTCCGACTCCTCGGACCCCACCGCCTTGGCGATGCGCCTTTCCAGCGCCTCGCAGTACTGGTGCAAGACCGCGACTTCCCGCAACTGTGCAGCCTGTTCGCCGAGTACACGAGCCAGCTGGGCCTGAACGGCTCGCTGTTTCGCCGCAGCCATGGCTTCTTGCCAGCGGGCCTTGCGCTCCTCTTTCGCCCGCTCCTCGTCCACCTTGCGCTGCGCGTCCTCGACCGCGCGAGACTCGACCTCCTGGAGTACCGCGCCAAGGACGTCTTCAAGCGCCCAGCGCTTGCGGTCGGCCCATTGCCTCCGGCGAGCGGAACGGCTATAGCCGAGTTCGAGCATCAGCTTCTCGCTGCGCTCCGGATCCATAGCCTGTGGACTCTCCTGCTTAATCGTCACGGTGTACGTGAAGCCGTCGACGACCAGGTCCAGTTCGCCTTCGCGGCGCGAATAGCTCGGGGGCACGTAACGCCCGTTGTAGGAGTATCCGCGGCTGCGGTAGCGATCAGGAACGGGGCGCTCCTCCACCCTGTGTCCCCGCCGTACGGCTTCAGCAGCAAGCCCCTGGAGCACCCGGAGGGCACGGCGGCGCGGTTCCGTCGGCATCACGAGCCGACCCTCATCATCGCGCATTGCGGCCACGACCCGGTGCGGTGAGCGCAACTCAACGGGTACCGGGACCTGGGGCGTGTCTTCCGGCATCTGCCGACCGGAGTTGGGATGGAGGCCGTCGAGAAGCGAGATCTGCAGGTCCCGGGTGCAGTTGAACATGCGGGACTTCTCGACGCGCTTGCCGGACGGGACGAGTCCGTGTCGCTTCGCGAAATCGATGACGCGTCGCCACTCCACCACCTGGGCTTCGTCGGGTGCGTGGATGATGACCTGCCGCTCCGCGACAAGCTGTGCGATGAGCTGAGTCGCCTTCGCCCGCCGCGCTACGGGGATGGGCCTCTCGACGTACGACGCCACGCCCTTCGCCGTCTTCTTGGCGCCCTTGCGCGTGCCGCGTCTGGTCGCTGCAGCCCGCTGCTCGGTCTCACGCTTCACCTTCGTGGTACGACTCTGCGACTCCCGAGTCGACGACGTGGTCTGCTTATCCTCAGCCGTGTGCCCTGGATGGTCCGGGTGGTGACCGTGCTTGAGGTAGAACTTCCCAGCCTCGGTCACCTCTGCCGACGAACCTCCACGGCTACGGCGTACCACCAGCAGTCCGCGGTCGCGCAGCGCGTAGGCAGAGCGCCTGTCGCTCAGCTCCTGCGCGCTCAGCTTCTCGCCTGCGGCCAGGCGACCGAGAAGCGCTCGTTGCCGATCATTCAAAGGGGACCAGCGATGCATGGCATCAGCTCACACGCTCCCGCCCAGGCAGGCAATCACTCGTTCGGGTCAAGCCACCTCAACGGCAAGCCATCGCATTGCCTCACCGATGCCCTGGCCATCGACGAGGACGTGGTGTGGGCGGTCGATGTCACCGACGGCATCGCCGCTTTGCTGGTCAACCTGCTACTCAACCACGGACCGCGGCTGATCCGTCGCACTGGCAGCCCGAGATCCTTCCGGACACCCGTTCAGGAGTCGTAGCGCTCGGTTACCACAATCGTCGTCCCCGCGAGCACCGTTCCGACTGGCGTCTCGGCCCAAAGTCCCGGTCGACCAGGTCCGGCGGGCGGGGCGCCGACGGATTGGGCACCGTGGTACGGCGCCGCTGGCCCCGGATGACGCCTTCCAGGCCCAGCTCGCGCATCAGCCGCTCCACCGTGCCGCGGGCCACCACCACACCCTTGCACCGCAGGGCCCGGGAGATCCCGCCGGACCTCGTAGGTGCCGCCCGATTCGGTGTGGATCTCCTCGATCAGCGGCATGAGCTGCTCGTCGCGCAGCCGGCGGGCCGGCTTCGGCCGCTTCTTGCGGGCGTAGTGAGCAGACTCGGACAGTTCCAGCATCCGGCAGGTGAACCCGACCCGAGGCCCTTGTCCCGAAGGTGTTCGATCACCTGGTCGGCCTCGTCCGGGGACGGTCTTGCGGAGTTGTTTCAGTTCCTCCAGCTCGGCGGTGGTCAGCCGGTCATCACGTTCCCCGGCGTCGGCCTCGGCCTGGTCCTCCAGCCACGCAGGGCTTCCTTGTGGATGCCGAGGTCCTTCGCGACATGCGCGATGGGGCGGCCGGTGGCGCGGACCTCGCGGACGGGCCGCTCGCGCAGCTCGTCCGGATATTTACGTGGTGCTGGCACAGCTCGTGGTTCTCCGTACACGCAACCGGGGTCAGCTCATTCCGCTCTGCGGGAGCGGACAGGCGTCGAAGACATCGAGAAGGCCCACAATGGAGTTCGGGGGCTGGCTGTCTCGACCAGCCCGAGCGCGACCTATACAGGATGCATGAAGTGCTGGTGCACGACTCATTCGTTTCCGTCAGTGTTATCCAACAAAGCTCTCCGTGCTTCCTCTAGAGACTCCGCCATCTCTTCTTCGTCCACATACGGGAGCCCCTCCCCTGGACGGTACAGGGCCAGGGGTTCACTCAAGATCTCGTAGACGTCTGAGTCCAGGAAGTAGTCGATTGCGACCGCTTCGATCCGACTCACGACCTGCATCGACCTGTCCTGGCCGGACAGAAATACATTGATCAGCTCTAGGAGAGATTCCCGTGGATTCACGGCAAAGTTACCTGCTTCGGGATCATCACTGTGACGACATGATGGGGGTTGTTCGCGCTGACGACGACGAATGGTTTTCCTGGAAGTGAGGGGGCTCTCACCTGAATGGTACCCCTTATCGGATCGAACTTGATCTTTGTCCCCTTGTTCAGAATGTGGTCCACCACATCCAACGTCGTCGGTGGACGGCCAGGCCCACTTCCGGCGACACGTTCGGAAGCATGTGCTGAGAGCGTTCGGCCACCCGGAGTGGTCAGTCTTGGGACGTGGAGGCCGATTTCCTGCCGGTGGGAGAAGACGCGGTCATAGGGAACCAACTCCCCCCGAGGCGCCGAAGGCGAGGGCTCCGGAACCATGTATGGAGGCTTCTTGGGTGCGAGGCCGTCTGGATCTACCCAGTTGTGGGGGTTGTGGACGTAGGTGGTGGGGTTGGGCGCGGGTGCCAGACCGAGGGGGTCGGGGGTGAGGTAGCGGGCGGTTTCGGGGTCGTAGTGGCGGTGGAGGTTGTAGTGGTGGCCGGTTTCCAGGTCGTGGTACTGGCCGGGAAAGCGGAGGGGGGTGTAGGCGGTGGCGTCGGGGTTCCAGGTGGTGGTGCCCCAGAGCGTGGTGCGGGACTGCCAGGCGATGTGGCCGGTGTCGTCGAGGAGGTGGGTGGGGGCGCCGATCAGGTCGGTGATGATCGCGTAGAAGCGGGTGTCGATCTCTTCCTGTGGAGTCTCGGCGCCGGGGGCGTACTGGGTGGTCTGCGTGAGAGGGGTCAGCCCGCTTTCGTCGTGGTCCCAGGTGAGCGTCTGGGTGCCGGGCCAGTTTGTTGAGGTGGTGGTCTGCTCGATGAGGGTGGTTTCGTGCCAGGCGAATCTGACTTCCTCAGCCACCGAGCCGTCTGGGGCGAAACGTTGTTTCGCTGTGCGGCGGCCGAGGGGGTCGTAGTGGTAGCACCAGGTGGTGCCGTCGGGTGTGACCACGTGGGTGAGGTGGTCTTGGGAGTCCCAGATGTAGCGCCAGGTGTCGGGCTTCCTCGACAGGCGGGGCTTCTGGCGCAGCGTGATGCGCCCGGCGGCGTCGTGTTCGTAGCGGGTGGTGCCCGCGGTCCGGATGCGGGTACCGGTGTAGGTGCGAGCGCCGGTCGAGGCCGCGCCGGGGTGGGTTTCGGGCCAGGTGGCGTGGGTCTGGTTGCCCGCGGGGTCGTAGGAGTAGAACTCCTGCCAGGTGGCGGCTTGTACATGCGTGACGCGGCCGGCCGGGTCCAGGGTGTAGCGGCTGGGGCCGGTGGTGGTGTCCTCGCAGGCGGTGAGGTAGCCGTCTTGGCGCCAGGTGTAGGTGCGCCGCAACAGGGGCGCCTCATGCGGGCCTGCGGTGCAGGACTGGCCGATGAGGCGGTTGGCCGGGTCCCATGCCTGGGTCAGGGACAGCCCCCCGGTCCACCTCCGTTGGGTGACGCGTCCTGATCCGTCGTGGGTGGCGGTCAGTCCCCTGCCCGCGGTGGTCAAGGTGGTGCGGTTGCCTGCCCCGTCGTAGGTGTACGTGGTTCGGGCGCCTGCCGGTGAGCGGCGGGAGGCCGGCTGCCCCGCTGCGTCGTAGGTCAGATGCAAGGTGTGGCCGTCCACGGTTTCGGACAGCATGCGGCCCGCAGGATCGTAGGTGCGGGAGAGACTCGTGCCGGGGCCGGTGGCTCGGAGAAGTTCCCCGGCCGGGCCCCAGCGAAAGTTCGAGACCCTCCCAGCCACGTCCTGGGCCACCATGCGGCCCAGCGCGTCGTAGGTGTAGCCGGTGGCGTGGCCCAGCGGGTCGGTACGCGAGATGAGTTGGCCCGCCGTGTCGTGCTGGTAGGCCACCGTACGGCCGTCGAAATCTGTCTCCGATAGCAGCCGTCCGGCCGGGTCGTAGGCGTAATCCCACGTCAGGCCCTGGGGGTTGGTGACCTGGGTCAGTCGGGCCTCGGCGTCGTAGGTGAAGGTATAGCGGGCCCCGTCCGGGTCGGTGCGAGCGGTGAGCAGGTCGAGATGGGTGTACTCACAGCGCGTCACCCCACCGATCGGGTCCGTATGGGACAGGCAGTTGCCCTCGCCGTCATATGTCCAGGACTCCGCAGCCCCGTCCGGGCCGGTGCGGCGCAGGAGTTTGCCTTCCGGACTCCATATGTAGTGGGTCACCGCGCCCAGTGGGTCGGTCTCGGCCACGATGCGGCCGAACGCGTCCCGCTGGTAGAAGGTGGTGGCTCCCAGCGGGTCGGTGATTTCGATGGGGAGCCCGGCCCCGTCGCAGCGCACCCGGGTCGTCGCGTCCAGCGGGTCGGTGACGGCGAGCAGGCCCCCGCGCGCGTCGTAGAGGTAGCGGGTGGTGGCGGTGAGCGGGTCGGTGAGCGTGGTTCGGTTGCCCGCCGCGTCGAAGGTCTGCCGCCACACCGCGCCGCCCGGATCGGTGATCTGTACCGGGTTGCCCTGTGCGTCGAGCACCGCGCTGATCTCGCTGCCGTCCGGGCGGAGCACGGCCGTCAGATGCCCGCGCTCGTCGTAGCGCCAGCCGGTGGTGCGGCCCAGCGGATCGGTCTCGGCGACCGTACGGCCGTCCTGGTCGTACACGGTGCGGCTGACCGCGCCGACTGCGTCGATCTCCCCGACGACCTGGTGCGCCTGGTCGATCAGATAGCGGGTGACCGCACCGTCCGGCGAGGTCAGGGTGGTGACCTTCAGGCCGGGGAAGTCCGGGTCCACTCCGTCGTAGCCGATGCGGAAGGTGAAGTGGCCGCCCTCGCCGCCCTCGGCGATGACCCGGTCCTGCTGGTCGTAGGTGTAGGAATACCAGCAGTTGTTGGTGTCGGTCCAGGACGTGACCCGTCCGGCCTGGTCGTAGGTGAAACGCAACGGTAAGCCCGAGGGGCCCGTGGTTTCGGTGAGATGGCCGTCGGTGTAGCCGTAGTCCATCACCCGGACCTCACCGGCGTGCAGGCCGGTGATCCGCTCGCCGTCCGACGTCAGCCGCACCCGATAACCACCGCTGTGGCGGATCTCGGCGGGTGTGCCGGAAGCGTCGTAGGTGAAGGTGATGCGGTTGCCGTTGCGGTCGGCGATCTCCCGCAGAAGCGCCAGTGCCTCATTGCGGTACGGGGTGAAGGTGCGGACGAGCCCGGCCTCTGGGTCGCTGACGGTGTACGTACCGCCGTCCGCCGTCCGTGCCAGCGGCCACCGCGGCCCCTCCGCGGGCATGACCTCGGTGCCGCCCGGCACCGGATGCGGATAGGCCAGCAGCAGACCGTCCTCGGTGAAGAACACCACGCCCTGCTCGTCGAACTCCAGTCGCTGGTCGGCCGTTGAGGCCCAGGTCGGGCCGAACCACCGCCCGGCGCGGTATCCGGAGTCGACCCGGCGGGAGAACACCAGCGGCAGCACACCCGGCAGCGCCACATCCGTCTGCGGCAGGAACATTCGCCCAGTCGCCAGATCCACCGGATCCGTACGGCCATGCCGCACCCGGTCCCACGTACGCGAGAACAGACCCCGGCCACGGCCCCGGAGGGCGCCGCGCGCCCACTGCATCGCCTCACGCGCCGCCAGCCTGGCGCCGATACGTGAGGCGATCGGGGCCACGGCGCGCGGGGCGAGGCTCATCAGCAGGGTCTCTGCCAGCCCCCCGCCCATGGCGAGTTCCAGCGGCAGCGCGTACGGCAGGGCGAACAGCGCGATGGTGAGGAGGAGGGGAAGGCCGACCTCAAGGAGCTTTTCCAGGAGGAAGTCGTCGGTGCCGAGGATGCGGTAGCGCGTCAGGGGGGCCTCGCCGTCGGCGATCGCCGACCAGCGGGACAGCAGCAGGATGCCGACGACGAGGGAGCCCGCGCACAAGGCGATGCGGAACTGGACCTGGGCGAGGGCCTCGCCCAGGGGCGAGGCGCCCGCAGTCCGGTAGCCGCCTACGGCCGAGATCAGGCGCCACAGGGCCAGGGCCAGCCCGGCCAGGCCAACACCGATCAGGATGTGCAGCCCGGCGCCTTTGGTGAAGTACTCCTGCAGACCCTTGGCGGACGGGAAGGAGCCCACCGCCAGATACATCAGGGAGGGGACGGCCAGCAGCAGGCTGAGCACCAGAAGTGCCTTCTCGCGCCGCGGCCAGCGGGGGCGCTGCGCCCGGGCCCGGCGCCACAGCTGCCATAAGGTCACACCACGCCATGCCTCCGGGCTGTTTGTCGCGTCCATACGTCGGGTCTGCCGGGCGACCGACTCGCGCAGCGGGTCCAGCTTCTCCGCGCGGGTACGGGGGTGGGCCGTGGCGTACAGCAGCGCTCTGCGCTGTCGGGCGTAGCCCAGGGCGATGATCCACGTAGCCGGGAGGTGCAGCAGGGCGTACCCGAAGAGAGCTTCGGGGGCGGTCCGGCCCTGGCATTCGGTGGCCAGGGCGACATCGGGCTCGCGCCGCCGGCCCAGGCGGGACCGGTGCAGATCCCAAATCCACGCGAGGGCAAGGCAACCCAGGATGATCCACAGGCCCCAGTCCGCGGCCAGCCTCTCGCGCCACTCCATCGCGGTGTGGTTGCGCGGGAAAGCCGCGGCGTAATTGTTCACCCAGTGGATCGCCACCGCCCCGGCCATCGGCACCAGCGCCGCGGCCCGGGTCAGTGCGCGGGCACCACACCACAACAAGCCCACCGCCAGCCCGCCGAGCACGCTGGTGAAGATGTGTACCTCGTAGGGGAGTACCGGCCCACCGACGCCGGTGGTGCCGGTCGGTGAGGGAAACCAGCTGCCGACGATCTGTCCGGGACCGGGAACGTACGGGTGGTCGGTCAAGCCCTTCGCGATCAGCCAGCCCCCCTCGTCCAAGGGAAGGGCCTTACCCCCGGCCTCGGCATACATCAGAAGCTGTTCCAGCAGACCGAACCCCGCTCCGGCAGCGCCGCCCAGCACCACGAAGTCCGCCAGCCCCCACTGCATCCGCCCGCGCAGCGCCCACCCCGCGACCACCAGCGGTGCGACCTTGATCAGCTCCTCCACCACCGGAGCCGTCGTCCATGACACCACATCCATGACGCCCGCCAGCGAACTCTCCCTCGCGGTCGCCAACTGACGTGCCACCACGAGTTCCAGCAGCATCGAGAGCACACCGCAGCCATACACACCCACCCCGAAGACGAGCAGCACCGTCGGCCACCGCACCGTCCGCACCGGCCAGGACAGCAACAACAGCTGCAACACAGCCCATACCGACGCAGCAGCCATCCAGAACGCCACGCCCCGCAACCCCCTCCAACGCCGCTGCAGACCCGTCACGCTAAGTCGAACCGCCGTCACGCACAAGAGGCTTTTGGGTGCGCCGCACACGGACCCTCGATTTTCGTGTTCGACAGGGCAGGCGAGACGGCCTTTCCGTCGCAGCAGGCAGCCAGGACTCGGCGGTCCGACCCAACCCGGCACACCCACCGAGGACAGCCCCACAGCGCTCAGTTCAGCCAAGTAGCGCGCTCAACCGCTCGGGGCGGTGAAGACGAGGCCGCTGTCCAGCCAGTCTGTTTCCGGTGTTTGGGATCGAGTGTTCATCGCTGAAACTCATGCGGCGCACAGGGACTCGTTGACCATGCCATGCAGGATCCGTGTGCGCACGGCGTGGACGCGTTGCAGCGTCTTGTGAGGCAGCCGGCCGGCACGCCGACTCCGCGGCCGCACGGCCAGGCTGCGGCTCCCCCAAGTCGACGGCCGCGGAGGACGTGGCCACGCTCATCGAGTCGGCCTCCGCGTCCTACCGGGCTCTCGAAGCCTGGCAGGACCCGCGCGTGCTGCCGCTGGTCCGGACGACTGTCGCCGAGATCGCCTCGGCTGCTGCACAGTTGGCGGCCGCCGAAGAGGCGGCACACGGCACCTTCCTGCCCGAAGTCGTCTCCACGCCCGCACTTCCCGAGTGCCATCGACCGTCTCATACAAAGCCGTCGGGGAATCGACGGCATGCTGTCCAGCGGCCTCCGCGCCGACCGGAAACTGATCGCCCGGCTCACCCACGCGGGCTCATGGCGCGGCGGCCTGTACGAAAGCTGGCGTTGGCCCTCGCCTGGTACGCCGCGTACCAGGAGTCGGCCGTACAGTCGTGGCCGCATCAGGGCTATCCGAGAAACGACAAGCGAACCTGACGGTTGGGATTATCCCTATTCGTATCCGCCAACCTCCGCAACCTGACGCCGCCCCCGCCGCGCCGTCGTTCTCGACGGCCCGGCGGGGCCTTCCGGCCCTTGTCAGTCGCGCCGGGCGACCACTCGGTAGGCGTTGGACAGATGGCGCCGGCCGGCCAGTGGCCTGATCAGGAAGTGGTCCAGCGCGGCGGTCGCCAGCAGGGCGGGGACGCCCGCCAGCACGATGGCCGTGCGCAGCAGCCGACGTGCCCGCCCCGGTGGGCGCGCCAGCCAGGGCTGGTCCTCGGGTGGGGCGATGGCGTTGAGCAGCAGCCATACCGCGCCGAGGAGATCGACCGGGTCGTGCGGCCGGGCGTGTTCCTCGGCGACGACGGTGAAGCCGAGCCCGGTCAGTTCCTTGCGCAGGTTGGCCACCGGCACGAAGTGGAGGTGCTGTGGCTGGAGCCATGGCAGCCACCAGCGGCCCAGCAGCCGGGAGAAGCGGCTCTCCGGGTCGGGCACGTCGATCAGCAGATGTCCGCCCGGGCGCAGCGCGCACCGCGCCGCGCGCAGCTCGCCCCGGGGGTCCGTGCTGTGCTCGAGATAGTGGAACATGCTCACCACGTCGTAGCCGTCGGCCAGTTCCGCCGCCTGCTCGACGAAGCTGCCCCGGATGCCCCGCGTCACCCGGCCCGCCCGCTCGGCCAGTTCCACCCCGGCGCTCAGGTCAAGCCCGTCGAAGAGGGTGCCGGGGAACACCGCGCGGGCCGTCTCGCAGAAGTGGCCGTGGCCGGTGCCGACGTCCAGCCATTTCCCTGGCGCCTTCGCGAACGGGCGCAGCGCCTCGGCGCGCCTGAGGTACGTCTTCGGTCGGCCGGCGAAGAGGCCCGCCATGTCCTTCTCGCCCAGGCCGTCGTAGAAGTCCCGGTAGTAGAACTCCAGGCCCTCGCCGCTCAGCCGCGGGTTCTGGAACACATGGCCGCACTCCCTGCACCGGTCCAGGCGGAAGTCGCCCGGCTTGTGCTGCATGAGGTCGGTGGTGCGCAGCCGCTCCTCGAGCCGGGCCGAGCCGCACCACGGGCAGTCGGCCCGGCGCGGTTCGAAGAAGCGGCCGGTGCCCCGCGCGAGATCCGCCGCATAGCGCGGGCGCAGCGCGGCAACGGCCGCGGCGCGGTCGTCATTCTTCAGGGGCTCGGTCATCCCCCGGCCACCGATGGTGGGAGTCCCCCCAGCGGTGGCCGGGGAATCCCCTGTCGGGGCGCCTGAGTCCCTGTCAACGGCGGCGCCCCCCTTCGGCTCCGCCCCGGCTGCCTCTCCGGGGGTACCTGCCAGCGGTAGCTGGGGACGCCCGCGGCCGGGGCCGGGCGCGTCGCTCGCCGGGCCTGGCGCGGTGGGTGGTTCGGCGCCGCTGTTCATCTCTCCTCCTATGGGGGTTGCGAAGGTGGCCGGGCGGCAGCCCGTGCCGCCAGTTGTTCGAGGTGGTCGGCGGCCGCCGCGGCGCCGCCGGCCGCGCGGAAGGACGCCTTGACACGCTCGGCCGCCGTGCGATGGCCCGGTTCGTACAGGACGGTGTCCAGCGCCTCGCCGAGCCCGGCGGCCGTGACCCGGCCGAACCGCACCCGCACGCCCGCCCCGGCGGCCACCACCTGCCCGGCGACGACGGGCTGGTCGTCGCGGATGGGCGCCATCACGAGCGGTACGCCGTGCCACAGCGCCTCGCACACGGTGTTGTGCCCGGCATGGCACACCACGGCGGCGACCCGCGCCAGCAGCGGAAGCTGAGGTACCCCGCGCACCACCAGCACATCGTCGTCCCGCGGTGCGCCGGGCGCGGTGTCCAGCGCGCCCACGGGGTCGACGAGCACCGTCTGGAGGCGGCCGGCGCGGGCGCGCACGGCCTCCCGGCAGACGGCGAGGAAGCGCGCCCCGGCGTTGGCGCTGACGGTGCCCAGGGTGACCAGGACCGCCGGGCGGGCCGGGTCCAGCCAGTCCCAGGGGAACGCCGGCGCGCCTGGGCGGGCGGCGATCGACGGGCCCACGAAGCGGATCCGCTCCGCGGCCCTCACGGGTCGGCCCGCCAGCTCCTCGGTGGTGAAGGCCAGCACGAGATGCGGCGAGAAGCGGGGATCCGCGGTGCCGGCCGGGTCGCCGATCCGGACCCGCAACTCCTCCAGCAGCCCCTCCAGCCACGCGCCGACCCTCGGCATGCCGTCCAGCGCGCCGGCGAACTCGGCCGAGGTGGTGGCGGAGGTGGCCCACCGTACGCCCAACTGCTCGGCGACCAGCCCACCCGCGACGGCCTGCTGGTCGGCGACCACCACATCCGGCCGGAACTCCTCGACCGCCGCGCGCACCCCCGGGGCCATCGCCTCGGCGAGCGGCACCAGAAAGCGCTCCCACAGGAACTTCAGCGCGCCGGGCCCCCGCACATCCGCGGGGCGTGCGGCGCCGCCTTCGCCCAGTGACGGCCCGGCGCAGCGGAAGACCGTCGCCCCGTCCACGGCCGACCGCCCTATGGCCTCCGGCGTCCCGGCCCAGGCCACCTGGTGGCCGCGGGCGGTGAGTTCGGCCCCGACGCCGAGCGTGGGGTTGATGTGTCCGGTGAGCGGCGGTACGACGAACAGGAAGCGGCGCCCGGCGCGCGGCTCGTCGCATTCGCGGGCGCCGCCCGCAGAGCGGTCGCTCATGGGGCCGTTGATCATGGGGCTGTCGCTCATGGGGCCGTCGCTCATGGGGCGGCCTCCACCCGGCGAGAGCCGCTACCGGAGGCCGCCCTCCCGGGATCGTGGATCCAGCCCAGGACGTGATCGAGCACCAGGGCGGGCACCTCGACCAGGACGGAGTGCTCATGGCCGGGCACGATGACGGTCCGGCAGCCGGGCAGCAGCGACTCCAGCCACGGCGCCTGGGCGGCCATATCCGAATCGGCGCCGTAGAGCGCGAGCACCGGACCGGACACGGCACGGATCCGGTCCTCGTCCAGCACCGCGCTCGACGGGATGTCCCGGCCGATGGTGGTGGTCCGCGCCAGGCGGGCCGCCGATCGCGCCAGCCACGCGGTGTGCCTGCCGCGGTGGGCGTCGATCCAGGCCAGGGCGTCGGCCTCGTGCTCCGACAGCTGGGTCTCGGTGTCGCCGAGCATCCTGTCGAGTTTGGCCGCCCACGCGGGGGTGGCCGGTTCGGACTCGATCAGCGACAGGCCGGCCACCCGTTCCGGGTGGCGGACCGCGTACTGGAAGGCGACCGTTCCGCCGAAGCAGTTGCCGACCAGGTGCACCGGGCCGTGGATCCCCAGCCGGTCCAGCAGCCGCTCCAGGTCTCCCACGAAGGTGTCCAGCCGGTAGCCGCGGGCCGGGCGCTCGCTGCGGCCGTGGCCCCGCTGGTCGTACATGACCACGTCGATCCCGGCCGCGGCCAGCCCGGGGCCCACGGTGAAGTAGTAGGAGGCCAGACTGTCGGTGAGCAGGCCGTGCAGCAGCACGGCAGTGGGCGCCGCGCGGCCGCCACCGGGCCCGGCGCGTCCGGGGCCGAGCCGCTGCACATGGAGCCTGACGCCGTCCGGCCCGCCGGTGTGGACCATGGCCATCGGTCAGCTCCCCTCGGCGGTTTTCAAGCAGCCGACGACGTACTCGACCAGGTGGCCCACGCGGAGGTCGATGATCTCGTCGAGCTCAAGACCGGCCACGAACTCGGCGAGGTTGACCTGCGGTCCGTACCGGTCCTGCAGACTTCCCGCCAGGGTGACCAGGTCGATGCTCTCCAGGTCGAGATCCTCCATGAACCGGCTCTCCGAGGCGATCTCGAGATCATCCAGGCCGTACTCGTCAAGCATGTTCTTGAGCATTCCGGAGATGTCCGTGAGGACGGTCTTCTCGTCGTCCGCCGCAGTGGTGTGCTTGGCGGTGCTCATCGTGTCTCCTCGGCCATGGTTGATCTCCTCACTCGTCGTCCGCCGGGCCGGTGGTCCAGGCCACGACGTAGTCCCTGGGCGGCAGCCCGGGCGGGTTGGCCGTACGCGCGCTGTGCACCCGGTAGCGGCGCGGCCGCCCGGCGGCCGTGGCCACCTCGACCAGGAGCCGCTCCGGGTCCGCCGCGTCGAGCACGGCGACGTCCGGCGCGCGGACGGCGCCCTCCGCGCCCTCCGCCTTGGTGACGGCACACTTGACGGCCCGGAGGGTGGTGGCTTCCCATCCGGTGGTCGGTTGTCCGGTGGTCGGTTGTCCGGCGATCTCCTGTCCGGTGATCTCCTCGATATGGATGCCGGGGCCCGGCCCGGAGTCCTCGCGTCCTGGCGGGCGCGGCACGACCAGGGCCACCCCGGCCTCGGCCCGGCTCGCCAGCGTGACGTCCAGCGCGGGCAGCGTCCGGCCGTGCGCCCCGAGGACGTACGGGCGGCCGCGTGCGTCCTCGTGCACCTGGATCTCGGCCGGGAAGACCGGCCCCTCTCCGCGCGCCCAGAGCCACTGCCGCACCGCGTCCTTGGCGGCGATCCGGCCCAGCAGCCACTGCCTGCGGCTGCGCGGGGCCTGTCGCTCGTACGCCCTGCGCTCGGCGCCGCCCAGGTGGTTGCGCATGATCAGGTCACGGGACGCCAGGTCGGGCCAGCGCTCGTGGAGCAGCACCCAGCCGCCGGGACGCGGCTGGGAGAGCGCGTTGAGTTCCGGGAAGCGCTCCACCGGCCGGGTGCTCGGATGGTTGTCGAAGCGGCGGTCCTGCCAGCCGTCGATCCGGGCCCACACCTGTCCGTCGACGAGCAGCTGGACATCCGCCTCGAGCATGGTGTCGGTGACCGAGACGACTTCGATCGCGCACTCCACCGGGGTGCCGGGACGCGGATGTGGTCCGAAGAGGCGGATGTGCCGCATGCCGACGGGGAAGACCATGGTCCGCTCGGTGCGGGTCGTCGTGAGCCAGTAGCCGAGGAGCTGGCCCACATTGTCCAGCAGCGCGCCGGGTGCGGCCGGTGTGGTGATCGTGCCGCGTACGCGCGAGGCGCCGATCGCGGTGATCTCGCTGACGCCCTGGAACGCCGGGCCGTGGAACATCAAGCGCTCGCTGTAGAGCTCGGCCGCGGTGTGTGCGGGGGCGTGTTCGGCGGCCGGGTCGGCGGGCCAGGAGGCGGGGCGGGGGCGGGGATGGCGGGGCGCGAGCTCCACCGTGCCCTGGGCGCTGCGGCCGAAGTCCACGGCGAGCCGGTCCGGGCCGTCGGGCGACGGGGTCACGGTGATGGGCACCTCGACGGGCGGCGCAGCGGTCACCCACCGGCCGAACCGGGCGCCGTGCACCGCGACCGCCCGCCGGCCGGGGGCCGCCTGCTCCGCCGCGTCCATGAGGTGGCCGACGATCGTGGTCGCCGGGACGACCGGCCACCGGTCCGACTCGTCGGGCCAACCGGGCCGTTGCCGGAAGAAGAAGTGGTCGCGCAGGTACGGCATGGTCTCGGTGGACACATGCAGCACGGTGCGCCAGGTTTCCGGCGGGGGTGGGGTGGCGGACCGCGACGGCTGAGGCGCCGCTGGCAACGGTGGTGGTGTCGGGGTCGGCGGGCCGCCCGCGCGGCCCGCGACGGCGATCAGCTCGGTGGCGGCACCGGCCGTCTCCCGCAGCAGCGCGCCGAGCTCCGCCGCCACCGGAAATCGCCCCGCCACCGTGTCCAGCGCGGACACGGCGTCCGCCCGGACGGACCGCTGCGGACCGGCGGCGTCGGAGGCCAACTCGCGGCGCAGCTCGGCGAGGTGGCGCTCGTCCAGGGAGATCAGCGCCCCGCCGAGGTCGAGCCGTACCGGCTTCGGCGCGGTGGCGGGCGGTGCGGTGGCGCAGGGCGCGGTGGCGCAGGGCGCGGTGGCGGGGCGTGGCAGGGACGGGTCCACCTGGGCCCCGTTCACCCACAGGGCGGTGGCCACCCGGCGCAGTTGGGCGACGCCGTCGCGGTGCGGCGAGTCGGCCGCCACCGCGAGGTGTTCCGCCCCTTGGAGCGTGTCGCCGATGAGCGAGGCCAGCTGCCCCGGGCCGACCTGTACAAAAGCCCGGAAGCCCGCCTCGTGGAGCGCCTTGGTCAGCAGCCGGAATCGGACCGGCTCCAGCAGATGCCGGACGAACAGCTCACGCACCCCGGCCGCGTCGGGCGGATACGGTGCCGCGGTCGTCCCCGACCAGATGGGCACGCTCGGCGGGAACAGTTCGAACCGCTCCGCGGCCGCTCTGATCGGCCCCAGGTACGGCGCCAGCATCGGGGTGTGGAAGCCCGACTGGAACGGAAGGACGTTCCCGATCACCCCCTCGCCACGCAACCGCCGTACGAACGCCTCGACGTCGGCCCGCGGCCCGCACACCATCGACTGGCTCGGCGCGTTGTCGTGCGAGAGCACGACCCGGCCGTCCGTGCCGCCCATGCCCTCCGCGAGCGCGGCCAGCACCCGCCCGGTGGAGGCGCCCAGCACGCCGAAGGCCAGCCCGGGCACGCGCAGCGCGTCGGGGTCGAACGAGCCCAGGAACTCGTCGGCCGCGGCGCCGGAGTGCAGACCGGCCGAGACCATCGCGGTCCACTCGCCGACGCTGTGCCCGGCCACCGCGTCCGGCACCACCCCCATCCGCCGCAACGCCCGGTCCAGCAGCCGGCCGACGGCGAAGACACCGACACTGTGCCGGCCGATGTCACCGACCAGGGCCCGGCCGTCGGCCACCGCGGCGGGGGACAGCCCGAAGTACTCGGCCACGCCGTCCACCCGTGGCGCGAACTCGGCCTCCAGCCCCGGAAAGACGAAGACGATCCGGCCAGCCCCGTCCACTGCGTGCTCGCCCAGCAGCGGAGCGGGGGCGAACCAGACGTCGCCGCGGCCACGCCACGGACAGCCTTTGGCCACGACGCGTCGCGCCAGCGCCAGCCGCTTGGCGGTCGGCCCGACGATCCCGAGCCTCGCCCGGCCCGCCGCGGGCGCGGTGGCCCGCAACGCCGAGTCATCCGCCGCCAGCAACGCGGCCAGCTGCTCCGGCGTCTCGGCCCCCAGCGCGAGCACCCGCTCCGGCTCGGTGACCTGGACCCCGGACGCGGTGGGGGCGGCGGGTGCCGCGGTGCTTGGCGCGTGAGGTCCGGTGGGCGTGGCCGCCCCCGGTACGGCGGAGTACGTGAACGCAGGCTGCGCGGCCGTGGCGTCCGGCATACCGGCGACGGCGCCGGACGTGGCCGCGCCCGTGCGCGCGGCGGGGCCGACGGCGTCGGGCGCGTCGACACCCGGTCCGGCGGCCACCGCCAGGGCCGTGGTCGGCGGCCGGGGCCGTGGGCCTGCCGGAAGCGGCTGAGCGGCCCCCAAGGGGGCCTGCTCCAGCACCACGTGTGCGTTGATTCCGCCGAACCCGAACGCGTTGACCGCCGCGCGGCGCACCTCCGTGTTGCGCCTGGTCTCCCATGGCTCGGCTGTGGCGATGGGTCGGAAGCGGGTTGTGGCCAGGGCTGGGTGGGGGTTGTCGCAGTGCAGGGTGGGTGGCAGCAGTCCGTGGTGGATGGCCAGGGCGGCCTTGACCAGGCCTGCCACGCCGGCTGCCGGCATGGTGTGGCCGATCATCGACTTCACCGACCCGATCACGGCGCGGTCGGCGGTGGCGTCGCCGGTCGGGGGGCCGAAGACGTCTGCCACCGTGGCCAGTTCGGCTGTGTCTCCGGCGGGCGTGGCGGTGCCGTGTGCTTCCAGCAGTCCGAGCGAGCCGGGCGCGCGCGGATCGAGCCCGGCCGCCCGCCATGCCTGTCGTACCGCACGTGTCTGGCCGCCCGGGTCCGGGGCGGCCAGGCCTGCTGCGCGGCCGTCGCTGGCCACGCCGGTGCCTTTGATGACGGCGTACACCCGGTCGCCGTCCCGTCGCGCGTCGGCCAGCCGTTTGAGCATCACGACGCCGGTGCCCTCGCCGATCAGGATGCCGTCGGCCTCGCGGTGGAAGGGGCGGATGCGTTCGCTCGGCGAGAGCGCGCGCAGTTGCGCGAAGACGCTCCACAGGGTGATGTCGTGGCAGTGGTGCACCCCGCCGGCCAGCACCGCGTCGCACCGGCCGGAGGCCAGTTCACCCACCGCTTGGTCGATGGCGACGAGCGAGGACGCGCAGGCGGCGTCCACGGTGTAGGCGGGGCCGCGCAGATCGAGCCGGTTGGCGACCCGTGAGGCGGCGAGGTTGGGCACCAGGCCGATGGCGGCCTCGGGGCGGTCGGGGCCCAGGCGCTCGGTGAACGCGGTCCGTACTCGCTCCAACTGGTCGGCGCCGAGGCCGGGCAGCAGCTCGCCGAGCGTGCGCACCAGCTGGTGGGCGGTGCGTACCCGCTGATCGAGACGGACCAGACCCGGCGTGGAATAGCCGCCGCGGCCCAGCACCACCCCGACCCGCCCCCGGTCGGGCAGCCGCTCCTCGCCCCCCGCGTCGGCGACGGCCGCGGCCGCGACATGCAGCGCGATCAGCTGATCGGGCTCAGTGCCCGCAACGGAGGCGGGCATGATCCCGAAACGAGTGACCTCCACCTCCGCGAGCTCGTCGACGAACCCGCCACGGCGGCAGTACACCCGGTCGGCAGCCGCCGGGCCGCGCCCGCTCCCGGGGGCGTAGAACTCGGCGTCCCACCGCTGCGCCGGGACCTCGGTGATCGCGTTTACGCCGGTCACGAGGTTGCGCCAGTACGTCTCCAGATCCGGCGCGCCGGGCAGCAGTACGGCCATCCCGACGATCGCCACGGGCGGCCTGCGGCCGCCGCCTTCGCCGCCGTCATATGTCATGGGTCACCAGCCCGACGCCGTGTAGACGACGGCCCGGTCGGACTCCTCGCCCCAGGCGAGTTCGCGCAGCAGCGCCAGCGCTCCTTCGTCGGGGTCGATGAGTTCGACGCCACGCCGCGCGTATTCGCGGGCGAGCGCGGGGCTGACCATCCCGGCGTGTGCGCCGGTGGGCGCCCAGGGGCCCCAGTGGACGGTCAGGGCCCGGCGGCCGGTGCGGGCCGCCCACCGCGCGCCGATGGCCTCCAGCGCGTCGTTGGCCGCCGCGTAGTCGGCCTGGCCCCGGTTACCGAGGACGGCGGAGACGCTGCCGAAGAGCACCACGAAGGACGGCTCTGCGTGTCCTCCCTGTCCTGTCCGCCCTCCGAGTCCCCCGCCGTCCCCGCGCTCGCCCGCCGGCCCGGCCGTCGACAGCTTCTCCAGTGCGTCCAGGAGCGTACGCGCGCCGCCCGCCTTGGTGTCGAACACCCGCTGGAAGGACTCGGCGGACTTCTCCTCGATCAGCCGGTCCTCGATCACCCCCGCCGCGTAGACGACACCGTCCAGCCGGCCGTGGTCGGCGTGGATCTCCTTGACAGCCTGGCGCACCGCGTCGGGGTCCCGGAAGTCGACCGACCGGTAGCGGGCCCGGGCCCCGAGATCGGTCAGCTCCCGCAGCGTGGCGGCCACTTCACGCCGCGCCAGGATCCCGGCCGCCTCCCGCTGGATCTCGGCGGGCCCGCGGCCGCCCCGGGCGGCGAGCGCCGCACGCAGGGCGGCCTCGTCCCGGGCTCCGGCGGTGGCCGGGTCCTCAGGCCCGGCGGGTACGGGGGTGCGGCCGAGCAGTTCGATACGGCAGCCGGTGGCGACCGCGAGAGCCGCCGCGCACCGCGCGGTGATCCCCCGCGCCCCGCCGACCAGCACGATCACCGAATCGCGGCCCAGCCCGAGGGCCGCCGCCTCGGCCGCCCCGTCCCCGGCGGGCCCCGCGCCCGAGGCGCCGAGGACGCCCAAGTCGCTCTCCACGAGCTCCAACCCATCGCGTCCGTCGGCGGTGCGCAGCACGACGGGCGGGTGGTCGGGGGCGAACACCTCGTCCAACAGCGCGTCGGCGACGGCGTCGGGAGAGGCCGCGGCGGGGAGGTCCACGACCGTGGCGGCCGTCTGCGGATACTCCCTGGCGACGGTGCGGAACAGGCCGTGGAGTCCGGCCGTTCCGACGTCGAGCGGCTCCGCTCGCCGCGCGGCCAGCAGCCACCGCGGCCCGCCCGCCAGCGCTGCCCGCAGTACGGGGAACGCCGCGGGCAGCACGGGCGCGCCGGACCCGGCGGACGGCGGGAGCAGGATCACCCCGTCAGGGGGCACCTCGTCGCGGTAGCCGGGGGACGGTCCGTCGCCCTCGGTGAGAAGCGGGTCGCCCGCGAGGGCCACGGCCTCGGCCCCGTACGTCCGCAGCCGCCCGCCGACCGCCTCGGCCACGGCCTCGTCACCGCCCAGCAGCACGAACCGCTTGCCGGACAGGACACCCGAGGGCTCGCCGACCGCCCCACCCGGGGCGAGCGGTACGGCCCGCATCCGCATCCGCTTCGGCGCCACGCCCCTGACGGAGTCCGTGGTCCCGGCTGTGCGGCCGATGGACCTCGGAGCGGTGTCCACGGGCGGCTCGCCGAACGAGGCCGTGGCGGCGGCCGGTTCGGCGGTCTCATCGCGCGCGGTGCCGGGGGCACCGGTCGCCGCCGGGCTCCCCGGCGCCGCTCCGGCGGTCAGCCGGGGGGTGAGCCAGGCGGTGACCGCGGCGGTGGTACGGGCCTTCGTCAGCTCCTCCAGCTCCTCGTCCGCGAGCGCGGCGGCGCCGTCGCCGCCGGTGCCGCCCACACCCAGGCGCCCCGCCAACTCGCCCGCGATCTCGGCCCGTTTGATCGAGTCGATGCTCAGATCGGCCTCAAGGTCGAGATCCGGCTCGATCATGTCGACCGGGTATCCGGTGCGTTCGCTGATGATCTGCGCGACCATCCGCGCCACCTCCGCCTCGGTGACCGCCACCGGCTCGGTGAGTCGGGGCGTCGGCATCCGTGTCGGCGTCGGTTCGCCCGCCGGTGGCGGCGGAAGGGCCGCGGTCGCCTCCACGGCCCCGGGCGCCACGGCCGTCACAGGCGTGCCTGTCACCGTCGCGATTGGGCCCGCAGGCGCGGCAGGCCTGGCGTCCGGCGTGGCTCCGAGGTGGGTGAGGAGCACATCGCGCTGGGCCGCGACCATCTCCCGGCTGGTTCTCAGGAATTCCAGGATCAGTGCGTCCCGGTCCGTTTGGGTCACCGTCGTCTCCTTGACACGTCGGGCCGGTGCCAGCGCGCCGGGCAGGAGTTCACCTGTGGCGGTGCGGACCAGGTGTCCGTCCACCGTCCAGCCGGGCCGCTTCGGCGGCGTGGCGCGGCCGGCGTCCATGGCGTCACGGCCGCGGAACATCCAGCCGGTGCGCACCGGCAGTCCGGCGACGGCGAGTTGGGCCAGGGTGTCAAGGAAGCCGTACAGTCCGCGCGGACCGGCGCCGCCGACGTGGCCGCCGGTGCGGCGTCCTTCGAAGGCGATGGCGTGGTGCGGGCGGTCGCCGAGGATCTCCGAGACCAGGTGGGTGAGGACGGTGCCGGGCCCTGCTTCGACGAAGATCCTGGCCCCTGCCTCGTACATGGCTTCGATCTGCTCGGCGAAGCGGACCGGCGCGCCGATCTGGGCGCTCAGTTCCGCGCGGATGGCGTCCGGCTCTGCGGGGTGTGGGGCGGCGGTGCGGTTCGCCCAGACCGGGTACTCGGGCGGACGTATCGGCTGCCGGGCGAGCGCGGTGGCGAACCGGTGGCCGGCGGTGGCCACCAGCGGGCTGTGGAAGGCACAGGCCACCGGGAGTCGCTTCACCCGATACCCGGCCTCCCGCAGCAGTCCGACCGCGGTGTCCACCTCCCGCCGTGGCCCCGAGATCGCGGTCTGGCGGGGGGCGTTGTGGTTGGCGGCCACCACCTGGCCGGCGAGACCGGCGCGCCGCAGGACGTGCTCGACGTCCTCGTGGCCGGCGGTCACCGCCGCCATGGTGCCCGGCTCCGGCCCAGAGGCCTGCGCGGCGTCCCAGATCGCGGACGCCCGCTCGGCGCTCAAGTCCAGCAGCGCGGGCGGATCGAGCACGCCCGCCGCGCACAGCGCGACCAACTCCCCGTAGCTGTGCCCGGCGGCCATGTCGGGGCGGACTCCGGCCGCGGTGAGCAGCGAGTGCGCGGCCAGGCCGACGACGCCCAGCGCCGGCTGGGCCACCCGGGTGTCGGTGATCCTGGCCCGCTGCGCGTCCCGTTCCGGCTCGTCGAACGCGGCCGGCGGATGGAGCACGGCGGCGTGGGACCGGGCCAGCCGCGCGTGACCGTGGAGTTCAGGGAAAGCGACAAACAGGTCCGCGAACATGCCAGGCCGCTGACTGCCCTGCCCCGGGAAGAGAAACGCAACCTTGCCAGAACCAGAACCAGAACCAGAACCAGGACCGGGGACGGAGCCGGGGACGGGACCGGGGCCGGGGGCGGGGCCTCGCCCCGCGCCGCCGTCAGTGGATGGGACATCACCGTCCTGCGTGTCGGCGCCACTGGCCGGGCCGCCACCGCCGTCCACGCCCCCAGGGCCACCACCGCCCTCCGCGTCGGCCGGCCCGGCTGGGCCGTCACCGTCCTCGGGATCGCCTGGATTCTCCTGGCTGGTCAGACCCTCCCGGTCTGCCGCGTACCGACCTGCTGGGCCGTCACCGCCCTGCGGATCGGCTGGACTCTCCAGACCGGTCGCGTCGGCCGGCCCGGCCAGGTAGATCCCCGTGGCCGGGTCGTGTTCCCCCGCCAGCACCCGGCGCAGCAGCGCCGCCGGTCCGGTCGGCCCGTCCGGGGCCGTGGCCACCACGGCGGCCCACACCGGGCCCTGACTGGTGTCGGAGCGGGTGGCGGCGGCGAGGGCGAGGTCGCGCAGCCGCCAGGGCGACCCCGCCGCCTCGTTGTCCTCGGCAAGCGCCAGCGCCTCCTCGACGGCGCGCAGAGCCGCCGCCCGGTCGGTGCCGCGGAAGGTGAACAGCTCAGCGGGCCAGGCGTCCAGGGCATGGGCCGGGGGCGGACCGGCGTCATGCGCGGCCAGAACCACGTGGAAGTTGGTGCCGCCGAAGCCGAACGCGCTCAGAGCGGCGATCCGCTCGGCGGGCGGGGCCACCCAGGGCCCGGCCTCGGTGTGGAAGGCGAAGGGGCTGCTCTTCGCGTCCCAGGAGGCGCCCGGGCGGCGCAGCTGCGAGGTGGGCGGTTTGACGCCGGTGTGCAGGGCCAGCGCGGTCTTGACCAGACCCGCCAGACCCGCCGCGCATTTCGTATGCCCGATCTGCGACTTGACCGAGCCCAGCGCGCAACCGCCCGCCGCGGCCCCGGCGGCGGTGAACACCTCGGTGAGGACCGCCAGCTCAGTCCGGTCGCCGACCACCGTGCCGGTGCCGTGCGCCTCGAGGAGACCGACATCCGCGGGGGAGATCCGGGCGTTGCGGTAGGCACGCTCCAGAGCGGCACGCTGACCCTCGGGCCGCGGCGCGGTCAGGCCTAGTGACCGCCCGTCGCTCGAACTGCCCACACCCTTGATCACCCCGTACACGCGGTCGCCGTCGCGCTCGGCATCCGCCAACCGCTTGAGCACCACACACGCGACACCCTCACCAAGCGCGATACCGTCCGCCGAGGCGTCAAAGGTCCGCGAGCGGCCCGTCGGGGACAACGCGTGCACGGAGGAGAAGAGCACGTAATCGTTGACCCCGTTGTGCAGGTCGGCCCCGCCGCACAGCACCAGGTCGCTGCTGCCGCTGACCAACTCCTTGCAGGCCACATCCACAGCGGCCAGAGAGGAAGCACAGGCCGCGTCCACCGTGTAGTTGGCACCACCGAGATCGAGCCGGTTGGCGATCCGCCCCGCGATGACATTGGCCAGCATCCCCGGAAAGGAATCCTCGGTCAGCTCCGGCAACTGCTCCGCCAACCCCTCGGGCACCGAACCGAAGTAGGACGGCAGCGTGGCCCGCAACGCCTGGGCACTGGACAGATCACTGCCCGCCTCGGCGCCGAAGACCACCGATGTACGGGAGCGGTCGAAGACCCGCGCACCCACGCTGCCGCGCTCCTCGCCGGGCACCGCCTGATATCCGGCGTCCTCCAGCGCCCGCCGCGCCGCCTCCAACGCCAGCAGCTGCACCGGCTCGATGCTGCCCAGAGACGCCGGCGGGATGCCGTAGCGCAGGGGGTCGAAAGGGATCGGGGGCAGAAAGCCACCCCACTTGGAGGCAGACGCGCCATCGTGCGCCGTGGCGGCGCCCTCGCCGGGAGAGTAGTGGACGGCGGGATCCCAGCGCTCGACCGGCACTTCGGTCACCGCGTCGACACCACCGACCACATGAGCCCAGAACGTGGCAAGATCCGGCGCGCGCGGAAACATGCACGCCATGCCGACCACGGCCACCTCCAGCGGCGCCGGAGCCTCCCCCTCCACCGCCCCGGGCGTCGCCACGCCCAAGCGCTCGCGCAGCACGGCCGCGGCACGGCGGAAGAAGTCCGCGGCGGCCGCGGCCACACAGTGGTGCAGGGCGGCGACGGTCGTGGTGGCCGAGCGCAACACCGCCACATCCCCCGCCATAAACATGCCATCCTCGTATTGGCGCTCCTCGCCGACCACCGCCAACTCGCCACCCGGACCGCGCTCCACACCCTTGCCCGCGATCCGCAACCGGCCGACATTCAGCCGCTCCAGCCGCTCCCACACCTCCCGCTCCGGAACACCCTCCCCACGCAACCGCTCCCTGACAGCACCGAACTCCTCCGTGAACGGGCTGGGAACACAGCGAGTGGCATGCCCCGGAGCCGTCTCCAACAACGCGGTACCCCTCGCCGCCACCACCTGACGCTGGAACAACGGTTGGACAGCACCGCAGGTCACCGCCTCCTCCGTGAACAGATACGCGGTGCCCATCAGCAGGCCCACAAGGACACCGCGCCGGGTCAGCGGCGCCGCGAGAGCGGCCACCATCGCCGCGGACCGCTCATCGTGAACACCACCCGCGAAGAAGACCTCGACCGGGACCGCGGTCCTGGGATGTTCCTCGTCGTCACCACCCGCCCCGTCCTGGTCAACCTCGTCCAGGAAGTCCTCGATCACCGCGATCTGGGCCTCCCACAGCGGAAAGCTGTGGCGCGGGCCGACATGCCCACCACACTCCGAGCCCTCGAAGACGAACCGACGGGCACCGGACCGCAGAAACTGCCCCAGCAGACCCGGCGAAGGAACATGCAGAAAAGTGGCGATCCCCGCCCTCTCCAGCGCCTCGGCCTGGGCGGGTCGCCCGCCCGCGATGATCGCGTGGCTGGGGCGGACCTCCCGCACGGCCTCAAGCTGGGCCTGCCTGATCTCCTCCGGCGCGAACCCGAGCACCCCCACCCCCCACGACCGCCCCTCCAGCACGGCCGCCGCCTCCACCAGCATGGCCCGCGCCCGCTCACTCCCGGCAAGCGCCAGCGCCAGAAACGGCACAGCCCCCTCAGCAGCCACCGCCGACGCGAACCCGGCCCGATCGCTCACCCGGGTCATCGGCCCCTGCACCACCGGCAGCCGACTACCAAGCGCCCCGCACATCGCCGAACCCGGGCACAACGCGGCCGCGGCGCGGTCGTCGCGTACGGCATCCCGCACAGCCCCGGCCACAGCACGTACCGCCCGGCCGACATCGCCATACCGCTCCGCGAAACGCGCCGCCAGAAAACCGTCCTGACCCACCGGCAGCGGCCGGGCATGCGGATCACGCCCCCGGCGGCGCAACACACGACAGCCATCGACCACGACGGTCTCCGAACCGTCCAGAGAACGAAGCACCGCAGCCAACTCCCCGGACACCCCCGACTCGGCGAGCAGCGCCAACTGGGTATCCAGCACCACGCCCACAGCCCCGCCGACCACCGCCGCCGCAGCCGTATGGTGACCGATCCCACCCCCCGCCCACACCGGCACGGACACCCCCGGCTCCGCGAGCAACTGCTGCAGCAGCACGAAGCTGCCGAGCACCCCGACCCGGCCACCACCCTCCCCACCCCGAGCGATCAAGCCCTGCGCCCCGGCCCCTACCGCATGCAACGCCTCCTCCAGGTCCGTGACCTCGACGAGAACGCGACGGCAGCCCGCGCAGTCGGCCACCGCCCAGGGCGAGTCCACCGCGAGCACCACCGTGCCCGGACCCGCACCGTCACCAGCCCGTAGCGCCAACAAGTCCGCGGGCGCCAGCCGGCAACCGGGCCCGATCCGCACCCCGTACCGCCCGTCAGGGGCCCAGCCCCGCAGACACTCCAGCGCCTCCCGGGCCCACCGGTCCCCGGCCCCCAGGTCCAGCACCCCGAACCCCCCGGCGCGGCCGACCGCCGCAGCGAGCCTGGCGTCCGGTCGCCCAAAGGGAGTGACACCGATGACAAGGTCGCCGGGCCAGGCAGTAGAACTCATGACTTCTCCGCAAGAATTGTCGGAGCTGGGTAAAGGGAGATCGTTTTCCGGCGGGTGCGTCGAAGGTACGGCTTCGGAATTCCGCCGGGTTGCGACGCGAAGGATGAATTACACGACGCCTCTGATGGAACCTCAAGAGCGAAGCTACTGAGGGGTCGGTGATCGGACCGACCGGCGGATCGTCGCCCGGACAGCTCGAGGTGTACTCGAAGGCTGGTTGACTTCCCTACAGGAGCGTCCCGTCCGATATGGGTGCGTCCTGCCGGTGTCGGAGTGCCGGGCGGCCCGCCGGTGTTCCGCCGTTTGCCGCGAGGCATTGCTGATAAACCCCAAATCCATCGCGCACCGCGGCCACGTCCACGACGTTGCGGCCGAGCCGGTCCACGGCTGCGGCCACCAACCCGTCGTACGGACCCCGCTCATCGCGAAGCCACGGGCCCGGCTTCGGCCGGGTCATCGGGTCGGTGGTGCCCGACACCTCCCAGTCGTCGGCCCAGCCGACGATATGGCCCCCGACGGATGCGGCAGCGGTCAGCCCGTACTCGGGCTGCCGCTCCGGAGACGACGTGGCGAGCTTCACCCGCGACAGTCGTCGCACACCGAGCAGGCACCTCCCTCAACCGCCGTAGGGCCGTTCGATCATGTTCAGCTCCGTACCGCGCAAGAACGATCTTGCTCAGCCCAGGAAGCTGAGCCGCACCTGGCGGTCGGGGTTGTCCTTGTTGGTGTCGACGAGACACACGGACTGCCAGGTGCCGAGCGCCATCCTGCCGCCGATGACCGGGAGCGTGGCGTGCGGCGGGACGAGCGCGGGGAGCACATGGTCCCGGCCGTGGCCGGGGCTGCCGTGGCGGTGGCGCCAGCGGTCGTCGGCAGGCAGCAGGTCGCTCAGTGCGGCCAGCAGGTCGGTGTCGCTGCCCGCGCCCGTCTCCAGGACGGCGATGCCGGCGGTCGCATGGGGGACGAACACATTGAGCAGCCCGTCCCGGCCCTGACTCACCTCCCTCACAAACGCCTCGCAGTCCGCGGTGAGGTCGGCGACCCTCTCGGTGGAGCCGGTGGTGATCCGAAGGATGTGGGTGCGGAAGGTCTGGGTCATGGCCCCATCCTCGTACGTCCGCCCGTAAAACCGCCGCAACAAAGGTCCGAGTGGCAAGACACCGTTGACCGGCTCCGGGCGCCCTCGCTACGTTCGTGGGCATGTCTATGTCAGCCTTGCTCACCACGCGCGGTCACATCGACCTGCTGCGGGTGGCCTCCGCCGCGTGTCCCGGCGACTGCTGATCTTTTCACTGCTTCGCGCGTAAGCACGTCCGCGCCGGCACGTCTCAGCGCTCACTCCGCTTCCCCTCCCCCCACTTCACCTCACCTTCCGCTTTCGTGGAGCCTCCATGTCCCCGGTTCTCGAACCGGTCGTTCCGCTGTCCGCGCGCCGCCGCGCCGTGCCCCGGTGGCTGCGCCGTACGACCGGCCCCCTCGTCCTGCTCATCGTCTGGCAGGTGTGCAGCGCCACCGGTGTGCTGTCCCCCGACACCCTCGCCTCCCCCGGCACCATCGCCCGCACCGCCTCCGGCCTGATCGGGGACGGCACGCTGCCGCACGCCATGCTGGTGTCGGTGCAGCGGGTGCTGGTCGGGCTGCTGATCGGCGCGGTGGCCGGGGTGTCGCTCGCCCTCGTCTCCGGGTTGTCCCGGCTCGGCGAGGACCTGGTCGACGCCACGGTGCAGATGCTGCGCACCATCCCGTGGGTCGGGATGATCCCCCTGTTCATCATCTGGCTGGGCATCGGCGAGGCGCCGAAGATCGCCCTGATCGCGCTCGGTGTGACCTTCCATCTGTATCTCAACGTCTACGCGGGCATCCGCGGGGTCGACGCCCAGCTGATCGAGGCCGGAACCTCGCTGGGGCTGGGCCGCTGGGGGCTGATCCGCCATGTGGTGCTGCCCGGGGCCCTGCCCGGGGCGATGACCGGGCTGCGGTACTCGCTGGCCACCGCCTGGCTGGCGCTGGTCTTCGGCGAGACGATCAACGCCGACGACGGGATCGGCTTTCTGCTCAACCGCGCGCGGGAGTTCTTCCAGACCGACGTGATCGTGGTCTGCCTGATCGTCTACGCGGCGCTCGGCCTGCTCGCCGACTTCGTCGTCCGTACTCTCGAGAGGCTGCTGCTGCAATGGCGACCGACCTTCACGGGCACATAGGCCCGGTCGAGAAGGCCCTGGGGGACACCCCCGACCCCGCTGCCCCCGCCGCCGTACGGGTCCATGGGCTGACCCGCACCTTCGACGGCCGGGCGGTCATCGACCGGCTGGAACTGACCGTGCGCCCCGGCGAGTTCGTCGCCCTGCTGGGCCACAGCGGCTGTGGCAAGTCCACCCTGCTGCGCATCCTCGCCGGACTGGACCGGGAGATCGAGGGCGAGGTGCTGGTGCCGCGCGCCAAGGCGGTCGCGTTCCAGGCGCCGCGCCTGATGCCGTGGAAGCGGGTCTGGCGCAATGTGCTGCTCGGGCTGGACGGCCGCCCCGGGCGGGCGGTCGCCGAGCGGGCGCTGGAGGAGGTCGGTCTCGGCCACCGGTCGACGGCCTGGCCCAAGACGCTGTCCGGCGGCGAGGCCCAGCGTGCCTCGCTGGCCCGCGCGCTGGTGCGCGAGCCCGATCTGCTGCTGCTCGACGAGCCTTTCGGCGCCCTGGACGCGCTCACCCGCATCAAGGCGCAGCAGCTGGTCGCCGAGTTGTGGCAGCGGCGCGGCTGCGCGGTGCTGCTGGTGACGCACGACGTCGAGGAGGCGCTGCTGCTGGCCGACCGGGTGCTGGTGATGGACCACGGCGTGATCGCCCACGAGCGGCGGACCGGCCTGGAGCGGCCGCGCGACATCGCCGACCCGCGCTTCGCGGAGCTGCGCGCCGAACTCCTGGGCCGGCTGGGCGTGTCCGCGCCCGCGGTGTCCACCGGCAAGGCCGTATGACACGCCCGCATCACCACATCGACACCCCCCGCACCGTCCGAACCACCCTCACGAACGGATCTGCCGATATGAGACGGCGTATCGCCCCGGCCCTGCTGCTCCCCTTCGCCCTCCTCCTGGCCGCCTGCACGGCCGCGTCGTCCGCCGACGGCTCGGCTGGCGCGGGCTCGAACACCGACGGCAAGGGCGAGGTCACCTTGCGGGTCGGCGATCAGAAGGGCAACGACGAGGCGGTGTTGCGCGCCGCCGGTGAGCTGGACGACCTGCCGTACAAGATCCGCTGGTCGACGTTCACCTCCGGGCCGCCGATCCTGGAGGCGGTGAGCGCCGGGGCGGTGGACATCGGCGGCGTGGGCAACACCCCACCGGTCTTCGCCGCGGCCGCCAAATCCAAGATCAAGGTGGTGGCCGCCAAGCACGGCACGGCCGACGGCGAGGCGATCCTGGTGAAGAAGGGGTCGCCGCTGAAGGAGGTCGCCGACCTCAAGGGCAGGTCGGTGGCGGTGGCGCAGGGCAGCTCGGCGCACTATCAGCTCGTCGCCTCGCTCGCGAAGGCCGGGCTGTCGATCAAGGACGTCAAGGCCACCTTCCTCCAGCCCGCCGACGCGCTCGCGGCCTTCACCCGCGGCAAGGTGGACGCCTGGGCCGTCTGGGACCCGTACACCTCGCAGGCTCTGCGCTCGGCGGACGCCCGCGTCCTCACCACCGGCCAGGGCGTGGTCAACGGGCTCAACTTCCAGGTCGCGGGCCCCGCCTCGATCGCCGACAAGAAGAAGGAGCGGGCCATCGGTGACTATCTCAAGCGGCTGCGCCGCGCCCAGGACTGGGTCTACAAGCACCCGGAGGCGTGGGCCGAGGTCTGGGCGAAGGAGACCGGCCTGCCGTACGAGGTGGCGCTGGACTCGGTGAAGCGGACCAATGGCACCCGGGTGTATGTGGCGGTCGACAAGTCCGCCGTGGCCTCGGAACAGAAGATCGCGGACACCTTCGCCAGGCTGAAGCTGACCCCGCGCCGCTTCGACTTCGCCGATTACGTCGACACGCGATTCAACGGCGGCCTGCCGCCCTCGACGACCGCACCGCGCAGTTATGGAAGGGGCTGAGCCGACAAAATGAGAATTCGGAATTCACCCGCCAAAGAAAGGCCATAGCTTTATCCGGGAAGAATTCTGTTAACGTGCCGTCATGAAGTCGCAGCCCGTGGCGGAGAGGCACGACGATCCCTCTCGGCGTGCCCGTCGCCGTGTCCGTACCCACGGCCCGGAAAGCCCCGTCTTCGTCGATTCCTCGGGTCGCCGGGCCCGCCTGCTGCGGCGGGCCGGTGTGGTCGCGGGAATCGCGCTCCTCGGATACGCCACGATGCTCGCGGTGGCTTTCATGGGCGCCACCCCCTTCGCCCCCGAGACGCTGATCCCGGGCAGCGCGGCGACTTCCAGGGAAAAGGAACAGTCCAATAAGGGCCGTTCTCACAAGGGGAATTCGGCGTCCGCCACGCCCTCCCCGCGTCCGTCGGCCTCCGCGGGCGGCGCCCCCGCCGTCGCGCCCGCGCCCCGGCCGTCGCCCTCCAGCAAGAAGCCCACGTCCACCGCGAGCGGGCGGGCCTCCTCCTCGGCCAAAGCCTCGGCCACGGCCACCACGACCACGTCCCGCCACACCTCTGGGCCGTCCGCCACATCCTCGGCCCCGTCGTCGGCGTCGTCCTCTGAGCCGCCGAAGGCGACCCCCTCCGCGTCCTCCTCGCCCAGCCCCGCCGCCACGGACACCTCCGAGGACGGCGCGACGAGCGAGCCGGGGGCCGTCGGCTGACGTTCCGGCGCGGTTTTAGTCGGTGAAACGGCCTGGGATCACCATCCCTGTCTCGTAGGCGGCGATCACGGCTTGGACGCGGTCGCGGAGTCCGAGCTTGGTGAGGATGTTACTGACATGCGTTTTCACGGTGTGCTCGCTCACCACCAGGGCCGCTGCGATCTCCGCGTTGGACAGGCCGCAACCGAGCAGCCGCAATGTCTCTCGCTCGCGCGCAGTGAGCACGTCCAGTCGTTCGGTCCGCGGTGGTGGCACCACCGCGCCGGAGGTGAAGGCGGCGATCAGGGTGCGGGTGACGGAGGGGGCGAGCAGCGAGTCGCCGGCCGCGACCATGCGGACGGCGTGCACGAGGTCGTCGCGCCGCACATCCTTGAGCAGGAAGCCGCTCGCGCCCGCGCGCAGGGCGTCGAAGAGGTAGCCGTCCTGCCCGAACGTGGTCAGCATGATCACCCGGCAGGCCGTCTCGGCGCAGATGATCCGGGCTGCCTCGATACCGTCCATCCCCGGCATCCGGATGTCGAGCAGGACGACATCGGGGCGGTGCGCGCGGGCGGCGCCGACCGCCTCGAACCCGTCGCCGCTCTCCGCGACGACCTCGATGCCGGGCTGTGCGGCCAGGATCATGGCGAAGCCGGCGCGGACCAGCTCCTGATCGTCGGCCACCACGACGCGGATAGTCATGGTGCCGCTCCGATTTCCGGGGCGGCCACGGGCAGCCGCGCTCTCACTTCGAATCCTGGGAGTCGGTCCGCCCGAGGGCCCGCCGTCGCGGTCCCGCCGCAGGCGGCGGCCCGCTCGCGGATGCCGATCAGGCCGTTCCCGCCGGACGGCAGGTTCGTTCCCGCGCCACGGCCGTTGTCGGTCACGAGGATCTCCAGGTCGTTGTCACGCCAGCGCAGGCGTACCTCGGCGCGGTCCGCTCTGGCGTGCTTGACGACGTTGGTCAGGGCCTCCTGCACGATCCGGTAGGCCGCGACTCCGCAGTCGGCGGGCAGTGGACGTGGCTCGCCTTCGGTGGTGCAGCGCACTTCCACGCCGGCTCGGGCGACTTTCCGGGTGAGCTCGGGCAGGTCGTGAACCGTCGGCTGCGGAGCTCGTGTGCCCTCCTCGTCCCTGAGCACGCCGAGCATCCGGCGCAACTGGTCCAAGGCGTCGCGACCGGTGCCGGCGATCGCGCCGAACGCGGCCGCGGCGCGGGCGGGGGCCGTGTCCAGCGCGACCGGGCCCGCCTCGGCCTGGACGACCATGAGGCTGATCGAGTGGGCCAGTACGTCATGCATGTCCCGGGCGATGCGCGCGCGTTCGCGCTCGGCGGCGCGTTCTTCGGCTGCCCGGCGTTCGCTTTCGAGGCGGACAGCGCGTTCTGCGAGAACGGCTGCCTGGGCACGGGACCCGGCCGAGGCCCGGCCGAGCGCATAGGCGGCGACGTACAGCACGACGCCGCGGGTCGCGGTGTCCAGCGAGCCGACTGTGGCGAGGCCGACCGCACACATTCCCAGGAACACGGGTATCCGGACCCGGGACGGGCAGGCGGACGCCACCCCGTACAACGCGATGAGGACCGCGTACCACAGCGGCTGTGGAGCGACCGGGTCGGTCAAGTCGTAGAGGAGGGAGAAGGCGGCGCAGACCAGCAGGACCGCCACCGGAGCGCGCCGCCGCGCCGCCAGCGGGAGTGACGCCCCGGCCGCCGCGACATAGCCCCACCAGTGCCAGGGGCGCCCACTGTCGCTGTGCCGGAACAGCAGGGGTGAGAGCTGGGCGGCGCCGACGACGATGGCGAGCCCCGCGTCCGACCATGACGAATCCACCAGACGGCGAAGCGGTGGGAAGACGGGCAGCGCGGACACGAGGGTGGATTCTCCCACGGGAGGTGTTCGGCCGGACCTCAGGCATGCGCCGTGGCGCCACGGGCGACGCGGCGGGCGAACGGCGCCAGTCCGGCGAACAGCAACACGCCCGCGACCGGCAGCAGATCGAGCCCGGCCGGCAATACCAGCGCTCCGGTCACGACGAGCGCCGCCTGCCAGGCCGGAACGGCACGGGCCACCGCGAGCTGGCAGAACACGACAACCAGGCCGAGAAAGAACAGCACTGGTCCGACCGTGTAGACGACGATGTCCACCCCGGGGACCTTGATGACGTCGGAGAACATCGCCCGCATGTCGTCGTGGTCGGTGGCCAATGCCCCGATGACGATGTCGACGGCGATCTGGACCACGGTGCAGGCGGTGCCGGCGAGGGCGACGGCGACCGTCCCTGTGGCAAACCTGCCGCCGCCTGCCAGTCGTCGCAGGTTCAGAAACACCGGGACGAACAGCAGCAACGCGGCGAGGAAGGCCAGGTGACCGGTCATCCAGGCGAGACCGGGGCCGCGCTCGCCATCCAGACCGTCCAGGATGCGGATGACCGCGTAGACGATGACCAGGAGCGGGGCGGCGATAAAAGCGAAGGGTTTACTCATGCCGACGATCATCATTGCGACGGGTGTTGCCGCACATCGCCGACGTGACCCATCTCCGTTCTCCCCCGGACGACGGAGCGAGGTGGGTCCCTACCGCCCCGGTACGCCAGTGATGAACGCGGCCCAGGCGGCGGCGGAGACGACCAGGGCGGGGCCGGTCACGCCCTCCTTGGAGTCACGGATCGCGACTTGGGCGGTACGGGGGAGGTGGGCGATCTCGACGCAGGCGGTGCCCTCGTTCTGGCTGTAGGAGGACTTGAACCACGCGTCCTCCGAAGCGACATCGGATGCTATGTGATGTGTCATGTCAGATCTCCCTCGCTAGTCGTTGCAGAAATGCAGGTGTCTCACCGGGGGCGAGCGCCCCCGCCCGCAAAGCGTCGAGCCTGCGGGAGAAGGACCAGACCGTGGTGTCCTTGTCGCTGATATCCGACCCGTCGGCCCTGTCGATCTGGACGACCGTCGGCAGCGGCGTGCCGAACTCCATCAGGCTGAAGTTGGAGGCCGACCGATAGGCGGCGGTGGCCATCGGCAGGATCTGGACCGTCACATTGTCGAGTTGGGAGAGCTTCAAGATCTCCTCGTACTGCTCGCGCATCACCTCCGGGCTGCCGACCACCCGCCGCAGGGCCGCCTCATCTTGGATGACCCACAGCTCCAACGGCTCACTTTTACGCGTCAGTGCCCGTTTGCGCTCCATGCGGACCTGAATGTTTCGCTCCACGAATTCGGTCGTCGTCTCGTGGACCGGTTTGGCGGCCTGGAACATCTCCCGGGCGTAGCGCTCGGTCTGGAGGAGGCCCAGCACCACGTTCGGCTGCCAGGCCCGGACACTACGGGCACCGCTCTCCAGCCCGATGTACATTCCCATCCCGGACGGCAGGACACTGCGGAAGAGCGACCACCAGCCCCGGTTAAGCGAGTCCCGGTGGATGTCCGTGAGGAAGTCCACGTCCTCCTCGTCCTCCACCCCGTATCGGTCCAACAGCGCCCGCAGGTCAGCTGCCTTGGGCAGCGCCGAGAGGCCGTTCTCCACGCGGTAGAGCTTCGTCGTGGAGAACGTCAACCCGTCCACCGCCTCCGCGAGGGTGAATCCGGCTTTATCTCTCAACCGCTTGAGCTCCCAGCCGAGTTGCATGCGACGGACCGTCGGTCCCGTTGGTGCTGCCACGAGTATGCCTCCCGGTGGGTCGAGCTTTCCATGCTCTGGTGCGGGGTCTGAGTCTGGCACCGAAAGTCGCTCTCCAGGAGCTACCGGCCCACTCGGTCACATATGCCATCTAGGGCGGAAATTATCTGTCACCTTGCGCACTATCTCTTATGCACCCGAAGCTGTTTCCGCTATCGCTTCATCACCTGCCGTAGCGGACACCAGCCCACCAGCACCTCGCACACCGTGGAGCCGCCATGCCTGCATCCCGTCCCCGCCTGCTCCCCTGGCCCGGAGCGAACGGACAGCCCTGCTACCTCGTCACCGACGGCGGCGCCAACAGCCGCCTGTCGAAGCTGGCCGACGAGATGGAGGAGGTCCAGCTCAACACCGGCAGCGATCTCCTCAAGCACGCGCGCGAGCTGCTGCGCACCCGCCATGTGTCCGCCCGGGAGCTCCGGTTTCTCTCCCACCGGCTGGCCGAGGCGCTGTACGACGCGCTGCGCGTCGCCGAGAGCCGTGGGATGCGGATCCCGACAGCCGACGCCGGGCGGGAAGATCCGGCCGCAGGCCGCGGTTAGATCAACGTCACCGACGACGGGGCGCAATCCGGTGTCGGACCTCGGCGTTTCGGCCAGCACCGGGCGCGGGGCGTCCCCCGCGCTCCAGGGGTGGATGTATCCCACACGCTGTGCGCGGCGCGCTGCCATGCGGAATCCGACCCGTCTGAAACACGTGTGCCGATGACGCCGCTCCTGTCGTTGGCCTCTGTGCGCCCGATCATTCGCAAGACGGCCGTCTTCCCTCACCATGGATATCGGTCGCATACACGGAAAGGATGTCGTGCGGAATCCGTTACTCACGCCTTCGGAGGGGGATTCAATGCGGGGGCAAGAGCACGGTCACAACGAGCTGAGCGGCACGGTGCACGGACCCGCGGTCCAGGCAGGGACGGTGTACGGCGGCATCCACATTCGCGCCGAGGCCGGCGCGGAGCGAGCCGACCATGGGCGAACACCGCAAACCCCCTGGCAGCTGCCGCCATTGGTGCGCCTCACCGACCGCACGGCTGAGCTGGCAGCGCTGGAGCAGCACCGCGCCCGCAGTGCCCGCGAAGGCTGTCTCACGCTTGCCGCGGTCAGCGGTCTTGGCGGGGTCGGCAAGACGGCGGTCGCCCTGACCTGGCTGCACACGCTGCGCCCGCACTTTCCCGACGGCCAGCTCTACGCGGACCTGGGCGCGCAGTCCCCGAGCGGTCCCGCGGCTCCCGATGAGGTGGTGGGCCGATTTCTGCGTGCACTCGGCGTCCCGGCCAGGCAGATGCCGACGGCCCTCGCCGACCGAGCGGCGCTGTACCGTTCCCTGACGGCGAGCAGACGGCTTGTCGTACTGCTCGACGACGCCGCCACCGCCGCCCAGGTCCGGCCGCTGCTGCCGGGGGGCCAGAGCATCACGGCCGTGACCAGCCGCCGGCGGATGCCGGGCCTGACCGTGGACGGCTGCCACTCACTTCATCTCGAGCCCCTGGCCACGGAGGCGGCGGTCGAGTTGTTGGAGGTCACCCTCGCCGACGGCCGGGTGGCCGCCCAGCCCGACGAAGCCCGCGCCCTGGTCGAACTGTGCGCCGGGCTGCCGCTGGCGGTACGTGTCGCCGGCGCCCGGCTCGCGGCGCGCCCGCGGCGTCAGATCACGACGATGGTCCGCGCCCTCACCGAGGAGCGCGGCCGTTTGGAGGCGTTGGCCATCGAAGGCGACCACAACGTACGGGCGGCGCTCGACCTGTCGTATCAGGGGCTGTCGCCTGATGCCGCACGCCTGTACCGGCTTCTCGGGCTGCACCCGGGACCGGAGTTCGGATCCACGGTGGCCGAAGCGGCACTGGTCAGGGATGCGACAGAGGTGCTCGACGCGCTCCACGACGCGAATCTGCTGATCGACGCCGGGGAGGAACGCTACCGGTTCCACGATCTGGTGCGGCTGCACGCCACGGCGAAGGCCGAGGAGGAGGAGTCACCCGAGGAGCGCGCCGCGGCGTTGCGCCGCATGGTCGACCACTATCTCGCCACCGCCACCCGCGCCGAGGAGATCGTCGACCCTCAGCATCGCACGATGCCCCGCGGCTACGGTCCCGGCCCGGTGATCACGGCGGACCTCGGCGACGATGCCGAGGGTGCGCTGGACTGGTTGGAGAGTGAGCTGCCCAATCTGATGACCGTGATCCACCGCGCGCGCCCCGCGGGCTTCCCGGCCGTCGCCTGGCAGCTCGCGGACGCCCTGTGGCCGCTGTTCCTGCGGCGCAAGTTCTACGACCAGTGGCGCGCCGCGCACCGGGAAGGGCTGGTGGCGGCCGAGGAGTTGGGCGACACGGCCGCACAGTGCCGGATGCTCACCTCCGGCGGGGTGGGTGAGCTCGGTCTGGAAAGCCATGAACGCGCCCTTGAGATGTTCGAGCGAGCGGCGCGGACGTTCCGCGCCGCCGACAACTCGCTCGGCTACGCTCGCACCCTCAACTATCAGGGGCTGGCGCACCAAAGACTCGGCCGCCTCGACCAGGCGGCCGAGCTCTTCGAGCGTGCCGCCGCGGAGTTGCCGGCGTGCGGCGACCGACGGGCCGGCGGTCTGGCCCGGCTCAACCTGGCCGATGTCGCGCTCGCGCAGGGGCTGCTCGAGAAGGCGACCACCGACGCCGAGGCCGCCTGCGCGACGCTGCGCGAGGCGGGCGACGCGTACAACGCGGCACGCGCGGCCACACTGCTCGGCCGCGCGTACCTCGCCCGGGACCTGCTCGACCCGGCGGAAGGCCTGCTCTCCACAGCGCTCACGACACTGCGTGGCATGGCCGCCGACTACGAGACGGCCCGCACCCTGGAGAGCCTGGCCCGGCTCGCCGAGCGGCGCGGGTTGCCGGACCTCGCCCGGGGCCACTATCAGGAGGCACTTGATCTGTACGGATCGGTGGGCCGCGCGGAGTCGGAGGCCGCCCAGGCGGTACAGGCACGGCTCGCCCAGTGGGAGCACCGCGCCGAGGGCTGAACCCCCGGCAGCGGCAGCCGCACCACCACCGATGCCAGTGCCGTGACCGGCAGTCCGGCCACCAGCCAGGTGTGGGCCAGGGAAGCCCAGAGGCCCCAGGGTGGCACCGGCGAGGGCCGTCGGGCCCGGAGGGCGAGCGTATGGCCGCCGGGCCCGAGCCACAGCCGGCACCGGGGGCCGTGGTGCACCGCGACCACCAGCGCGCCCGGGTGGCGGGCCCGCAGCTCGGCGAGCCCGGCCTGTCCCTCGCCGGTGGCCAGCAGCACATCGGCGAGCGTCGACCACGTGCCCGGGGCCGGGAGCTCCACCCGTAGATGCTCGTCCACGATCTCGGCGCCCGATTCCGGGTGCTTCAGCACGCCTCGGATGCGGCGCACCGCCTCCTGCCCCTCGGCCTGCTCGGACACCACCATTCTCAGCGCGGTCATGACACAACGCTGCCGGGCTCGTCGTAGTGCACCGCGAACGGCAGCCGCGCGGGCTCCGCGACCGGCCGGGCCGCGGGAGCCCGCAGCCGCAGCTTGCGGTACATCAGCGCACGCATCTTCCGGGCGAACCGCCCCGGCTCCGAGCTGATCCGCGCGGCGACCCCCTGGTGGCGGTCCGACCGGTAGGTCACGGAGCTACGGTGGAGCTGCCTGATGAGCGGCCGGTCGTCCTGTATCCGGGGCGCGAACGAACTCAACTCGGCGAGTGGCGACGCGGGATCCACATGCGCGTCGGGGACACTGGCCAGCAGCACGGGAGCGCCTGTCATCGCACCGTACAACGAGACGGAGCCGTGGTCGCCCACGATGTAGTCCGCCGCGACAAGCGCCCCGACCCAGTCGGCGTACTGGCTGATCACGGTGAGCCCCAGCCGGACGAGGCCGGCCAGCCAGCTTTGGATCGACCATTCGCCGTGGGCGTTCCATACGTGCGGATGCAACAGCACGGCGACCCGGTACTCCTCGCGCGGCAGCTCGCCGACCAGCCGCGCCAGCAGTTCCTCCCGCCGTCCGAGCAGCGAGTCGGGTCCCCAGGTGGAGCAGGCCAGGACCAGCCGCTGATGGGCCCGGACGCGCAGGGCCTCTCGGTACAGCGCCCGCGAGGGAAGGCTCGCGGTGATGCGGTCGAAGCAGGGGTCGCCCACCACCTCCGCGGCAGGCAGTGCCTCGGGGCATTCGCGGCCGAGTCGGGTCAGCTCCTCCTGATGCGCCAGCACAAGCGTCTCGGGAACCAGCGCACCGTCCCGGACGAGCCGCTGCCTGCTGAGGCCGTACACCCCTCGCTGCGCCACCCGGTGGCCCCGGTTCGCCCCAGGGACGATCTTGTTGTGCCCGGCGCCGTGCGGGAGCACGATCACGGGAGCGTGCAGTTCGTGGAGGCTGCCGTGGCCCGCGGCCAGCGCGAGGTCGAACGGCGTCTGCACCGCCTGGCTCCACGGCAGCACCAGCCCCTTGAGCCCGTTCAGGAAGGCTGCCACACCGTTGCTGAACACGTCGGGCGCCGCGGTGAACACCACTTGCACTCGGGAGTCGCCCTCCAGCAGCCGGACCGCGTCGAGCAGCCGCCGCCCGGCGGTCACGGTGTGCACCACCGCCAGGACCCTCCTGCGGATCCGGCATGTGGCCCAGCGCTCGACGTCCAGGCGCACCGGCACGTGAGGCCCGTGCACTCCTTGTAAAACCACGTTCATCGAGGTCAATCCCCCCGGTTCCCTACTCCGGACCGGTTGTTCGGTCCCGTCGGCGGCGACGTTCCTCTGTCGCCACAACGTCGCTGCCCTCCGGGGTGGATGGCCGACTTGCAGGAATCCTGCACTCCACGTGTGGGAAATGACCATGGCGCATGTGCGCCCCGTCGCGCACCCGTGCGCCTCTGTCCGCTACCCCCGGGTGGACGGCAACAGTAAATTGAGTGTCACGCGAAGGTGCGGGCGCTGCCGGAGGCGGCAGGAAGTAGCACACCCATCGGGGGCGATGGTGGAACTTCTTGCTCTGGGACCCCTTGAACTATGGCATCACGATCGACAACACGCACTCGGCTCGGTGAAAGAACGGTGCGTGCTGGCCGTACTGATCCATGCCCGGGGTGAGCCGGTCACGGCCGAAACGCTGATGGACCGGGTCTGGGACGGACACCCGCCCCGGACGGCCCTGGACACGCTGCACAGCTATCTGTCACGGCTGCGCGGACGCCTCAACAGGGCCGTCGGCGATCTCGCCGAGGTGAAACGCCCCTCCCCCGGGCTCTACCAGCTCCGGGCCGCCCCGGACGCCATCGACCTGCTGCGCTTCCAGAAGCTCCGTACGGAAGCGAGGGCGGCCGCTGAGCGGAGTGAGCGGGGGCGGGCCATTCGCCTGCTCCGCACCACTGAAGCCCTGTGGCGTGGTGAACCGTTGACGGAGTTCGGCTGCGCCTGGGCGGCCTCGGCCCGCGCCCGGCTCATCGAGGACCACCGCCTGGTGCGGGAGGAACGAATCCGCCTGGAGCTGGAGTTGGGGCGGCACGCGGATCTCGTGGGCGAACTCCAGGAACTCGCCGCACAGAATCCTCTCGCGCAGAAGGTGATCTGCTCCCTCATGCTGGCGCTCTACCGCTGCGGACGGCACGACGAGTCGCTCGCCCTGTACCTGACCACACGCCGGCTTCTGAAGAACGGGCAGGGAATCGAGCCAGGATTGGAGCTCCGGGAGCTCCATGAGCGCATCCTCAAGCAAGATCGTGCCCTCTTGGAGACACACCGCGATACCGAAGCGGATACCGCCGCGGCCCCCAACAATCTTCCGCGCGTCACCCGGGATTTCACGGGACGCGCAGCCGAACTGCGCATCCTGCTCGCGGACCAGGCCTCCTCGGACAGCGGCACGGCCTCCCTGCCCCTCACCGTCATCCACGGCATGCCCGGGGTCGGCAAGACCGCGCTGGCCCTTCGCGCGGGGTACGAGTTGCGTACAACCTACCCCGACGGGATGTTCTACCTCGATCTGCACGCGTACAGCGACCGCCCGCCGCACGACCCCGCGGAGGCGCTGGCGGCCCTGCTCCAGGCATCCGAATCGCCCGGGCCGCTCCCCGATTCCATCGACGAGCGGGCTGCCAAATGGCGACAGTGGACGGCGCGCCGCCGCGTGCTCGTGATCCTCGACAACGCCCGGGACTCCGCGCAGGTGTTGCCCCTGCTGCCCGGCGCTCCCACCTGCCGGGTGATCGTGACCAGCCGGAACCGGCTCGCCGGGCTGGACGGTGCCACCTCGCTGTTCCTGGACGTGCTGTCGCAGGCGGAGGCCGCCGCCCTCTTCACCCGCATCGCGGGCCGTGCCCGCCTGTCCGTCGACGCCACGGCGCTCAGAGACGTCGTCGCGGCCTGCGGCTGCCACCCCCTCGCCCTCCAGTGGCTCGCCAGCCGGTTCCGGCACCGGGACTCCTGGGACCTCCACCACCTCCTCGACCGGCTGACCCAGGCCGCGGACCCCCTGGAGGAATTCGACGACGCGGTCGCGTCGGCCTTTCGGTTCTCCTACGCCGAGCTCAGCGGTCCGGCACAACGGCTGTTCCGCCTCCTCGCCCTGCACCCGGGCCCCGACATCACCCTCCACGCCGCGATCGCGCTCACCGGGCCGGACGCCGCGCCGGTCCGCAAGAGCTTGGAGGCGCTGTTGGACGGCCACCTGCTGGAAGAGCCCATCCGCGACCGCTACCGGTTCCATGACCTCGGCCGCGCCTTCGGCCTCCAGATCTGCTCCGAGGTGGAGTCGGAAGCCGTCCGCCGCCAAGCGGTCGACCGGCTCTTCGACTACTACCTCACCGCCACCCACCGTGCCGCCCACCTCGCCCATCCGTCCCGTCACCCACTGCCCCTGCCACCGGAGCGGGAGTACACGGACGCGCCCCGGTTCACCGACGCGGACGAGGCGACGGTGTGGCTCTCCCTGGAACGCGCCAACCTCCTGGCCGTCGCCCGCGTGTCCGCCGCCGAGTCACCGAGCCATGCCGCGCTCTTCCCGCACGCCCTGGCCACCTCGCTCAAGCTGTGGGGCACCTGGGGCATCGCCTCCGAGCTCTACGACGCGGCGGTGTCCGCCCTCCGCTCACGAGGCGACCGGGCGGCGCTCGCCCGAACCCTCGTGGAGCGCGCGGAGGTGTCGGCGCAGCGACAGCACGACGAAGCCCAGCAGTGCGCGACGGAAGCCCTCGCTCTCTTCCAGGAGTTCGACGATCCACACGGCTGCGCCGACGCCCTCCTCCAGCAGGGTCGCGCCCACCTGGCCGGGGGCCGCGGAGATATCGCCCTGCGCACGCTCGACGAGGCATTGGCGGTGTACCGGACGGTCGGCGATCGGTCGGGAGAGGCGGAATGCCTCAACGTGCAGGGGGCGGCGCTGTATTACGCGGGTCGCTACGGCGACGCCCTCCAGAATGTCCGGGCCATGCTCTCCCTGTACGAGGCGCTTCAGGACGAGGCCGGGCAGGTGAAGGCTCTCAACAATTTGGGGGAATACGAATTCCACCAGGGCCGCTACGACGAAGCCCGCCACTACTACGAGCGCTCATTGGCACTCGCCCAGCGGCGAGGCGCCCGCCAGGAATTGGCCATCCTGGACACCAACCTGGGCGCCGTCTTCCAGGCGACCGGGCGGACGGATCGAGCGCTCGCCTGCTTTCAGCGCGCACTCGACAGCCACCGGGCCGGCCACGACGCCCTGGGCGAGGTGAACGTGCTGATCAGCATGGGCACGGCGTACGCCGCGACAAAACGCGGACGCGAGGCCCTGCTGCACTTCACCATGGCCGAAGAAGTGGCGCGCGGCATCGACAACGCTTACGAGCGCCAGCGCGCATTGCTCGGGATGGCCGATGTCCAGCGGGAGTCGGGCCGGCTCGGCGATGCCCTGACACTCTTCGAACAAGCCCTGGACATCGCCCGAACCGCCGACTTCCCCCTCGGCTCCGCACACGCGCTCGCCGGGCTCACACGCACCGCCCTGCTGTTGGGCCACGTCGAACGGGCCCGCCGGTATGGCGATCAGGCGATCGCTCTGTACCGAAGTCTCGAAGCCGAGACGGAGGCGGAAACACTCCGGTCTCTCCTCGCGAACCAGGGCTTGACCGGCTCCTGAAGGCATACAGGAGCCGGTTTCACCGGGCCGGAAGCCAGGTCAGGCACTCATGCGGCCACCAGGCGGCTGCCCGCTCCGGGCGGCGTCACCCACATCCACTGCGACTCTCTGGCCTGCACAGTCGTCGACTGGCCGGCCGGGCTCGCGCCATCCACGCTCAGCGCGATGGCTCCTATGGCGAGCGCGGCAACAACAGCGGCTGCGGCTGCGACGGATTTGAGAGTGCGATGCACCAAGACCTCTGTAAAAGTTGGGGATTTGACACTCGGTCACATGACCGGCGGTCCTTGATCGACTCTACACCTTCACCCCGAAGCCGATCACCCAAGCGCCTTTCGCACATTGCTCCGCAACACATCCAGATCGTCGCGGACCGCCTGGTAGTTGCCCTTGTTCCGCTCGATGTCGGCACGCTGACGCTTGGCAAGGGCGGCCCACCACACGCCGAGGGTGTTCTGCTCTCGCTTGCACTCGACGTCGGCAACGGCCGTGGCCACCTCCCGCCGGGTGTGCCGGGTGTTGCCGTCCTTGTCTCGCATCCACCCCTTGTCGCTGTACGCGGCCATCGGATCCGCGAACCGCTTGCCGCCCTTGTCCACGACGCACGCCGACCAGGTGGCGAGAGCCCGGCGCACCCGCTGGTCCTTCCCCACCGCCTTCCGCAGGGCGGCATCGTGCCCGGAGGGAAAGGTCCACATGCGTCTGGAGTCCGCGACACCCTTGAGCAGTTGCCCGTTGGCCTTGTCCGAGCATCCCCGCTCGCGGGACTTGCCCTCGCTCGGTATGGCTCCGTTACCGGACATGCCGTACAGGGCCGCGAACTCCGCTTGGGTCATCGCCCGTCCGGTCGGCTCCAAGGACTTACGGGGCCTCGGCTCCCAGCCGTAGCCCCAGCGCTTGGCGTGGTCGAGGTCGAATGCGCCCAGCGATGTCGGCATGGCGCTGACGACGAGCGTCACTCCCGGGGTGGAAGGGGTCAGAGGCTTGGGGTCGGCGGGGAAGTCGGTGAATCCGAGGCGGATCATGCACCGCTGGGCCAGAAGGCGCTGCGCCTTGCCGAACCTCCTGCTCTCCTCGGTGTCGAGCCGGTAACTGTCGAGCGGGAGGTCCGGCAGGTCCTTCTCCTCCTTGACCTCCGGCACCCCCTTCACACCGGGGGGCCCGGGCACGTCCCCGCCGGAGCCGCAGCCCGCCACCGCCACCGCCACCGCGGCCAGCAGGGCGGCGGCCCATCGCCGCGTATGACTCGACACCCGCGCAACCATCGAACACCCTCCCCGTAGCCCCCGCCCAAGGGGTCGGACCCTACCGTCCCGTCGCGTCGGCGACGAAGGCGGCCCGGCGGGAAGATCCGGCCGCATGCCGTAGTTAGTAGAAGCGTGAACGACATGGCTGCGGTGCGCGAGGTGGACGTCGTGGTGATCGGCGCCGGGCAGGCCGGGCTGTCCAGCGCCTATCACCTGCGGCGGGCCGGGTACGAGCCGGGCACCGGCTTTGTGGCGCTCGACCACTCCCCCGGCCCGGGTGGCGCCTGGCAGTTCCGCTGGCCCTCGCTGACGTACGGCAAGGTGCACGGGATGTACGACCTGCCGGGCATGCGGCTGACCGGCGCGGACGACGGCCGGCCGTCGTCCGAGGTCATCACGGAGTACTTCACCCGCTATGAGTCCGCTTTCGATCTGCGGATCGTCCGCCCGGCCGATGTCGCGGCGGTACGCGAGGGGGACGGCGGGCGGCTCCGGGTGGAGAGCTCGGCCGGCGTGTGGTCCACGCGCGCGCTGATCAACGCGACCGGCACCTGGGACCGCCCGTTCTGGCCCCGCTACCCCGGGCAGGCCACGTTCCGCGGGCGGCAGCTGCACACCGCCCAGTACCCGGGACCGGAGGCGTTCGCGGGGCAGCGGGTGATCGTCGTCGGGGGCGGGGCCTCCGGTGTGCAGCACCTACTCGAGATCGCCGAGGTGGCCGCGGAGACCACCTGGGTGACGCGCCGGCCGCCCGTCTTCCGCTCCGGGCCTTTTGGTGAGGAGCAGGGGCGGGCGGCCGTGGCGATGGTGGAGGAGCGGGTGCGGCGCGGGCTGCCGCCGCTGAGCGTGGTGTCCGTGACCGGGCTGCCCATGACCGAGGCGATGGAGCGGGCCCGTGAGAAGGGGGTGCTGGACCGGCAGCCGATGTTCGAGCGGATCACCCCGGACGGGGCGGTCTGGGCGGACGGCCGGTCCGTGCATGCCGACGTGATCCTGTGGGCCACGGGCTTTCGCGCCGCCATCGACCACCTCGCCCCGCTGAGGCTGCGGGAGCCGGGAGGCGGGATCGCGGTCGAGGGAACGAGGGCGCTCCGTGACCCCCGTGTCCACCTGGTCGGCTACGGCCCGTCGGCCAGCACGGTCGGCGCCAACCGGGCCGGGCGGGCCGCCGTACACGAGATCCGGGAGCTGCTCGCGGCCGCTCCCGGGAGCGCCCCCGCACTGGTCTCGTCGGTCTGAGAGGGCGCCCTACGCCCCGCGGCCGGGGCGGCCGTGGACCGCGAAGGTCGAGTCGCGGACCACCAGCTCCGGCTGGAGGACGATGCGCCGGTGCCGGTGGGCGTCCGCGTCCTCGCCGGTCTCGTCGATCAGCAGTTCCGCCGCCGTACGCCCCATCCGGAACGCGGGCTGACGTACGGACGTCAGCGGCACCGCTGCCGCCGAGGCGAACTCGATGTCGTCGTAGCCCACCAGCGCCACATCGCCCGGCACCGAGACCCCGGCCGAGAAGAGCGCCTGGAGCACCCCCAGGGCCAGCAGGTCGTTGGCGCAGAAGACGGCCGTCGGCCGCGGCGACATCCCCAGCAGCCGCGCCCCCGCGTCGCGCCCCGCCGCCACATCGAGCCGCTCGGCCTCGATGTGGACCAGCTCCTCCCGCTCCATGTCCTCCTCGGCGAGCGCCGTGAGCATGCCCTCGTACCGGTGCTGGCACTGGGGCAGCTGCATCGGGCCGCTGACGTAGGCCAGGGCGCGGTGTCCCTGCGCGAGCAGATGACGGCCGGCGAGGGCGCCGCCCTCGACGTCGTCCACGGACACCGAACAGGCCTCGTCGTCCGGGACCTCACGGTCCACGAACACGTAAGGGATGTCGTGGCGGCGGAAGTTCCGCAGATTGCGCCCGGTGGCGTCGGCAGGGGTCACCAGGACCCCGCGCACCCGCTGTTCGGCGAACAGGGAGAGGTAGTCGGCCTCCTCGTCGGAGCTCTGGGCGCTGTTGCACACCATCACCCCCAGCCCCTCCTCGCGCGCCGCCCGCTCCGCACCGCTCGCCACATCCACGAAGAACGGATTGGCCATGTCCAGCACCAGCAGCGAAATGATCCGGCTGCGCCCCGCCCGCAACTGCCGCGCCGACTCGCTGCGCACATACCCCAGCCGCTCGATCGCGGCGTGCACCCGGTCGCGGGTGGCCTCGGCGACCATTTCCGGCCGGTTGATCACATTGGAGACCGTGCCGACCGATACGCCCGCCTGCCGCGCGACGTCCTTGATCCCTACCATGCGTCCCACGACCTTCGACCCGCCCGCCTTTCCGCGGCCGGTAGCGGCCGCGGGACCCATGCTATGGCGTCCGGGGCGGGTTCTTCCCGCACCACCCCAGGGGGCGGGGGCGGAAGCCCGGCCGCGCCCGGTGTCTCGACGTCATCCCTACCGCGCCTCCGCCAGCCGCCCCCGTGCGGCGGCCTGGATCCGGGAGGGCCCGAGCCCCCACTGGAGGGTGCGTCCGACGGCCGTCGCCAGGGGCCGGTCCCAGCCGGTGCGGACGGGGGCCGGGCGGTGGATGCCGAGTTCGGTGCGGGCCCAGTCGGGGAGGAGTCCGACCGAGGCGTTCGTGAGCAGGCCTACGACCAGCCGCTCCCGTCGTGTGCGTCCGAAGCGGCGGAGGAACAGTACCGAGTCCAACGCGGCCGGGGTGGCGTGGAGTTGGGGGCGGAGGCGGGCCAGGTAGCGCTCGGCTTCGAGGGACGTGCGCGGTACGTTCCGTGCGCCCAACGCCTCGGCCATGGGGGCGGCTTGGCGGTAATAGGCGTCGCACTCGGCGGGGGTCAGCCGGAGCGGCCGGGGTGCGTAGGTCTGGTGGCCGGCGAGGAAGCTGCGTACCTCGGCGGTGTGCACCCAGGTGAGCAGGTCGGGGTCGTCCGCGCGGTACGGCCGGCCGTCGGGGGCGGTGCCGTGCACCCGGGTGTGGATCCGCCGGACGAGGTCGATCACCTCGCGGGCGGCGGCCGAGGAGCCGAAGGTGGTCGTGGTGATGAACCGTACGGTTCCGTTCAGCCGCCCGACCGGATCGGCGCGGAAGTCGGAGTGCTGGTCGACCCCCGCCATGGCCAGCGGATGCAGCGACTGGAGCATGAGCGCGGCGAACCCGCCGGTGAGCATCCCGGTGGCCTGCCCGTGCACCCGCCACACCGGGTCCCCCGGCGCGATCCCGAACAGCCCGGGATCACCGGGCGGCCCCGCGTACCGCTCCAGCTTGAGATCCCCGCCGTGCATGGTCGCCGTGAGTTCCGCCGCGATCCGTTCCCGCAGTCCCACCAGCACCTCCAGGATCCGTGTCCCTCAGCCGAGGGTACCGATCCGCCCGGCGAGCACGGCCACGAGGATGAGCAGTCCGCACAGGGGGTTGGTGGCGAACGCCCGCCCGCAGGCTCCGACGTCCGCCGGGTCGGCCCGCCATACCTGCCATCCCAACTGCCCCGCGACCACGCACAGTCCGGGCCAGTACAGCGGCCCGAGCCCGGCCACGACGCCGAACCAGGCGAGCAGCACCACACACCCCGCGTACACGCCGCCCACCAGCACCCGGCTACGGCACCCCAGCAGCACGGCGGCCGACCGCACCCCGGCCCGCACATCGGCTTCCCGGTCCTGGCAGGCGTAGATCACGTCCGTCCCCACGGCCCAGCAGATCAGCGCCCCGTACAGCACCCCGCCCCCGAGCCCGAGCCCTCCGGTGAGCAGGCCGTACACCAGCGGCAACGTCCAGTTGATGGTGATCCCCAGCCACACATGCGGCCAGTGGGTGACCCGCTTCATATACGGATACACCGCCGCGAGGGGCGCCCCGGCCGCCGCCCACACCACGGCCTCCACGCTCCAGAACCCCATCACCAGCGGAGCGGCGGCCCCCACCACGACACACAGCACCAGTGCCCGCCCGGCCGCCAGCCGCCCGGAGGCGACGGGCCGCCCCGCCGTACGCGGCACCTGCGCGTCGAACCGCGCGTCCAGCACATCGTTGAGCCCGCAGGCGGCTCCTCTCGACAGCACCCCGTAGACCAGGAGCAGCAGCCCGAGCAGGCCCCCGTCCCGGGGCCCGGCGATCGCTCCCAGGGCGATCCATCCGGGCACCACCAGCAGCCAGGCCCCCACCGGCCGGTCCAGCCGCAGTAACTCCAGATACGGCCGCACCCCGGCGGGGGCCCGCCCCACCAACCGGGCGGCACGGCCTTGGGCCGGGACGTGAGTCGAGACGTGGGCCGGGGCTTGTGAGGCGACGGTCATACCGATTCATGTCCCTTTCCAGGGGGATTGCACGCCGATCGGCCCAACCTAACGCCGGCCAGGGCGAGTTACCCGCCTTTCCAGGGAGACACGCTCCGCGGTCGTCACGACCCGCGGCAACTCCTGGGCGCAGCCCTCCGTGGAGCCGCTCGCGCTCACGCGCAGCGCGCGCCCCGAGGTGTCGGCGCTGTCGCTCAGGCAGTAGCCACTGACGCTCTGGAACATGACGTCGGCGGGGCTGTCGCCGCCGCGCTGGGCGGTGAAGTGGTCGAACTTCAGCCCGCTGCCGGTGTTGGCGATGACCGCCGGGCGGCCGTCGTCGGCGGCGAACCGCACCGAGCTGTCGGTGAAGGTGACGCGGTCCGCGTTGTGGAGGTACCAGCCGAAGGCCGGACGGGTGCCGATGCTCTTGGGGTTGTACTCCTTGGCGTCGTTGCTGGGCACGCCGGTGGACATGGTGTCGTTGCCGCCGGGGACGGTCAGATCGACCTTGTTGAAGGTGATGTCCGTGATGTGGTTCGCGCCCGACTCACCCCACAGGGTGGGGCTGAAGGAGGGGCTGTTGCCCGTTCCGGTGATGTTGTCGTACGTGACGTTGCTGATGTGGCCGACGCCCGGGTTGTTGCCGCAGCGCTTTCTCGTCCCGATCTTCAGCATGATGGGCGAGTGGACGCCGGTCATCGTGATGTCGCGGTAGTGGACGTCCGAGATGTTGGAGCCGTCCATGGACACCATGCCGAGGCCGGACTTGTCGGCACCGGTGATGGCGATGTCCCGGAAGTCGTAGTCGGTGAAGTCGCCGCAGGTCTCGGAGCCGAACATCAGGGCGTTGCAGCACTTCGCGGACAGCTTGCTGTCCCGCACCTTCACATGGCCGTTGGGGAGCTTGGCGCCGAGGGCGTAGTCGCTCTTGAAGACGAGCGCGTCGTCGTTGGCGGCGATATCGGCGTCTGTGACGGTGACATTGGTGGTGCTGATGATGTTCCAGCCGTCGCGGTCGCTCGCGGTGTCGATGGTGAGGTGGTCGGAGGTCACGTCGTCGCAGCCGTTGATGAGGGCCGCGAAGTGGCCGCCGCGCCGCAGGGTGATGCCGCTGAGGGTCAGGCCCTTGCAGCGGGTCAGCGAGATGATCTTGTCGGCCTCGCCGGAGTCGGGGTTGCCGGTGATGAGGTTTCCGGCGCCGTCGATGGTGCCGGAGCCGGTGAAGCCGATGTTGGTGAGCTTGTCGCCGTAGAACATCGCGTTGTGGAAGTGGCTGTGTCCGTAGTCCTGGTAGTCGTCGTTCGGGTTGGCCTCCGGCTTGTCGTAGGTGTCCGCGCTGGACCCCAGGATGGTGGCCCCGGAGTCCAGCTGGAGGGTCACATCGCTCTTCAGGTGGACCGTGTTCTTGGACTTGTACTGCCCGGAGGGGAATTCCACGATCCCGCCGCCGGCGGCGTTGGCGGCGTTGATGGCCTTCTCGATCGCGCCGGTGTCGTTCGTCGAGCCGTCGGCCTTCGCGCCGTAGTCCTTGACGTCGAAGGTGGCGGCCCGGCCGGCGGCCGGGGCGGCCAGTGTGGGGGCCTGTGTCAGCCCGAAGACGATCGCGAGCACGAACACCGCTAACGCGGCGATTCTCTTCACCGTTCTCTCTCCTTCGCGTATCGGCCTTGATCGCTCATAGCGGCAGATCCGATGTATCCGAAGGCTGAACCATGATCCCTGCTATCCAGTGAGCCAAAGACGGTGGCGCGGTGCGGATAGATCGGATCTCTCACTCGGAATGTAACAGGCGCAGAGGAGCTGTCAATGGGCCGGGCGCAGCCACGCGCGTTCAGCGCAGCCGCGCCAGGCTCGATCCCCGGACCACGAGTTCGGGCTGGAGCACGATCCGCTGATGCCGGTGTGCGCCCGCCGCCTGCCCCGTCTCCTCGATCAGCAACTCCGCCGCCGTACGCCCCATCCGGAACGCGGGCTGCCGTACGGACGTCAGGGGCACCGCGGCCGCCGCCGCGAACTCGATGTCGTCGTAGCCCACCAGCGCCACATCCCCCGGCACCGACACCCCGGCTCCGTACAGCGCCTGCAACACCCCCAGCGCCAGCAGATCGTTGGCGCAGAAGACGGCCGTCGGCCGCGGCGACATCCCCAGCAGCCGCGCCCCCGCGTCCCGCCCCGCCGCCACATCCAGCCGCTCGACCTCCACATGGCGCAGCGCCGTCTCGCCCAGGCCTGTCTCGCGCAGGGCTTGCAGCGCGCCGGTGCGGCGGTCGTGGCACTGGGCGAGCTGCATGGGGCCGCTGACATACGCGATGGAGCGGTGGCCCTGGTCGAGGAGGTGGCGGGCGGCGAGGGCGCCGCCGGTGACATCGTCGACCGAGACCGAGCAGCCCTCCGCGCTGGGCACCAGCCGGTCGACGAAGACGAACGGGATGCCGTGCCGCCGGAACGACTCCAGGTTCCGTCCGCTGATGTCCGCCGGGGTGACCAGGACGCCGCGCACCCGCTGCTCGGAGAAGAGCCCCAGATACTCGGCCTCCTCCTCGGGGCTCTGGGCGCTGTTGCACACCATCACCCCCAGCCCCGCCTCGCGCGCCGCCCGCTCCGCACCGCTCGCCACATCCACGAAGAACGGGTTCGCCATGTCCAGCACCAGCAGCGAAATGATCCGGCTGCGCCCCGCCCGCAACTGCCGCGCCGACTCGCTGCGCACATACCCCAGCCGCTCGATGGTGGCGAGCACCCGGGCCCGGGTTTCCTCCGACACCGACTCCGGACGGTTGATGACGTTGGAGACGGTGCCGACGGAGACCCCGGCCTGGCGGGCCACCTCCTTGATGCCCACCGGCCGTGCCATCAAGCGGCGACTTCCACAAGCTCCAGGCCGGTGAGATCGGCCAGGGCGCGCAGCTCGGGCAGCAGCCGGCCGGTGGCCAGCGCCCAGTGGTGGGCGACGCCGCTCGCGCTCCAGGCGTCGGTCCACTCCCCCGGGTCACAGCCGAAGTCGACGCGGGAGGTGGTGTTGCCGATCCTCAGCAGCGGGCCGCCGACCACCTCGCCCTCGGAGGCGATGATCTTGTAGCGGCCGTCCCGGGTCTGCCCCAGGCCGACCAGCGTGACCGGGCCGTGCCGCACATCGAACTCGACGGACACGCCCCAGCCGCGTTTACCGTGGTAGACACCGAGGCCCCGCAGCAGCGGCTTGCGCTCGCTGATGGCCAGGTGGCCGGGCCCGTCGTGGCCCATCTCCACCACCGCGTCCCGGAAGTTGAGCGCCTGGAGCTCGGTGAACGAGCCGCCCGCGCCGAACCGGTCGCAGATCAGCATGGCCAGCGAGGTGCGCAGCTCGTACTCGCCCGCCGCCGGAACACCGCGCGCGGTGAGCAGCGAGGAGCCGAGGATCATGCCCGCGCCCAGCTTCTCGTGGATCTCGCCGTCCAGGCCCCGGTGGTAGTACGCGAGCGAGTCCAGGTCGAAGTCGGCCACCAGCCGGTCCAGGCCGACCGCCACCCGCGCCGCCCAGGTCAGGTCCTCCTCGACGACCGAGTCGGCGAGCTCGAAGACCTCGCGGGTCTCGGCCAGCTTCGCCGCCACCTCGTCGTCCTTCACCTGCTGGACCCGCACCCGCAGATCGTCGAACTCCAGGACCTCGACATGGCCGCCGAGGTTGCCGGTGACCATGGTGAGGTCGGTGGACACGTCGTACATCCCGGGATACAGGTGTCCCATCAGCCCGTGCCGCCCGTGGCGCAGCACGGACCGCACCCCGGCGGCCCGTATCCAGCGGCCGATGCGCGCCCAGGCCCGCTCGTCCTCCAGATATCCGGACACCGAGCGGAAGGGGACCCCGACCCGTTCGAAGGCGCCCGCCATCTCCGGCAGCGGACACGCGCCGCAGTAGGCGAGCCAGGCCCCGGTGTCGAAGGAGTCGTGGTCCATGGACTCGGTGGGCTGGAGGTTGATCAGCAGCACGGGGGCGCCGCTGCGCTGGGCGATCGGCACCAGCATGGTGGCCGTCATATAGGTGGTGAGGAAGCCGACGATCAGGTCGCAGTCCGCCGCGCGGAGCTTCTCGGCGGCCTCCGCGCCCTCCTGGGCGTCCGAGATGAAGCCCACGTCGACGACTTCGGCGTCGAACTCCCGCATGCGCTCGGTCACTCGGGCCGCGGAGCGGCGCAGCTGCGGGAGCAGATCGGGGAACTGGGGCCAGTACGCCCCGAGTCCGCCCGCGACCAGCCCGATCCTCGGCTTGCGCGCGACGGCGGGGAGACGTGCGGTCATGGTGGTTCTCTCACGTTCCTTTCCTGGTGCGATCGGGGGGGCGGGCCGGGGTGTTTCCCCCGTCCCGCCCCTCCCGGGGCTACGCGAGGTGGAAGACCTCCGTCAGGGGCTTCATCGCCTCGTCCGGCTTCGCGCCGTCCAGCGCCTCGAAGAATTCCGCCATCTCCGCCTGCCACCGGGCGTTGACATCCGTCTGCGCCATGGCCGCCTGCGCGGCCGCGAAGTCGTCCGTCTCCAGATAGCCGACCAGCAGGCCGTCCTCGCGCAGGAAGAGCGAGTAGTTGTGCCAGCCGGTGGCGGAGAGGGCGTCGAGCATCTCGGGCCACACGGCCGCGTGGCGCTCACGGTATTCGTCGAGCCGGTCCTGGCGGACCTTCAGCAGAAAGCAGACGCGCTGCATGCCGGGCCGCCTCAGAAGTCGAAGTCGTCGATGTTGCCCTTGTCGAAGACGGTGGGCGGGCCGAGGATGACCTCGCCGTCCTTGCCGATGGTGTACTCGCCGAGCTCGCCGGCCTTGAACTTCTCCCCCTCCGCGCCGGTGATCTGCCCGGACGCCAGCGCCGCGGCCGCGTACGAGCCGAGGTAGCCGAGCTTCTTCGGGTCCCACAGGGAGAACTGCTCGACGGTGCCGTCCTTGACGTACTTGCGCATCTGGTTGGGCGTGCCGAGGCCGTTGATGACGACCTTGCCCTTGTACGAGGAGTCGCTGATGTACCGCGCGGCGGCCGCGATGCCGACCGTCGTGGGCGAGATGATGCCCTTCAGGTTCGGGTAGGCCTTGAGCAGGCCCTGGGTCTCCTGGAAGGACTTCTGGTCGTCGTCGTCCCCGTAGGCCGTCTTGACCAGCTTCATGTTCTTGTACTTGGGCTTCTTCAGCTCGTCCTTCATGAACTCGATCCAGGTGTTCTGGTTGGTCGCGTTCTGAGTGGCCGAGAGAATCGCGATCTCGCCCTTGTAGTCGAGCTGTTCGGCGATGTGCTGGACCTGGCTGCGGCCGATCTCCTCCGAGCTGGCCTGGTTGATGAACAGCTGGCGGCATTCCTTGGCGGTGTCCGAGTCGTAGGCCACCACCTTGATGTCCTTCTTCATGGCCTGCTTGAGCGGGCCGCACACCGCGTTGGGGTCGTTGGCGGCGATCAGGATGGCGTCCTGGCGCTGCTGGATGAGGGTGTTGATGTACGACACCTGGGAGGAGGCGCTGGCGTCGGAGGGGCCGACCTCCTTGCCCTTGCCGCCGAACTCGTCGGCGGCCTTGATGCCCGCGTCGTCGACGATCTTCTCGTACGGGTTGTTGATCTGCTTGGGCAGGAAGGCGAGCTTGAGCCCCTTCTTCAGCGGGGCGTCGGGGTTGGCCTTCGCGTCTGTGGCCTTGGCGTCGCCACCGTTGTTGTCGGAGGAGTCCTTCTTGGTGGTGCCGCCGCACCCCGCGAGGGTGACGGCCAGGGCACAGGCCGCGGCGACAGAGGCCGCGGCGCGGCGCCGGGAAGACGTGCGAAGGAACATGGGGAAACCTTTCGGGGAAGTGTGACGTGGTGCGTCGTCAGCTGGAGGCGGTGGCGGCGGCTCTCCGGTGGCGCCACTCGCTGACGGTCGAGATCAGACGGGGAGTGAGGACGGAGGCCACCAGCAGCAGCCCGGTGACGATCACCTGGACCTCGTTGGCCACGTCGTTGAGGGTCAGCAGGTTCTTCAGGATGCCGATGAGCAGCACTCCGGCGACCGCGCCGAACAGGGTGCCCTTCCCGCCGTCGAAGTCGATGCCACCGAGCAGTACGGAGGCGATGACCAGCATCTCGAAGCCCGAGCCGTTGTCCGCCCGGGCGCTGCCGTAGCGGAGGGTGAACACCACGCCCGCGAAGGCCGAGACCAGCCCGGTGACCACGAACAGGAGGAGCTTGATGCGCTTGACGCGGATACCGGCGAAATACGCGGCGTCCTCCTGGGCGCCGATGGCGAACAGCGACCGGCCAAGACCCGTGGCGTGGAGCACCACGGCGGCCACGACGGCCAGCACGATGAACAGCGCCACCGGATAGGTGATGAAGGTGCCGGGGATGGTGGTGGTGTCCACCGCCCACTTGGCGTAGGTCTCGGGGAAGTCGGTGATGGCGTTGGAGCCGAGCACCACGGAGGCCAGCCCCCGGTAGAGGGCGAGCGTGCCGATGGTGACGGCGAGCGAGGGCAGCCCGACCTTGGTGACCAGCCAGCCGTTCAGCAGGCCACCGGCCACGCCGACCAGCAGCACCACGGGCACGATCGTCTCGAACGCCCAGCCGGAGTCCCACAGCTGCCCGGTCAGGGCGCTGCTCAGCCCCAGCATCGAGGCCACCGACAGATCCACCTGCCCGGCCACCACCAGCAGCGTCATCGGCAGCGCCATCAGCGCCACCTCGGCGATGTCGTTGAAGGCGAAGGCCAGGTTGTCACGGGCGGCGAAACCCTCGGTGGTGCCCAGCCCCGTGACGAAGACCGCCACCAGCAGCACACCGACCGCGGTGTCCCAGCGCAGCGCTCCGCGCAGCGGGCTCATCGGGCGCTCCTCTTCCTCAGCGCACGGGTCATGCGCACATTGACGATCCGGTCCACGCTGATCGCCGCCAGCAGCAGGGCGCCGGCGATGGCGTCCTCCCAGAACGAGTCGACCTTCAGCACGGACAGGGCGCTGCCGATGGTGGTGAGCAGCAGCGCGCCCAGCGCCGCGCCCCACACCGTGCCGACACCGCCGACGATGGCCACGCCGCCGACCACGACCGCGCTGACCACCGTCAGCTCCCAGCCGTGCGCGTTGTCCGCGACCACGGTGCCGAAGCGGGCCAGCCACAGCGCGCCCGCGAAACCGGCCACGGCGCCCGAGAAGACGTACGCGCCCAGCACCCGGCGGCGGATCGCCACCCCGGCCAGCCGGGCGGCCTCCGGGCTGGAGCCGATGGCGTACAGCTCGCGCCCGCTGCGGAAGCTGCGCAGGAAGTACGCGGTCGCGGCGAGCACGGCGAAGGAGATCAGCGGCAGATACGGGATACCGAGGACGCTGCCGCTGCCGAGGTCGAGCACCGGCTGCGGCACATCGGCGGCGTTGATCTGCTCGCCCTCGGCCCACCAGTAGTCGACACCCTGGATGATGTAGAGCATCCCGAGGGTCACCACCAGCGCGGGCACCTTGCCGAAGCTGACCAGCGCGCCGCTGACCAGGCCGCAGAGCGCGCCGACCGCGATGCCGAGCAGGGCCACCAGCAGCGGGCCGTGGTCCGTGCCGGACACGAACTTCCCGCAGGCGAAGGCGGAGAGCCCCACCACGGAGCCCACCGACAGGTCGATGTTGCGGGTGACCACCACCACGGACTGCCCCACCGCGAGCAGTACCAGGATCGCGGCGTTGAGCAGCAGGTCCTTGACGCCCTGGCTGTTGAGGAAGCGGGGCTCGGCGATCCAGGTGAACAGCACCAGGAGCACCAGGGCCCCGGCGATGCTGATCTCGCGGGCGCGGAAGACCGTGTCGACCAGCGACCGCGCCGACCGCCCCGCCTCGGCCTGAGCCGTGGGTTTCTCGATGGTGGCCGTCATGCCGCAGCCCTTCCCTTGCCGGTACGGCCGGTCGCCGCGGCCATGACGGATTCCTCGGTGGCCTCGGCGCGCGGGATCTCCGCGACCACGCGGCCCTCGTGCATCACCAGGACCCGGTCGGCCATGCCCAGCACCTCGGGCAGATCGGAGGAGATCATCAGCACCGCGAGCCCCTCGGCGGCCAGCGACGACAGCAGCCGGTGCACCTCGGCCTTGGTGCCGACGTCGATGCCGCGCGTCGGCTCGTCGACGATCAGCACCGAGGGATCGGTGGCCAGCCACTTCGCCAGCACGACCTTCTGCTGATTGCCGCCGGACAACACGCCGACGTGGTCGCTCAGCTTGCCGTACTTGAGCTGGAGCCGGGTGGCCCAGTCGGTGGCCCGGCCGCGCTCCAGGGCCCGCTTGACGAGCCCTCCGCTACGGATCCGGTCCAATCCCGTGAGGCCGATGTTGCGCTCGATGGACATCTCCATGACCAGCCCGCGCTGGCGCCGGTCCTCGGGTACGAGCGCGAGCCCGGCGGCCATCGCGGCGTTCGGCGAACCGGGCCGCAGCGGTGTGCCCGCCACCCGCACCTCGCCCGCGTCCGCCCGGTCCACCCCGAACACGGCCTGCGCCACCTCGGTGCGGCCCGCGCCCACCAGCCCGGCCAGCGCGACGATCTCGCCCCGGCGCACCTCGAAGGACACATCCCGGAACACGCCCTCGCGGGTCAGCCGGTGCACGGACAGCGCCGTCTCGCCGACCCGCGTGTCCTGCTTGGGATACAGCTCGTCCAGGTCCCGGCCCACCATCCGGCGCACCAGGTCGTCCTCGGTCAGGCCCTCCAGCGGCTCGGAGGCCACCCAGCGGCCGTCCCGCAACGTGGTCACCCGCTGGCACAGCCGGAAGATCTCCTCCAGCCGGTGCGAGATGAACAGCACGGCCGCGCCCTCGGCGCGCAGCGCCTCCACGACCGAGAAGAGCCGGGCGGTCTCGCTGCCGGTGAGGGCGGCGGTCGGCTCGTCCATGATCAGCACCCGGGCGTCGAAGGAGAGCGCCTTCGCGATCTCCACGATCTGCTGGTCGGCGATGGAGAGCCCGCGCGCGGGCCGGTCGGGGTCCAGCGCCACGCCGAGCCGGCTCATCAGCGCGGCCGTCGCGGAGCGCACCCCCTTGTGGTCGATCCGGCCGAGCCGCCGCCGGGGCTGACGGCCCATGAAGATGTTCTCGGCGATCGACAGGTCGGAGAAGAGCGTGGGCTCCTGGTAGATGACGGCGATGCCCACGTCACGGGCGTCCGCGGGGCCGTGGAAGACCACCGGTTCACCGTCGAGCAGCACCTGCCCGGCGTCGGGGCGGTGCACCCCGGCGAGCGTCTTGATGAGCGTCGACTTGCCGGCACCGTTCTCGCCGGCGAGGGCGTGCGCCTCGCCGGGGAACAGCTCGAGCGAGACGTCCCGCAGGGCCCGGACGGCGCCGAAGGATTTGTTCACCCCCTTGAGGGCGAGGACCGGAACTCCGGTCGAAACAGCCTGGCTCACGGTGTCGGTGTCTCCTTGCTTCCCTGCGAGGGTGGCCTTCCGGCCCGGGGAAAATGAAATGTTTCAAAGTCAGTGCCGGGAAGCTAGCCCGGCGATTTGCGACCGTCAAGGGGGTATGCGCCAGGTAAATCAAGTCGTTGCCATCCCTCTTGACGCACCGCACACCGTGGACCTACGGTCCAGTAGCTTCAGCATTGAATCGTTTTTCCACGTCAGCGACCCCACCCCAGGGGTCGCACTGCTTCTTGACGCCCGGCCGTCCACACGGCTAGCGTCTGTTGAATCGTTTCATAGTTGCCTTCGAGGAGACGCATGTCTGACCTTTCGGCCGTGAAGGCGGCCCTCAAGACCCAGGCCGTCGAGACGCCGTCATGGGCGTACGGCAACTCTGGAACCCGCTTCAAGGTCTTCGCCCAGCCCGGTGTTCCGCGCACCCCCCAGGAGAAGCTCGACGACGCCGCCCAGGTGCACGCCTTCACCGGCGTGGCCCCCACCGTCGCCCTGCACATCCCCTGGGACAAGGTGGACGACTACGCGGCGCTCGCCAAGCACGCCGAGGAGCGCGGCCTGAAGCTCGGCGCCATCAACTCCAACGTCTTCCAGGACGACGACTACAAGCTCGGCTCGGTCACCAACCCCGACCCCGAGATCCGCGGCAAGGCGCTCGCCCACCTCCTGGAGTGCGTCGACATCATGGACGCCACGGGCTCCCGCGACCTGAAGCTCTGGTTCTCCGACGGCACCAACTACCCCGGCCAGGACGACATCGCCGCCCGCCAGGACCGCCTCGCGGAGGCCCTCCAGGCCGTCTACGAGCGGCTGGGCGAAGACCAGCGGCTGCTGCTGGAGTACAAGTTCTTCGAGCCCGCCTTCTACACCACCGACGTCCCCGACTGGGGCACGGCCTACGCCCACTGCCTCAAGCTCGGCCCCAAGGCTCAGGTCTGCGTGGACACCGGCCACCACGCGCCCGGCACCAACATCGAGTTCATCGTGGCGCTGCTGCTGCGGGAGGGGAAGCTCGGCGCGTTCGACTTCAACTCCCGCTTCTACGCGGACGACGACCTCATGGTCGGCGCGGCGGACCCCTTCCAGCTCTTCCGCATCATGTACGAGGTGGTCCGCGGCGGCGGCCTCGACTCGGGCGTCGCGTTCATGCTGGACCAGTGCCACAACATCGAGCCGAAGATCCCGGCGATCATCCGCTCGGTGATGAACGTGCAGGAAGCGACGGCGAAGGCCCTCCTCGTCGACCGGGACGCGCTGGCCGCCGCCCAGGCCTCCGGCGATGTCCTCGGCTCCAACGCGGTGCTGATGGACGCGTACAACACCGACGTGCGGCCGCTGCTCGCGGAGGTCCGCGAGGAGTTGGGGATCGACCCCGATCCCATGGCCGCGTACAAGGCCTCCGGGTGGGCGGAGCGGATCGTGGCGGAGCGGGTGGGTGGGACGCAGGCGGGCTGGGGCGCGTAGCGCCTGGCGGCGGGCTTTGTTCCCCACCCCGCCCCTTCCCGAACCATGGGGCTCCGCCCCCTGGACCCCGGCCATCACCGGGGCGCCGTCCCGGCCAGGCACGGGGGCTCCGCCCCACGGCCCCGGCGGGCGGTGGCAGGAGGGCTCCGGCCGACGGCCAGGGCTCCGAACCGCCGCTGGGGAGCCGCCGCCAACGGGCCGGGCGGGCCGGGCGCGGGGACGGGCACCCAGCCACCGCCGGGAGAACCCCAGGCGGGTCCATGTGGCGGGGCTGTGCCCCTGGACCCCGGCCACCACCGGGGCGCCGTCCCGGCCAGGCACGGGGGCTCCGCCCCACGGCCCTGGCTGGGAGAGCCCCAGGCGGAGCCGGGGCGCGCCGCACCGGAGGCCTGGTTGCCCGGACCCGCCACTGGCGAGCGGCGGCACGAGAGCTCCGGCCGGGACCGCCAGGCCCGGCGGTGGCTCCGCGCCATCCCGCGGAACCACCACCGGGAGAACCCAGGCGGGACCGGGGCACGCCGCACCGGAGGCTGGTTGCCCGGACCCGCCACTGGCGGGCGGCGGCACGAGAGCTCCGGCCGGGACCGGGGGCTTCGGGCCGTCCCTGGGAGCCACCGCGGGGAGAACCCCAGGCGGGGCGGGCGCGGACCTGGCCGGGAATGTACGACCCCGCCGTGGCGGGGATCGGCCGACTTCATCAACCACACGAAGAGGAAGAACATGACCGCAGAACTGCACCCCGAAGCGGCCACCCTGCTGGAGCGATCGCACCGCCTCGGGGCGGACCCCCGGAACACCAACTACGCGGGCGGGAACACCTCCGCCAAGGGCACCGCGACCGACCCGGTGACCGGGCAGGATGTCGACCTCATGTGGGTGAAGGGCTCCGGGGGCGACCTGGGGACCCTGACCGAGGCCGGGCTCGCCGCGCTGCGGCTGGACCGGTTGCGGGCGCTGACCGAGGTCTACCCAGGGGTGGATCGCGAGGACGAGATGGTCGCCGCGTTCGACTTCTGCCTGCACGGCAAGGGCGGCGCCGCGCCGTCCATCGACACCGCCATGCACGGCCTGGTCAACGCCGCCCATGTCGACCATCTGCACCCTGACTCCGGCATCGCGCTCGCGTGTGCCGCCGACGGCGAGGCGCTCACCAAGGAGTGTTTCGGCAACCAGGTCGTATGGGTTCCCTGGCGCCGCCCCGGGTTCCAGCTCGGCCTGGACATCGCCGCCATCAAGAAGGCCAACCCCGAGGCCATCGGCTGCATCCTCGGCGGTCATGGCATCACCGCCTGGGGCGACACCTCCGACGAGTGCGAGGCCAACTCGCTCCGTATCATCCGCACCGCCGAGCAGTTCCTCGCCGAGCGCGGCAAGGCGGACCCCTTCGGCCCCGCCATCTCCGGCTACGAGCCCCTGCCCGAGGCCGAGCGCCGCGCCCGCGCCGCCGCGCTCGCCCCCGTCCTCCGTGGCCTCGCCTCCACGGACCGCCCGCAGGTCGGCCACTACAACGACAGCGCCCCCGTCCTCGACTTCGTCTCCCGCGCCGAACACCCGCGGCTGGCCGCGCTCGGCACCTCCTGCCCGGACCACTTCCTCCGTACCAAGGTCCGCCCCCTGGTCCTGGACCTCCCGCCCACGGCCCCCCTCGACGAGACGATCGCCCGTCTCAAGGAGCTGCACGCCGCCTACCGCACGGACTACCAGGCGTACTACGAGCGGCACGCCACTCCCGACTCCCCCGCGATGCGCGGCGCCGACCCGGCGATCGTGCTCATCCCGGGTGTCGGGATGTTCAGCTACGGCAAGGACAAGCAGACGGCCCGGGTGGCGGGCGAGTTCTACGTCAACGCGATCAATGTGATGCGGGGCGCCGAGGCCGTATCGACGTACTCCCCCATCGAGGAGTCCGAGAAGTTCCGCATCGAGTACTGGGCGCTGGAGGAGGCCAAGCTTCAGCGGATGCCGAAGCCCAAGCCCCTGGCGACCCGTATCGCCCTGGTCACCGGCGCCGGCTCGGGCATCGGCAAGGCCATCGCGCAACGTCTGGTGGCCGAGGGCGCCTGCGTGGTCGTCGCGGACATCAACGCGGAGAACGCCGCGGCCGTAGCAGCCGACCTGGGCGGCCCCGACAAGGCCGTCCCCGTCACCGTCGACATCACCTCCGAAGACGAAATCGCCGCAGCCTTCCAAGAAGCGCTCCTGGCCTTCGGAGGCGTGGACCTCCTCGTCAACAACGCGGGGATCTCCATCTCCAAGCCCCTCCTCGAAACCACCGCCAAGGACTGGGACCTCCAGCACGACATCATGGCGCGCGGCAGCTTCCTCTCCTCCCGCGAAGCGGCCCGGGTCATGATCGACCAGGGCATGGGGGGCGACGTCATCTACATCGCCTCCAAGAACTCCGTCTTCGCGGGGCCGAACAACATCGCCTACTCCGCCACCAAGGCCGACCAGGCCCACCAGGTGCGCCTCCTGGCAGCCGAACTGGGCGCACACGGCATCCGGGTCAACGGAGTCAACCCCGACGGAGTCGTACAGGGCTCAGGAATCTTCGCGGGCGGCTGGGGCGCACAGCGCGCGGCCACATACGGCATCCCCGAGGAAGAGCTGGGCAAGTTCTACGCCCAGCGCACCCTGCTGAAGCGCGAGGTCCTGCCCGAGCACGTGGCGAACGCGGTCTTCGCGCTCACCGGGGGCGATCTGACGCACACCACCGGTCTGCACGTCCCGGTCGACGCCGGGGTCGCGGCGGCCTTCCTGCGCTGACACGCACGTGAGGGGGGCGGGGGTGCAGGGGTGGTGCCCTGGACGCTTACGCATATGTGTGGCGCCAAGTTCCGGCCCACCCCACGCTTCCGGGCACCGGCGCCGTAAATATGCGGTCCAGGGTGACAGCCCCTTAAGGCCCCGCCCCCGCCCCGTACCGAGCACCGCAACAACACCACACGAGGATCCCGTGCCACCCACTCCGCCCAAACAGAGCTTCGCCGCCGTAGACCTGGGCGCGTCCAGCGGCCGCGTCATGGTCGGCACGGTCGCCCCCGGCGCCCTCTCGCTCCAGGAGGTGCACCGCTTCCCCAACCACCCGGTCCGCATAGGCGGCACCCTGCACTGGGACATCCTCGCCCTCTACCGGGGCGTCCTGGACGGCCTGCGCGCCGCGGCCGAGGCCGCCCGGGCCGCGAACACCCGCCTGACCAGCGTCGGCATCGACAGCTGGGCCGTCGACTACGGCCTCCTCGGCGCCGACGGCGCGCTGCTGGGCAACCCCGTCCACTACCGCGACACCCGCACCGACGGTGCGGCCGAACAGGTCGCCGCCGTCCTCCCGCCCGAGGACCTGTACGCGGCCACCGGCCTCCAGCACCTCCCCTTCAACACCATCTACCAGCTGACCGCCGCCCAGGGCAGCTCGGCCCTCGCCGCCGCGCACCGCCTGCTCCTCATCCCGGACCTCATCTCGTACTGGCTGACGGGCGAGGCGGGCACCGAGCTGACCAACGCCTCCACCACCCAGCTGATCGACCCCCGCACCCGCGACTGGTCCCGGGCCGTCGCCGCCGTCGCCGACACCCTCGGCATCGACCTGTCGCTCTTCCCGCCTCTCCGCCACCCCGGCGACCCGGCGGGAGAGCTGCGCCCGGAGATCCTGTCCGCGACCGGCCTCGAAGGCCCCGTCCCCGTCACCGCCGTGGGCTCCCACGACACCGCCTCCGCCGTCGTCGGCGTCCCCGCCACCACGCCCGACTTCGCGTACATCGCCACCGGCACCTGGTCCCTGGCCGGGCTGGAGCTGAACGCCCCGGTCCTCACCGAGGCGAGCCGGCGCGCCAACTTCACCAACGAACTCGGCGTGGACGGCACGGTCCGCTATCTGCGCAACATCATGGGCCTGTGGATGCTCCAGGAGTGCCTGCGCACCTGGGAGTCCGAAGGCAGTCCCCAGGACCTGCGAACGCTCCTCGACGAGGCAGCCCGAGCAGCACCCCTCCGCTCCGTGGTCGACGCCGGAGCCCCCGAGTTCATCGCCCCGGACCGGATGCCCGACCGGATCGCGGAGGCCTGCCGCCGCACCGGCCGGCCGGTCCCCCGGACCCCCGCCGAGACCACCCGTTGTGTCCTGGACTCCCTCGCCCTGGCCCACCGCCGCGCGATCGAGGACGCCCAGCGCCTGTCCGGCCGTACCGTGCGCACCGTGCACATCGTCGGCGGCGGCGCGCACAACGCGCTGCTGTGCCGGCTGACCGCGGACGCCTGCGGGCTGCCGGTGGTCGCGGGCCCGGCGGAGGCCGCGGCGCTCGGCAATGTCCTGGTCCAGGCCCGGACCGCGGGCGTGGTCACCGGCGGCCTGCCCGAGCTGCGTGCGCTGCTTCACAGCACCCAGCCGCTGAGGCAGTATGAGCCTTCGGGTGATCAAGCGGCGTGGTCCCGGGCGGCCGCCCTCGTCGAGGGCGGGCGGGCCGAGGGCCAGGAGGAGGAACCGTGCGCGTAGCGCTCTTCATCACCTGCGTCAACGACACGCTCTATCCCCGCACCGGGCACGCCGTCGTCACCCTCCTCGAACGGCTGGGTGTCGAGGTCGGCTTCCCGCCGGGGCAGAGCTGCTGCGGGCAGGCGCAGTTCAACACCGGCTACCGCCACCAGACCGAGCCCTTGGTGCGCCGCTACGCCACCGCGTTCCAGGACTACGACTACGTGGTCACCCCCTCCGGCTCGTGCGCCGCCATGGTGCGCGACAACTACCCGAGGATCGGGGCGAAGGCGGCCGCCGAGGGCCGTGGCCAGGAGCTGACCGAGCTGGCGGCCGCGGCGGTGCCCAAGACGTACGAACTCACCGAGTTCATCACCGACGTCCTCAAGGTGACCGACGTGGGCGCGTACTACCCGCACACCGTGACGTACCACCCCACCTGCCACGGCCTGCGGATGCTGCGCCTGGGCGACCGGCCGCGCAGGCTGCTGTCGGCCGTCGAGGGTCTTGAGCTGGTCGAGTTGCCGGGCGCGGAGGAGTGCTGCGGCTTCGGCGGCACGTTCGCCGTGAAGAACACGGCGGTCTCGGCCGCGATGGGCGCCGACAAGGCGCGCAACATCACCGCGACCGGGGCCGAAGCGGTGTGCACGGTCGACAACTCGTGTCAGATGCACATCGGCGGGACGCTCGCCCGGCAGGGCTCGACGGTCCGCCCGATCCATATCGCCGAGATCCTGGCGAGCACGGAAGGAGACGTCTGGTGACCGGCACCTATCTGGGCATGCCCGCCTTCCCCGACGCGGCCGCGGTCTCGACGAAGAACACGCAGCTGCGCGCCAATCTGCGGCACGCCACGCACACCATCCGCGCCAAGCGCGCCAAGGCCGTCGCGGAGCTGGACGACTGGGGCGGGCTGCGCGCCGCGGGTGCGGCGATCAAGGACCGTACGCTGCGCCATCTCGACCACTACCTGGAGCAGTTGGAGAGCGCCGTGACCGCGGCGGGCGGCCAGGTGCACTGGGCGGCGGACGCGGACGAGGCGAACCGGATCGTCACCGAGCTGGTCCGGGCCACCGGCGAGCGCGAGGTCGTCAAGGTCAAGTCGATGGCCACGCAGGAGATCGGGCTGAACGACGCGCTCGCCACGGCGGGCATCCGCGCGTACGAGACCGATCTGGCCGAGCTGATCGTGCAGCTCGGCGACGATCTGCCGTCACACATCCTGGTGCCCGCGATCCACCGCAACCGCACCGAGATCCGGGACATCTTCACCGACCAGATGGCCCGCTGGGGCCGCCCCGCGCCGGAGGGGCTGACGGACGCCCCGGCCGATCTGGCGGAGGCGGCGCGGCTGCATCTGCGCGAGAAGTTCCTGAACGCGAAGGTCGGGATCTCGGGCGCCAACTTCATGGTGGCGGAGTCCGGCACGCTGGTCGTGGTCGAGTCCGAGGGCAACGGCCGGATGTGTCTCACGCTGCCCGAGACGCTGATCTCCGTCGTCGGCATCGAGAAGGTGGTGCCGACGTGGCAGGACCTGGAGGTGTTCCTCCAGTTGCTCCCGCGCTCCTCGACGGCGGAGCGGATGAACCCGTACACGTCCACCTGGACGGGCACCACCGACGGCGACGGCCCGCGCGTCTTCCATCTGGTGCTGCTCGACAACGGGCGCACGGACACGCTCGCGGACACCGTGGGGCGGCAGGCGCTGCGCTGCATCCGCTGCTCGGCGTGTCTCAATGTGTGCCCGGTGTACGAGCGGGCGGGCGGCCATGCCTACGGGTCGGCGTACCCGGGGCCGATCGGGGCGATCCTCACGCCGCAGCTGCGTGGCACCCAGAGCGAGCTTGACGCCTCGCTGCCGTACGCCTCGTCGCTGTGCGGCGCGTGTTACGAGGTGTGTCCGGTGGCGATCGACATCCCGGAGATCCTGGTCCATCTGCGCGAACGGGTGGTCGAGGGCGGCCCGGTGTCGGTGCACGGGACGCGGACGGTCATCAAACCGGCGAAGGGCCACGCCGCGGAGCGGGCCGCGATGCGGGCGGCGCGCTGGGCCCTGGACCACCCGGGTGTGCTGCGCGCCGGGCAGCGCCTGGCCTCCCGTACCCGCCGCTTCCATCCGCGCCGGCTGCCGGGGCCGGGGCGGGCGTGGACGGACACCCGGGAGCTGCCGGAGGTGCCGGCCGAGCCGTTCCGGGACTGGTGGCGCAGAACACGCGGCGACGAGGGCACGAGCGGCGAGGGGAAGAGGACAACGTGAGCAGGCGAGACCTGGTGCTGGCCCGTGTCCGCCGCGCGCTGGCGGACGTCCCCCGGACCGAGCGCCCCTCCGACGCCCCCGTGGACCGCGGCTATCTGCGGGCGCACGGGGACCGGACCACTGCGCAGACCGTGGATCTGCTCGCGGAGAACCTGGCCGACTACCGGGCGATCGTGCACCGTACGGACCCGAAGGGGCTCCCGGGCCTGATCGCCCGGCTGCTGGACGGACGCGGCGCGACCAGCGTGGTCCTGCCGCCCGGGCTGCCCGACGCGTGGCTGTCGGCCGTCGACGCGCAGCGGGTGGAGCGGATCGCGGACACGCCGGAGCTGACCCCGCACGATCTGGACGCGGTCTCCAGTGTGGTCACGGGCTGCGCGGTGGCGGTGGCGGAGACGGGGACGGTGGTGCTGGACGCGGGCCCGGACCAGGGGCGCCGTCGCATCACGCTGGTGCCCGACCACCACATCTGTGTCATCCGGGTGCCCGAGCAGGTCGTGGACTCGGTACCGCAGGCCCTTGAGCGGCTCGATCCGGCGCGCCCGCTGACCTGGATCTCGGGTCCGTCCGCGACGAGCGACATCGAGCTGGACCGGGTGGAGGGGGTGCACGGCCCGCGGACACTGGAGGTCGTGCTGGTCGAGAGCTGAAACCACACGAGCAGACCGCACGAGTGAGCCACACGTTCACACCACAAGAGGATGCGCGGCGGATGCGGCCTTGCTCACATACCCGCGGTAACAGCACTCTTGAGCGGTTTGCACCGGTGCCGTTGTCAGTGGCTGCCCGTACTCTGATCCCCATGCGTCCGACTCCTACTCACCACGAACCCGCTTTACTCACCACCTCGACCGACCAGGCGAACGAGGCGATCCGGGTGTTTCTGCTCGCGCGCGCCGGCCGGGCGCTGGGCCCCCAGGAGCGGGCCGAATACGGTCGGTTGCTGAAGGACTACACCCGGGCGCTGCGGGGAGAGGTCGGGCAGGCGGCGTGAGCCGCTGCGGCGCGCCGGGAGCGTGTCGCGGGTCACGCCCTGCGCTAGTGGCCTGAAGTACCCCTTGTGATGGAGCATCACCGTCCATAGGTTGTGAACTCGTTGTGCGCCCTGCCGCTTGACGCGGGGGTGGAGCGGCAGGGCGCCAACTCATCACGGGGGATCATGGGGGGAATGACCACGCCATGCGCACAGCGGGAAGAGTCATGCTCGGTGTGACAGCCGTCGCGGTCGTGGGCGTCGCGGGCCTCGGCGCGTACAACCTGTACACCGGGCTCACCGGGGGCAACGAAAGTCCGGGCCACGACGGCCCGGTGACCGCGTCCGAAGTGCGGACGACCGCCCATGACTTCCTCGCCGCCTGGGCGGACCGGAACGATCTACGGGCCTCGCAGCTCACCAACGACGCCGCGTCCGCCGTGGCCGCGCTGAGCGGCTACCGCAAGGACGGCCATGTGTCGAAGCTGACACTCAAGGCGGGCCGGGCGCAGGGCACTCAGGTGCCGTTCGACGTCACGGCCGACATCTCATACCAGGGCACCCGCTCCACCTGGACCTATGCCTCGGAGCTGACGGTGGTGCGCGGCAGGACGACCGGCCGCCCGCTCGTCGACTGGACACCCGCCGTGCTGCACCCGAAGCTGACGGCCGAGCGCCCGGCCCTGCGGACGGGCCTCGCCGAGACGGTGTCGGTCAAGGTGGTGGACCGCGACGGCCAGGAGCTGACGGAGGACCACTACCCCTCACTCGGCCCGGTGCTGACCCAACTCCGCAAGAGATACGGCGCCGCCACGGGGGCCAGCGGCCGGATCGAGGTGTGGGCGGCGGGCGCGAGCGGCAAGCCCGCGACCACGCTCCATGTGGTGTCCAAGGGCAAGCGGGGCACCCTGCACACCACGCTCGACGCGCGGGTGCAGAGCCGCGCCGAGGAGGCGGTCGCGAAGCGCACGGGCGCCTCGGTGGTCGCGCTCAAGCCCAGCACGGGCGAGGTGCTCGCGGTGGCCAACTCCGACCGTACGGAGTTCAATCCGGCCTTCCAGGGCGCCACCGCGCCCGGGTCGACGTTCAAGATCGTCACATCGGCGGCGCTGCTGGAGTCCGGTGAGGTCACGCCGGGCCGGGCGGTGCCCTGCCCCAAGACGATCTCGTACCAGCAGGGCATGACCTTCCACAACGTCGAGGACAGCGAGAATCCGGCCGCCACCTTCGCGCAGGACTTCGCCGCCTCCTGCAACACCGCCTTCGTCTCGCTGGCCGGCGATCTGTCCGACGGCGCCGTCGCGGACGAGGCGCGGGAAGTGTTCGGGATCGGGCTCTCCTGGCATGTGGGGGTGGAGACCTTCGACGGCTCGGTCCCGACGGGCGGCGGGGACGACAAGGCCGCCGCGCTGATCGGGCAGGGCAAGGTGCAGATGAATCCGCTCACCGTGGCCTCGGTTGCGGCCACCGCCCAAACCGGCACGTTCCGGCAGCCGGTCATCGTACCGCGGTCCCTGATCAGCGAGAAGAAGGCGACAGCGGAGCGCAGTCTGAGCCCGGCGGCGGTCCAGCAGCTCAAGAGCATGATGCGGCTCACCGCCACGAGCGGCACGGCGGCCCGCGCGATGGCCGGGCTCACCGGGGACGTCGGGGCGAAGACGGGCTCCGCCGAGATCGACGGGCAGCCGACCACGAACGCGTGGTTCACGGCGTACCGGAACGACATGGCGGCGGCGGCCGTGGTAACGCAGGGCGGCCACGGTGGCGACGCGGCGGGCCCGGTCGTCCGGGACGTCCTCGCGTCCCACGGCTGACGGCGCCTGCGGCGGGCCTTTCCCCACGAGGGCAAGCACAGCCAGCCCGTCCGGCGCTTGAGGACACGCCCGCAGGGCGTCCCGGGGGTCTGGGGGCTTGCCCCCGGTTCGGGAAGGGGCGGGTAGGGGAAAGGCCACCCGGCCGGGGCCGACGCTTCGTACAGGGGTTGCGCGAAGGGGTTGTCCTGATGCGGCGCGCGGCCTAATGTGGCGCCGCGTCATACGGGCCGCACCACCGAGCACGGAGGACCCGGCGTTGAAGCGCACGTCCCGCGACATCCGCACCGCGAACCGCTATGACGTGCTGCGCCACATCATCGCCGAATCCCCCGTCTCCCGGCAGCAGCTGGCCGCCGCGACCGGCCTGAGCCTGGCCACGGTGGCCACTCTCGTGGGCGAGCTGCTGGACTTCGGCATGCTGGTGGAGGTCGGTTTCGAGGACTCGGACGGCGGCCGGCCGCGCGGTCTGGTCGCCGTCAACGCCTCCGGCGGCGCGCTGATCGGGGTGGACGTGGCCGAGACCTATGTTCATGTCGAGCTGTTCGACCTGGCCCTGACCGTGCTGGCCCGCGCCGACGAGGAGCTGCGCCCGGACGAGCGGGACGCGGCGCGGCTCGTGGAGCGCATCGCCGCCGCGGTGGCCGGTGTCGTGGAGCGGTCGGCGGTGGCGGCGGACCGGGTGCTGGGGGTCGGGGTCAGCATGCCGGGGCAGGTGGACCGCGAGGGCGGGGTGTCCGTCTACGCCGCCAACTGGAACTGGCACGACGTCCCGCTGCTGGGCCTGCTGGCCGAACACCTCCCCTACCCGCTCCACCTCGACAACCCGCTGCGCGCCAGCACCGTCGCCGAGCAGTGGTTCGGCGCGGCGCGCGGGCGCGGTGACGCGGTGGTGGTCAACCTGGGTACGGGCGTGGGGGCCGGGCTCGCGCTGGGCGGCGCGCTGCACCGGGGGGTGACCAACAGCGCGGGCGAGTGGGGGCACACCACCCTGGTCCTGGACGGTCGGCCGTGCCACTGCGGCAACCACGGGTGCGTGGAGACATACGTGGGCGCCCCCGCCATCATGCGCACCCTGCGCGAGCTGAGCCCCGGCAGCCCGCTGCTGCGCCCGGACGACCAGACCGCCACCATCGAGGCGCTCGGCCGGGCGCTGGCCGACGGCGATCCGGTGGCCGTTCAGGTGGTCCGGGAGACCGCCCGCTATCTCGGGGCGGCCCTGGCCGATCTGGTCAATCTGCTCAACCCGGAGGTGATCGTGCTCAGCAGCTGGGTGGCGGCCGCGCTGGGTGAGCCGCTGCTGGCCGAGGTGCGCGAGGCGGTGGCGCGGCGCGCGCTGCGCCGCCCGTTCGAGAGCGTCGAGATCGTGCTGTGCCCGATCCCGTCCAACCCCGTGAGCCTCGGGGCCGCGACGTTCGCCCTGGAGAGCTCGCTGGCGGCCATGCGGTCGAAGCACCTCCGCACGTCCTGACGCCCGCACCCCACCCCCCACACCTCGGCAAGCGCTTGCAACAGACTTCGTCCAACCCCTTGCAAAAGTCTCTCGCCCCTCGTTAACGTCCCGTGCTGGCGGCCCGGGCCAAGCGCTCGGGCCGACGCGCGCTCGGGCCTCTGGGGCGCGCGCCGACCGATCCCCTCCCACGCAGATCCCTCACCGCAGACCGAGGAGACCGATGAGCACCACCCCCGACGCCCAACTGCCGTACTACGAGGACGTGTCCCCGGGCAGCGGAGGGCTGCCGCCCCGCGCCTGGGCCCCCGGGTCCGACGCCGCGCGGCTGAGCCTGGGCGGCGACTGGGCCTTCCGGCTGTCGCCGACCGCCACCGCCGAGGACGAGTCCTTCGCCCGCCCCGACTACGACGCCTCCGGCTGGGGCACGCTCGCCGTGCCGGGCCACTGGGTACTCCAGGGCCATGGCGCGCCCATCTACACCAATGTGCTGTACCCGTTCCCGGTCGACCCGCCCCGCGTGCCGAACGAGAACCCGACCGGCGACCACCGCCGCGTCTTCGACCTGCCCGAGGACTGGCCCGCCGAGGGCGGGGCCGTGCTGCGGTTCGAGGGTGTGGAGTCCTGCGCCCGGGTCTGGCTGAACGGGCAGGAGCTGGGCGTCTTCAAGGGCAGCCGGCTGCCGCACGAGTTCGCGGTGGGCGAGCTGCTGCGACCGCGCGGCAATGTGCTGGCCGTGCGTGTCCACCAGTGGTCCTCGGGCAGTTACCTGGAGGACCAGGACCAGTGGTGGCTGCCCGGGATCTTCCGCGAGGTGACCCTGGAGCACCGTCCCGCCGACGCGGTCACCGACTTCTTCGTGCACGCATCGTACGACCACGCCTCGGGCGAGGGCACGCTGCGGGTCGACGCCGAGCCCGGCGGCCGGGTCACCGTGCCGGAGCTGGGCCTCGACCTGGCCACCGGCGAGAGCGCGACCGTGGCCGTCGAGCCGTGGACGGCCGAGACCCCGCGGCTGTACGACGCCACGCTCGCCACCGGCGGCGAGCGGGTGGCGCTGCGGGTGGGCTTCCGTACGGTCGTCGTCGAGGACGGCGTGATCAAGGTCAACGGCAAGCGGGTGCTGTTCCGCGGGGTCAACCGGCATGAGTTCCACCCCGAGACCGGCCGCACGGTGGACCTGGACACCATGCGCCAGGACCTGGTGCTGATGAAGCGGCACAACATCAACGCCGTACGCACCAGCCACTACCCGCCGCACCCCGCCCTCCTCGACCTGTGCGACGAGCTGGGCCTGTGGGTGATCGACGAGTGCGACCTGGAGACCCACGGCTTCGTCGACCTCGGCTGGCGCGGCAATCCGGTCGACGACGACCGCTGGACCCCGGCGCTGGTGGACCGGGCCCGCCGGATGGTCGAGCGCGACAAGAACCACGCGTCGGTGGTGATGTGGTCGCTGGGCAACGAGTGCGGCACCGGCCGCGGGCTGACCGCCATGGCCGACTGGATCCGCGAGCGCGACCCCTCGCGCGTGATCCACTACGAGGGCGACATGTCCTGCGCCGACACGGACGTCTACTCGCGGATGTACGCCTCGCACGAGGAGGTCGGCCAGATCGGGCAGCGGACCGAGGCCCCCTGGGCGGACGCCGAGCTGGACGCCAAGCGCCGCGGGCTCCCCTTCGTCCTCTGCGAGTACGCGCACGCCATGGGCAACGGGCCGGGCGGACTCAGCGACTACCAGCGCCTGTTCGAGGCGCACGAGCGCTGCCAGGGCGGCTTCGTCTGGGAGTGGATCGACCACGGCATCGCCAAGCGCACCGCCGAGGGCGAGCTCTTCTACGGGTACGGCGGGGACTTCGGCGAGGAGCTGCACGACGGCAACTTCGTCTGCGACGGCCTGATCTTCCCCGACCGCACCCCGTCCCCCGGTCTGATCGAGTACAAGAAGGTCATCGAACCGGTCCGGATCGAGGGCGACGGCGCGGCGGGCACGGTCCGGGTGACCAACACCCACGACTTCGCCGACCTCTCCCACCTGGCGTTCTCCTGGGCCTACGAGGTCGAGGGGATGGCGTTCGAGAGCGGCGAGCTGGCGGTTCCGCCGCTGGCCCCGGGCGAGTTCGCCGACCTCAAGCTGCCCGACCGGCCGGCGGCGGACGCCGGCGGCGAGGCGCTGTGGACCGTACGGGCGCGACTCGCGGCCGACACCGCGTGGGCGGAGGCGGGCCACGAGGTGGCGTGGGGGCAGATCCCGGCCACCTCACCCACCACGGGAACCGCTGTCGCGGAAGCCGCGCTCGCGCCGCGCCGCGAGGACGGCGCGATCGTGCTGGGCCCGGGCAGCTTCGACCCGGCCACCGGCGCGCTGGTCTCCCTGGGGGGCCTCGCGGTCACCGGGCCCCGGCTCGACCTGTGGCGCGCGCCCACCGACAACGACAACGGCGCGTCCTGGCAGCCCGACGAGCGCTACGGCCTGATCTGGCGTCAGCTCGGCCTGCACCGGCTCCACCACCGCGTCGACGCGGTGGAGTCGGCGGACGACGCGCTGACCGTGCGCACCCGCGTCGCCCCCGCGGCCACCGACGTCGGCTTCGAGGCCGTCTACCGCTGGACCGCCGACGCGGACCGGCTGCGCCTGAACGTCTCCGTCACCCCGCTGGGCGAGTGGACCTGCCCGCTGCCGCGCCTGGGCGTACGGCTCGGCGTCCCCGCGTCGCTGGGCCGGGCCGAGTGGTTCGGCGGCGGCCCCGGCGAGGCGTACCCGGACACCCACGCCGCCTCCCGGATCGGCCGGTGGGCGCTGTCGGTCGACGACATGCAGACGCCGTACGTCCGGCCGCAGGAGAACGGCGCCCGCGCCGACGTCCGCTGGGCGCGGCTGACCGGCGAGGACGGGGCCGGGATCGCGGTCGAGGGCGCGCCGCCGTTCTGGTTCACGGCGCGGCGCTGGACGACGGAGCAGCTGGACGCGGCCGAGCACACGCCGGACCTGTCCCCCTCGGCGGACACGGTGTGGGTCAACCTCGACCACGGCCAGCAGGGCATCGGCAGCCAGTCGTGCGGGCCCGGGGTGCTCCCGCAGTACCGCCTCGACGCCGCGCCCGCGGAGTTCTCCTTCACCTTCTCGAGCATCTAGGAGGGGCCGGCGCCGCACGACGGAGGGGGTCACGCGGCGCCGCGCACCGTGCCGGCACGTGGTTTCCCCGGCGTCGGGCACATGCGCAGGGGGCGCGCGGGTCATCACCCGCGCGCCCCCTGGGCGTCTGTCCACGTCCCGTTACGCCGCCCTGTTCCGCAGCGCCTCGAGCGCCTTGTCCGCGTGCACGCTCATCCGGAACTCGCTCTTGACGATCTCCAGCACCCGCCGGTCGGTGTCGATCACGAAGGTGACCCGCTTGGTGGGGACGGCCGAGATGCCACGCCTGACCCCGAACCGCTCCCGTACGGTCCCCTCCGGATCGGACAGCAGCGGATAGCCGAAGGAGTGCGTACGGGCGAACTCCGCCTGCTTGTCCACCGAGTCCGCGCTCACCCCGACCGGCTGGGCGCCGAGCGCCTTGAACTCCCCCGCGATGTCCCGGAAGTGACAGGCCTCTTTCGTGCAGCCGGGGGTGAAGGCCGCGGGATAGAAGAACAGCACCACGGGGCCGTTCTCGAGCAGCCCGCTCAGTGTGCGGGCGGCGCCGGTCTCGTCCGGCAGTTCGAAGTCCTCGACGACATCACCGATATCCATGGAGCGAGGCTACTCGGCGGCCGGAAAGCTACTCGCCCAGGGCGGCCCGCAGGGCGGCCCTGCGCTGTCGGTCGGTGCTGACCCGGTGAAGGTCGAACCCGCTCAGGGGCGGGCGGCGTTCGGCGGTCAGCGACTCACGCAGCCGGTCCACGACGGCGGCGGGGAGGCTGCCGCCGCCGAGGTCGCGCAGCAGGTCGATCGCCGTCCCGGGGTCACGGGCGGAGTCGACGGCCGCGAGCAGGGCCTCGGTCAGCTCCTCGCGGTCGACCACCCCTTCGGGCCCCACGGCCCCGGGGATGGCCAGCAGGGCGCGCGCGGCGGGCAGGAAGGTCTTCAGGGACTCCAGCAGCGGCGCGATCCGCTCGGCCAGGGGCGCGGCGCCCGCGCCCAGCCGGGAGGCCACGCCGACCGCCGACGCCCGGATCACGGGGTACTGGCTCTCCAGGCCCTGGGCCAGGACCGGGATCAGCTCGTCCGCCGCCGACTCGCCGGCGATCGCCCTGACGGCGGACGCGGCCGTCAGACAGTCGTCCAGGCCCCACTCCTCGCCGGGCACCAGCAGCTCCCGCAGTCGGGGCAGCAGCGGCTCGCCGGCCGGCCCGAGCCGCCCGGCCCGGTCCATCGCGTCGCGCTGACTGTAGAGGATGTCGTCGAGGCCGGGGCGGATCGCCTCGACCAACTGCGCGATGTCGCCGGTGAGCCGGTGCAGGGCCTCGGCGGCGGGCATGCGGTCGTAGACGGAGGCGTCCTCGGCTGCCTCGCGCAGCCGGTCCGCTGCCTCGGCAGCGGCCTCGGTGCCCGCCGCGGCGGCGGCCACCGCGTCCGGGGCGTACTGGCGCTCCTTGGGCAGCAGGGTGTACAGCTCCGGGAGGGCAGGGGCCGCCTGTGGTCCCCAGGACGCCAGCAGGGTGCACAGATACCAGGGCGCGCTGTAGTTCCGGCTGTCCGGATGGCGGATCAGGTCGCGGGCGGCGTCCAGGAGCCGGGGGTCGAAGGGCACCGACGGCTTGTCGTGGCGGCTCGAGGGCGAGATGCCGGCGGCGGTCTCCAGGGCCTCCTTGCGGTGCGGCAGATCGCGGGCGAGCAGCGGCACGGCCCTGGGGTCGCCCAGGTCGACGAGCGCCGCGAGGGCGTTGTCGGCCACTTCATCGGCGTCCTCGGCGTCGAACTCGTCCTCCGCCTCGGCGACCCGCTCGCCCGAGGCGTGGGTCAGCAGCGCGTCTGCGGCGGGGCGGCCCTCCTCGCCCAGGCGCCGCAGCTGCTCGATGGCCGTCCCGGCCACGACCAGGTCCTGATGCGTCACCAGGGACGCCAGGCGCGGGGCCAGCAGCGCCGGGGCGGCACGGAACTGGACGCACAGCGGCTCGATGGCGGCCAGCGCCCGGCGGCCGCGCGTACCGGCGCCGGGGCCCTCGGCTGCCAGGACGGCGTCCAGCAGACGGAGGGCCACGGGGAGCTCTCCGCGGTCGGCGAGCAGCTGGAGCAGCAGCTCGAAGGACTGGTCGTCGGGGTCGGTGTCCTTCCAGTCGACGGAGTCCATGTCGAACCACCGCTCGACCGGCTCGGCCTCGCTGCCCTGCCGCGCCCAAGTGATGGCGGCGGCCTCCAGCTCGTCCGTCCAGGAGGCCCCGTCGCGCACCAGGTTGAGGGCGGCCACCAGCCGGATCTCGGGGTCCCGGTCGGGGCCGAGCTCGCCCGCGGCGATCTCCGCCGCGACGTCCGGGCCGGCGATGCGGCAGGCCGACAGCAGGGCGGAGCACAGCGCGGGATCGGACTCCTCCGCCCAGCGGGCCCGTATCGCCTCTGCGGTCTCGGGGGACCGGCCGGAGCGCAGGACGATGCGGATCAGCCAGCGCTTGATGTCCTGGTCGTCGTGCGCGAGGAGGGGCAGCAGCAGCGGCACCTGCGCGGCGACGGCGGCCGTGAGTTCGTCCTGGTCGTTGCGGGGCTGGTCCTCGCCGCGTGCGACGCTGTGCAGGAGCTCGAGCAGCGCCTCCTGGTGGATCCCGGCCGCGCAGGCCCGGGCCAGGTACGGGACGACCTGCGCGGTCGCGGGGTAGGCGGGGACGCGGGAGCGCAGCGCCCCCCAGAAGGACCCGAGCGCGTCCTCGCGGACATTCTCGTCGTCCGCCGAGACCAGGGAGCGCAGCGTCCCGGCGGGGTCGGCGGCGGTGCCGCGGGAGAAGCCGATGGCGGGCCAGACCTCGTCGTCCAGCCCGGCGAGGATCGTTTCCGGTGCGTGCTGTGCCGTCATGCCTGCGATCTTGGCATGTCCGGAGGCCCGGTCCGACCGGGCCTCCGGACCGGGGCCTCAGCCGGTCTGGACGATCGGCTCCTGAAGCTCGGTCACCCACTGGGCGCGGTCATCGGGGCAGTGGAGGGAGACTTCGCGCGGGTATCCCGCCGAGCGGTAGCCGTTGGCGTCGATCCACCGCCCCAGCGCCTGGGCGGTGGGCACCACGTCGTCCATGGGGCCCCGGTGCACGACGGTGGCGGCGCGCTCGACGCCGGGCAGTTGGACGATCCGGACCTCCTCCCCCGCGCTCACCTGGGCGCCGACCGGAAACCCGGCGTGCACGGTGATCGCCCCGCCGCCCTCCGGCGCGTCCTCGTAGTAGGCGAGCCCGGGGCCCGTGGGAGTCACCCCCGCGGCGTCCAGCAGAGCGCACAGCCGGCCGAACAGCGGGCCGACGGCGGGGCCGATCTCCCCCGGCTCGAAGCTCGCCGCGGTGGCGGTCAGCTCGGCCAGGCGGAGCGGCGGCAGGCTCTTGATCACAATGTCTTCGGTGGGCATGCGTCCCTCGTTCTCAATGGTCCGGAGCCTCGCCTCCACCTGGGCCAGCCGGGCCGCCGCCTCCGCGACGGCCGATTCCAGCTCCATGCGGCGCAGCCGCAGCATCCCGCGCAGCTCCTCGGTGCCGATGTCGTCGTCGAGGAGCGCTTTGACCTGCTGGAGTGTGAAGCCCAGGTCCTTGAGCGCGATGACGCGGTTGAGCCGGGCGAGCTGCCCGGCTTCGTAGTGGCGGTACCCGCTGGCCGGGTCGGTGTGGACGGGGCGCAGCAGCCCGATGGCGTCGTAGTGACGCAACATGCGGACCGACACCCGTCCGTGCTTGGCGAACTCTCCGATGCTGAACATGACGCCTTCCAGTCCAGGGCCTCACACGGTGAGAGGGTCAAGCGTACGGAGGCGGAGGTTCCGTCGGCTCTCCGCGGAAGGGCGTCGGAAAGGCGTCGGCGCCCGGCCGTGGCCGGGCGCCGACGTCACCGCGTCACCGTGTCCCTGGGGCGTCAGTTGCCGCCGGTGACCTTGACGTAGTCGACCACCAGCTGCTGCGGGAAGGTGGTCGAGCCGTCCGGGTCGCCGGGCCAGTAGCCGCCGACCGCGAGGTTGAGGATGAGGTAGAAGGAGTGGTCGAACACCCAGCGGTTGCCGTTCAGATCGGCCGGGGTGCGGGTCTGGTAGACATTGCCGTCCACGGACCAGGTGATCTTGTTGGGCGACCAGTCGACCGCGAAGGTGTGGAAGCCGTCGGCGAACTTCTGCCCGTTCGGCAGGGTGTAGCCGGCGCCTATGCCGCCCGAGCCGGAGTAGCCGGGGCCGTGGATGGTGCCGTGCACGGTGCTGGGCTCGTAGCCGACGTTCTCCATGACGTCGATCTCGCCGCAGTTGGGCCATCCGGCGCTGCCGATGTCACTGCCGAGCATCCAGAAGGCCGGCCACATGCCCTGCCCCCGGGGCACCTTGATGCGGGCCTCGACATGGCCGTATGTGGAGGTGAAGGTGCGTGCGGTGGAGAGCCGGGCGGAGGTGTACTCGCACCGGCCGTACCAGCAGTTGTAGTTGGCCGGGTTCTCCTTGCGGGCGGTGATCACCAGGTTGCCCTGACCGTCGAGCGCGGCGTTCTTGGTGCCGTCCGTGTAGTACTGGCGCTCGTGGTTGTTGACGTTGTCGCCCGTCTCGTAGCCCCATTTGGAGCCGTCGACGGCGCCGCCCGCCGGCCCGTCGAAGTTGTCGGTGAAGGTGGCGGCGACGGCCGCCGGGCGGGCCTCGGCGGCGGGGGCCGGCCAGGGGGCGGCCGCGAGGGCGGCCGCCGTGAGCAGGCCGGTCATGGCGATGCGCAGGGTTTTCCTCATGAAGCGATGGCCTTCCTGTGTGGGGGGCGGGCGCGTGCGGTGGCCCGTCGGGAAGGGTGCGCGGTGAGGACATCATGCCGAGCCTTGTTCAAGGCATGTCAATAGTCTGGACCATTCGCTTCAAAGAATTCGAGACGTTACGGCGTCCGCGACGCCTCACACGGACAGAAGTCGAACGAACAGGGGCGGGCAGACCCCGGGCCTTCGGCTCACTCGGCCACGCCGAACAGCGCGAGCAGATCCCGCCGCCCGGACATGCGCGCCGCCTCGACCGCCGAGGGTGAGCCCGCCCGCGGATCGGCGCCATGGGCGAGCAGCACCCGGAGCACCTCCTCCTCACCTTTGGACGCGGCGCCCGCGATCGGCGTCTGGCCGCGCCCGCTGGGGCGGTTGGGGTCGGCGCCGCGGCGCAACAGGGCGGAGACGGTCGCGGCGTGCCCGTGGCAGGCCGCGAGCATGAGGAGCGAGTCCCCCTTGTCGTTGGTCAGGTTGGCCGGGACACCCGCGTCCACATAGGCGGCGAGCGTGTCGGTGTCACCGCGCCGGGCCAGGTCGAAGACCTTGGCGGCGAGCTGCAGCACCTCCGGGTCGTGGGCCGGCTCGGCCTCGCGGTTCTGGTCGCTCATGACGCCTCGCCTCCGGCTTCACAGGACGCCGACCGCGTCCAGACCAGTGAATACACCGATAATCCACCCATTTGCACCTTTTGCCGAGTGGGTACCTGAAGTAATCCTGGAAGTACTCATGGTGACCGTCCCCCATCAGCCAGGAGACCGTGATGATCCTGTCCATTTCCGGCGTCCTACTGCTCGGTGTCGTCGTCTTCGTGTTCTTCCGCAAGGACGGCCTCAAGGCGACGCACGCCGTCATCTGCGCCCTTTTCGGCTTCTACCTCGCGAGCACCGCGATCGCCCCGAGCATCAAGGCCGGCGGCACCAGCCTGGCCAACCTGCTGGGCGGGATCAAGTTCTGACGTGCGCAGGCAACCGCTCCCCCGAGTCCTCACCGGCGGCGGCCCGCTCGCCCGGGCCCGGGCCCGCGTCCGCGCCGGCGGGCTCGGGCTCGGCCAGGGCCGGGGATTTCCCCTGCTCACCGGCGCCGCCCGGGTCCGCGGGTTCGCCCGGGCCGCCGGTGACGGCGCCGCCGATGTGCTGCACCCGCTGATCGCGCTCTGCCGCGGGCTGCGCGCCTTGGCCGCCGGCGGCCGGCGCAGATGGGCGCAGACCCCGAAGGAGCGCCGCGGGCCCGCGCTCTTTCTTTCGGCCACCTGCGTGCTGGGCATCGCCCTCCTGCCGTACGGCCCGACGCTGTCGGCCGTGGGCCTGATGGGGGCGGCGTTCTGGGCCGGGCGGAAGGGCCCGGTGCGGGATCAGGGGCCCGGCGAGGCCGGCCAGGAGCGTCTGCGGATCCTGTACGAGGCCCTGGTGCCGTACTTCTCGGCGCCCGAGGACCCCAGCCCGCTGTACGCGCACGGCGGGGACTGGGCCGGCGCCTTCGACTCCTTCGAGTTCGACGAGAACGGCCGGCCGACCCGGCTGAGGCTGCGCTACCCCGCGTACTTCGCCGACGGCGACGCGGAGGCCCGCGCCCGCGTCGAGCAGCTGCTGTACGCCAAGTCGGGGCGCGGCCGGGAGTACTTCTTCGAGTGGGACGAGGAGGCCAACCACCTGACGCTGACCGTGCTGCCCGCCCTGTCCACCGCGATCGGCGCACAGCGCTTCGTGACCACGCCAGGCGAGACCGTGCTCGGCTTCACCGACGCCTCCTCGGTGCAGCGCACGCTGCCCGTCACGGAGTCGGCCGACGACCCGGCGGACGAGGTCCGCCGGGACGCCCCGCCGGTGGTGTGGCGCACCGGGCCGCGGTCGACCGAGCCGCATCTGCTGGCGCTCGGCGCGCCCGGGAGCGGCACCACGACCCTGCTGCGATCCCTCGCGCTCCAGGCGCTGTGCCACGGTCAGGTGCTGGTGGTCGACGGCAGCGGCACCAGCGAGTACGCGTTCCTGGGCGGCCGGGCCGGGGTGCTGGGCATCGAGTGCGGGCTCGCCGGGACGCTGGCCACGCTGGAGTGGGCGGCGCACGAGACGGAGCGGCGGCTGATCGCGGCGAACCGCGCCCGCCAGCTGGGCCACCCGCCGCCGCGGGACATCCTCCGCCCGCTGTGGCTGATCCTCGACCGGCCGACCGTGCTCAGCCATCTCGCCGCGGCCGAGGGCCGCCGCGATCCGCAGGAGCTGCTCCAGGTGCCGCTGCGGCACGGGCGGGCGGCCCAGGTGCGGGTGGTGGTGGCCGACCACCTCGACGTCGCGGACGCGCTCGACGAGGCCGTGCGGACCCACACCCGGGCCCGGGTCGTGCTGGGGCCCGCCTCCGCCGAGCAGATCCGCGCCGTGCTCGGCGCGCCGCCGCACACCACGCCGACGCCCGAGGTGCCCCCGGGCCGCGGCTACGCACGGCTCGGCGCGGGCCCGGTGCACCGGCTCCAGGTGCCGGCCACCCCCGATCCGTACGACGAGGCGACGACCGAGGAGCAGCGGCAGACGGTGCTCGGGCTGCTGCCGGAACCGGAGGCGCCGCAGGAGGCCGCGCCCCAGGCCCCACCGGAGGCATCAGAACGGGTCGAGGCGCCGGGGCGGGTCGACATGGCGAAGGCGAAGGCGATCCGGCCCGCCGGCGAGCGTGCGGACGGCGAGGAGCCGCTGCCGGTTCAGGCCACGTAGCCGCGCGGGACCTGGGACTCGACCACGGCGCCGCTCGTGACCAGGTCCACCGCGGCCGCGAGGCGGGCGGCCGCCTTCTCCGCGACCGCGCCGCCGACCGTGAACGGAAGCCGCACATACCCCTCGAAGGCGCCGTCGACCCCGAAGCGGGGCCCGGAGGGGACCCGCACCCCGAGCCGCTCGCCCGCCTCCGCGATGCGCGACCCGGACAGCCCGCCGGTGCGGACCCACAGCGTGAGCCCGCCATGCGGCACCGCGAACTCCCAGTCGGGCAGGTGGCGCCGGACGGCGGCGACGAGCGCGTCGCGGTTCTCCCGCGCCTGCGCGCGGCGCAGCTCGGTCGCCTCGTCCCAGCCGCCGGTGGCCAGCAGCCAGCCCACGGCGAGCTGTTCGACGACCGGGGTGCCCATGTCCGCGTAGGCGCGGGCGGCGACCAGTCTGCGGATGACGTCGGGGGCGGCGCGCACCCAGCCGATGCGCAGCCCGCCCCAGAAGGACTTGCTCGCCGAGCCGACGGTGACCACGGTGCTGCCGCCGGGGTCGAACGCGGAGACCGGCCGGGGCGGCTCCACCTCGTCGTCCAGGTGCAGCTCGGCCATGGTCTCGTCGACGACGAGCACGGTCCCGGCCGAGCGCGCCGCGTCCACGAGCTGCCGGCGCTGCTCGTCGGTGGCCAGCGCGCCGATGGGGTTGTGGAAGTCGGCGACGACATAGGCCATGCTCGGCGCGGCCTCGCGCAGCGTCTGCCGCCAGGCCGCCAGGTCCCAGCCCGCGAGCCCGGGGGCCATGGCCACGGGGACCAGCCGGGTGCCGGCCTCGCGCAGGAGCTGGAGGATGTTCGCGTACGAGGGCGACTCGACGGCGACCCGCTCGCCGTGGCGGACGACCAGCCGGCAGATGGCGGCCACGGCGCCCATGGCCCCGGTGGTCACCATGATCTGCTCGGGCATGGTCGGTATGCCGCGGGCGGTGTAGCGGTCCGCGATCGCCTGACGGAGCGCGGGCAGCCCGGCGGGGTAGTCGCCGTGGGTGAGGGCGTACGGCGGGAGCTCCTCCAGGGCGCCGCGCATGGCACGGGTCAGCCAGGGCTCGGGGGCGGGCAGGGCCGCACAGCCCAGGTCGATCACGGAGCGCGCGAGCTCCGGCGGCAGCGGGTCGAGACCGCGGGTGGGCAGCGGGCTCCCGGCGGGCATCGCGGTCCAGCTGCCGGATCCGCGCCGGGACTCCAGAAAGCCCTCGTGGCGCAGCGCCTCGTAGGCGGCGGCCACGGTGGTCCGGCTGACCCCCAGGGCCGTCGCCAGCTCGCGCTCGGCGGGCAGCCGCGCCGCGACCGGGACCCGGCCCTCGAGCACGAGCAGCCGTACGCGGTCGGCGAGGGAGCGGTAGGCGGGCACGCGCCGGCCGCCGGTCACCGAGACGACGGCCGCGGCCTCGGCGTCGCGGGTGTGCTCCGGCCCGAGCAGACGGGCCAGCTGGGGTGCTCCCACCGCGGATGTCCACGGACTCATCAGCTGCGGTCCACCTTTCAGGAATTGGCCATTGAACTGGCCTGGTACCGGGCTACAGAGTGACATGCGACAGTCCACTGCCTCCACCGGCCAGGCCACTTCAGCTCCAAGGAGCAATTTTTGTCCGCTTTGTTCGGGTCGCCGCGGCCCTCCAAGTCCTCGACAGTCCCCTCCCCCGGCCGCCGGCTCACCCGTCGCCTGGTCCACCTCTACGCCGGACTCGTGCTGTACGGCGTGAGCATGGCGCTCCAGCTGCGCGCCGCGCTGGGACTCGACCCCTGGGACGTGTTCCACCAGGGCATCACCGAGCGCACCCCGCTGTCCTTCGGCACGGTGACCATCGTGGTCGGCGCCGCCGTGCTGCTGCTGTGGATTCCGCTGCGGCAGCGCCCCGGCCTTGGCACGGTGTCCAATGTGGTGGTGATCGGCCTGGTGGTGGATCTCACACTGTGGCTGATTCCGGAGCTTCACGCCCTGGCGCTGAGGATCCCCCTGCTGGTGTTCTCCGTGGTGCTCAACGGCGTCGCGACCGGCCTCTACATCTCGGCGCGCTTCGGGCCCGGCCCGCGGGACGGACTGATGACCGGGCTGCACCGGCGCACCGGCCGCTCGGTGCGGCTGGTGCGGACCGCGATCGAGGTGACGGTGCTGGCGGTGGGGTTCGCGCTGGGCGGATCCGTGGGGGTCGGCACCGTGGTGTACGCGCTGTCCATAGGGCCGCTCGCGCAGTATTTCCTGCGGTTCTTCGCGCTTCCCTCGCCCGAAGGCGAGCAGTCACCGGTCGTCGCGCAGGGCGAAACAGGAACAACGCAGACAACACCGACAACACAGAATCCGATTCATGACCGGATTTAGCCCTCGCGGGTGCGGAGGGGTAGTGTACGCCCTCGGCCCACAAGGCGGACCGTTACTGCGCGCTAAAGCACTAGAAACGCTGGGTGACATCTGCTGCCAGATGTGACAAACCGGGCGCCTGTGGGTAGAACAACGGGGCGGCACGACGGGCGACGCATGTCCCAGCACGGGAATCTTCACCGCCGACCGGACGTTGACCGGATGACGACGACAGCGACACCTGTCCTGTGGGCGACAAGCCCGGGAGGCACGATTCATGAGTGAGCGAGCTCTTCGCGGCACGCGACTCGTGGTGACCAGCTACGAGACCGACCGCGGCATCGATCTGGCCCCGCGCCAGGCGGTGGAGTACGCATGCCAGAACGGACATCGATTCGAGATGCCGTTCTCGGTGGAGGCGGAGATCCCGCCGGAGTGGGAGTGCAAGGCCTGTGGCGCCGTGGCACTCCTGGTGGATGGCGACGGTCCTGAGGAGAAGAAGGGCAAGCCCGCGCGCACACACTGGGACATGCTCATGGAGCGGCGCACACGCGAGGAGCTCGAGGAGGTGCTGGCCGAGCGGCTGGCCGTGCTGCGATCGGGCGCCATGAACATCGCCGTGCATCCGCGCGACACCCGTAAGTCTGCTTGATCACAAGGCAGTACCGACAAACAACAGCAGCGACAACATCAAGGGCCGGGGCCACTGCCGAGCAGTGGCCCCGGCCCTTGTCGACCCCTCAGGGGCCCGGTGGGCCCTGCGCGGCCGACCGGGACCGGCCGGCCGGTCAGTCCCTGCTCGCCGAGTGCGGGTCCTCGTCGTCCCGTATGACCTCGCCCTGGATGACCTTGCCCTCGGGGCGGCGCATCCGGTCCTGCCCGAAGCCGCCGCCCATCGGCCCCGGGACATAACCGACCCGGCGGCTGAGCATCGCCTCCGCGCGCTTGCGCAGCAGCGCGCGCGTGGGCGGGAACAGACACACCAGCGCGGCCACGTCCGAGATCAGGCCCGGCATCATCAGCAGCAGCCCGCCGAGCATCGTGAAGCTGCTGCCCCCCGAACCCGCCGCCGGATCCTGCGGCGCGGCGCCCGGCTGCATGGACCGCGAGAGGTTCTGCCAGGCCCGGCGGCCGGCGCGCTTGATCACGGCCGCCCCGACCACCACACCGGCGAGCAACAGCAGAAACACCGTGAACCCGCCGGCGGCCTCCGCCACCACGGTCAGCAGCCAGATCTCGAGCACCAGCCAGGCCGCGATCCCCAGCGGCAGGAAGGTGCGGGTGCGCGAACGCTTGGGGCGGGTCGGGTCGGTCTGTGGCGACGGGCCGGTCATCATGCTCCCAGTGTGCCCGGCCCGGCCGCGAAGCCGGGCCCCGGGGCCGAAGATCTCTGCGGAATCCGTCGCGGACCGCCCGGCTACGAGGGGTCGCGCCCCAGCAGCTTGTTCGCCCGCGAGCTCACGCCCCAGGTGGCGACCCGCCAGAACGCCTCGGTGACGATGTCACGGCTCATCTTGCTGTCGCCCCGCTCCCGTTCGACGAACGTCACCGGGACCTCGATGACATGGAAGCCCGCCTTGACCGCGCGCCAGGCCATGTCGATCTGGAAGCAGTAGCCCTGGGAGGCGACGGCGTCCATGCCGAGGCCCTCCAGGGTCTCCTTGCGGAAGGCGCGGAAGCCCGCCGTCACATCGCGGATCGGCACATCCAGCAGGATCCGGGAGTAGGTGCTGGCGCCGCGCGAGAGGTACTCCCGCCGCTTGGGCCAGTTGACGATGCGGCCTCCCGGCACCCAGCGCGAACCGATCACCAGGTCGGCGCCCTTGAGCGCGGTCAGCAGCCGAGGCAGCTCCTCCGGCTGGTGCGAGCCGTCGGCGTCCATCTCGACCAGCACGCCGTAGTCGTGCTCGATGCCCCAGCGGAACCCGGCCAGATAGGCGGCGCCCAGGCCCTCCTTGCCCTGGCGGTGCAGCACATGGACGTGCTCGTCCTCGACCGCGATCTCGTCCGCGACCTTGCCGGTGCCGTCCGGGCTGTTGTCGTCGGCGACGAGCACATGCGCCTCGGGCACGGATTCCCGTACACGGGCGACGATCGGCCTGATGTTCTCCGCCTCGTTATAGGTCGGAATGATCACCAGAACCTTGCCGAGCGGACCGTACTTCCGCCGCCCGCCGCCGTCGGTCACGGCGTCGTCCTTCTGACCGCTCCGCCCGCGAGGCGAATCCGCGGCGTCCGAGGTCTGGCGCGGCTCGTCGGCCTCGCGTGCGTCGCTCACGGCACCGTCTTGTTCGCTTCTCCGCCCGCGAGGCGAATCTGCGGCGTCCGAGGTCTGGCGCGGCTCGTCGGCCTCGCGTGCGTCGCTCACGGCGCCATCTTGTTCGCTTCTCCGCCCGCGAGGCGAATCTGCGGCGTCCGAGGTCTGGCGCGGCTCGTCGGCCTCGCGTGCGTCGCTCACGGTTCTACTGCCCTTTCTCGTCCGTACGTCCCCGACGGCCGATCATGATCGCAGCCGCGCAGGAGAGAACGCCCACCATAGCGAGCACCCACTCGGGGGTCGCACCGACGCGGTCGGCGACAGTGGTGCCATCGCGCAGCGGGATGCGCGCGGTGAGCACGTCTTGTGTGAATTCTTTCGTCCGCTGCTCGATCGTGCCATCGGGGGCGACGACCGCGCTGATGCCGCTGGTGGCCGCGGTGACCACCGCGCGGCCGTGCTCGATGGCCCGCAGCCGGGACATGGCCAGCTGCTGTTCGGGCTGGCCGGTCCGGCCGTACGTGGCGTTGTTGGTCTGCACGACGATCATGCGGGCGCCCGCGTTGACCGTGTCACGGACGATCCCGTCGTACGCGACCTCGAAGCAGATCACATCGCCCAGCCGGGCCGGGCCGACCTTCAGCACCCCGGTGTGGTCACCGGGGTAGAAGTCGCGCGGGACCCGCTTGAAGCGGGTGATGACCTTGGACAGCTGCTCGCGGAACGGGACGTACTCGCCGAAGGGCACCGGGTGCTGCTTGGTGTACGAGGCGCCGGGGCCGCTCCTGGGGTCCCAGACGATGCCCTGGTTCAGCACATACCCCGGCTTGGTGGGGTGGTCGACCAGGGCGCCGACGAGGACGGGCACATTGATGGCCTTCACCGCCTCGTCGATCCGGGCGTACGCCTCCCGATACTCGAAGGGGTCGAGATCGGAGGCGTTTTCCGGCCAGATCACCAGGTCCGGCTTTTTGATCCGGCCCGCCTTGACGTCCTTGGCCAGATCGAGAGTGGCGTCGACATGGTTGTTGAGGATCTTCATGGGGCGGCCCAGGAAGTCCATGCCGGGCTGCTGCACATTGCCCTGGACAATCGCGATGTCCACGGAGTCGTCGGCGGCGGTGGGGATCGGCACCGCGAACCCGGCCACCGTCACGGCCGCGGCCACCGCGACCGACCCGCCGGCCACCAGCGCGGCGCGCGGCCGCGGGGCGCCGCCGCGCAGGGCGTACAGGGCCAGGGCCGCGGCGGCCAGCAGCGTGCCCGTCAGGGCCACGGCAAAGCTGACCAGCGGCGCCCCGCCGAGCGCGGCGAGCGGGGTGTAGGGCGACCCGGTGTTGGCGAAGGCCAGCCGGCCCCAGGTGAAGCCGCCGAAGGGCACCCGTCCGCGGGCCCACTCCTCGGCGATCCACAGACAGGCCGCCCACAGGGGCCGCAGCCAGGGCAGCGGGAGCCGGGAGATCAGGGCGAGCCCCGCGCCCAGCGGGAGGAAGTAGAGCGCCTGAAGGACCGAGAGGCCGACCGTGGCGTCCCAGCCGACCACGTGCAGCCACTTGAGCAGGAGCACGAAGAACGGCAGCGCCATGGCGAAGCCCGTCCAGGCGCCCTGGCGGGCCGTACGGCCGTGGGTGAGCAGGCTCAGGGCGGCCACGGAGACCACGGACAGCGGCCACAGCCCGTACGGCGGGAAGGCGAGGCCGAGGGCGAGCCCGCACACGGCCGCGACGGCGCTGCGGGGCGCCTCGCGGCGGGCGAGCCGGGCCAGCCGACGCACCCGGCCGGGGCGGCCCTCTTCAGGACCGCTCGCTTCAGGACGGCTCGCTTCAGGACGGCCGCGCTCGGGGCGTGCCGTGGCCCGGGCCTCGGCATCGCGCGCCGGGACCCCGGAGGTGCCCGCGGGAGCCGCGGCGGCGGTCTCCGGCTGCTCCCCCGGTCGGTCCTCGGCCGCGCCCCCGGGGCCGGCCTCGGCGTTGGTTTCGGTACCCGAATGCACGTGCTGCCTTCCTGCAAATCGTGCTGTGGTGAGGTGACCGTATAACGCGGGGCTCGAAGATGTGTCCTGAGGTCCGGAACGCTCAGGCGGGCAGCGCGGTTCCCGCGGGCGTCATGAACGCGCCACCCGGGCGCAAGGAAGACGCCAGGAGGCTGTAAGGGGTGCGGATTCGGGGCCCGGCGCCCTTCGGGCCGGCCTGGGACCCGCTGGCTGCGAGTCGACCGAGAGCCGTTGTCTACTGAGCGTCCGGGCCCCTCCCGGGTCGCACCTGCCGACCCGGTGGTCCCTCCCTCGCCCCCGTGCGCTGGACCTGGCTCCCAGCGGCGGCGCCCGGTCCGGCGCGCCACCCCATGGCCCAGCGGCGTTCGACGACTGCGTGGAGATTCCCCGGTCGGACGTCCTGTGGTGGACTCGGCCGAACCTACCGGCCGCCGACCACACCCTGTCAACACCGGCACGACCTGCGTTGTTTCCTCAAATGAGCAGGTCAGTACGGACGGTGTTCAACCCCCGCGACAAGCCGCGGGGGCATCGTTCGGCGGTACGGCGCGGCCGTCCGTCACTCGTCCGGGCGGAGGTACACGGTGCGCCCGGCGACCACCGTACGCACGCAGACGGGGAGTTGGCCGCCGGGTGTGAGGTCGGGCAGCCCGGGGGTCCCGGAGCGCGGGTCGGTCGACCAGTCGGCGACCCGCGTGTCGGGCACCTGTACGACAAGCTCACCGGTGCGCCAGACCGCGTAGTCGGCGGGCGCGCCGGGCACCAGGACGCCCGCGTCGTCCCGCCCGAGCGCCCGCCAGCCGCCGCGCGTGTGCGCGGTGAACGCGGCACGGGCGGAGACCCGGTGCTCGGGGGTGCGGTGGAAGGCGGCGGCGCGGACGGTGCCCCAGGGGTCGAGCGGGGTGACCGGGCTGTCGGAGCCGAGCGCCAGGGGCACGCCGGCGCGCAGCAGCGCGGCGAAGGGGTTGAGGGTGCGGGCCCGCTCGGCGCCGAGCCGCTGCGCGTACATGCCCGCCTCGCCGCCCCAGACGGCGTCGAAGGCGGGCTGGACGGACGCGGTGAGGCCGAGCTCGGCGAAGGCGGCGATGGTGGCGGGGGTGAGCATCTCGGCGTGCTCGACGCGGTGCCGGGCGGCGCGTACGCGGGCGAGGCCGACCTTGTCGGCGGCCGCCCGTACCCCCTCCACGACGGTGGTCACGGCGGCGTCGCCGATGGCGTGGAAGCCGGCCTGGAGCCCGGCCTCGGTGCAGGCGACGACATGGGCGGCGACGGCGGCCGCGTCCAGGTGGGCGGTGCCGGTGTGTGCCGCGTCGGCGTACGGCTCGTGCAGATGCGCGGTGTGCGAGCCGAGCGAGCCGTCGACGAAGAGGTCGCCCGCCGCGCCGAGGGCGCCGAGGTCGCGCACCTTGTCCAGGTCGGCGGCGCTCGCGGCGGCCTCGGCCCAGTAGCCGAAGACGCGCGGGCCAGGCTCCTCGGCGGCCAGCCGCACCAGCCCGGCCAGGTCGTCCTCGCCGGAGATGTCGGGGCCCGCGCACTCGTGCACCGAGCCGATGCCGAGGGAGGCGGCGCGGGCCAGGGCGGCGCGCTGGGCGTCGGCGCGCTGCCGGGCGGTCACCCCGGCGCGGGAGGCGGCGCGCACGGCGTGGTGGGCGGCGCCGGTCAGCGGGGCGGCAGCGTCGTCGACGGCGTGGTAGCCGGCCAGCCCGGAGACGCCGGGGACCAGGTCGAGCAGGGCGGTGGTGACGACGGCGGAGTGCACGTCGATACGGGTGAGGTAGAGCGGCCGGCCGCCGGCGGCCTCGTCGAGCTCGGCGCGCGTCGGGGGCCGCCCCTCGGGCCAGCCGCTGGCGTCCCAGCCGTGGCCGAGGAGGATCCGGTCGTCGGGGTGGGCCCGGGCGTGGGCGCGGACGCGGTCGAGCGCGTCCGCGAGCGTGCGGGCGCCCGCGAGGTCGAGGCCGGTGAGGGCCAGGCCGGTGGCGGTGGTGTGCACATGCGCGTCGGTGAACGCCGGGGTGACCAGCGCCCCCTCGAGGTGGATCACCTCGTCGACGCCGTCGGCGAAGCCGTCCGCCGCGCCCTCCGAGCCGACCCAGGCCACGGTCCCCCGCTCGACCACCATGGCGGTGGCGAACGGGTCGGCGGGGCTGTGGACGTCGCCGCCGCGCAGCAGCACGGTGCGGCCTTCGGCCTGGGCGGGGGTGGGGTCGTTCACGGCGGGCTGCCTCGCGGGGTCGGTTCGGTCGGTCGTGCGGTACGCCCCTCAAGTCTCGCCCTTCGCAGGGGCCGCCCCGCACCAGGGTCGGTCTTCGCGCCACGGGTTCGCGCGCGGTTCAGCGGTTCAGCGGTTCACCGGTTCAGCGGTTCACACGCGGGGCGGGCGCGCCTCGTAGGGCGTGGACAGCACGACGGTGGTCCGGGTGGAGACCCCGGACAGCGAGCGGATCCGGCTGAGCAGGTTCTCCAGCTCCAGGGGTGTGGCGACGCGCACCTTGAGGATGTAGTTCTCGTCGCCCGCCACGCTGTGGCACGCCTCGATCTCGGGCACGTCGGCGAGCCGTTCGGCGATGTCGTCGGGCGCGCTGGGGTCGAAGGGTTTGACGGAGATGAACGCGGTGATCGGCAGACCGACGGCCTCGGGGTCCACCACGGCCGCGTAGCCGCGGATCACCCCCCGCTGTTCGAGCCGCCGGACGCGCTGATGCACCGCGGATGTCGACAGGCCGGTGGCCTTGCCCAAGTCGGTGTAGCTCATCCGCCCGTCCTTGACGAGCAGTTCCACGATCTGTCTGTCCAGCTCCTCCACAGCCGATCACCTTAGCCCCTCCGGCAGGAGCGCCCGCGGCGTCGCGGACCGATCGCTCTCTCCCCCGGCTACCGCCGGGAGGTGCCCCCTACTGCCGGAGGGTCTTATGTGGTCGCGGGCGGTGCGGCCCGGTCGGCATATTCAGCGGACATAAGCCCATGTTCGCAGCATCTGCACCGGGCATGTGACGAACACCACATACATTCGCCGGGGTCCCAGGGAGTGCCGCGATTACCCGCGTAGTGCGGCGGGAAATGCTTGCTGTGGTCGAGGCCGACGCGCCCGACCAGGCCGAGGCCGACGTGCCCGGCCAGCCCACCCGAGGGGGAAACTCATGCCCTATTTGGAGCGCCTCGAAGAAGGCGACATCGATATGGACGAGACCTACGAGATCTTCCGGGTTATTTGCCCGGACTGCGCTCGCCCGATCGCCCTGTTGGCGGACGAGGACGTGCTCCCGGAGCACGCGCTGTGCCCGTCCCCGTGGAACCCGTTCGGACTCACCGTGTGCCCCGGCACGGGGCGGGGGGTGGCTGACGCCTCCGCCGCCGACGCTTCGCTGGACGCGTCGGAGCAGGACGCGGCGCTGCTGCTGACACTCCCGGAGACCCTGGACTGGCGGATGCAGCCGTTCTCGCACATCGGCGGCCCCGGGTCGCAGCCGATCCGGATGCCGGGCCTGCGCCGCCGCCGGCCGTCGTCCCGGGTCTGAGGCCCGCGGTTCACCCCTGAGCCGTGTCCGCGAAGTCCCGCCGCTCGCTCTGAGGGGGCCCGGCACGCCGCGCCCCCCACTGACAAGAGCATTCGCCATGGGCTCGGGATCGATCACCTCACCGCGCCGTCACCGGCGCCGCTTCAGCGACCCTCGGGACCCGCGAGATGGCGGGCGACGACCACGCGCTGGATCTGGTTGGTGCCCTCCACGATCTGGAGCACTTTGGCCTCCCGCATGTAGCGCTCGACCGGGAAGTCCGCGGTGTAGCCGTAGCCGCCCAGCAGTTGGACGGCGTCCGTGGTGACCTTCATGGCGGTGTCGGTGCAGAACAGCTTGGCCATCGCCGCCTGCTTGGAGAAGGGCCTGCCCGCGTCGCGCAGCCGCGCGGCCGCGAGGTAGAGGGCGCGCCCGGCCTCGATCTGGGTGGCCATGTCGGCGAGCATGAAACGCAGCCCCTGGAAGTCGGCCACGGGCCGGCCGAACTGCTGCCGCTGCGTGGCGTAGGCGAGCGCCTCGTCCAGCGCCGCCTGGGCGACGCCGGTCGCGCACGCCGCGATGCCGAGGCGGCCCGCGTCGAGGGCGGAGAGGGCGATGGCGAAGCCCTGGCCCTCGTCGCCGACGCGGCGGGCGTCGGGCACCTGGACGCCTTCGAGGTGGATCTGGGCGGTGGGCGAGCCCTTCATACCCATCTTGCGCTCGGGCGCGGCGGCGGAGAGCCCGGGGGCGTCGCCGGGGACGAGAAACGCGGTGATGCCGCGGGTGCGGTCGGAACCGGTGCGGGCCATGACGGTGTAGAAGTCGGCGATGCCGCCATGGGTGATCCAGGCCTTGGTGCCGGTCAGGGTCCAGGTGTCGCCCTCGCGCACGGCGCGGGTGGTGAGCGCGGCCGCGTCGGAGCCGGAGGAGGGCTCGGACAGGCAGTACGCGCCCAGCAGGCCGCCGCCCAGCATCGCGGGCAGATGCTCGGCGATCTGCTCCTTGGCGCCGTAGTGGGCGAGCGCGTGGCAGGCGAGGGTGTGCACGCTGACGCCGAGGCCGACGGTGAGCCGGGCCGCGGCCAGCTCCTCCAGGACCTGGAGATAGACCTCGTACGGCTGCTCGCCGCCGCCGAACTCCTCGGGGTACACCAGCCCCAGCAGCCCGGACCGCGACAACAGGGTGAACAGCTCGCGCGGGAAGCGCCCGGCGGCCTCCTCTTCGGCGGCCTGCGGCCTGATCTCCCGCTCGATCACCTCGCGAACCAGCGCGATCAGGTCGCGGGCTTCGTCGGTGGGCAGCTCACGCTCCACCGGCTGCGGTCCGTGGTCGGTCATGGCGGCGCTCTCCTCTCCCTCTTCCGTCCCCTGTCGGGGGCTGCTGCGGCGGCGGGGCGCCGGGGGTGAGGGCGGCGCCGCCGGGGGTGCTGCCGGGCGGTCAGGGCCGCTCCCGTCGGGTCTCGAACGGGGCGTGACCTGCGCCGTGGCGGTTGGAGTATGCCCGATCGAGGGCCCCGCGTCACCGATGGATGGATCTTCAACGAAGTTCCTCGGGCGGCGAGCGTATTGGTCCAAACCATTGACCGCACTGGTCTAGTCCTTCTACGGTGTGCCCACCGTGCCCTACGCGTTCATGTCAAGTCATGGGCAGGTCGTCCGGACAGCACCTTTTCCCCTCACCCCCACGGAGGAGAATCCATGCGCAGACCTCGCGGACTTCGCGGACTGCTCGCCGCCCTCGCGGCACTGTGTACGGCGGTACTGACCGCCACGATGCTCGCCGGCCCGGCCGCCGCCGGCGAGCCCCTCACGAAGGCCGGGACGAAGGCCGCGAAGGCCGACGCGAAGGTCGCTGCGGGCAACAAGGTGATCGGCTACTTCACCGAATGGGGCATCTACCAGCGCAACTACCACGTCAAGAACATCGAGACCTCCGGCTCCGCCGCCAAGCTCACCCACATCAACTACGCCTTCGGCAATGTCACCGGCGGCAAGTGCGCCATCGGCGACGCGTATGCCGACTACGACAAGGCGTACGACGCGGGGAGCAGCGTCGACGGCGTCGCCGACACCTGGGACGCGGGCGCGCTGCGCGGCAACTTCAACCAGCTGCGCAAGCTCAAGAAGCTGCACCCGAACCTGAAGGTGCTCTGGTCCTTCGGCGGCTGGACCTGGTCGTCCGGGTTCGCCGAGGCCGCCAGGAACCCCGCCGCCTTCGCCCAGTCCTGCTACGACCTGGTCGAGGACCCGCGCTGGGCCGATGTCTTCGACGGGATCGACATCGACTGGGAGTACCCCAACGCGTGCGGCAACACCTGTGACACCAGCGGCAAGGACGCCTTCAAGAACCTGATGGCCGCGCTGCGCGCCAAGTTCGGCGGCAACAACCTGGTGACGGCCGCCATCACCGCGGACGCCTCCTCCGGCGGCAAGATAGAGGCCGCCGACTACGCCGGCGCCGCGCAGTACGTCGACTGGTACAACCCGATGACCTACGACTTCTTCGGCGCGTGGGCGGCCCAGGGCCCGACCGCCCCGCACTCGCCCCTCACCTCCTACAGCGGCATCCCGCAGCAGGGCTTCAACAGCGACGCCGCGATCACCAAGCTCAAGGGCCTCGGCATCCCGGCCTCGAAGCTGCTGCTCGGCATCGGCTTCTACGGACGCGGCTGGACCGGCGTCTCCCAGTCCGCCCCGGGCGGGACGGCCACGGGCGCGGCACCCGGCACCTACGAGGCGGGCATCGAGGACTACAAGGTGCTCAAGAACTCGTGCCCGGCCACCGGCACGGTCGGCGGGACCGCGTACGCGCACTGCGGCAGCCAGTGGTGGAGCTATGACACCCCCGCCACCATCGCCGGGAAGATGTCCTACAAGAACCAGCAGGGCCTGGGCGGCACCTTCTTCTGGGAGCTCAGCGGCGACACGTCGAACGGTGAGCTGATCAAGGCCATCAGCTGACCTTCACCGCCCGACCCACCGGCCGACACCGCTCGGCACCGGTCGGCCGGCGCTCCCGGCGGGGAGCGAGAGGTGGGGGGCCGGATATGTCCGGTCCTCCACCTCTATGGCTATTTTGCGGCGCATCGTGCGAACCTGGACACCGTTCCAAATCTGGAGGCGGAGGTTCCGGTGCCCTGGCGGGAGCGCATACGTGCGCATTCGAGCCGTATCTTCCCCTTGCTGCTGGTCTATCTGGCGCTGGTCGTCCTCATCGACTCCATCACCCCCCGCTCGTTCCGGCTGGACATCTTCGCCGGGCTGGCCCCCCTCATCGCCGCCGCCGTCTGCACCTACGGCCAGACGCTGGTGCTCGGCCTGCTCGACCTCGCCGTCATGATCGTCACCCACGGCGTCATCCCGGACACCATGGTCACCATCAACCGCGTCGCCTCCATCCTCGGCAACATCATCATGGTCGGCGCGAGCATCGCCGTCGCCCGGCTGCTGCGGGACCGCGAAGAGCTGCTGACGCAGGTCCGCGCCACCGGAGAGGCGGCACAGCGCGCCCTGCTGCGCGAGCTTCCGCTGCACAGCGGTGATGTGGTCGTGGACGGCTTCTACGTCTCCTCACAGCGGGGCGCCCTGGTGGGCGGCGACATCTACGAGGTCGTCGACACCCCTTACGGGCCCCGGGTGCTGATCGGCGATGTGCAGGGCAAGGGGCTGCGCACGCTCGGGGCGGGGGCGGCGGTGCTGACCGCGTTCCGGGAGGCCGCGTATCACGTGCGGAGTCTGAGCGGCGGGGTGGCCGCCATGGAGGTGGGGCTGCGGCGCTACAACTCCGCGCACGAGCGGGAGCGGAACGGAACCGAGGAGGAACGGTTTGTGACGGCCCTGGTGTTCGGAATCGAGCTGCCGGACCCCGCACCCGCCCCGGACGCCCCCGCCCACACCCCGGACCCCGTGGACGACGTACGGCTGGTGCTGATCGACTGCGGGCACGTCCAGCCGTATCTGCTCCACGCCGACGGCACGGTCCGCGAGCTGGACTCCGAGGAGCCCGGCCTGCCGCTCGGCCTCGGCGACCTGACCGGCACGCCGCGCCCGGTCCAGCGGATCCCCATCCAGCCCGACACCCGGGTGTTCGCCTGCACGGACGGGGTGACCGAGGCGCGCTGCTCCGCCGGGGACTTCTACCCCCTGGCCGACCGCCTCAGCGGCTGGGCCTCGCTGCCCACCCCGGAGCTGCTGGAGCGGCTGAGAAAGGACCTGGACGTCCATACGAAGGGGCGGTTCCAGGACGACGCGGCAGTGATCGTCCTGGAACACGCCCCCGTACCGCCCGGCTAGCCGCAGCCCACCGGTTCGGGTGCGATGGCGGCGCGCTCGGCCGTCGCCAGTTGCTCGATCAGCGCCTCGCGGGCGCGGGCCACGCGGGACCGGACCGTGCCCACGGGGCAGCCGACAACGAGCGCTGCCTCGGCGTAGGGCAGGCCCAGCAGCTGGGTGAGGACGAACGCCTCGCGCCGCTCGTACGGCAGCAGGGCGAGCAGCTGGGACAGCGCCACCGACTCGTCGAAGCCGGTGTGCGGCTGCGCCCGGCACTGGGCCCGCTCGGCCGCCGTCTGCCAGTCGTCGGTGTCCGACAGCCGCGGCCTGGCCGCGTTGCGGCGCAGCCGGTCCACGACCGCTCGGCGGGCGATCGACAGCAGCCAGGTACGCGCCGAGGATCTGCCCTCGAAGCGGGGCAGGCCGCGCAGCGCGCGCAGATAGGTCTCCTGGACGAGGTCGTCGGCCGAGTGCGGGTCGTCGCTCAGCCGGTGGACGTAGCGCCACACATCGCGCCGGGTGGCGCGCACGAAGCGGTCCACGGCCTCGAGGTCGCCGCCGCGGGCGGCGAGCGCCCAGGCCGTCAGGGTCTCGTCGTCGCGGTCAGGCATCGCCGTACCCCGCGCCATCGGGGACCATGAAGGGGTGGTCTGTGCTCAGTTCCGGGTCGCCGTGTCGGCCCGTGTCGACGGCGAGGCGCCGCCGCCGGAGGTCCCCGACGCGGTGCTCGACGCCCATCTGCTGGAGTGCCCGGAGTGCCGCCGCTGGGGTGAGCGGGCGCGGCGGCTGCGGGAGCTCGCGGCCCGTCTCGACGGCGCGTGAACGCCGGGATACGGAGAGGACGGAGAGGGCAGACAGGGGGGCCGGGCGCCGCCGTGGGGCGGCGTCCGGGGTGCGGGCAGGGGTCATCGCCTGCGGTCCTTCCTGAAGTCCGGGCGGCCCGAGGGGCCGTCCGGTGACGTGGTGGGCCTGAGGGGGCCGCCGTCCGTCAGCGGACGGCGGCCCCGGGCGGCGGACCACGGGTGGCGATGACATGGGCGAGCAGCAGCCGTCGCAGCCGCTGGGAGCCGCCGCGGCGGGCGGCGCGGACGCGGGGCCGCGCGGGCACGCGGGGCGCGCCGTACAGCAGGGTCAGCAGGGGCGCGAACAGCCCGGTGGCCAGGGTGCGCACCAGCCGGAACACGGCCTGTTCGCCGCCGGAGAGCCACATGCCGCACAGCAGGGCGGCCACCAGGTGCGCGGACCACATGCCGAGCGCGCCGTATCCCTGGCCTCCGGGCAGGGGCGCCGAGGCCATGGCCTCGTGGGCGTGGGCCATGGGGTGGGCGTGCCCGGACATCGGCATGGACATGGGCATGGACATGGGCGCGTCCGTCGGCGCCGCGCCGTACGGTGCCCCCGCCCCCGCCCCGGGCAGGGCGCCCTGCGCGAGGCCGAACGCGACGTGGAGCGCGGTCTGCGCGCCCACGGTCGCGGCGACCACCGCCAGCGGTCCGCGCTCGCGCCCCGCCAGACACCAGGTCGCCCCGCCGACGAGCGGCACGGCGGCCCCGATCACCCACCACGGGACCGCGGCCCCGGACATCAGCGCGTGCCCGAGCGCCGCGAGCAGCACACAGACCGCTGCGAACACCGCGGCTCGCAGCGCCCGCAGTACGTGGCCCGCTTCCATGACGCGCTCATGCTCCCATTCGCGCACCGCCCGGCGCCGCCAGGGGCGCGGAAGTTGAGCAAGTTGCGCATGGACCGGCTCCGTCCCGGCTCTTGCGGGTCGGCGTGCGCGCGGGAGAGTGTGAGGAACCCGACCGTCCGTGAGCCCCTCCGCGACCTCGAGGGAGGACACCTGTGGTCAACCCCTGGCTGGCGATGGCGTCGGGCGCGGATCCGGCGGAGCACGTCCGCGCGGTGCGCCGCGCCCATGAGGAGTTTCTGACCGAGGGGGCGGTCTCGCCGGCCGTCCGCCCGGTGGTGGCGGACTCCTGGCGGCGTTCGGCCAGTGCGCGGGTGGCCCAGGACGGCCTGGCGCCGATCGATCTGGCGGACGCCGAGTTGGAGGCGTACCGCGCGGACCACCCGCTGGCCCGGGTGATGCCGCTGTTCCGCGAGCTGCTGGGCACCTTCGCCCAGGACGGCGCGCATCTGCTGGCGGTCTGCGACGAGCAGGGCCGGATGCTGTGGGTGGAGGGGCACGCGGGCGTACGGCATCAGGCCGAGCGGATGAACTTCGTGGCCGGGGCGCGCTGGGACGAGCGGCACGCGGGCACCAACGCGCCGGGCACGGCGCTCACCGTCGACCACGCGGTGCAGATCTTCGCGGCCGAGCACTACCACCGCGCGGTGCAGCCCTGGACCTGTGCGGCCGCCCCGGTGCACGACCCGCACACCGGGCGGCTGTTGGGCGCGGTGGACATCACCGGCGGCGACCATCTGGCGGCCCCGCACAGCCTGGCCCTGGTCCAGGCGACCGCGCGGGCCGCCGAGGGCCGGCTGGCGGCCGAGGCGCCGCGCCCGTCGGGCCCGCGGGTGCGGCTGACGGCGCTGGGGCGGGACGAGGCGCTGCTGGTGACCGACGGGCGGCGGCTGCGGCTGGGGCCGCGGCACAGCGAGATCATGGTGCTGCTGGCCGCCCACCCGGAGGGCCTGAGCGGCGACCGGCTGGCCCTGGAGCTGTACGGGGACCAGGCCGACCGGCGCTCCCCCGTGACCCTGCGCGCGGAGCTGTCGCGGCTGCGCCGCCTGGTGGGGTCGCTGCTGGGCTCGCGCCCCTACCGGCTGTGCGCGCCCGTGCGGGCCGATGTGGCGGCCGTGGCGGAGGAGTTGGCGGCCGGTAACACGCATGCGGCGGTGCGCGCGTACGCGGGGCCGCTGCTGCCGCTGTCGGAGGCGCCCGGGGTGTGCCGGATGCGCCGGATCGTGGAGGACGATGTCCGCCGCGCCGTGTTGGCCTGCGGCGAACCGGAGTTGCTGCGGTGGTGGACCAGGGCGCCGTGGGGCGAGGACGACCTGGAGGCGGGCGAGGCCCTGCTGGCGGCCCTTCCGGCGCACGCTCCGGGCCGGGCGTCGCTGCTGCCCCGGGTGCGGCGGCTGCGCGCGGCGTACGGGCTCGATCCCGGCGTGCGCCCCGGCGCAACGTCCACGCAACGTACCGACTTCTAGCGTCGCCGCCGACGTACGCCTGACGAATGACGTACACCTGACGAATACTGTCGTATACGACAAACACGGGAGGGCCGCCCATGCCGCGTTACGCAAGCCCGGGATCCGAGGGCTCGATCGTCAGCTACCAACCGCGCTACGACCACTGGATCGGCGGCGAATACGTGCCGCCCCAGCGGGGCCAGTACTTCGAGAACCCGACCCCGGTCAACGGACAGACCTTCACCGAGATCGCCCGGGGCACCACCGAGGACGTCGAGCGGGCCCTGGACGCCGCCCACGCCGCGGCCCCCGCCTGGGGCCGTACCTCGCCCGCCGAGCGCGCCTCGGTGCTGCTGAGGATCGCCGACCGCATGGAGGAGAATCTCGAGGCGCTGGCGGTCGCCGAGACCTGGGAGAACGGCAAGCCGGTGCGCGAGACGCTGGCCGCCGACATCCCGCTGGCCATCGACCACTTCCGCTACTTCGCGGGGGCCATCCGGGCCCAGGAGGGCAGCCTCTCGCAGCTCGACGACGATACCGTCGCGTACCACTTCCACGAGCCGCTGGGCGTGGTCGCCCAGATCATCCCGTGGAACTTCCCGATCCTGATGGCCACCTGGAAGCTCGCCCCGGCGCTGGCCGCGGGCAACGCGGTGGTCCTCAAGCCCGCCGAGCAGACCCCGGCCTCCATCCATCTGTGGCTGAGCCTGGTCGCCGATCTGCTGCCGCCGGGCGTGCTCAACATCGTCAACGGCTTCGGCGTGGAGGCCGGAAAGCCGCTGGCCTCCAGCGCCCGCGTGGCCAAGGTCGCCTTCACCGGCGAGACCACCACCGGGCGGCTGATCATGCAGTACGCGAGCGAGCACCTGAAGCCGGTGACGCTGGAGCTCGGCGGCAAGAGCCCGAACATCTTCTTCGACGACGTCTCGGCCGCCGACGACGACTTCCTGGACAAGGCCCTGGAAGGGTTCACCATGTTCGCCCTCAACCAGGGCGAGGTGTGCACCTGTCCCTCGCGCGCCCTGGTCCAGCAGGGCCACTACCGGGACTTCATGGACGCGGCCGTGGCCCGTACGGAGAAGATCACCCAGGGCCATCCGCTGGACACCGACACCATGCTGGGCGCGCAGGCCTCCAACGACCAGTTGGAGAAGATCCTGTCCTACCTGGACATCGGCCGGCAGGAGGGCGCCCGGGTGCTGACCGGTGGCGCCCGCGCCGACCTGGGCGGCGAGCTGTCGGGCGGCTACTACGTCCAGCCCACGGTGTTCGAGGGCACCAACCAGATGCGGGTCTTCCAGGAGGAGATCTTCGGCCCGGTGGTGGCCGTGACCCCGTTCGGCGACTTCGACGACGCGATCAGGATCGCCAACGACACGCTGTACGGGCTGGGCGCGGGCGTATGGACCCGCGACGGCACGACCGCCTACCGCGCCGGGCGCGCCATCCAGGCGGGCCGGGTGTGGACCAACTGCTACCACGCCTACCCGGCGCACGCGGCGTTCGGCGGCTACAAGCAGTCCGGCATCGGCCGTGAGACCCACAAGATGATGCTGGACCACTATCAGCAGACCAAGAACCTGCTGGTGAGCTACTCCCCCAAGAAGCTCGGCTTCTTCTGATGGCCGAGTCCGAGCATGTCGCGAATTCCCGGGTCGCGAGGGTCGCGCTGACCCCGGCCGCGGCGGAGCTGATCCGGCGGCTGAGCGAGGAGCACGGACCGCTGATGTTCCATCAGTCGGGCGGCTGCTGCGACGGCAGCGCGCCGATGTGCTACCCGCTGGGGGAGTTCCGTACGGGCGCGGCGGATGTGCTGCTGGGGTCGCTGACGGTGGAGGGCGTCGCGGAGCCGGTCGGGTTCTGGATGTCGGCCGACCAGTTCGAGCGGTGGCGGCATACGCATCTGACGGTGGATGTGGTGCCGGGCCGGGGCAGCGGCTTCTCCCTGGAGGCGCCGGAGGGCGTCCGCTTCCTGATCCGCTCCCGGCTGCTGGACGCGCCGGGGTGAGACCGTGCGCCCGCGGCGGGGGCCCGTACAAGCCCCCGCCGCGGGCGTCAGCTCGCGTCGGCGAGGGCGAGGGTGTGGAGGCGCTCGGGCGGGCCGGGGCGGGCGTAGTACCAGCCCTGGGCGGTGTCACAGCCCAGGCCGCGCAGACACTCGGCCTGCACCGCGGTCTCCACGCCCTCCACCGTCACCGCCAGGTCGAGGGTGTGGGCGAGTGAGACGATCCCCTCCACGATCTTGACGTCGACGGGGTCGATCGGGGCCCGCTGCATGCCCCGGGTGAAGGAGCGGTCGAGCTTGAGCGTGGAGACCGGCAGCCGGCGCAGATACGAGAGGTTGGAGTAGCCGGTGCCGAAGTCGTCCAGGGCGATGTCCACGCCCAGGTCGGCGAGTTGGCGCAGCGGGCGCAGCGCGTCCTCGTCCACGCCGATCAGGTCGTTCTCCGTCACCTCCAGGCACAGCGCGCTCGGGCACAGCCCCGCGTTCTCCAGGACGGCCACGGTGTCGGAGACCAGGCTGGGGTGGCTCAGCTGGCAGGGCGAGAGGTTGACGTTGACCCGCAGCGGGTCCGTGTCGTCCTCGGCGGCGTCCTGCCAGTCGCGGGCCTGCCGGGCGGCCTGCTCCAGCACCCAGCGGCCCAGCGGGACGATCAGCCCGGTGTCCTCGGCGAGCGGGATGAACTGGTCGGGGCCGAGGACGCCGTGCTTGGGGTGGAGCCAGCGGACGAGCGCCTCGGCGCCGCGCACGGTGCCGTCGGCCAGCCGCACCAGGGGCTGGTACTCGATGAAGAACTCGCCCCGCTCCAGGGCGGCGGGCAGGCCGTTGGTCAGGCTGTGCCGCGCGATGACCCGGGCGTTGGAGTCGGCGTCGGCGAGTTCGTAGCGATTGCCGCCGGCCGCCTTGGCCCGGTACATCGTGATGTCCGCGCTGCGCAGCACCTCCGCCCGGCCGATCTCGCCGGCCGGCCCGTCCACGACGCCGATGCTGGCCCGTACCAGCAGCTCGCGGCCGTCGACACGGACCGGCTCCTCGAGAGCGGCGAGCATCCGGCGGGCCAGGGCGGTGCCGTCCTGCTGTGCGGTGGGGCCGGTGACCAGGGCGAGGAACTCGTCGCCGCCCACGCGCGCGATCAGCTCGTCGGGGGAGGCGGCGCAGTCCTGGAGGCGGTCGGCGACGGCCTTGAGCAGCCGGTCGCCCGCGATGTGTCCGAGGCTGTCGTTGACCGACTTGAAGCCGTCCAGGTCCAGGTAGCAGACGCCGAAGCGCTCGGCGCCGGCCTCGCCGGCCAGCACCTTGTCCAGGCGCTCCAGGAACAGGGTGCGGTTGGGCAGCCCGGTCAGCTCGTCATGCGTGGCCTCGTAGCGCAGCCGCTCGCGCAGCAGCCGGTGCTCGGTGACGTCCTCGGCGAGGGTGAGCTGGTACTGCGGGGCGCCGGCGGAGTCGCGGAGCAGGGTGACCGTCAGATTGGTCCACAGCACGCTGCCGTCGTCGCGGTAGTGGGGCTTCTCGATGCGGAAGTGGTCGCGCCGGCCGGTCACCAGCTCGCGGTAGGTCTCGTGGACTCCGGGCGCGTCGTCGGGGTGGACGAACTCGTTGACGTTGCGGCCGGGGCGGAAGAAGTCCATGCCGCCGAACATCCGGGCCATGGCGTCGTTCACGACCAGGATCTCGCCGTCCAGGCCGCAGATGCCGACGCCGATGACCGCGCCCTCGAACACCGCCTGGAACTTGGCCTCGCTGGCGTGCAGCGCCCTCTCGGCCGCGGTGCGGGCGGCCTCCGCGGCGCGCGAGACGGCCTCGTGCTGATCGCGCTCGCGCTCTCTGAGCTCGCGGACGAAGCCGGCGGCGAGGGCGTGCTGGAGCCGGGTGCAGCGGGCCCGTGCCTCGTCCTCGGCCATGGGTTCGGTCATGGGCCCGGCCGTCGCCGCGGCGGGCGGGCAGTAGGGCACCAGATGGCTGTCGATGGCGCCCAGGATCGCCGGGAGCGCCTCGGGCTCGGTGCACTGCACGTCCACCAGCGCGGCCCCGACCTCGTACGCCGGCGCGGTGTCGAAGGGCTCGGAGCGGAGCGCCGCGCTCAGCCGGGCGGCCAGCGGCACCAGGCGCTCCTCGAACTCGGCCGGGGTCATGGCCGTCGCCGTCACCGGGTGGACGGCGCGGCTCCAGACCTCCGCGAACCGCCTGACCCGGGCCTCCTCGGCCGCCGCACTCTCCGCCGTGCTCTCCTCAGGTCTCGGCCCGCCGCCCGGCCCGGAAGTCATATCGCGGGCCCCGCCGCGGCGCGGCCGCCATGAGCCGCCGCGTCCTCGCCTGCGCCGTCGTCGCCCTTCGGCCGCCAGTACACGTCCTGCACTTCCTCGCCCTCTTCCGGCTTCCGGGGCCGCCCTCGGGGTCGTCCGCGTCCTCGGGGAAGTGGAGCATGACGAATAGCGGCAGGGCAACCCGCTGCTGAGCCGAGATTACTGATCGGCCGTCCGATGCGGAGCGGGAAGTGGAAATCACTAGTCCACTTCTCGGTCTTTTTCGGCGCCAGGAACGGAAAAGCCGGGAGAACCCGGGCAATTATCCGGGCGCGCTAAGGTATGACGGACGCCAGCGACGATGGCAACCGCGCCTTCAGATCATTCCACTCGCCTTCGCTGACATGGCGTTCAAGGGCTTGCAGAACGGTGCGCACCAATTGCTCGGTGTCACCTTCGATCGCGTACGGGAAGTCCGCGCGGACCCGTCTCAAGAATTCCTCGCTGTTCATCTTCACCGGTGTGTGCGCGGGCCGCCACCCGTCGTAGTACACGCCCCGCAGCAGGGTCGGGAGCTGCGCGCCGAACTGCACGGCCTCGTCGACCGGGAGCCGGTCCCGCAGATGGTGCAGCACCGCGCGCAGCGCCGCGTACGACTGCTTGCGGCGCTCCTTGGGCCAGCCGTACACCTCTTCGATCTCTTTCAGAAGCCGATTCGCCTTGTCGACCATGGTGTCGAACGAGGAAAAGCCTGTGGCAACCATCTTGTCGTCCTTCCGCGTCCGCCCGCCGACCGCGGCGGAACACACCCGAAGGGGGCGGTCCCGCCGCGGGACAGAGCCTCCTTCGGCGGGGTCAGCCGCCCCTGCTCTCGCCGACCTCGGTGATTTCGATGTGGCGGGGCTTGGTGGTCTCCGCCTTGGGGACGCCGATCGTCAACACGCCGTCGGACATGCTCGCCTTGACGCCTTCGGTGTTCACTTCGCCCGCCAGCCGCATCCGGTACTCGAAGCGGCCGGTGCGACGCGTGCTGCGGCGCAGAACGCCCTTGCTCTCCCGCTCCTTGATCTCCCCCGAGACGCCCAGTTCCTGCCCGCTCACCTCGACGTCGACGTCCCTGCGGCTGACGCCCGGCAGCTCGATCTGGACGTGATATGCCTCGTCGGTCTCGGACACATCGGCGGACGGCGTCCAGGCCGCCAGACCGGCGCCCGGTACCGCGCCGCCGACCGTGGATTCGAGGAGCCCGCCCATCTGGTTGAGCAACTCGTCGAACTCGGCCAGGGGACTGCGCGCCCAGCCGCGCTGGCGCTCCATCGCGCCCTCGTTTCGTGTTCTCCGGACGGGCATGCTCATCGCCCACCACCTCCGTCCTGTCGGTGATCCGCGGATGCGTTGTCCCCTGTCCAGGATGGGCAGCCGGAGGGCCGCCCGCACCTCGGATCATGGCCGGGGCGGGGCGTGAGCGGGTCGGGGAAGGACCGGAGGGAGGGGGCGGGGCGGCGCCCGGGGGCCGAGCGCCGCCCGTGCGCTCAGCGGATGCCCAGCTCCCGCAGGACGCGGCTCTGACTCGCGGTCGGCTTGGCCGGGAAGTACAGGTAGCACACGCCGCCGGTGCCGGAGGCCACCTTGCCCTGGGCGTTGTAGCGCTTGGTGCGCAGCCAGATGTTCTCGAACTCGCGCCGCTTGTAGACGTGGCGGACCGCCGCGTTGTCGGCCGAGGCCGGGTCGTTGGCGATGACGTCGCCTTCGGCGGTGAAGCCGATCACGGTCATCAGGTGGCCCGCGGTGCCGTATCCGGCCCCGGTCAGCTCCTCCTTGAGGAACGACTGGGAGGTGATCAGCGGAATGCCGGCGGCGATCAGCTTCTCGGCGTCGTTCAGCGAGCCGAGCCGGGTGACCACTCCCTGGAGATCGCGGTAGGTGGCGGCGTAGGCGGCGTTGAACGGCCAGTTGCCGCAGCCCTGGTACTGGTAGTCGAAGGTGTGCCGAGCGGCGTGGCAGACCTGCGGGTCGGCGTAGTCGGGGTTGACCCAGGCCAGGTCCCCGGCGGTGGGCTTGCGGCCCCAGTACTCGATGATCATCTGGGACGAGGTGGGGCTGCACCACGCCTCGCCGCCGTTGTCGTACTCCGGGTACTGGCCCTTGTGGATCTCCTGCGAGTAGCGCGGCACGGTCAGCTCACGCCCCCCGGCCAGGCCCGGGGTGGAGGCGGGCACCTCGAAGCGGTCGGGGACGTCCGAGCCCATCGCGCCGACGCGCCACACCGTGGGCGTCAGTTTGCTGCCGGGCTTGCGGTAGAGGGTGAGCCGCACCCGGTACGAGACGAGCCGCAGCCCGCTCGCCGCGTCGTCGACGGAGAAGGTGTCGGTCCACACCGAGCTCTTGCCGTCGCTCTGGTCGTCGACCGAGGTCCGGCGGATGGACTCGGCGCCGTCCCCGGACGCCCAGCGGCCCATCACATACCAGGGAGTGTCGGTGCCGTCGGTGTACGTGCCCTTCAGCTCGGCCAGGATCCAGGTGCCGGCCGGGGTGCGGGCGTTCCAGGACACGATCGCCTCGGTGGCCGGAGTGGCCAGGGTGTGCGCCGGGGAGGTCCAGGTCGCGTACTCCCAGGACGCCGTGATGCCGGTGTGCGGATCGGTGTAGTCGGCGGTGCCCGCGGGGCGGGAGATGACCACGCCGGGGCGGGCTCCGGCCTCGACGCGGATGCCGTCACCCGCTCCCGCCCGCCAGTCGGCGAGGCTGCTCCAGCCGTGGTAGCCGACGGCCGGGGCGGCGGCCTTCCGGGCCGGCCGGGCCGCCGGGCGCACCGGCTCCGCGGCCGCGGTGCCGGTGGACAGGGCGGCCGCGCCGGTGACGGCGAAGGCGGCGGCGAGCACGGTGCGGCGAGGTGTGAATCCGTCTCCGGATCTGGTCATACGGGGTTCCCCCAGTCGTCGTCCGGGTGGGCCGTGGGTGCGCGACAGTCGCACAACTATGGCCGCTGCGAGTGGTGTCAGGCCAGTGATTCCCGGCTGGGCGCCTCATCAATATTGGTGTGGACCATTGGAGTGAGGGCGGGGCGAATCGCGAGGTGAGGGCAGCGCGGGAACGGGGCGGGAACGGCGGCGCGGCAGGCCCGGGGCCGCGGCCGTAAGGTGGTCGGCGATGGATCTGTACCGCCCCGCCGCACCGCCCGCCCCGCCCGGCCCCCCGGCCGCCGCCCCGGAGCCGCCCGATCAGCTCGCCGCGCTGGCCGCGCGGCTGCGCGCGCTGCCGCCCTCGTGCGGGCCCGTACGGCTGGTCGCGGTGGACGGGCACGCCGGGTCCGGCAAGACCACATTCGCCGGGCGGCTGGCGGCGGCGCTCGGCGGCGCCCCCGTGCTGCACACCGACGACCTCGCCACCCACGACGAGCTGTTCGCCTGGACCGGGCGGCTGCGCGCGCAGATCCTCGACCCCCTCGCCCGCGGCGCCGCCGCCCACTACGCGCCGTACGACTGGGTGGAGCGCCGCTTCACGGCCGCCTCTCGGCGGCTCGACCCGGCCCCCGTGGTGCTCGTCGAGGGCGTGGGCAGCGGGCGCCGCGCCCTGCGCCCGCACCTTGCGCGCCTGCTGTGGATGGAACTGCCCGAGGCGGAGTCCTGGCGGCGGGGACAGCTGCGGGACGGACCGGAGATGTCCACATTCTGGGACGGCTGGCTTCTCGCCGAGCGCGCGCATTTCGCCGCCGACCCCTCACGTCCCCATGCCGAAATCCTGGTGATGCAGCGAAACGAGGGGTACGAGTTGCTCACGGGGCCCGCCGAGGCGCCCTGAACCACCCCCCGGCATCACTCTGTGTGACGATGCGCGGCCGACCGCGCCCGCGCGGCGCTCCCGGCGCACGACGCGCACCCCAACTCGGCTTGACCTAGGGCCCATACAGGTCTTACGTTCTCAATGTGCGACTCGTGCGAGTCGCCCCACAACGCGAAGCCCCCGGTTGTTCCCCCGTGATCGGGGGCTTCGTCCTGTCCGGGAGGGCTCACGGAGATCCTTCCGGAGTCCCTTTCCACCACTTTTGTCCTCGGACCCCCTCACCCTGGGTGACCAGCGTCTTCCGGCCTTTCGCGCCCCGTCCGCGCCCCCGCGCACGCCGCCCGGCCAGGCAAGTTGGACACGAACAGCCGTGCGGCACCCTCGGCCCGTGCGGCCTGCGCAGGTACGATGCGAAGCGGGGCAGCCGCCCCTGCGGCAACCACGGGGGCAGGGTTTGTGGGGGACGTGATGGATTTCGGCACGCAGGGTTCGCACGCCCCGGCCGATCTCGCCTGGCTGCGTGCCGTCGACGCCTACACGATGGGCGCGTACGCGCAGGCGGAGGACGAGTTCCGGGTCGCGGTGCGGCACGATCCCGGAATGGCCGACGCCTGGCTCGGTCTGCACGCGCTGCGGGCCGACACCACCACCGCGCTGCTGCGGATGTACCGGCACCGCGACCGCTTCGGCGAACAGCGCGCCCACCACCGCCGCACCCTGAACTCCTGGTACTGGCTGGGCTGGTGGGTCCAGCCCGTCCTGGAGACCAGCCGGGACCTGCTGCTCGCACACGCCTCCCACTGGCTCGACGGCCGCCACGTCCCCGAGCTGGACCGGGCCCTGGCCGGCTGCCCGCCCGTGGAGGCCGATCCGCAGGCGCGCTTTCTGCACGCCTGCCGGGCCTATCTGGTCAAGGACTGGGAGCAGCTGGTGCGGCACACCGAGCCGCTGCTGGACGATCCGTTACTGGGCATCGAGGCGGGGCTGTTCGGCGGCATGGCCCGGGTGCGTCTCGAGATGTTCGGCCAGGCGGAACCGCTGCTCGCCGCCGCCCTGATGCGCTGCCGCAGCGAACAGCCGCAGCGCAAGGAGCTGCGCTACTGGCTGGCCCGCGCCCATGAGGGCACCGGCCGCAGCGCCGCGGCGCTCCCCCTCTACCGCGCGGTGCACCGCATCGACCCGACCTTCATGGACACCTCGGCCCGGCTCGCGGCCATAGCGGAGGGCGACGGCCTCGACGAGACCGCCGACCTCGCCGCCGTCTCGCTGGCCGGGCTCGGCAGCCAGGACGCCGCCGAGGGCCGCGACGCCGCCACCGACCCCGACCCCCTGGTCACGGCCGACCCGCCGGACGGCCGCGAGCTGCGCGCCACCGGCCCGGACCCGGAAGGCCCCCCGCTGGTCGGCGCCCCCGTGGTCGCCGCCGACGGCCCGCGCGAGCGAGCCGGCGCGACCCCGCAGCCCGGCCCCTCCGACCCCGTCCTGCTGGAGAACGCGCTTCAGGAGCTGGAGCGCATGGTGGGCCTGGAGCCCGTCAAGCGGCAGGTGCGGGCGCTGTCCGCCCAGCTCCACATGGCCCGGCTGCGCGCCGGACAGGGCCTCCCGGTCCAGCCGCCCAAGCGCCACTTCGTCTTCTCCGGCCCCTCCGGCACCGGCAAGACCACCGTCGCCCGCATCCTCGGCCGCGTGTTCTACGCGCTCGGACTGCTGGGCGGCGACCATCTCGTCGAGGCCGGGCGCGCCGACCTGGTCGGCGAGTACCTCGGCCAGACGGCCGTGAAGGCCAACGAGCTGATCGACTCCGCGCTCGGCGGGGTGCTGTTCGTGGACGAGGCGTACTCCCTCTCCAACTCCGGCTACAGCAAGGGCGACGCGTACGGCGACGAGGCGCTCCAGGTGCTGCTCAAGCGCGCCGAGGACAACCGCGACCGCCTCGTGGTGATCCTCGCCGGCTACCCCGAGGGCATGGACCGGCTGCTGGCCGCGAACCCCGGCCTCGGCTCGCGCTTCACCACCCGCGTCGACTTCCCCAGCTACCGCCCGCTCGAGCTCACCCGGATCGGCGAGGTCCTGGCCGCGGAGAACGGCGACAAGTGGGACGAGGAGGCCGTGGAGGAGCTGCGGTCCATCAGCGGACACGTGGTGGAGCAGGGCTGGATCGACGAGCTGGGCAACGGGCGGTTTCTGCGGACGCTGTACGAGAAGAGTTGCGCGTACCGGGATCTGCGGTTGTCCGGGTGGACGGGGACGCCTACGCGCGAGGATCTCGCGACGCTGCGGCTGCCGGATCTGATGCAGGCGTACGGCGAGGTCCTCTCCGGCCGCGGCCCCATGTACCGCGACCCCGAGGACCCACCCCTGGAGTAGCGCCGGAGGGGCTGATTTTCAGCCCGTCCGGCGCTTGAGGACACGCCCGAAGGGCGTGAGGGGGTCCGGGGGCCTGCCCCCGGTTTCGGGAAGGGGCGGGTCGGGGACACAGCATCGATATGCGGCTCCGCCGCGCGGCCGCCGCAGGCGCAAACGCAACGGTCAGCCGACCATCGCGCGCTCCTCCTCCGAAGCCGACGGCGCCGAAGGCGCCACCTCGCCCCGCGGCTCGGCCACCCGATCCCGTGCCCCACCCCGGTGAGAGGGGTCCCGCACCTCGCCCACCAGCATCTCCAGCACGTCCTCCAGGGCGACGAGCCCCAGCACCTTCCCGGACGCGTCGGCGACAGCCGCCAGGTGGGAGGCCGACCGCCGCATCTGGGTCAGCGCGTCGTCCAGCGGCAGCTCGGCCCGCAGGGTGCCGATGGGACGCCACACATGCTGGGGTACGGCCCGGTCCGGGGCCTCCAGGTCCAGGACGTCCTTCACATGGAGATAGCCCATGAACGCGCCGCCCGCCTCGCGCACCGGGAACCGGGAGTAGCCGGTCCGTACGGTGAGCTCCTCGATCTGCCGGGGCGTGACCGAGGGGTCGACGGTGACCAGGCCCGCCGGGTCGAGCAGGACGTCCGTGACGGGGCGGCTGCCGAGCTCCAGGGCGTCGGCGAGCCGCTCGTGCTCGCCGGGGTCGAGCAGCCCGGCCTGCCGGGAGTCCTCGACGAGGTGGGTGAGCTGCTCGCTGGTGAAGACCGCCTCGATCTCGTCCTTGGGCTCCACGCGGAACAGCCGCAGCACCTGCCGGGCGCAGGCGCCGAGGAGGGCGGTGACCGGCCGGCAGAGGCGGGCGAAGGTGACCAGGCCGGGGGCGAGCCAGAGGGCGGTCTTCTCGGGGGCCGCCATGGCCAGGTTCTTCGGCACCATCTCGCCGATGACCAGGTGCAGACAGACCACGACCGCGAGGGCGATGGCGTAACCGAAGGGGTGGACCAGCTGCTCGGGCAGGTGGACGGCGTGGAAGACCGGCTCCAGCAGGTGCGCGACGGTGGGCTCGGCGACCGCGCCGAGCGTCAGCGAGCAGATGGTGATGCCGAACTGCGCGGCCGCCATCATCTGCGGCAGGTTCTCCAGGCCGGTGAGCACCGTACGGGCGCGGGCCGAGCCCTCGGCCGCGCGGGGCTCGATCTGGCTGCGGCGGACGGAGACGAGAGCGAACTCGGCGCCGACGAAGAAGCCGTTGGCGAGGACCAGGAGAGCGGCGAAGAGAAGTTGGACCAGGCTCATCGTTCCGCCCCCCGCGCGGCGCCGCCGACGGCACCGCTTCCGTTGACTGTGCCAGTGCCAGTGCCGACGCCGACGGCCGCCGGGGCCTCGGTGCGTATGATCCGCACCCTCTCGGCCCGGTGGTGTCCGACCTGCCGGACCGACAGTTTCCAGCCGGGCAGCTCGGCGGTGTCGCCGACGGCCGGGATCCGTGCGAGGAGGTCGGCGACCAGGCCGGCCACCGTCTCGTACGGCCCGTCCGGCGCCTCCAGGCCGATCCGGCGCAGGGTGTCGACGCGGCAGCCGCCGTCGGCCTCCCAGGTGGGGCGGCCGTCCTCGGCGGCGGTCGGCACCAGGTCCGGGGTGTCCGCGGCCTCGTCGTCGTGCTCGTCGCGCACCTCTCCGACCAGCTCCTCGACGATGTCCTCCAGGGTGACCACGCCGGCCGTGCCACCGTACTCGTCGACGACGACGGCTATCGGCTGTTCGCTGCGCAGCCGCTCCAGGAGGGGCTGCACGGGCAGGGTCTCGGGGACCAGCACCGGGGACTGGGCGATCCGTGCCACGGAGGTGCGCAACCGCTCCTGCGAGGGCACCGCGAGGGCGTCCTTGAGGTGCACCATGCCGACCACCTCGTCGAGGCGCTCGCGGTAGACGGGGAAGCGGGACAGCCCGGTGGCGCGGGTGAGGTTGAGCACGTCCTCCGCGGTCGCGGAGGACTGGAGGGCGCTGACCCGCACGCGGGGCGTCATCACATGCTGCGCGGTCAGGTCGCCGAGGGAGAGGGTGCGCACGAACAGGTCCGCGGTGTCCTGTTCGATGGCGCCCGCCTGCGCGGAGTGGCGGGCGAGGGAGACCAGCTCGCCGGGGGTGCGGGCGGAGGCCAGCTCCTCGGTGGGCTCCACGCCCAGCGCCCGCACCAGCCGGTTGGCGACCGTGTTGAGCATGGCGATGAGCGGGCGGAAGAAGCGGGCGAAGGCGTGCTGCGGCCCGGCGACGAACCGCGCGACCTGGAGCGGCCGGGAGACCGCCCAGTTCTTGGGGACCAGCTCACCGATGATCATCTGGACGGCCGAGGCGATCAGCATGCCCACCACCACGGCGATGCCGGAGACCGCGCCGTGCGGCAGCCCGGTGGCACTCAGGGGAGGGGTCAGCAGCGCGCCGAGCGCGGGCTCGGCGAGCATGCCGACCACCAGGGAGGTGATGGTGATGCCCAGCTGGGTGCCGGAGAGCTGGAAGGACAGCTCGCGCAGGGCCTCGACGACGGTGCGGGCCCGGCGGTCGCCCTCGGCGGCGGCGCGCTCGGCGTCCGGCCGCTCGACGGTGACCAGGCCGAATTCGGCCGCCACGAAGAAGCCGTTGGCGAGGATCAGAACGAGTGCTGCCGCGAGCAGCAGGAGGGACAGGGTGATACTCATGCCGCCGCCCACGAGTGAGGGGCGGCGCAGGTACTACAGGACGATCCGTCCATCTCTGGAGGGAGTCACTCCTCGGGTCGCAGGGGCCTGCCGGGGTGGGCACAACGGTGCACGGACAGGTGGTAAGGGCCGGGGCACCATCGGCGCCCCCGCAACAGAGTAATCAAGGATCCCGCGTTCCGGGCAGGCCCCGGCGGCCGGAGAGGGCCGATCGGGCGGCCTTCAGCCGTCTTCGGGGTCCCGGTTCCCGCCCGACCGGCCGGTGCCGTGCTCCTCGGCGAGTGCGCGCAGAACGCGCGCGTCGCCGATGGCGCGGGCCTTGGCGATACCGGGCTGGATGCCCATCACGGGCAGGCTGGTGCCGTCGGAGAGGTCCAGGAAGACCCACGGGTCACCGGGCCGCAGATTGACCCGCAGCACCTCCGCCCACGCCAGCCGGCGCTTGGTGGTGAGATTGACGACGGTCACCCCGCCGGAGTCGGCGACCACCTTGGGCCGGCTGAGCAGCGCCAGCACACCGAAGAACAGCAGGCCGGTGAAGATGAAGCTGAGCCTCTCCCCCGGGTTCAGCCCCTCCAGGACCAGTCCGATCGCCGTGAGGAGGACGACCAGGACGGCTCCGGTGGTCAGCAGGACGGCCCGGGTGCGGGTCGGCCGGAAGGTGACGGGGAGGGCGGGGAGCCCGGCAGGGGGCTGCGCGGGCGCCGAATCGGAGGCGGACACGTGGTGTGGGGTCTCTCCGTGAGAGGAACGGTGGGTCTGGTGGGAGGGCGGGCCGCTGAAGGGCGCGCCGGACGTCAGAGGCGGCAGGCGTGGATGCCGGTGGTCAGAATGGCCCGCGCCCCCAGGTCGTACAGCTCGTCCATGATCCGCTGGGCGTCCTTGGTCGGGACCATCGAGCGGACCGCGACCCAGCCCTCGTGGTGCAGCGGGGAGACGGTGGGCGACTCGAGGCCGGGGGTGAGCGCCACGGCCCGCTCCACCTGCTCGACCCGGATGTCGTAGTCCATCATCACGTAGCGCCGGGCCACCAGCACGCCCTGCATCCGGCGGAGGAACTGCTGGACCTTGGGGTCGTCGACGGGGGCGCCGGTGCGGCGGATGACGATCGCCTCGGACTTCAGGATCGGCTCGCCGATGATCTCCAGACCGGCGTTGCGCAGGGTGGTGCCGGTCTCCACGACATCCGCGATGACCTCGGCCACGCCGAGCTGGATGGCGGTCTCGACGGCGCCGTCGAGGTGCACGACGGCGGCGTCGACGCCGTTGTCCGCGAGGTGCTTGGTGACCAGGCCCGAGAAGGAGGTGGCGACGGTCATCCCGCCGAACTCGCTGACGTCCTTCGCCGTGCCGGGCCGGGTGGCGTAGCGGAAGGTGGACCCGGCGAAGCCGAGCTGCATGATCTCCTCGGCCTGGGAGCCGGAGTCGAGCAGCAGGTCACGGCCGGTGATGCCGATGTCGAGGCGGCCGGAGCCCACGTACACGGCGATGTCGCGGGGGCGCAGGAAGAAGAACTCGACCTCGTTCTCGGAGTCGACGAGCACCAGCTCCCTGCGGTCCTTGCGCTGCCGGTAGCCGGCCTCATGGAGCATCGCCGACGCAGGCTCGGACAGTGAACCCTTGTTGGGGACGGCGATGCGCAGCATGAGAACTTCTTCCTTACGTGGGCGAGACGTGGGCGAGGGGCGGGACGGGGCGGGACGGCTCAGAGGTGGGCGTAGACGTCGTCGAGGGTCAGGCCCCGGGCGATCATCATCACCTGGAGGTGGTAGAGGAGCTGTGAGATCTCCTCGGCGGCCGCCGCGTCGCTCTCGTACTCGGCGGCCATCCACACCTCGGCGGCCTCCTCCACGACCTTCTTGCCGATGGCGTGCACGCCCGACTGAAGCAGCTCGGCGGTGCGGGAGGTGGCGGGATCGGCCGTGAGGGCCTTCTGCTGAAGCTCGGCGAAGAGCTCCTCGAACGTCTTCTTGGGCATGATGCCCGTCATCCTACTGGGGGCGCCGGGCGCGGCTCTGCGCGAGGGCTAGGGTCTGTCGTCAAAGGGGGCGTCCGGCCGCGAGCGGCGTCTGGTGCAGGGGGCACCGCCCAGCGGTAGCTGGGGGAGCCTCGCAAGGCGGAGCGTCGCCCTCGTACTGGGCGTACTTGGGCGATGCGACAACGCGGCGAGGTGCCGTGCCAGGCGTCGGGAGCAGGGCGCCCCCTTTGACGACAGGCCCTAGGCAACCGACCGCAGGGTGACTGCGGTGGCGACGGCCGCGGTGACCGCCTCGTGGCCCTTGTCCTCGTTCGACCCCGGGAGCCCGGCCCGGTCCAGCGCCTGCTCCTCGGTGTCGCAGGTGAGCACGCCGAAGCCGATGGGCACCCCGGTGTCCACGCTGACCTGGGTGAGGCCCTGTGTGACGCCCTGGCACACATAGTCGAAGTGGGGGGTGCCGCCGCGGATCACGACGCCGAGGGCCACGACCGCGTCGTAGCCGCGGTCGGCGAGCACCTTGGCGGCCACCGGCAGCTCCCAGCTGCCCGGCACGCGCAGCAGGGCCGGCTCGGCGATGCCCAGCTCGCGCAGGGCGCGCAGCGCCCCGTCGACCAGCCCGTCCATCACCTGGGCGTGCCACTGGGCGGCCACCACGGCCACGCGCAGGTCTCCGCTGTTCTCCACGGACAGCTCGGGGGCTCCCTTACCGCTCACGTCTACATCTCTCCTTGGTGCTGGTGTTGCTTTTGGTGCGGGGTGATCTGGTGGTGCGATCCCAGGGGATGGCTACTGGTTGCCGCAGGCGGACATCGGCTGGGGGTGGCCGTTCTCCAGCCACGGCAGGTCGTGGCCCATCCGGTCGCGCTTGGTGCGCAGATAGCGCAGGTTGTGCTCGCCCGCCTGGACGGGCATCGGCTCGCGGCCGACGACCCGCAGCCCGTGCTGGACCAGCGCCGCGGTCTTCTCCGGGTTGTTGGTCATCAGGCGCAGGGAGCGGACGCCGAGGTCGGTGAGGATGCGGGCGCCGGCGGCGTAGTCGCGGGCGTCGGCGGGCAGGCCGAGTTCGAGGTTGGCGTCGAGGGTGTCGCGGCCCAGCTCCTGGAGCTCGTACGCGCGCAGCTTGGACAGCAGTCCGATGCCGCGGCCCTCGTGGCCGCGCAGATAGACCACCACGCCGCGGCCCTCGGCGGTGACCCGCTGGAGGGAGGCGTGCAGCTGGGGGCCGCAGTCGCAGCGCTGCGAGCCGAAGACATCGCCGGTCAGGCACTCGGAGTGGACGCGGACCAGGACGTCCTCGCCGTCGCCGATGTCGCCCTGGACGAGGGCGATGTGCTCGACGCCGTCGACGGTCGAGCGGTAGCCGTACGCCTGGAAGTCGCCGAAGGCGGTGGGCAGCCGGGTCTCGGCCTCGCGCCGCACGGTGGGCTCGGTGGCCCGGCGGTAGGCGATCAGCTCCTCGATGGAGATGATCGCCAGCCCGTGTTCGCGGGCGAAGGAGACCAGCTCGGGCAGGCGCAGCATGGTGCCGTCCGCGCCCGCGATCTCGCAGATCGCGGCGGCCGGGCGGAGCCCCGCCAGCCGGGCGAGGTCGACACCGGCCTCGGTGTGGCCGTCGCGGGTCAGCACGCCTCCGGCGCGGGCGCGCAGCGGGAAGATGTGCCCGGGGCGGGCGAAGTCGCCGGGGGCGCTGTGCGGGTCGGCCAGCAGGCGCAGGGTGGTGGACCGGTCGGCGGCGGAGATGCCGGTGCCGACGCCGTGTTCGGCGGTGGCGTCGACCGAGACGGTGAAGGCGGTGCGCATGGACTCGGAGTTCTGCTCCACCATCTGCGGCAGCTCGAGCCGGTCGAGGTCGGTGCCCTCGAGGGTGGCGCAGATCAGCCCGCGGCACTCGCGCATCATGAAGGCGACGATCTCGGGGGTGGCCTTCTCGGCGGCGACGATGAGGTCGCCCTCGTTCTCCCGGTCCTCGTCGTCCACGACCACGACGGGGCGTCCGGCGGCGATCTCGGCGATGGCCCGCTCGACGGAGTCGAGTGAGACCTCGTCGGGCCACTCGGCGGCGTTGGGCTCGGTGCGCACGCTCGGCAGGGTCTGTACGGGGGTCATGTGTCGCTTCCTGGTGTTCCTGCTGTCCGTGGGCTCCTGTGCGTCGCCGACGGCGGGGGCGGTCATGCGAGGGTCTCCTCGTCCGTGGCGTCCAGCGGGCGGCCGTCCTTGCCCAGCAGCCGCTCGACGTACTTGGCGAGCACGTCCACTTCGAGGTTGACCGGGTCGCCGGCCTGCTTGACGCCCAGGGTGGTGAGGTCGAGGGTCGTCGGGATGAGGCTGACGGTGAAGTAGTCGGGCCCCGCGTCGACGACGGTCAGGCTGATGCCGTCGACCGTGATGGAGCCCTTCTCGACCACATAGCGGCTCAGCTCGGCGGGGAGCGAGACCTTGACGATCTCCCAGTGCTCGGAGGGCTTGCGCTCGACGATGGTGCCGGTGCCGTCGACGTGGCCCTGCACCAGATGGCCGCCCAGGCGCCCGCCGAGCGCCATGGGGCGCTCCAGGTTGACGCGGGAGCCGACGGCGAGGGCGCCGAGGCTGGAGCGGTTCAGGGTCTCGGCCATGACGTCGGCGGAGAACCGGCCGTCCTCGGTGTCGACGACGGTGAGGCAGACGCCGTTGACGGCGATGGAGTCGCCGTGCTTGGCGCCTTCGGTGACGACGGGGCCGCTGACCAGGAAGCGGGACGCGTCGCCGAGGTTCTCGACGGCGACGATCTCGCCCAGTTCTTCGACGATTCCGGTGAACACTCAGCTCTCCTCGGGGGCGACGGGGACGGTGGGTACGGCGGGTACGGCGGTGACGCGCAGGTCGGGCCCGAGCCTGGTGACGTCGGTCAGCTCCAGGCGAAGCGCCTGCGTGATGGTGGTAATTCCCGCGTCGGCGAGGGCGTGGGTGCCCGCGCCGAGCAGTACGGGGGCGAGATAGCCGACGACCTTGTCGACGGCGCGGGCGGCGAGGAACGCCCCGGCAAGCGTCGGGCCGCCCTCCAACAGGACCGAGCGGACACCGCGCGCGTACAACTCCTCGAGCAGCGCGGGGATGTCCAGGCCCGGCCCGGCCGCGGCGCGCGGCAGCCGGACGGCCTCGGCGCCCGGCGGCACGGCGGGGGCGTCCTCGGCGACGGCGACCAGGGTGGGCGCGGCGCCGTCGAGGACCCGGGCGCCCGGGGCGATGGTGCCCTTGCTGTCGAGTACGACGCGCAGCGGCTGCCGGGCGCCGTCCCGGCCGCGCACCGCGAGGTGCGGGTCGTCGGCGCGCAGGGTGCCGGAGCCGACCACCACCGCGTCGGCCTCGGCGCGCAGCCGGTGCACATCGGCGCGGGACTCGGCCGAGGTGATCCAGCGGCTGGTGCCGTCGGCGGCGGCGCTGCGCCCGTCCAGGGTCGCGGCGTACTTCCACAGCACGAAGGGGCGGCCGAGCCGCGTCGAGGCCAGCCAGGCCTCGTTGCCCGCGGCGGCCTGGTCGGCGAGCAGGCCGCTCTCCACGTCGGCCCCGGCGGCGGCGAGGGTGGCGGCCCCGCCGGCGGCCTGGTCGTTGGGGTCGGCGACCGCGTACACGACGCGGGCGATTCCGGCGTCCAGCAGCGCCTGGGCGCAGGGGCCGGTGCGACCGGTGTGGTTGCAGGGTTCGAGGGTGACGACGGCGGTGCCGCCGCGGGCCCGCTCACCGGCGGCGCGCAGGGCGTGGATCTCCGCGTGCGGGCCGCCGGCCCCCTGGTGCCAGCCCTCGCCGGCGGTACGGCCGTCGGCGTCGAGGATCACGCAGCCGACGACGGGGTTGGGGCTGGTGTGGCCGAGGCCCCGGGCGGCGAGCGCCACGGCACGGCGCATCGCTTCGGCTTCGGCTGCGGTGGCCACCGGGTCCTCCTGCCTCTTCGGGCACGGACTCCGGGGCTGTCGAGATGACAGAAGCGGAAAGACGGCACCGGGGAACGCCTGGGCCGGGAAACGGTCCGCCACAAGGGGCGGGCCGCCGACGGCGGCGCACCGGTGCTCTGCTCCCGCCGCGCACTGCCTCCCATCCGGACTTTCACCGTCGGTCCAGGAATTTCACCTGGTCAACCGGCCGCTGGAGGCGGACGGGTCGCGGACTGTAACCGCCGGCTCGGATTTTCACCGACCCCGGAGTGCGCTGACGTCACTGGTACGGCCCCAGTGTGCCACGGGACGTCGGCACAGCTGGAGCCGTAGGAGTGTGGCTTGCCTCACCCGCCGGTCAGCCGGTAGTGGCGATGCTGTCGAGCTGCTCGACGGCGGGCCGCAGCGCCCACAGGTCGCCGCCGGGCGGCGCCTGGAGCGCGGGGAGCGCCGCCTTGGCCCTGCGGTCGCCCGCGTCGGCCGCCGCGTGCACGATGTCGCTGGCCGCGTAGGCGCGGAAGTCCAGCTCCGGGTACGGCCAGGGCCGCGCCCCGGTGGCCGCCGGGAGCAGCACGTCCACGGCCTTGAAGAGATTCGCCCCGCCCGGTCCCGTGTAGTGCCACAGGTCCACGCCGACGTGCTTGCCGACGGCCGCGAGCCGCGTGAAGGCGACGAGGTTGAAGGTGGAGTAGTGGAAGCTGCGGGTGCGGGACAGCTCGCCGGGCTGGGTGCCGTCCGCCGCGATCTGGGCGTCCACGCGCTTGGTCCGGGCCTCGCGGACGACCTGGCGGGCGAGGTCGCGGTCGCCGACCGCCGCGGCGATGGCGGCGACCTGCATGTCGAAGAAGGTGCCGTGGTTGTTCTCGGCGGCGCCCTCCTCCTTGCCGAAGTCGCTGTTCACCAGCCAGTCCAGGAACTGCTTGTTCCAGGTGCGGAAGCCCGTGTGGTCCTGGCGGGACCAGCCGGGGGCGCCGGTGTCGAGGATGGCGGCGGCGTCCAGGAGGCTGGTGAAGCCCTGGGAGAAGTCGATGATGCCGATGGCGCGGCCGTCGTACTTGCAGGGGATGAACTGGGCGTGGTTCAGGCTGGGGTTCATCCGGGTCGCCGGGGTGACGAACCAGGTGCGCAGGATCTCGGCGGCGTGCTCGGCGTAGCCGCGCTTGCCGGTGTAGTACCAGGCCAGGGAGAGCTCGTAGGCGGACTCGAAGACCTTGCCCACCTCGGGACGGTCCGTCATCTTGTCCACATCGGGGTTCCGCTGGCCATCCTTCTGAACGTAGGGGCAGCCGTACGGATTGTCCTCGGTCTTCGGCTGGGTGGGCCACCAGTACGGGGCCTGGCTGAAGTAGTCGTGCTTGTCGCCGCTGGGCGGCACCTGGTCCTTGTCGGTGACCGTCCAGGGGCCCTGGGTCATCCACTGGTCGGCCTGGGCGGTCAGATCGCGTACGGTCCGCTTCAGCCGGGCGTCCCCGGCCTGGAGCTTCGCCTTGGTCAGGGCCAGGCGTGGGCCGTCGAGCACCACGGTTTCGGGTACCGGGGCCGGGTGGCGGGCGGGCTCGGCGCCATGCGCGGAGGGGGCGGCGGGGATGGCCAACACCGCGAATACCGCGGCAAGGGCGACGGAGAGGGCGACAGCGGCGCGGGCGATCGGCCCACGCCCTGGAGGAGTTGCTCCCATCGAGGACCCCAATCAGCTATCTGAACAGGATTCAGGATCGCGATCGTGGGTCAGGCTATGTCGGGGCCATGCTCACGACAAGAGACCGCGCACAACTCCGCCCGGTGGAGAACCGCCCGCTCCGGGTACGGCCACGGGCGCCGAACAGCCGGCTCCCGGTACGGCTACGGGGCGCCGAACAACTCGCTCCCGGTGCGGCTACGGGGCGCCGAACAGCTGGTTCTGGGTGGCGTCCATGGCGGTCAGGACCGCGCCGCGCAGCACTCCGCCGCCGCCCACCACCCCGGCCCGCACCTGGGTGCGCAGCGGCGACATCCGCCGGAGCCGGTCCTCCACACGCCGCGCCAGGGCAGGGCCCCCGGCCCGGCCCACCTCTCCGCCGAGCACCACACAGCCCGGGTCGAGCACCGCGCACACCGCGGCCGCCCCAACCGCGATCCGGCCCGCGAGCGCTTCCAGGAACGGCTCGCCCCGCTCCCCCGCGTCCACCGCGGCCCGTACGGCCGCCTCCGCCGCCGGCGCGTCGTCCGCCGCGTCGGCCGACAGGCCCAGCTCACGGGCGAGTTCACAGACCGCCGGGCTGCTCGCGAGCGAGTGGAAGCCGCCGTCGCAGGCGGTCGCCGAGGGCAGCCCCGACGTTCCTGGCACCGGCATGAAGCCGATCTCCCCCGTGCCGCCCGAGGCCCCGCGCCGCAGCACCCGGTCGAGCACGACGGCCGCGCCGACGCCATGGCCGAGCCACAGCAGCACAAAGGTGTCCCGGTCGCGGACCACACCGAGCCGCTGCTCGGCGACCGCGGCCAGGTTGACCTCGTTCTCCAGCAGCACCGGCGCCCCGAGGCCGGCGTGCAGGGCCGCGCTCAGCTCACGGTGCCAGCCGGGCAGGGAGTCGGTGACGGCCAGCTCGCCGGTCGCCGGGTCGACGAGCCCCGGGGCGCCGATGCCGATGTGGTGCAGCCGCTCGGCCCCCGCCTCCCGGGCCGTGCGCCGCACCAGATCCACCGTCGCCTCGGCGGCCCGCGCGGGCTCCACGTCGGCGGCGACCGGCAGTGTGGCCTCGGAGACGGTGTGGCCCAGCAGGTCGGCCACGCACACCGCGACGCTCCGCGCGCGGACGTCCACGCCCGCCACATACGCGCTGTCCGCGACGATGCCGTACACCCGGGCGTTGGGCCCCCGCCGCTCGGCGCCCGCCTCCCCCACCACCGCGATCAGCCCGGCGCTCCGCAACCGCTCGACCAGGTCCGCGATGGTGGGCCGGGACAGCCCGGTCATGGACTTGAGCTGACCGGCGGTCAGCGGCCCCTCATCCTTGAGGAGGTGCAGGGCGAGGCGGTCGTTGATGGCCCGCGCCGTACTCGGGGAGGCGGTACGGCCCGCCAGGGACACGCGCGTCGACGTCATGGCGGGATCCTTTCAGAGGCACCGCTCATCTGGACCCTATCTATCAGGGACCCTTCCTGATAGTTTCCGTGGGCGAAACGCGTCTCCGGGAGGGTGGGCAGCAGGGGCATGGACGACGACGGTACGGAGGCGCAGACTCCGCAACAGCGCGAGGTCCGGCGGGCGCGGGTGGCCGTGGCGGCCGTGTTCGCCGTCCACGGCGCGGTCACCGGCAACTTCGCCACCCGCGTGCCCTGGATCCAGGAGCATCTGGACCTCGGCGCGGGCCTGCTCGGCCTCGCGCTGGTCTTCCCCGCGCTCGGGGCCTCCGTCGCGATGCCCCTGGCCGGGCGGATCAGCCACCGCTTCGGCGCCCGCGCCGCGCTGCGCGCCCTGATCGCGCTGTGGTGCCTGTCGCTGGTGCTGCCGCCGATGGCGCCCGGCCTGGTCTGGCTGTGCGGCGCGCTGTTCGTCTACGGCGCCACCGCCGGGATGGCCGACGTCGCCATGAACGCCCTCGGTGTGGAGGTCGAGAACCGCCTCGGCCGCTCCATCATGTCCGGGCTGCACGGCATGTGGAGCGTCGGAGCGCTCCTCGGCTCGGCGGCCGGCACGCTCGCCGCCCACGCCGGCACGGACGCACGGCTGCACCTCGGCCTCGCGGCTGCCGTGCTCACCCTGATCGGCGCGGTCGTCTGCCGCTGGGTGCTCGATCTGCGCAGCGCCCCCGAAGAGCACCCGCCGCCCCGCTTCGCCCTGCCGCCCCGCTCCGCGCTGATCATCGGCGCAGTCGGCTTCTGCGCGGTGTTCGCGGAGGGCGCGAGCCTGGACTGGTCGGCGGTCTATCTGCGGGACGTCCTGGACTCCTCCCCCGGCCTCGCCGCCGTCTGCACCACGGCCTTCTCCTGCACGATGGCCGCGGCCCGGCTCGTCGGCGACGCGGTGGTGGGCCGCTTCGGCGCGGTGCGGACCGTACGCGCGGGCGGTGTCCTGTCCACGGCCGGCGGCGTGCTGGTGGTGACGGCCACCGGGCCCGCCCTGGCCATCACCGGATTCGGCCTGCTCGGCCTGGGCGTCGCGGTGGTCGTCCCGCTCGCCTTCGCGGCGGCGGCGCGCAGCGGGCCGGCTCCCAGCCAGGCCATCGCGGGCGTCGCGACCATCACGTACACATCGGGGCTGATCGCTCCGGCCGCGATGGGGTCGATCGCGGACGCGACCTCGCTGACGGCGTCGTTCGGTGTGGTGACGGTGCTGGCGCTGGGGCTGGTGATGGGGGCGGGGGTGCTGCGCGGGCCGGCGCGCGAGGGGGCGGCGGGCGGCCACGCGGACGCGGCGGCGTCCAGCGCGACGCGTCGCTGACGCGGCGGTTTTCCCCTACCCGCCCCTTCCCGCAACTGGGGGCAAGCCCCCAGACCCCGGACGCCCTTCGGGCGTGTCCTCAATCGCCGGACGGGCTGACTGTCCGGCGACTGAGGACCGGGGTCCGGAGCGGAGCCCCGATTGCGGGAAGGGGCGGGTAGGGGACAGGGCCCGCCGCAGGCGCGCGATCGTTCGGGCGGGGCCGAAGTGTCGGGGGCGGATGATGGGCGTATGTCGCAGCCCCACCCCCGCGGACCCCAGCTCGCCCGCCTCGCCTCGCTGCTCGCCGACGAGACCCGCGCGTCGTTCTGTCTGGCGCTGCTCGACGGGCGCGCCTGGACCGCCGGGGAGCTGGCGCGGCTCGCCGGGGTGGCCGCGTCGACCGCGAGCGAGCATCTGAGCAGGCTCGTCGAGGGCGGCCTGCTGGCGGAGGAGCGGCAGGGCAGGCATCGCTATGTACGGCTGGCGGGGCCGCAGGTCGCCCAGCTGATCGAGGACCTGTCCGGCCATGCCGCGCCGCCGCCCGCGCCCCGTACGCTGCGCGCGGCCAGCGCCGGTGAGGCCATGGCGCGGGCCCGCACCTGCTACGACCATCTCGCCGGGCGGCTGGGCACGGCGATCACCGACGCGATGGTGGAGCACGGGCTGCTGCGGGGGGCGGAGGGGTTCGCGCTGACCGACGTCGGCCTGGTCTGGTTCCGGCGGCTCGGCGTGGACCTGTCGGCGGCCTCGCGCGGGCGCCGGCCGATGGCGCGCAGCTGTCTGGACTGGACCGAGCGCAGACCGCATCTGGCGGGCGTGGCGGGCGCCGCGCTGTGCCGGCATGCGCTGGACGCGGGGTGGTGTGCGCGGATCGGCAGCCAGCGGGCGCTGCGGGTGAGCGAGGAGGGGCGGCGGGCGCTGCGCGACCTGCTGGGCGTGCGGCTCCCCGAATGACCGGCCTGACCAGCCTGACCGGCCTGACCGGACGGAGCGCGCGCCTCGCGGGCCGGGTGGATCGCCTGGGGGCGAGGACACGCTGGTCCGGGGCCTGATCTACCATTTCCCGGCCGAGCCCGGGCCGCCCGGGGCAGGCCACCCACAGCAGCCCATAGTGGAATGAAACACACTTTCGACCCACTAACATTGCTGCGATCCCCCCTGAGCGATGAACTGGAGCAACCATGGGCCTCGGCGTGCGCTGGACCCTGCACGGCGACGGGCGCACCCCCGCCCCCGGAGCCGTCGTCAAGCCGGATGAGCGGCTGTCCTGGCCCAGGACGGTCGGGCTGGGCGCCCAGCATGTCGTGGCGATGTTCGGCGCGAGCTTCGTGGCTCCGGTGCTGATGGGCCTTGACCCCAATCTCGCGATCATGATGTCCGGGGTCGCGACCATCCTGTTCCTGCTGGCGACCCGTGGCCGGGTGCCCAGCTATCTGGGGTGCAGCCTCTCCTTCGTCGGGGTGGCCGCCGTGATCAGGGCGCAGGGCGGCGGCAGCGCCGCCATCACCGGCGCGATCCTGGTGGTCGGCGGGGTGCTGTTCCTGAGCGGCCTGGCGGTGCGGAAGTTCGGCGCGCGCATCATCCACGCGGCGATGCCGCCGGTGGTCACGGGCGCGGTGGTCATGCTGATCGGCTTCAACCTGGCGCCGGTGACCGCGAAGACGTACTGGCCGGCCGATCAGTGGGTGGCGCTGCTGACCATGCTCTTCACCGGCCTCGCCGTGGTCTGTCTGCGCGGCTTCTGGTCGCGGGTCGCGATCTTCCTGGGCCTGGTCTTCGGGTATGTGATCTCCTGGCTGTTCGACCGCGTCTTCGGCAGGATCCACTCGCTGGACGGCAGCGGGCGGATCACCGACCACTGGCGGCTCGACCTGTCCGCGGTGGGCAAGGCGGACTGGATCGGCGTGCCCTCGGTGCACGCGCCCAGCTTCCAGTGGTCGGCCGTGCTGGTCGCCCTGCCGGTCGTCATCGCGCTGATCGCCGAGAACGCCGGGCATGTGAAGGCCGTCGGCGAGATGACCGGCGACCCGCTCGACGACACCCTCGGCACCGCCATCGCCGCGGACGGCGCGGCCACCATGCTCTCCACCGCGGTCGGCGGCCCGGCCAACACCACGTACTCCGAGAACATCGGCGTCATGGCGGCCTCCCGCGTCTATTCCACCGCCGCCTACTGGGCCGCGGCCGGCTTCGCGCTGCTCTTCGGGCTGTGCCCCAAGTTCGGGGCGATCGTCGCGGCGATCCCCGGCGGTGTGCTGGGCGGGATCACGGTCATCCTGTACGGCATGATCGGGCTGCTCGGCGCCCAGATCTGGGTGCACAACAAGGTGGACCTGCGCAATCCGCTCAACCTGGTGCCGGTCGCGGCCGGTGTGGTCATCGGCGTCGGCGGGGTCGGTCTCAAGATCAGCGACAACTTCGAGCTCAGCGGGATCGCGCTGGGCACGGTGGTCGTGCTCAGCGGCTACCACCTGCTGCGCGCGCTGGCCCCGGCTCATATGAAGCAGGAGGAGCCGCTGCTGGACGCGGGCACCAGCGCGTACGACGACGACGCCACGGAGGCCGGGAAGCCCGCGAAGCCCTGAGCTACCCGGGCGGCGCGAGGTCCTGAAGCCCCACCACCCGCAGCAGCTCCAGCCGCTCGTACGACTCGGTGCCCGGGCGGGCCGAGTGGACGATGAGCCGCTGGGCGTGCTCGGAGCTCAGCAGCACCTCGCACTCCAGCTCCAGCAGCCCCACCACCGGGTGCAGAAAGCGCTTGACCGCCGAGCGCCGCACCGCGACCTCGTGCGCCTCCCACAGCGCGGCGAATTCCGGGCTGGCCGCCCGCAGCTCGGCGACGAGCGCCGCCGGTGCGGGATCGTCGGGTCGGGCGGCCAGCACGGCCCGCAGATTCGCGACATGGTTCCGCGCGTGCTCCGCCTGATCCTCGGGCGGGCAGAGCCCGCGGGCGTCCGGGTCGGTGAAGTACCGGCGGATCATATTGCGCTGCCCCGGCGGCCGGGCGCTGATGTCGCCGGACAGGGCGGCGGCCATCGCGTTCTGCGCCAGCACCTCGCCCCAGTCGTTGATCACCAGCGCCGGGGTGTCGTACAGCCGGTCCAGGATCCGCAGCAGACCGGGCCGCACATGCCCGGAGGCGGACCGGTCGCGCGGCGGCTCCTCCCCCACCAGGTGGAAGAGATGGTCGCGCTCGTCGTCGGTGAGCCGCAGCGCGCGGGCCAGCGCGGTCAGCATCTGCCGGGACGGGCGCGGGCCGCGGGCCTGCTCCAGGCGGGTGTAGTAGTCGGTGGACATGCCGGTGAGCTGGGCCACCTCCTCCCGGCGCAGCCCGGGGGTGCGGCGGCGCGCCCCGGGCCCGAGCCCGACGTCGGCGGGTGCGAGCCGGGTGCGGCAGCGGCGGAGGAAGTCGGCGAGCTGGGTGCGGTCCACCTCTCAAGGGTCGCCGGTCACGGGCTTCCCATCCAGGGTCTGCCGATCCCTGGATCGGCGGTGCTCTCCCGGCCCGCTCCGGACTCCCTCAGGGTCGTAGCCGACGAACACCGATCAAAGGAGTCAGGACATGCTGACGTTGGTGACCGGAGCGACCGGCCGGGTGGGACAGCGGTTCGTGCCGCGGCTGCTGCGGTGGGGCGCGCCCGGGGACGAGGTGCGGGTGCTGGTGCGCGACGCGGCGAAGGGCGCGCCCTTCGCCGCGCTGGGCGCGCAGGTGTCGGTCGGCGATGTGCGCGAGGAGCAGGACGTGCGCAAGGCCCTGGCCGGGGTGGACGCGGTGGTCAATGTGGCGGCGGCCTTCCGGGGGGCGACGGACGACGAGGCGTGGGCGGTCAACCGCGACGCGGCCCTCGGCCTCGCCCGCGCCGCCCTGGAGGCGGGTGCCTCACGCTTCGTCCAGGTCAGCACCAATCTGGTCTACGGCCTCGGGCGCGGCCGGCCGCTGGTGGAGGACGACGAGTCGGTGCCGGGCGGGGAGATGTGGGGCGCGTACCCCGCGTCCAAGGCCGAGGCCGAGCAGGGGCTGCTGGAGCTGCACCGCGAGCGCGGGCTCGACGTCCGGATCGGCAGCCTGCCCTTCGTCTACGGCGAGGACGATCCGCATCTGGCGGAGTCGCTGCGGTGGGCGGGGCAGTGGGCGGGCCATCAGCGGCTTCAGATGGCGCATCACGCGGATGTGGCGCGGGGGCTGTTGCGGCTGCTGACCGCGCCGGGGGTGGCCGGGCGGAAGTACAACATCGTCGACGACGCGCCCGTCACGGCGGTGGATCTGCACCACGTCAACGGCGTGCCAGTGCCGGAGGGCATGGCGGACCGCACCGACCCCGACCCCTGGTTCGGGGTGTGCTCCAACGCCCGGCTCCGCGCCGAGCTGGGCTGGCGCCCCCTGTACCCGACGCTGTGGACGGCCGTCGACGCGGGGGCGCTCTGACGGGAACCCGTTAGTCCGTTCCGGGGAAGCGAACGGCGTACGGCCGGTCGGGCCGCGGCTCGGCTGCGACGCTTGCGCCCATGACGACGTCGGCCAAGCGGCGCGCGCCGCGGACCGTGGAGGGTGTCGTGGCGCGGATGCGCGCGCTCGGCGCCGCGCTGCCGCCCCGGGACGGGGTGGCGGTCTTCAACCGGGTGTATCTGGCGGTCACCGAGGAGGTCGGCCGCCGGCTCGCGGACGGGTACTTCCAGGACCCGGCCGCCACCGAGGACCTGGATGTGCGCTTCGCCGCCCGCTATCTGGCGGCGGTCGACGCGGTGGCGGCGGGGCGGCGGCCGCCCGCCTGCTGGCGGCCGCTGTTCCAGCTGCGGCGCCATCCGGGAATCCGCCCGCTCCAGTTCGCGCTGGCCGGGATGAACGCGCACATCGGCCATGATCTGGCCCTGGCGCTGGTGGACACCTGCCGGGCCCGAGGGGTGGAACCGGAGGACCTGGAGGGCGACTTCGACCGGGTCGGCACCCTGCTCACCGGGCTCGAGGAGCGGATCCGCGAGGATCTGATGCCCGGCCCCGATCTGCTGGACGTGGCCGATCCGCTGACCCATCTGGTGGGGTCGTGGAGCCTGGACAAGGCGCGGGGCGCCGCGTGGGCGGCGTACCGCGCCCTGTGGGGGCTGCGCGCACTGCCGGAGCTGACCGAGGAGTTCGTGGAGCGCGTCGACGAGAGCGTCGGGCTGGTGGGGCGGTTTCTGCTCACCCCGCTGCCCGGCGCCACCACGGACGAACCGGCTCAGTCCTCGGGGAGCTCGACGGGCGCGATCTCGTCGTAGACATCGCCCGGGCCCGGGTTCTTCGGGTCCGTCCGCCCGCCGAAGTGGGTCATCACGCCCCACACCGCGTTGAGCGCGGTCTGCACGGCGCCCTCGGCCCACCCCGCGGTCCAGGAGATGTCGTCGCCCGCGAGGAAGACGCCGCGCCGGTCGGCCGGGAGGCGGTCCTGCATGAAGTGGGTGAACAGGCGGCGCTGGTAGCGGTAGTGGCCGGGCAGATTGGCCTTGAACGCGCCCATGAAGTAGGGCTCGTTCTCCCAGGAGACGGTGACCGGGCTGCCGATGATGTGCTTGCGGATGTCGACCTTCGGATAGATCTCCGACAGCGACTTGAGCATGACCTCCATGCGCTCGTTGGCGGACAGCGGCAGCCACTTGAGGCTGTCGTCGCACCAGGTGTACGAGAGGCAGATGACGGCGGGCCGGTCCGGTCCGTCGTCCAGCAGGTAGGTGCCGCGGGTCATCCGGTCGGTGAGCGTCATGCTCATCACGTCCCGGCCGGTGACCTCGTCCTTGTCCAGCCAGAAGGGGCGGTCCACCGGCACGAACAGCTTGCTGGACTCCATGTAGTGGGTGCGCTCCATCGCCGTCCAGTGGTCGATGGGGAAGAGCGAGTCATCGCACTCGATCTTGGAGAGCAGCATCCAGGACTGCGCGGTGAAGACCACCGCCCGGTACGAGCGGATGTCGCCGGCCGCGTCGGTGACGACGATACGGTCGCCCGCCGCGCGGTGCAGCCGGGTGACGGCCGGGCGCGGCCGGCCGCCGTGCAGGGAGGCCAGCGAGGTGCCCGGCGTCCAGTGCACGAGCTTGCGCGGCTCGCGCTCCCACAGCCGCACCGGGAGTTGCTGGCTGCCTCCGACGATGCCGCGGTGGTCGTCGTCCGCGCCGGTGTAGACGACGCGCAGGATCTCCAGGATGGAGTTGGGGAAGTCGGTGTCCCAGCCGCCGGTGCCGAAGCCGACCTGGCCGAAGATCTCGCGGTGCCGGAAGGAGGCGAAGGCCGGGGAGTCGCAGAGGAAGCCGTAGAAGGTCTGGTTGTCGAGCGCCGCGACGAGGCGGGACCAGATCTCCCGGATCCGCGGGACGTCGCGCTCGCGCAGGGCGCGCTGCATGGCGGAGAAGTCGGCGCCCTCCTCCAGGCAGGCGTTCCAGGCGTCCATCACCTGGTGGTAGACCTCGGGCAGGTCGTCCAGGGTGCGGGCGTAGTGGGACTCGCCCTTCAGGTCGACGACGGTCGAGGGAGTGTCGGGCGCGAGGGGGTTGGGGAAGGGCCGGGTGGTGAGGCCCGCCAGGTCGATGTAGTGCTGGAGGGCGGTCGAGCTGGGCGGGAAGCGCATCGCGCCCATCTCGGCGGTCAGCGCCGGGTCGCAGCCCTCGAAGCCGACGGTGCGCAGCCGCCCGCCGATCCGGTCGGCCTCGTAGACGACCGGCTTGAGGCCCATCTTCATCAGCTCGTACGCGGCGACGATGCCGGACAGCCCGCCGCCGACGACCGCGACCTCGGCGCCGTGCTCGGTCGCGGGGATCTGGCCGAGGCCCGCGGGGTGGGCGAGGTAGTCGTCGTAGGCGTAGGGGAAGTCCGGGCCGAACATGGTCAGCGGCGGGTCGGGCTGCCGCTCGTCCTGCTGGACGTGGACGGCGGTGGGCACCATGGACGTCATCGGGTACGGACTCCTTGCGGGGCGGGCGGGCGAGGGGGCGCGCGGTGCGAAGCGGGCGGGGTCAGGTCGGGTCGGGTCAGGGGGTGTACAGCTCGGGCCTGCGGTCGCCCAGATACGGGTTCGCGGTGCGCGAGGCGGCGAGCAGCTCCGGGTCCACCTCGCCGAAGGCCAGCTCCTCGCCGTGCCCGGCGCGGGCCTTGACCGTGCCGTCGGGCCCGGCCAGACAGCTCAGCCCGATGAAGTCGAAGTCGCCCTCGGGCCCGGTGCGGTTGACGTACGCGATGTAGAGCTGGCTCTCGAAGGCGCGCACCGGGACCAGGGATTCGGCCACGAACTGGAACGGGTGCATCTGCGCGGTGGGCACCAGCAGCAGATCGGTCCCGGCCAGGGCGTGGGCCCGGACGTTCTCGGGGAACTCCACGTCGTAGCAGATCATGATCCCCAGGCGTACGCCGCCGAGTTCGGCCTGGACGACGGGGGTGTCGCCGGGGGTGAACCAGGCGCGCTCGAAGTCGCCGAAGAGGTGGGTCTTGCGGTAGTTGGCGAGTTGCGCGCCGTCGGGGCCGACCAGCCGCGCGGAGTTGAAGACCGCGCCGCCCCCATCAGCCGCCTCCCCCGCCCGCTCCGGGTAGCCGTAGAGGACGGCCAGGCCGTGGGTGGCGGCGATCCGGGCCACCGCCCGGCCGCCGGGCCCGTCGGCCGGCTCGGCCAGCCGCCGCACGCCGTCCCCGATCGCGTACCCGGTGAGGAACAGCTCCGGGGCGATCAGCAGCCCGGCCCCGGCCGCCGCGGCGCGCCCGGCCGCCGCGGCGAGGACCTTGAGGTTGTGGGCGGTCTCGCCGGGGTGGCCTGAGCTCTGGAGCAGGGCGGTGCGCAGCGGGGGCATGGGCAGACCTCGGGTGGGAGAGAGGGAGAGACGCGGCCGGGAGAGAAACCGGAAGGGGAGGAGCGACGTATCGGCACAAAGACGGTACGTCGGCCCGAGATCGGCGGACAAGGCACGACCGTTGCGCATCCAGCGTCGATTCGTTACGTCTTCCGGCCCGGTCGCGGCGATTCGTTGCGCCGCTCGGATCGGGCAGGTTCATCCTCGAAGCCCACCTGGTGCCGCCGTCACGGGATGGCCCAAGCTGGCCCCCATGGATTGGTTGCCACTGCTCTCCACCCTGGCCGGGGCCGCGATCGGCATCGTCGCTACTCTCATCGCCGATCGGAATCGGTGGAAGCACGAGGATGTCAAAGAGGCTCGTCGGCTGCGGCTCGACATCTACACGCAGTACACCACCACCGTGAAGGTCCTCGGTGAGACCCTGCGGGCCTTGGCCGAGCGGGAGCACCCTTCCGACGACGAGCGGGCGCTTGCGCTGCGCCAAGCCTTTCGGGATTCAGACATAGCCATCGCATCCGAACAGATGTGGCTCATCGCGCCCCAACCCGTCGTCAAGGCCTCCAACAGCGTGTTCCACTGCCTGCGACGCATCTGCGACGGCTACATCGACGGCAGTGCTGTCAGCAGTCCAGAGGATCGCGCCCGCTGGGAGGCGCGCGGCAAAGCAGCCGCCAAGATGCGCAAGCTCATGCGTGAAGATCTCGGCTTCGGCCCACTCACCGAACGCCACAGCCCCCCTCTCAACGACGACAACAGCTAGGCCGGAGCTCCTGAGCCGAAGCGGCGGAGGAGGGGCGAGAGGACCAGGACGGACTTGGTGCGTTCCACGAAGGGCTCGCCCGCGATCCGCTCCAGGACGCGTTCGAAGTGGCGCATGTCGGAGGCGAAGACCTGGACGATGGCGTCCGCGTCGCCGGTGACGGTCGACGCGGCGACCACCTCGGGGTAGCGGTTCAGGCCGCGGTGGATGTCCTCGGGCGAGGTGTTGCGGCGGCAGTAGAGCTCGATGAAGCCCTCGGTCTCCCAGCCGAGGGCGGCCGGGTCGACCCGTACGGTGAAGCCGGTGATGGCCCCCTCGGCCCGCAGCCGGTCCACCCGCCGCTTGACGGCGGGGGCGGAGAGGCCGACCTCCTCCCCGATGTCGGCGTAGCTGCGGCGGGCGTCCTCGGCGAGGGCGTGGACGATACGTTCGTCCAGATCGTTCAGTCGCACTGCGGGGATGTCACTTTTCTGCCGTGGCCAGTCGGGAGCGGCGCATGCCGTATGCGAAGTACAGCACAAGGCCGACGGCCATCCAGACGCCGAAGACCGTCCAGGTCACCCGGTCCAGGCTGCTCATCATCCACAGGCACAGCCCGAAGCCGATCAGCGGGAACAGCGGCGACAGCGGCACCCGGAAGGTGCGCGGCATCGCGGGCCGGGTCCGGCGCAGCACGATCACGGCCACGTTGACCAGGGCGAACGCGAAGAGGGTGCCGATGCTGGTGGCGTCGGCGAGCTGGCCGAGCGGGATCGCGGCGGCCAGGACCCCGCAGAAGAGGGAGACGATCACGGTGTTGGCGCGCGGCACCCCGCTGGCCGGGTGGATCCGGGAGAACACCTTCGGCACCAGCCCGTCCCGGGACATCGCGAAGAGGATGCGGGTCTGGCCGTAGAGCACCGTCAGCACCACGGAGGCGATGGCCACGACCGCGCCCCCCGCCAGCAGCACGGCCCAGAAGCTCTGCCCGGTCACATCCCTCATGATCCCGGCGAGCGCGGCCTCCGAGCCCGCGAACCGCTTCCAGGGCAGCGCGCCCACCGCCACCGCCGCGACCAGGCAGTACAGGGCGGTGACGATGACGAGCGAGAGCATGATCGCGCGCGGCAGGTCGCGCTGCGGGTTCCTGGCCTCCTCGCCGGCCGTGGAGGCGGCGTCGAAGCCGATGTACGAGAAGAAGAGGGTGGCCCCGGCCGCGCTGACGCCCGCCATGCCCAGCGGCATGAACGGCGTGTAGTTCCCGGCCCGGACACCGGTGAAGGCGACGGCGCAGAACAGCACCAGGGCGGCGATCTTCACCGCGACCATGATCGCGTTGGCCCGGGCGCTCTCCTTGGCCCCGCCCAGCAGAAACGCCATGGCCAGCAGGACAACCAGCAGCGCGGGCAGGTTGAAGAGACCGCCGTCGCCGGGCGGGGCGGCCAGCGCGCCGGGGATGGTGACGCCGAGGGTGCCGTCGAGGAGCTCGTTCAGATACTGGCCCCAGCCGACCGCGACGGCGGCCACCGAGACCCCGTACTCCAGGATCAGACACCAGCCGCAGACCCAGGCGACCAGCTCGCCGAGGGTGGCGTAGGCGTACGAGTACGAGGACCCGGAGACCGGGATCGTGCCCGCCAGCTCGGCGTACGACAGGGCGGAGAACAGCGCGGTCAGCCCCGCGATCGCGAAGGAGACCACCACCGCGGGCCCGGCGTCCGGCACGGCCTCGCCGAGCACCACGAAGATGCCGGTGCCCAGCGTCGCACCGATGCTGATCATGGTCAGCTGCCACATGCCGAGCGAGCGCCGCAGCTTCCCGCCCTCGCCCTGGCCCCCCTCGGCGACCAGCAGTTCGACGGGCTTGCGCCGCAGCAGCCCGGAGCCGAGCCCTCCGGAACCCCGACCCGGGGCACGGAGCCCCGGCCCGGATCGCTCGGCGGTGGGCGGGGCTGCGCCGTGGTCCAGCAATTGAGGGGCTCCTTGTCGCTGCCGGTCGGGTCGGTCGGATGGCGGTGACCGGCGGCGCGCACACGGCGCACACACGGGTGTGTCACGCAGGGCCCATGGGCACACAGACCCGGCCGTAATGCCCCATTGTTGCGCATACACGTACGAACGTTGCGCCCGGGGTGGCTGTACGGCGAATCGTTGCGGGAGGCCGGGCCGCGCTGACGCGCGTTTCACCCGAATGCCACGATACGGCACCAATTTGGCCCTCGTTGGTGGGAACGTGACCCCAGACAGCCTTCAGAGCGCCGATCATGACCCCCAAGACCCGGACGGCGCGTGCCGTCCGGGAGGCCACGGGGACGCGGACGAGCGGCCTCCGCTCGAGTACTGCGCCCGGGTGTGGGAGGACTTCCTGCGGACGCTGAACCGCATCGAGACCGACTTCGTCCACCGCTGCGGCACCACGGACCCGGGCGTACAGGCATGACGTACACCGAGCCGAGGCCGGGCGGCTACGGCCCCCCTCCCCACGCCGGCCACCGGCCCGCTCCCGGCGAGCGGTTCGACATGGCCCCCGACGACCCGCTGAGCTTCCCGCTGCCGGACCCGGAGACGATCGAGAGCCGGTGGGACCTGGAGGGAGACCTGGCCCGGCTGCTCCAGACCTCGGCCCCCGCCTCCTCCCCGTTCGACTCGCCTTTCGACTCCTCTCTCGGCTCCGGTCTCGGCCCAGGTCTCGGCCCAGGTCTCGGCTCAGGTCTCGACGAGCCGCCCGAGAGGACCACCGGCAGCTTCCCCGCCGCCCGCTCCCCCGCGCACGTCCGCGGCCGCGGGCGGCGGCGCCGGGTCCGCTTCCGGCTGCCGACCATGCCCTGGCTCCAGCTGATCAGCCTGATCTTCGCGGCGCTCACCACGGTGATCGTGGCCATGCTCAGCGTGCTGGGCGGGATGATCTCCTACGGCCCGCTGCGCTATCTGGCCGCCCCCAGCACCTCGGAGTCCATGGCGGCCTGGTGGCCGCTGCTGGTCTACGGGCCCTGGCTGGTCGCCTCGCTGTCGGTGCTGCGCGCCGCGCTGCACCGCCGGGGCGCGGCGCACTCCTGGGCGGTGGTGGTGCTCTTCTCCACCATCGCGGTCTTCCTCTGCGTCGCGCACGCGCCCAAGGACCCGCCCAGCATGGCCGTCGCCGGGCTGCCGCCCGTGGCCGCGCTGGTCTCCTTCCACCAGCTGGTGCGGCAGATCACCCTGACCAGCCCGCCGCGTCACGCCCTTCCCCGCACCCGCGGCGCCGATCAGCGCGACAAGCCCCGCGTATGAACGCGGCCACGCGCCGTGGCCGGGCATGGCCGTGGCCCTCGCTCGGCCGAGCGAGGGCCACGCGACATCACCGGACCCGTCAGTCCCAGCTGGCGTGGAGCGGCTTTCCCTCCGCGTAGCCGGCGGCGCTCTGCACGCCGATCACGGCCCGCTCGTGGAACTCCTCCACCGTGCCCGCGCCCGCGTAGGTGCAGGAGCTGCGCACGCCCGCGACGATCGAGTCGATCAGGTCCTCGACGCCGGGCCGGGCCGGGTCCAGGAACATCCGGGAGGTGGAGATGCCCTCCTCGAACAGGCCCTTGCGGGCCCGGTCGTACGCCGACTCCTCGCTGGTGCGGTTGCGCACGGCGCGGGCGGAGGCCATGCCGAAGCTCTCCTTGTACGGCCGGCCGTCGGCGGTCTGCTGAAGGTCGCCCGGCGACTCGTACGTCCCGGCGAACCACGAGCCGATCATCACATTGGACGCGCCGGCGGCCAGCGCCATCGCGACATCCCGCGGGTGCCGGACACCGCCGTCGGCCCACACGTGCTTGCCGAACTTCCGCGCCTCCGCGGCGCATTCGAGCACCGCGGAGAACTGCGGCCGCCCCACGCCCGTCATCATGCGGGTGGTGCACATCGCGCCCGGGCCGACGCCCACCTTCACGATGTCGGCACCCGCCTCGATCAGGTCGCGCACGCCCTCGGCCGCGACCACGTTGCCCGCGACCACCGGCACGCCCGGGTCCAGCGCCCGGACCGCCTTCAGCGCGCTGATCATCGACTCCTGGTGGCCATGGGCCGTGTCCACCACCAGCGTGTCCACACCCGCCGCGAGCAGCGCCTTGGCGCGCCCCTGCACATCGCCGTTGACCCCGACGGCGGCGGCGATCCGCAGCCTGCCGTCCGCGTCCACCGCGGGCCGGTAGAGCGTGGCGCGCAGCGCGCCCTTGCGGGTCATGATGCCGACCAGCTGCCCGTCCGCGTCCACCGCGGGGGCGAGCTTGCGGTGTGCGCCGTCGAGGCGGTTGAAGGCCTCGCGCGGGTCGATGTCCGCGTCGAGCACCAGCAGCTCGCGGGACATCACCTCGCTCAGCTGGGTGAAGCGGTCCACACCGGCCAGATCGGACTCGGTGACCACTCCCACCGGGCGGCCGTTCTCCACGACCACACCGGCGCCGTGGGCCCGCTTGGGCAGCAGCGACAGCGCGTCGGCGACCGTCCCCGCCGGGCTGAGCACGATCGGGGTGTCCAGGACGTGGTGGCGCCGCTTGACCCAGCCGACGACGTCGGCGACCACGTCCAGCGGGATGTCCTGCGGGATGACGACCATGCCACCGCGGCGGGCGATGGTCTCGGCCATCCGGCGCCCGGCGATCGCGGTCATGTTGGCCACCACGATCGGGATGGTGGTGCCGCTGCCGTCGGGCGTGGACAGGTCCACGTCCTGGCGCGAGCCGACCGCGGAGCGGCTGGGCACCATGAAGACGTCGTCGTACGTCAGGTCGTAGGGCGGCTGCTGGTCATTGAGGAAACGCACGCTCGGAACTTCCCAGTCATTCGGAATTGGCCCTCGACGAAGGAAGCCGAGGAAAACGCACGTACCTCATTCTCCCATGCCGGTCCCGGTACGGGGGCGGGACGATCATCCAGAACGGCCGGGAAGCCGCTGGTCCGATCGTCCAACGCCGCCCACGCCGCGCGCGTACTTACGGGCCCGCGCTACGGCCCGTCGGGGTCTGCCCGGTCCAGCGCGGGGCGCGGGCCTGGGCCGGTCTCCAGCAGCAGGTGGTCGGCGGCGGCGGTGTCCGTGACCAGGCTGGTGACCAGGCCGGAGCGGAGCACCGCGCCGATCGCCGGGGCCTTGCGGCGGCCGCCCGCGATGGCCACGACCTCCGGGATCCGCCGCAGCCGGTCGGCCTCCACCGTGATGCACCGCTCGCCCAGGTCGCGGCCGATGCGCCGGCCCTCGGCGTCGAAGAGGTGCGCCGACATCTCGGCGGCGGCGCCGAGGCCCGCGTAGTGCGCCCGCTCCTGCTCGGTCAGCATGTCGTACACCGTCGAGATCCCGGCCTCCCAGGAGCCGATGGAGACGGCGGCGACGGTGACCTTGTCGAAGTACTCGAAGGCGCGGGCGATGCCGGGCTGGCCGCGCAGCGCGTCGGCGGTGGCGGTGTCGGGCAGCAGCATGGGCGCGTAGATGGGGTGCGCCTCGCCGCCGGAGACGGCGGCGGCGCGCCGGACCGCCTCGACCGAGCCGCGCTCGGCGGTGCCCGCGTCATAGACGCCGGTGAGCTGGACGACGGTGCACGGGGGCAGCCGGTGCAGCGCCGCGGCCATGTGGATCGTGGAGCGGCCCCAGGCCAGGCCCAGCACATCGCCCTCGGTCACCAGCTCGCCGAGCAGGTCAGCGGCGACCTCGCCGAGGTTCTCCGGGTCCGGGGTGTCGGCCTCGGCGTCGGCCGGGGACTCGACGACGACCGCGTGGCGCAGCCCGTACCGGGCGCGCAGCGCGTCGGAGCGCTCCGCGTCCAGCTCTGCGGGCACCCGGATCTCGATGCGCACCAGATCGCGCTCGAGCGCGGTCTCGAGCACCCGCGCCACCTTGAAGCGGCTGACGCCGAACTCCTCGGCAATCTGGATCTTGGACTTGCCCTCGAGGTAGAAGCGGCGCGCCATGGCGGCCGCCTGCACCAGTTCGGCGGGTCCCATCCGCGTGCCTGAACGGCCCGTCGACACCGCGGTCTCCTCACTGCTTCCTATGTTCTGGACTCACCGTTCATCCTGTCAGAAACGGCGGACTTGATCTGCCCTTTACCCATGAGTTCACCGGGCGGTCGTGGGCCCGTCTTCCGCGCGCCGCGCCGCCGAGGTGGCCCCCTGGGCCAGATCCCGCAGCTCACGCACCGCCTTGGCGGGGTCATCGGCCCCGTAGACCGCGGATCCCGCCACAAACACATCGGCGCCTGCCTCGGCACACCGCTCGATCGTCGAGGCGGACACCCCGCCGTCCACCTGAAGCCACATCTCCAGGCCGTGCTTGGAGATCAGCTCGCGGGTGCGGCGGATCTTCGGCAACATGATGTCCAGGAACGCCTGCCCGCCGAAGCCCGGCTCAACCGTCATCACCAGGACCATGTCCAGCTCGGGCAGCAGGTCCTCGAAGGGGTCGATGGGGGTGGCGGGCTTGAGCGCCATCGACGCCCGGGCGCCCTTGGCCCGGATCTCCCGGGCCAGCCGTACGGGGGCGGCGGCCGCCTCGGCGTGGAAGGTCACCGAGCCCGCGCCGGCCTCGACGTACTGCGGGGCCCAGCGGTCGGGGTCCTCGATCATCAGATGGCAGTCCAGCGGCGTGTCCGTCGCCTTGCCGAGCGCCTCGACCACCGGCACGCCGAGAGTCAGGTTGGGGACGAAGTGGTTGTCCATCACATCGACGTGGAGCCAGTCGGCTCCCTCGACGGCCTTCGCTTCCTCCGCCAGGCGGGCGAAGTCGGCGGACAGGATGCTGGGGCTGATCTGGAGGGCCATGGCACCAGCCTGCCACGGCCGCCACCGGTCCATGGACCCGGGTTGATCACGAAGCCGCACCGACAGCCCTCCGGTCGCCCCGGTCCGGCAGCGGAGCGATCGGCAGCGGATTGAGAAGACTCGCATGACCCGACATCTGAAGCGACACCCCGTATCCGCGGCATCGGGCCGGCCGTGGCCCCTCCGGGGCGCGCTGTCCGTGGCCCTGGCCGTAGGGCTGCTGGTGGCCCCGGCCACCGGGGCGGGGGCGGCCACGGCCGCGCCACCGCCGCCGGTCTGCGCCTCCGCCCGGGCGGGGCTCGCCACCAAGCTCTCCACGGACATCGCCACGGCCCTGCGCGGCAGACCCGGCACGGTTGCGATCGCCCTGCGCGACCCCGCCACGGACACCATCTGCACACTGCGCGCGGACCAGGCCTTCGACTCCGCGAGCGCGGTCAAGGTGACCGTCCTGGCCGCCCTGCTGTGGGACGCGGAGAAACACGGCCGGCAGCTCACCCGGTGCGAGACCGACCTGGCCACCGCCATGATCACCAAGTCGGACAACGCCGCCACCAGCACGCTGTGGCGGCAGCTGGGCGCCGACGGGATCAGCGCGTTTCTGCGGGCAGCGGGGATGCCCCGGACCGTCCCCGGCGCCGAGAACCACTGGGGCCTGACCCAGATCACCGCGCGCGACGAGATGCGGCTCCTGGACCTGGTGACCACGCCCAACGCGGTGCTGAGCGACCACGCCCGCGCCTACATCCTGGAGCTCATGGGCGAGGTCGTCCCGTCCCAGCGCTGGGGCACCCCGGCCGGCGCCCCGGACACCGTGCGGGTCCATGTGAAGAACGGCTGGCTGTCCCGCGCCACCCACGGCTGGCGGGTGCACAGCCTCGGCGCCTTCACCCGCGACGGCCACGCCTACACCATCACGGTACTGACCCAGGACAACCGCACCATGAGCGCCGGAGTCGCCACCATCGAGGCCATCTCCCGCGTGGTGCACCGGGACCTCGACCCGGCGGGCTGAAGGTTTCCGAGGCCTCGTCAGGCGGTGCGCCGCAGCAGGGCCAGATACATCGCGTCCGTGCCGTGGCGGTGCGGCCACAGCTGGACGTCCGGGCCGTCGCCGAGCTCGGGCACCCCCGGCATCAGCGGCCGGGCGTCGATCCACTCGGCGGCGGGCGCGGGGCCGCCGCGGCCCTTGAGGACGTCGTCCACCACGGTCCGTGTCTCGGCGAGATGCGGGGAGCAGGTGGCGTAGCCGACCACGCCGCCCACGCGCACCGCGGCCAGCGCCTGGCGCAGCAGCTCCCGCTGGAGCGGCGCGAAGCCGGCCAGGTCCTCGGGGCTGCGGCGCCAGCGCGCCTCCGGGCGGCGGCGCAGCGCGCCGAGCCCGGTGCAGGGCACGTCGACCAGGGCCCGGTCGAAGGTGCCGGGACGCCACGGCGGTCTGGTGCCGTCCGCCGCGATCACCTGGTACGGGCCGGGGTTGCCCGCCAGCGCCCGCTCCACCAGGCCCGCCCGGTGCGGCTGCTTCTCCGAGGCGAGCAGCGCCGCGCCCCGCTCCGCGGCCAGCGCGCCGAGCAGCGCCGCCTTGCCGCCGGGGCCCGCGCAGCCGTCCAGCCACCGCTCGTCCGGCCCCTCCAGCGGCGCGCCCGCCAGCGCGAGGGCCACCAGCTGGCTGCCCTCGTCCTGCACCCCGGCGCGCCCCTCGCGGACCGCGTCCAGCGCCCCCGGCTCGCCACCCTCGGTGAGCCGCACGGCGTACGGGGACCAGCGGCCCGGCAGCGCGGAGCCCTCCCCGACGGCCGCCATCAGCTCCTCCGCCGTGCTGCGGCCCGGCCGGGCGACGAGGGTGACCTCGGGCCGTTCGTTGTCGGCCTCCAGCAGGTCCTCGACCCCGGCGCTGCCGCCGCCCAGCGCGTCCCACAGGGCGGAGACGATCCACCGCGGATGCGAGTGGACGACCGCAAGATGCTCCTCGGGGTCCTCGTCGTACGGCGGGGCGACCTTCTCCAGCCAGCCGTCGAGGTCATCGGCCGCGATCTTGCGCAGTACGGCGTTGACGAACTTCGCCCGCCCGTCGCCGAGCACCACCCGCGCCAGCTCGACGGTCGCCGAGACCGCCGCGTGGGTGGGGATGCGGGTGCCCAGCAGCTGGTGCGCGCCGAGGCTGAGCACGTCCAGCACGGGCGGGTCCACCTCGCGCAGCGGCCGGTCCACGCACTCCGCGATGATCGCGTCGTAGGTGCCCTGGCGGCGCAGCGTGCCGTAGACCAGCTCGGTCGCCAGCGCGGCGTCCCGCGCGTCGAAGGGCTTGGCCTCCGTGCTCTCCTGACGGGCCCTGCGCAGCAGGGGCGGCAGGACGAGGTTCGCGTACGCGTCGCGCTCGTCGACGGCCCGCAGCGCCTCGAAGGCGAGAACCCGCACGGGGTCCTTCTTCGGGCGCCGGTAGGGCTTGCCGGAGTTGCTGCGGTGGGAACGGCCGGGCTGGGGACTCACGGGAAATGTGCTCCGGGGAAGGATGGGGCTCTGCGGAGTCCCAGCCTACGGGGCGCGCAGGGCCACGCTCAGTTCAGTGCCCCGTCGGCCGCCTGGGCCAGGTCCGCCTCGCCCAGGTCCGCCTCGCCCACGGGTGACGGCTGCTCGAACTGGGTGCGGTACAGCTCCTCGTAGCGCCCGCCGGACGCGAGCAGCGCGGTGTGCGTGCCGCGCTCCACGATCCGCCCGTTCTCGACGACCAGGATGAGGTCCGCGGCCCGGACGGTGGACAGCCGGTGGGCGATGACCACGGCGGTCCGCCCGTCCAGCGCCTCGGCGAGCGCCTCCTGGACGGCCGCCTCGGAGGTGGAGTCCAGGTGGGCGGTGGCCTCGTCGAGGATCACCACGCGGGGGCGGGCCAGCAGCAGCCGGGCGATGGTCAGCCGCTGGCGCTCACCGCCGGAGAGCCGGTAGCCGCGCTCGCCGACCACGGTGTCCAGGCCGTCGGGCAGGGCCGCGATCAGCCCGTCGAGGCGGGCCCGGCGCAGCACGTCCCACAGCTCCTCCTCCGTGGCCTCGGGCCGGGCCAGCAGCAGGTTGGCGCGGATCGAGTCGTGGAAGAGGTGCCCGTCCTGGGTGACCATGCCGAGCGTCCTGCGGACCGACTCGGCCGTCAGGTCGCGGACGTCCACGCCGGACAGCCGCACGGCGCCGCCGTCGGCGTCGTAGAGCCGGGGCAGCAGCTGCGCGATGGTCGACTTCCCGGCGCCCGAGGAGCCCACCAGCGCGACCATCTGCCCGGGTTCGGCGCGGAAGGACACCTCGTGCAGCACCTGTTCGCCACCGCGGGTGTCCAGGGTCGCGACCTCTTCCAGGGAGGCCAGGGAGACCTTGTCCGCCGAGGGATAGCCGAAGTTCACGCGGTCGAACTCGACCGACACCGGCCCCTCGGGCACCGGCCGGGCGTCCGGCTTCTCGGCGATCAGCGGCTCGAGGTCCAGCACCTCGAAGACCCGCTCGAAGCTGACCAGGGCGCTCATCACCTCCACCCGGGCGCCGGCCAGCGCGGTCAGCGGCGCGTACAGGCGGGTGAGCAGCAGGGCGAGGGCGACGACCGCGCCGGGGTCGAGCTCGCGGCGCAGCGCGTAGTAGCCGCCGAGGCCGTAGACGAGGGCCAGGGCCAGGGCGGAGACGAGGGTGAGGGCGGTGACGAAGGAGGTCTGGACCATCGCGGTGCGCACCCCGATGTCGCGCACCCGCCGGGCGCGCGCCGCGAACTCGGCGGACTCCTCGTCGGGCCGGCCGAAGAGTTTCACGAGCGTGGCGCCGGGCGCGGAGAACCGCTCGGTCATCTGGGTGCCCATGGTGGCGTTGTGGTCCGCGGCCTCGCGCCGCAGCCGCGCCAGCTTGCCGCCGACGCGCCGGGCGGGCAGCAGGAACATCGGCAGGAGCAGCAGGGCCAGCAGGGTGATCTGCCAGGAGATGCCGAGCATCACGGCGAGCGTGAGCAGCAGGGTGACGAGATTGCCGACGACTCCGGAGAGGGTGTCGCTGAACGCCCGCTGGGCGCCGATGACGTCGTTGTTCAGCCGGCTGACCAGGGCGCCGGTGCGGGTGCGGGTGAAGAAGGCGACGGGCAGCCGCTGGACGTGGTCGTACACGGCGGTGCGCAGGTCGAGGATGAGCCCCTCGCCGATGTTCGCGGACAGCCAGCGGGTGACCAGCCCGAGCCCGGCCTCCGCCACGGCGATGACGGCGATGAGGCCGGCGAGTCCGAGGACGAGGCCCTGGCCGGAGCGGTGCACGATCGCGTCGACGACCCGGCCGGCGAGCAGTGGGGTGGCGACCGCGAGCACCGCCGTGACGACGCTGCTCACCAAAAAGAAGACGATCCGGCGGCGGTGGGGGCCGGCGAAGCCGGCGATGCGCCGCAGGGTGTCGCGGGAGAAGGGGCGCCGGTCGTCGTTGGCGCTCGCGGTCCGGTAGAGGGAGTGCATGGCGGTGGCTTCCATGTCCATCGCGCACCTCCGTGGGTCTCGGGGTGCCGTCGCGGGATCGCGGCTGTTCCGGGCCGGCGGCACACCCAGGACCGTAGAACCTCAACCATTGTTGAGGTCAACTCGCCCCCCACCCCGCGCGCGGCGGCCCGGGACGCGGGGACGCGCGCTGGGCCGTGTCCGGCTGATCTCGACGCCTGCGGCGGGCTCGCCCCACCCCGCCCCTTCCCGGCGCCTGCCGATGTGCGGCTCCGCCGCGCGGGGTGGGGAACCAGCACCGATGTGCGGCTCCGCCGCGTGGCCCTCGGACACCCGCTACGCGCCGAGGCGCTCGCCCTCGGCGATGCGTACGCCGCGGGCCCAGTCCGCCCCGGGCATCGGCCGCTTGCCCTGCGGGCGCACCCAGGACAGCTGCACCGCGTGGCTGCCCGTGCCGGCGTACACGGCCTTCTTGGTCACCTCGAGCTCGCCGGGCGCCAGGTCCGTGCGGTCCGTCACCAGCGCCACCGCGTTCACCTTCAGCCGCTCCCCGCGGAAGGTGGTCCACGCCCCCGGCGCGGGGGCGCAGGCCCGCGCCAGCCGGTCGACGCGCAGCGCGGGCGCGGTCCAGTCGATCTCGGCGTCCTCGACGTTGATCTTCGGGGCGAGCGAGACGCCCTCGGTGGGCTGCGGCTCGGCGCGCAGGGTGCCGTCCTCGATGCCGTCCATGGTGGCGGCCAGCAGCCCCGACCCGGCCAGCGAGAGCCTGGTCAGCAGGTCGCCGCTGGTGTCCGTGGGCCGTACGTCCTCGGTCACCAGCCCGTAGACCGGGCCGGAGTCCAGGCCCTCCTCGATCAGGAAGGTCGACGCGCCGGTCACCTCGTCGCCCGCCAGCACCGCGTGCTGCACGGGCGCCGCGCCGCGCCAGGCGGGCAGCAGGGAGAAGTGCAGATTGACCCAGCCGTGCGCGGGGATCTCCAGCGCCGCCTTGGGCAGCAGCGCGCCGTAGGCGACCACCGGGCAGCAGTCCGGCGCGATCTCGCGAAGCCGGTCCAGGAACTCCGGGTCGCGCGGCTTGGCCGGCTTGAGCACCTCGATCCCCGCCTCCGCCGCGCGCTCGGCGACCGGGCTCGCCACCAGCCGGCGGCCGCGTCCGGCGGGCGCGTCCGGCCGGGTGACGACGGCCACCACCTCGTGCCGGTCGGACGCGATCAGCGCTTCCAGGGCGGGCAGGGCGACCTCGGGAGTACCGGCGAAGACGAGCCTCATGGGTGGCGAACTACCTCTCACGCGCAGCGGGAACAGCGCACCAGTCTAGGGCGACCCGCCGACAGGGGGCGTACGTGAGCGAGGGCGCACGCCCCCGGACCGTGACCGACGGGCGGGTATCGCGTTGGTCAAGGCAGTCAAGACAGATTGACCGCGTCGGGCCGCTGCGGCGGCCCGGCGCGCTTCCCCCTTCCCGTCTGCTGTCTTCGAGTACCTACGCCGGATTCGAGAGGCTTGTTCATGGCCGACCACGCAACCCACGACGCCCAGGCACGGGCCAGCCTGCACCTCCTGGTCCGGGACATCGAGCGGGTCCGCCGACAGGTGGACGCGCTGCGGACCCTCACCGCCCAGCTCGGCAACGTCTACCGTCCGCGGCGCACCGGCCCGTCCGCGGGCTTCGTCGTCTACGGACGCGCCCCGGCGCCCACCGTGCGCCTGGCCCAGGAGCTGCGGGACAGCGTCGAGACCCTGGTCACGGCCGCCGTGGACTTCGACCGTTCGCTCGGCTTCTCGTGGGACGCGGTGGGCTCGGCGCTCGGCGTCACCAAGCAGGCGGTGCACCGGCGTTACGGCGCGCGCCGGGCCGCCGCCGCGCAGAGCGCCGCCCCCGAGGGCGCCGAGGCGTCCGTGCGCACCGCGGAGCCGGGCGCCGTGTCCGCGGTCCCGTCGGTGCCGTCGGTGCCCGCCGCGCGCTCGATGCCCCCGCAGCCCGCCCCGGCGCTGCGCGAGGAGCCCCGCCCGAGCGCCCTGCCCAACCCGCGCAACGGCTGAGGCGCCCGCCTTCGCCCGTCAGCCGATGTCGAGCGGGTCGATCCGTACCACCGGGTGCTTCTCGCCCCGGGCCAGCCGCTGCGCCTTCGCCGCCTTGACCGCCGCCGCGAGCGCACTGCCCTGACCGGGGCGCACGCGCAGCAGCGCCCGCTGCCACTCCTCCCCCGGCGGCGGCTGACCGGGACGGCGCGGGCGGCCGGGCTCCGTCGGGGGCAGCGCTACGGGGCCGAGAGTCTCGGTGCCCTCCGGCAGCCGAGCCGCGGCGATCAGCTCGTCCACCGCCTCGGCGGGGCCGGCGACCGAGGCCATCCGGGACACTGGCGGAAAGCCCAGCTGGGCCCGCTCGGCCAGCTCCCGCGCCGCGTAACCGGCCGGGTCCCAACGCACCAGCGCCTGGACGGGCCGCTGTGTGGGCTCGGCGATCACCACGACCAGCCCGCCGTCCTCATGGCCGCGCACCAGGGCCGCCGCGTCCAGCCAGCGGCGCAGCGCCTCTTCCCCGGCCCGCAGGTCGGGGCGGCCGAGCAGGGCCCAGCCGTCGAGCAGCAGGGCCGCGGCGTAACCCCCCTCGGCGACCGGCTCGGCGCCGGGCGTCGCGACCACGAGCGCCGGGCGGCCCGGGACCGCGTCGAGGACATGATCCCGGCCCGAGGTGCGCACCGCGACCTCCGGAAAGGCTCGGCCCAGCTCCTCGGCCGTGCGCCGGGCCCCGACGATGCTGGCCCGCAGCCGCACGCCCCCGCACTCGGGGCAGCGCCACCCGCCCTCGGGCCGCCCGCACCACGCGCAGTTGAGCGTGTCCGCGTCCCGGGCCTCCAGCGGGCCCGAGCAGTGCGCGCAGCGCGCGGGCTCCCGGCAGCGCTCGCAGGCCAGCCGGGGTACGTACCCCCGGCGCGGCACCTGCACCAGCACCGGGCCCCGGGTCAGCCCCTCGCGCACGGTCCGCCAAGCGAGGGTCGGCAGCCGGGCGGCGCGCGCCTGCGCGTCCCGCGCCGTCTCGCCCTCGTCGACCGTACGGATCAGCGGGGCCGCGGCCCTGACCTGCTCGCGGTCGGCCTCCAGGGGGCGCGCCCAGCCGTTCTCCACCAGCTGGGCGGCCTCCACGGTGCGGCCGAGGTCGCCCAGCAGAAAGCCCGTCCGCTCCTGGACGGCGCGCAGCAGCAGTACGTCGCGGGCGTGCGGCTGCGGCGCCTGGGTATCGCTGTGGCTGTGGTCGCCGTCGTCCCAGATCCCCACCAGCCCCAGGCCCTTGACGGGCGCGAACATGGCCGCCCGGGTGCCCACCACGGCCCGCACCGAGCCCCGGCTGACGGCCAGCCAGCGCCGGTAGCGCTCCTCGGGCCCGAGATCCGCGGTCAGCAGCACATGCCGCCCCGGCCCGCCGAGCACCTCGGTGAGCGCCTCGTCGACCCGCGCGGCCGTCCGCCCGTCGGGGACGACGACCAGCGCGCCGCGCCCCGAGGCGAGGGTGGCGGCCACCGCGACGGCCCACTCGCGCGGCCAGTGCGGGCCCGGCAGCGCGGTCCACACCGCCCGCGGCGCCCCGCCGCCCGCGAGCGCCTCCAGAAACCCGGGCCCGGCCGGATAGCGCTCCCAGCTCCCCGCCGCGGGCGGGACGGGCGGCGGCAGCGGCGGCGGGGACGGCTCGCCCTCGGCCCGTACGTTCCGCTTGGGCACGGCCAGTTGCAGTATGTCGGCGAGCGATCCCGCGTACCGGTCGGCGACGGCCCGGCACAGCGCGAGCAGCCCGGGCTCCAGCACCGGCTCCGGCGACACCACCTGCGCGATGGCCGCCAGCGGCCCCCGGTAGTCGGACTCGGCGACCCGCTCGATGATGTACCCGTCGAGCAGCCCCCCGCCCTCCCGGCGCCCCTCGCGCACCTTCCCCGTACCGGCGCCGAACCGCACCCGCACCCGCACCCCGGGCCGCGCCTCGGCGTCCATCTCGGCGGGCACCGCGTAGTCCCACAGCTGGTCGAGATGGACCGGCCCCTTGTCCACCAGCACCTTGGCGACCGGCAGCTCCCGCGCCAGCGCCGCCCCCCGCCACGTCCGCGGCTTGGCCTTCGGCACCTTGGCCTTACGCACGGTCTCGCGAATGAGCGCGAGCTGCTCGCCGCCCTGCGGATCCGCCCCGGGGGCCCGCCCCGCCGGATCCCGCTCCGGCCGCCCGTTGTCGCTGCTCACAGCTTCAGTCTTAGCAGACAGCACGGACACCGGCCCTGGCGTCCCGTGGGGCGCCAGGGCCGGTGTCCGAATTCGGTGCGCGGGTGCTTACAGCCCCGTGGCCGCGCGCAGCGCGTCCACGCGGTCGGTGCGCTCCCAGGTGAAGTCCTCCAGCTCGCGGCCGAAGTGGCCGTACGCCGCTGTCTGGGCGTAGATCGGGCGCAGCAGGTCCAGGTCGCGGATGATCGCGGCCGGGCGGAGGTCGAAGACCTCGGAGATGGCCTGCTCGATCTTCTCGGCGTCGACCGTGGCCGTGCCGAAGGTCTCGACGAACAGGCCGACCGGCTCGGCCTTGCCGATCGCGTAGGCCACCTGCACCTCGCAGCGCGAGGCCAGGCCGGCCGCCACGACGTTCTTCGCGACCCAGCGCATCGCGTACGCGGCGGAGCGGTCGACCTTGGACGGGTCCTTGCCGGAGAAGGCGCCGCCGCCGTGGCGGGCCATGCCGCCGTAGGTGTCGATGATGATCTTGCGGCCCGTCAGGCCGGCGTCACCCATCGGACCGCCGATCTCGAACCGCCCGGTCGGGTTGACCAGCAGGCGGTAACCCTCGGTGTCCAGCTTGATGCCGTCCTCGACGAGCGCGTTGAGAACGTGCTCGACCACGAACTCCCGGATGTCCGGTGCCAGCAGCGAGTCCAGGTCGATGTCGGAGGCGTGCTGCGAGGAGACGACCACGGTGTCCAGGCGGACCGCCTTGTTGCCGTCGTACTCGATGGTGACCTGCGTCTTGCCGTCCGGGCGCAGGTAGGGGATGGTCCCGTTCTTGCGGACATCGGACAGGCGGCGGGAGAGCCGGTGGGCCAGGGAGATCGGGAGCGGCATCAGCTCGGGCGTCTCGTCGCAGGCGTAGCCGAACATCAGGCCCTGGTCGCCCGCGCCCTGCTTGTCCAGCTCATCGATGTCGTCACCTGCGGCGGCACCTTCGACCCGGGCCTCGTAAGCCGAGTCCACACCCTGCGCGATGTCCGGGGACTGGGAGCCGATCGACACCGAGACGCCGCACGAGGCTCCGTCGAAGCCCTTCTTCGACGAGTCGTAGCCGATCTCGAGGATCTTGTTGCGCACGAGCGTGGCGATCGGTGCGTACGCCTTGGTCGTCACCTCGCCGGCCACATGCACCAGGCCGGTGGTGATCAGTGTCTCGACGGCGACCCGGGAGGTCGGGTCCTCCTTCAGGAGCGCGTCGAGAATGGTGTCGCTGATCTGGTCAGCGATCTTGTCGGGGTGACCCTCGGTCACTGACTCCGAGGTGAACAGGCGGCGGGACACATCGCTCCCTGGGGTTGCAGCGGCTGCTGGCTGATCATGGTTGGGACCGCCCGGGAGCTGCGCCCGATGCGGTTCCTCGGCCAGTTTATCCGGCGCCCTGGCCGGTCGAGCATCCCCGTCCACAGGACGGGCAGGCCGTGACCTGGAACATACCTCTCCCCGACCGGAAAATCAGCCTTGCCGGTGAGGCAGGAAAGTGTCATTCCCACTGATGGCCCGAAAATGACCGAAGACGACCCGAACCGGATCACTCAGCCGAGACGCCCGGCGACCAGGTCCCAGACGGTGTCGGCCAGGATCTCCTTGGGCCCGTACGGCACCGGGGTCTCGGTGCCGTCGGCCGCCAGGACCACGGCCTCGTTCGCCTCCGAGCCGAAGGTCTTGTGCTCCCCCACCTCGTTGACGACCAGCAGGTCGCACCCCTTGCGGGCGAGCTTGGCGCGCCCGTTGGCGAGCACGTCGTCGGTCTCGGCGGCGAAGCCCACGATGATCTGTCCGGGCCGGGCGCGGTCGGCGGAGATCTCCGCGAGCACGTCCGGGTTGCGGACCAGGACGATCGGCTCAGGCTCCTGCCCGTCCCGCTTCTTGATCTTGCCTTCGGCGTACTTCGCGGGCCGGAAATCGGCGACGGCCGCGGCCATCACCACGGCGTCGGCGTCCGCGGCGGCCTTGACCACTGCCTCGCGCAGCTGCACCGCGGTGCCCACCCGCACCACATCGGCCCCGGCCGGGTCGGGCAGCTCGCTGTTGGCCGAGACCAAAGTCACCCGGGCGCCGCGGGCGACGGCGGCCCTGGCCAGGGCGTAGCCCTGCTTGCCGGAGGAGCGGTTGCCCAGGAAGCGCACCGGGTCCAGGGGCTCGCGGGTGCCCCCGGCGCTCACCACGACATGGCGACCGGCCAGGTCCTGGCGCCTCTCCTCGGCGCCGCGGGCGAGCACCCGGCGGCAGACCTCGAAGATCTCGCCGGGCTCGGGCAGCCGGCCCTTGCCGGTGTCCACGCCGGTCAGCCGCCCGACGGCGGGCTCGATGACGACGGCCCCGCGGCGGCGCAGCGTGGCCACGTTCTCCTGGGTGGCCGGGTGCTCCCACATCTCGGTGTGCATGGCGGGCGCGAAGACCACAGGACATCGGGCGGTGAGCAGGGTGTTGGTGAGCAGGTCGTCGGCCAGGCCGTGGGCGGCCTTGGCGAGCAGGTCGGCGGTGGCGGGGGCGACCACGACCAGGTCCGCGGACTGGCCGATGCGCACATGCGGGACCTCGTGGACGGAGTCCCAGACCTCGGTGGCCACGGGGTTGCCGGACAGGGCGGACCAGGTCGCGGCCCCGACGAAGTGCAGGGCCGAGTCGGTCGGCACGACCCGCACCTCATGCCCGGACTCGGTGAGGCGGCGCAGCAGCTCGCACGCCTTGTAGGCGGCGATCCCGCCGCTGACCCCCAGGACGACCTTGGGCTTGTCCATCGCTCGCCTCTCCGCGCGCTCCGTCTCCGTCGCGCGCTGCCCGTCGCGTACGTACCCATGACACACCACGGGCCCGGCGGGGATGCCGCCGGGCCCGTGGTGGGAGTTCCGACTACTGAGCCGGGCCCTCGATGGCCTCGGAGGTCAGCAGACCGGCGTTGATCTCGCGGAGCGCGATCGACAGCGGCTTCTCGTGGACGTGGGTGTCCACCAGCGGGCCGACGTACTCGAGCAGGCCCTCGCCGAGCTGCGAGTAGTACGCGTTGATCTGGCGGGCGCGCTTGGCCGCGTAGATCACCAGGCTGTACTTGGAGTCGGTGGCCTCGAGCAGCTCATCAATCGGCGGGTTGATGATGCCCTCGGGCGCGGTGATGGAAGAGGACACTCTCTGCCTTCCGAGTGGGTGGTGAAGAAATGAGATATTCGATCGTGGCGGTCGGTGCTCTGTGCTTGGCACCCTGACCAGGAAAGATCAAACGACTCGCATCAAGGTTAGCAGCTCTTGCGCCACGTCCTCGACGGAGGTATTGACCAAGGTCACATCGAACTCGGGCTCGGCGGCCAGCTCGGTCTTCGCGGCCTCGAGCCGTCGTTCGATCACCTCGGGCGGCTCGGTGCCCCGGCCGGTGAGCCGGCGGACCAGCTCCTCCCAGCTCGGCGGGGCCAGAAAGACCAGCTGCGCGTCCGTCATGGACTCGCGGACCTGACGGGCGCCCTGCAGGTCGATCTCCAGCAGCACCGGCTCACCCGCGGCGAGGCGGTCCTGGACCGCCTCGCGCGGAGTGCCGTAGCGGTTGCCCGCGAACTCGGCCCACTCCAGCAACTCGCCGTTGGCGATGAGCTTGTCGAACTCCCCGTCGTCCACGAAGAAGTACTGGACGCCGTGGCGCTCGCCGGGGCGCGGCTTGCGTGTGGTGGCCGAGACCGAGAGCCACACCTCGGGGTGTGCTTTGCGCATATGAGCGACGACCGTGCTCTTACCGACCCCGGAAGGGCCGGAGAGCACGGTCAGCCGCGGACGTGCGTCCGGGGGTACGGGGGTCGCCCCCCTGGAGTGTGCTGCCATGCAGCGATTATCCAGGTTCCCGGGAGTGCCTGGAAACGTCAGTTGGCGGCGCCGCCGAACTCACGCTCAAGCGATGCGATCTGGTTGGAGCCCAGACCGCGGACACGACGGCTCTCGGAAATGCCGAGCCGTTCCATGATCTGCTTGGCGCGGACCTTGCCGACGCCAGGCAGGGACTCCAGGAGAGCGGACACCTTCATCTTGCCGATGACATCGTTCTCCTGGCCCTGCTTGATGACCTCGTGCAGGGAAGCGCCGGAGTGCTTGAGTCGATTCTTGACCTCGGCGCGCTCCCGGCGAGCCGCGGCGGCCTTTTCGAGCGCGGCTGCGCGCTGTTCAGGGGTAAGGGGCGGAAGAGCCACGCCTACGTCACCTCGGATGTCGAACTGTCGGATACGGACCGGTGAGGAACCTAGTCGCCCCTCACCTGGGGAGCAACGCGCAACGCAGCTGCGCGCTGGCTCTGGTCGGAGACTAGCGGCCGATCCCGCTCCAGTCAGCGAGAACAGACGAAAAGTCCTGGTCAGACTCGCTCGACTTGGACATTTGGGGGCAAAATAACCCGCTTATTCGGCCACAGCACGCACTTGATCAGCCATTCGGAGCGCGGCCGACGCGAGCGAAGCCGGGTCCGGACCGTGCCGGAGCACCCCTCGGCTGACGCTGGGAACCACATTCCGCACCGCCGCGCCGAAGACCCCCGGCAGGTCCTCGGGGGTCGCGCCCTGGGCCCCGATGCCCGGAGCGAGCAGCGGCCCGCCGATCGCCAGATCCGCGCCCGCCTTCGCCGCGGTGTCCTTGAGCGTCGCGCCGACGACCGCGCCGTACGAGCCGAGGCGGCCCGCGCGCGCCTCCTCGGCGTTCTCCTCCCTGAGGTGGTCCAGCACCGTGGCGGCGACCGTCGCCCCGCCGGGCCGCACCGCGTGCTGCACCTCGGCGCCCTCCGGGTTGGAGGTCAGCGCCAGCACGAACACCCCGGCCCCGCTCGCCCGCGCCGCGTCCAGCGCGGGGCGCAGCGAGCCGAACCCCAGATACGGGCTGACGGTGACCGCGTCCGAGAACAGCGGGCTGCCGGGGTCCAGGTACGCCGAGGCGTACGCGGCCATCGTGGAGCCGATGTCGCCGCGCTTGGCGTCCATCAGCACCAGCGCCCCGGCGGCCCGGGCGTCCGCGACGGCCCGCTCGAGCACCGCGATGCCGCGCGAGCCGAAGCGCTCGAAGAACGCGGACTGCGGCTTGAGGACCGCGACCCGCTCGGCGAGGGCGTCCACGACCGTGCGGGTGAACCGCTCCAGGCCCGCGATGTCGTCCCCGAGCCCCCAGTCGGCGAGCAGCGAGGCGTGCGGGTCGATGCCGACGCACAGCGGGCCGCGCGCGTCCATGGCGCGGCGCAGGCGCGCACCGAAGGGGGTCATGCGTTCTCCTTGTCGGCCTTGTGAGGTTCATCGGCCTCGCGGGCCTCGGCGCCGACCGCGTCGGCGAGGGTGGCGTACGGGCTGGCCGCGAGGCGGGCGGCCAGGCCGCGGTGGATGCGGCGGCTCCAGAACGGGCCCTCGTAGATGAAGGCGCTGTAGCCCTGGATCAGCGTGGCCCCGGCCAGGATCCGCTCCCAGGCGTCGTCGGCGGTCTCGATGCCGCCCACCCCCACCAGCGTGATCCGGTCGCCGACCCGGGCGTACAGGCGGCGCAGCACCTCCAGGGAGCAGGCCCTCAGGGGCGCGCCCGACAGGCCGCCGGTCTCGGCGGTGAGCGCCGGACCGGAGGCGAGGCCGAGGCTGTCGCGGGCGATGGTGGTGTTGGTGGCGATGATGCCGTCCAGGCCCAGCTCGACCGCGAGGTCGGCGACCGCGTCCACGTCCTCGTCGGCGAGGTCGGGGGCGATCTTGACGAGGAGCGGCACCCAGCGGCCGGCGACCGTGCGGTCCGCGGCCTCGCGTACGGCGCTCAGCAGGGGCCGCAGATGGTCGACGGCCTGGAGGTCGCGCAGCCCGGGGGTGTTGGGCGAGGACACGTTGACGACGAGGTAGTCGGCGTGGGTGGCGAGCCGCTCGGTGGAGGTCACATAGTCGGCGACGGCCTCCGCCTCCGGGACGACCTTGGTCTTGCCGATGTTGACGCCGACCGTGGTCCGGAAGGCGGGGCGGCCGGCCCGGCGGGCCGCGAGCCGGGCGGCCACGGCCGCCGAGCCCTCGTTGTTGAAGCCCATGCGGTTGATCAGCGCACGGTCCGCGACCAGGCGGAACAGCCGCTTCTTGGGGTTGCCGGGCTGCGGCTGGGCGGTGACGGTGCCGATCTCGACATGGTCGAAGCCGAGCATGGCCATGCCGTCGATGCCGACGGCGTTCTTGTCGAAGCCGGCCGCGAGCCCGAACGGCCCGTGCATGCGCAGGCCGAGCGCCTCGGTGCGCAGCGCCCGGTGGCGCGGTGCGAGGAGGGCCGCGACGAAGGTCCGCAGGACCGGGACGCGGGCGGCGAGCCGGATCCAGCCGAAGGCCAGGTGGTGCGCCCGCTCCGGGTCCATATGGCGGAAGACGAGACGGAAGAAGAGCTGGTACATGGCGGGCTTTCTGCGACGGTGAGGGCCAGGGGCGGATACGGGGCGGACGGGCGCCGGGGCGGGTGCCCCGGCGCCCTGCGCCGCTACCGCGCGCGGGCCGCGGTCAGATGCTCCGCGTGCTCCTGAAGGGACCGGACGCCGACCGTGCCCCGGCCGAGCGCCTCGATGCCCTGGACGGCGGCCGCGAGGGCCTGGACCGTGGTCAGGCAGGGGATGGCGCGGGCGACGGCCGCCGTGCGGATGTCGTAGCCGTCCAGCCGGCCGCCGGTGCCGTAGGGGGTGTTGACGATCAGGTCGACCTCGCCGTCGTGGATGAGCTGGACGATGGTCTTCTCGCCGTTCGGCCCCTCGCCCTCGCTCTGCTTGCGCACCACGGTCGCGTTGATGCCGTTGCGCTTGAGCACCTCGGCGGTGCCGGAGGTGGCCAGCAGCTCGAAGCCGAGGGCGACCAGCTCGCGCGCCGGGAAGATCATCGAGCGCTTGTCGCGGTTGGCGACGGACACGAACGCGCGGCCCTTGTTGGGCAGCGCCCCGTACGCCCCGGCCTGCGACTTGGCGTACGCCGCGCCGAAGACCGAGTCGATGCCCATGACCTCGCCGGTGGAGCGCATCTCCGGGCCGAGGACGGTGTCCACGCCGCGCCCGGACGCGTCGCGGAACCGGCTCCACGGCATCACGGCCTCCTTGACGGAGATCGGCGCGTCCAGCGGGAGCGTGCCGCCGTCGCCGCTGCTCGGCAGCAGGCCCTCGGCGCGCAGCTCGGCGATGGTCGCGCCCAGCGAGATGCGGGCGGCAGCCTTGGCGAGCGGCACGGCGGTGGCCTTGGAGGTGAAGGGGACCGTACGGGAGGCGCGCGGGTTCGCCTCCAGGACGTACAGGATGTCCCCGGCCATCGCGAACTGGATGTTGATCAGACCGCGCACCCCGACGCCGCGCGCGATGGCCTCGGTGGAGGCCCGCAGCCGCTTGATGTCGAAGCCGCCGAGGGTGATCGGGGGCAGCGCGCAGGCCGAGTCACCGGAGTGGATACCGGCCTCCTCGATGTGCTCCATGACGCCGCCGAGGTAGAGCTCGTGGCCGTCGTAGAGCGCGTCCACGTCGATCTCGATGGCGTCGTCGAGGAAGCGGTCGATGAGGACCGGGTGCTCGGAGATCAGCCCGGCGTGCCGCTCCAGGTAGGCGGCCAGGGAGGGCTCGTCGTAGACGATCTCCATGCCGCGCCCGCCGAGCACGTACGAGGGGCGGACCATGACCGGGTAGCCGATCTCGGCGGCGATGCCCTTGGCCTCCGCGAAGGAGAAGGCGGTGCCGTACTTGGGCGCGGGCAGCCCGGCCTCGGTCAGCACCCGGCCGAAGGCGCCGCGCTCCTCGGCGAGGTTGATCGCCTCGGGCGAGGTGCCGACGACCGGCACGCCGTTGTCCTTGAGCGCCTGGGCCAGGCCCAGCGGGGTCTGGCCGCCGAGCTGGACGATGACGCCCGCGACGGGGCCCGCCTGCTGCTCGGCGTGGACGATCTCCAGGACGTCCTCCAGGGTGAGCGGCTCGAAGTAGAGCCGGTCGGAGGTGTCGTAGTCGGTGGAGACGGTCTCCGGGTTGCAGTTGACCATGACGGTCTCGTAGCCCGCGTCGTGCAGCGCGAAGGAGGCGTGCACACACGAGTAGTCGAACTCGATGCCCTGGCCGATCCGGTTGGGGCCCGAGCCCAGGATGATCACGGCGGGCTTGTCGCGGGGCGCGACCTCGGACTCCTCGTCGTAGGAGGAGTAGAAGTACGGGGTCCTGGCGGCGAACTCGGCGGCGCAGGTGTCGACGGTCTTGTAGACGGGCCGCACCCCCAGCGCGTGCCGCACCTCGCGGACGACGTCCTCGCGCAGCGAGCGGATGGCCGCGATCTGGGCGTCGGAGAAGCCGTGCCGCTTGGCCTCGGCGAGCAGCTCCGGCTCCAGCTTCTCGACGGCCGCCAGTTCGTCGGCGATCTCCTTGATCAGGAAGAGCTGGTCGACGAACCACGGGTCGATCTTCGTGGCCTCGAAGACCTCCTCAGGGGTGGCCCCGGCGCGGATGGCCTGCATCACGGTGTTGATCCGGCCGTCGGTGGGGACCTCGGCCCGGACCAGCAGCTCCGCCTTGTCGCCCGGGTCGCCGGTGAAGTCGAACTGGCTGCCCTTCTTCTCCAGCGAGCGCAGCGCCTTCTGGAGCGCCTCGGTGAAGTTGCGGCCGATGGCCATGGCCTCGCCGACCGACTTCATGGTGGTGGTGAGGCGGGCGTCGGCGGCCGGGAACTTCTCGAAGGCGAAGCGCGGCACCTTGACGACGACATAGTCGAGCGTGGGCTCGAAGGAGGCCGGGGTCTCCCGCGTGATGTCGTTGGGGATCTCGTCGAGGGTGTAGCCGACGGCGAGCTTGGCCGCGATCTTGGCGATGGGGAAGCCGGTCGCCTTGGAGGCGAGCGCCGAGGACCGGGAGACCCGCGGGTTCATCTCGATGACGATGACCCGGCCGTCGTCGGGGTTGACCGCGAACTGGATGTTGCAGCCGCCGGTGTCGACGCCGACCTCGCGGATGACGGCGATGCCGATGTCGCGGAGCACCTGGTACTCGCGGTCGGTCAGCGTCATCGCGGGCGCGACGGTGATCGAGTCGCCGGTGTGCACGCCCATGGGGTCGAAGTTCTCGATGGAGCAGACGACCACGACGTTGTCGTGCTTGTCGCGCATCAGCTCCAGCTCGTACTCCTTCCAGCCGAGGATGGACTCCTCGAGGAGCACCTCGGTGGTGGGCGAGAGCGCCAGGCCCTGGCCGGCGATGCGGCGCAGCTCCTCCTCGTCATGGGCGAAGCCGGAGCCGGCGCCGCCCATGGTGAAGGAGGGGCGTACAACGACGGGGTAGCCGCCGAGCGTCTCGACGCCCGCGAGGATGTCGTCCATGGAGTGGCAGATGACCGAGCGGGCGGACTCGCCGTGGCCGATCTTGGTGCGGACGGCCTCCACGACCTCCTTGAAGAGGTCGCGGTCCTCGCCCTTGTGGATGGCCTCGACATTGGCGCCGATCAGTTCGACGCCGTACTTCTCGAGGGTGCCCGCCTCATGGAGGGAGATCGCGGTGTTGAGGGCCGTCTGCCCGCCGAGGGTGGGCAGCAGCGCGTCGGGGCGCTCCTTGGCGATGATCTTCTCGACGAACTCCGGGGTGATCGGCTCGACATACGTGGCGTCGGCGATCTCCGGGTCGGTCATGATCGTCGCCGGGTTGGAGTTGACCAGTACGACCCGCAGCCCCTCCGCCTTGAGGACGCGGCAGGCCTGGGTGCCGGAGTAGTCGAATTCGGCGGCCTGGCCGATGACGATCGGGCCGGAGCCGATGACCAGAACGGACTGGATGTCGGTGCGCTTAGGCACGCTGGCCCTCCATCAGGGAGACAAAGCGGTCGAACAGGTAGGCAGCGTCGTGCGGGCCGGCGGCGGCCTCGGGGTGGTACTGGACGCTGAACGCGGGGCGGTCGAGCAGTTTGAGGCCCTCGACCACGTTGTCGTTCAGACAGACGTGGGAGACCTCGGCGCGGCCGTAGGGGGTGTCGGAGACCCTGTCGAGCGGGGCATCGACGGCGAAGCCGTGGTTGTGCGCGGTGACCTCGACCTTGCCGGTCGTGCGGTCCTGTACGGGCTGGTTGATCCCACGGTGGCCGTACTTCAGCTTGTAGGTGCCGAAGCCCAGCGCGCGGCCGAGGATCTGGTTGCCGAAGCAGATGCCGAACAGCGGCGTGCCGCGCTCCAGGACCGCCCGCATCACGGAGACCGGGTGGTCGGCGGTGGCCGGGTCGCCCGGCCCGTTGGAGAAGAACACCCCGTCCGGGCTGACGGCGTAGACGTCCTCGACCGTGGCGGTCGCGGGCAGCACATGCACCTCGATACCGCGCTCGGCCATCCGGTGCGGGGTCATGCCCTTGATGCCCAGGTCGACCGCGGCGACGGTGAAGCGCTTGGTGCCGATCGCGGGGACGACATAACGCTCCGTGGTGGCGACCTCACCGCTGAGGTCCGCGCCCTTCATCTCCGGCACGGCCCGCACCTTGGCCAGCAGCGCCGCCTCGTCGGCCACCGCCTCGCCGGAGAAGATGCCGACCCGCATGGCGCCGCGCTCGCGCAGATGGCGGGTGAGCGCGCGGGTGTCGATGCCGCTGATGCCGACCACGCCCTGGGTCGCCAGCTCCTCGTCCAGGGAGCGGCGCGAGCGCCAGTTGGAGGGCACCCGGGCGGGGTCGCGGACCACATAGCCCGCGACCCAGATCCGCTTCGACTCCGGGTCCTCGTCGTTGACGCCGGTGTTGCCGACGTGCGGGGCGGTCATGACCACGACCTGCCGGTGGTACGAGGGGTCGGTCAGGGTCTCCTGGTAGCCGGTCATGCCGGTGGAGAACACCGCCTCGCCGAAGGTCTCCCCCACGGCCCCGTAGGCCCGGCCGCGGAAGGTGCGGCCGTCCTCCAGGACGAGGACTGCTGGGGTTTTGGCACCCCTGGTGGAGGTGGTCATCGTGCGCCTTCCATGTCGTGCGAGGTGGCGGCCGCGTCGCTGGGGCCGCCGGAAAGTTCGGTGAGGGCGTCCACCCACGCGGTGTGTTCGGCCGCGCGGTCGGAGCGGAAGCCGGAGTCGATCAGGCGGTCGCCCAGCTGCCAGGTGATCACCAGCAGGCCGCCCTCGGCGAGGACCTTGCCGGCGATGCCCTTGTCGAGCCGGGCACCGCGGAGGCTGCCGGCCGGGATGTAGAAGTCGCGCGCCCCGGGGCGTACGACGGCCAGGCCCTCCTCGGTCAGGGTGAGCTCGACGCGGCTGCGGGTGCCCAGGCCCTGGGCGACGATCCGGTCGAGCCACTGCCCGGCGGTGGTCGAGCCGTGGTAGCGGCCGGCCAGGGACAGCCGGGCGGGCCCGAGCTCGGCGGGGGCCGGGGGCTGCGGCAGCTCGGGCAGATCGCCCTGGAGCGTGCCCCGCCACTTCCACCCCTCGCGCATCAGCCAGTAGACGAGCGCGATGAAGAGCAGCAGACCCACGACCCAGCCGATGCGCGCGGCCCAGTCCGTCACGTCCTGCGACTTCTGCTCGGCCGCCAGGCGCACCAGGTGGCCCGCCGCCGGATCGACCGGATTGATCAGAGGTTTCACGCCAGTTTCCCGTCCACGACCGTCGCCCGGCCCCGCAGGAAGGTGTACGTCACACGGCCCGGCAGTTCACGGCCCTCGTAGGGAGTGTTGCGGCTGCGCGAGGCGAAGCCCGCGGGGTTCACCACACCACGGTATGCGGAGTCGAGCAGCGTGAGGTTGGCGGGCTCCCCGGGGGCGATGGGGCGCCCGTGGCCCGCCAGCCGGCCGATGGCCGAGGGGCGGTGCGACATCCGGTCGGCCACGCCCGCCCAGTCCAGCAGGCCGGTGTCGACCATGGTGTGCTGGACGACGGAGAGCGCGGTCTCCAGGCCGACCATGCCCATGGCCGCCGCGCCCCACTCGCAGTCCTTGTCCTCGTGCGGGTGCGGGGCGTGGTCGGTGGCGACGCAGTCGATGGTGCCGTCGGCGAGCGCCTCGCGCAGCGCCATGACGTCGGTCTCAGTGCGCAGCGGCGGGTTCACCTTGTAGACGGGGTCGTAGGAGCGTACGAGCTCGTCGGTGAGCAGCAGGTGGTGCGGGGTGACCTCGGCGGTGACGTTCCAGCCCTTGGACTTGGCCCAGCGGACGATCTCGACCGAGCCCGCGGTGGACAGATGGCAGATGTGCACCCGGGAGCCGACGTGGGCGGCGAGCAGCACATCGCGGGCGATGATCGACTCCTCGGCGACGGCCGGCCAGCCGCCGAGGCCGAGCTCGGCGGAGACCACGCCCTCGTTCATCTGGGCGCCCTCGGTCAGCCGCGGCTCCTGCGCGTGCTGGGCGATGACCCCGTCGAAGGCCTTCACATACTCCAGGGCGCGGCGCATGATCACGGCGTCGTCCACGCACTTGCCGTCGTCGGAGAAGACCCGCACGCCCGCGGCGGAGTCGTGCATGGCGCCCAGCTCGGCGAGTTTCTTGCCCTCCAGGCCGACGGTGACGGCGCCGACGGGCTGTACGTCGCAGTAGCCGGACTCCTTGCCGAGCCGCCACACCTGCTCCACGACGCCCGCGGTGTCGGCGACCGGGAAGGTGTTGGCCATGGCGTGGACGGCGGTGAAGCCGCCCGAGGCGGCCGCGCGGGTGCCGGTGAGGACGGTCTCGGAGTCCTCGCGGCCGGGCTCGCGCAGATGGGTGTGGAGGTCGACCAGGCCGGGCAGCAGGATCTGCCCTGTGGCGTCGATCACGGTGGCGTCGCCCGCGTCGATGCCGGTGCCGACGGCGGCGATCCGTTCGCCCTCGATGAGCACGTCACGCGCCTCGCCGCCGAGGACCTTCGCGCCGCGGAGGAGGGTCTTGTCGGTGTCGCTCATGGTTACTTGCTCTCCTCGGTGGCGGTGCGGGACGTGGCGACGGCGGGCTCGTTCCCGCCGAGCAGCAGATACAGGACGGCCATGCGGATCGAGACGCCGTTGGCGACCTGCTCGACGGCGGTGCAGCGGTCGGAGTCCGCGACCTCGGCGGTGATCTCCATGCCGCGGTTCATGGGGCCGGGGTGCATGACGATGGCGTGCTCGGGCATGCGGGCCATCCGGTCGCCGTCAAGCCCGTACCGGCGCGCGTACTCGCGCTCGGTGGGGAAGAAGGCGTCGTTCATGCGCTCGCGCTGGACGCGCAGCATCATCACGGCGTCGGACTTGCCGACCACCGCGTCGAGGTCGTACGAGACCTCGCACGGCCAGCTCTCGACGGCGAAGGGCACCAGGGTCGGCGGGGCGACCAGGGTCACCTCGGCGCCCAGGGTGGACAGCAGATGGACGTTGGAGCGGGCGACCCGGCTGTGCAGGATGTCGCCGACGATGGTGATCCGGCGGCCCGCCAGGTCCTGGCCGCTGCCCGAGGTCAGATGGCGGCGCATGGTGAAGGCGTCGAGCAGCGCCTGGGTGGGGTGCTCATGGGTGCCGTCCCCGGCGTTGACGACCGAGCCGCCGATCCAGCCGGAGGTGGCCAGCCGGTGCGGGGCGCCGGAGTCGTGGTGGCGGATGACCACGGCGTCGGCGCCCATGGCCTCCAGCGTGAGCGCGGTGTCCTTCAGGGACTCGCCCTTGGAGACCGAGGAGCCCTTGGCGGAGAAGTTGATGACGTCGGCGGACAGCCGCTTGGCGGCCGCCTCGAACGAGATGCGGGTGCGGGTGGAGTCCTCGAAGAAGAGGTTGACGACGGTACGGCCGCGCAGGGTCGGCAGTTTCTTGATCGGCCGGTCGGCGATTCGGGCCAGTTCCTCGGCGGTGTCGAGGATCAGGACGGCGTCGTCGCGCGTGAGATCGGCGGCCGAGATGAGGTGGCGCTTCATCCGGTTGCTCCGTGGGTGAGGGAGATGTTCAGGCGTGCGGCGGGCGCGCGGGACGGCGTCGTGGCCGGCGTACCGGGCCCCGGACGGTCCACCGGGGCTCCGGTGGGTCCGGCGGGTCCATCGGCGGCCGTGGGGCCGACTCCGTGCCGCGGCGGCTCCGGGCGGGGCTACTGCCCGTCCGCGGGGGCGGTCCCGCGCACGCCGAGGAGCACGCTGTCGCGGCCGTCCTCCTCGGTGAGCTGGACCTTGACCGTCTCCCGCAGCGACGTGGGGAGGTTCTTGCCGACGTAGTCGGCGCGGATCGGCAGCTCGCGGTGGCCGCGGTCGACCAGGACCGCGAGCTGGACGGCGCGGGGCCGGCCGATGTCGCCCAGGGCGTCGAGCGCGGCGCGGATGGTGCGGCCCGAGAAGAGCACATCGTCGACCAGGACCACCAGGCGGCCGTCGATGCCGTCGCCGGGGATGTCGGTGCGGGCGAGCGCTCGGGCCGGGCGCAGCCTCAGGTCGTCGCGGTACATGGTGATGTCGAGCGAGCCGACGGGAACCTGGCCGGGGGCCCTGCCGGTGATCTCCTCGAGCCGGGTGGCCAGCCGCCGGGCGAGGTGCACACCCCGGGTCGGGATGCCGAGCAGCACCACGTCGTCGGCGCCCTTGGCGCGCTCGACGATCTCGTGGGCGATGCGGGTCAGAACGCGGGCGATGTCCGGTGCCTCGAGCACGGAGCGCGCCGCGTCGGCCGCGTTGGTGGTACGTGCGTCCATACGAAACGGACCTCCTTCTCCGCCTCACGGGACGGACCTTAAAGGACGTCGGATTTGCGCCATTCACATTAGCAGGGGTGGGCCGGCGGCCCGGCATCACCCCTGGCGGTGGCCCCTGCGCACCGTTCGGCTTGACGAATGGAGATTACGCTGCGTAACCTCACAGTGAGTTACCAGTCTTCGTCCGGGGAGCTTTATGTCCAGCGAATACGCCAAACAGCTCGGAGCCAAGCTCCGTGCCATCCGCACCCAGCAGGGCCTCTCCCTTCACGGTGTCGAGGAGAAGTCCCAGGGCCGCTGGAAGGCCGTCGTGGTCGGCTCGTACGAGCGCGGGGACCGTGCCGTGACCGTGCAGCGCCTCGCCGAGTTGGCCGACTTCTACGGCGTCCCGGTCCAGGAACTTCTCCCGGGCACCAGCCCGGCCGGGGCCGCAGAGCCTCCGCCCAAGCTGGTGCTGGACCTCGAGCGGCTGGCCCATGTGCCGGTCGAGAAGGCGGGCCCGCTCCAGCGATATGCCGCCACGATCCAGAGCCAGCGCGGTGATTACAACGGCAAGGTGCTGTCGATCCGCCAGGACGACCTGCGCACCCTCGCCGTGATCTACGACCAGTCGCCTTCGGTGCTCACCGAGCAGCTGATCAGCTGGGGTGTGCTGGGCGCGGATGCGCGCCGGGCCGTCCAGCACGAGGACGTCTGACGCCGCGCGCGGCCTCTTGGGAGTTGTCGGCAGAGCCATCAGATAACGTCAACGACCAGCAGAAACGTGCCGCCGGGGGCGGTGGGACCATCCGGTTCCACCGCCCCCGGCGGCTTGGTGCGCTCTGTGCGTGTGCGCTCAGGCCTCCGAGGAGGACTCCTGCTCGCCCCTGCGCAGGCTCGGCTTCAGCTCCTTGAAGCGGCCCAGGAGCCCGTTGACGAAGGCCGGCGAGTCATCGGTGGAGAACTCCTTGGCGAGCTGCACCGCCTCGTCGATCACCACCGCGTCCGGGGTCTCGTCCTCCCACACCAGTTCGTAGGCGCCGAGCCGCAGGATGTTCCGGTCGACGACCGGCATCCGGTCCAGCGTCCAGCCCACCGCGTAGGTGGAGATCAGCTCGTCGATCCGGGCCGTGTACTGGGCGTACCCCTCGACGAGCTGCATCGTGTATTCGCTGACCGGCGGCTGCCGGTCGTCGGTCCGGGCGTGCCGGATCCAGTCCGCGAGGACCGTCTGCACGGAGGTGCCACGCTGATCGGCCTCGAAAAGGATCTGGAAGGCACGCTTGCGGGCCTTGTTGCGGGCGGCCACGGTTAGTTGTTCACCCGACCGAGGTACTCACCGGAACGGGTGTCGACCTTGATCTTCTCACCGGTGGTGATGAACAGCGGGACACCGATCTCATAGCCGGTCTCCAGCTTGGCGGGCTTGGTGCCGCCGGTGGAGCGGTCGCCCTGGACGCCCGGCTCGGTGTACTCGATCACCAGCTCGACCGCGGCCGGCAGCTCGATGTACAGCGGGTTGCCCTCGTACATCGCCACGACGGCCTCGAAGCCCTCGAGCAGATAGCGGGCGTTGTCGCCGACCACCTCGGGGCTGATGTAGATCTGATCGAAGGTGTCCATGTCCATGAACACAAAGCTCTCGCCGTCCTTGTACGAGAACTGCATGCCGCGCTTGTCGACAACTGCCGTCTCGACCTTCACGCCGGCGTTGAAGGTCTTGTCGACCACCTTGCCGGACAGCACGTTCTTGAGCTTGGTGCGGACGAAAGCAGGGCCCTTGCCGGGCTTGACGTGCTGGAACTCGACGACGGACCAGAGCTGGCCCCCGTCGAGCTTGAGCACCAGGCCATTCTTGAGGTCGTTCGTGGATGCCACGGTTGCGGGATCTCCTGGACTACAGCTGGTGGAAACCAGAAAGATGCGACGCTCCACAGTCAGAGCGCGAGCAGCTCCTTGGTCGTAATGGTGAGTAGCTCGGGTCCGCCGTCCGCCTCGGAGCGGACGACGAGCGTGTCATCGATCCGGACACCGCCCCGGCCCGGGAGGTGGACCCCCGGTTCGACAGTGACCGGCACACAAGCGTCCAGTTTACCCATGGCCGCGGGTGCCAGCCGAGGGTCCTCGTCGATTTCCAGGCCCACGCCGTGTCCCATCCGCCGTGCCAGCCCCTCGCCGAACCCCGCGAACTCCAGCACCTGCCGGGTCGCCCGGTCCACATCCCGGCAGGCCGCGCCCGGCACCAGCGCCTCCCGTCCGGCCCGCTGCGCCGCGAACACCGCGTCGTACAGCTCCACCTGCCAGGTGGCGGGCGACGGGCCGATCACGAAGGTGCGCCCCACCTCACAGCGGTAGCCGCGGTAGTCGGCGCCCAGGCCGATGGTGAGAAAGTCGCCCTCCTCGACCCGCCGGTCGGTGGGCGTGTGCCCGGCCCGGCCCGAGTTCGGACCGGTGGCCACGACCGTGGGGAAGGCAGGGCCGTCCGCGCCGTGGTCCACCAGCCTGCGCTCCAGCTCCAGCGCCAGATGCCGCTCGGTCCGGCCGACCAGGATCGACTCCAGCAGCTCGCCCAGCGCCTGGTCGGCGAGCTCGGCGGCGATCCGCAGACAGGAGATCTCCTCCTCGTCCTTGACCAGCCTCAGCTGCTCCACGGCCCGGCCCAGATCCGCCAGGCGCAGTGGCGGGACGGCCGCGGCGAGCGCCCGGTGGCGGGCCACGGTCAGATGGTGCTCCTCGACGGCCAGCGACTCGGCGCCGTCCGCGGCGGCCAGGTCGGCGGCGGCCACGGCCGGGTCCCCGCTCTCGCCGGGCAGCACCAGAATCCGCAGGTCCTCGGGGTGGGGTGAGCCGCCGGGGAGCGGCTCCCAGGACGGCGTCAGCGGCGCCACCAGCACATCCTGGACCGGCCCCAGCAGCAGCACGGCGCCGGGCGGCACGGCGGCGCCGCACAGATAGCGCACATTGGCGGGCCGGGAGACCAGCGCGGCCTCACTGCCCGCCGCCGCGCACTGATCGCGCAGTCGGGCACGTCGGGCCGCGTACGCCTGGGACATGCTCCGAGCGTAGGCGGTGCCGCCCCGGGCGGCCGTTCGGACGGGTCCCCGCGGGTGAGCGGCCCTTCCCGGCCCTGCCGGCCGGGCGCGCCTACCAGCTGGGCGGGGAGGCGATGCTGCGGGCGACGACCTCGTCGAGCATCCGGGCCGTGGTCTCCACGTCGTAGGTGGAGTTGTCGATGATCGGCAGGCCCGAGCCGTACCAGCCGGCCATCCGGCCGTGGATCCTGGCCACTTCCTCGTCGCTCAGCCGGCGGTTGCCGCTGCGCGCCGCGTTCCGCTCCAGGACGACCTCAAGGCCCGGCAGCACCACGACGGGCAGCAGGCCGGGGCCGACATGGCGCTTCCAGCCGCCGAGGCCCACGACCGGGCGGTCCGGGAAGACGGCGTCGTCCAGGATGCAGGAGATGCCGTTGGCCAGAAAGTTACGGGCGGCGAAGCCGCACGTGCGGCGGGCGAGACGATACTGCGCCTCGGAGTTCTCGTTCCACCCCGACTGCGGGTTGGCGAATCCGGACCTGACCCACTCGCGGACGTCGTCCAGGCTGATGTGCGCGGTCGGCACCCGCCGGCGGTCGGCCCAGTGGCGCGCGACGGTCGTCTTGCCCGCTCCGGCCGGGCCGATCAGCAGCACCGCCACCGCCGCCTGCGAGGCGTCGGCCACCGCCGCGCCGCCCGTCGGCGGGTGCGGCAGCGGCACCGGGCCGCCGGGCGGGAGCTGGATGTGGCCGGTGGCCCCGGACGGGTCCATGGGCGGCGGGGCCGGGGTCGGGTGGAGCGGGGCCGGCGGAATGGGCGGAACAGGGTGGGCAGGGTGGGAGCCAGGGGGCTGGGCAGGGTGGGAGCCAGGGGGGTGGGAGCCAGGGGGCTGGACAGGGTGCTGGGCCGGGTGGGGGCCAGGGTGCTGGGCCGGCGGGGGGCCCGGGTGGGGGCTCGTGCCCTGGGGCCAGCCGGCGCCGCCCGCGCCCGGCCCGTGCCCGGGCTGATGGGGGGGCGGCAGCGGAGCTCCCACTGAGTGCTGCATCCGGTGGCACTCCGTCTCGTGCAGGCGGTCTGGTACTGGCAACTGTCGCGTGGTGAGGCGGCGGTGAGGCCGGTCCAACCGAACGGTACCCGCCCCGGCCGCCGCTGTGTGAACGGCCGGGGAATACCGTGTGTGCCCAGCCCAGCGCCGTCAACCGGCCAGTTCGTCCGCCAATGCACGCAAAGCGAGGCGATACGAACCGATTCCGAACCCCGCGACGGTGCCGCTGGCGACGGCCGCGATGACAGAGTTGTGACGGAACTCCTCCCGCGCGTGCGGGTTGGAGATGTGCACCTCGACCAGCGGCGCGGTGCGCTGCGCCGCCGCGTCCCGCATGCCGTACGAGTAGTGCGTGAAGGCACCGGGGTTGATGACGACCGGGATCGAACCGTCGGCCGCCTCGTGCAGCCAGCGGATCAGCTCCCCCTCGTCGTTGGTCTCCCGTACGTCCACGTCGAAGCCGAGTTCGGCGCCGAGCTTCGCGCACTCCTCCACCAGACCGGCGTAGGAGGTGGCGCCGTAGACATCCGGCTCACGGCTGCCGAGCCGCCCCAGGTTCGGGCCGTTGAGGACGAGCACCTTCCGGGTCACGCGGACACCTCTCCGTAGGCCGCGAGCAGCACGGCCGGGTCCGGGCCCTCCAGCACCGCGGGCTTGGCCAGACCGTCGAGGACGATGAAGCGCAGCAGGTCGCCGCGGGACTTCTTGTCGACCTTCATGGTCTCCAGCAGCCGGGGCCACTGGTCGCCGCGGTAGGTCAGCGGCAGGCCGACGGAGCCCAGGACCGCGCGGTGCCGGTCGGCCGTGGCATCGTCCAGCCGCCCCGCGAGACGGCCCAGTTCGGCGGCGAAGACCATGCCGACGGAGACCGCCGCGCCGTGCCGCCACTTGTAGCGCTCGTTCTTCTCGATGGCGTGGGCGAGGGTGTGGCCGTAGTTGAGGATCTCCCGCAGCCCGGCCTCCCTGAGGTCGGAGGAGACGACCTCGGCCTTGACCCGGATGGAGCGCTCGATGAGCTCGGCGGTGTGCGGCCCCGCGGGGGTGCGGGCGGCCTCCGGGTCCGCCTCGATCAGCTCCAGGATCGCCGGGTCGGCGATGAAGCCCGCCTTGATGATCTCGGCGAGGCCGCTGACGTAGTCGTTGACCGGCAGCGAGTCGAGCGCGGCCAGGTCGCACAGCACCCCGGTCGGCGGGTGGAAGGCGCCCACCAGGTTCTTTCCCTCGGCGGTGTTGATGCCGGTCTTGCCGCCGACCGCCGCGTCCACCATGCCGAGCACGGTCGTCGGGACGGCGATCCAGCGCACCCCGCGCAGCCAGGTCGCGGCGACGAAGCCCGCGAGGTCGGTGGAGGCGCCCCCGCCGACGCCGATGATCACGTCGCTGCGGGTGAACCCGGTCTGGCCGAGCGCCTTCCAGCAGTACGCGGCGACCTCGGCGGTCTTGGCCTCCTCCGCGTTGGGCAGCTGGATCGCGATGGGCTCATAGCCCTCGCCCAGGAGGTCCTGGCGGATGGCCTCGCCGGTTTCGGCCAGCGACTCCGGGTGCAGCACGGCGACGCGCTTGGCTGCCGTGCCGATGAGGCCGGGCAGCTCGCCGAGCAGCCGGTGGCCGACCAGGACCTCGTACGGCTCGCTGCCCGCGGTGCCGCCGACCTGGATACGGGTGGGGGTGTCGGTGCTCATGCGTCCTTCAGCTCCAGTGCGTCGAGGACCGCGTCGGCGACGTCCTCGGGGGTGCGGCCCTCGGTCGACACGACCGCGCGGGCCACCTCGGTGTACAGCGGACGGCGCTCCTCCATCAGCTCCCGCCAGCGCTGCCGCGGATTGACGGCGAGCAGCGGGCGCGGCGCGTCGAGGCCGGTGCGCTTGACCGCCTCGGCGACGCCCATCTCCAGGAAGGCGACCGGCAGGTCGGCCAGCAGGGCGCGGGTTCCGTCGTCCAGGATCGCGCCGCCGCCGAGGGCCAGTACGCCGCGGTGCTCGGCGACCGCGGCGCGCACCGCCTGCCGCTCCAGCTCACGGAAGTGCGGCTCGCCCTCGTCGATGAAGATCTCGGAGATGGGCTTGCCCGCCGCCTCGACGATGTCGGTGTCGGTGTCCCGGAAGCCGGTGCCGAGCCGCTCGGCGAGCACCCGCCCAACTGTGGTCTTCCCCACACCCATGGGCCCGACCAGCACGATCGCCGGACCGTTCGCCCCCCGGCCGGTCACTTGACGGCCAGGTTGTCGAGGAAGCCCCGCACATTGCGGCGGGTCTCGGTGACCGAGTCGCCGCCGAACTTCTCCGCGACCGCGTCCGCGAGGACCAGCGCCACCATCGCCTCCGCGACGATGCCGGCGGCCGGCACCGCGCACACATCGGACCGCTGGTGGTGGGCCTTGGTCGGCTCGCCGGTCGCGACGTCGATGGTGGCCAGGGCCCGCGGCACGGTCGCGATCGGCTTCATCGCGGCGCGCACCCGCAGCAGCTCGCCCGTGGTCAGACCGCCCTCGGTGCCACCGGAGCGGCCGGTGGCCCGCCGGACGCCGTCCTCGCCCGGCACGATCTCGTCGTGCGCCTCGGAGCCGGGCACCCGGGCCAGCTCGAAGCCGTCGCCGACCTCCACGCCCTTGATGGCCTGGATGCCCATCAGCGCGGCGGCCAGGCGGGCGTCGAGCCGCCGGTCCCAGTGGACATGCGAGCCGAGGCCCACCGGCACGCCGTACGCCAGCACCTCGACGACGCCGCCGAGGGTGTCGCCGTCCTTGTGGGCCTGGTCGATCTCGGCGACCATCGCGTCGCTCGTGTCCGCGTCCAGGCAGCGCACCGGGTCGGCGTCCAGCCGCTCCACGTCCGCGGGGGTCGGGTACACGCCGTACGGGGCCTTGGCCGCGGCCAGCTCCACGACATGCGAGACGATCTCGATGCCCGTCGTCTCCTTCAGGTACGAGCGGGCGACCGTGCCGAGCGCGACGCGCGCGGCGGTCTCGCGGGCGCTGGCCCGCTCCAGGATCGGCCGGGCCTCGTCGAAGCCGTACTTCTGCATGCCGGCCAGGTCCGCGTGGCCGGGGCGGGGCCGGGTCAGCGGCGCGTTCCGGGCGAGCCCGGCGAGCACCTCCGGATCCACCGGGTCGGCCGCCATGACCTGCTCCCACTTCGGCCACTCGGTGTTCCCGACCATGATCGCGACGGGGGAGCCGAGGGTCAGCCCATGGCGGACCCCGCCGAGGAAGGTGACCTCGTCACGCTCGAACTTCATCCGGGCGCCGCGGCCGTAGCCGAGCCGCCGGCGGGCGAGGGCGTCCGCGACCATGTCGGTGGTGATCGGCACACCGGCGGGCAGCCCCTCCAGCGTCGCCACGAGTGCGGGGCCGTGCGACTCCCCCGCGGTCAGCCAGCGCAACCTGCTCAACGGTGCTCCTCATGCTCGCGCCTCGACGTACGGCGGCATGGCCTCGGGGAGCGCGCGGCCCCGGGCCCGCCACCTCCGATCCTCCCACGTCCGAGAAGCCCTACGAGCGCCGGTCCAACAGGCGGGACTCAGCTCGCCCGCCCGGCGAGGGCCGCCTCGCCCGCTTCGCGCATCGCGGTCAGGGGGGCCGGGGCCAGGCCCGTCATCAGCTCGACCTGGAGCACCGCCTGGTGCACCAGCAGGTCCAGACCGCTGACCACCGCGCCGCCGCGCGCCGCCCAGGCGGCGGCGAGCCGCGTCGGCCACGGGTCGTACAGCACGTCGAAGAGGGCACCGGGGCGGTCGGGCACGGCTGCGGCCAGCTCGTCCGTGGTGCCCGCGGGGGTGGTGGCGATCACCAGGGGCGCGCGGAACGCCTCGGCCGCGTCGGCCCAGTCCGCCGTGCGGACCGCCACCCCCAGCCGCTCGCCCCACTGCCGCATCTCCGCGGCCCGCGCCTCGCTGCGGACATACGCGGTGACCTCGCCCTCGCAGACGCGGGACAGCGCGGCCAGCGCCGAGGAGGCGGTGGCCCCGGCGCCCAGCACCGCGGCGCCCGCCACCCGCTCCACGCCGCGCTCGCGCAGCGCCGCCACCATGCCCGGGATATCGGTGTTGTCGCCGGTCCGGCGGCCGTCGTCGGTGAAGACGACCGTGTTGACCGCCTCGACCGACGCCGCCGTGTCGCTGATCCCGTCGAGCAGCGGGATGACCGCGCGCTTGAGCGGCATGGTCAGGGACAGCCCCGCCCAGGGGCGGGCTCCCGCCGTCTCCTCCAGCCGCTCGAAGAAGCCGGGCAGCGCGGCCTCGTCCACCTCGTGGCGGTCGTAGGCCCAACCGGCCAGGCCCAGCTTCTCGTAGGCGGCGCGGTGGAGCACCGGGGACAGGGAGTGGGCGATCGGCGAGCCGAGCACCGCGGCCCTGCGGTTTTCCGACATCTTTCCTCAGCTGTTCTTGCGCTGCCGGTTGAACTCGTCGACGAGCTTCTGGTGATCGGCGTACGTCTTGGTGAACTTGGTCGTCTTGCCGTCGAGCGAGATGAAGTAGAACCAGCCGCTCTTGGTGGGCTTGGTCGCCGCCACCAGCGCGTCCTCCCCGGGGTTCCCGATCGGACCCGGCGTCAGCCCCCGGTAGAAGTACGTGTTGTAGGGGTTGTCGTAGTTCTTGATCTCTTGCAGCGAGATATCGATCTTGCTCTGGTTCTTGATGTAGTTGTACGTCGAGTCGAATTCCAGCTTGCCATTGGTCTGGGTGTTGCCGGGTTCGAGGCGGTTGTAGATCACCTCGGCCATCTGGCGGAAGTCGTCATGGGTGACGCCCTCCGCCTGGACCAGGCTGGCGACGGTGAGGAGTTCGAGCGGCGACTTCAGGCCCAGGTCCTTGGCCTTGCCCTCGATGTCGAAGTTGGCGTAGTTCTTCTTCGCCTGGGCGACCATCTGCCGCAGGACGTCCTTGGGCTTGGCGTCCTTGCCGACGCTGTAGCGGGACGGGTAGAGGAACCCTTCCAGCGGATCCTTGATCTTGGAGTTGTCGTCGGCCCAGTCCGGCAGCCCGAGGTTCTTGGCCTCCTTGGCCGCGATGTCCTTGGTCGTGCCCGCCTTGAGGCCGATCTTCTTGTCGATCGCGGCGTAGACCTGCGCGTTGCGCATGCCCTCGGTGACGATCAGGCCGTTGCTGCTCGCCGGGTCGATCATCAGCTTCACGGCCGCCGCCGCGGACATCTGCTTGCGCAGCGTGTACGAGCCGGGCTGGATGCTGCCGCCCTTCGGGTTCGCGTCGGCGGCCTCGATGAACGCGCCGGTGCTCTTCACGACGCCCTTGTCCTTGAGGATGTTCCCCATGGCGGTCACGCTCGCCTCTGCGGGGATCTCGACCGTGATCTCACCGCTGCCGTCGCCCGAGTAGTCCGGCGCCGGGCCGAAGCGGCTCTGCCAGAACTGGTAGGCGAAGTAACCGCCTCCGCCGACGACGCCGACCAGCACCACGGTCACGAACAGGCAGGCCACACCGCTGCGGCGCTTGGGGGGCTTGTTGCGGCCCTCCCGGCCGCCGCGCGACTCGTCCTCATCCTCGTCGTAGTCGTCGTCGTACTCGTCGTCGCCGCGGTCGTCACGGCCGGCCCGGCCGCCGCGGTCGGGCCGGTCGTCGCGGCGGGTGTCGCCCGCGCCGTCGTCGTCCCGGAAGAACGGGTGGTCGTCGTCGGGCTCGTCGGGTTGGTCGTGCTCGGCCTGTCTGGCCTGCGGGACCTGGGCCGCGACGGGCTCCTGGGGGGCCTGCTGTTGTCCGCCGTAAGGGTCGCCGGGCGCGGCGTGGCCGCCCTCCCAGCCGCCGTTGCCGTACTGCTGCTGCGGCTGCTGGGCCTGCTGCGGGTAGCTGCCGGTGTCGTGGCCGTCCCAGTGCGGCTGGTGGGGCTGCTGAGGCTGTTGTTGTTGCTGTTGCTGGGGATCCTGCGGGTAGCCCTGAGGGTACTGCTGGTGCGCGTACGGGTCGTGGCCATACGGATCCTGAGCGGCGTACGGGTCCTGGGCGTAGCCCTGCTGTCCGTAGCCGTCCTGCCCGTACCCCTGCTGCGGATACTGCCCCTGCTGGCCACCCTGCTGCTGGCCGCCCTGGCCGTAAGGGTCCTGGCCGTAGCCGTCGTAGCCGTCGTGGCCGTATGAGCCGTGCTGGGCGTGCGGCTCCTGCGCGTAGGTCCCCTGGGCGTACTGATCATGACCGGCCACCGTCTGGTGCCCGCCCCATCCCTGGTCCCCGTACAGCGGGTCCTCAGGATCCCACGGCTGGGAGCCGGTACCCCGGCGGTAGTCAGTCATCAAACCCCTAGCGACGCACGTCGGCAGCCGAGGAGTCGCCCGTTCTCACGCCAGGCGACGGCTGCCTTGGCCGCGCGGAACGTTACCGTATCGCGATCAGATGACCACTTCGACGGCCTCGCCCGGCGCCCGCCCGGAGACACGCTCGGTCTCCAGTGCGCTTTGCAGAATGACCACCGCGGCCGCCTGATCAACGACCGCGCGGCCCTTCTTCGATGTCACGCCGGAAGCCCGCAGACCCTGGGCCGCTGTGACCGTCGTCATACGCTCGTCGACCAGCCGCACCGGGACCGGCGCGACGCGGCGCGCCAGCTCCCGCGCGAAGGTGCGCACCTTGGCCGCGGCCGGCCCCTCCCGCCCGCTGAGCGAGCGGGGAAGGCCGACCACCACCTCGATCGGCTCGTACTCCTCGACGATGGCCACCAGCCGCTTGTGGGCGGCCGGGATGTCCCGCCCCGGCACGGTCTCCACCGGGGTGGCGAGGATCCCGTCGGGGTCGCACGAGGCGACCCCGACCCGGGCGTCCCCGACGTCGATCGCGATGCGCCTGCCGCGTCGCACGGCGCTCAGGCCGCTTCCGCGACGAGCCGCTCGACGGCGGCGGCGGCCTCGTCGACGGCCTCGGGGTTCTGGCCGCCGCCCTGGGCGACGTCCGGCTTGCCGCCGCCTCCGCCGCCGAGGGTCTTGGCGGCGGCGCGGACCAGGTCGCCGGCCTTGATGCCGCGCTCGCGGGCGGCCTCGTTGGTGGCGATGACGGTCACCGGGCGGCCGCCTGCGACGGAGAACAGGGCGACGACAGCCGGGCGGTCACCAGCCCCCGACGATTGACCCAGCCGTCCGCGCACGTCCAGCACCAGCTTGCGCAGGTCGTCGGCGGCCGTGCCGTCCGGCACCCGGCCGGTGACCAGGGCCACGCCCCGGACGTCCTTGGCGCCCGCGGCCAGCCCGGCGGCGGCCTGGAGAACCTTCTCGGCGCGGAACCGCTCGATCTCCTTCTCGGCCTCCTTGAGCTTGGCCAGCATCCCGGAGATCTTCTCCGGCAGCTCCTCAGGCCGACCCTTGACCAGGTCGGTGAGCTGGGAGACGACGGTGTGCTCGCGAGCCAGGAAGTTGTACGCGTCCACGCCGACCAGGGCCTCGACCCGGCGCACGCCGGAGCCGATCGAGGACTCGCCGAGCAGCTTCACCAGACCCAGCTGGGCGGTGTTGTGCACATGCGTGCCACCGCACAGCTCCTTGGAGAAGTCGCCGATGGTCACCACGCGCACCCGGTCGCCGTACTTCTCGCCGAACTCGGCGATGGCGCCCTGCTTCTTGGCCTCCTCCATGCTCATCACCTCGGCGGTGACATCGAGCTCGCGGGAGAGCACCTCGTTGATCTTCTGCTCGACGTCGGTGAGGACCGCGCCGGGCACGGCGGCCGGCGAGCCGAAGTCGAAGCGGAAGCGGCCGGGCGAGTTCTCCGAACCCGCCTGGGCGGCGGTCGGGCCCAGGGCGTCGCGCAGCGCCTGGTGGGTGAGGTGGGTGGCGCTGTGGGCGCGGGCGATGGCGCGCCGACGCTTGACGTCGATCTGGGCGTACGCCCCGGCGCCCAGGGTCACCTCGCCCACCTGGACGGTGCCCTTGTGCACGCTGACCCCGGGCACCGGCTGCTGGACGTCCCGCACCTCGACGACGGCGCCGGAGTCCAGCCGGATCCGGCCGGAGTCGGCGAGCTGGCCGCCGCCCTCGGCGTAGAACGGGGTGCGGTCGAGCACGACCTCCACCTCGTCGCCCTCGGTGGCGGCGGGCGAGGGCACGCCGTCGACCAGCAGGCCGACGACGGTGGACTCGCCCTCGGTGTCGGTGTAGCCGGTGAAGACGGTCGAGCCGGCGGTGTCGGCGACCTCGCGGTAGGCGGACAGGTCGGCGTGGCCGGTCTTCTTGGCCCTGGCGTCGGCCTTGGCCCGCTCCCGCTGCTCCTTCATCAGGCGGCGGAAGCCGTCCTCGTCCACCGAGAGGCCCTGCTCGGCTGCCATCTCGAGGGTGAGGTCGATCGGGAAGCCCCAGGTGTCGTGGAGCAGGAACGCCTTGTCGCCGGAGAGCACCGTGCCGCCGGCGGCCTTGGTGTCGGTGACGGCGGTGTCGAGGATGTTGGTGCCGGCCTTCAGCGTCTTCAGGAAGGCGGCCTCCTCGGCGAGGGCCACGGTCTCGATGCGCTTGCGGTCGGTCAGCAGCTCCGGGTACTGCTGGCCCATCGACTTCAGGACGACGTCGACGAGCTCGTTGACCACCGGCTCGGTGGCACCGAGGATGCGCATGTTGCGGATGGCGCGGCGCATGATGCGGCGCAGCACATAGCCGCGGCCCTCGTTGCCGGGGGTGACGCCGTCGCCGATGAGCATCACGGAGGTGCGCATGTGGTCGGCGACCACGCGCAGCGAGACATCGGAGTCGTGGCCGGCGCCGTAGGCGACGCCGGTCAGCTCCGTGCCCTTGTCGATCACGGCGCGCAGGTTGTCGGTCTCGTACATGTTGTGGACGCCCTGGAGGATCATCGCAAGGCGTTCGAGGCCGAGACCGGTGTCGATGTTCTTGGAGGGCAGGTCGCCGAGGATCGGGAAGTCCTCCTTGCCCTCGCCCGCACCCCGCTCGTACTGCATGAAGACCAGGTTCCAGATCTCCACGTACCGCTCGTCGTTGACGGCCGGGCCGCCCTCGACGCCGAACTCGGGGCCGCGGTCGTAGTTGATCTCCGAGCAGGGGCCGCAGGGGCCGGGGACGCCCATGGACCAGAAGTTCGGGCCCATGCCCAGGCGCTGGATGCGCTCGGCGGGGACGCCGATGACGTCACGCCAGATGCGCTCGGCCTCGTCGTCCTCCTTGTAGACGGTGATCCAGAGCTTCTCGGGCTCCAAGCCGTAGCCGCCGTCCGCGACGGAGGTGGTCAGCAGCTCCCAGGCGAGCTTTATGGCGCCTTCTTTGAAGTAGTCGCCGAAGGAGAAGTTGCCGCACATCTGGAAGAACGTGCCGTGGCGGGTGGTCTTGCCGACCTCTTCGATATCCGGCGTGCGCACACACTTCTGCACGCTGACGGCGCGGTCGAAGGGCGGCTTCACCTCGCCCAGGAAGTACGGCTTGAAGGGGACCATGCCCGCGGGGACCAGCAGCAGCGTCGGGTCGTCCGCAATGAGCGACGCCGACGGCACGACGGTGTGCCCGCGCTCTTCGAAGAAGCGCAGCCAGCGGCGGCGGATTTCAGCCGACTCCATCAGTGGTCCTCATTTCCGGCTTTTGGGTGGTTGTACAAGTAATTCTGCGTGAGCTGGGCGCGTCCGCGCTGAGCGGGCAGCTGCTTCCGGTCCCGCGGGGGCGCCGCGCTCAGGCCGAGGGCGTCCTTGAGCGCCGCCTCCCGGTCGGCCATGCCCTCGCGTACGTCGAGCGCGAAGACCTTGATCCGCCGCCCCGCCAGCACCGCCCGGTCGGCGGCCTGCGCCGCCAGGCTCTCGGGGGTCAGCTGGTTCAGCTTGCGGTTGACCTTGGTGGTGGCCCACACACCGGCTGCGACCCCGGTGGTGAACCAGAACGTGCGGCGGAACATTCCGGTCTCTCAGCCCTTCGATCCACGGTTGCGGCGGCCGCCCCGGCGGGCGGACGGCAGGGTCCTGCCGACGACGACGGTGCGCGTGGTCTCGCCCTCCGGCTGCGGCTGCCCCTTGCGGCCGATCGCGCGGCGCACGCCGTAGCCGAACGCGGCGACCTTCACCAGCGGCCCGCCGAAGGCCGAGGAGACGGTCGAGGAGAGCGCGGAGGCGTTGGAGGTGACCTCCTGCACATCCGCCGCGATCGAGTCCACGCGGGCGAGCTGGGTGTTGGCGGAGCGCACGGTCGCGGACGCCTCGCTGAGCAGCGGCACGGCCTGCTCGGTGACCTCGGCCACCAGCTTGGTCGCCGCCTTGAGCGTCTGCGCGAGCCTCACCAGGGCGAGGGCGAGGAAAGACACGAGGATCGCCCAGAAGACGGCCACGAGAATCCCGGCCACCTCTCCACCGGACACGGTGCACGCTCCCTGCTGCTGCTCGTCGTGGGTAGGTCGTCCATCGGCCCGTCACTGGCGGGTGAGCCATGTCATCCGGGACGGGCGGCAGGTATCGACCTTATCGCGCCGGGCACCCCTGCCCGAACCGGTTTCCCCTCGGCCGGAAACGCCTCGCGGGCCCCCGTCGACCATGTCGAAGGGGGCCCGCGGAACGCGCTGCGTACGTCCGCGCCGTCCGGCTGGATCAGCGGGCGTAGTACTCGACGACGAGCTGCTCGTCGCAGATCACCGGGATCTCCTTGCGGTTCGGGTCCCGGTCCAGGCGGAAGGCGAGCGCCTGGAGGTTGACCTGGAGGTAGCGGGGGGTCTCGCCGTCCAGGGCGTAGCCGCCCTCGCGCGCCACCTGGAAGGGGTGCTTGTCGCGGCTGCGCTCGCGGACCATCACGACGTCGTCCGGGCGGACCCGGAAGGAGGGCTTGTCGACCTTGCGGCCGTTGACCTCGATGTGGCCGTGGACCACCATCTGGCGGGCCTGGTAGATGGTGCGGGCCAGACCGGACCGCAGGACGAGCGCGTCCAGACGGCGCTCAAGCTCGATGATCAGGGCCTCGCCCGTCTTGCCTTCGACCTTCCGAGCGCGGTCGTAGGCACGGGCCATCTGGCGCTCGCTGATGTCGTACTGAGCGCGCAGACGCTGCTTCTCGAGCAGCCGAACCTTGTAGTCACTGTTCTGCTTGCGGCCACGGCCGTGCTCGCCCGGCGGGTAGGGGCGGGTCTCGAAGTACTTGACGGCCTTCGGGGTCAGCGCGATGCCGAGCGCTCGCGACTTCTTGACCTTGGGACGCGACTGGTTGGGCACGGGGAACGAACCTCCGATATAAGTTAGGTGAGCCTTACCTTAGCCGAGGAGGACGCATGTTTCGACCTGGGATCCCCCTGCCCAGCACTGGTCAGAGCACCGAGGAGGGTCAGCCGCGTCCCAAGGAAGAAGCTCCGCGGCCATCGGCGGCGGAGCGGGTACGCACTCTCGTGGAGTCCAAGGCTACGGCGTCGCTCTCCATTCCCGGAATCGAGGCCGCCGCCACCCCCGGCGAGCACCTCGCCGACGCCCCGGCCGCGCGCGCCGTCACCCCCGACGGCGATGTGCTCCTGCTGCTGCCCAGCGGCTCGGCCGCCGCCCGCGCCGCGGCGTACGCCCAGGACGACGAGCTGACCTGCGTGATGGAGATCACGGACGTCGCCCCGGTGGCGATCCCCCACCGGATCCGCGGGCGCGCCTGGGTCGCGGGGTGGCTCACCCCCGTACGCGAGCGGCAGCGCGCGGCGAGCGCCGCGCTGCTGGCCCCGGACGGCGGGCCGGTCGGCGAGCTGCTCGGCATCGGCGAGGCGCCGGCCGGGGGCGGCGGCGGGTGGGCGCTGCTGCGGCTCGAGGTGGGCGAGGCGTGCGTGGACGACCTCTGGGGCGCGGAGGCAGTCGAGCCCGAGGCCCTCACGACGGCGGCCCCCGACCCGCTCGCCCCGCACGAGGCCGAGCTCCTCCAGCATCTGCACGCGGCGCACGACGACCAGCTGCGCCGCCTGTGCACGCTGCTCGACGACCACCCGGACCGCGCCTGCGGGGCGCGCGGCCGCGCGATCCCGGTGGCCCTGGACCGCTTCGGCCTCCGCGTCCGCTTCCCCGACGCGCCCGGCAGCCCCTTCGACGCGCGCTTCGACTTCCCGGAGCCGGTGCGCGACATCTCCGAACTCCGCCGCGCGATGCACGCGCTCTTCGAGGCGGCGGGCTAGGGCCTGTCGTCAGGATCCGCCGGACGCCCCCGAGTCGGCCTCGCCCTCCGCGCCGGCCGGTGCGGAGGGCTCCGGCGGGGCGGGCTGAGCCGGGCGTGGCGGCTCGCCGCGGAGGCGGGCGCGCACGCGCTCCACCACGTCCGCGTACCGCGCCTCCGCCCCGTAGCGCGTCGGCTCGTAGTACCGCTTGCCGTGGAGCTTGTCCGGCGCGTACTGCTGTGCCGCGATGCCCCCGGGCAGGTCGTGCGGGTACAGATAGCCCTGCGCGTGGCCGAGCTTCTCGGCGCCCTTGTAGTGGCCGTCGCGCAGATGCGGCGGGACCGGCCCGGCCAGCCCGGCCCGGACGTCGGCGAGCGCGTCGCCGATCGCGCGCGTGACCGCGTTGGACTTCGGGGCCAGCGCCAGCGCCACCGTGGCATGGCCGAGGGTCAGCGCCGCCTCGGGGAAGCCGATCAGCGCCACGGCCTGGGCCGCGGCGACGGCCGTCTGCAGAGCGGTCGGATCGGCGAGCCCGATGTCCTCGCTCGCGGAGATCATCAGCCGCCGCGCGATGAACCGGGGGTCCTCGCCCGCCTCGATCATCCGGGCCAGGTAGTGCAGCGCCGCGTCGACGTCCGAGCCGCGGATGGACTTGATGAGCGCGCTGGCGACGTCGTAGTGCTGGTCGCCGTCGCGGTCGTACGTGACCGCGGCGCGGTCGACCGCCTCCTCCAGGGTCGTGAGGGTGATCGCGGACTCGCTCTTGGCCAGCGCGGCGCCCGCGCCCGCCTCCAGCGCGGTCAGCGCACGCCGCGCGTCGCCGCCCGCGATGCGCAGCAGATGCCCCTCGGCGTCCTCGGAGAGCGTGACCGCGCCGCCGAGGCCGCGCTCGTCGGCGAGGGCTCGGCGCAGCAGCCCGCGCAGGTCGTCGTCGGTCAGCGACTCCAGGGTGAGCAGCAGCGAGCGGGACAGCAGGGGGGAGATGATCGAGAAGTACGGGTTCTCCGTCGTGGCCGCGATGAGCGTGACCCAGCGGTTCTCGACGGCGGGCAGCAGCGAGTCCTGCTGGGCCTTGCTGAAACGGTGGATCTCGTCGAGGAAGAGGACGGTCTCCCGCCCGTACGCCCCGGAGGAGCGGCGCGCGCCGTCGATGACGGCCCGCACCTCCTTCACCCCCGCCGTGATCGCCGACAGCTCGACGAAGCGCTTCTTGGTGGCCTGGCTGACGACATACGCGAGGGTCGTCTTGCCGATGCCGGGCGGGCCCCACAGGATGACCGAGGACGGCCCGGCCGGGCCGCCGCTGCCCTCGCCGACGAGCCGCCGCAGCGGAGAGCCGGGCCGCAGCAGATGCTGCTGGCCCACGACCTCGTCGAGCGTGCGCGGGCGCATGCGCACGGCCAGCGGACTGCTGGCCGGGTCCTTCTCCTGGCGTTCCTCTGCGGCGGCGGTGAACAGGTCTGGCTCCACGCGGGAAGCCTATGTCAGTCCTGACAACACTGACAGCGCCTGGCGGGAAGGGCGCCTCACCCCTGGGCGCCGGTCCAGAAGTCCCACCACCGCGTCAGGATCAGCATGCCGATGACGCCGACCCACACCACCGGCACCACCCAGTGGAACTCCAGCAGCCCGCGCCGCAGCCCGTCCGGCGCGGGCAGGAACCCGTGCTTGATGTTCTTGCCGGTGACGTAGCAGAACATCACGATGGTGGCGACCCAGGCCAGGCAGCACCACAGGCACAGCGAGCCGATGACATACAGCGACTGGTACTGGAGCCAGGTGCAGAATCCGACGCCGAATACGGTGCCCGCGTTGAAGGTCAGCCAGTACCAGCGGGGGAAGCGGGCCCCGGCCAGCAGGGACATCCCGACACAGATCACGATTCCGTAGGCGACCAGGCCGAGCATCGGGTTCGGGAAGCCGAACGCATGGGCCTGCTCGCTCTCCATGATGTTGCCGCAGGACACGATCGGGTTGAGGCTACAGCCGGGCGTGAAGCTCTTGCCCACGGCCTTGGCCTCGAGGATCTTGTTCTTGTCGATCGTGATGACCCACGCCGCGAGCAGCCCGAGCGCGCCGGCGATCACGAGCAGCAGGGCGAAGGCGCGACCGCCTCCGACCACGACCCGTGCGTCGCCGTCCTGCCGGGCCTCGTCGGAGCGCACCTCATCCACCGCTGTCGTCGCCATATCGCCGTTCCGCCATCCCACCGAGTCCATGTGTCGCCCCCGTCAAGCACGGACATTCTGCCGCATCGGGGACGTCCGGACCGCCCCTCGCCGAAATGCGGCACGGTCTCGGCCATCCTCCTCCGCCCCCCGTTCGGTGGGCATAAGCCACCTCAGCAGGGTGCGCGTGGACGGTTCCCGGACCACCACCGTCGTCTCTCCTTGACAGAGTGAATCCGCGCCCGCCGAGTTGACGGCGGGCACGGATTGGGCGCGGATTCGTCGCGGATTGGGCGCGGACTCGTCGCGGATTCGCAGGCTGACGCCGTCGGGTCAGCCGAGACGGGCGCGGACCGCCTCGACCAGGCCGTCCAGCGGAACCGCCGTCTGCTCGCCGGACCCGAGGTCCTTGAGCTGGACGACGCCCTCCGCGAGATCCCGCTCCCCCGCGATGACCGCGAGCCGCGCCCCGCTGCGGTTCGCCGCCTTCATCGCGGCCTTCACGCCCTTGCCGCCGTACGCGAAGTCCGTGGCGACCCCCGCCCGGCGCAGCCCGGTGACCGCGCCGAACAGCACCTTGCGCGCCTCCTCGCCGAGCGGCACCGCGAACACGCTGGTGGCGGCCGGCAGGTCGAGCTCGATGCCCTCGGCCTCCAGCGCCAGCACCGTACGGTCCACGCCGAGCGCCCAGCCCACCGAGGGCAGCGCGGGCCCGCCGATCATCTCCGACAGGCCGTCGTAGCGGCCGCCGCCGCCGACCGCGGACTGCGAGCCGAGCCCGTCGTGGACGAACTCGAAGGTGGTGCGGGTGTAGTAGTCCAGGCCGCGCACCAGCTTGGGGTCGTCCTCGAAGGCCACGCCCTCGGCGGTCAGCAGCTCGCGCACCTGCTCGTGGTACTGCTTGCACTCCTCGCAGAGGTGGTCGCCCAGCAGCGGCGCGCCGACCAGTTGCTTCTGCACCGCCTCGCGCTTGTCGTCCAGGACCCGCAGCGGGTTGATCTCGATCCGGCGCCGGGTGTCCTCGTCCAGCTCGAGGCCGCGCAGGAAGTCCTGGAGGGCGGCCCGGTAGGCGGGGCGGCAGGTGGCGTCGCCCAGCGAGTTCAGCAGGATCCGGAAGTTCCGCAGCCCGAGCGAGCGGTACGCGTCGTGGGCCAGGACGATCAGCTCGGCGTCGAGCGCCGGGTCCTCGGCGCCGATCGCCTCGGCGCCGACCTGCGAGAAGTGGCGGTAGCGGCCCTTCTGCGGGCGTTCGTAGCGGTAGTAGGAGCCGGAGTACCAGAGCTTGACCGGCAGGTTTCCGGCCTTGTGGAGGTTGGCCTCCAGCGCGGCGCGCAGCACGGACGCGGTGCCCTCGGGGCGCAGCGCGAGCTGGTCGCCGCCCTTGGTGGTGAGGGTGTACATCTCCTTGGTGACGATGTCGGTGGACTCGCCGACACCGCGCGCGAACAGCTCGACGTTCTCGAAGCCGGGCGTCTCGACATAGCCGTAGCCCGAGCGCTTGAGCGGCCCGGAAATGGCGTCGCGGACCGCGAGGTAGGCCGCGGAGTCCGGCGGGATCAGGTCGTAGGTGCCCCGGGGGGCCTGGAAGGTGCTCACGGAAAGTCTCTCGTCACATTCCTCGTCGCGGAGCGGGCGCCGGGGCGCCGTCTCCGAGGCCGTCGGCCACCTGTCGCAGAAACGGGTTGGTGGCGCGCTCTCGGCCGATGCTGGTCTGGGGGCCGTGGCCGGACAGCACCACGGTCGAGTCGTCGAGCGGCAGGACCACACGGCCCAGGGACTCGAGGATCTCGGCGTGGTCGCCGCCGGGCAGATCGGTGCGTCCGATGGAGCCGGCGAAGAGCAGGTCGCCCGAGAAGAAGACGGACGGGATGTCCGCCCGCTCGGGCAGCCTGAAGGTCACCGACCCCTTGGTATGGCCCGGGGCGTGCGCGACGGAGAACTCGAGACCGGCCAGGTCCAGCCGCGCGCCGTCGGTCAGCTCCTTGAGGTCGTCCGGCTCGCCCACGGTCAGCTCGCCCATGAGCGGCATCCCGATCGAGCGTCCGAAGGCCTTCTCCGGGTCGCTCATCATGTAGCGGTCGGCCGGGTGGATCCAGGCCGGTACGTCATGGGCGCCGCAGACCGGGACCACCGAGGCGACGTGGTCGATGTGGCCGTGGGTGAGGACGACGGCGACGGGCTTGAGCCGATGCTTGGCCAGTGTCTCCTCGACGCCCTGGGCCGCCTGATGGCCCGGGTCGATGATCACACACTCCTCACCGGCGGCGGGGGCGACCAGGTAGCAGTTGGTCCCCCAGGCCCCGGCGGGGAACCCGGCAATAAGCACGATCGTCCTTAAGAGTCGTCCGGCAAAGGTGGAAGTCGGCCGTTCAGAGCCTACCGGCGGCGCTCCCGCCACAGCGAACCCGTATACGGTACGGCCGAGTCATCACATACGTCAGCGACGGCATACGGCATGAGGGAGACGACCCGGTGGTCAGTAACGAGCAGCGTCGGCGGCAGCTCGCACGGGAGAAGTACCTTCGGCAGCAGCAGCGCCGGGAGACCGCCCGGCACAAGCAGCGCCGGCGCTATGTGGTGATCGCGTCCACACTGGCCGTGGTCCTGGCGGCGGGCGGGGTCGTGACCGCCGTCAGCGCGCTGTCCGGCGGCGATGGGGACAAGAAGTCCGACAAGGCGAGCGAGCCCACGATGCCCACGCCCACGCCGACCCCCACGACCAAGGCGCCGGACCCGTGCGCCAAGGGGGCCAAGGAGGCGGGCGACAAGAAGCCGAAGACCATGTCGTGGAAGAAGGAGCCGGAGCTCACTGTCGACAAGTCGGCTTCGTACGCCATGAAGCTCCAGACCACCTGCGGTGACATGACCGTCACCATGGACGCGGCCAAGGCCCCGCACACCGTGAACTCGTTCAACTTCCTGGCCGGGAAGGGCTACTTCGATCACACCAAGTGCCACCGGCTGACGAACCAGGGGATCTTCGTGCTCCAGTGCGGTGACCCGATGGGCACCGGCATGGGCGACCCGGGCTACACCATCCCGGACGAGAACCTGAAGGACGCGAGCATCAAGGGCAACACGTACCCGGCCGGCACGGTCGCGATGGCCAACCAGTACGACCCCCAGACCAAGAAGGGCAAGGACAGCGGCGGCAGCCAGTTCTTCCTGGTCTACAAGGACAGCCAGCTCCCGCCGTACTACACACCCTTCGGCACCCTCGACAAGGAAAGCATGCAGGTCCTCAAGAAGATCGCCGACGGGGGCGCGGCGGCGCCGGACCCGCAGACCGGGAACACCGCCCCGAACGCCACCGTGCTGATCAACAAGGCGACGGTCGGCACGTCCTGATCGCCTCCGGCGCGCGTACTGCGAAATTTCGGTCGCGCAGGATACGGACAGCCGGGCCACCGTTCGCCTATGTTGGCGTTGTGCAGGGAGGCTGCCTCGGCGGGCGCACCCTGCTGCGAGGCCGGTCCGGGTGGATCCCGGCCGGAAGAAACTGTGGACGATGCCGGCGGGCCGCGCGCCCGCCTCGGCATCATGTGGAGGAGGCGCTGTGAGCAGCGAGCCTTGGGGCCGCGTCGACGAGGCGGGGACCGTGTACGTGCGTACGGCCGACGGTGAGCAGGTCGTCGGGTCGTGGCAGGCGGGATCTCCTGAAGAGGCCCTCGCCTACTTCGAGCGCAAGTACGAAGGCCTGGTCGTCGAGATCGGCCTCCTCGAGCGCCGGGTCCAGACCACGGACCTGTCGGCCAAGGACGCGACGGCGGCCATCGAACACATCCGGCACCAGGTCGACGAGCACCATGTGGTCGGCGACCTGGAGGCGCTCAAGAAGCGGCTCGACAAGCTCACGAGCGATGTCGATGCGCGCCGCGAGGAGCGCCGCGCGGCCAAGGCGGTCCAGGCCGACGAGGCCCGCCGGGCCAAGGAGGCGCTGGTCACCGAGGCCGAGGAGCTGGCCGCCAGCGAGCAGTGGCGGGCCGCCGGGGAGCGGCTGCGCGCCCTGGTCGACACCTGGAAGGGCCTGCCGCGTCTGGACCGCCGCGCGGACGACGAGCTGTGGCACCGCTTCTCGCACGCCCGCTCGGCGTTCTCCAAGCGGCGCAAGGCGCACTTCGCCTCGCTGGACGCGCAGCGCGAGACGGCCCGGCAGGCCAAGGAGAAGCTGGTCGCCGAGGCCGAGTCGCTGTCCGACTCCACCGACTGGGGTCCGACCGCCGCCCGCTACCGGGAGCTGATGGCGGAGTGGAAGGCGGCGGGCCGCGCCCAGCGCGAGTCCGAGGACGACCTGTGGAACCGGTTCCGCGGCGCGCAGGACGTCTTCTTCCAGGCGCGCAGCGCGGTGTTCGCCGAGCGCGACGCCGAGCAGCGGGAGAACCTGACCCGCAAGGAGGAGCTGGTCGCCGAGGCGGAGAAGCTGCTGCCGATCTCCGACCTGAAGGCGGCGCGCTCGGCCTTCCGCTCGGTCAATGAGCGCTGGGAGGCCATCGGCCATGTGCCGCGGGACGCCCGGCCGCGGATCGAGGGCCGGCTGCACGCGGTGGAGCGCGCCATCCAGGAGGCCGAGGAGGCCGAGTGGCGGCGCACCAACCCTGAGGCGCGGGCGCGCGCCCAGGGGCTGACCGGACAGCTCCAGGACGCCGTGGACAAGCTGCGCGGGCAGATCGACGCCGCCCGCGCGGCCGGCAACAACGCCAAGGCCGACAAGCTGGCCAAGGAGCTGGAGGGCCGGCAGGCGCTGCTTGACCAGGCGCTCAAGGGCCTGGAGGAGTTCGGCGGCTGAGGCGCGCACCTCTTTGCGGCTAAGCCGCCGCCGCTCTCGCGGAGGTGGTTACTCGCCATCGGGGTTCCTCAATTGATGGCTGAGGTGCCAAACGGCAGCGGCCCCGGCGCGATGCGCCGGGGCCGCTGCCGCTTGTCTCAGCGCTGGCGCGCCGAGGTCACCCGGTACACGTCGTAGACGCCCTCGACGCCCCGGACGGCCTTCAGCACATGGCCCAGGTGCTTGGGGTCGCCCATCTCGAAGGTGAAGCGCGAGGTGGCCACCCGGTCGCGGGAGGTCTGCACGGCGGCGGACAGGATGTTGACGTGCTGGTCGGACAGCACGCGGGTGACATCCGACAGCAGCCGGGACCGGTCCAGGGCCTCGACCTGGATGGCGACCAGGAAGACCGAGGACTGGGTGGGCGCCCACTCCACGTCCAGGATCCGCTCCGGCTGCTGCGAGAGCGAGTCCACGTTGACGCAGTCGGCGCGGTGCACCGAGACGCCGCTGCCGCGGGTGACGAAGCCGATGATGGGGTCGCCGGGGACGGGCGTGCAGCAGCGGGCCAGCTTGACCCACACGTCGTCGACGCCCTTGACCACGACGCCCGGGTCGGCGCTGGAGCGCCGCTTGCCGCGGCCGCGGATCGGCGGTGTGGTCTCGGCGATGTCCTCGTTGGCGGCCTCCTCGCCGCCGAGGGCCTGCACCAGCTTGCCGACGACGCTCTGCGCCGAGACATGGCCCTCGCCGATGGCCGCGTACAGCGAGGAGATGTCGGGGTAGCGCATCTCATGGGCGAGGGTGACCAGCGAGTCGCCCGTCAGGATCCGCTGGATCGGCAGGTTCTGCTTGCGCATGGCCCGCACGATGGCGTCCTTGCCCTGCTCGATGGCCTCGTCGCGGCGCTCCTTCGAGAACCAGGCGCGGATCTTGTTGCGGGCGCGCGGGGACTTGACGAAGCCAAGCCAGTCCCGGGACGGACCGGCCCCGGCAGCCTTGGAGGTGAAGACCTCCACCAAGTCGCCGTTGTCCAGCGTCGACTCGAGCGGCACCAGCCGCCCGTTCACCCGGGCCCCTATCGTGCGGTGGCCGACCTCGGTGTGTACGGCGTACGCGAAGTCCACCGGGGTGGCCCCGGCCGGCAGCGCTATGACATCGCCCTTGGGCGTGAAGACGAAGACCTCGTTGCGGGACAGGTCGAAGCGCAGCGACTCCAGGAACTCGCCCGGGTCCTCGGTCTCCTTCTGCCAGTCCAGCAGCTGCCGCAGCCACGCCATGTCGTTGACGGCGTCGTCCTTGCCGGCCTTGCGGGGGACGTCGGTGCGCACCTTGGAGGCGCCCGCGACGGCCTCCTGCTTGTACTTCCAGTGCGCGGCGATGCCGTACTCGGCGCGGCGGTGCATGTCGAAGGTGCGGATCTGGAGCTCGACCGGCTTGCCGCTGGGCCCGATGACCGTCGTGTGCAGCGACTGGTACATGTTGAACTTGGGCATCGCGATGTAGTCCTTGAACCGCCCGGGCACCGGGTTCCACCGCGCGTGGATGGTCCCGAGCGCCGCGTAGCAGTCGCGGACGGTGTCGACGAGCACCCGGATGCCCACCAGGTCGTAGATCTCGGCGAAGTCGCGGCCCCGCACGATCATCTTCTGGTAGACCGAGTAGTAGTGCTTCGGGCGGCCGGTGACGGTCGCCTTGATGCGGGCCGCGCGCAGATCGCCCTGGACCTGGTCGGTGACGATGGCGAGGTATTCGTCGCGCTTGGGGGCCCGCTCCGCGACCAGCCGCACGATCTCGTCGTACATCTTGGGGTAGAGGATCGCGAAGGCGAGGTCCTCCAGCTCCCACTTGATCGTGTTCATGCCCAGGCGATGGGCGAGCGGGGCGTAGATCTCCAGCGTCTCGCGGGCCTTCTTCTCCTGCTTCTCCCGCTTCAGGTAGCGCATGGTGCGCATGTTGTGCAGCCGGTCGGCGAGCTTGATGACCAGGACGCGCGGGTCCTTGGCCATCGCGACGACCATCTTGCGCACGGTCTCGGCCTGGGCGGCCTCGCCGAACTTGACCTTGTCCAGCTTGGTGACGCCGTCCACGAGGAGGGCCACCTGGTCGCCGAAGTCGCGGCGCAGGGTGTCCAGGCCGTACTCGGTGTCCTCGACGGTGTCATGCAGCAGACCGGCCATCAACGTGGCCGGATCCATACCCAGCTCGGCCAGGATCGTGGTCACCGCGAGCGGGTGGGTGATGTACGGATCGCCGCTCTTGCGCTTCTGGCCGCGGTGCCAGCGCTCGGCGACCTGGTACGCGCGCTCGATCTGGCGCAGCGTCGAGGCGTCGGCCTTGGGGTCGTTCCCGCGCACGATCCGCAGCAGCGGCTCCAGGACCGGGTTGTACGGGCTGGAGCGCTGCACGCCGAGCCGGGCCAGGCGGGCGCGGACGCGGTTGGAGGAGCCCGCCCTGGGTGCGGGGCTCTGCGGGGGGCGCGGGGCCGCCGTGGCGGGCCGTGCACCCGCCGTGCGCTCGGCCGCGGGCCGTGGCTTGGATGCCGCGGGCTTCGGGGCCTCGCCGCTGTTCTTGGGCACCTCAGGGGCCGCCGTGGTCTCGGTGACGGCGGTCGGCTCTGCCGGCTGCGCGGCGGAGAGCGGCTGGGCCTCGTCTGGCAAGAGCACTCCTCGGGCGGTCCGTGCATCTCCGTGCCTCAAAGAGGCCGGGGTGCCATGGTATCGATCCCGCCACGCCACTTGCCTCCCGGCCGCCCCAAGGCACACAAAGACGAGGGTGGGGAGCCGCCGTGAGGCAGGCTCCCCACCCTCGGGTGATGGCGCGGCTCAGATCGTGATCAGGGCCTCCAGGGGCGCGCTGTCGAGCGCGGGGAGGAGGCGGCTACGACCGTCGAGGAAGCCGAGCTCCAGCAGCACCGCGACCGCGGCGACCTCGGCGCCCGCGCGGCGGATGAGCCGCAGCGACGCCTCGGCGGTGCCGCCGGTGGCGAGCACGTCGTCGATCACCAGGACCCGGTCGCCGGGCTCCAGCGCATCGGCGTGGATCTCGATCTCCGCCGTGCCGTACTCCAGCTCGTACGCCTGGCCCAGGGTCGCTCCAGGGAGCTTGCCCGCCTTGCGCACCGGTACGAAGCCGATCCCGGCGCGCACGGCGGCCGGAGCGGCCAGGATGAAGCCGCGCGCCTCCAGGCCCACGACCTTGGTGGCGCCGTGCTTGGCACACAGTTCGGCGAGCGCGTGCGTCAGCGCGCCGAAGGCGGCCGCGTCGGCCAGCAGCGGGGTGATGTCCTTGAACATCACCCCCGGCTTCGGGTAGTCCGGCACATCCAGGATCCGGCTGAGCAGCAAGCCGCGCAGTTCCTCGCCGCCCAGGCCGCCGAGCGCGGGATCCGTCGTAGCGGCGCTCATCGGCGCTTCCCCGACGGCCGGCCACGGCCCCGGCTGCGCGAGGCGGGCTGACGGCGCTGGCCGGCGCCCGCGGCCGCGGGGGTCGGCGCGTCGCCGTCCTCGACGGACGGCGGGGTGACGTCCTCCGGCGCCTGCTCGGCGTCCGAGTCGGCCTTGGCCGCGACCGAGGCACGCTTGGCGCGCACCCGCTTGGTCAGGGCCTTCATCTGCGGGTCGCGCTCCTTCAGGTCCGCCACCAGCGGGGTGGCGATGAAGATCGAGGAGTACGCACCGGCGGCGAGGCCGACGAACAGCGCCAGCGAGATGTCGTTGAGCATGCCCGCGCCGAGCGCACCGCCACCGATGAACAGCAGCGCGCCGACCGGCAGCAGCGCCACGACCGTGGTGTTGATGGAGCGCACCAGGGTCGAGTTGAGGCTGCGGTTGGCGAGCTCGCTGTAGGTGAAGCGGCTCTGCTTGGTGATGTCCTTCGACGCTTCCTTGAGACCGTCGAAGACGACGACGGTGTCATAGAGCGAGTAACCGAGGATGGTCAGCAGACCGATCACGGTGCCCGGGGTGACCTCGAACCCGACCAGCGCGTAGACGCCGACCGTGATGGTGAGGTCGTGGATCAGCGCGATCAGGGCGGCCAGCGCCATACGCCACTCGAAGGCGATGGCCAGATAGATCACCACCAGGACCATGAAGATCGCCAGACCTTGCCAGGCCTTGCCGGCGATCTCCTTGCCCCAGCTGGGGCCGACCAGCTGGGTGTCGATCTTGCTGGTCTGGACGTCCAGCTCCTTGGCGAGCTTCTCCTGGACCGGCAGAGCCTCCTTGGTGCCCAGCTCGCTGATCTGGATCCGCAGACCGCCGCGGCCGAGCTCCTGGACGACCGCGGTGTGGCCGCCGGACGCCGACTCCGCCACATGGCGAGCGTCGGAGGCCGACACGCTGGTCTTCGGGGTGGTGAAGACCGCTCCGCCGGAGAACTCGATGCCCATGTTGAGCCCGCGCACCGCCAGGCCCACGATGGCCGTGATGGTGATCAGTATCGAGACGCCGTACCAGAGCTTCCGCTTGCCGACGAAGTCGTAGCCGACCTCGCCTCGGTAGAGCTTGGCGCCGAGAGTGCCGAGTCGCGACATCTCACGCCTCCTTCGGGTCGGCGGGGGCGGGGGCGGGGGTGCGGCGGCCGCGGCGCAGCGGCGGCTTGACGCCCAGGCGCCGCGGGTCCAGGCCGGACCACGGGTGACCGCTCGCGAAGAACTTGCGCCCGGCCAGGATCGTCATCAGCGGCTTGGTGAACAGGAACACCACCACGACGTCCAGCAGCGTGGTGAGGCCCAGGGTGAAGGCGAAGCCCTGCACCTTGCCGACCGTCACGACGAACAGCACCGCCGCCGCGAGGAAGGACACGAAGTCCGACACCAGGATGGTGCGCCGGGCTCGCGGCCAGCCGCGCTCGACGGCCGGGCGCAGCGAGCGACCCTCGCGGATCTCGTCCCTTATGCGCTCGAAGTACACGATGAAGGAGTCGGCCGTGATACCGATCGCGACGATCGCACCACAGACGGCCGGCAGGTTCAGCGCGAAGCCGATGCCCGGGCCGAGCAGCACCATGATCGTGTACGTCAGGATGGCGGAGACCCCGAGGCTGGCCATGGCGACCAGTGCCAGGCCGCGGTAGTACACCACCAGGTAGATGACCACGAGCGCCAGGCCGATGGCGCCGGCGACCAGGCCGGCCTCCAGCTGCTCACCGCCGAGCGCGGCGGAGACGGTGGTCTCGTCCGCGATGTCGAACGACAGCGGCAGCGCGCCGTAGGACAGGACGTTGGCCAGGTCCCCGGTGTTCTGCTGGTTGAAGTCCGGACCGGAGATGGTGGCCCGGCCGCCGACGATGGACTCGTCGACCTTGGGGTCGGAGTAGACCTCGCCGTCCAGGACGATCGCGAACTGGTTCTGCGGCGGCTGCTGCGTGGCCAGCTGACCGGTCACATCGGCGAACTTCTTGCCGCCCTTGCCGGTGAAGTTCAGCTGGACGATCCAGCCCTGGCCGCTCTGGCTGTCGTAGACGGAGGAGGCGTCCTTGACGTCGGTGCCCTCGACCTTGGACGGGCCGAGGATGAACTTGCGCGAGCCGTCCCGGTCACAGGCGACGATGGAGTCGGTCGGCTTGGTGCCCGCGGCCTTCTCCCGGGCCTTGGCCCGGGCCGCCGGGGTGGAGCAGTCCAGGTCCGCGAGCTGCTTGCTCAGGTCGTCGGCGCTGGAGGAGTCGCTCTTCGGGGTCTTGGACGCCTTGGGGCTCCCCGAGGCGCTCGGGCTCTGCGAGGGAGTCGGCGTCTCGTCGGCCTTCAGCCCCTCGGAGACGGCCCGCCCCTGGCTGCTGCTGGACGCGCTCGCGCTGCTCGACGCGCTGGGGCTGTTCGAAGCGCTCGGGCTGTTGGACGCGCTCGAGCTGCCCTTGGCGGTCGGGGTGTCCGACGCCTTGCCCTTGTCGTTCTTGCCCTTGCCGGTCGGGCTCGGCGAGGGGCTGGTGGTGGGCTCGGTCTTCTTGCCGTCCGTGTAGGTCACCACGGGGCGGAAGTAGAGCTGGGCGGTGGTGCCGACCTGCGTGCGGGCCTGTTTCGCGTTCATCCCCTTGGGGATGTTCACGATGATGTGCTTGTCGCCCTGCGTCTGGACCTCGGCCTCGGACACGCCCAGACCGTTGACCCGCCGCTCGATGATGCCGACGGCGGTGTTCATGTTGTCCGCGTTGATCGCGTTGGGCTTGCCCGGCTGGTTCTTGGCCTCCAGCGTGAAGCTGGTGCCGCCCGCCAGGTCGATGCCCAGCCGTGGCGTGGTGTGACCGGAGATGAACATCCCCGCGGTGAGCGCCACGATGGCGACCAGGATCGTGACCAGGGCGCGCCCGGGCCTGCCCTGTGACCCGGAGGACCTGCGGCCCTTCTTCGGTGCTGCCACCTTCTCGTAATCTCCCTGTCCAACCGCCCGGCACCGGGTGTGCGCCGGGCGGCCACGAAGTCTTGTGGGACGAACCCCCGCCGGAGCCTAGACCGTCCGAGGACCGCGGCGCACCGAGCGGTGGCGCGCCGCGGTCCCCGGAGCGGCATTACTTGGCGTCGGAGTCGCCGTCCCGCTTGTCCTCCTTCGGCGCGTCGGCCGCGGCCGACGGCTTGCTGAGGTCGGTCTTCTTGCCCTCGTCCGCGGCCTCGGCGTCGCCGTCGGCCGTCCCGGTCTCACCCTCGGCCTCGGCCTCGGTGAGCGAGGAGGCGTCGTCGGGGACGACGGGGGTGTCGTCGTCAGTGTCGTCAGGGTCGATCCCGTGCACGATCCGGTTGTACTCGGCGTCGTCGAGGACGGCACCCACCGCGTTCTTCGCGTAGAAGGCGTGCACGCCGGGAGCGACCTCGAGGAGGACCGCGTCGTCATGGACCTCCTTGACCGTGGCGTACATGCCGCCGATGGTCCGCACGCCGGTGCCGGGTCCCATCTGGTCACGCATCTGTGCGGCCTGGCGCTGCTTGTTCTTGGCCGACCGGGTCATCAGGAACATGGCCCCGATGAGCACGATGAACGGCAGGAGAGTCATATACACGGGACGGAAATTCCTTCACATGACCGCGGGGACGCGACCTGGGCTATGGGATGGTGGTCATGCCGAGCCGGACACGGACGGCATACGGACGGCATCGGCGGAGTCTAAGCGAGCCCGCGCCTATGGAACAACGCCCGGCGCGGCCGTTGGGTTCCTGACCCGGCCAGAATCGGCTATTCGCCCGCTCAGCCCTCGAAGAGTCCGGGCTGGGCACCGCCGCCGTGCTGCGGCGCGGCCAGCCCCAGATGGGTCCAGGCCGCGGGGGTGGCCACCCGGCCCCTGGGCGTACGGGCCAGTAGCCCCTCGCGCACCAGGAAGGGCTCGGCGACCTCCTCGACCGTCTCCCGCTCCTCCCCCACCGCGACCGCCAGCGTCGACAGCCCCACCGGGCCCCCGCCGAACAGCTTGAGCAGGGCGGTCAGCACCGCGCGGTCCAGCCGGTCCAGGCCCCGGCCGTCCACGTCGTACACCTCCAGGGCGCGGGCGGCGATCTCGGCGGTGATCACGCCGTCCGCCTTGACCTGGGCGTAGTCGCGCACCCGGCGCAGCAGGCGGTTGGCGATGCGCGGGGTGCCGCGGGAGCGCCCGGCGATCTCGCCCGCGCCCGCGGGCTCGATGGCGACGTCCAGGAGCCCGGCGGAGCGGTGGATGACGCGCTCCAGCTCGGCCGGGGCGTAGAACTCCATATGGCCGGTGAAGCCGAAGCGGTCGCGCAGCGGGGGCGGCAGCAGCCCGGCCCGGGTGGTCGCGCCGACCAGGGTGAAGGGCGGCAGCTCCAGGGGGATGGCGGTGGCGCCGGGGCCCTTGCCGACGATCACGTCGACGCGGAAGTCCTCCATCGCCATGTACAGCATCTCCTCGGCGGGCCGCGACATGCGGTGGATCTCGTCGAGGAAGAGCACCTCGCCCTCGGTGAGCGAGGACAGGATCGCGGCGAGGTCGCCGGCGTGCTGGATGGCGGGCCCCGAGGTGATCCGGATGGGGGCGCCCATCTCGGCGGCGATGATCATCGAGAGGGTGGTCTTGCCGAGGCCGGGCGCGCCGGACAGCAGCACATGGTCGGCGGTGCCGCCGCGCTGCCGGGCCGCCTTGAGGACCAGGTCGAGCTGGACGCGAACCCGCTCCTGGCCGACGAACTCCCCCAGGTCCTTCGGGCGCAGCGCGGCCTCGACCGCCTGGTCCTCGCCGTCGGCGTCGGCGCCCACCAGCCGGCCGGCGAGGGCGTCGTCGGCGGCGGCCGGTGCGGTTTCGTCCCAGTTCACGGAAGTCTCGCCTCGCGATGTCGTATCGGGCAGTGCGGCCGGGCGCACGGGGCGGTCGCCCGGCCCGGTTCGAAGGCCCTCAGCGGGCCCGGTTCAGGGTCTGGAGGGCGGCCCGCAGCAGCTGCGCCACCTGCGGGGTGCCGCCCGCGGCCACGGCGGCCTCGGCCTGCGGGGCGACGGCCGCGACCGCGTCCTCGGCCTCGCGGGGCGCGTATCCGAGGCCGACGAGGGCGGCGTGCAGCTGGTCGCCCCAGCCGGGGGCGGCGGCGGCCGCGGCGGGGCGGCCCACCGGCTCGCCGAGCCGGTCCTTGAGCTCGAGCAGCAGCCGCTGCGCGCCCTTCTTGCCGATCCCGGGGACGGCGGTCAGCGCCTTCTCGTCGCCGGTGGACACGGCGAGCCGCAGCGCGTCGGGCGAGTGGACGGCCAGCATCGCCTGGGCGAGCCGGGGGCCGACCCCGCTGGCGGTCTGGAGCAGCTCGAAGACCTGGCGCTCGTCGTCGTCCGCGAAGCCGTAGAGGGTGAGGGAGTCCTCGCGGACCACGAGGGAGGTGGCGAGCCGGGCGGGCTGGCCGACGCGCAGCCCGGACAGCGTGTTCGGAGTGCACTGGAGGGCCATACCGACCCCGCCGACCTCGACGACGGCGATATCCGGGCCGACGGCCGCGACCGGGCCGGAGACGAACGCGATCATGAAATACGGCCTTTCGTGGTGCGGTGGGCGGCGACGGCCTGCTGGAGCCGGTTGGTCGCGGGCGCCCGCCAGATGTGGCAGATGGCCAGCGCCAGCGCGTCGGCGGCGTCGGCGGGTTTCGGCGGGGCGTCGAGCCGCAGCAGCCGGGTGACCATCGAGCCGACCTGCGCCTTGTCGGCGCGCCCGGATCCGGTCACGGCCGCCTTGACCTCGCTCGGCGTGTGGAGCACGACCGGCAGCCCCCGGCGGGCGGCGCAGAGCATCGCGACCGCGCTCGCCTGGGCGGTGCCCATGACCGTTCGCACATTGTGCTGGCTGAACACCCGCTCCACCGCCACGACTTCGGGCCGGTGGGCCTCCAGCCACTCCTCCAGGCCACGCTCGACGAGCACCAGTCGGTCGCCGATCTGGGCGTCCGCCGGAGTCCGTATGACACCGACCCCGAGCATGCGCAGCGGCCGCCCCGCGACCCCCTCGACCACGCCGACGCCACACCGGGTCAGCCCCGGGTCCACGCCCAGCACCCGCACCGCGCCCCTCCCCATCGCCGCTTTCGATCACCTGCTCGGAGCGTAGCGGGCGCCACTGACAAAGGGCCCCACCGACAACGACGGGCCGGTGGGGTGTGTCCCCGCCGGCCCGTGCGCCGCTGGTCTCGCCTCAGGCGTCCACCTTGGCCATGACCTCGTCGGAGACGTCGAAGTTGGCGAAGACGTTCTGCACGTCGTCGCTGTCCTCCAGCGCGTCGATCAGCCTGAAGATCTTCCGCGCCGCCTCCTCCTCCAGCTCGACCTGCATGGTGGGCACGAAGTTGGCCTCGGCGGAGTCGTAGTCGATGCCCTCCTTCTGGAGCGCGGTGCGGACCGCGACCAGGTCGGTGGCCTCGCTGATCACCTCGAAGGACTCGCCGAGGTCGTTGACCTCCTCGGCGCCCGCCTCCAGCACCGCGCCCAGCACGTCGTCCTCGGTCAGCTCACCCTTGGGGACGATCACCACGCCCTTGCGGTTGAACAGGTACGACACCGACCCCGGGTCCGCCATGGATCCGCCGTTGCGCGTCATGGCGACGCGCACGTCGGAGGCGGCGCGGTTGCGGTTGTCGGTCAGGCACTCGATGAGCACCGCGACACCGTTCGGCCCGTAGCCCTCGTACATGATCGTCTCGTATTCGGCGCCACCCGCCTCGAGCCCGGCGCCGCGCTTGACCGCGCTGTCGATGTTCTTGTTCGGCACGGACTGCTTCTTCGCCTTCTGGATGGCGTCGAAGAGGGTGGGGTTGCCGTCGGGGTCGGCGCCGCCCATGCGGGCAGCGACCTCGACGTTCTTGATGAGCTTGGCGAAGAGCTTGCCGCGCTTGGCGTCGATCACGGCCTTCTTGTGCTTCGTCGTAGCCCATTTAGAGTGGCCGGACATCCGCCTGTCTCCTTCGCTTAACCCAGTGCTGTACGAACGTCTGAGATCCTACCGGGACCGTGTCATCCGGCGGACCTCACGATGTCGACGAACAGCGCGTGTACCCGGTGATCGCCGGTCAGTTCGGGGTGGAACGACGTCGCGAGCACATTGCCCTGCCGCACGGCGACGGCGTGGTCCCCGTATGTGGCGAGCACCTCGACGCCCGCGCCCACGGACTCCACCCACGGCGCCCGGATGAAGACGCCCTCGACCGGGCCGCCCTCGACGCCCGCGACCTCGACCGCAGCCTCGAAGGACTCGTTCTGGCGACCGAAGGCATTGCGGCGCACCGTCATGTCGATGCCGCCGAAGGTCTCCTGGTCGTCCCGGCCGTCGAGGATCTTGTCCGCGACCATGATCATGCCCGCGCAGGTGCCGTACACCGGCATCCCGGCCCGCACCCGCTCGCGCAGCGGCTCCAGCATCCCGAAGATGACGGCGAGCTTGGACATGGTGGTGGACTCCCCACCGGGGATCACCAGGCCGCTGACCTCAGCGAGCTCCTCGGCCCGGCGAACCGGCCGGGCCTCGGTGCCGGCCGCGGCGAGCGCGGCGAGGTGTTCGCGGACATCGCCCTGAAGGGCGAGCACTCCGATGGACATGGAACCTCTCGGGACGGAGCGGGAAAGGGGCAGACGGCCCGCGCGGGCCGTCCACCGGCAAGCGGTCGGTGCGGTTACCAGCCGGTCCTTTACCAGCCGCGGTTGGCGTAGCGCTCGCCCTCGGGGAGGGTGTCGCAGTTGATGCCGACCATGGCCTCACCCAGGTTGCGGGACACCTCAGCGACGACCTTCGGGTCGTCGTAGAAGGTGGTGGCCTTGACGATCGCGGCGGCGCGCTTGGCCGGGTCGCCGGACTTGAAGATGCCGGAGCCCACGAAGACGCCCTCGGCGCCGAGCTGACGCATCAGAGCGGCGTCGGCCGGGGTGGCCACACCACCGGCGGAGAACAGCACCACCGGCAGCTTGCCGAGCTCGGCGACCTCCTTGACCAGCTCGTACGGGGCGCGCAGCTCCTTGGCCGCGGCGTACAGCTCGTGGTTGTCCAGGCCCTTGAGCCGGGCGATCTCGCCCTTGATCTGCCGCAGGTGGCGGACCGCCTCGACGACGTTGCCGGTGCCGGCCTCGCCCTTCGAACGGATCATCGCCGCACCCTCGGCGATCCGGCGCAGCGCCTCGCCCAGGTTGGTGGCGCCACAGACGAACGGCGTGGTGAAGGACCACTTGTCGCTGTGGTTGACCTCGTCGGCGGGGGTGAGGACCTCGGACTCGTCGATGTAGTCCACGCCCAGGGCCTGGAGCACCTGCGCCTCGACGAAGTGGCCGATCCGGGACTTGGCCATCACCGGGATGGAGACCGCGCTGATGATCCCGTCGATCATGTCCGGGTCGGACATCCGGGCCACGCCGCCGTCCTTGCGGATGTCGGCCGGAACGCGCTCGAGGGCCATGACCGCGACGGCGCCCGCGTCCTCAGCGATCTTCGCTTCCTCCGGCGTGACGACGTCCATGATCACGCCGCCCTTGAGCTGCTCGGCCATGCCGCGCTTGACGCGCGCGGTGCCGGTCTCGGGGGTCTGGGGCGTGCTGGCGGGCGTGATGGACACGTTTGACCTCACTCGATGATGAATGGTGCGATGAGCCCATCGTAGGGCCGTTCGATAGACAAAAGCCGCCCGGGTGGTCCCCGGACAAGGGCCAATCGCGGGGCGGTGGCCTCAACCGACCTGCGCCGTCAGGGCCGCCGGAGGCTCGTCGTCCATCTCGAACGCCATCGGGAAAGGGGCATGGCCCGCGAGCCGGAACCAGCGCACCTTGCGGTGCCGGCGCAGGGCCCGCGCCGCGCGCACCGCGTCATTGTGGAACCGCCGGGCCATCGGCACCCGCCGCACCGCCTCCGTCAGCTCACCCAGCGCCGCCTCGCCCCCCGGCGCCTCCCGCACCGCCTCGACCTGTCCACTCTCCGCGAACACCGCGCGCAGCGCCTGGCTCAGCTCGCTCTCGGCGACCTCGCGCTGCTCCTCCTCCGCCTGCCGCGCCGCGTGCGCGGCCTGGTACAGCACCATCGAGGCCGCCGGATCGAGCACCCCGGCGGTGGCCAGCTCCTGCGCGACCGAGGCCCGCCGCAGCAGCTGCGCGTCGAGCGCCGCGCGCGCCGCGTCCAGCCGGCTGTGCAGCCGGTCCAGCCGCCCCGCGGTCCAGCTCAGATAGACAGCGACGACGACCAGAAGGGCCACGATCCAGATCAAAGTGGTCACGCCGGGCCACGCTACCTGCTGCCCACCGCGCCCCCACTCACCGCCGGAAGCCAAAGGCTGGGGCTAACCCCGGGCCAGCCCCAGCCGGGCCCGCAACCCCGCGCGCTCGTCCGCGGCCACCGACGCCGCCCCGTCCGCCACCGTCTCGTACACCGCCAGGATGTCCGCCCCGACCGTCTCCCAGTCGAACCGGCGCACATGCCGACTGCCCCGCTCCCGCAGCTCCGCGCGCCGCCCCGGGTCGCCCAGCAACCCGATCGCGGCCCGCGCCAGCGCGTCCGCGTCCTCATTGGCGAACAGCTGCCCCGCCGCTCCCCCGTCCAGCACCTGCGCGAACGCGTCCAGGTCGCTGGCCAGCACGGGCGCGCCCGCCGACATCGCCTCGACGAGGATGATGCCGAAGCTCTCCCCGCCCGTGTTCGGCGCGACATACACATCCACGCTGCGCAGCAGCCGCGCCTTGTCCTCGTCGCTCACCATGCCCAGGAACTCCACCCGGCGGCGCATCTCCTCGGGCAGCGTGGCCACGGCCTCCTCCTCGTCACCACGCCCGGCGACCAGCAGCCGCGCCCCGGGCCGGGCGGCGAGGATCTCCGGCAGGGCCCGCATCAGGACCGGCAGGCCCTTCCTGGGCTCGTCGATGCGGCCCATGAAGCCGATCGTCTCCCCCTGCCACTCCTTCTTGGGCTCCGCGCCGGCGAAAAACCGCACATCGACGCCGTTGGGGATGACGACCGCGTCCCCGCCCAGGTGCTCGACCAGCGTCCGCCGCGCGTACTCGCTCACCGCGATCCGGGCGCTGATCTTCTCCAGCGCGGGCTGAAGGATCGGATACGCCGCGATCATCGCCCGGGAACGCGGGTTCGAGGTGTGAAAAGTCGCCACGATCGGGCCCTGCGCCGCCCAGCACGCGAGCAGCCCCAGCGAGGGCGAGGCGGGCTCATGGATGTGGATCACGTCGAACGCGCCGTCGTGCAGCCAGCGCCGCACCCGCGCCGCGGAGAGAAAGCCGAAGTTGAGCCGCGCGACCGAGCCGTTGTACGGCACCGGCACGGCCCGCCCGGCGGAGACGACATACGGCGGCAGCGGCGTCTCGTCGTCCGCCGGAGCCAGCACCGACACCTCGTGCCCGCGCCGGATCAGGTGCTCGGCCAGGTCACGGATGTGGAACTGGACGCCACCGGGGACATCCCACGAGTACGGGCAGACGATCCCGATCCTCACCGCTCCTCCGTTCCGGAGCCGTCGCCGGCGCCGGGAGCGCCACCCGGACGGGGCCCGAGATCCGCCAGCCAGAGCCGCTGAAGCATGTGCCAGTCCTGTGGGTGGTCGGCGATCCCGGCGGCGAACACGTCGGCGAGCTCCTGCGTCATGACCGCGGCCTTCTCCGCACTGGTGCCCATCGAGGGGACCTCGATCGGCGGATGCACCCGCCCCCGCATCACCGGGGACGCGTCGTACCAGAGGGTGACCGGCAGCAGCAGCGCACCCGTCCTTGCCGCCAGTATGGCGGGCCCGGCGGGCATCTTGGCCGACTCGCCGAAGAACTTCACCTCAACTCCAGACGCCGACAGATCCCGGTCGGCGACCAGACACACCAGCCCGCCCGCCCGCAGCCGCCGCGCCAGCGTCCCGAAGGCGCTCCCGCCGGTGTGCGGCAGCACCTCCATGCCCAGGCCCTCCCGGTAGGCCACGAAGCGGTCGTACAGCGCCTCGGGCTTGAGCCGCTCCGCGACGGTGGTGAACGGCACGCCCAGCTCGGTGGTGACCCACGCCCCGGCCAGGTCCCAGTTGGCCATGTGCGGCAGCGCCAGCACCACCCCGCGGCCGCTCGCCAGACCGTCCGTGAGGTTGTGCAGGCCCTCGGGGTCGAACCCGCCGCGGACGCGCCGCTCGCTCCAGGCCGGCAGCCGGAAGGACTCCATCCAGTAGCGCAGATACGAGCGCATCCCGGCCCGGGACAGCTCGGCCAGGCGCCGCGGGGAGGCACCGGGCACGACGCGCGCCAGATTGGCCTCCAGGCGCAGCACCCCCTTGCCGCGCCGCTTCCACGCCACATCGGCGATCCGCTGCCCGAGCGCCGTCGCGACCGGTTCGGGGAGCTTCTTGACCGTGCTCCAGCCGAGCCCGTACAGCGCGTCGGTCAGCTTCTCGCTCACCGCGTCTCGCCTCCCTGGACCACCGCCCGGTCCGCCGCGTCCGCCTCGGCCGCCTCACGGCGCACCGTCACCACGCGCTGGATCAAGGTCACCGCGCTGCCGACGGCCACGATCCACAGGGCGATCGGCAGCAGCACCTCGATATGCGGCACACCGAACTTGTGCAGCCCGGAGAAACCGCAGGCCACCAGCGAGATCACCAGCCGCTCGGCGCGCTCGACCAGCCCGTTGACCTTGACCGGCAGGCCAATGCTCTCGCCCCTGGCCTTGGTGTACGAGACCACCTGGCCGCTGGCCAGGCAGAAGATCGCCACCGCGCACAGCGCGTTGTCGTTCCCGCCTCCGGCATACCACAGCGCGAGACCGCCGAAGATCGCTCCGTCCGCGACCCGGTCGAGCGTGGAGTCGAGGAACGCCCCCCAGCGGCTGGAGCGCCCGAGCTGGCGCGCCATATTGCCGTCGACCAGATCCGAGAAGACGAAAAGGGTGATGACGACCGTGCCCCAGAAGAACTCCCCCCGCGGGTAGAAGACCAGGGCACCCGCGACCACACCGCCCGTCCCGGCGAGGGTCACCGCGTCGGGGCTGACCCCCAGGCGGATGAGCAGGGCGGCGAACGGGGTGAGAACACGCGTGAAGAATGCACGCGCGTACTTGTTCAGCATGGCCTTCCCGGGGGGTCGAAACGGACCGGGTGGTCAACGGGCCACCGGCTGGCCCATCGTAGCCACGCCCCAAGGGGCCACCGCGCACGCATCGGGATGCGCGGGGCCGACGCCCCGGCGACGCCCGGATGTGCGACGTATGGACGCACCATGGCCTCGGTGGAAAGCTCGAAGTATCGCGGATCTCGACCTGGAGGCGAGACATGGGCGACAAAACGAGCACGCAATCAGGGGCCGCCGGAAGGGCGGCGACGGCCGACCGGCCCAGCTCCGTACGGAACGTGGTGCTGGTCGGCCACAGCGGATGCGGAAAGACAACACTGGTGGAAGCCCTCGCGCTGGCCACCGGAGCGATCAACCGGGCGGGCAGGGTCGAGGACGGCGGATGCCTGTCCGACTACGACGAGATCGAGCACCGGCAGCAGCGCTCGGTCCAGCTGTCCCTCGTCCCCGTCGCCTGGGACGGGGTGAAGATCAACCTTCTGGATACCCCGGGGTACGCCGACTTCGTCGGGGAGCTGAGGGCCGGTCTGCGGGCAGCGGACGCGGCCCTCTTCGTCGTCTCGGCGTCCCAGGACGCCCTGGGCATCGCGGGCGCGACCCGCATGGTGTGGGACGAGTGCGCGGCCGTCGGAATGCCGCGCGCCCTGGTCATCACGCACCTGGAGGCGGCACGCGCCTCCTTCGAGGAGATGACCGAGCTGTGCCGGGAGACCTTCGGCGGCGACGACCCCGACGCGGTGCTGCCCCTGTATCTGCCGCTGCGTGGCGAACCCGGACCGGACGGGCACGCCCCCGTCACCGGGCTGATCGGACTCCTCTCCCAGCGGGTGTACGACTACGCCTCGGGCGTACGGACCGACGCGGCGCCCGCGCCCGACCAGCTGCCGCTGGTCGAGGAGGCCCGCAACCGGCTCATCGAGGGGATCATCGCCGAGAGCGAGGACGAGACCCTCATGGACCGCTACCTCGGCGGCGAGGAGATCGACGTCAAGACGCTCATCGGGGATCTGGAGAAGGCCGTGGCCCGCGGCTCCTTCCACCCCGTGCTGGCCGCCGCGCCCGCCCTTGAGGGCTCGAAACAGGGCCTGGGCACCACCGAACTGCTCGAGCTGATCACCGGCGGCTTCCCGACCCCCCTGGAACGGGAGGCCCCCACCGTCACCACCCCGGAGGGCAAGCCCCGCCCACGGCTGGACTGCGACCCCCAGGGCCCGCTGGCCGCCGAGGTGGTCAAGACCTCCTCGGACCCGTATGTCGGCCGGATCTCCCTGGTGCGGGTCTTCTCCGGGACGCTGCGCCCGGACGAGACCGTGCATGTGTCCGGCCACGGCCTCACGGACCGCGGTCACGAGGACCATGACGTGGACGAGCGGGTGGGCGCCCTCACCACGCCCTTCGGCAAGGCACAGCGCATGCTCAACCAGGCCATCGCGGGCGATCTGGCCTGCGTCGCCAAGCTGAACCGCGCCGAGACCGGGGACACCCTCTCCGCCAGGGACCAGCCGCTGCTGATGGAGCCCTGGGAGATGCCCGACCCGCTGCTGCCCGTCGCGATCCGGGCGCACAGCAAGGCCGACGAGGACAAGCTGTCCCAGGGGCTCGGCCGGCTGGTCGCCGAGGACCCGACGATGCGCCTCGAACAGAACCAGGACACCCACCAGGTGGTGCTGTGGTGCCTGGGCGAGGCCCATATGGACGTCGCGCTGGAGCGGCTGCGCTCCCGGTACGGCGTGCAGGTGGACGCGGTGCCGTACAAGGTGTCGCTGCGCGAGACGTTCGGCGGCCGTTCCGCCGGGCGCGGGCGGCACGTCAAGCAGTCGGGCGGGCACGGACAGTACGCGATCTGCGAGATCGAGGTGGAGCCGCTGCCCGAGGGCTCCGGCATCGAATTCGTGGACAAGGTCGTCGGCGGGGCGGTGCCCCGGCAGTTCATCCCCTCCGTCGAGAAAGGCGTGCGCGCGCAGGCGGCGCGGGGCGTGGCCGCCGGCTACCCCCTGGTCGATGTGCGGGTGACCCTGCTGGACGGCAAGGCCCACTCGGTGGACTCCTCCGACGCCGCCTTCCAGACGGCGGGCGCGCTCGCGCTGCGGGAAGCCGCCGCCGACGTCCGGATCCATCTCCTGGAGCCGGTCGTCGAGGTGTCGGTCCTGGTGTCCGACGAATACGTCGGCGCGGTCATGAGCGACCTGTCGGGCCGGCGCGGCCGGGTCGTGGGCACCGAACAGTCGGGCGGCGGCCAGACGCTGATCCGGGCGGAGGTCCCCGAGATCGAGATCGGCCGGTACGCCGTCGACCTGAGATCGCTGTCGCACGGCACCGGGCGGTTCAGCCGCTCGTACGCCCGCCATGAACCGATGCCCGCGCAGCTGGCCGACCGGATCCAGGAACAGGCCGAGGCCTGAGGCACGTTCGCCGAGCGCCCGCCCCAACTCGCGTGGGGCGGGCGGCCGAGCGCGGTTGTCCACAGGCTTGCGACGCCCTGGCGACAGGGACCGCACACCCCGATACGCTGAGGTCGCAGCTCAAGCAGTATGCGCTATTGGGGGCGTTGGTGACGGCGGACGTATTCGACTTCAGCCCGGGGGCGCAGATCCCGCTCTCCGGCGCGGCAGGCCAGACCGCGGCGACGCAGGCGCTCGCCTCGGCCGCCTATCGCGACGGCCCGGCGGACAAGCTCCTCGATGCCAACTCGGAGTGGACGGTCTCCGAGGTCAAACCACCGAAGATCTCTCTGTTCGAGCCCAATCTGGGCGAGGCGTTCTCGCGCGCGGTGCAGATGCGGATGCTCGGCGGCGGCCGCGGCCAGGTGATCCAGTCCTTCGGCATGGAGCCGCAGACGGTGGTCGAGCACTGCCTGGCGGCCAACCGCATCCGCAAGACCCGGGATGCCCGGCTCACCGTGGTCATGGCGGTCTTCGGGCTGCTCTTCCTCCCCGGGGTGCTGCTGTGGCTCGGCGCCTTCCAGCTGCGGCGCACCGTCGCCGGATCCCAGGACAAGCGGATGGGGGCGCTCGGCACCATCTTTCTGGCGGCGCTCGCCGTGGTGACCCTCATCTTCCTGATCAAGCTCCCCTTCGACGGGTTCTTGGGCCTCTATCTGCGCGGCGTTATCGTCGCCCCCGTCATCGGGTGGTACGTGGCCAAGCAGATCAGTGAGCGCACGGCCAAGAACCTCCGGGAGGCCTGGAGCGGCCTGCTGTCGGGCGGCGGGATCGGCGCGAAGGTCCCCGAGACCGTGCCGAACCACCCCGGCCAGACCTCGGCCGAGGAGCTGCGCAAGGCGCTGCACAAGCTCACCGCCGAGCAGCACAGCAATGTGGTCTTCTACGCCGGCGCCAAGGGGATACTCGGCATGGGCACGCGCTGGGGCAGCTGGCAGCTCGCCGAGGATCTGGTGTCGGCCGACCCCGACAAGGAGATCGACCCGTTCCGCAGCTGGGACGTGATACGCGCGATCCATGACCAGCTGCGGATGCTGGAGCGCAGCCCCCTGCACACCGGAGGCTTCCCCACCCCCTCGGTGCGCCATTGGGTGGTCTCGGCGGTCGGCGAGGGGGCCAAGTCGGTGGCGCGCGGCGGCACCTCGGAGGGGGAGGGCTTCCAGATAAAGGGCGTCGAGCTCCAGCGGATCTGCGACGAGCAGCAGTTCGACTCCGGCGACCGGCACTACCTGGGCGTGCAGTTCGTCCTCTGGGACGGCCAGCTGGTGATCACCTTGCTGATCACGGTGACCCTCCTGCACAAGACCATGCGGATCGAGGTCACCGGCCATGCGCTGGGCCCGGTGCACCCCCTGTTCACCACCAAGCCCTCCGCGCCCTCCAAGACGGTCAGCAAGACCTTCAGGTTCTGGGAGACCAAGTCCATCCCGCTGCCCCTGGTGGACGCGAAAGAGGTGGTGCGGCTGGCCGTCCGCGCCCCCTTCACCTGGTACCCGCCGCTGCTGGACTACCTGGGCGGCAAGCTGGCCCTGCCCGAGCCTTTCGGCCTGCGCCACGCCTGGGCGGACAAGCCCTGGCGCCACCGGTTCATGGCGGACGACGCAATGCGCACCGCCACCCCGGTGCTGCGGGTGGTCCACGAGGCGGCGATCGGCGTGCTGAAGCACCACGGTGTGAACACCGAGCGCTTCGGCAACCGCTCGCTGGCGCTCAGCGGCCAGGTCCAGGACGCGGCCCCGAAGAAGGCCGACCTGTACGACGCGTAGCCGGTCACCGGCCCCGGCCCCGGCCGCACGGCCGGGGCCGGGGCCGTCACCGCGGGAAGGCCGGAGGTCAGGCCCGCGGCCAGGCGTCGGCGAGCATCCGGCGGGTGTCGGCCAGCAGTTGGGGCAGCACCTTGGTGTGGCCGACCACGGGCATGAAGTTGGTGTCCCCACCCCAGCGCGGCACCACATGCTGATGCAGATGGGCAGCGATCCCGGCGCCCGCGGAAGCCCCTTGGTTCAGCCCAATATTGAAACCGTGCGCGCCCGAGGCGGTACGCAGCGCGACCATCGCGGCCTTGGTGAACTCCGCGAGCTCGACCGTCTCCGCGGCGTCCAGCTCGGTGTAGTCGGCCACATGCCGGAAGGGGACGACCATGAGGTGTCCGCCGTTGTACGGGTACAGGTTCAGCACGGCGTAGACATGCCGGCCCCGAGCGAGGATCAGCCCGTCCTCATCGGACTTCTCCGGGATGGAGCAGAACGGGCAGCCGTCCCCGGCACCCGGGCCGGTGGGTTTGTTCTCGCCTTGGATGTACGCCATCCGGTGGGGTGTCCACAGGCGCTGGAACGCGTCGGGCGTCCCCACTCCGATCTGCTGCTCCGGCTCACTCGTCATGCGGGCCAGCATATTCGTCCAGGGCCGATGAGGATGCGGTGAGGGGCGACCCCGTTCGGGGCCGCCCCTCGAATGCGTAGCCCCACGCGTGCGGGGCCGAGATCACACCTGGATCCGGCGCTCCACGGCGTCAAGGATCTCGGCGATCGCCTCCGCCTTGGGAATCCCGTTCTTCTGCGAGCCGTCCCGGTAGCGGAAGCTGACCGCCCCGGCCGCCATGTCGTCGTCACCAGCGATGATCATGAACGGGATCTTGGCGCGCTGAGCATTGCGGATCTTCTTCTGCATCCGGTCCGAGGAAGAGTCCACCTCCACCCGCAGCCCCTTCGCCTTGGCCGCCGCCGCGAACTCCTCCAGGTACGGCACATGGCTGTCGCCGATCGGGATGCCCACCGCCTGGACCGGCGCGAGCCAGACCGGGAAGGCGCCCGCGTAGTGCTCGAGCAGCACCGCGAAGAACCGCTCGATGCTCCCGAACAGGGCCCGGTGGAGCATGATCGGCTGCTGCCGCGAGCCGTCCGCCGCCGTGTACTCCAGCTCGAACCGGGCGGGCTGGTTGAAGTCGACCTGGATGGTCGACATCTGCCAGGTGCGGCCGATCGCGTCCTTCGCCTGGACCGAGATCTTGGGCCCGTAGTAGGCCGCGCCGCCCGGGTCCATGACCAGCTCGAGGCCCTGCTTCTCAGCGGCCTGCCGCAGCAGGTCGGTGGCCTCGGCCCACTGCTCGTCCGACCCGATGAACTTGTCGCTGTCGTCCCGGGTGGACAGCTCCAGGTAGAAGTCGCTCAGGCCGTAGTCGCGGAGCAGGTCGAGCACGAAGGTGAGCAGGGAGTCCAGCTCGTCCGGCGCCTGCTCCCTGGTGCAGTAGATGTGCGAGTCGTCCTGGGTGAAGCCGCGGGCCCGGGTGAGGCCGTGCACGACGCCCGACTTCTCGTAGCGGTAGACCGTGCCGAACTCGAACAGCCGCAGCGGCAGCTCTCGGTAGGACCGCCCGCGCGCCCTGAAGATCAGGTTGTGCATCGGGCAGTTCATGGCCTTGAGGTAGTAGTCCTGCCCCTCGAACTCCATGGGGGGGAACATGCCCTCCATGTAGTGCGGCAGGTGCCCCGAGGTCTCGAACAGCTTGGCCTTGGTGATGTGCGGGGTGTTGACGAACTCGTAGCCGGCCTCTTCGTGCCGCTTCCGCGAGTACGCCTCCATCTCCCGGCGGATGATCCCGCCCTTGGGATGGAACACCGCGAGGCCCGACCCCAGCTCGTCGGGGAAGGAGAACAGGTCCAGCTCGGAGCCCAGCTTGCGGTGGTCGCGCTTCTCGGCCTCCACCAGGAAGTCCAGATACGCCTTCAGCTCGTCCTTGGTCGGCCAGGCGGTGCCGTAGATCCGCTGGAGCTGCGGGTTCTTCTCGCTGCCGCGCCAGTACGCGGCGGCGCTGCGCATCAGCTTGAACGCCGGGATGTTCCGGGTGGTGGGCAGGTGCGGCCCCCGGCACAGGTCCTTCCAGCACAGCTCGCCGCTCTTCGCGTCGAGGTTGTCGTAGATGGTCAGCTCACCGGCGCCGACCTCGGCGGACGCGCCCTCGGCGGCCTCCGCGGCCGATCCCTTGAGCCCGATCAGCTCCAGCTTGTACGGCTCGGCCGCCAGCTCCTCGCGCGCGGCCTCGTCGGTGACGGGGCGGCGGGAGAACTTCTGGCCCCGCTTGATGATCTCCTGCATCTTCTTCTCGATGCGCTTGAGATCGTCCGGGTGGAACGGGGTCTCGACGTCGAAGTCGTAGTAGAAGCCGTCCTTGATCGGCGGGCCGATGCCGAGCTTGGCCTCCGGGAAGAGCTCCTGCACGGCCTGCGCCATCACATGCGCGGTGGAGTGGCGCAGGATGTCCAGGCCGTCCTGGCTGGTGATCTCGACCGGCTCGACCTCGTCGCCCTCGGCGACCTCGTACGCCAGGTCCTTCAGCTGCCCGCCCACGCGCGCGGCCACGATCGAGCGGTCGCCGTCGAACAGGGCCGCCGCCGTCGTGCCCGTGGTCACCACGCGCTCTTCCCGCTCGGAATCGCGTTGGATGATCACACGGACGTCTGACACCGGTCTCTCCTGACTGATGGATCACTCGGAGCAGCGATTGCTGCGCAGCGTGAATCGTACCGAGCCCGGGGGCCGGACCGCGAAACGGTTACGGGGACGATCACGGCCGCGCATGGGCCCGGCCGGAGCCCGCCTTCGGGGCGCCGGGGGTCCTGGTCAGGGTGTCAGGGCTCGTCGCGCGCCTCCTCGGGCCCGCCGCACGCCTCCTCGAAGAAGGCCGCGACGCCCAAATGCTCTTGCATCGACTTCAGCAGCCGGTCCCGCTCGGCCTCGTCGACCTGCACCGGTGTGACGTCCGTGGCCCCCGTGATCCGCCGGAACCCGCCCCGGCTCTCCAGCCTGCCGCTCACCCGGATCGGCAGCCCCACCAGATGGGCGTGGACGGCGATCCGGTAGTCGTCCTCCCCCAGCGTGATCCGCACCTGGGCCACCTCGGCGCCGGCGAGCACCCGCAGCCGGACCGTGCCGGGGCCGCCGGGCCCCGTGCGGCGCAGCCGCACCACCGCGCCGGTGACCCGCACCGGCACGGGCGGCTCGGCCCGTTCGTAGCGGGCGCCGGCCTCCCGCAGGGCCGGCAGGTCGCCGGGGCTGAACTCCACCGGGTCCGGCCGGGCCGCCGAGCCGCGCGGCGGCCCGGCCCCGGGCGACCACTCCAGCGCCACCCGGGCCCCCTCCGTCCCCTCGACGAGGGCGACGACCGCCTCGGTCAGCTCACGGCTCACGCCCGCCTCGACGGCGGCGTCGAAGGCCTCCTGCCTGCCGGTGGCCCGCTGGTAGTCCACCGCGTCGCGGAGCCCGTACAGCGCGTGCAGCAGGGTCGCGGTGACGGCCCGCCCGCGCTCCACCGGCACGAAGACGGTCAGCTCGCGCCCGTCGGGGCCGGCCGGGCCGACCAGGACGCGCTCCAGGGCCGCCTCGGCCTCGCGGCGGTGCCGCGCCCCGTGGTAGCCCGCCCGCCCCCGGGCGGCGAGCGCACCGGCCAGCAGCGTGGCGCGGGCGGCGGCGCGCAGCCGCTCCTGCGCGCTCCAGGCGGGGGCGCCCGCGCGGGGCTCGGGCACCTCGCGCCGCCAGCGGATCTCGTCGCTGGGCACGGCCAGGCCGATCAGCACCTCGCGGGCGGACGGCGCGGCGCTGCGGGCCAGCGCGGTCATCGCCTCGCCGAGCAGGTCGGCGCTGTCGGGGAACTCCCGGCTCTGCGGCACCAGCAGGCTGGTGCCGCCGGCCGGGTCGCCCGGCGGGGTCCACCGCCCGTACCGCCCCGCCGCTCCCCCGCGCCGCCGCCAGCCGTGGCGGGCCAGCAGTGCGCCGAGCACGGCGGGGTCCACCTCGTCCGGGGACGGGACGGGCGGGGTGGCTGGGAAGGGCGGGGTGGCTGGGGTGGGTACGGGCTCGCGTCGGTACCGGTCCATCAGGGTCTCCCTCCCGCCCCGACCCGGGCCATGATCTCGCAGAGCGCGCGGTCGTCGAAGACCCGCGAGGTCGGGATCCGCACGGTGGTCCGGCGGCTGCCCGTGACAGGGTGGCCGGCCAGATTGGTCCAGTAGCAGCAGTGGCGCAGGGCGAGCCGGTCGTGGCTTGCGCGTACCCAGTCGTCGCGGGCGCGGGGCACGATCATCACGACGAGGATCTTGTGGACCGACACCGGGGTGCGGGCCAGCTTGATCAGGTGATCGTTGTCGAGCGTGAAGGAGAAGGTCGGCCCGGGCGGGCGGGGCGCGAGCTGGTAGGTGGCCTTGAGCTGCACCTTGATCGTCACTTCGTCGTCGACGGTGTGGCCGCGCGCGCTGTGGCTGAGGTGCCAGTCGATGCCGTGGTCGGGGAAGGGCTGCGCCAGGGAGCAGCCGGCCGCCGCGGCGACCGCGTGCAGATAGCCCACCTGAAGGGTCTCCATGCAGGCGGTGGTGGCGAGGGAGCCTCGCGGCGGGGCGATCCGCTCGGGCAGCAGACTGCTCGCCGACGCGGCCGGGTCGGGCTGCGCGAGCGCCATGTCGTCGAGCGCCTTCCGGTGTTGCCGGTCAGTTCCGCAGGGCTCGGTCATCCCCCGGCTACGACAGGGGCGTTATAGCCCATACATGTGTGTTGTCTCCGCGTCAGGCCGTGTGCAAACGGCGGCGGTTCGAGCCGTTGTCCTCGGGTATCACCAGGTGGGGCGGGGTTGTAGGTGCCATTTGGTGAGCGAGCACGAGGAGTTGAGGCCATGCCGTCCTGGTTCGAGGGGCCTCTCGCCGCATTCGACACGGAGACCACGGGAATCGACGTCGAGCAGGACCGGATCGTGTCCGCCGCGCTGGTGGTCCAGCGTGGGGCCGGAAGCCTGCCGGAGACACGGCGCTGGCTGGTGAGCCCGGGCATACCGGTGCCCGAAGCGGCGAGCGCGATACACGGGTTGACCGACGCCCATCTCCAGCGGCACGGCAGGTGGCCCGCCCCGGTGGTGGACGAGGTGGCGCGGGCGCTCGCCGAGCAGGCCGCGCGGGGCACCCCGGTGGTGGTGATGAACGCCCCGTTCGATCTGACCTTGCTGGACCGGGAGTTGCGGCGGCATCGCAACTCGAGCCTGTCCTCGTATGTCTCGCTGCGCTCGCTGGCCATCCTCGACCCCCGGGTGCTGGACAAGCACCTCGACCGGTACCGCAAGGGCCGCCGCACCCTCACCGACCTGTGTGCGCATTACGGTGTGGAGTTGACGGGCGCCCACGACGCGGCCGCGGACGCCACGGCCGCCCTGGACGTGGTGCGGGCGGTGGGCCGCCGCTTCACCTCCCGCCTGGGGACGATGACGCCCACCGAACTGCACGACCGGCAGACGGTGTGGTACGCGGCGCAGGCTCGCGGGCTCCAGGCGTGGTTCGCGCTCAACGGCTCCGAGGAGACCTGTGACCCGGCCTGGCCGCTGCGGCCGGAGCTGCCCGCCGCGGCGTAGGTGTCCGGTGTCCGCGGACGCGCCCCCAGATGCGTCGAGGCCGGGCCGCCTGCTGGCGGCCCGGCCTCGTGAGGTGGGCGATACTGGGTTCGAACCAGTGACCTCTTCGGTGTGAACGAAGCGCTCTCCCACTGAGCTAATCGCCCCGGTGTCCCGGCGGGGTACTCCCCGGTGGAACGACCTGAACAATACAGGTCGTGGTGGGTTTCGTTCAAACCGAATGAGCGCCGGGCGGCCGCGCGGCCAGCCGCGCCCGCAGCCCCCGCCGCCCGCCGCGCATCATCAGCGCGTGGTTGAGGCGGAAGAGCGGGCGGCCGGGGAGCGCGAAGAGGCGCAGCAGCGGCTTGCGGACCACCACATCCTGCTCGAAGCGGGCGCGTGCGCCGCTGCCGCGGGCGGTCACGGTCCAGCGCGCCCACCCCTCCAGATCGCCGGAGAACGTCATCTCCAGCACCCCGGCCGCCGGGTCCTGGCGCGCCCCGCGGACGGTGATGACCAGGTCGTACGGGATCATGGACCGGAAGCGGGCGGTGCCGGTCCGCTCGTCGCTCCTGACCGCCTCCCGGACCTGTGGCCACCACCCGGGGTAGTCGTCGCCCGCCGCGAGCAGCCGGTAGACGGCGGCGGGCGGGGCGTCGAGGTCCCAGTGGCTCCGGAAGCGGTAACGGCACCAGTCCATCCCACCAGTCTGCGGCGGATCCGGCCCGGGAGCGGCCCGCCGGGCCGACGGGCCGCTCCGGTTCCGGTCAGCCCGGCAGCTTGTCCCCGATCAGCGCGAGGTTCTGGATGGCGGCCAGCCCGTACTGGGCGGTGGAGTTGGTGGACACCCAGGTGGCCTCGACACCGGGCTCCAGCACCGCGGGTCCCTCCACCTTGGCCGTCTTCCAGTCGGTCGTGGCGTCGGGGTAGCCGTCCCCCTGGGAGAACTTCTGCCAGGCGCGCTTGATCAGGGCCTCGTCCTTCGCTTGCACCCCGGCGTACGCGTCGAGCCGCGAGTGGCCCTGGAAGAGCAGCAGTGAGCCGAAGTCCGTGCCGTAGCGGGCCTTCTGCTCGGCCTTGGTGGCGTTGAAGTAGCGGCAGTAGTCCAGCCAGGCCTCCTTGAACTTCGGGAGGTCGACGAGGTCGATCAGCTCGGCGCACATCTCGACCAGGCCGAAGACGGCGGACAGATGCGAGACGCTGACCTTCGCCTCGGTCTCGACGGCGTACTTGCCGGTGGCGAGGTCGTAGAGCCCGGAGCCCTGCACGAAGCCGTTGGGCTGGGCGGCGATGGTCTCCATGGTGCTGCGCAGCCTGGCCTCGGCCTTCTCCGCCTTGGGGCCGCGCCGCTCCCATTCGGTGAGCCACGCCCCGGCGAGCCCGCTCCAGTCGGTGCCGAAGCCGATGGACAGGGCGTGTGGGTCCGGCTCGTAGTCGGGGTCGGTGCGGACCTTGCGCTGCGGGTCGAGGACGAGGAAGGTCTCGTCGGAGTCGACGAGGGCGCTCATCAGGTCGCCGACGCGCTCGTCGCCGGTGAGGTAGTAGTAGGGGCGCCGGTAGACGGCGGTGGAGATGCGCTGCTGCTTGGCGCTGTCCGCGAAGTGCTGTACGCCGTGGCGGGTGCCGAGGCCGGCCCATGTCCCGAGGTGGTAGACGTCCACTTCGCCGGTGTGGCGGGTCATGGCTTCCGCGAACCGGAAGATGTCGGCGCGGCCGGAGCGCAGATAGGCGTACCAGAGCCACAGGTCGGGGGACAGCTCGGAGTTGTCCCAGGCGTAGCCGCCGACGTCGTACCGCCACTGGTGCCGGTCCTCGTCGTAGGTGTGCATGATGTCGCCGTAATCCCAGAACCCGTACCAGCGGCGCTGTTCGACCTGGCCCTTGTGGTAGGTGAAGAGGAAGTCCAGGTGGTCCTCGATGTTCGCCTTGGCGGCGGTCGAGCGGTCCACGGGGGCGAACAGGCCGCCGAAGACCTTGGCGCGGGCCAGGTCGGCGGGGGCGGCGGCCAGTTGCGGCGGGGTGCGCACGGCGGCGGCCTGGGCGACGAGGGCCTCGGCGCCGGGGGTGGTCTCGTTGGCCCAGAACATCAGCTCGCTGGTGCGCGCGATGCCGTACGGGGTGCCGAACTCCGGCTCGTAGTCCTCGTAGGTGATGTTGAGGCCTTCGAGCTGCTCGGGGTAGGTGTCCTGGCCCAGGCCGTCGTGGTAGAAGCGCAGGTCCATCGGCTGGGCCTCGGGCGACCACAGCCACAGGGTGACCTCGGCCTCGTCGCCCGCGGCGCCCCGGATGTCGAGCTGGGCGGGGAACTTCTCCCAGAAGTCGCGCAGCCCGAAGGACAGTCCGCCGCTGACGCCGCCCACATAGCCGAAGCCGCCCGCCCGGCCGCCCCCGCCCGCGGGGATCCAGCCGTGGCCCGGCTTGGTGCGCTTGCGCAGCGCGAAGCCGTCGGCGGACAGCTGGGAGAGGGTGTAGTCGCCCCAGGTGGGGATGAGGTGCAGCCGGGTGGTCACCCGCTGGTCCCAGGTGGCCGGGTCGGGCAGCTTCTCGCCCTTGAACTGGGCCTTGCGGACGGCGGCGCCGGGGTCGCGGCGCAGCCCGGTGATGCCCTTGACCGCCTCGGTCAGAAACCCCTTGCCCTCGCCCGCGATCCGGATGTGCCGGTCGTACGCCTCGTCGCGCATGGGTACGGAGAAGCGCACGCCCAGGCCGCGGATGAAGTCCTTCTCCTGGTCGCCGTCGAAGGTGATGGTGTGGACCATGCGGAAGGAGTCGGCGCCCGCGTAGAAGTAGAGCCGGACGCTGAAGGGGAGCCAGCGGCGGCCGCCCTTGCGGTGCTTGCCGTCGATGCGGACGACGGCGCGGACGGGGCCCTTCTGCTCGACCTCGGCGCCGCTGATCTCGCCGTCGAACCGCTCCCACTTGGCGCTGCCGTGGTCGCCGTCGTCGATGTCGCCCTGGCGGAGCAGGACCAGCCGGCCGTCGCGGGCGATCTCGGTGCCGCCGCGGGTGACGGAGCGTACGAGCTCCCCGCCGTCCTTGCCGACCACGACCTTGATCACCCCGGTGTCCACGGTGATCCTGCCGCCGCTCTCGGCGACGGTGACCTTCTTGGCGGGCGCCGCGGGCTCGCCGGCCGTGAGGCGGTACGTCTTGGCGCCGTCGAGCCCGTCCGCCGCCGCGTGTGCGGTCCACTTGAGCGAGCCGTCCGGCCAGTAGGCGGTGGCCCAGGTCTGTAGGGGCACGTCCTTGCCGTCGGCCGTGGCCAGCGCGAACTTCTGGTCCGCGGGCCGGGCCCCCTTCGGCCACGGCACGCCGAAGGTGCTGCCCGCGGCCGCGCCGAGGCCGCCGTCCTCCAGCCAGGTGATGTCCACGGAATCGTCAGCCGCCTTGTCGGCGGCCGCGGCCTGCTGGGCGTTGCCGGCCAGCAGCCAGGAGAACGGGGCCGCGGCGCCGGCGACGGCGGCGGCCTTGAGGACGTTGCGTCGGGGGATCGGAGACATGCGCAACCTTTCAACGGGGGTCAGGTGCATCACATGGGTGGCTCGCTAGGGGGCCCTGTGGCGGGCCACCGTCAGGCTCGGGCGCGCCGCTCCACCGCGACGGCACAGGCCGCGAGGGCTCCGACCGCGGGTGCGGCCAGCGGCAGCAGTTGCCAGGTGGCGACGGTGACCACCGCGAGCCCGCCGACGAGCAGCAGCGACCCGCCCAGGTCGGCGCCGAGGCCGCGGCGCACAGCGGCCCGGGCCACGGCGGGCCAGCCGAGGCCGGGCCGCCATTGGGCCGCGGTGCGCAGTCCGAGCACGATCGCCGTGAGCGTCCCCGTCACGCTCACGGCGATCAGTACGGGCCCTCCGGGCAGCGCCCCGGAGCGGGCCACGCGCAGATCGAAGGCGAGCAGCGCGAGCGCCGCCCACCACAGGAGGGAGAACCGCCAGCCGCTGCGCGTCGCCTCCCGCAGCCCGGAGAGGAAGTCCCGCCAGGTGGAGCGCTCGCCGTCCAGGTGGCGGCGCAGATGCGCGCAGCCGGCCGCGAAGGCGGGCAGCAGGGTGACCACGGGCAGCGCGGCGAGCACCACCCACACCCCGGTCAGCAGACTCTCGGCGAACACGGAGAAGAGGAACAGCCGCGATTCCCGCCGCGACGCCGCCCGCCCGCCCCGCGTCCGGGGGCTGGTCTCCCGTACGTCCATGGGGCCGCCCCTCAGCCCTTGAGCCCGGAGGTCGCCGCGCCCTCGACCAGATAGCGCTGGAAGGCGAGGAAGAACAGCAGCACGGGCGCCAGGGCCACCAGCGACATGGCGACCATGCCGCCGTAGTCGGCGACGGTGTCCTGGTCGATGAACATCTTCAGCCCGAGCGAGACCGTGTACTTGTCCGTGGTGTTCAGATACAGCAGGGGTCCGATGAAGTCGTTCCAGGACCAGATGAAGCTGAAGATCGCGCTCGTGATCAGGGCCGGGCGGCACAGCGGGAGCACGATGTTCCAGTAGATGCGCAGATGGCCGCAGCCGTCGATACGGGCCGCCTCGTCCAGCTCCGTGGGGAGGTTGCGCATGAACTGCATCATCAGGAAGACGAAGAAGGCGTCCACGGCCAGGTATTTGCCGAGCAGCAACGGCCAGAAGGTGTTGATCAGGTCGAGCTTCTGGAACAGCACGTACTGCGGAATGATCAGCACCTGGAAGGGCAGCAGCAGCGTGGCGATCATGACCGTGAACAGCGCGTTGCGCCCGGCGAAGCGGATCCTGGCGAAGGCGTAGGCCGCCAGGGAGCAGGAGAACAGCACCCCGATCACCGAACCCACCGAGATGAACAGCGAGTTGTAGAAGAAGCTGGTGATCGGGATGTCGGCGATGCCCTCCGACAGCCGCCGGTAGTTGTCGGTGATGGGGTCGGTGGGCAGCAGCTCCAGGCTGCCGACGATCTTGTCGCCGGGCTTGAACGAGGCGCCGATCACCCACACCACGGGGTAGAGGATCACGGCCAGCAGCGCGAGCGCCCCCACATGCCAGCCCACGGACCGCACCCTGCGCCGGGCCGTACTGGTCAACGCACTCACCGGGCATCCTCCTCGTAGTGCACCCAGCCGCGCTGAGTCTTGAACAGCACCACCGTCACCAGACCGATGCCGAGCATCAGCATCCACGCCATCGCGGAGGCGTAGCCCATGCGCATATTGCGGAAGCCCTGCTCGTACAGGTACCAGGTGTAGACCAGCAGCGAGTCGGCCGGACCGCCCGCCCCGGAGCCTCCGGTGCCGCCGATGACCACCGCCGAGGTGAAGACCTGGAACGAGTGGATGATCTCCAGCAGCAGATTGAAGAAGAGCACCGGGGAAATCATCGGCAGGGTGATGGAACGGAACCGGCGCCAGGGCCCCGCGCCGTCCATCTCCGCGGCCTCGTACAGCTCGCGGGGCACCTGCTTGAGCCCGGCCAGGAAGATCACCATCGGGGCGCCGAACTGCCAGACGGTCAGCGTGATGAGCGTGGGCAGCATCCAGTCCGGGTCACCGATCCAGCCGCCCACGTCCCAGCCGAAGAGACTCATCGACTTGTCGACGATCGCATCGTCCTGGAAGATCGACCGCCACACGATGCCGATGCTGACGCTGGCGCCGATCAGGGACGGGGCGTAGAAGGCCGAGCGGTAAAAGCCCTGCCCTTTACGGGGCTTGACCAGCAGCATCGCCACGCCGAGCGCGATCAGCAGCTTCAGCGGGGTGCCGATCAGGACGTACTTCAGGGTGACGTCGACCGAGTTCCACCACCGGTCGTCGTCGAACATCTCCTGGAAGTTCTTCAGCCCGACCCACTTGGGCGAGTCGAAGAGGTTGTAGTCGGTGAACGCCAGGTAGAGCGAGACGAGCATCGGGCCGAGGGTGAGCAGCAGGATCCCGATGCACCACGGCGTCAGGAAGAGATACCCGGCCAGCGTCTCCCGGCGCGCCCGCCGCCGCGCGAGGGCGGCGGGCGCGGGCGGCGGGGCCTCGGCCTTCCGCGGCGCGGATCCCTTCCGGCCGAGGTCGTCCGCCACGGAGGTCTTGGTAGGGGTCACGGAAGATCTCCTCAGGAGCCGAGCGCGGTCTTCGCCTCGCTGAAGAACTGGTCCACGGCGTCGTCCACCGAGGTCTTGCCCTGGTTGACCTGGCCGTAGATACGCAGGAAGGCGGCCTCGGCGACATCCGCGCCGGCCGGGTGCGGGGTGATCGGCTCCAGCTTGTCGGTGACGCTCTCCTCGTACTGGGCGATCTTGGCGTTCACTCCGGTGGGCTTGAACGCGTCGTACTGCGCGTTGGTGGGCAGCACCCCGCGGTTGTAGCCCATGATCTTGCCGACCTCGGGGTCATGGGTCATGAAGTCGATGAACTGCGCGACTTCCTTGGGGTGCTTGGTGCGGTTGGAGCCGCTCAGCATCAGCGAGGAGAGGTACTGTCCGGTCCGCTTCCCGTCCAGGGTCGGGATCGGGCCGAGGTCGAGTTCGGTCTTGGTCTCGGCGGCGAAGCGGACCAGGAAGTTGTCCCAGGTGAACTCGGCGGCGGCGAGGTCGCCGCTGATCGTGGCCTTCGGCTTGACCTGCTCGCTCTTCTTGGCCGGGACCAGCACGCCGTCCTTGTTCTTCGCGTACCAGTCGCCCCACCACTTCTTGAGGTCGTCCTCGGTGAAGCCGAGCTTCTTGTCCTCGGTGAAGAAGGCCTTGCCCTCCTGGCGCAGATACAGGTCGTAGAGGTACATCACCCCGGCGTTGTCACTGGCGCCGTAGAGGTCCCCCTTGTCCTGGCTGACCTTCTCGGCGGCGGAGAAGAACTCGTCCCAGGTCCACCCGTCCTTGGGGGTCACCCCGATCTTCTTGAACTCGGCGGGGTTGTAGAACATGGCAAAGGTGTTGACGCCGACCGGCACACCGTAGAGCTTGCCGTCGACCTCACCGGCCTTCTCCAGGCCGGACCGGAAGTCCTTCATGCTCAGGTTTCCGGCTTTCACCTGCTGATTCAGGTCCAGCAGAATGTTCTTCTCGCCGTACTTGCGCAGGAAAGCGACCGAGTTCTGGAAGACATCGGGCGGGTTTCCGCCCGCGGCCTGGGTGTTGAACTTGCTCCAGAAGTCGGCGTACTCGGCGAAATCCGTCTTCACCTCGATATTCGGATATTTCTTCTCGAACAGCGCGACCGTCTTCTGGATCAGTTCGGCGCGGTCCTTCGCGCCCCACCAGGAGTAGCGGATGGTCACCTTGCCATCGCCCGAGCCACTGCTCCCGCCGCATCCCGAGGCCAGCAGCCCCAGCCCGAGCAGACCCACCGCGGCCGCTCGCAACCCTCTGCCGCCCCGCACCCATCGAGCACCCATGAGACGCCCCTCCCGGGCATGTCATCCGACCGCCCAACGAGCCTTGAAACGTTTTAGGCAAGCGCTTGCCGGGCTAAGTTATGAAGGTAGGTCCGGAGACGTCAACGGTTCGGACAGGATCGATTCGAAGCGCTTCACCCGAGCGACCCGATCAGGTCGTCACCGCGGGTGACAACGCCGAGGGCCCGGAGGCATCAAAGCCTCCGGGCCCTCGGTCCAGGGTGGGCGATACTGGGTTCGAACCAGTGACCTCTTCGGTGTGAACGAAGCGCTCTCCCACTGAGCTAATCGCCCTGGCGCACGCCCAACCCTAGCGCATGCCGGACGGTGCCCTTCACCAACCGCACCGGCCTCACCAGGGGCGACTCACTCCTTGATCTTCCACGGCATGACCAGCCCGAACTTCCACACGTACACGGTCACCGCCGCCGCGCAGATCACCACCCCGATCGTGGTCAGAATCAGATTGCGCTTGCGCACCCGGGGATCCAGGGCGCGCTGCGCCGCCTCCGTGACCTTCCGCTTGGTCCAGCGCAGCACCAGCTGGGCCCAGACGAACTCGGTCGCCCAGATCGCCATGCCGGCGAAGATCACCAGCCATCCCGGGCCGGGCAGCGGCAGCATGATGATGCCTATGATCACGACCGCGAGCCCGACGATGAACACCCCGACCTGCCAGCTCAGATGCAGCGCCCGGGACTTCTGGATGAACTGCGGCGCCCGCGAGCCGAAACCCGGCCCACCAGAGGCGCTCTCCCCCGCTGCGGCCTGCGAGGCCGCCGATTTGGCGACTTCCTGCCGCTCGTCACTCTCCGCGTTCATGTGACCCAACTTACCTGATCGAAAAGAGTCACCGGAATGGCGGTACCCGCCGCCCGGAGACTCCGCTGCTAGAGCTACTGGAAGGACCACAAAACGGTCAGAGGGGTTTACAACGGCACCGTAGGTGGCATGTCGATTTCGCCGACGTGCGAATCCCCGAGCGCACACTGAGCGAAAGGCCCTGGCGCTTATGAACACCACGGTCAGCTGCGAGCTGCACCTGCGCCTCGTTGTGTCGAGCGAGTCCTCACTGCCTGTACCCGCGGGCCTGCGGTACGACACGGCCGATCCCTACGCCGTGCACGCCACCTTCCACACCGGAGCCGAAGAGACGGTCGAATGGGTGTTCGCCCGCGACCTGCTCGCCGAGGGCCTGCACCGGCCCACCGGCACCGGCGACGTCCGCGTGTGGCCGTCCCGCAGCCATGGGCAGGGCGTCGTCTGCATCGCCCTGAGCTCCCCAGAGGGAGAGGCACTGCTCGAAGCCCCGGCGCGGGCCCTGGAGTCGTTCCTGAAGCGGACCGACGCCGCGGTGCCACCCGGCACCGAGCACCGCCACTTCGATCTCGACACCGAGCTCTCCCACATCCTGGCGGAGAGCTGAGCCCCGGCGAGAGCTGAGCGCGGCCGTCCGACTCGGGGAGACGGCGCGAGCCCGGCCGCGACAGGAAGACAGCGACATATCGACAACGGCATACGGCAGGCGGCGGTGCCGTCGCCGCGGAGCGGTCCGCGGCGACGGCACCGCCATATCGTCCGCCCGCCGGGCGGATGGCCCGCTAGAGTCGGTCAGATCGAAGGGCAGGCGACAGCAGCCTCCGATCCGGCCGGCCAGGGAGCCAACCGTGCTGATCAACCACGACACCCGGTGCGCGCTCGACGCGGTCGTCGCTCTGGTGAACACCTCGCCCGAGGACGACGGCCCGGACGCCCTCGCGGATGTCGCCACGCTGCGCCGCTTTGTGGCGGACCACGCCATCAGCGACGTCGGCACGCTCGGGGAGCGGGATCTGGAGGCCGCACGCGCGGTGCGCGACCGATTCGCCGAGGTCTTCGCGGCGCCCGACTCCCGGCGCGCCTCCGAGCTGCTCAACACGATGATCGCCGCGGCCGGCACCACCCCCCGGCTCACCGACCACGACGGCTACGACTGGCATGTGCACTACTTCGCCCCAGGGGCGTCGCTGGCCGAGCACCTGGCCGCCGACGGCGGCATGGCGCTGGCGTTTCTCGTGGTGGCGGGCGAGCGGGAACGGCTGCGGCGCTGCGAGGCGCCGGACTGCGGACACGCCTTCGTCGACCTCTCGCGCAACCGCTCACGGCGCTACTGCGACAGCCGCACCTGCGGCAATCGCCTGCATGTGGCGGCCTACCGGGCCCGGCGCCGGGAGGCCGCGGGCTGAGGACGCCCGACCAGGGCCCAGGGCGGCCCTCACCACCGGTAGAGGTCGTGGACGGCGGTGACGAACAGCAGGGTGCCTATGAACGCGAGGAAGAGCATCAGCGGCGGCTGGGAGAGGGCGAAGAGACAGCCACGTGGCTCTTCGCTCGGCGGTGCAGGGGGTCTTTCGAGGGGGGATGGCTCCCCGGGTGTTTGCAGCATCTCGCGCATGATCATGGCGCAGGGGGACCCCACCTGCGACCCGAGAGCTGTATTGATCGTTTGAGCGTCAGATTCCGTGCTTTTTGAGGATGGCCTCGATATCCGAGAAGTCCTCCGTGCCCGAGCTGCCTCCGGACTTGGCCGCGCCCTTGATTCCCCTCGGCCGGCCGCCCGCGACCGGCGCGGGCGCCTGCGCCCCGCCCCGCTCCGCCGCCGCGCGCCGCTCCTTGCGGGTGCCGTCGCCCCGGTGCTCCACCGCCCGGACCACCAGGAACAGCAGCCAGGACAGGCCGAGCACCCCGAAGCCCAGCCAGACGCTCGGCTTGAAGACCAGGTCGGCGATCCAGCCCAGGATGCCCGTCAGCGCCAGGCCCACGGGGAGCAGCGCATAGGCGGCGATCCGGGTCGCGGCCAGGAACCGCTTGCGGTACGCCGTCACAAAGGCGACAGCGAGGCCCGCCGCGGACGCCGCGGCGCAGACCGTGTCAGTCAGCATCGGGGGCCTCCTGCCCGTCGGATACCGGTATTCCATCCTGCACCCTCGCGGCGCCATTCCGGCCATATCGGGGATGAGGATCAGGGACATCTCCGGGAAACGACTCCTCCCCCGGGCCGACGCCCCTCCCCGACCAGTCTCTCCGGCGCAGATTCGGAGGAGTCGGCTCCGGGCTGGAAGACTGACCCCATGAGCGACCCCCAGCCTGCCCGCCCCGCCTCCGGCGAAGCCGCCGAGCACCACAGCCCCGAGCCCGTCGTGCTCGACGTGTGGTGCGAGCTCCAGTGTCCCGACTGCCGCGGTTCGCTGGCGGACCTGAACACGCTGCGCGCCCGCTACGGCGAGGCCCTGGAGATCCGCATACGGCATTTCCCGCTGGAGAAGCACAAGCACGCCCACGCCGCGGCCCAGGCCCTCGAGGAGGCCATCGTGCAGGGCCGGGGCTGGCCGTACGCCGAGGCCGTGCTGGCCCGCGCCGAGGAGCTGGGCGCGCGCGGCGAGGTGGTGCTGGTCGACGTCGCGCGGGAGCTGGGTCTCGACGCCGAGGAGATGGACACCGCGCTGATCGACGGGCGGCACATCCTGATCGTGGACGCGGACCAGGCCGAGGGCAAGGCGATCGGGGTGGCCGGCACCCCCACCTATGTGATCGGCGGCGAGCGGCTGGACGGCGGAAAGAGCCAGGAGGGCCTACGCGAGCGCATCGAGGCGATCGCCGACCGGCTGCTCGCCCGGTGAGCGGGCGCCCGGGGCTCAGAGCAGTTGCTTGAAAAGGTGGTACTCGGTCGGCCGATAGCCGAGCGACTCGTACAGCCGCAGCGCCGCGGTGTTGCCGCCGAAGACATGCAGCCCGATCGTGCGGGCCCCCGCCGCCAAGCCGTCGCGCTCGGCGGCCAGCATGAGGGTGCGGCCGTGGCCGCGCCCGCGGTGCTCCTCGTCGACCTCGACGCCGAAGACATAGCCCTCGAGGGCGCCCTCTGCCTCCACCCCCTCCTCGGGGCGTATCGCCACCCACACGGTGCCCACGTCGGTGCCGTCGTGGGCGAGGACGCGCAGCAGAGTGCCGGGCGTCGCGGGGCCGTCCGGCAGCAGGGTCGCGTAGGCGGTGTCCGCCTTGGCCCGCGCCGCTTCCTCGGCCACCCCCCGCTCCGTCCAGCTGCGGATGTGCTCGGTCCGCTCGTGCTCGAACCAGGCCGGGTACTCCGCCTCCCCCATGGCCCGCACCTCGCTGCCCGGCGGCAGTTCGGGCGCCTCGGACAGCTCCTTGACCATGTTGCGGCTGCGCTCGCCGAAGCCGAGCGCGCCCGCGAGCCCGAGCCCGGTCGTGGCCTGCGCCGGAATGCTCACCTCGGCCTGCGTACAGCCCCAGCCGCGCAGCACCTCCTCGGCGGCCAGCGCGGCGACGGTGCCCCGGCCGCGATGCCGGTCCGGCTCGTCGATGTGCAGCCGCTCGATCCGCCCGACCTCCGGGCCCAGCCGGTCGCCGGTGGCGAGGCGGAGCGTGCCTACGGCGCGGCCGTTGACACAGACCTCGTACGCGCGGGCCCGGCCGCCCGCGTCGGTGTGCTGTTCCGGCCCGGTGGGCCGCAGGGTGGTGGTCACGATGGTGTTCTACCTACCCGACGCACGATCGTCACCAGATTTTCGCGGCGAACCGCCCTCAGGGATCGAGGTCGTCGGCCGCCCGCTCGGTGAAGATCCGCATCGCCTCCGCGGTCACCGGGCCCGGCGCGCCCGGCAGCGGCCGCTCGTCCAGCCGGTGCACGGCCTGGACGTCCCGGGTGGTGGAGGTGAGGAAGATCTCCTCCGCCCGCTCCAGGACGTCGAAGGGCAGATCGGTCTCCTTCGCCCCCACCCAGTCGATCACCAGCTGCCGGGTGATGCCCGCGAGGCAGCCGGAGGCCAGCGGCGGGGTGTGCAGCTCCCCGTCGAGAACCACGAAGACATTGGTGCCGGTGCCCTCGCACAGCCGCCCCACGGTGTTGCCGAACAGCGCCTCGCTCGCGCCGTGCTCCCGCGCCCGGGCGAGCGCCACCACGTTCTCGCCGTACGAGGTGGTCTTCAGGCCCGCCAGCGCCCCGCGTTCGTTGCGGGTCCACGGGACGGTGACCACCGCCGTCGTATCGGGCCGCCGCTCGGTCTCGACGACCGCAACGACCAGCGTGGGTCCCGCCGTGCCCCGGTCGGAGCCGAGCGGTGAGACCCCTCCCGTATAGGTGATCCGCAGCCGCCCCAGCGGCACCGCGTTGGCGTCCAGCACCGCCTCGCAGCCCCGCCGCACCTCGTCCAGGTCCGGGGCCGGCAGCCCCAGGCCGCGGGCCGAGCCGGCCAGCCGGTGCAGATGGCGGGTGAGCGCGAAGGCCCGCCCGTCCACCGCCTTGACCGTCTCGAAGACGCCGTCGCCGACCGTCAGCCCATGGTCGAAAACGGACACCCGCGCGCTGTCCGCCTCACGCAGCGAACCGTCGAGCCAGATGGCGACTGTCATCGTGCGGTGCCTCCCGTCGGCTGATGTGCCCCCGACGCTACCTCGAGCAGCCGGGCGGCCTTGAGTTCGGTTTCGTCCCATTCGCGCTCCGGGTCGGAGCCCCAGGTGATGCCCGCCCCGGTGCCGAAGCGCAGCGCGGGGCCGCCGACCGCCCCGCGGTCGATCCAGAAGGTGCGTATCCCCACCGCCAGCTCGCCGGTGCCGCGGTCGGCGTCGACCCATCCGACACCGCCGCAGTACGGGCCGCGGGGCGCGGTCTCCAGCTCCTCGATGATGCGCAGCGCACTGGACTTGGGCGCCCCGGTGACCGACCCGGGCGGAAACGCCGCCGCGAGCAGCTCCGGCCAGCCCACGCCCTCCGCCAGCTCCCCGCGCACCGTGGAGACGAGGTGCACCAGCCCGGGGTGCGGCTCGACCGAGCAGAGCGCGGGAACCGTCACCGACCCGGGGGCGCAGACCCGCCCCAGGTCGTTGCGGACCAGGTCCACGATCATCACGTTCTCGGCGTGGTCCTTCTCCAGCAGGTCCGTCGCCTCGCGCCCGGTGCCCTTGATCGGGCCGGACTCGACAACCCGCCCGTCCCGCCGTAGAAAGAGCTCGGGCGAGGCCGTGGCGACCTCCACGCCCCGAGCGGGCAGACGGACGGTGCCGGCGTACGGGGCGGGGTTGCCCAGCGCCAGCAGCGCACTCAGTGCGTCCACGTCGGCGCGGTCGGGCTCGGGCAGCGGCGCGGACAGCACCCGGCACAGATTCACCTGGTACACCTCGCCCGTCGCGATGCGCCGCCGGATCCGCCGTACGCCCTCGGTGTACGCCGCGCGGTCCAGCGACGAGGTCCAGTCCGCCGGAGCGGGACCGCGCCAGCGGCCGGGCACCGGGTCCGGCACCGGATCAGGCCTGACGTCCCCGAAGCGCGCGCACACCAGACCGCCCTCGAAGTCCGCGACCACCGCCCAGAAGCCCCTGGAGTCCAGGGCCGCGGGATCGCTCGTCACCTCGCGCAGATCGGTGGCGAGGAGGCCGCCGAAGCGGGCGAGAGGGGGCAGGTCGTACACGGTTGCGAGTGTATGGCGGCCGCCTCGGCGGTGCGGCGGGAGGTCGTTCACGGCGGCACGCTGCGGAAACGGAGGGAGCACGGTACGCAAACGGAATTTGAGCTGGCCCGGGAATCCGCTAGAGTTCAACACGTCGCCGGGACGCGGGAGCGCCCCGGAGAAACGACACCTGCGGACGTGGCTCAGTTGGTAGAGCATCACCTTGCCAAGGTGAGGGTCGCGAGTTCGAATCTCGTCGTCCGCTCGGAGTGGGGGTTTCGGCCCCTGCGTCTGGTGGAGTGGCCGAGAGGCGAGGCAACGGCCTGCAAAGCCGTCTACACGGGTTCAAATCCCGTCTCCACCTCGGACGATTAGCTCAGCGGGAGAGCGCTTCCCTGACACGGAAGAGGTCACTGGTTCAATCCCAGTATCGTCCACTCGGGTCCTCACGGGCCCACCCGCGCGATTAGCTCAGCGGGAGAGCGCTTCCCTGACACGGAAGAGGTCACTGGTTCAATCCCAGTATCGCGCACACCACGGCACCGCGATCTTCATCGCGGTGCCCGGGACGATTAGCTCAGCGGGAGAGCGCTTCCCTGACACGGAAGAGGTCACTGGTTCAATCCCAGTATCGTCCACATGATCGGCCGAGGGCCGGGGCATCGAGCCCCGGCCCTCAGTCGTATGCGCGCTCAGGAAGAGAAGAGCATGTGGCCGAAGCCACGCTTGTGATGACCGTGGTGGCCGTGGTGGCCATGCTGCGGGGCGCCCCAGGCGGGCGCGGCCGGGTACGCCTGAGGGGCGGGCGGGGCCGGCGGGGCCGGCGGAACCTGCCCGCCCCACTGCGACTCGAGCCGGGTCAGCGCCTCCAGCTCCCCGTAGTCCAGAAAGATCCCCCGGCAGCCGCTGCACTGCTCGATCTGGACGCCATTGCGGTTGTACGTGTGCATCGGCGCATGGCACTTGGGACACTGCATGGTCCGCTCAACTCCTCAGCATTCAGACAAAAAGCGCTGCCGGAACAGCCGCCCGGCGGCGTTGACTTCACCCTACGCCGCGGCAAGCCGGGCGATGCGGACACAGGACTCCACCATGGCCTCCTGGGCCTCGTCCAACGGACGCCCCTTGGCGAGCGCCAGCGCCGACATCTGCACGGTCAGGGCGCGTGCGGGCACATCGAGCCGCGCCCACGGGTCCTCTTGGCCGCCCCGCACGGCCGAACCACCCGCCGCGCGGTACGCCTCCAGGAAGCGCGCCCAGTCCTCCGGGGCGAGCAGCCCGGCGGCGTACCAGGCGGCGGGGCGCGCGAGGTCCCACGCGGGATCGCCGAGGCCGAGGTCGTCCACGTCGATCAGCAGCCACCCCGTGGCGCGCCTCACCAACTGGCCCAGGTGGAAATCGCCATGGCACAGCGCGCCCTCCGGGGCCGCACCCTCGCCCCGCGCCCAGCCCGGCAGCGCGGCCCAGGCCCGCAGCACGGCCTCGGCCGCCGCCCCGCCTCCGTCCATCGCGCACAGCCGGGCCACGGCACGGGCGGCCTTGGCAGGCCCGCGCATCGGCGGCAGCGGCCCAGGAGCCACGGCGTGCAGCCGCGCCAGCAGCGCGCCGGCCTCCGCCCACGGGGCGGCCTCCGGCTCCTCCGGTGACACCGGCTCCCCGTACGGCCACACCGTCACCATCCGCCCGCCGGGCAGGACCTCGGGCCCCCGCAGCGGCGGAAGCAGGACGCCCTCACACTGGGCAGCGACCCCCACCCTGACGGCCAGCTCCCCCGGATCCACGCCGGGGGCGTGCGCCTTGGCCACGACCGGACCGCGCCGCACGACGGTGCCGTCGTCCCGGTCCGCCAACACGACGGCCTCATGCCGCGCCTCCCCCCGGCCGACGAGGTCAACCAGCTGCGAGACGATTCCGCTCACGGCTCTCCATCCGGTACGGCGTGGTGACTCTCCCGGATCTTAGGACGGCGGGGGAGCCGCGAACGAGACGGGAGGGGGTGGGGGTGCAGGGGTGGTGCCCTGGACGCTTACGCATATTTGTGGCGCGAAGTTCCGGCCCAGTCAGCGTTTCCGGGCACCGGCGCCGTAAATATG
>NZ_JBIRPV010000009.1:0-323858 GCF_044332865.1 Streptomyces sp. NPDC021225 | reverse complement strand
GCTCCAACGCACGAGCTTCCCTCGTCACTGCTCGCTCCTCCGTCGCTGCGCGGCTCCTCAGTCCAGCCCGCGCAGCGCGCCAAGACACGCTCATACGGCCACCGCCGTACGGGTCGCCAGCACCTCGGTGTAGTGCCCGATGAGCTGGTCACCGACCGCCTCCCAGGTGCGACCCTGGACCACCTCGCGCCCCGCGTCGCCGAGCGCGGAGCGCAGCCGCGGGTCGGCGGCGAGGAGGGATACGGCGTCGGCGATCGCGGCCGTGTCACCGGGCGGCACCAGCAGGCCGGTGCGGCCGTGGTCGACCAGGTCGAGCGGGCCGCCGGCCGCAGGGGCTATCACGGGGACGCCGCTGGCCTGGGCCTCCTGAACCGTCTGGCAGAAGGTCTCCTGCGGGCCGCTGTGCGCGAAGACGTCCAGGGACGCGAAGACGCGGGCGAGTTCGTCCCCGGTGAGGCGCCCCAGAAACCGGGCCCCGGGCAGCGCGGCGCGCAGCCCCGGCTCGCTGGGGCCGTCCCCGACGATGACGACCCGGACGCCGGGGAGCGCGCACACGGACGACAGGAGCTCGACGTTCTTCTCGGGCGCGAGCCGGCCGACATAGCCGACGATCAGCTCGCCGCCGGGGGCAAGGGTGCGGCGCAGCTCGGTGTCGCGGCGCCCGGGGGTGAAGCGTTCGGTGTCGACCCCGCGCGCCCACAGCCGGACCCGCGGCACGCCGTGGTCGTCGAGGTCGCGGGCGGAGGCGGTGGACGGCGCGAGGGTCCGGTCGGCCGCGGTGTGCACGGCGCGGATCCGCCGCCAGGCCGCGTTCTCGCCCTTGCCGAGGTACGTACGGGCGTATCCGGCCAGGTCGGTCTGGTAGACGGCGACGGCGGGGATGCGCAGCCGCAGCGCGGCGGTCATACCGCGGGCGCCGAGGACGAAGGGGCTGGCGAGGTGGACGACGTCGGTGCGGTGGGCGGTGAGGGCGGCGGCGAGGCGTCGGCTGGGGAGGGCGACGCGCACCTGGGGGTAGCCGGGCAGGGGCAGGGACGGGATGCGGAGGACGGGGTAGGGGCGGGAGGCGTCGGGGTCCGCCGGGCCCTCGTGCGGCACGGCGGGCGCGATGACGAGCGGATGGTGGCCGCGCCGGTGCAAGTGCCGGGCGGTCTGTAGGGCGCAGTGGGCGACGCCGTTGACGTCGGGCGGGAAGGATTCGGTGACGATGGCGACACGCATACCGGTGTTGTCGGCGTACGAGAGGTGGCCCCGGCATCGTGCACCTTTCGGGACGAGGAACGTCCCATGAGCGTTCGCCTTCGGGGTCGGCGGGGCGGCGCGCGGCCCGGCGCGGTTCACGGCGGGTGGCTCAGCGGCTACGCGATCCGTGCCGCCGGGGACCGGGCGCTCGTGCCGGGGTGGCGGTTGGCGCGGGCAGGCCCGCGTGGGCGAGGCGGCGCGAGCGGAGCGAGGCGCTCGGACCGGTGCAGCAGGCCGACGCGGGCGACGCGCGGCGAGCGGGGCGCTCTGCCCAACGCGGGCGAGCTGGAGCGGGCGGAACGTCGCGCTCGGACCGGCGCGGGCAGGGTGGGCCAGGCGAGACGCTGGGACCGGCGCCGGCGGGCTGGCGCGAGCGGAGCGAGGCGCTGGGACCGGCGCGAGCGGGCGGGCGCCGACGGAACGACGCGGGCGAGGCGCTTGGGCCGACGTGGGCGGGCTAGCGCGGGCAGGCGCCTGCGCCGGCGGGCTGGCGCGAGCGGAGCGAGGCGCTGGGACCGGCGCGAGCGGGCGGGCGCCGACGGAACGACGCGGGCGAGGCTCTGGGGCCGGCGTGAGCGGGGCGCGGGGCGGGCCGCGGGCTCAGACCGCCCTTGGGTCCGGGTCGATGCGGCTGCGGACCGCGGTCTGGACCTCCGCCTCCTCCACCGGGTCGGCGGCGAGTCTGCGGAGCTGTTCGACGACGCGGGCGTCGGCGGTGGTGGCGTGCCGGGCGGCCAGTTCGCGGGTGCTCTCCTCGCAGTCCCAGAGGCACTCGACCGCGAAGCCCGCGCCGAAGGAGGGGTCGGTGGCGGCCAGGGCGCGCGCCGCGCGGCCGCGGAGGTGGGAGGAGGCGGTCTCTCGGTAGATATGGCGGAGCACGGGCGCCGCGCAGGCGATCCGCAGCCGTCCGGCGCCGTCGACCAGGGCCCACAGCGCCGGTGCGTCGGGGCCCTCGGCCCGGACCGTGTCGCGCAGGGCGGAGAGTACGAGGGGCGCGTCGTACTGGCCGCCCCGGCAGGCCAGCATGGCGGCGGCCGCGGCGCCGAGGGCGTCGGGGCGCTGGGCCCACATCCGGGCCCGGTCGAGGGCGACGATGCTGCGCATCCGCTCGAAGGCGGCGAGGGCTCCCTGCGAGACCAGCTCGGCGGCGGGGTCGGTGACGGCGGCCTCGATCAGGTCGAGCACCTCGGGATCGCCGGTCTCCGCGAGATGCCGCAGCGCCGCCGCGCGGGCCGCGTCGGGCGCGGCCGCGGCGGCGGCGAGCAGTTCGGGCCGGTCCTCGGGTCCGGCGACGGCGGCCAGGCAGCGGGCCGCGGCCTCGGGGCGGCGGGCGCCGGGCCGCAGATCGTCCTCCCGCTGGGCCCACAGGAGCACGTCGTGGACGCTCCAGCCGGGGCGCGGGCCCGAGGGGCTCAGTTGGCGCTGCCAGCGGTCGAAAGAGCCGTGTTCCTGGGCGGCGCGCACGCGGTCCCCGTGGCGGGGGTCGTCGGCCCACAGCCGCCAGGGCCGGGGCTCGTAGGCGCCGCGCACGGCGGCGGCCAGTTCGGCGTCACCCTCGGGGGTCTCGGGGTACCGGGCGAGGACGGCCGCGGCGAGGGCGCGCAGCTCGGTGTCCTCGTCGCGCAGGGCGAGCTCGTCCAGCGCCCACTGCCAGTTGCCGCCGGTCGCGGCGTAGCGGCGGAGCAGCCGGAGGGCGTCCTCACGGCCGTACGAGGCGAGGTGGCCGAGGACGGCGAGGGCGAGGCCGGTGCGCTCCTCGGCGGTGTCGATGAGGTCGTCGGGGTCGAAGAGGTGCTGTTCGATCTCGTCGAGCCCGGCGTCGAGGTCGAGACAGAGCCGGGCGTAGTACAAGGAGCGGTTCTCCACCTGCCAGTCGCTCCGGGGGTCGTGCAGCACACAGTGGTGCAGCGCCGCGAGCGCCTCGGCCCGCGGGGCCGCGAGAGCGTGTAGGGTCCCGTCGCCGCGGCCTCGCTGGAGGAGGCCGAGCAGGGTGCCGCTGGGCGCTATGTCTGGATCGAACATGAGGTCAGCATCCGGTGCGGGGGGTTCGCTGGCAACGGGATTTCCGTCGAACGGCATTCTTGCCGGTGTCCTGGCGCGGTATGCGCGATGAACACGGATCAACACCCCGGACCACGGAATCCCGAGCGCCGCAGCCTACCTGGAAGAGGCCGTTCCGCCGAGTCGCGCCCGAATCGCGCCCGACATGCCCCGGACGGCCACTGGCATATGCCAAAAGCACCACCGTATCGGGTATTGCCAAACCGCTTACGCAACGTCGCAGGCTGTGCAAGAGTCGTTACCGGTCCTTCCCTCACGACCCGGCCGCGCCGTGCCCGTATCGGAGAACGTCATGCCGTCCCCCCGCTCCGCGGACCATTCCGCAGCCCAGCCCCCCCAGCCCCCCAGGGACACGGTCGACGCGCTCATCTCCCAGACCCGGCGGCTGCGCGGCGGAGTCGACGCCGTCCGGCGCGACACCACGGCGGACATGGACCGTGCGGACGACCCCCAGCTGCGCTGGCAGCGCGCGCTGTGCGATCTCGCGGTCCATCAGCTGGACGACCTGGGCCGCCACCTGGACCAGCTGCGCGAGGGGCTGCCCGCCGACCCCGCCGAGGCCGAGGCGCCCCCGGAGCACGGAGAGGACAGCGACACCGCCGAACCGCCCCCGCCGCCGGGCTCCGCCTATGCCGCACCCGCGCGGGAGGCCGGGCCCGAGGGGCGCGGCTCGCTGCTGAGCCGGGTCGGCAGCGCCGAGTGGAATCTCCTCACCGACGCGGTGACCTGGTCGGACGAGCTCTGCCAGATCTTCGGCCGGACCCCTGAGGACGGCGGGCTGCCCCTGGACGAGCTGCCCTCCTGGGTGTTCTCCGAGGACCAGCCGACCCTGACGGCGCTGGTCACCGACTGCCTGGTCGACGGCAAGCCGATCGACGGCGAGTTCCGCATCGTGCGCGCCGACGGCGTGGTGCGCACGGTCCATATGTCGGGCGAGCCGGTGCTCGACGACGACGGCAGCACCGCGTCCATGTGGGCCGTGCTGCGGGACGTCAGCGAGCTGCGGCGCAGCGAGCGGGCGGTGCGCGAGTCCCGTGACTCGCTTCAGCGCCAGCGGCAGATCGCGCGGGCCGAGCGCCGGGTCGCGGTCGAGCTCCAGGAGTCCGTGCTGCCCGTGTGGCGCGGCTCCCCCCGGGCCCCCCGGTCACGGGCCGCCCGAGGCGGGGCCGCCGGGGCCGCCGCCCTTGACCACCGCGCCCTGGACCTGGCCGCCCACTACTTCCCCGCCTCGACCAGCACACAGATCGGCGGCGACTGGTACGACGCGCTGGAGCTGCCCGACGGCAGGACGCTGCTCAGCGTCGGCGACCTCACCGGCCATGGCGTGGCCGCCACGTCCGGCGTGGCGATGCTGCTCGGCGCGGTGCGGGGGATGGCGGTGGCCGGGGTCGAGCCGGGCGCACTGCTGAGCCGGCTCAACCAGTTGCTCGACGCCTCCTCCGCGCAGCCCGCCCTGGGCAGCGCCGTGTGCGGCCGCTACGACCCCACCACCCGCACCCTGGTGTGGGCGCAGGCCGCGCACCCCGCCCCGCTGCTCTTCCGCGACGGGACGGGGCGCGCCCTCCAGCCACCGGACGGCGTGCTGCTCGGCGCCACGCCGGGCGCGTCGTACGCGCAGGCCGGTGAGCGGCTGGAGCCCGGCGATCTGCTGGTGCTGCGCACCGGAGGGCTCTGGCCGTTCAGCGCGGACGCCGACGCCGACGGTGACGGTGACACGGGGGTCGAGCGGCTGCTCGGGCTGGCACCACGGTTCGCCGCCGCGCACAGCGCACAGGAATGCCTGCGGGCCGTGGTGGAGGCGTTCGACGACGAGCGGCGCGAGGACGACGCGTGCGTGCTCATCGCGAGGATCGGCCCGTAGCGCATGCCCGCCTCGTAGCGCGTACGAGAGCCCTCCCCGCCGCGGGGCGCTAGACCGCGGCCGTCCTGCCCTCGCCGCCCGGTGTCCTGGCGCCCGGCACCTTCGGACCGGGCCCCTTGGGGCCCAGCCCTTTCGGCGCCCGCTGCTCGATCTCCTCACGCAGCCTCTGGATGTCGGTGCGCGAGGAGTAGCCGCCGGTGAGCCGGTACATCTCGCGCAGCCGGTCCCAGGTGCGGTGCGAGGAGTTGTGTTCGATGGTCAGCAGGGCCAGGCGCGCGTACTTGTCCGCCTGCTCGGGGTCGTCGCCGAGGAAGCACGCCGAGGCGATGGAGATGTGGTCGAAGATCTGCGACCGGTCGCGGCCGCCCTCTCTCATCCGCAGCCCCTCCTTGGCGTGCCGCTGCGCGATCGCGGCGGCACCGGGCTCGTGTTCCGCGAGGGTGCGGTAGACCAGCCCCTCCATGCCGTGCAGATCCGCCTCGTTGAACAGCTGCATCCAGCTCGGCGGCGGCACATCCCCCTTGTCCGAGACGAACAGCTCCTCCGCCTGGCCCAGGGTGCGGCGCACCGCCTGCCCATGGCCCATCGACGCCTGTGCCCAGGCCTCGATGGTGCAGAACATGGCGCGGGTGCGGGGCAGCGTCTCCTCGCCCGCACCGGACTTGGCGAGTTTCATCAGATCGAGTGCGTCGTCCGGACGGCCCAGGTGGACCATCTGCCGGGCGGCGCGGGAGAGCGCCTCGCCCGCCCGGGGGCGGTCGCCGCCCTCGCGGGCCGCGTGCGCGGCGATGACGAAGTACTTCTGGGCGGTGGGCTCCAGGCCCACGTCGTGGGACATCCAGCCGGCGAGCACCGCCAGATTGGCCGCGACGCCCCACAGGCGGCGCTGGAGATGCTCGGGGTGGCGGTAGGCGAGCATCCCGCCCACCTCGTTGAGCTGGCCCACCACGGCCTTGCGCTGAAGCCCCCCGCCGCGGGCGGCGTCCCAGGCGCGGAAGACGTCGACCGAGTGTTCCAGCGCGTCGATCTCCTGGGAGCCCACGGGGGCCGCCTCGTAGCGGTCGAAGCCGGCGAAGTCCGCGGACAGGGGATCGTCCGTACGGGGGGCGTCGGTGGCCAGAGTCGGGTCACTGTGCAGCCAGTCGTGCATGGCACCGGTGATGGCTGATCCTGCGGCGAGCGCTGCGCCCGCACCCACCAAGCCGCGTCGGTTGAACATAAGGTCCATTCCCGTGAATTCGGTGAGGACCGCGGCCGTGGACTCGGGCGCCCAGAGCAGCCCGTCCGCGGACTGCCCCTTCCCCGCGCGCCCCTGCCGTGCGAACCCGAGGTCCTCGATGGTCACGACTCGACCGAGGCGCTCGGTGAACAGGGCGGCCAAAACCTTGGGCACGGGATCGCGCGGCATCTCGCCGGTGTCGATCCAACGCCGCACCCGCGAGGTGTCGGTCGCCAGCTGCGGATGGCCCATGGCCGCCGCCTTCCGGTTCACGAGCCTCGCGAGTTCCCCCTTGGACCAGCCGGCGAGGCCGAACAGGTCCGCGAGACGGGTGTTGGGTTCCCTCGTCACGTCAAGCCCCCAGGTTCTCGGCTGACTTGACAGTAACCGCCCTGTCACGGCCCGTGCGACTATTCGCCAGGGTTCGCCAGGGTCCGCCAGATGGTGTGCCACCCGCGTGCGGGTGTGGTGTAGGACCGCGCCACCCGGCCCGGCGGCGATCAGCGAACCAGGTGATCCAGCCGAACCAGCAGCCCAACCGACAGCCCAACCGACAGCCGAACCAACAGCCCAACCGAACAGTCGAACCGACAGTCGAACCAAAAGCCGACCACAAGCCGAACGAGCGGCCGGACCAGCGGCCGGATCGACCGGGCTAGCGGACCGCATTCCCCAGGGTGCGGTCCCGCCCCGGGACCGGGAGGCGCGCGAATCGTCGGCACGCGAAGGGATCTGTATTGTCCATGTACGCAGCATCGTCCTCCGTGTCCGCCCCGCCCCGGCCGTACCGTCGGCAGCCGCCCGGCGCCGGGCCGTTCCTGGACCCCGCCCCCGGCGGGCGAGCGAGGCGGGCCCCCGGCCCCGGCCCGCTGAGCGGGAGACTCGACATGTCCGGCCCGCAAGGAGCACAGCTGCGCACGGCCATCGCGTCGATCCACCGCATCTGCCCGGAGTTCAACCCCGTCCAGGTGCTCCGGCGCAGCGGGCGGTCCGTGCTCCTGGTCGGCACCACCGGCCGCACCACCGCGGTCGCCAAGTGCCTGCTGGACCACTCCCCGTCCTGGGCCGAGCGGTTCCGGCGGGAAATAGCGATGTACCGGGCGTTCGTACGCCACCGGCCGCCGGTCCGGGTGCCCCGGCTGATCGCGGCGGACCCGGACAACTGCACCCTGGTCATCGAACGGATGCCCGGGCGGGTGGCGGCCTCCCAGCGCCACCCCGTCGAGCCGCCGCCGCGCGCCGATGTGCGGGCCGCGCTCGGCGCCATCTGCCGGATCAATCTGTGGCGCCCGCCCGCCGATCTGTTCGACGCGCCGATCGACTACGCGGCCCGGCTGGCGCGCTACCACGAGCTGGGGCTGCTCACCGACCGTGACATGGGCGACCTGCGGAAGCTGCTGCGCGGGTTGGCCCACACCGTGGGCCGCCAGAGCCAGTTCTGCCACGGCGACGCGTTACTGAACAACGTCCTGCTCTCCCCCGCCGGGGCGGCGCTCATCGACTGGGACCACGCGGGTTGGTACCTGCCCGGATACGACCTGGCCACGCTGTGGACCGCGCTCGGGGACGCCCCGGGGCCGCGGCGCCAGATCAGCCAGCTGGCGCAGGCGGCGGGCCCCGACGCGCGGGACGCCTTCCTGGTGAATCTGATGCTCGTGCTGACGCGGGAGATCCGCCAGTACGAAACGGCCGTGCAGCGCACCATGCACGACCCCGCCCCCGTGGTTCCGGGCGCGGTCGGGGCCGGTGAGGAGCAGCGTCTGCTGCTGCGCCGCCTGCACGACGACTGCTCCCTCGCGCGGCGCGCCGTGCGGGCCGCGGTCGGAACCCGTTGAGCCGCGGGGCGCGCCACCGGTCTGGACCAGTGACGCGCCGCAGGCCCGAGCGCCCGTGCCGGGCGGGGCACCTCCCAGCAGTAGCTGGGGGCGCCTTGGCACGGGCGTTGACGTGCGAACACCCGGGCGGTCGAACATGATTGACGGATCGCCCGGCAGCGGATACCTCTAGGTGGGCTCGGCCCCGCACGCACGACCCAGCGCACACCGGGCGCACGTTCGGCCCGCCTTGGAGGAGGCTGCAATGCGAGGATCCGCACAGGACAGCGCGCACGACCCGAACAGACCGGCGCCCGGCCCCAGCCGGAGGACCACCCTGCGGACCGCGGGTGTCGCCGCGTCGGCCGCCTTCCTGCTCCCTCTCGCCTCGCAGGCCCCGGCCGCCCTGGCCGACGAGCCGCGATCCGGGAGCGACGCCCTCCAGCAGGCCTTCGCCGCGGCCGCCGAGGAGTACGGCGTCCCGCTGAGCGTGCTGCTGGGCGTGTCGTATCTCCAGTCGCGCTGGGACGGCCACGGCGGCGCGCCCAGCGTCACCGGCGGCTACGGCCCCATGCACCTCACCGACGCGACCACCGCCCTGACCCGCACCCCGCACCACAGCCACGGCACGGAGGACGCGCGCGGCGATCTGGCACGCCCCCTCGAGGTGCCCGACACCGAGGTGCCCCAGGCGCGGCAGCTGCCCGCGCGGCTGCGCACCCTGGAGCGGGCCGCCGCGCTGACCGGGCTGTCCGGCGCGGCGCTGCGCGGCGAGGAGGCGGCCAATGTGCGCGGTGGCGCGGCGCTGCTGGCCGCCGAGCAGAAGCGGCTCGGGCTGCCGCTGAGCGAGGACGCGAGCGAGTGGTACGCGGCGGTGGCGGCCTACTCGGGCTCCGACAACGCCACGGCGGCCGCCGTGTTCGCCGACGACGTCTTCGAGGTGATCCGCGGCGGCGCGGCGCGCACCACGGACTCGGGCGAGGCGGTCTCGCTCCCGGCCGCGCCTGAGGTGTCCCCCGACACCCGGCAGTTGCGGGCGCTGGGTCTGCCGTCCGTCGAGCGGGATCCGAACATCGACGCGCCCAAGGACGTCTCGTGCGAGTGGATCCCGGCGCCGTACGAGCAGTTCGGCGACAACGACTACGGCAATCACGACCTGGGCAACCGCCCCGAGTCCCAGTCGATCGACCACATCGTCATCCATGACACCGAGGGCACCTGGGACGTCTGTCTCAAGCTGATCAAGGACCCCACGTATGTGTCCTGGCAGTACACCCTGCGCTCGGCCGACGGGCACATCGCGCAGCACCTGGCACTCAAGGACGTCGGCTGGCACGCGGGCAACTGGTATATCAACGCCAAGTCGATCGGGCTGGAGCACGAGGGCTTCCTCACCGCCCCCGACACCTGGTACACGGAGGCGATGTACCGCGCGTCGGCCCGGCTGGTGCGCTATCTGGCACGGAAGTACGACATCCCGCTGGACCGCCAGCACATCCTGGGCCATGACAACGTGCCCGGCACCACCACCCCGAACATCAAGGGCATGCACACCGACCCCGGCCCGTACTGGGACTGGGCGCACTACTTCACCCTCCTCGGCGCGCCCTTCCGCGCCACCGCGGGCCCGGGGGGCGGGCTGGTCACCATCCGCCCCGACTACGACACCCACCAGCCCGTGTACACCGACTGTGAGAGCGCCGGACAGGCGTGCGCCCCGCACGGCTCGGGTGCGGTGCGGCTGCACACCGCGCCCGGTGCGGACGCCCCGCTGGTGAAGGACATCGGGCTGCGCCCCGACGGGGCGGACTCCACGACCGGCGTCAACGACACCGGCGCCCGCGCGTCGACCGGTCAGCAGTTCGCGGTCGCGGAGCGCCAGGGCGACTGGACGGCCATCTGGTATCTCGGGCAGAAGGCGTGGTTCGAGAACCCCAAGCGCCGGCCGACCGCGGTGAACGGAAAAGGCCTGGTCGTCACCCCGAAGGAGGGCTCGGCCGAGGTGCCGGTGTACGGCCGCGCCTACCCGGAGAAGGAGGCGTACCCGGAGGGCGTGCCGGTGCAGGCGGTCTCGCCGCTGCCGTACAAGCTGCTCGCGGGGCAGCGATACGCGCTGGGGCTGAAGACCCGGGGCGAGTATCTGTGGGCGACCACCTTCGACCCGGCGGGCCACAAGGTGGTGCGCGGCCAGGACACGTACTACCAGATCCAGTTCGGGCACCGGGTGGCGTTCGTGCGGGCCGCCGATGTGCGGATCGAACCCTCCGACCGCTAGGTCCGGCCCGCTTCGCGCCTCAGTCGCGTGTGGTGAAGGTGTAGGTGTGGCCGCCGAGGGCCGCGAGGGTGACCGTGCCGGCTTCGTGCCGGACGGCCGCCTCGCGGCCCTCTGTGGCTCCTGTGGCCGCCGCGGCGCCCGTGGTGTCGTACGTCTCGTACGCGGCGTACGGGGCGTCGAAGAGGCCGCTGCGCACCCGTATGGCCCCGTCCCGGCCGGCGGTGAGGGCGACGGCCCGCGCCCGGCCACCGCGCCAGACGAGGTCGACGGTCACATCCCCGCGCGCCCGCAGGCCCCGCGCCGCCCCGTCCGGCCAGCGGCCCGGCAGGGCCGGCAGCACGTCGACCACGCCGTGGTGGCTCTGGAGCAGCATCTCCGCGACTCCCGCGGCCGCGCCGAAGTTGCCGTCGATCTGGAACGGCGGGTGGGTGTCCCAGAGGTTGGGCAGCGTGGAGTGCATCAACTGCTCGGCGAGCAGCCGGTGTGCGCGGTCGCCGTCGCGCAGCCGGGCCCAGAAGTTGACCTTCCATGCCTTGCTCCAGCCGGTGCCGCCGTCGCCTCGTGCGTCCAGGGACACCCTGGCGGCGTCCGCCCACGGGGTGTCCGGCTCGATCTGCCGCCCGGGGTGGAGGGCGAAGAGATGGGAGGCGTGGCGGTGGTCGTCGTCCGGGTCGTCCAGGTCGTCCTTCCACTCCCGCAACTGCCCCCAGGAGCCGATGCGCAGCCCCGGGTCGAGGGCGTCCAGGGCGCGCTGGAGGTGATCACGAAAGGCGGGGTCGTCGCCGAGTTCGCGTGCCGCCTCCAGGGTGGCGGTGAACAGGCCGTGGACGATCTGCTGGGACATCGAGGCGCCCGCGGTGAAGGCGCCGTGTTCGGGCGAGTAGCTCGGCGTCACCACGAGCGTGCCGTCCCTGGGGTCGGTGCGCAGGGTGTCGAGCCAGAACTCGGCGGCCTCCCGCATCGCCGGGTAGGCCACCTCGCGCAGGAATCCGGTGTCGAGGGTGAAGCGGTAGTGCTCGTGGAGGTGGTGGGCCAGCCAGGCGGCGGCCTCGGGGAACCAGAAGGCGGTGGGCCAGTCGTGCACACCGGTGAAGCCGTACGGATTGGTCTCGTTGTGCACCACCCAGCCGCGCGCGCCGAACATCCGCCGCGCCGAGCGGCGGCCGGGGGCGCGCAGGGCGGTGATGAAGCGGTGCAGGGGCTCGGTGGTCTCGGCGAGGGCCAGGGGGTGGGCCGGCCAGTAGTTCATCTGGAGGTTGATGTTGGTGTGGTAGTCGCCGGACCACGGCGGGGCGGTGGTGTGGTTCCACAGGCCCTGGAGGTTCGCCGGGAGCGGGGAGCCGGGGCGGGAGGAGGCGATGAGGAGATAGCGGCCGTACGCGACGTAGAGCGTCTCCAGCGCCCGGTCGGCCGGGCTGTCGCCACCGGTGTACCGGGCCAGCAGCCGGTCGGTGGGCTCCTCGGCCGGGGCCTGCCCGCCGAGGTCGAGGGACATCCGGTCGAACAGCCGCCGGTGGTCGCGGACATGGCGCGTCACGAGCGACGGGTAGCGCTCGCGGGCGGCGGCGTCCACGGCCTCGGTGACCGCCCGGTGGGGGTCCGCGCCGCGGCAGCCGGGGTGGGTGTCGGCGTAGTCCGTCCCGGCCGCGAGGACGAACCAGGCGCTGTCGGCGCCCGCGACGGTGAGCGTGCCGTCGTCCCCGGCGGTGACGGTGCCGCCCGGGGCCGCCACGCGCACCTCGGCCTCGAACCGCAGCCCGCCCTCCGCCAGTGCGCCGCGTACGGTCAGCCGGGCGCCCTCGGCCGCCACCCGGTGGTCGGCGCGCGGTGAGGTGTAGCGCAGGGTGAAGCCGACCGCGCCGGGGCGGTCGGCGCTGAGCCGCCCGGCAATCACCCGATCGGGGTACGAGGCGAAGAACTCCCGCTGATGACGCGTCCCTTGGGTGGTGTACACCACGGTCGCCATGGCGTTGCGGATGTCGAGTTCGCGGCGGTAGCCGTCGGCGGTCCCGGGCGCGCCGGGGAACTCCAGCCACAGGTCGCCGAAGGTCTGGTAGGCGCCGTAGCCGGTCCTGGCCTGGCCGAGCCGGGCCGCCACCTCGGCGGGGTCGGCGCCGCCGTCGTCGTCGATCCGCCGCTGGACCGCCTCCAGCGCGCCGGGCCTGGGCTCGCGCCAGTCCCCGAAGTCGTAGCCCGGCACGCCGGGGCCGCCGGTCCACAGGGTCTTCTCGTTGAACTGGATCCGCTCGCGGGCGAGCCCGCCGAAGACCGTCGCGCCGAGGGTGCCGTTCCCGATGGGCAGCGCCTGGCTCTCCCATTCTTCGGCGGGCCTGTCGTACCAGAGCACGTCGGACGCGGATGACGAAAACGCAGACCCAGTCGACGAAGACGTGTCGTACGGATGGAGCCGCATCGCCACCCCCTCGGTGCGACGGACCGTGTGCCGGGCCTCAGCCCTGCTGGAACATCTCCGCGGGCAGCGGCTTGAGCAGCCGGTAGAGGTCGTCGGTGATGGGGCGGTCCCAGCTGGCGATGGTGACCAGGACACCGTCGCTGCGGTCGAACTGGGCGCAGGAGATCCGGCCCTCGGAGAGCTTGATGCGGCGCACGATGAGGAGGTTGTCGTCGTGCATGACCGGGGTGTCCTCGGTGTCCACCACATGGACCGGCTCGTCGTTACCGAGCGCCGCCAGCAGCTGCGTCACCTCGAACGGCACCTGCCCCTCGGCCAGCTCACGGGCCGGAGATCCCTCGGGCAGATTTCCGATGATCATCGCGGGGCCGCGCCCGCCGAACAGGTCGTAGCGCAGGAAGACACCCTGGCAGCTGCCGTCGGGAGCGGGGAGCAGCCCGGCTCCGAGATCGCCGGGCCAGTCCCCCGGGTCCATGGCCAGGACATCGAAGTCCGGACCGGTGGGCGTGGCGGGGCTGCGGCGGCGGAGGAACGACATGCGGACATGGTACGTGGCCCGGCGCCGGAATCCGCCCCGGGGAGCGGCAGGGCGGCGGTCCGGCGCGGGCGCGCGCGGTGTCCGGGGCGGGCCCGGGTCAGCGGCCGGACACCGGGCGCGGGACACTGCCGCCGAAGGCGAGGCCGGCCGGGGCGCCCAGCACCTTGGACAGCCCGGTGCGGTCGGCGCCCACCTTGCGGTAGACGCCGGACAGCACCTGGGCCACCTCGCGCTCCTCCAGGCCCAGCTCGACGCCGATCCGGTCGTCGCCCCAGCCGAGGGCGGCGCGCTCGGCGGCGGCCTGTTCCTGCGAGGTGAGCGGGGAGCCGTGGTCGGCGCGCAGCTGTAGCGGGCGCAGCCCGGTGGCGGACAGCTCGTCGCGGGCGCGCACCGCGAGGGTGTCGGCCCCGCACTGCACCGCGCCTTCCAGCCCGCGGTAGAGCCGCTCCCCGGCTTCCTGGGGCAGCCCGATCCGGCGCAGGGCGGTGCCGTGGTCGACCAGGGCGAGGGCCAGGTCGTAGGCGGACGGCGAGCGTTCGAGGTGGTCGACGGCGTCGGCGAGCAGCCTGAGCCGCTCCGGCCCCTGGGCCACCAGACCGGCGGTGTGCAGCGCCCGGCCGATCATGGAGTGGGCGCCGAACTGGTGGGCGCGGCGCACCGCGTCCTGTGCCACCTCGGCGGCCTGCCGTGGCTCGGTGAGCGCCAGCGCCTGGGCCAGATACAGCTGCCAGGGGCACCAGGCGGGGTTGCGCATGCCGCGCCGGTCCATCCGGTGGCCGATCTCGGCGAGCCGCTGCCGGGCCTCGCGGTGCATATTGCGGGCCAGCAGCAGTTCGCCGCGCACGGTCGGCGCGTCCGGGCACATCAGGGCCTGGGGGATGTTCGTGTTTCCGCCGCAGGTGTGCTCGGCGGCGAACTCGTGGGCCTCCTCGACCCGGCCGCGGGCGAGCAGGGTTTCGACGAGGGTGCCGACGGCCGTCCAGTGGGCGGGTGTCTCCGGTCCGACCAGGTCGGCGACGCGCAGTCCCTCGCGGGCGAGTTCCTCGGCCTCGGCGAGCGCCCCGCGGCGGTAGCGGACATGGCCGAGGAGGGTGAGGCCGAACGCCAGATGGGCGCCGCGCCAGCCCTTGCGTTCGCATTCGGCGACGCCCTCCGCGAACAGTTCCTCGGCGCGCCCCGGCTGGTCGCAATGGAGGAAGGTCAGGGCGACCAGAATGGGCACCTCGAAGCCCCACTCCTCGTCGGTCCAGCTGAGGCCGTCGCCCAGGGCCTCGTCGGCGTAGCGCAGGGCGGTGGCGACCGGTTCGCCGCGCGTCATCGCGTCGAAGGCGCGCAGCCCCAGCAGATAGCGCTCGGCCGTGCCGCGGCCGGAGAGGCGGTCCGCGAGCCGGGCCAGTCGGCGGGAGCGGGCGGGCGAGTCCTGGCTGTCGGAGCGGAACATGTTCCACATGATCTGTTCCGTCTGCATCCGCAGCCGGGTGCGGGCGCTGGTGGCCCGCCCGGCCTCGGCGGCCACGACCTGCGCGGCCTCCTCCATGCGGCCGCTGTGGCCGTACGCCTGCGCGAGCCGGAAGGTGACCGCGTCGCGCAGCTCGGGGCCGAGGGCGGGCTCCTCCAGGGCGGCCCGCAGATGGTTGACCGTGACCGCGGGCTCGCTGAGCTGGGCGGCGCAGCCCAGTTCGTACAGCACAGCGGGCCGCTCCTGGAGGGAGGGCGGCTCGCGCAGCGCGCGGGCGAGACAGCGGCGCGCGGCGTCGGGCGCGCCGGCCCGCAGATATTCGCGGGCGGCCGCGCGCAGATGGCGCACCACCCAGGAGTCGGCCTCGGGGTGCAGCTCCAGCAGATGCCGGCCGGCGGCCCCGGAGCCGCGGCCCGCGGTCAGGACGGTGGAGGCGGCGCTGCCGTGCATGGCCACGCGCAGCGCGCCGGGGATCGCCCGGTAGACGGCGGTGGCGATCAGCGGGTGGAGGAATTCGAGAGGCCGCTCCTCCGGTGCCGGGCGCGGCTGGGCGAAGATCCGGGCGTCGGCCAGCCGCAGGGCCAGATCGGCAGTCTCGGTGCTGGACAGGCCCGCGACATCCGCGGCCAGGGCCGGGGTGGCCTCGCTGCCGAGGACCGCGACGGCCCAGGCGAGCCGGACGGCGGAGGTGCCGAGCCGGGTCAGCCGGTCGTTGAGGCCGCTGTCCTTGGCGCTGGAGACCAGCTCGCGCAGGTGGGCGAGGTTCACCGACTGCGGTTTCAGATCGCGCTCGCGGACCTTGGCGGTGAGCTCGACGACCTCGAAGGGGTTGCCGCCGGTGACCGCCCAGCACTCGCGGCAGAACGCGTCGTCCGCCTCCGGGCCGAGCGTCTCGCGCACGATGCGGCCGACCGCGCCCGGGGTGAGGGGCGCCAGCAGCCGGGGCCGCGAGCCCTGGCGCTCCGTGAGTCCGCGCACCGCCGAGGCGTCGGCGGACAGCTCCTCCGGGCGGTAGCCGACCGCGAGCAGCATGGGCAGGTCCACGACGCGCGGCGCGAACCGGGTGAGCCAGTCGAGGGATTCGGTGTCGGCCCAGTGGGCGTCGTCCAGGATCATCACGACCGGCGCCCGCTGGACGGCGAAGCCGGTCACCAGCCAGTCCAGGCCGTCACGCACACCGTGTGGGTCGGGCGCGCCGCCGTCGGCCGAGACCACCAGGCCCACGGCGGGCGCCACGATGTCGTACCAGCCGCCGAGGATTCTGCGGTGGGTGTCCTCGCCGGTCGCCGCGAGCACGGGCTGGAAGAGCTGGCGGACGACGTGGAAGGCGACGCCCTGCTCCTGCTCGCCGGCGCGCGCCGAGATCACTGTGCAGCCACGCGCCGCGGCCCGCCGCCGGGCCTCGGCGAGCAGCGCGGTCTTCCCGGCGCCGCCCGGCCCCGCGAAGGCGATCACCCCGCCGGTGCAGGGCCCGGCCGGGTCGGCCGCAGGACCCCCGCACAGCTCGGTCAACGCGGCTTCCACCGCGCCGAGTTCCGACTCCCGTTCCAGCAGTGTCCGGCGTCCCGGGCCCTGTCGTCTCATCATCTCCGCCACGCTCGTACCCCTTCGGCAGGTACTGCTGAGCGTAGCCCGATCGGGACGCTGCGTAGCGCCGTATGCGGGGAATTTTCTGACGGCATTGCCATTGGCACACGCCAATTCGCCAGGCGCCCTATCGAAGGGCACAAGGATCGCGCCACCATGTCCGGGTGCAGCGAGGACCGTGGCGCGGAGGGGGCCGGTCCCAGGCGCCGGCGCGGTCCCGTGTGTCCTGAGAGGGCGGATACGGACCATGGACAAGGCAGGTTCACCACCAGCGACCACCGGGCCGGCGGCGCTCTTCGGCTTCCCGGCCTCCGACCGGATCAGCCCCGACGCCGAGGCCGCGCGGCGGCACACCATCCGGTGGCTGTCGCGGTACGGCGTGTTCCAGGGGGACGAGTCGGTGGCGGAATACGACGCCCTGCGGTTCGATCTGCTGGCGGCGCACTTCTACCCCGGGGAGACGGGTTCCGACCTCGCGCTGGGCAATGATCTGTGCGGGTGGTACTTCGTCTTCGACGACCAGTTCGACGGGGAGCTGGGGTGCCGGCCCCAGGAGGTGTCACGGCTGGTGGACGCCGTCTTCCGGGTGACGGAGGAGCCGGAGGACCCAGCCGGGACGGCTGCGGAGCACACCCCCGGCGGCCCTCTCGTCGAGAGCTTCCGCGACCTGTGGCGGCGCATCCACCACGGAATGCCACGGGTGTGGCGGGACCGCTTCCGCCGTCACTGGACGGAGTATCTGCTCTCCTACCACCGCGAGGCGCTCGGCCGCACCGGGAGCCGCCCGCGCTCGGTGGAGGCGGTGGTCGCCCTGCGCCGCCACTCGATCGGCGTGCAGCCGTGTCTGGACCTCAACGAGCGCTTCGGCGGATACGCCCTGCCGGAGGCGGTGCACGGCGGTTTCCCGCTCGCGCAGCTGCGGAAGGCCACCGACGACGTGGTGGTCTTCACCAATGACATCGTCTCCCTGGCCAAGGAGTTGGCCGCCGGGGACGTCCACAACAGCGTGCTGGTCCAGCGGGAGCTCGCGGGCGGCACCCTGGAGGAGGCGGTACGCCATATCGCCCGCCTCGCCGACGCCCGCTACCGGTGGTTCGAGGACACCGCAGCGCGGCTGCCCGCGCTGCTCGCGGGGGCCGGGGCGGACACCCTGCGGCATGTCGCGCACTATGTGGACGGCATGCGGCATGTGATGCGGGGCAATCTCGCCTGGTCGTTCGAGACCGCCCGGTACGACGAGCGTGGCATCGCGGCGGTGAGCAGCGGGCGGCAGCGGCCATGGGCGGGCCTCGCCCCGTATGCGACAACGGCGCCCTGACGGCCGGATCGTTTCGGCGCCAGGCGGGATCACTCCAGCCCAGTCAGGACTCGGTCCGGTGGTGGCGGGCGACGCGGGCGCGGTTGCCGCAGGACGGCTTGCACCATTCCTGCCGGGGATGGTCCTTGACGAATTGACGTCCTCACCCACGTGGACGTGGGTGATTCCCGCCTGCCCCGCCGCGTACAACAGCGGGGCTTCGGGTGGGTTCCTGCTTCGGCGAGCGCTGCCCCGACGTGCGGGGTCTGACGTGCTCTCCACAGGCGTTTTGACGCTCCGCCTCGCGCCGCATTTCAGCGGCGCGTTTCCGTCCAGCGGCGCGTATGTTGACCTCGGCGTTCTCGTCCCGGTCGTGCCGGGTTCCGCAACCTGTGCACGTCCACACACGGATGCTCAGGTCTTCGCGGCCCTTGGGACCGCTAAGGCGACCGCACCCGGGGTGGGAGCACAGCTGGGTGGAAGGGAACCACCGATCGATCGTGACGAAGGTCCGCCCGTACCGTGCACACTTGGCTTCGAGGGTGCGGGCGAAGGTGCCGAGGGAATGATCGTGGACGCTCTTGCCGAGTCTGCCGCGCCGGGTGGCCATGCCCTTTACATTCAGGTCCTCCACATAGACCGCTTGGCTCTCGCGGACGATGCGGGTGGTCTCCTGCTCGATGAAGTCGCGCCGCCGGTCGGCGATGCGGGCATGGATCCTGGCGACGGCCCGCTTGATCTTGCGCCGGTTGTTCGATCCCTTCTGCTTGCGGGACAGGGCCCGATGGGCCCGCCTGAGTTTGCGTTCCTGGCGTCGGAAGAACTTCGGAGAGGAGATCTTCCGGCCGCGCAGCACAGCGTAGGAGGACAGGCCCAGGTCGATCCCTGTGTCCGTCTCTTCCACATCCAGCTCGGGCCAGGGCTTGTCCTCTACCTCGACGACAAGGCTGGCAAAATACCTGTCGGACGAGTCCTTGACGATCGTCACGCTGGAGGGTTCGCAGGGCAACTCGCGGGACCAGCGCACCTCGATGTCGCCGATCTTCGGCAGCCGCAGCTTCCCGCCTTCCGGTGTTGCGCCAGCGGGCGTTCGCGGTGAACCGGATCGCCTGCCGGGCAGTCTTCCTCTTCTTCTTCGGCGGGCCCATCATCGGCCCCTTGCGGGCGCCGTTTTTCGAAGCGAAGAAGTTGCTGTACGCGGCCTCCAGGTCGCGCAAGGACTGCTGGAGCACCACGGCTGACACCTCGCCGAGCCAGGCCCGCTCCGGGGTCTTCTTCGCCTCGGTGATGACCCGCTTCGACAGCTCGGCCGCCGCCAAGCGCGGCAGGCCCTTGGCGTAGGCCTCACGCCGGACGCGCAGGGCGTCGTTCCATACGACGCGAGCGCTCCCGAACGCCCGCGCCAGACTGCTGCGCTGAAAAGCGCTCGGGTACACGCGCATGTTGTACCGGAGCTTCATACCGATCACCGTACTGTTTGGCTTATGTCCGAATATGGATCGATCGGAACGGGCGGACATTGTCCCTTCTCTTGCACGCACATGTGGTTTTCGTGACGAAGTGCTCGCACAAGGTGTTCACCTGCGCGGATCCGACGCGCACACGGAGGAGATGCGGACACGGCCCTGGCCATGTCCGGGCAGCCCATAGAGTTCGCCCTCATGACGGATGTAGTCAACCTCTGGAAGGCAGGCCTCGGCGAGGTCCCCGAGGACGTGTGGGAGCGCACCGGGCTGCGAGTGCTGATCCTCGCGGACAACGGGCTCACCCGCCTCTCCCCGGACATCGGCCGCCTCCAGCGGCTGCACACGCTCGACCTGGGCCACAACCAACTCGCCCAAGCACCCGGAGAGCTCGGCGAACTGCGGGGCCTGACCCGGTATCTGTATCTGCACGACAACCGGCTGACCCGGCTGCCGCCCGAGCTCGGCCGGCTGGACGAGCTGGCGTACCTCAACGTCGGCGAGAACCGGATCGGCGAACTGCCGCCGGAGATCGGCGACATGGCCGGGCTGGTGGAGCTGCGGGCGCAGCACAACGAGCTGGCCGGGCTGCCCGAGTCGATCGGGCGGCTCGGGCGGCTGCGGGAGCTGTGGCTGCGCGGCAATCGCATCGGGTCCCTGCCCGCCGCCTTCTCCGCGCTCACACAGCTGCGCCACCTCGAACTGCGGGACAACGCGCTGGAGTCGGTGCCCGAGCCACTGCGCGCACTGCCGCTGCTGCGCCATCTCGACCTGCGGAGCAACCAGCTGCATGGGATTCCGGACTGGATCGCGGAGCTGCCGTCCCTGGAGAAGCTCGATCTGCGATGGAACGGCTTCGAGGAGCGAGGAGACGAGCTGTGGCCACTACAGGCGCTCAGGAGAAGGGGCTGCGCCGTGCTCACCTAGCCAGAGGCCGCTCGCCCCCGCCCTCGTCCCTGTCCCGTCCGGACGCATGCCTACCCAGACCGCATGCCCCGGACTCATCTGGGGGATAACCATGGCTCCAAGTGGCCCGTACGGCGGGCCGGTGCGACAGGGGGCGGGGGACAGAGGGATGACAACGGGGGATCCTCATGGCCGAATACCGGCGTATCCGGGGGTCGAGCGCTTCGTCGAGGCGTTCGACAAGCTGGTCACCCAGCCACGGCGCCGCCGCAGCAGAGTGCCGGTGGTCCTGCTGAGCGAGGCCGGGACCGGGCGGGCCGGGCAGCGGATCGTACGAGGGCTGCGCGCGCGGCTGCGGGGGCGCACTGAAGTACTGGCAGCGCATGCGTATATACCCGGGCAACCCGCCGGGACCGATGCGCCGCCGCTGGAGCTCTTCGAGCAGATCGCGCTGCAACTGGCCGAGTTCATGCCCGCGGACACCGGCCGGCTGCGGCTGCCGGGCTACCGTCTGCTGCACTCGGTGGTGACGGCCCCTGCCATCGACGGGCCGGTCGAATACCGCCACCGGGAACTGCGCGACCACTGCTACGAAGAGCACCGCCGCTGGTCGCGGACGGCCAGTGCGCTGTGGACGGTGGGCGGCCGGGACCAGGCCAGCGGCGGCACCCTCCTGGAGCTGCTGTGGAATTTCGTCGCCGGCCCGCTGTTCCAGAAGCTGCCGCGCTGGCTGTTCGGGGTCCGCGCCTCACGCCGGATGCTCGGCCGCGGCCGGCACCGCCGCTGGTACGCGGAATGGGCACGGCGGCAGCACGGCACGCCGCCGACCGACTTCTTCCGCTCGGCGCTCGACCATGTCCCCGGCGGGGAGGGCAGTGATCCCGAGCGGCTCGACCGGGTGCTGACGCACGCGTTGCTGGCCGATCTGGACGGGGCGGTGCGCAAGCGCCGCTTCAACCCCTGGCGGATGCGCCGGACCACCCGTTTCGTGCTGCTGTTCGAGGAGGCCGGGGAGCTCGACTCCCGGGTCCAGCGGTTTCTGCGCGAGCTGCGGTCGGCGGTCGAGGATCTGCGCTGTACGTCGGTCATCGCGATCGCGGCCGGGACGCGGTCGCTGGCCTCGCGGATCCCTGACATCGAGCCAGCCGATCTCGCCCACGCGGGCGCCGAGTTGACGCTGGTCGAACAGCAGGGCATGCGGGCGGGGCAGCCCACCGGCATCGTCGTCCCGGTGAGCGAGGGACCGGAGGACGACGAGCGCGCCTCGTACTGGCTCGGCCGCCGACCCACCCTGTTCGTGCCCTCACGCCGGTGGGGCCCGCGCGCCGAGCTCGTGGGGGTGGCGGTGGCCGTGCTGGCCGCGCTCGCGGCCGTGGCCGGGCTGCTCCACGGGCCGGTGGGCGGGGGCCGGGACAGCTGTGCGGGTCAGACCTTCCTGGGACAGGACGGCCAGTGCGTGGGAGTCCGCGAGGGCAAGGCGCAGTTCGCGAAGGGCAGTGAGGGACAGGTCACCGCGGTGCTGGAGCAGATCGACCGGCAGAACAGCGTGGTCGACGCCGCGATGCGGCACCTGGAGCCCGGGCGGCCCCACTACCGCACCGTGGTCTACCTCGGTCCGTTCTCCGGCGGTGAGGGGGCCGAAGACCCGGCCCGCGGCGGCACGCTGCCCGAGTTGCTGGGCGTCGCGCTCGCCCAGGAGCACATCAACAACCTGGCGCTGAAGGCGGATGACCGCGTGCCGCTGCGGGTGCTGGTGGCCAACGTCGGGCATCTGTACGAGGACGCCCCGGCCGTCGCGGACTCCGTCGTCCAACTGGCCCGGCGCGATCCGTCGATCGTCGGTGTGGTCGGGTTCGGGCAGAGTCGGCGCGCCACCTACACCGCGATCCGCAAGCTGAACGACGCCGGCATTCCTATGGTCGGGACCTCCGGCACGGCTGACGCGCTGCTGGCCTATGGCCCGCACTACTACCAGATGGCGCCGGTCGACTCCCGCAGCGCGCAGGTCATGGTGGCCTTCTTGCAGCATGCCTCGCTGGTGGCCCTGCCGGACGGCAAGGCCGTACCGGCCGAGCGGGCCGTCATGGTCGCCGACCCCTCCGACCCGTACAGCGACGGCCTGGCCCGGGCGTTCCGCGCCGCCTACCGGCAGGATCCTCTGGAGGTGCTGCTCCTGGGGTCCGGGGGGAGCAACCAGCACGGCGCCCTGGCCGGGCGGCCGGTCGCCACCGTGGGGGAAGCGGCGGAGCGGGTGTGCGAGGCGGTCGGCGGCGGCGAGCAGCGGACGGCGCTGGTGTGGACCGCCCGGGCCGGCCAGTTCAGCAACTTCCTGGCCGAGTTCAGGCGGGTGGCGGACAGTTGTCCAAAACTCAGCGTGCTCGGCGACGACGACGTCACCAACACGCTCCTCCAGAACCGCGGTCCGTGGACGGCCTTCCCCAACCTGAACCTGTACTACGTCTCGCTCGGCGAACCCTCGCGGGTGAGCGGACAGAACGCCCAGGCCTTTCTCGAGGCCTACGACGCGAAGTTCGGCGACAAGCCCGGCGCCCCGAGCGAGGCGATGCGGCTGGACGGACACGCCCCGCTGGCCTGGGACGCCCTGGGCTATCTCTCGCAAGCCGTCGACGAGGCCTGGGTGGGCACCGGCAAGCAGGACGCCCGGCTCGAGCGGGCGCTGGTCCAGGCCGTGCTCTACCAGGGCCTGGGGCGCGGCGGCTTCAGCGGCGCGACGGGCCGTATCGACGCTCATGGGGTGAACGGCGGCGGGCGGCTGACCGCGGACAGGCTGGTGGCCATCCTCCACGGCAAGCCCTCGGGCACCGTAGAGACCACGCTGCTGTGCGGGGCGGTCACCGCGACCGACATCCGGCGGACGTGGGGCCCGGGCGGGCAGTACGCCTGCCCGGAACCCACCCCCTGAGCGTCAGGTCAGGTCGAACTCGCCGGCGCGCGCGCCGATGACGAAGGCGCGCCACTCGGCGGGAGAGAAGATCAGGGCCGGATCCTGCGGCCGACGGCGGTGGCGCATGGCGATATAGCCCTCGACGAAGGCGATCTCGACATCGCCCACTCCCTGGCTGCTCGACCTCCACTGCGCGGCGGTGAGGTCGAGGTCGGGCTTCTCGGCAGTGGCTGCCCAGGGCTGTTCGGTGGTGGTGTCGGCCACGTGGTTGGCTCCTCCCAGGTCGTCGTCCCGGCTCCACCCTAGCGATCGCGGCCGGTGCCGCACAGGCCGCGAAAGAAGGACGGCACCGCACACGCGGACGTACGGCGGGGGCGGTCCGGGGCGCGGTCAGCCGGTCGGGGGCTCGGCCCCCACCAGCCACATCGAGAAGAACTGCGACCCTCCGCCGTAGGCGTGGCCGAGCGCCTTGCGCGCCCCCTCCACCTGGTGCTCGCCCGCCTGCCCGCGCACCTGGAGCGCGGCCTCGGCGAAGCGGATCATCCCGGAGGCGCCGATGGGGTTGGTGGACAGCACCCCGCCCGACGGGTTGACCGGCAGGTCTCCGTCGATCTCGGTCACCCCCGACTCGGTGAGCTTCCAGCCCTCGCCCTCGGCGGCGAACCCCAGGTTCTCCAGCCACATCGGCTCGTACCAGCTGAACGGCACATACATCTCCACCGCGTCGATCTCCCGGCGCGGGTCGGTGATCCCGGCCTGCCGGTAGACGTCGGCCGCGCAGTCCTGCCCGGCCCGCGGCGAGACGCAGTCCTTGCCCGCGAAGAGCGTCGGCTCGCTGCGCATGGCGCCGCCGTGCACCCAGGCGGGCGGGGCGGGCGCCCGCGCCGCGCCGGCCCGGTCGGTGAGCACCATGGCGCAGGCGCCGTCGGAGGACGGGCAGGTCTCCGAGTAGCGGATGGGGTCCCACAGCATCGGTGAGGACTGCACCTTCTCCAGAGTCAGATCCTTCTCGTGGAGATGGGCGTAGGGGTTGCGCAGGGCGTTGCGGCGGTCCTTGTACGCGACGAGCGATCCGATGGCGGCCGGGGCGCCGGTCCGCCGCATATAGGCCCGGACGTGGGGGGCGAAGAAGCCGCCCGCCCCGGCCAGCAGCGGCTGTTGGAAGGGGACGGGCAGGGAGAGCCCCCACATGGCGTTGGACTCGGACTGCTTCTCGAAGGCGAGAGTGAGGACGGTGCGGTGGACGCGGGCGGCCACCAGGTTCGCGGCGACCAGCGCGGTGGAGCCACCGACCGAGCCCGCGGTGTGCACCCGCAGCATCGGCTTGCCGACCGCGCCGAGCGCGTCGGCGAGATAGAGCTCGGGCATCATCACGCCCTCGAAGAAGTCGGGCGCCTTGCCGATGACCACGGCGTCGATGTCCGCCCAGGTCAGCTGGGCGTCCTCGAGGGCGCGCACGGCCGCCTCGCGGACCAGCCCGGCGATCGACACATCCCGGCGGGCGGCGGTGTGCTTGGTCTGGCCGACCCCGACGACGGCGATGGGCTCCTTGCTCATGATGCCTGGTCCCCTTCCGATTGCCCGTCCCGTTCTCCTTCCAGGACCGCCACCAGGTTCTGCTGGAGACACGGCCCGGAGGTGGCGTGTGCGACGGCCCGGTCGGACTCGCCGCGGTGGATGCGGGCCGCGGCCTCGCCGAGGCGGATCAGCCCGGCGGCCATCATGGGGTTGGCGGCGAGCGCGCCGCCGGACGGATTGACGCGTACGCCCTCGTCCAGCCCCAGCTCGCGGCGCAGGATCACCTCCTGCGAGGTGAAGGGCGCGTGCAGTTCCGCGGTGTCGACGGGCGCGGCGTCGTCGTCGAACAGACCGGCGTTGCGCGCGGCGAGCCGGGTCGAGGGAGAGCGGGTGAGGTCCCGTACGCCCAGTGCGTGCGCCTCGATGCGGTGGTCCATGCCGCGGATCCACGCGGGGCGGCGGCAGAGCCGGCGCGCGGTGTCACCGGCGGCGAGGACGACGGCGGCCGCGCCGTCGCCGATGGGCGGGCAGTCGTGGCGGCGCAGCGGCCGCACCAGGTAGGGGTCCGCCAGCAGCGCGTCCGGGGCCGCGGAGCCGGTCAGTTGGGCGTGCGGGTTGTGCTCGGCCGCGCCGCGGTTGCGCGCGGCGACCCCGGCGAGGGCTCGCTCGTCGGTGGCTCCCTCGTCGATGAGCGCCTGGGCCTGGAGGGCGGCCAGGGACACCGGGTCCGGCCACAGCGGGGCAAGGTAGTAGGGGTCGAGCTGGCGGGTCAGGACGTCGCGCAGCTCTCCGGGCGAGGACTTGCCGTAGGAGTAGACGAGCGCCGTCTCGGCCTCTCCGGCCAGCAGCTTGACCCACGCCTCGTACAGCGCCCAGGCGCCGTCCATCTCCACATGCGACTCGGAAATGGGCGGCGAGGCGCCGACGCCGTCCAGTGCCATGGTGAAGGAGAAGGCTCGGCCGGCGAGATAGTCGGAGGAGCCGGAGCAGGTGAAGCCGATCTCGCCGGCGCGCAGGCCGACCGCGCCGAGCACCTCGTGCAGGACCGGCATCAGCATCTCGACCTCGGACAGCTCGGCGGATCGGCGCCGGTGGCGGGTCTGTGCGAACGCCACGATGGCGACGGGCCTCGGGTTCACAGCAGCTCCTTGTAGGTGTCGTAGTCCGCGTCGGGCTCGCCGGTGGGGCGGTAGTGGTCGGGGTAGCGCCCGCCCTCGGTCCACACCGGCTCGACGCGCAGCCCCATCCGGACCTGGTCGTAGGGGATGCCGCCGATGCGGCCGTGGAGGGCGAGGTCGGCGCCGTCCAGGGCGATGTGCGCGTAGACGTACGGCACCTCGATCTCGAGGTTCTTCGCCTTGATGTTGACGATGCAGTAGGTGGTGACGGTGCCGCGCGGGCCGACCTCGACCTGTTCGTCGGTCGCGACGCCGCAGGTGGGGCAGGCGCCGCGGGGCGGGACATACACCTTGCGGCAGGTTGGGCAGCGCTCCCCCACGGTCCGCCGGCCGGAGAGGGCGGCGATATAGCGGGACTGGGCGCGGCCGGGCGAGTACACGTAGTCCAGGCGGGCGGGCGCCACGATCCCCTGGACGGGGTCGGTGAACTCGCCGCCGTGCGGGGTGGTTCGCGGGTCGGGCTCGCTCTCGTACGGCTCGAAGCAGGCGATGTCGGTGATGGCGCCGGTGCGCTCCGGCGCCCAGCGGACGCGCACCCGCAGGCCGGTGCGGACGGCCTCGGGGCCGGGTGCGTCGAGGGCGTGGAGGAGGGCGGTGTCGGCGCCGTCGAGCCGCACCAGCACCCAGGCGAAGGGGGTGGTGAGGGGCTGTCCGCGGCGCGGCGCGGGGTTCCAGGCCCAGGTGGTGACGGTGCCGGTGGCGGCGACCTCGACGAGGTCGCGGATCTCCTCGGCGGTGACGGGGTCGTACTCGACGGGGGGTACCAGCACCCGGCCGTCGGCGGTCCGTACGCCGAGCACGGCGCGTTCGCGCAGTCCGGTCAGAAACGCGCTCTGGACGGGGCCGAGGGAGCGGGTGAAGGGGAACTCGACAACCAGAGGGGCGGAAAGCACCTCGGGCATGGGAGCCGGTGTCATGGTGTGCCTCTCCTCTGTTTCCAGGCTCGTTCGCCCGGGGCGCTACAGCCCCTGTCGACGGTCGACCGTGCTCAGCCGCTCGTACCTCGCGGCCTCCGCGCGCTCTCCCTTTCGACAGCGGCCGCGCCCCTTCGGCTCACTCGCCGCGCGGCATGGGTGCTCAGGCCCGTCGGTAGACCGGCGGTCGCTTCTCCGCGAAGGCCTTGGAGCCCTCCTTCGCGTCGGCGGTGGCGAAGATGGGCCAGCCGCGTTCGAGTTCGGACTTCAGGCCGTCGGCTTCGGTCAGCTCCGCCGTCTCGTAGACGGACGCCTTGACGGCCTCGACGGCGAGGGGGCCATTGGCGTTGATCAGCTCGGCGATGTCCAGGGCCGTCCGAAGGGCGGTGCCGTCGGGCACGACCCGGCCGATCAGCCCGATCCGCTCGGCCTCCTCGGCGGTGTACGGGCGGCCGGTCAGCAGCATCTCCAGCGCGTGGGTGCGGGGCACCTGGCGGGCGAGGCGGACCGTGGAGCCGCCGATGGGGAACAGCCCGCGCCTGACCTCGAAGAGCCCGAAGGTGGCGCCGCGCCCGGCGACGCGGATGTCGGTGCCCTGGAGGATCTCCGTGCCGCCCGCCACGCAGTGTCCCTCGACGGCGGCGATCACCGGCTTGCGCGGCCGGTGGTGCCGGAGCATGGCCTTCCAGTGCAGGTCGGGGTCGGCCTTGAGGCGGTCCCGGTAGTGCTCTCCGGCCATCCCGCCGCCGCCCGCGAGGGCCTTGAGGTCCATGCCCGCGCAGAAGGACCCGCCGGCCCCGGTGAGCACCACCGACCTGATGTCGTCGTCCGCGTCGGCCTGGGCCCAGCCGTCGTGGAGGCCGACCAGCATCGGCAGCGAGAGCGCGTTCTTGGCCTCCGGACGGTTCAGGGTGAGCACCAGCGTCGCGCCGGCGCGCTCCACCGTCAGATGTTCGGTCCCGCTTGTCACGGCAGTCCTCCCGTCTCGACCTAGAACAGGTTGCAGGAGCCGCGGGGCGACTTCAAGAGAAATCTGATGCCCAGTCAGATTTATTGGCCATGTGCCTTCACATCTCTTCCGGACGGCGCTCCAATGACCGCCATGCCGCCCGATGTCAGGTCAGGAGGAGCCGTGGAGTACAACCTTGCCGACCTGTTCGAGTCGATCGTCGACACGGTGCCCGACAGAGAGGCGCTGGTGTACATCGACCACCCCGGCACCGGGGCCGAGCGGCGGCTGACCTACGCCCAGCTGGACGCGGCCGCCAACCGGCTCGCCCACCATCTGCGGGACACCGCCGGCATCGCGCCGGGCGAACACGTCGGCCTGCATCTGTACAACGGCGTCGAATACCTCCAGACCTCACTCGCCTGTCTGAAGATCCGGGCCGTGCCGGTGAACGTCAACTACCGCTACGTGGAAGACGAGTTGGTCTATCTCTACCGGGACGCCGACCTGGCGGCACTGGTGTACGACGCCGAGTTCGGCGACCGGGTGGCCGCCGCGCTCCCCCGCACCGACACCCTGCGCCATCTCGTGCGGGTCGGCCGGGCCAATGCCCCGGCCGGGGACGGCCCCGTCCCGGACCCCGCGCCCGTGTCCTTCGAGGAGGCCGAGGCCTCGGGCTCGCCCGAGCGCGACTTCCCGGCGCGCTCCGCCGACGACCGGTTCATCATCTACACCGGTGGCACCACGGGCATGCCCAAGGGCGTGATGTGGCGGCAGGAGGACCTGTTCTTCTCCGGGCTCGGCGGCGGCTCGCCCACCGGCGAGCCGGTCGGCAGGCCCGAGGAGCTGGCCGAGCGGGTGGCGGCGGGCGGCGAGGGACTGGTGTTCTTCCCCACCCCGCCGCTGATGCACGGCACCTCCACGCTCACGGCCTTCATCGGCTTCAACTTCGGCCAGAAGGTGGTCATCCACCGTAAGTTCGCGCCCGAAGACGTACTGCGCACGATCGAGAAGGAGAAGGTCACCAGCGTCTCACTGGTCGGCGACGCGATGCTGCGCCCGCTGGTGGACGCCCTGACCGGCCCCCTCAAGGGCACCGACTGCTCCTCGCTGTTCAGCGTCAGCAGCTCCGGCGCGGTCCTGTCGGACACCGTGCGGGACCAGTTCTCGGAGCTGGCGCCGCACACCATGCTGCTGAACAACTTCGGCTCCTCGGAGTCCGGTTTCAACGGCACCGCCACCGAGGACGCGGGCCCCGAGAAGGGGTTCCGGCTGCGGGTCAACACCCGTACCTCGGTGATCGATCCGGCCACCCACCGGCCCGTGGCGCCCGGTGAACCCGGCCGCATCGCCCAGCGCGGCCATGTGCCGCTCGGCTACTACAACGACCCGAAGAAAACCGCCGAGACGTTCTTCGAGGCGGACGGCGCGCGCTGGGTGCTGCTCGGCGACATGGGCACGGTCGACGAGGACGGCGTGATCACGGTGCTCGGGCGCGGCTCGCAGTGCATCAACACCGGCGGCGAGAAGGTCTATCCGGAGGAGGTCGAGCAGGCGCTCAAGGCCCATCCGGATGTGTACGACGCGCTGGTGGCGGGCGTGCCGGACGAGCGCTGGGGCAGCCGCGTCGCGGCCGTCGTCCAGCCCCGCCAGGGGGCGGACCGGCTCACGGCCGACGCCGTACGGGCACACTGCCGCGACCGGCTTGCGGGCTACAAGATCCCGCGTACGGTCGTCTTCAGCGACCACATCCAGCGCTCGCCCAGCGGCAAGGCGGACTACCGCTGGGCGAGGGACATCGCGGCGAACGCCCCGGCCGACTCCTGACCGCGCCGGCGGTAGCCACCGGGCGCGACACCGTACTCCCCGTGCCCGGGGCGAGGTGCGCGGCCCGGAGGCGTACGGCGGCGAGGCGGTCGAGGTGCGGCCCCCGGATCCGCGCGGGAGGCCGCCGCGGTCAGGTTCCGTTCGGCGCGCACACCGACCGCAGCGCCCGCTCCAGCGCCACCGTGTGCAGCGCGTCCAGCCGCCTGTCGTGGCGTACCCGCACCGCGGCCACGGTCAGCCACCCCGCGCAGGACGGCTCGGCCCTGGCTCGCGCCGAGTCCGCGATGGCCCGCACCAGCTCGCCGTTGATCCGGTTGATCTCCAGGCGGACCTTGGAGAGGTCGGGGCGCTCGGTGGGCGCCTGGGTGGGGTCGGCCTCCCAACGGCGGTACAGGCCGCGCTGGACGAGCTTGTTGGCCTCGATCTGGTCGCGGAAGATCCGCACCGTGGCCTCCGGGTCCGCGCCCAGCGCGCGGGCCTGCTCGGCCACCGCCTCCAGCACCTGCCGCTCCCGCTCGGGGTCGTCGATGGGGCTGTCCGTGCCCCCGCGCGGCGGAGCCGCATATCGATACTTCGCCTGCGCCACCTGATCGGCGGTCAGCAGTCGCTGGGCGGACAGGTCGGCGATCGGCAGCAGCCGCCCGTACGGAAGCGCCGGCGCGGAAACCGAGGCCGGAGCGGCGGCGGAGACGGCCGGAGCCGCGGTCGCGCCGGGCGCCGCCGTGGCCAGCAGCCCGAGGGCCGCGGCGGCGGTCAGCGCGTGGCGCAGGGTCGCGTTCAGCGTCACTCCCCTGCCTCCAGGAAGGGGCGCACCTCGGCCAGGAACTCCCCGGGGCGCGTCTCGTGGACGAGATGTCCTGCGTCGATGGTGACCAGGCGGCAGTCGGGTATCCGCTCGGCCATGTCGGCCAGCAGCTCCTGTGGGATGTGGCTGTCCGGGCCGCCGCCGATCAGCAGGGTCGGGGCGGTGATCGCCGAGAGCCCGTCGATCCATCGCGGATCGGGCGCGTTGCGCTGCTCGGTGAACTGGGTCTTGACCGCCCAGTCGAAGGCCTGCCGCCCCTCCGGGCGCTCGGGCACCTCCAGCGGCGGGTCCTGGGGCCACAGCGGCGGGGCGTCCTCGATCACCAGCCGCTCGACGAGGGCGGGGTGGCGCTGGGCGAGGAGGTAGCCGACCACGCCGCCGTAGGAGTGTCCGACGACCGAGGCCCGGGTCAGGCCGAGGGCCCCGAGAAAGCCGGCGACGTCGTCGCTCACCCGCTCCAGGGCGTAGTCCCCGGGCCAGTCGCTGGCCCCGTGGCCGCGCAGATCGAGGGCGTAGACGCACCGGGTGCGCGCGAGTTCGGGAGCGATTCCCAGCCAGTCGGCGCCGTCCCCGCCGAGGCCGGCCAGCAGCAGGACGGGGGGAGCCGCACGCTCCCCCCAGACCCGGTAGGCCAGTTCGATCCCGGCCACCTCGACCGTGTCAAGTGTGTGCATACGGCCGAGACTACCCGCGTCACATCGCTCGCTCACGTCCCTTCCAGTACGGCTCGCGCAGCCGCCGCTTGTAGAGCTTGCCGTTGGGGTCCCGTGGCATCTCGGCCACGAAGTCCACCGACTTGGGGCGCTTGTATCCCGCCAGCCGCGCCTCGCAGTGGGCGAGCAGCGCCCGCTCCAGCGCGGGCCCAGGCTCCTGGCCGGGGGCGGGCTCCACGACCGCCTTGACCTCCTCGCCCCAGTCCTCGTGCGGGATGCCGAAGGCGGCGGCGTCCGCGACGGCGGGGTGGGTGAGCAGCTCGGCCTCGATCTCGGCCGGGTAGATGTTGACGCCGCCCGAGATGATCAGGTCGATCTTGCGGTCGCGGAGGTAGAGATAGCCGTCCTCGTCGAGCAGGCCGAGGTCGCCGACGGTGAAGAAGTCGCCGATGCGGTTCTTGCGCGTCTTGGCCTCGTCCTTGTGGTACGCGAAGCCGCCGGTGCTCATCCGCATGTAGACGGTGCCGAGTTCGCCGGCGGGGAGCCGGTTGCCCTCGTCGTCGAAGATCGCCAGTTCGCTGATGGGCCAGGGCTTGCCGACCGTCCCCGGCTTCTTGAGCCAGTCCTCGGCGGTGGCGAAGGCGCCGCCGCCCTCACTGGCCGCGTAGTACTCCTCGACGCAAGCGCCCCACCAGTCGATCATCGCCCGCTTGATGTGGTCGGGGCAGGGCGCGGCCCCGTGGATGGCGTGGCGCATCGAGGACACGTCGTAGCGCCGCCTGACCTCTTCGGGCAGCGCCAGCAGCCGGTGGAACTGGGTGGGAACCATGTGGGTGTGGGTGCAGCGCTGGGTGTCGATGAGGCGCAGCATCTCCTCGGGCGTCCACCTGTCCATGAGGACCAGCCGGTGGCCGATGTGCAGGGAGGAGGAGGCGAACTGGAGCACCGCGGTGTGGTAGAGCGGTGAGCACACCAGATGGACGTTGTCGGGCTCCTCGTCGCGGGGTTTGATGCCGAAGATGCGCAGGAAGCCGCCGAGGTTGGCCTCCTCGGGCGGGACGCCGGTCAGCGCGCGCCGGATGCCGCGCGGGCGGCCCGTCGTTCCGGAGGTGTAGTTCATCACCCAGCCCAGCTCGCGGTCGGCGGGCGGCTCCTCGGCCTCTCCTTCCAGCAGCTCGGCGTACGGGCGGAAGCCGCCGACGGCGCCGACCGCGTAGCGCTGGTCGGCGGGCAGCCCGGCCTCGTCGGCGGCCAGGGTGGCCTGTTCGCCGAAGCGCTCGTGGGCGATGAGCACCTTCGCGCCGGAGTCCGAGACGATCCAGGCGATCTCAGGGCCGACCAGGTGGTGGTTGACGGGCACCAGGTAGAACCCGGCCTGGGTGGCGGCGAGCGCGGCCGTGAAGAACTCGACGCCGTTGGGCAGCACCACCGCGAAGGCGTCGCCCCGCCGCAGCCCCGCGGCGCGCAGCCCGCCGACGAGCCGGTTGCAGGCGGCGTGCAGCCGGGCGGCGGTCCACTCCTCGCCGTCCGGGGCGACGAGTACGGCGCGGTCGGGTTCGAGCGCGGCCTGGGCCCAGAAGCCGTTGGGTGTACGGGACATGAGGGTCCGGTCCTCCTTCTGGCGGCGTGTCAGGCAGGGGCGACAGGGGTCACGGCGGGCTCAGGCCCGCCCGGCGATGCGGTTGACGCGGTCGATGGCGCGCTCGAAGCCGCGGGTCAGATCGTCGAAGACGGCCTGCACGGGGCGCTTGGTGTTCATCCGGCCGACGATCTGCCCGACCGGCGTGCCGAGCAGCGGCTCCACCTCGTACTTCTGGATGCGGGAGACGGCCTCGGCCACGAGCAGCCCCTGGAGCGGCATCGGCAGCGGGTCCGGGCCCTCGGAGTCCTCCCAGGCGTCGGTCCACTCGGTGCGCAGCTGCCGGGCGGGCTTGCCGGTGAGGGCGCGGGAGCGGACGGTGTCGCCGGACCCCGCCGCCAGCAGCTTGCGGGTGAGCGCGGGCGAGGTGAGGGCGGCCTCGTCGGTGGTGAGCCAGATGGAGCCGAGCCAGACGCCCTGCGCGCCGAGGGCGAGCCCGGCGGCGATCTGTTCGCCGCTGCCGATGCCGCCGGCCGCGAGCACGGGCAGCGGGTCCACGGCCCGCACCACCTCGGGGGTGAGGACCATGGAGGCGATCTCGCCGGTGTGGCCGCCGGCCTCGTAACCCTGTGCGACCACGATGTCGAGCCCCGCGTCCTTGTGGTGGAGCGCGTGGCGGGCGCTGCCCGCGAGCGCGGCAACGAGGATTCCCTTGCCGTGGGCGCGCTCGACGACGTCGGCGGGCGGTGAGCCGAGGGCGTTGGCCAGCAGCTTCACGGGGTATTCGAAGGCGACGTCCAGCTGGCTGCGGGCGACGTGCTCCAGCCAGCCGGTGATCCGCCAGCCGGAGGCCTCGCCCTCGGAGAGTTCGGGCACGCCGTGTTTGGCGAGGGTCTCCCGGACGAACCGGCGGTGTCCTTCGGGGATCATCGCCTCGATGTCCGCCTCGGTCACCCCCTCGACCTTCTTCGCGGGCATGACGACGTCCACGCCGTACGGCTTGCCGTCGGTGTGCTCCTGCATCCAGTCGAGGTCGCGCGCCAGCTCGTCCGCCGCGCCGTAGCGGACCGCGCCGAGCACGCCGAACCCGCCGGCCCGGGTGATCGCGGCGGCCACGGCCGGGAACGGCGTGAAGCCGAAGATGGCGTGCTCGACACCCAGCCTTTTGCTCAACTCCGTCTCCATGGGCGGCAGGATGCCGCAGCGGGCCGGACGAAGGAAGAGTTTTTCTGACGCTACGTCAGATTCTTTGGCTGCGTCGGATTCTTTTCGGGCCCGGTCACCTGCCGAGGACCGCCATGGCCGCGTTGTGCCCCGGGATCCCGCTGACCCCGCCGCCGCGCACCGCGCCCGCGCCGCACAGCAGCACATTGGCGTGGCGCGTCTCCACGCCCCAGCGGCCGGTGCCCTCCTGGGCGTACGGGAACGCCAGCTCGCGGTGGAAGATGTTGCCGCCGGGCAGCCGCAGCTCGCGCTCCAGGTCCAGCGGGCTCTTCGCCTCGATGCAGGGCATCCCCTCGGCGTCGTACGCCAGACAGTCGGCGATCGGCTCGGCGATCTCGGCGTCGAGCAGTTCGAGGGTGGCCTCCAGCAGCGCCGCGAGCGCCACGTCGTGGTCGGCGGCGAAGAGCCGCGCGGGGGCGTGCAGCCCGAACAGGGTCAGGGTCTGGTAGCCCTGCCGGGCCAGCTCGGGGGCCAGGATCGACGGGTCGGTCAGCGAGTGGCAGTAGATCTCCGAGGGGGGCCTCATGGGCAGGGCGCCCGCCGCGGCCTGGCGGTAGGCGGCCTCCAGGTCGCCATAGCCCTCGGCGATGTGGAACGTCCCGGCGAACGCATCGCGCGGGTCGACGCCGGGGTCGCGCAGCGCGGGCAGCCGCCGCAGCAGCATGTTCACCTTGAGCTGCGCGCCCTCGACGGGCGGGGCGGGCGACTCGTCGCCCAGCAGCCTGGCCAGCTCCTGCGGGGCGGCGCCGACCAGCACATGCCGGGCGCCCACCAGGCCCTCGCCCTCCCCGTCACGGAACATCACCTCCGCGTCCCTTCCGTCGGTGGCGATGGCCGTCACCTCGCATCCGGTGGCGATCCGGGCGCCCGCCGCGAGCGCCGCGTCCGCCAGCGCGTCGGTCAGCGCGCCCATCCCGCCCACCGGGACGTTCCAGTCGCCGGTGCCGCCGCCGATCACGTGGTAGAGGAAGCAGCGGTTCTGACGCAGCGACGGGTCATGGGCGTGGGTGAAGGTGCCGATCAGGCCGTCGGTGAGGACCACGCCGCGCACCAGGTCGTCCTCGAACGCCTCCTCGACCGCCTCGCCGAGCGGCCGCTCGAACAGCGCCCGCCAGGCGGTCTCGTCGCCCACCCGCGCGCGCAGCGCCTCGCGCGTGGGCAGCGGTTCGGTGAGCGTCGGGAACACCCGCTCGGCCACGTGCCGGGTCATTCCGTAAAAGCGCTGCCAGGACTCGTACTCCCGGTCCGAGCCGGTCAGCCGGGCGAACGACGCGCGGGTGCGGGCCTCGTCGCCGCCCACCAGCAGCCCGGTGGGCCGCCCGTCCCGGACGGTGGGGGTGTACGAGGACACGGTCCGCTCGGCGACGGAGAAGCGCAGGCCCAGGTCGTCCACGATCCGCCGCGGGAGCAGGCTCACCAGGTACGAGTAGCGGGAGAGCCGAGCGTCGACCCCGGCGAAGGGGCGCGTGGAGACGGCGGCTCCGCCGGTGTGGTCGAGCCGCTCCATGAGCAGCACCCTGCGGCCGGCGCGGGCGAGGTAGGCGGCGGCGACCAGCCCGTTGTGGCCGCCCCCGACGATGACGGCGTCGTACGCGTCGCTGTGAGGCATACCTCCTCACTAGCACGCGGTGATCGCCGGGGCCAGGACGCGGCGAGGCGGTCTCACCCCTGACGGCGCCGCACCGAGGCCATCCGCCGGTACAGCTCGACGGCCTCCTCGCGCCGCCCCAACTGCTCCAGGCACTGGGCCTCGTCGCCCAGGCTGGCGAGGGCGTCGGGGTGATCCGCGCCCAGGACGTCCTCGCGGGCCCGGGCGACCCGGCGGTAGAGCTCCAGGGCGTCGGTCCAGTTGCCGAGCCAGCCGAGGGCCACCGCCACCTCCCGGCAGCTGACCAGGGTGTCGGGGTGGTCCGGACCCAGCGTCCGCTCCCGGAGGGTGGAGACGTCGCGAGCCTCGGCCAGGGCCTCCTCCCAGTGGCCGAGGCGGCCCAGATTGACACCGAGGCCGTGCCGGGCGCGCAGGGTCTCGGGGTCGGTGGGGCCCTGGGCGCGGGTGCGGTCGTCGACGAGGGCGCGGTAGAGGGCCAGGGCCTCCGCGCTGCGGCCGAGCCGGCCCAGGCTGATACCGACCTCGTAGCGGGCCGCGAGGGCGTCCGGGTGCTCGCGGCCGAGGGTCCTGCCGCGGGCGTCGGCCACCTCCTGGTAGATGTGCAGCGCCTCGCTCCAGCGGCCCAGCCGGCCGAGGGCGTACGCGACCTCGTAGCGGGTGACCAGGGTGTCGGGGTGGTCGGGGCCCAGCACCCGGGCTCGGGCGGCGGCCACCTCGCGGGCCACCCGGTGGCAGTCCTCGAGCCGCCCCAGGCGGCCGAGGTTGAAGGCCAGGTTGTGGCGGCAGCGCAGGGTGTCGGGGTGCTCGGCGCCCATCGTCCGCTCGCGGGTCGCGAGCACGGCGGCGTAGACCTGGTGGGCCTCGAAGTGACGGCCGAGGCGGCTCAGCGCGAACGCGGTCTCCTGCCGGGCGGCCAGCGTGTCCGGGTGCTCGGGCCCGAGCACCCGCTCGCGGCCCGCCGCCACCTGCCCGTACTCGCCCAGCGCGTCGCCGTGGCGGCCCAGCCGCCCGAGGGCGAAGGCCGCCTCGTAACGGCTGATCAGGGTGTCGGGGTGGTCGGGGCCGAGCACGCGCTCCCGCTCGGCGGCGACCTCCCGGTGCGTCCGGCCCGCCTCCTCCCAGCGGCCCTGTAAGGCCAGGCTCATCCCGACGGTGTGCCGGACGGCGAGCGCGGCGAGCAGGCTCGGCGGCGGGGGCTCACCGGCGGGCGCGAGCGGCGGCGCGGCGAGCGGCGGCGCCGGGCCGCCGGCCCACGCCCCGGTGAGCCCGCCCGCCCCCACTCCCCCGCCGGTCCACGCCCCGGTGAGCGCGGCGGCCTCGCCCGGGGGGCCCGGCCGCGCCCCGGCCCGGCCGGCCGGGTCCGCCGCGGTGCCGGCGGTCATGTGCCGGGCCCAGTCGGGCAGCTGCGGCGGCCGCCGCGCGGGGAGCTCCGCGGGGAGCCCCGCGCCGGGGCCTGGCAGGGTCCACTCCGGGACGAGGGGCTGCCCGGCGCCCCAGGTCGCGCGGGCCAGGGCGATCCGCTTGGCCAGGTCGGAGGCGTCGCGCGGGCGGTCCTCGGGGTCCTTGGCGAGCAGGTCGAGGATCGCCCGCTCAAAGAGCTCAGGGATCTCGGGCCGGTGCCGGCGCGGCGGCTCGGGCGGGGTGTCGCGGTGGCCGACGAGCACCGCCCAGGCGTCGTCGAGATGGAACGGCGGCGCGCCGGTGGCCAGTTCGTACAGCACACAGCCCAGGGAGTACAGATCACTGCGGTGGTCGACGGACCCATCCGCGATCTGCTCGGGCGACATGTAGTGCGGGGTGCCCATGGCGATGCCCGTCCCGGTCAGCCGGGCCGTGAAGTCGATGTCATGGCCGAGCCGGGCGATGCCGAAATCGCAGATCTTCACCGAGCCGTCGGCCAGCCGCATGATGTTGGCGGGCTTCAGGTCGCGGTGGACGATCCCCTGATCGTGGGTGTACGCGAGGGCGACGGCGAGCTGGCCGGCCATGTCCAGGACATCAGGGACGGGCAGCGGTCGCCGCTCGTTGTCCTCCAGCAGCTGGCTGAGGTTGCGCCCCTCCAGCAGCTCCATCACCAGATACAGAACGCCCTCGTGCTCCCCGAAGTCGTGCACCACGGTCACCCCGCGGTGCTGTAGCGACGCCGCGACCCGCGCCTCGCGGCGGAACCGCTCACGCAGCACGTCCATGAAGGACGGGTCCCGCTGCTGCCCCATCGGCTTGAGGCACTTGACGGCGACGCGCCGCCCGAGCGACTCGTCGAGCGCCCGCCACACCTCGCCCATGCCCCCGCGCCCGATGAGATCGAGCAATCTGTACCGGCCCTGGATCAGTCTGGTTTCCGCCATGGTCCCCCTGACTCCGGCGGGAGTGCCGCCCCGCCGCCCCCGTGAAAGCCGACGGCTCGTCAGCGAGCCCCCGGCGCATCCCCGTTGTCCAGTATGGCGGCGTTTTGGCGCAACTTGTAGACCGACGCTCGACGGCCCGCAGGATGTGCTGGGGCGGCAGCTGCCACCGGAGGGGGGCGGAATGCGGCGCAGCACCCGCCCGGCGGGCGTGGGCGCCGGGCGGCCGTACAGCTCATGGGCGTACGGGGGCAGACTCGCGCAGGCGAGCGCCGCGACGCGCCCCCACAGCACCGCGCGCGCCGGCACCAGCAGGGGGTGAACGGGAGGTCTGCACAGAAAGGCGATGAGGCGGGCGATGCGCAGCGGCCGGCCTCAGACGTCCTTACGGAAGTCGGAGTTCCGGGTGACGCCGCGCACCGCGCGCGGGTGCAGCGCCTCCGCGGGTGGCCCACCGTTCAGATCCGGCCCGCTCGGCGCTGCCGCCGGAGCAGCAGGGCTCCGGTGCGGGTGGGCCGCGGGCGGAAGGGGCCCGGGAACACGGATGAGGAGCTAACGGCGCACCCTCGGCATCCCCAGGCCGATCCAGGAGATGATCTCCCGCTGCACCTCGTTGTTGCCGCCGCCGAAGGTGAACACCACGCTGCTGCGGTAGCCGCGCTCCAGCTCGCCGTGGAGCACCGCGCCCGTCGAGCCCTCCTTGAGCGGGCCTGCCGCGCCGACGACCTCCATCAGCCAGGCGTAGGCGTCGCGGCGCGCCTCGGAGCCGTACACCTTGACCGCGGAGGCGTCCTGGGGGGTGAGCGCCTCGCGCTGGAGGGCGTCCACCATCTGCCAGTTGAGCAGCTTCATGGCGTCCAGCCTGGCGTGGGTGCGGGCCAGCCGCCCGCGCACCCAGCCCAGGTCGATGACGCGGCGGCCGTCCGCGAGCTTGGTGTCGGCGGCCCACTGCTGGACGCCGCGCAGGGCGCGGATGGCCATCGTGCCGTGGGCGGCGAGGGTGACGCGCTCGTAGTTGAGCTGGGTGGTGATCAGCCGCCAGCCCTCGTTCTCCGCGCCGACCCGGCGGGTGGCCGGCACCCGGATGTTCTCGTAGTAGCTGGCCGTGGTGTCGTGGGAGGCGAGGGTGTTGATGACGGTGCAGGAGTAGCCGGGGTCGCTGGTCGGCACGAGCAGGATGCTGATGCCCTTGTGGGGCTTGGCGTCGGGGTCGGTGCGCACCGCGAGCCAGACCCAGTCGGCGGTGTCGCCGTTGGTGGTCCAGGTCTTCTGGCCGTTGACCGTGTAGTGGCCGGTGTGGGGATCGCCCTCGCGCACCGCGCGGGTCTTGAGCGAGGCGAGGTCGGTGCCCGCGTCTGGCTCGCTGTAGCCGATGGCGAAGTCGATCTCACCGGAGAGGATCTTCGGCAGGAAGTACTCTTTCTGCTCACCGGTGCCGTGGCGCATCAGGGTGGGCCCGACGGTGTTGAGCGCCATGAGGGGCAGCGGTACGCCCGCCTGGGCGGCCTCGTCGAAGAAGATGAACTGCTCCACAGGGCCCAGGCCGCGCCCGCCGTACTCCCGCGGCCAGCCCACGCCCAGCCAGCCGTCCGCGCCGAGGCGGCGGATGGTCTCGCGGTAGAACCGCTTCTGTCCGGCGGGGTCGGCGTAGCGGGCGTAGGCGTTGTCCGGGACCAGCTCGGTGAAGTACGCGCGCAGTTCGGTGCGCAGTTGCCGCTGCTCGGGGGTGTAGTCGAGGTGCACGGCCCCTCCTGGAGTCTCGCGTCCGCCGCGACGGCGCTGGAATCGAGGGGCACGGTAGAACGTGTTCCAACAATACGGAAGGGCCGTGGGCCCGGACGCCGCATCCGCCGAGGCGGCGTCCGGGCCTAAGCGGCCCCGGGGAAGTAGGGGTGGGTACCTGCGTTGTCTGGCGCGGTGCATCGCAAGGCGGAGGATCGCCCTCGTAGTGGGCCTACTCGGGCGAGTCCGACAACGCAGCGAGGTGCCGTGCCAGGCGGCGCAGGGACGTGCCTCTACTTCGCCGGGGTCGCTTGGCATCCCGGCCAATCGGCCGACGGCTGCGGGCGGTCAGACCGCCCGTAGCCAATCGTCGATCAGCGCGGGATGGTCGGTGGTGACCGCGTCGGCGCCCAGGGCCACGCAGCGCGCCAGCCGCTCCGGGTCGGCGGCCGGCCAGGCGTCGACCCGCAGCCCCTGGGCGTGGCAGCGCTCGACCAGGCCGACCGTCAGCTCGGGCCGCAGCTCCGGGCAGACCCAGGTGGCCTTCACCTCCGCGGCCCGCGCGGGCAGTTCCTCCGTGGGGTGGGCGGTGATCAGCCCCCGTTCCACCCGGGGCAGCAGCCGCGCGGCGTGGTCGAGTATCTCGGCGTGGAAGGAGGTCAGCACCACGCGCGGGGGCAGGGGGTCGCGCCGGTCGGACTCGGCCAGCGCGGCCACCGCCTCGGGGGCCTTGATCTCCACCTGCACCAGTCCGGGGAAGGCGTCCAGGGCCTCGCCGAGCGTGGGGATCCGCTCGCCCCCTCCGGCGTCGAGCTCCCGCAGCTCGGCCAGGAAGAGCGCGGCGACCTCGCCCGTGCCGTCGGTGGTGCGATCCACCGTGGCGTCGTGGATCACCACGAGGTGGCCGTCACGGGACACCCGCACATCCAGCTCGACGCCCTCGGCGCCGACCCGGTGCGCGTGGCGGAAGGATCGCAGGGTGTTCTCCGGCTCATCGGCCCTGGCGCCCCGGTGTCCGTAGACCAAGGGGCGTGGCGTGGCGGCTTGGGACGGTGTCACAGGTGCTCCTCGATGGACTCACGGTGCCGGTCCACTCCCTTGCGCAGCCGCGTGGCGACATCGGAGAACGCCTGGTGCGCGGGGGTGTTACCGGTCCAGATCTTCTGTAGCCCGGTGTAGATCTGGACATTGGCGTTGGGCACCATCATCCGCACCTGGTCGCCCTTGCGGGTGTGGGGCAGTTGCTTCACCGCGGTGGAGAAGTTGGGGTCCTCCGTGAGCAGCTTGGCCAGCGCGGGGGACTCGGTGGCGGCCGGGACCACCGGCATATAGCCGGTCTGGACGGTCCACTGGGCCGCGTTCTCAGGCCGCGCCAGGAAGCGTACGAACTCCGCCGCCGCCTGTTTGCGCTCCTTGGGCACCCGCTTGAACATGCCGAGCCCGCCGCCGCCCGTGGTCACCCCGAACTCCTTGTGGCGAGGCAGGAATCCGGTGCCCAGCTCCCAGCCGCCCGCCTTGGCCATCTCGGAGATCTTCCGCAGCCCGCCGGTGGAGGTGATCAGGGTGGCGATCAGCTGGTTGCCCATGTCGCCCGCCGGGTCGGTGGACATATAGGCGATGCGGTCCCGGTGGACCAGCCTGCGCTGCCACTCCCCCGCCGCGACGGTGGCCTCCTGGTCGATGGCCACGTCCAGGCCGTTGGAGTAGGCGCCGCCCCACTGCCAGGCGGTGCACTGGAACTGCCAGTCCCCGTCGATCTTCTGGTACGCCTCCAGGGCGACCCGCTTGCCCTGGGTCTTCAGTTGGGTGATCTCCTTGGCCCAGCCGTACATCTCCTCCCAGGTCTCGGGCGCCCGGTCGGGCACCCCGGCCTTCTTGAAGAGGGTGCGGTTGAAATAGAAGAGCGGGGTGGAGCGGGCCAGCGGAAGCCACCAGTGGTGGCCCTTGACGCGCCCCTCCCCCAGCAGCTTGGCGTTGTAGGTGGCGCGCAGCTCGCCGGGGTCGATGTAGTCGTCCCAGGGCTCGAGCGCGTCCCCGAAGTAGAAGCGGTACCACTTCACATCGGACAGCACGCACAGGTCGGGCGCCTGGCCGGCGAGCAGCCCGACGACCGCCTTCTGGGCGCACTCGTCGTACGTGCCCTGGAACTGGACCTCCACATAGATGTCGCGCTGGTCGCGGTTGAACGTGTCGGCGAGCTCCTGGAGGGCGCGGCCGGGCACGTCCGCGAAGGTGGACCACAGGACGACGCGGGTGCGCCCGGAGTAGCGGTCGGGGACCGATCCGCCCGGCTGGTCCACCGGCCCGGTGGTGGTGGAGCAGGCGCTCAGCAGCGCGGCGGCCGTGGGCGCCCCGGCCGCGAGGGTGAGGAAGCGCCGGCGGCTGGGGAGGCTCTGGCTCACTTCCCGGCTCCCTGGGTCAGCCCGGCGATGATGTAGCGCTGGGCGATGAAGAAGACGACGAGCACCGGCAGGATCACCATCACCGTGCCGGCCAGGATGGCGCCCCAGTTGGCGTACGTCTCCTGGTCCCGCAGGAAGAGGAGGCCGACGGGGAGGGTGCGCATATCGGCGCTGCTGGTCACGATCAGCGGCCAGATGAAGTCGTTCCACTTGGTCACCATGACCACGATCGCGACGGTGATCACCATGGGCCGTGACATGGGCAGCACGACGCGGAAGAGCGTGCGCAGATGGCCCGCACCGTCGATCCGGGCCGCGTCCATGACCTCCTTGGGGAGCGTCAGCATGTGCTGGCGCAGCAGGAAGGTGCCGAAGACCGACCCGAGGCCCGGGGCGATCAGGCCCGCCCAGGTGTTGACCCAGCCCAGCTGGGCGACGGTCAGGAAGTTCGGCAGCAGGGTGACATGGCCGGGGACCATCATGGCGCCCAGCAGAAAGAGGAACAGCCACTTCTTGCCGGGGAAGGGCAGGAAGACGAAGGCGTACGCGCACAGCAGCGCGGAGCACAGCTCGATGGCGGTGCCGACGACCGAGACCACGAGGGAGTTGAGGAAGAACCGGTCGAAGGGGGCGGCGTTCCAGGCGTCGGAGAAGTTGCTCCAGCGCAGGTCGGTGGGGACCCAGTGGGGCGGATAGGCGTAGATCTGGGGGTTGGTCTTCAGCGCCGAGGAGGCCAGCCAGTACAGCGGGCCGGCCGCGATGAAGGCGACCAGGACGAGGAGCGCGTACAGGCCCAGGCGCCGGGCCCGGCCGCCGGGGCGGCGGGAGGGCGCCGCCGGGTCGAGGGCGGTCACTGGTAGTGCACCTTTCGCTCGAGGTAGCGGGCCTGCCCGGCGGTGATCAGCAGCAGCACCGCGAACATGATCATCGCGCCGGCGGCGGCGCGCCCCGCGTCGAAGGCGCGGAATCCCTGGTCGTAGATGAACCAGCTGAGGGTGGAGGTGGAGGTGCCCGGTCCGCCGCTGGTCATCATGGCCAGCACGTCGAACGCCTGGAAGGTGCTGATGGTGCAGGTCACCAGGAGGAAGAAGGTGACGGGTGAGAGCAGCGGGAGGGTGATCCGGCGCAGCCGCGTCCACGGCCCGGCGCCATCCAGGGCGGCCGCCTCGTACACCTCCCTGGGCAGGCCCTGGAGCCCGGCGAGATAGACCACGGCGACGAATCCGGTGTTCTTCCAGAGGTAGACCAGGATCAGGCCGGTCAGCGCCCACTTCGAGTCGGTCATCATCGCCGGGGCGGTGAGCCCGAGCGGGTCCATCAGCGGGCGTATCAGTCCGTAGTTGGGGTCGAACACGAACAGCCACAGGGTGCCGACGGCGGCCCCGGAGAGCACATACGGGGCGAAGGTCAGCGTCCGCACCACGTTCCGGCCGCGCAGCTTCTGGTTGAGGAGCAGCGCGGTGGCCAGCCCCAGGACGATGCCTCCGGCCACGATGCCGACGACGAAGAGGACGGTGATCCACAAGGTGGCGCGGAAGTCCGGGTCGGTCAGCAGGTCGGCGTAGTTGCCGAGACCGACGAAGTCCTTGGCCGGGGAGATCATGTCCCAGTCGGTCAGGCTGAGATAGGCGTTGTAGACCACCGGCCAGTAGGCGAAGAGAAGCAGGAACAGGAAGTTCGGGGCGGCGAACGCGGCGAAGAGCAGATAGTCGCGCCGTCTGCGCCTGGCGCGCAGACGGCGGCCGGCGTCGTCGATGGCAGACAAGGGGGAGTTGATCCTTCCGAACTGCGCCCCGAGGGGCCCCCAGCTACCGCTGGGAGGTACCCCCGAGGGAACGTGCTGGTAACAGCCCCAAGGGATACCAACAGAGTTGATGAGAAGGAAACACCTTGTCGTGTTACAACTTGGCCTACTTCACATGCCCGGCTTGATATTTCGCACTTCTCCCGTGAACAGGCCGTCAGGAGTCCGGGCCTCAAGTCCGGAGCCCGGGCCTCAACTCCCGCCCTCCCCTTGCGGCGCGCTGTCGTCCGCGCCGCGCCGGGTGGTCCGTACGGGCTCGCCGGGGCGCCAGGTCTGGAGCACCGGATCGGAGCCCTCCACGGCGGTGCGCACCACCTCGGTCACCTCCACACGGAAGAGGTGGAAGGGCTCCGGTGGGTGGACCTCCCCGGCGAAGCGGGCGAGCATCTCCGGGTCGGTCACCTCCACGGCGCGCCCGCTGACCCGCACATCGCCGCCGTCCATCCCGGTGTCCGGCCCGGGGTTGGCATGGATCGCGAAACGCGCGTCGCGCCGCAGGTCCAGGGCCTTGCGCGAGTCCGGCATCATGCCGAGCCACATCTCACCGAAGCGGAAGTCCGCCTCCAGGCCGGTCACCCGCGGGCTGCCGTCCTGGCGCAGGGTGGCCAGGACATGGTGGCGGTAGCGCTGGAAACGCTCCCGCACCACGGCGGAGAACTCGGGCTCCGCCGCCTCGAACCCGCCCCAACTGGTCGTCGTCGCAGTCATCATGGGGCCCATGCTCCCGGGATTGCCGGACTCCTTCTGTCGTGATCGCACCTCGCGCGCCTGGTCCGGGGGCAGATGGGCGATCCAGCCCGTCCCCGGCAGCGGGTAGGCCACCCAGGTCTGGGCGTAGGCCGGGGGGCGCGGCCGGGAGCGGTGGGTGAGCAGGGCGGTGGGTTCCCGGGCGGACCGCAGCACCAGCGCCGCCGGGGCGATGGACCGGTTGTTCCCGCTGGTCTGGGCGGAGGCGCAGCCCGCGTGGTACGCGATGGGCAGCGCGCGGTCGCCGGCGACCAGGCACGGCGGCCGCAGCCCCAGCCGGTGCAGCGCGGCCGCGGCCGTACGGTAGCTGCCGTTGACCCTCTCGGACTGCGCCGCCGAGCGGCCGAGCACCACGTACTGGGAAGCCAGTTGGAGGGTGATGACCACGCCCACCGCGACCGCCACCGGCTGCGGGGAGCGCGCGGCCTTGACGGTGCGCAGCGCCAGCTCGGCGATGGGGAGCGCGAGCAGCGCGTAGGAGGGCATCAGGAAGCGCGGGGCGAAGTAGCCGATCAGCAGCAGATAGGGAAGGGCGAGCGCGGTGGCGCAGACGATCGGCAGGATGCTCAGCGCGAGCGAATGGCCGAGGTGCGGGGCGCCCGGGCGGGAAACGCGCTCCCGGCGGTCGCGGCGGTCCCGCACGGCCATGACGATCGCGGCGGCGGTCAGCAGCGGCAGCGCCAGCCACCAGGCGGTCAGCTCCGGGTGGCGCAGCGGGACCTCGCACGGGCGGCACAGCTGCGGCCCGTTGAGGCTGCGCAGCGCGGCCCCCACGTTGAAGTGGAGCCCCATGCCGCCTTCGACGTCGCTGGAGACCTTCAGCCGGTCCATGATGCCGCCGAAGCGGGCGTACGCCTCGCCCACCCACTGCATGGCGCCCAGCGCGAGCCCGCCGAGCAGCGCGGGCAGCGCCGGCCGCCAGGCCCTGACGACCACGGCCGCGCCCAGCAGCGGCAGCGCCAGCCAGCCTCCGTCGGGGGTCCGTACGAGGGTGACGCCCGCGATGACGGCGGCCAGCCACCAGCGCGCGTTCCGCTCTGCGGGGAGGCGCAGAAACCAGCCGACCGCGGCCACGGCGCCGAGCGCCACCCACAGGTTCGGCATCACCGCCGGTCCGCTGATCTGGGTGATCCACAGCCCGGCGAACAGGAGTGCGGCCAGGGCGACCGTGCCCGGGCCGAGCAACCGGCGCCACACCCGGAAGGCGGCGTACAGGGCGACGGCGGACAACACCGCGAGGAGTACTCGCAACACCGGAATGGAGGACGTCACCGCGACGACCGGGGCGACCAGCATGCTGATGCCGCGGGAGCGCGGGGCGCTGAAGTACGCGGCGGGGTTGCGCGGGTCGACCTGGGAGACATACACGGACTCGTCCCAGCCCAGCGCGTGCCCGATGTGCGGGACGACCACGAGGAGCTGGACGAGGGCGTAACCGGCGGCCACCAGCGCGAGCCAGGGCGCGGAGCGCCGACGGCGCGCCGGCTCGAAGGGCTGCGGGCGCGGGCGCGGGGTAGCGGCCGCCGGTGCGGCAGTGTTCTCCATGCGCGAACCATATGATGATTTTGTACCTTTTTCTCCGCATTGATCCATTCAGCTCAGCACACACGGGGGTGCCATGCGCGCCTGAGATCCGTAGGATTTTCATCCCGCAGACAGCTCCACTCCGGCGGAGAACGGACACGCATATGAAGATGCTGATCAACGTCGCCGAGACCGTGGTCACCGATGCCCTGCGCGGACTGGCGGCCGCTCACCCCGAGTTGACGGTGGACATCGAGAACCGGGTGATCGTCCGGCGGGACGCCCCCGTCGAGCGCAAGGTGGGGCTCGTCTCCGGCGGCGGATCGGGGCACGAGCCGCTGCACGGGGGGTTCGTCGGGCCCGGGATGCTGGACGCGGCCTGCCCCGGCGAGGTCTTCACCTCCCCCGTGCCCGATCAGATGGTGCGGGCGGCGGCCGCCGTGGACAGCGGCAACGGCGTCCTGTTCATCGTCAAGAACTACACCGGCGACGTGCTCAACTTCGACATGGCGGCCGAGCTCGCCGAGGACGAGGGCGTCCAGATCGCCAAGGTCCTGGTCAACGATGACGTGGCGGTGACCGACAGCCTCTACACCGCCGGGCGGCGCGGCACCGGGGCCACGCTGTTCGTCGAGAAGATCGCCGGCGCGGCGGCCGAGGAGGGCGCCCCGCTGGACCGGGTGGCCGCCCTCGCCCGGCAGGTCAACGAGTCGTCGCGGAGCTTCGGCGTCGCCCTCAGCGCCTGCACCACCCCCGCCAAGGGCAGCCCGACCTTCGACCTCCCCGCCGGGGAGCTGGAGTTGGGCGTGGGCATCCACGGCGAGCCCGGGCGCGAGCGGCGGGCCATGATGACCTCGAGCGAGATCGCCGACTTCGCGGTGGACGCGGTGCTGGAGGACCTGCGACCCGACAACCCGGTCCTCGTCCTCGTCAACGGCATGGGGGCGACACCGCTGCTGGAGCTGTACGGATTCGCCGCCGAGGTGCACCGGGTGCTCGGCGAGCGCCAGGTGGCGGTGGCACGTACGCTCGTCGGCAACTACGTCACCTCGCTCGACATGGCGGGCGCTTCGGTGACCCTGTGCCAGGTCGACGAGGAACTGCTGCGGCTGTGGGACGCACCGGTACGGACCGCCGGGCTGCGCTGGGGCTGCTGACCGGGACCGGCCCCGCCATCGATCCGTACGCTGGCGCCGGGCCCATCGACTGAGGAGGCGTCTGTGCCCAACTCCGTGTCCGACAGGGAAACCGCCGGCGAACCGGTGCTCGACACCGACTTCGTCCACCGCTGGCTCACCGCGGCCGCCGCCGCCATGAGCCGCGAGGCCGCCAGACTGACCGACCTTGACTCGGCCATCGGCGACGCCGACCACGGCAGCAACATGCAGCGCGGCTTCACGGCCGTGACCGCCGCGCTGGAGAAGGAGCCACCGGACTCTCCGGGCGCGGCGCTCATCCTGGCCGGACGTCAGCTGATCTCCAAGGTGGGCGGCGCCTCGGGCCCGCTGTACGGGACGCTGCTGCGGCGGGCGGGCAAGGCGCTCGGCGACGCGGAGCAGGTCACCCTTCAGGAGCTGGCCGGCGCGCTGCGGACCGGCGTGGAGGCGGTGGCCCAGCTCGGCGGCTCCGCGCCCGGCGACAAGACGATGCTGGACGCGCTCGTCCCCGCGGTGGAGGCGCTGGCCACGGACGGCGGATCCTTCGAGGCGGCGAGCGAGGCCGCGGACAAGGGCGCGCTGGCGACCGTACCGATGCTCGCGCGCAAGGGCCGGGCCAGCTATCTGGGTGAGCGCAGCATCGGCCATCAGGACCCCGGCGCCACGTCCTCGGCACTGCTGTTCGCGGCCTTCGAGGAGGTGGCCCGATGAGCGTGTCTTGGCGCGCTGCGCGGGCTGGACTGAGGAGCCGCGCAGCGACGAAGGAGCGAGCAGTGACGAAGGAAGCCCGCGCGTCGGAGCGCGCCGAGACTGAGCGGGAGGAGGGGCGCGTGTCTTGGCGCGCTGCGCGGGCTGGACTGAGGAGCCGCGCAGCGACGGAGGAGCGAGCAGTGACGAGGGAAGCCCGTGCGTTGGAGCGCGCCGGGACTGAGCGGGCGGAGGGGTGCGTGTCTTGGCGCGCTGCGCGGGCTGGACTGAGGAGCCGCGCAGCGACGAAGGAGCGAGCAGTGACGAGGGAAGCCCGCGCGTTGAAGCGCGCCGAGACTGAGCGGGAGGGAGGGGCATGAGCGGCTCGGGTGCGGAGAAGCTGGTCGGGGTGGTGCTGGTGTCGCACAGCGCCGCGGTGGCCGAGTCCGTTGCCCAACTGGCCATCGGGCTGGCCGGGGGCGGCGGCACCGCCCCGGTCATCGCCGCGGGCGGCAACCCCGACGGCGGCCTCGGCACCAGCCCGGAGCTGGTCACCGAGGCCGCGCACGCGGTCGACCAGGGCGCGGGGGTGGCGATCCTCGTCGACCTGGGCAGCGCGGTGCTGACCGTGAAGGCGCTGCTGGCCGAGGGCGACGAACTGCCCAAGGACTCCCGGCTGGTGGACGCGCCGCTGGTGGAGGGCGCGGTGGCGGCGGTCGTCGCCGCCTCGGCCGGGGCGAACGTGGACGCGGTCACGCGGGCGGCGGAGGAGGCGTACGACTACCGCAAGGTCTGAGGCCGTCCCTGCGGGCCTTGTCCGGCGTAGTGACAGGGGCGGTCCCGGTTGGTTGAATGCGCCGAGCGCTTTCCGGCCGACCCCTGGAGCGTCCCTGTGCAGATCTCGCGTCGTGCCCTGCTGTCGCTGGTCCCGGCCGCGACCCTGTCGGCGGTGGCGCCCTCGGCGGTGGCGCGGCCCCGGCACGCCCGGGCCGCGGGCCACGCAGAGGTGCTGGACAACGCCGTCGCCGTCCTCGCCGGCACCGCCGACTCCAACGCCCGGCCCGAGGTCGCCGCCAAGCTCGCGGCCATCGGCTCGACCGCCCGCGCCCGGCTGACCGCCCTGGACGGCGCGGGTCCGGGCGAACTGTTCCGCGGCCTCCCCCTCGGGACCAGCGACACCAATCTGACGACGTCGTTCCAGTACCTGTACGAGATCGCCCTCGCCACCCGCCTCCCCGGCGGCGAGGCCCCGGGCCCGGGTGACGACACCGCGGTCCAGCGGCGGGTCATCGACGGCCTGGCCCGGCTCCACGACGACTACTACGGTGACCAGTCGAAGGGCTACTACGGCAACTGGTTCAACTGGGAGATCGGCATCTCCTCCCAGCTGACCCGGACCCTCGTGCTGCTCAGGGACAAGCTCGCCGCGTACCGCCCCGATCTGACCGCCACCTGCGTCGCCTCGATGGACGCCTACCTCCGCAACGGCAAGGGCGGCGACGTCGACCTCGACTCCCGCTTCCACACCGGAGCCAACCTCGCCGACATCACCACGAACCGGATCCTCCAGGGCGCCGTGCTCGGCGACGACGCCCGTATCGAGAAGGCCGTGGCCGACCAGCTGACGGTCCTGGCCACCATCGACCCCTACCAGCTCAGGCACGACGTCACCGACGGCTTCTACGCCGACGGGTCGTTCCTCCAGCACGCCTCCGTCGCCTACACCGGCTCCTACGGCAAGGGCCTGCTCACCCGAGTCGTCCAGACCATCAAGATCCTCGAGGGCACCGGCTACGCCGAGGGCGAGGACCTCGTCGGCACCGTGCGCGACTGGGTGGTGCGCGGCTTCGCGCCGCTCGTCTTCGAGGGCTGGATGATGGAGATCGTCAAGGGCCGCGGGGTGTCCCGGACCACCACGGGCTACACCGATGTCGCGGAGGTCGTCGAGGCCGTCGTCGACCTCTCCGCCTACGCGGCCGAACCCGACGCCACCGCCCTCAAGGGCTACGTCAAGTACGTCCGGCAGGCCTCCAGGGCCGCCCTCGACCCGGCGCGCTTCGTCTCCCCGGTCAGCGTCGCCCGCTACGCCGACATCCTCGCCGACCCGGGGATCACGGCGAAGGACCTCAACCCGGCGGAGCGGAACGTCGCGTTCAACGCGATGGACAAGACCGTCCACCGGCGCCCCGGCTATGCGTTCGCCCTGGCCAGGAGCTCGCCGCGGATCAGCAAGTACGAGTACATGAACGGCGAGAACCTCATGCCGTGGTTCCAGGGCGACGGCGCCCACTACCTCTATCTCTCCGGCCAGGACCAGACCCAGGCCTACGGTGTCGACTACTTCACCACCGTCTCGCCCTACCGGCTGGCCGGCGTCACCGCGCCCGTGGAGACCCGCCGCACCGTCCCCGAGCTCTACGGCGGGCTGTGGTACGACAACCCGGAGCGCGGATTCACCTCCTCCTCCGAGTCGCAGAACACCTATGTCTACTTCCCGCGCGGCGCGGGCGGGCTCTCCGGCGGCGCCTGCCTCGGCGCGTACGGCGCGGCCGGGCTCGTCCAGGCCGACGATGTCGCGTACGCCGCCCAGCAGGCCGGAACCCTCCCGGACGACTTCGTCGCCTACCGCAACGCCCGCGCCACCAAGTCGTGGTTCATGCTCGACGACGAGATCGTCGTCCTCGCCGCGGGGGTGGGCGATCCGGCCGGACGCGCGGTGACAACGACCGTCGACACCCGCGTCGCCCTGCCGTCGGACGCCATCGCCCTCACGGGGCGGCTGCGCGACGGCACCCCCTGGTCCGGCACCGGTACCGCCCCGCTGGCCTGGCTGCGCTACGCCGACGCCGGCCACGGCACCGCCGTCGGATATGCGTTCCTGGAGGGGCGGCGGCCCACCGTGGCACTCGATGTGGTCACCCGCAGCCGCCGCGCCGTCCGCCTGTCGAACGCCGACACCATGGTGACCAAACAGGTCTTCTCCGTGTCCTTCGCGCAGCCGGCCGGCGCGCCGCCCGCCGCGATGGCCTACGCCCTCGTCCCGAACGCGTCCGAGCGACAGCTGATGTCGTACGCCCGCGGGCCGGTGTCCGTCCTGGTCAACACCGCCCGTGTGCAGGCGGTGCGGCACAGGGGGCTCGGCCTGGTCGCCGCCAACGCCTTCGTCCACGGCTCCCACCGGGCCGGACCGCTGTCGATCGACGGCCCGGCGTCGGTGATCCTCCGTGAGGGGCGCCGCGGCACCGTGTCGGTGGCGGTGGCCGACCCGACCACCGAGCGCGACACGGTCTCGGTCGTCATCGGGGGCCGCGCCCTGCGGGCCGTCACGGCGGACGACGGCGTGCGCGTCGACCGGGTGCGGGGTGGCACCCGGATCCGCGTCAACACCCGCCACGCCTACGGACGGAGCTTCACGGCCACGCTGGCCGGGCACCACCGGGCCGAGGGGTAACGGGCGGCCCCGGAGGCCAAGGGCTCCAAGCCTTTCTCGCCGTGGGTGACCTCCCGCTCACCCGGACGGTGCAGGAAATCGAGGAACACCGGCTCGTCGAACATTACTGTCGTGTCATCGCGATCGAGTCCGAGCGGTAACCAGTGACCGGTGGTCACCGAACTTTCCTCAAGGAGCTCGAATGGTTGACAAGTCCGCCGAAGTCTTGATTTCCGAGCCGGACGAACCCGCGATGGCCGGGCGCGGCGGCACCGCCCCGGCGGCGACCGACATCGAGAGGAGACTCGCCGAGGTACTGGCCGAGGTGGTACCGGCAGAAGGCGTCTCGGCCACCAGCCACTTCTTCACCGATCTCGGCGCGAACTCCCTGGTCATGGCCCAGTTCTGCGCGCGGGTCAGAAAGCGGCCGGATCTGCCGTCCGTGTCGATGAAGGACATCTATCGGCACCCCACGATCCAGAGCCTGGCGGCGGCGCTCGCGGACACCGCTCCCCCCGCCGTCGATTCACCGCCCCCCGCGCAGGAACCGACGCGGGTGGCGTCGCCGACGCGGAAGGCATCGTCGCGCACACGGGATTACGTCCTGTGCGGAACACTTCAGCTCCTGGTTTTCCTGGCCTATTCGTTCGTCACCGGGCTCGTCGCCGCCCGAGGCTACGAATGGGTCGCCACCGGAACGGACCTGGCCGACATCTATCTGCGGTCGGTCCTGTTCGGCGGCATCGGCTTTGTCGTCGTGTGCGCCTTCCCGATCGCGGCCAAATGGATTCTCATCGGCCGCTGGAAGCCCCGCGAGTTCCCGGTGTGGAGCCTGACGTATGTGCGCTTCTGGATCGTCAAGGCGCTGCTCCACGCCAATCCGGTGCGCTTCTTCAACGGCAATCCGCTGTATGTGCTGTATCTGCGGGCGCTCGGTGCGCGGATCGGCAAGGGAGTCACGATCCTCTCCCACTCCATCCCCGTCTGCACCGATCTGCTCACGATCGGGGCCGGCACGGTGATCCGCAAGGACTCGTTCCTCCTCTGCTACCGGGCCCACGCCGGGCGCATCCAGACCGGCCGGATCACCCTCGGCCGGAACGTGTTCATCGGCGAGAAGACCGTGCTCGACATCGACACCTCGATGGGCGACGGAGCGCAGCTCGGCCACGCGTCCGCGCTGTACCGCGGCCAGGTGGTCCCGGACGGCGAGCGCCGGCACGGGTCGCCGGCACAGCCGACGGAGATCGACTATGTGCGGGTCGGGCCCGCCCGGTGCGACACATCGCGCCGGTTCCGCTTCGGCCTCGCCACCCTGCTCCAGCTGTTCCTCCTGTACCTGCCGCTGACCGTCGGCGGTATGTACATGCTGTTCCGCGAGGTTCCGGCGCTCGGCGAGCGATCCGATGCGGGCACGGCCGGACTCACCTCGTCGGCTCTCCTCACCGACGCGCTGCTGGTGTCCGCCGTGCTGTTCTTCGGCTTCGTCGTCGTGGGCCTCGCCGTGGTGTGCACCGTTCCACGCCTGCTGAGCCTGGCCGTCAAGCCCGACGAGGTGTATCCGCTCTACGGCTTCCACTACGCGGTGCACCGGGCGATAGCAGGCATGACGAATCTGAAGTTCTTCACCTGGCTTTTCGGCGACAGCTCCTACATTGTCCACTATCTCCGCGGCCTCGGATACGACTTGTCCCGGGTCGAGCAGACGGGGTCCAACTTCGGCACGGAGGTGCGGCACGAGAACCCGTATCTGGTGACCGTGGGCAGGGGCACGATGGTGGCCGACGGCCTTTCCATCGTCAACGCGGACTTCTCGAGCACGTCCTTCCGGGTGTCCCGGGCCTCGATCGGGACCCAGAACTTCCTCGGCAACAACATCGCCTATCCCGCCGGGGCCAGGACGGGCGACAACTGCCTGCTCGCGACGAAGGTGATGATTCCCCTCGACGGTGAGATCCGCGAGGGAGTGGGTCTGCTCGGCTCGCCCAGTTTCGAGATTCCCCGGTCGGTGGAGCGCGACTCCCGGTTCGACCACCTCAGGACCGGGGACGAGCTGCGCCGCAGCCTCGCCGCGAAAAACCGCTACAACCTCCGCTCCATGGTTTTCTTCCTGCTCGTGCGGTGGCTGCACGCCTTTGTGCTCACGACGCTCGGTCTCGCCTCGATCGGTCTGTACGGTCTGCTCGGGCATGCCGTGATCGCCGCGTATCTGGCTCTCACGCTCGGGTTCACCGCCCTCTATTTCGTCCTGGTGGAGCGCTGTGTCGCGTCGTTCCGCGCACTGCGCCCCCGGCTGTGCTCCATCTACGATCCGTACTTCTGGTGGCACGAGCGGCTCTGGAAGGTGCCGGACGAATACCTGGACGTTTTCAACGGAACCCCCTTCAAGAACGTGATCTGGCGGCTGCTGGGGGTGCGCATCGGCAGCAGGGTGTTCGACGACGGCTGCTATATGACCGAGCGGACGCTCACCACCGTCGGGGACGACTGCACCCTCAACGCCGGAAGCAAGATCCAGTGCCACTCGCAGGAGGACGGCACCTTCAAATCGGACCGCACCACGCTCGGCGACCGCTGCACCCTCGGTGTCGGCACCCATGTGCACTACGGCGTGACGATGGGCGACGGTGCCGTGATGGCGCCCGACTCCTTCCTCATGAAGGGCGAGGAGGTCCCCCCGAACGCGCAATGGGGAGGAAACCCGGCCACGGAGCTGCCGGATACCCCTGCCCTGCCCGGCCGCGCCGGCCCGGCGGCGGCAACGGCAACGGCTTCGGCGAACCACGCCGGATCGACGGCGAGTTGAGGAAGGGGCCATTCGATGGGAGCACGCGTGGAAGCGGACCTGGAGTGTGCCGTGCCGACCGCTGGTGGATTCCCCGTCATCCCGCGGTGGGCACGGGAGCCGGTGGCGGGTGTGGCCGAGTGCGAGACGGCGGTGCCGGGCGACGTGGTGAAGGGGGTCCGCGGACTGGCGGACGAGCTGGGGGTGCCGCTCAGCGCGGTGCTGCTGGCCGCGCACGCCAAGGTGGTGTCCGCGCTGTCGGGTGAGCAGGAGGTGGCGACGGGGTATGCCACCGGCGCTACGGACACTCCCCTGCCCTGCCGGCTGACCGTCGCACCCGAGTCGTGGCGCGCGCTGGTGTCGAGCGCTCATCGCGTCGAGGCGGAGTTGCCGGCGCACCGGGAGCCGGAGGCGGCCGGGCGTTCGTACGAGGTCGTGTTCGACCCGGCGGGCGCCGGGGGCGGGCTGGGCGACGGCGTGGTGCTGAGCGTGGGCTGGTGTGCTCAAAACGGCGGCCTGACGGCGCGGCTGCGGTATCGCACCGAGGTGATGGATGCCGGGTGCGCGGCCCGGATCGGCGGCTACCACCTGGCCGCGCTGCGTTTGATGGCGGCGGATGTGGACGCCGGGCACGCGCGGCAGAGTCTGCTGTCGACCGAGGAGGCGCGCCACCAGCTCGAGGGGCTGGCCGGGCCGCGCCGGATGCTGCCGCGCGGGCGTGTGCACGAGCTGTTCGAGCGGCGGGCGCGGGCGCATCCGGAGGCGGTGGCGGCGGTGCACGGCGACCGCCGGTGGACGTACGGGGAGCTGAACGCGCGCGCGAACCGGCTGGCGCGGGCGCTGCTGGCGCGGGGTCTCGGCCGGGAAGGGGTGGTGGCGGTCGTCACCGAACGCGGCCTCGACTGGCTGGCCGCGGTGTTGGCGGTGTTCAAGGCCGGGGGCGTGTATCTGCCGGTCGAGCCGCACTTCCCCGCCGGCCGGATCGCGGCGATGCTGTCGCGCGCCGAGTGCCGGGTGGTGCTGACCGAATCCGGCAGCGCCGACGCCCTCGACCAGGCCCTGACCACGCTGCCGGAAGTGAAGAAGGTGCTGGTCGAGGCGGCGTATGCGGAGCAGCACGCGGACACCGACGTCGGGGTGGCGGTCTCGGCCGGTCAGCTGGCCTACATCTACTTCACCTCCGGCTCCACGGGCGAGCCGAAGGGGGCGATGTGTGAGCACGCGGGCATGCTCAACCATCTCTACGCCAAGATCGATGACCTGGGGATCGGCCAGGGGCGGGTGGTGGCGCAGACGGCCCCGCAGTGTTTCGACATCTCGCTGTGGCAGTTGCTGGCCGCGTTGGTCGTGGGCGGGCGGACACTGCTGATCGGCCAGGAGGTGATCGTCGACGCGGAGCGGTTCGTCGACACGCTGGTCCGCGGCCGGGCCACCGTGGTGCAGCTCGTGCCCTCCTATCTGGAGGTGGTGGTGTCGTACCTGGAGCGCTACCCCCGCGATCTGCCCGACCTGAGGTGTGTGTCGGTGACCGGCGAGGCGTTGAAGCGGGAGCTGGTCCAGCGCTGGTTCGCCGTCCAGCTGAGGATCAAGCTGGTCAACGCCTATGGCCTGACCGAGACCTCGGACGACACCAACCACGAGGTCATGGACGGGGTGCCGGAGCGGGTGCTGCTGGGCCGTGCGGTCAACAATGTGCGGGTCTATGTCGTCGACGAGCGTCTGTCGCTGGTGCCGATGGGCGCCCCGGGGCTGATCGCGTTCTCCGGGGTGTGCGTGGGGCGGGGGTACGTCAACGACCCCCAGCGGACCCGTGAGGCCTATCGGGACGATCCGTACCGGCCGGGTGAGCGGCTTTATCTGGGGGGTGACTGGGGGCGCTGGCAGCCCGGCGGCAAGCTGGAGTTCCTCGGCCGCCGGGACAGCCAGGTCAAGATCCGTGGTTTCCGCATCGAGATCGGCGAGATCGAGAACACTCTGCTGCGGGTGCCCGGGGTGCGGGACGGCGCGGTGGTCGTCGCCGAGCGGCCCGGCCACAGCACGCACCTGATCGCCTTCTACAGCGGCCGGCGCCAGGAGACGGACGTGCTGCGCGAGGCGCTGGGCGCCGCGCTGCCCGCCTATATGGTCCCCTCGGCCTTTCACTGGCAGCACGGCCTGCCGCTGACGGCCAACGGCAAGATCGACCGGAAGGCCCTGACCGCGCTGGCCGAGCAGACCCCGCCGGCCGAACGGCTCGCACCGGCCGGGGACGGCGAGGCCGCCTCCGGGGAGCACGGCGCCCCGGGCACCCCGACCGAGCGGAAGCTGGCGGCCGCCTGGGCCGAGGTGCTGGGCGTTCCCCGTCACCGCATCGGCCGGCAGGACCACTTCTTCGACTCCGGCGGCACCTCGCTGTCGGCCGTGAAACTCACCATCGCCCTGAACCGGGCGGTGTCCCTCAAGGACATCACGCGCCACCCGGTACTCGCCGACCTCGCCGCGCTCCTCGACGGCACGGCCCAGCGGCGCCCAGGGCTGCTCCAGCCGCTGTCGGGCCGGGCACTGTCACCCTCGGACGGCGCGCCGGAGTGCGCCCTGGTGTGCTTCCCCCACGCGGGCGGCAACGCGGTGAACTTCAGGCCGATGGCCGATGCCCTGGCGGGCGGCGGGCCCGCGGTCTACGCCGTCGACCTGCCAGGGCACGACCTGACGACCGCCCAGGGCGAGCCGTTCGCGCCGATGGCACGGGTGGTGGACCAGGTCATCGGGGAACTCACCGGGCATGGCCTGCGCAGGGTCATGCTGTGGGGCCACTCCTCGGGCGCCGCGCCGGCCGTGGAGACGGCGAGGAGGCTGCGGGAGCGCGGGGTGGACGTCCCCCGCGTGTTCCTCGGCGCGCAGCTGCTCGGCACCGCCGCCGGTCGTATCGCCGCCATCACCGAGCTGACGGGGCGCACCGACGCCGAGATCGCGGCGAAACTGAGCGCGCACGGCGGGTACACCGAGCTCGGCGAGCTGAACGCGCGACACGCCGAGCACGTCGGCGCCGCCTACCGTCACGACTGCCTGGCCGCGCACCGCTACTTCGCCGACGCCCTGGAAACCCCGCCGGAGGCGAAGCTGTCCGCGCCGGTCACCGTGGTCGTCGCCGCCGACGACCCGAGCACGGCGGGATATCGCGACCGGTACCGCGACTGGCTGCTCCTGGCCGAGCGGGTGGACCTGCACGAACTCGCCGAGGGCGGCCACTACTTCCCGCGCACCCGCCCGGCCGCGACGGCACAGGCCGTCCTGGCTGCCGCCGAATCGTCGGCCTCCGCGGATTCTCTGGCCCCCTCCTGAGGCTCATCCCCGAGCTTCCGAGTGGCGATTGAAAGGAAACCGAGATGTCGTCCACATCCCTGCAACCGCTGTCCGCGGTGACCCCGCACCCGGGCAGACCCCCCATCCTGCACGTCGAGTCCCCGGATGACGCGCCGAGTTGGGCGGCCGAGCACCGCGCCGCGCTGCGCGAGCAGGTCGCCGAGCACGGTGTGCTTCTCGTCCGCGGCCTGGGGCTGCGGGAGGTGGATCAGGTCGGTGCCGTCTTCGCGGGACTGGCCGATGATCTGATGGCGGAGAGGGAGGCCTTCGCTCCCCGGGAGAGCCACGGCCCGGGGCTGTACTCCTCCACCGCCTGGCCGGCCAACCAGCCCATGTGTATGCACCATGAGCTGAGCTACGCGGCGGAGTGCCCCGGCCTGATGCTGTTCGCGTGTCTCCAGGCGCCCGCCGAGGGCGGGGCGACCGCGGTGGCCGACGCCGAACGTGTGCTCCAGGCGCTGCCCGCCGCGCTGAGCGAGCGGTTCGAGTGGGAGGGCTGGCTGCTCACCCGCAGCTATAACGACGAGATCGGGGCGTCGGTGGAGGAGTCGTTCGGCACCGACGACCGCGCCGCGATCGAGCGCTACTGCCGCGCTCACGCCATCGACTTCGACTGGCGGCCCGACGGTTCGCTGCACACCCGGCAGCTCCGCGCCGCCGTGGTACGGCACCCGCTCACCGGCCGGCGCTGCTGGTTCAACCAGATCGCCTTCCTCAACGAGTGGACGCTGGCCCCCGAGGTGCGCGAGTACCTGGTGGATGTCTACGGGGCGGACGGACTGCCGTTCAACACCCGCTTCGCCGACGGCTCCCCGATCGGCGAGGACGTCATCCAGCTGCTCAACTCCACCTACGAGGACCACACCGGACGCGAACCCTGGCAGGACGGCGACCTGATGCTGGTCGACAACATCCGCACGGCGCACAGCAGAGAGCCGTTCACCGGAGAGCGCCGGGTACTGGTCGCCATGGCCGAGCCCCGGCGCCTGGCCGACCACTGCCCGGCCGGGAAGGTGGGCCGGTCATGAACCCCTCGCCGTCCCCCGCCACCTCCCGTCAGGTCCCGGCGCCGTCCTTCGCGGTGATCTCCGGCGGGCAGGTACAGCAGGCGCTCGAAGGGCGCGAGAAACAGATCGTGGAGCTGGTCGAGGCCACCTACCGGCTGCACGGCGCCGGGGACTCGGTCAACCCCCCGTCGTACTTCCTGCGCTTCCCCGACCGCCCCACGGCCCGGATCATCGCGCTGCCGGCCTCCGTCGGCGGCCCGGTCCATGTGGACGGGCTGAAATGGATCTCCAGTTTCCCGGACAATGTGGCATCCGGCCTGCCCCGGGCCTCGGCGGTCCTCATCCTCAACGACCCCGACACCGGCTACCCCTTCGCCTGTCTGGAGAGCTCGATCATCAGCGCCACCAGAACGGCGGCGTCCGCCGCGCTGGCGGCCGACTGGCTCAGCCGCACCAGGCCCCGCCCCACCCGTATCGGCTTCTTCGGCACGGGCCTGATCGCCCGCTACATCCACACCTTCCTGACCGGCACCGGCTGGACGTTCGACGCCATCGGCGTGCACGACGTGTCCGCCGACAGCGCCGAGGGCTTCCGTGGCTGTCTGCGCCGGGCCGACGCATCCGGACAGATCACCGTCCACGACAGCGCCGAGGAACTGGTGCGCTCCAGCGACCTGGTGGTCTTCGCCACCATCGCCGGCCGGCCGCACCTCACCGACCCGGGCTGGTTCGGCCACAACCCGCTCGTCCTGCATGTGTCCCTGCGCGACCTCGCCCCCGAGATCCTGCTCGCCTCGGCCAACGTCGTCGACGACATCGAACACTGCCTGAAGGCCGACACCTCCCCTCACCTGGCCGAACAGCTCACCGGCAACCGCGACTTCCTGGACGGCACCCTCGACGACGTCATGACCGGACGGGCGACCCCGCCGGCCGACCGGCCAGTGATCTTCTCGCCCTTCGGGCTCGGCGTCCTCGACCTCGCCGTCGGCAAGCACGTCTACGACGAAGTGGCCCGGGCCGGACACCTGCACCTCATCGACGACTTCTTCCACGACCTGCGCCGGTACGGCTGAGAGTCCCCTCTCCCAGCTCTGGCATCAGGAGGCCAGCGTGCCCGTCATCTCCACACCCCATGCCTTCAACGAGAGCCGGCTCTATGTCGACCTCCGGTCGATCTTCGGGCGCTCCCTCTATCTGAAGTGCGAGGGCTTCAACTTCGCCGGCTCGATCAAGCTGAAGGCCGCGATCGAAATGGTGGAGACCGCCGAGCGGCGCGGTGTCCTGACGCCGGATTCGATCCTGGTCGAGTCCTCGTCCGGAAACCTGGGCGTGGCGCTCAGCATGATCGCCGCCAGCAAGGGTTACCGGTTTCTGTGTGTGACGGACTCCCGCTGCAACCTGTCGGCCAGACTGCTGATGGAGGCGCTGGGCAGCCAGGTGCACATCATCTCCGATCTGGACCCCACCCGCGGCTTCCTCGGCGCCCGGATCGACTACGTACGCGCGCTGTGCGACTCCGACGACCGGTACGTGTGGCTCAGCCAGTACACCAACCCGGGCAACTGGCGGGCGCACTACCGCAGGACCGGCCCGGAGATCGCCCGTCAGTTCCCCCGCCTGGACGTGCTGTTCATCGGCGCGGGCACCACCGGAACCCTGATGGGCTGCGCGCGCTACTTCCGGGAGTGGCACCGGTCGGTGCGGATCGTCGCGGTGGACAGCGCCGGCTCGGTGACCTTCGGTGGCAAGCCGGGCCGCCGGATGATTCCCGGCCTGGGCATGAGCATCCGCCCACCGCTGCTCGACGAGTCCTACGTGGACGAGGTGATCCGGGTCGAGGAGGCGGACACCATCCGCGCCTGCCACCGTCTGGCCAGACGCGGGTTCCTGTTCGGCGGCTCCACCGGGACGGTGGTCAGCGGCGCGATGGACTGGCTGGACCGGCATCGAACGCCCGGCCTCACCGCGGTGGCCATCGCCCCGGACCTCGGCGAGCGCTATCTCGACACCATCTACCAGACCGCCTGGCTACAGGATCTGTACGGAGATCACATACTCGACTCCGACGAGGTGACCGCCGACTCCCTGTGAGCCGAGGTCATACCGCGTACGGCGGGCCGGCGGGTGACCCCCGGAACGGCCCGTCGGCCCGCCCGTACGCGCGGGGACCGGCGGCGGCACGCACACTCCGCCGCCGAAGTATGGTGTCCCGCCACATGTGCCACTCACCTGTGTGTTCCTACCTTGTGCGGACACGAACACGTCCCCACCGAACACCTGGAAGTGGTGCACATGGCCTCCGCAGGATCCGCTCCCCCGACGACCGCAGCACCCGCGAAGCTCCCCCGCATCGTCGCCGCGAGCCTCATCGGCACCACCATCGAGTGGTACGACTTCTTCCTGTACGGCTCCGCCGCCGCGCTCGTCTTCAACAAGCTCTTCTTCCCCGACTCCGATCCGCTGGTCGGCACGCTGCTGTCCTTCCTGACCTACGCGGTGGGCTTCGCCGCCCGCCCCATCGGCGCCCTGGTCTTCGGGCACTACGGCGACCGGCTCGGCCGGAAGAAGCTGCTGGTCCTGAGCCTGCTGCTGATGGGTGGCGCGACCTGTGCGATCGGCCTGCTGCCGACCCACGCCACGGTCGGCTCCCTGGCGCCCGTGCTGCTGACCACGCTGCGCCTGGTCCAGGGCTTCGCGCTCGGCGGCGAGTGGGGCGGAGCGGTGCTGCTGGTGTCCGAGCACGGGGACGCGCGGCGGCGCGGCTTCTGGGCATCGTGGCCGCAGACCGGCGCACCGGCCGGACAGCTGCTGGCCACCGGTGTGCTCTCGGCGCTGACCGCCCTGCTGTCCGAGGACGCCTTCGAGTCCTGGGGCTGGCGCGTGCCGTTCCTGCTCTCGGGCGTGCTGGTGCTGGTCGGCCTGTGGATTCGTCTCTCTGTCGATGAATCGCCCGTCTTCAAGGAGGCCCTGGCGCGGGCCGAGACCCGCAAGGCGGAGGCGGACCGGACGGGCGACCTGGCCGAGAAGCTGCCGCTGGTGGCCGTCCTGCGCCACCACTGGCGGGATGTGCTGGTCGCGATGGGCGCCCGGATGGCGGAGAACATCAGCTACTACGTCATCACGGCCTTCGTCCTGGTCTACGCGACCTCCGACCACGCGGGCCTCGGCAAGCAGACCGCGCTCAACGCCGTGCTGATCGCCTCCGCGGTGCACTTCGCAGTGATCCCCGCCTGGGGCGCGCTGTCCGACCGTATCGGACGCCGCCCGGTGTATCTGCTGGGGGCCGCCGGGGTGGGCGCGTGGGCGTTCCCCTTCTTCGCCCTCATCGACACCGGGGACTTCGGGGCGCTGCTGCTCGCGGTCACGGTCGGACTCGTCTTCCACGGCGCGATGTACGCCCCTCAGGCCGCCTTCTTCTCCGAGATGTTCGCGACCCGGATGCGCTACTCGGGCGCCTCGATCGGCGCCCAGTTCGCGTCGGTCGCGGCCGGCGCGCCCGCGCCGCTGATCGCCACGGCGCTGCTGGCCGACTACGACAGCTCCACGCCGATCTCGCTGTACGTCATCGCGGCGGCGCTGCTCACCCTGGTGGCGGTCGGCGTCGCCAAGGAGACCCGGGACCGCGACCTGGCCGGGATCGAGCCCACGTCGGCTCCGGCGCCGACCGGGGCGGTGCGGGACGCGGGCGAGCCGAGCACGGCGTCGCGGTCGGGCTCGGCCTGAGGGCCGGTGGGAGGGGCTCCGCAGCCCTTGCCCCTCCCCCGCCGCCCTCAGCACGCTTCGGCAAGCTTCGAGGCGGGCCTCGGTGTTCAGCGGGCGACGGCCGTGGCCAGGCGGTGCAGCCGCAGCGCGAGCTGCACCTCCAGGGCGCGGGACGGCGACTGCCAGTCGGGGCCGAGCAGCCGCCCCACCCGCTCCAGCCGCTGCGCCACCGTGTTGACGTGGACGTGCAGTTCGTCCTTGGTGCGGGCCGGGCTCATGCCGCTCGCGAAGTACGCGTCGAGGGTGCGCACCAGATCCGTACCGCGCCGTGTGTCGTAGTCGACCACCGCGCCGATGGTGCGCGCGACGAACCCCGCCACGCGGGCGGCGTCCCCCGCACCGTCGCCGGCGCCGGCCAGCAGCAGGCCGAGGAAGCCGAAGTCCTCGGCCGCGGCGCCCTCACCGCCGCGCCCCAGCACCCGCAACGCCTCCAGACAGCGCTGCGCCTCCGCGTACGCCGAGGCCACCTCGCCGGGGCCGGCGGCGGGCGCGGCCACCGGCGCGGAGGCGCCGACGGTGACCGCCGCGTGCACGGCGGTGCCGAGCTCCCGGGCGGTGCGGCGGGCCAGGGCATCGGCGCCGCCCTCGCCCTCGGCCAGGGGCAGCAGCAGGACGGTGCCGCCGTCGCGGGCGGCGGCCAGGCCGTGGCGGGTGGCCGCAAGATGGGAGGCCGCGGACCACAGGCGCTGCCGCCCGGCCGCCTCGTCCGGCGCGTCGATTCCGGCGGCGAGGACGACATGGGGCGCGTCCAGGTCCGCGCGCAGCCGGGCGGCGCGCTCGCGCAGCAGCCGCGGCTCGCGGTCGGGGGCGTCGAGGAGGTCGTCCAGCAGCTCGCCCCGTACGCGCTGTTCCGCCTCGTCGGCCGTGCGCCGGGCCAGCTGGAGCAGCGAGGTCACCAGGGCGGCCCGTTCGAGGGTGCGCTGGTCCATGGGGTCCAGGCGGGGGTGGCCGCGCAGCACGAGCGCGCCGAACAGCTCGCCGCTCGCGGAGACCGCGGCGATCCAGTCCTCGCCGTGCCGTACCGCGTGTCCGTCGGCCCGGGAGCGGTCCACGGCCGTGGCCGGGGCCCTGTGTGCCTCGGCGAACTCCACCGTTCCGCTCAGCACCTCGGCCACGGCGGCCGCCACGTCGTGCACCCCGCCGCCGCGCAGCACCAGCTCGGTCAGCCGGTCGTGGACCTCCGAGGCGCGCTCGATGACCTCGCTGCGATCCCCGATGATCTCGTTGGCGGCCTCCAGCTCGGCGAGTGCCGAGCGCGTCTCGGCCAGCAGGTTGGCCGTGTCGATCGCGACGGCCGCGTGGGCGGCGAAGGAGCCGAGCAGGGCTATCTGTTCGCGCTCGAAGACACGGGCGCGGCGGTCCGCGGCGAACAGCACGCCGATGACCCCGCTGCCCAGCATCAGCGGCACGCCGAGGATGGCCACGAGACCCTCGTCGTGGACGCCCGCGTCGATGGTCCGGGTGTGCTGGAACCGCTCGTCGTCGAAGTAGCTCTCGGTCACATACGGGCGGGCGCTCTGGGCGACCAGCCCGCCGAGCCCCTCCCCCATGCCCAGCCGCAGCTGCTGGAAGCGAGCCGAGACCGAACCGTCGGTGACCCTCATATAGGTGTCGCCGGCCTGGGGGTCGTTGAGCGTGAGATACGCGATCTCGGTGCCGAGCAGCGAGCGGGCGCGCTGCACGATGGCCTGGAGCACCGCGTCCAGGTCGCGCAGCCCCGCGAGGTCGTGCGCGGTCTCGAAGAGCGCGGACAGCTCGGCCTCGCGCCGTCTGCGCCCCTCCAGCTCGCCGCGGACGCGCAGGGCCAGCAGCTTGGCGCGCTCCAGGACCGCGAGCCGGGCGGCCGGCGCCCCCTCGGCGCGGGCGCGCAGCACCGGCCGCTCGTAGGCCTCGGCGGGCGCGCCGCGCGCGAGCAGTTCCAGGTACGGGGTCTCCGGTTGATCATGGGACATGGTCACAGGGATACTCCCGCCGGGCTCGAACTCGCCAGTGGCCGGGCCGAACCCCGGCTCCCGATCCGGCGCCCGCTCCGCCGTGGGCCGTGCCGGTCGGGAGGCCGCCGGGCGGCCGGGCAGCCGGTCCGAGGGCCGGTCGCTCAGTGAGCGGTCCATCCGCCGTCCATGGCGAGCGAGGCGCCGGTCACGAACGAGGCGTGCGGGCCGCAGAGATAGGCGACGGCCTCGGCGACCTCCTCCGGCTCTATGAGCCGCTTGACCGCGGAGTCGGCCAGCATGACCTCGGAGACGACCCGCTCCGGGGAGATGCCGTGGGCGGCTGCCTGGTCGGCGATCTGCCGCTCGACCAGCGGGGTGCGCACATAGCCGGGGTTGACGCAGTTGGAGGTGACCCCGTGGGGGGCGCCCTCCAGGGCCGCGACCTTGGACAGCCCTTCCAGCCCGTGTTTGGCCGCGACGTACGCCGACTTGTAGGCCGAGGCGCGCAGGCCGTGGACGGAGGAGATGTTGACGATCCGGCCCCAGCCCTGGGCGTACATGTGCGGCAGCGCCCCCCGCACCAGCCGGAAGGGGGCCTCCAGCATCACGGTGAGCACCCGGGAGAAGACCTCGGGCGGGAAGTCCTCGATGGGCCGGACGAGTTGCAGCCCGGCGTTGTTGACCAGGATGTCGACGCCCTCGGCGGCCCGCTCGGCGGCGTCGAGGTCGGTCAGGTCGAGCGCGCGCGGCTCCACTCTCCCGGGCGGCCCGGACCCCCGCCCGTCGGTCCGGGCCGCCAGCGCGGCGAGCCCCGCGAGCCCCTTCTCGTCCTGGTCCACCGCCAGGACCGTGGCCCCGGCGGCGGCCAGCCGGAGGGTGCAGGCCCGGCCGATGCCGCCGGCGGCCCCGGTGACGAGTGCGGTACGGCCGCCGAGGCCGGGGTCGGACCCGGCGGCGGGGCCCGGTGTGGTGGACTCGCTCATGAGGGGCAGGCTAGGCGGCGGCCGGGGCCCGACCGATGTGCGCCCGGCACATACTTCACTCCGGGACAGTGGGATCGAACCACGTCGGGCCGTCCTCGAGAGCCCGCTTGATCCGGGTCAGCGCGTACTCGTCCAGCTCCGGCAGCGAGTCGAGCGGGAACCAGCCCACTTCCAGGGACTCCTCGTCGTTCACCCGCGCCTCGCCGCCCACCGCGCGGCAGCGGAAGCAGATGTCGACGAACTGGCATACGTCGTTATTGGGATAGGTCACCGGCTCCGCGGTGTGGACGAGCACGATGCGCTCGGGGACACAGCGCACCGCCGTCTCCTCGTACACCTCCCGCACCACCGCCATCGCGGGCTGCTCGCCGGGTTCGGGGATGCCGGAGGGGAGCGCCCAGCGGCCGTTGTCCGCTCGGCGCCCGAGCAGCACTCTGTCCTCGTCGTCGAGGACGACGGCGCTGGCACCCGGCAGGAACAGCAGTTGGTGGCCCGCGGTCGCCCGCAGCTCGAGGATGAAGTCGGGAGTAGGCATGCGCTGAGGCTATCGGTCCGGGTGAGCGGCACCGGATGCCATTTCCGTCACAGCCGGATGCCTTCCGCACACCTGCCACACATCTACCGCATCACTTCTGCGCACCATATACACATATCCGGCCACAGTCGCTACGGTATCCGTCCTGGCCCGCATGCGGCCTTTGGCCGCCTCCGGCGGGTCCTCCCGGGCCCGCCGCCGCACGGCCGGTCCGACACGCGGTGCCCGTCACGACTCGGGGGGTCGAACGGGATGGCGTCTTCAGCGGCACGGCCTGTCGTACGGAAACACAGCAGCGCGCCCGACATCGTGGGCTCCGCGGTCCTCGGCTGCTGCGCCGCCTGGGCCCTGGTGTGCGCCGCGGGCCGCACCGCCCGTCCCGAAGGCGTACTGCTCGCCGTGCTGGCCGTGGCCGCCGGGTACGCGTGCGGGCGGATCGCCGGATCGCTGCTGCCGGTGGCCTCGGCCACGGCCGCGGCGCTCGCGGGCCTGGGCCTGGCCTGCACCGTCCCGGACGGGGCGGGCGGCCACGACGGGGCGGCCCACGCGGCGCTGTTCACGCTCGCCGTCGGGGCGGCCTGCGGCGCCGCCTGGGCCGCCCGGTCGGCCGTGCTCCGGCTGGCCCTGCGCCTGCTGGCCGTGGCGATCGCGGCCACGGCCCTGGTGGCCGGGTCGCCGGCCGGCTGTGCGGCCGGGGCGCTGGTGCTGCTGTGCTCGCTCGCCGCCGCCCGGGCCCGGCGCCGGCTGCCGGGGCTGGCCGGGCTGGCGCTGGTCGCGGCGGTGGCCGTCGGCGGCTGCTGGGCCATCGCCGAGGACACCCTCCCGGACAGGCTCTCGGCGCCGTTGCGCGACCGGCTGGGCGAGCACCGCGTACGGCTGTGGCAGGACGCCGTACGGATCGCCGGACACGGCCCGCTGCGCGGAGCGGGGCCCGACCGGTTCGGCGAGCTGAGCCCCACCGTCCAGCGCTCGGTCACCGCCTCGGACGACACCCCGTCCTCGGCCCCGCTCCAGCAGGCCGCCGGGCAGGGGCTGCCGGGGGCGGCCCTGCTGGGCGCGGCCTTCGGCTGGCTGCTGTACGCGCTGTGGCGCTCGCCCCGCCGGACACCGGCCGTCCTCACCGCGGCCGCCACGCTGACGGCCCTGGCCGTCGAGTCGGTGCTCGGCAACGCGCTCAGCTTCCCGGAGGTGACCGCCGGGGCCGGCCTGATCGCGGGGCTGGCCACGGCGCGGCTCCCGGACGCGGACCCGGGCCCTTTCGCGGGCGTACCCCCGCCCCTGGACCCGCTCCCGGCGACGCGCTGAGCACGCGGGTGGGCGTCCCCTTTGGCGACAGGCGATTCTTCCCCCACCCCGCCCCTTCCCGCAGTGTCGAGCCCCTGCCCATGTGCGGCTCGGCCGCGTGGGCCCGCCACAGGCGTCAAGATCCGCCGGACGGGGCCTAGGCCCGCGAGGCCCCGGCCGCGATGCCGCGCAGACGGTGGCGGATCACGCGCACCGCGGCCTCGGCGTCGTCCACGGTGACGGTGAAGATCCGGCCGTCGCCGAGCCTGAGCACCAGGCCCTCACCGCGGCGCACGACCACGGCGGTGCCCTTCTCGGGGCGCCAGCGGTAGCCCCAGCCGCCCCACTGGCACGGGGTGACCCGGGGGGCGAAGTCCGCGTGGACCACGTCGTTGAGCGGGATGCGGCGGCGCGGCAGCCCGATGTGGCCGCAGCGCACCTCCAGGGCCTCCTCGTCGACCCGTACGGCCACATGGACGAAGGCCAGGGTGCCGAAGAGCATCAACAGCCCGGCCGCGAGGCAGCCGATCACGGACATCAGGAGGGGGGCAAGACCCGAGGTCCAGGGAGAGTCGACGGCCAGGTCGATACCGAGCGCCACACAGGCGGCGCCGCCGGCGGCCAGCACCCATTGGGCGCGGTTGTGCGCACGTCCCGTCCAGACCTCGGGCGGCTGCCCGGTCGCCGCCCGCTCGTCGCGCTCGTCGCCCTCGCCGTGGTGCCCCATAGCTGGCAGGGTACTCACGTTCCGCTACCCCGGCAGAGGATGGCCGCAAGGACGCCGGGAAGGACAGCCTCGGAACGATCGGGCCGGTGTCAGCCCCGGGCCAGCGGTTCGGGCGCCAGTAGACGGCCCTCGGTGTAGGCCAGGGCGACGTCCGGCAGGACGGCCTCGCGGCCGCTGAGGATGACGGTGAGCCGTCCCCGGGAGAGGGCCGACGGGGCCTCCCCCGCCGCGGGCGCGGCAGCGGCGCCGATCCGGCGCAGGGCCTGGGCGACGACGGCCCCGGCGGACCCGTGCAGGGCGATCGGCGGTGCGTCGGCCGGCTGGACGGCGGCCCGGATGCGGTCGGCGACCAGCTCGTAGTGCGTGCAGCCCAGGACGAGGGCCCGGATGTCGCGCGGGGTGCGGGCCGCGGCGTCGGCCACCGCCGCGTCGATCGCCGCGGAGTCGGCGTGCTGTACGGCCTCGGCGAGCCCCGGGCAGGCCACCTCCGTCACGCCGACCCCGTCCGCGAAGTCACGGATGAGCCCGCGCTGGTAGGGGCTGCCCGTGGTAGCGGGGGTGGCCCAGATCGCGACGGGTCCGCCGCCCGCCGCCGCGGGCTTGATCGCGGGTACGGTCCCGATGACCGGCAGCGCGGGCTCCAGCTCGGCCCGCAGCGCGGGCAGGGCGTGCACGGAGGCGGTGTTGCAGGCGATGATCACCGCGTCGGGGCGGTGCGCGGCCGCGGCGCGGACGCAGGCCAGCGCGCGCTGGGTGACGTCCTCGGGGGTACGGGGTCCCCAGGGCATGCCGTCGGGGTCCGAGGAGACGACGAGATCGGCGTCCGGCCTGAGCCGATGCACCGCGGCCGCTGCCGGGAGCAGGCCGATTCCGGAGTCCATGAGCGCGATCTTCACCCGGTCACCTTAATGGATCGCCCCGGAGCGCCCGGCGGCCGGGCACCCGGTCGGGCAGACTGCCACGGTGAACGCGCTGACGTGGATCGCCGTCGGGTCACTTGTCGTCTGGGTCTGGCTGCTGCTGGGCCAGGGCTTCTTCTGGCGTACGGACATCCGGCTGCCCAGCGGCGGCCAACCGGCGGACCCCGGTGGCGAACCGGGGGCGAACCTCGACGACGAGGAGTGCTGGCCGGCGGTGGCCGTCGTCGTCCCCGCCCGGGACGAGGCCGCCGTCCTCCCCGTGAGCCTGCCGTCGTTGCTGGCGCAGGACTATCCGGGGCCGGTGGAGATCTTCCTCGTCGACGACGGCAGTACGGACGACACGGGCAAGCTGGCCCGTGAACTCGCCGATGAACACGGCGGGCTGCCGCTGACCGTGGACTCGCCGGGCGAGCCGCCGCCGGGCTGGACGGGCAAGCTGTGGGCGGTGCGCCACGGCATGACGCTCGCCGGGGCCCGCCCGGACACCGAGTATCTGCTGCTGACCGACGCGGACATCGCGCATGAGCCGGACTCCCTGCGCGAGTTGGTGCGGGCGGCCCGTGGCTCCGGGCTCGACCTGGTGTCGCAGATGGCGCGGCTGCGCGTGGCGACGGTCTGGGAGCGGCTGATCGTCCCGGCGTTCGTGTACTTCTTCGCGCAGCTGTATCCGTTCCGGTGGGTCAACCGGGCGGGGGCGCGGACGGCGGCGGCCGCGGGCGGGTGTGTGCTGCTGCGGCGGGAGGCGGCCGAGCGCGCCCGGGTCCCGGAGGCGGTCCGGCACGCGGTCATCGACGACGTGGCGCTGGCCCGGGCGGTGAAGCGCGGTGGCGGAAGGATCTGGCTGGGGCTCGCGGACCGGGTGGACAGTGTGCGGCCCTATCCGCGGCTCGCCGAGCTGTGGCGGATGGTCTCGCGCAGCGCCTACGCACAGCTGCGGCACAGCCCGCCGCTGCTGGTGGCCACGGTGGCCGGGCTCGCGCTGGTGTACCTGGTGCCCCCGGTGGCGCTGTGCGCGGGGCTGGTGGCGGACCGGCCGGCGCTGTGGGCGGCGGGGGCCGCCGCGTGGGCGCTGATGGCGGCGACATACGTCCCCATGCTGCGCTACTACCGGCAGACGCTGTGGCTGGCCCCGCTGCTGCCGGTGACGGCGCTGCTGTATCTGCTGATGACCCTGGATTCGGCGGTGCGGCACTATCAGGGGCGCGGCGCGGCGTGGAAGGGGCGGACCTACGCCCGCCCCGGCGCCGCGCCCTGACGGCACGTCTCACTCGCTCACTTGCGGCCGGGTGTCCAGTTCATGCCCCAGCCGTAGGCGTAGTCGAGGGTGCGCTGGGGGCTGACGCCACGTTCGGGCACCAGGTAGCGGGCCTCGCGCTGGACCACGAGGTCGCCCCCGTTGTTGGTGATCAGCGCGAGGGCGCAGACCGGGGAGGGGACGGTGCACTCGTCGAGCGAGAAGTCGATGGGCGCGCCGTGCTGCGGCTGGAGGGTGACCGTGGCATTGAGATTGGCGAAGCTGCGGGCGCCCTCGTAGATCGTGACGAAGACGAGGATGCGGCGGAACGCGTTCTTGTGGTCGAGGTTGATGGTGAGGTTCTCGCCGGACGCCTGGGCGCCGGTACGGTCGTCGCCGTCGAGGTGGATGAACGGTGGCTGGTGCAGCGAGCCGAAGGAGTTTCCGAGCGACTGCACCACGCCCTTGCTGCCGTCGGCGAGCTCGAACAGCGCGCCCAGGTCGAGGTCGAGGTCCCCGTGCATGGCGATGGCCTTGCCGAGTTTCTGGCCCCAGCCCTTGAACTGTTTGCGCACCTGCCAGTTGAGGTTCACCCGCATGGCACCGGAGGTGCCCCCCTGCTTGGTGAGCGAGACGGAGGGGGCCTCCTTGGTCAGGGTGATCTTGGACAGGCTCACCGGGGCGGCGGGGGCCGGGGGCGCGGCGGCCGGGTAGGCGGGCGCCGTCGGCGGCGGAAGCGGCACGGCGGCCCCGACGGGCGGCGCGGGCGGCATGGGCGGAAGTGGCGCGGACTGCGGTACGGGCGCGGGGGCCGCGGCCGGGGCGGCGGGGGTGTGCTGTGGCTCGTCGACGCTGATGCCGAAGTCCGTGGCCAGGCCCTCGAGTCCACTGCTGTAACCCTGGCCGACGGCCCGGAATTTCCACGCGCCCTGCCGGCGGTAGAGCTCGCCGAACACGAAGGCGGTCTCGACGGTGGCGTCCTCGCTGTCGAAACGCGCGATCTCCGCGCCACCCGAGGCGTTCAGCACCCGGATGAACAGGCCCGGGACCCGGCCGAAGTGTCCGCCGTCCGAAGACGCGGCGAGCACCACGGTCTCAATGGCGGGCTCGACCCGGTCGAGGTCCACCGCGAGCGTGTCGGTCACGGTGTCACCGGCGGTCCGCTTGCCCTCGTGGCGCACGGCGCCCGAGGAGTGTGCCGGCTGGTTGTAGAAGACGAAGTCCGCGTCGGAGCGGACCTTTCCGGATGCCAGCAGCAGCGCCGAGGCGTCGACATCCGGCACCCCCGGGCCGGTGCGCCAGCCCAGTTCGACCCGCACCGCCGACGCCGGAACCGGAACATTGCTGCCTTTGCGCATCGCCATGCTGTCCCCCTGCCTTTCTTCATTCGTTCATCAGGGCCCCCGGCCGGGCCACCGGGCCCGAGGTCCACCCGATCGGCGGACCGCGGCCGGTAACCCGCCGAAAACGCGCTCTTTACAGGATCTCAACGTACCCTGCGACCGTTTTTCCCTGGTTCGCTCGGGTTGGGGAACCCAAGCCGCTCCCAGCGGGTAAAACAACCTTCTTACCGGACTCCCCAATCGGCACATCGTGGGCTTAACTTATGGGCTATGACCTCCCCCCGCGGTAGCTACGGCAGCGGCTACTACTCCTCGTCGTCCTTCCCGGACACCCCGATCTACGACAGCCTCGTCGCCGAGCGGGGGACACCGCAGATCGCGCCCATCCGGGTGGCCCCGCCGTACGACACCGGCAGCCACCTCCCGGCGCTCCCCTCCGCGCTGCCGGCACTGCCGGCCGCGCCCTCCCAGTACAACCCCTCGCAGGGGTACCAGGGGGGTGGCGGTCAGCCGCAGCCCGCCGGGCTCCAGCAGGCGCCTTCGCCGTACATCCCGCCGCAGGCGGCGGGTCCGCGCGGCTACCCGGGAGGGCAGCAGCAGCCTCCGCAGCAGCAGCGTCCGGCGGCGCCCTCGGGCTACGAGGCGATGCGCCCGGCCATGCCGCGCCCCGCGGCACCCCGGCCGGCGGCTCCCGCTCCCTCGCCGTACGAGGACCCCTACGGCCGCCAGCAGTACCCGGGGCGGCCGCAGCAGCCGGGGCCCGGCTACTGAGCCACTGAGCGCCCGACGCGGCGGGGCCCGGGCACGGCGGCCGGGTCCGTGTCGTGGCTCGGGCTGGGCGCTGTCGGACCTCGCTGGCAAGATGTCCTCATGGTCAACCCAGTGCTGAGCGCCGTCCATGTGTACCCCGTCAAGTCGGTCGCGGGGACGGCTCCTCATGAGGCGGTCGTCGAGCCGTGGGGGCTCGCCGGAGACCGGCGGTGGATGGTCGTCGAGCCCGGCGGCAAGTATGTGACTCAGCGTCAGCAGGCGAGGATGGCACTGGTTTCGGCCGAACCGCTGCCGGGTGGCGGGATCCGGCTCGGCGCGCCCGCGCATGAGCCGCTGACCGTCGCCGTGCCCGGGCCCGGGGGCGCCACGGGGGCGGTGTCGACCGTGTGGCTGCACAAGGAGGCGGTCGACGTGGTCCCGGCGGGCGCGGCGGCCGACGAGTGGCTGAGCGGCTTTCTGGGCACTCCGGTCCGCCTGGTCCATCTGGACGATCCGTCGCGCCGTAGGCCGCTCACGCCCGAGTTCGCGCACGGGGGCGAGACCGTGAGCCTGGCCGACGAGTTTCCCCTGCTGCTCACCACCACCGCGTCGCTGGACGCGCTCAACTCGCTCATCGCCCAGGGGGATCACCCTGACGAGGGTCCGCTGCCGATGAACCGCTTCCGGCCGAACGTGGTCGTCGAGGGCACCGCGCCGTGGGCCGAGGACACGTGGCGGCGGATACGGATCGGCGAGGTTGTCTTCCGGGTCCCCAAGCCCTGTGCCCGGTGTGTGATCACCACCACCGACCAGGAGACCGCCCAGCGCGGCAAGGAGCCGCTGCGTACGCTGGCCCGCCACCGGCGCTTCGGTGATGAGCTCTTCTTCGGTCAGAATCTGGTCCCGGAGCTCCCCGAACTCCCCGGCCGGGCCGCGCTCTTGGGGGAGGGCCGCGGCATCGGAACGCTGCGGGTGGGCGACGCGGTGGAGATCCTCGAGTAGCGATGGCCCCGTCCGGCCCGGCCATCAGGGCCGTTCGGCCCCTTCCTGGTGTGCACACCGCTCGCCGATGCTCATCACCAGCGCCTGGGAACCACCTTCGCCACGGGGGCCGCGCCGGCTCTCACTCCACTGCGGTGAGGAGCCACCCGGACGGGCGCGGCCCCGTGCGGCGTGGGGCGCGGAGCCGGAAGGGGAGTCGGCCTCGCGCCCCACGCGACGTCATTCGGCGGCGCGGCGGTCCCTGATGCGCTCGGCGATGACCGCGGCCTGGATGCGCCGTCCCACGCCGAGCTTCGACAGAATCGCCGAGATGCGGTTCTTGACCGTCTTCTCGGCGAGGAACAGCCGCTCGGCGATCTGGCGGTTGGTCAGCCCCTCGCCGATGAGTTCCAGGATCTCCCGCTCGCGCGGCGACAGCCGCTCCAGCTCGACCGGCACGCTGGGCTGTGGCCCGCGCAGCCGGGCCATCACCCGCGCGGTCGCGCCCGGGTCGAGCATGGACCGGCCGCCCGCCACGGTGCGGACGGCGGACACCAGGTCGGAGCCGTTGATCTGCTTGAGCACATAGCCCGCCGCGCCCGCCATGATCGCGTCGAAGAGCGCCTCGTCGTCGTCGAAGGAGGTGAGCATCAGACAGGCCAGTCCGGGCAGCCGGGCCCGCAGCTCGCGGCACACCTCGATCCCCTCGTGGTCGCCTCCGTCGGCCGAGGAGCCGAGCCGTACGTCGAGCACCGCGACCCGGGGCCGGACGGCGGGGGCGCGGGCGATGGCCTCGCGCGCATTGGCCGCCTCCCCCACCACGCACAGATCGGGCTCCGAGTCGAGCAGGTCGCGCAGCCCGCGGCGCACCACTTCGTGGTCGTCGAGCAGGAAGACCCCGATGCGCTCGGCGGGCCCCACGGGGTCGGCTGTCGAAGCCACCGCTTCTCCTTCCGTTCCCTCAGTGGCGCGCGGGGCGCGCCGGCCGTGATCCGCCGCCCAGCTTTATGCCCCGACGCCGCGCGGGGTAAGGGCCGTTCGGCCCTCCGGCCGCCGCGAACGCCCGCTCGCGGGCCGCTTCAGGCCCGCTTGTTCTCCGCGATCAGCGGCCGCAGCACCCTGCGCAGATCCCGCTCGCTGAGCGGCGCCAGCGCGCGGGCGGCGAGCCGTCCGTCGGGGTCGAGGACGATGGTCGAGGGGATCGCCTGCGGGTTGACGCTGCCCCTGGGGAGCTTGAGCACGATCCTGCCCATCTGGTCGTAGAGGCTGGGGTACGGGACGCCGTACTCCTCCTCGAACCTGATGGCCGCCTCCCGGCTCGGGTCCCGGGTGTTGATGCCGACGAACCGTACGCCCTCGGCCTCGGTCTCCTTGGCCACCTTCACCAGATTGGGCGCCTCGCCCCGGCACGGCCCGCAATTGGATCCCCAGAGGTTGACCACGACGACGTGGCCCTTGTAGTCCGCGAGGTCCAGCGGCTTGCCGTCGAGCGTCTTGCCGGAGATCCCGTGCACCTGCTCGCGCTCGCCCGGCGCGTAGCTGCTGATCACCTCGTTGCCGCCACCCGACTTCGAGGTGTCGTCCCCGGAGGAGCCCGTTCCTGTCCCGCAGGCCGACAGGAAGAGGGCGGCGGCCAGTACGGCGGCCGAACCGGAGGCGAGATGACGGGTGTTCATGTGGTCAGCTTCGCAGGTCGCGGGTGCGCCTCGGCGCGCGGGTCCCCGGTCCGTTCAGGGCGACATGCCGCCGGCATACGGTCCGTACAGGTCCAGCAGCCGGGTGCGGGCGGACTGCAGCCGGCGCCCGATCACCTGGGCGCAGGCGAGGGCGAGCGCGTAACCGAGCTCGGTGTCCTCGTCGCACAGCCTGCGCACCGCCTCCGCGTCGAATTCGTATGCGCGCACCGGGCTGAGGGCCTCCGCGCCGAGGTGCCAGGTGTCCGGCGGGAAGAGCCAGGACCAGCCGATCAGCTCGCCGGGGCCGAGGGTCTCGATCACGGCGGCGCGCCGCCCGGGGACGTGCAGGTCGAGGGTGACCGCTCCGGTGCGGATGATCCAGAAGCGGTCGGCCGTGCGGCCCTCCTCGAAGATGCGGCCGCCCGAGGGGAAGGACACCTCGCGGGCGAGCGCCATCAGCCGGTCGCGGTGCTCCGTCTTCAGCGGGCTGAGAAGTCCCATCATGACCTCACTGTGCCGTCTCCCGCTGCTCGGCGCCCCTCGGCCGCCCTTCGGCGCGGACCGCGCGGACGGGCCGAAGGGCGGCCGGGCGCCGCTTGTGGCATCGTCGTAGGTGGGTCCTTGAGGTCCGGTGCCGCGCGAACGGCCCGGGCCGGGTACCACGCGGAGGCACGCATGGGACCGCAAGCCACGCTCACCGACCGCGAGCTGCACAGCCTGGACGCCCACTGGCGCGCGCTGAACTACCTGGCGGCGGGCCAGATCTATCTGACCGCCAATCCGCTGCTGGCGGAGCCGCTGCGCCCGGAGCACATCAAGCCGCGGCTGCTGGGCCACTGGGGCACCTGTCCCGGTCTGAACCTCGTCTACACGCATCTGAACCGGGTGATCTCGGCGCGCGACCTGGACGCGGTGTGCGTCTGGGGCCCGGGCCACGGCGGGCCGGCCGTGTTCGCCGGGGCCTGGCTCGAGGGCACGTACGGGGAGCTGTATCCCGACGTGGGGCGGGACCTGGCCGGGATGGCCCGTCTCTTCCGCCAGTTCTCCACGCCCGGCGGGGTGCCGAGCCACGCCGCGCCGCAGCTGCCCGGCTCGTTCCACGAGGGCGGGGAGCTCGGCTACTCCCTCGCGCACGCCTATGGCGCGGCGCTGGACAATCCCGGTCTGGTGGTCGTCTGCGTGGTCGGCGACGGGGAGGCCGAGACGGGGGCCCTCGCCGCGTCCTGGCACGCCGACAAGTTCCTGGATCCGGTGTACGACGGCGCCGTCCTGCCGGTGCTGCACCTCAACGGCTACAAGATCGCCAATCCGGCCGTCCTGGCCAGGCTGCCCGAGGGCGAGCTGGACGAGCTGCTGCGCGGCTACGGCCACGAGCCGCTGTACGTCACCGCAGCCGCCGGCGAGGACCCGGAGCGGACGCACCACGACATGGCGGCGGCGCTGGACGTCGCGCTGGACCGGATCGCGGCCTTCCAGCAGGCCGCGCGGGAGGGCGGCGGGGCGCGGCGGCGGCCGCACTGGCCGTTGCTCGTGCTGCGCACGCCCAAGGGCTGGACCGGCCCGGCCGAGGTGGCCGGGGTGCCCGTGGAGGGCACCTGGCGGGCCCATCAGGTGCCGCTCGCGAGGGTCAGGGAGGATCCCGGGCGGCTGCGACAGCTGGAGCGGTGGCTGCGCTCGTACCGCCCGGACGAGCTCTTCGGCGCCGACGGCCGCCCGCGCCCCGAGGTGCTGGCCTGTGTGCCGGCGGGCGACCGCAGGCTCGGCGCCAATCCGCACGCCAACGGCGGCCGGCTGCTGCGCGAGCTGCCGCTGCCCGACCTGGCCGGCCTCGCCGTCGCCGTGGACAAGCCGGGCACCCGGTTGCACGAGCCGACGCGAGTGCTCGGCGGGATGCTGCGCCAGGTGATGGCCGACACGGCCGAGCGCCGCGACTTCCGCCTGGTCGGGCCGGACGAGACGGCGTCCAACCGGCTTCAGGACGTGTACGCCGTGACGGACAAGGCCTGGCAGGCCGAGACGGTGGAGACGGACGAGCATCTGGGGCCGCACGGCCGCGTCATGGAGGTGCTGTCCGAGCATCTGTGCCAGGGCTGGCTCGAGGGCTATCTGCTGACCGGGCGGCACGGCCTGTTCTCCTCGTACGAGGCGTTCGCCGACATCGTCGCCAGCATGGCGTCCCAGCACGTCAAGTGGGTCCAGACCGCCCGTACCGTCCCCTGGCGGGCGCCGATCGCCGCCCTGAACTACCTGCTGACCTCGCATGTGTGGCGGCAGGACCACAACGGCTTCTCGCACCAGAACCCCGGGTTCGTCGACCACATCCTCAACAAGGACCCGCAGACGGTGCGCGTCTACCTCCCGCCCGACGCCAACACCCTGCTGTGCGTCGCCGACCATGTGCTGCGCACCCGGGACGCCGTCAATGTGGTCGTGGCGGGCAAGCAGCCCTGCTTCGACTGGCTCGGCCTGGAGCAGGCCCGCGACCACTGCGCGCGAGGCCTCGGCATCTGGGAGTGGGCGGGGACGGAGCGACCGGACGGCGAGCCGGAGGTGGTGCTGGCCTGCGCGGGGGACGTGCCCACCCAGGAGGCGCTGGCGGCGGCGTCCGTGCTGCGCACCCGTCTGCCGGAGCTGGCGGTCCGGGTCGTCAACATCGTCGACATGGCCAAGCTGCTGCCGCGTCAGGAGCATCCGCACGGTCTGACGGACCACGAGTTCGACGCGGTGTTCACCCGCGACCGGCCGGTGATCTTCGCGTACCACGGCTATCCGTGGCTGATCCACCGGCTCACCTACCGGCGGGCCGTCCATCCGCGGATCCATGTGCGCGGCTACCGGGAGATGGGCACCACGACCACGCCGTTCGACATGGTCGTGCGCAATGACCTCGACCGCTACCGGCTGGTCATGGACGTGTTGGACCGGGTGCCGGGGCTCGCGGTCCGTGCCGCGGGGCTGCGCCAGTCCATGGAGGACATGCGCCACCGGCACCACGCCTGGATCCGGCAGCACGGTGAGGACATGCCGGAGGTGGCGGAATGGAGCTGGCCCGGCTGACCCCAAGCAGAATGCGGGTGAGCAGATTGCGGGCACCGATCGTCCACTTCCGGTAAGTGTTCGATGCCCGAATCGTCAATCTCGGTCTCGGCGTGCGCGGGCGGCCCAAGGCCCGTACCCTCGGCTGCTTCATCGACCCTGCTGTCACTCGCACTCGTCAACAGGAGGCACCGGTGCCGGCGCAAACCCGCCTGTGGTCCGCCGATCGAGCCATGGAACGTCTGCTCCAGCGCCGTTTCACCGCACGCGAGTTGCCGCTGCTGCGCGTGCAGATCGAGGAGTGCGCCGCCTGGGCCGGGCTGGCCGAGGCGCGCCGGGGCGACTTCGTCCTGGCCGTGGACGCGATCGCCACCAACGCGGTGGAGCACGCCGGCGGGGAGGGAAGCCTGCTGCTGCGGCGGGTCGGTGACGAGCTGGAGTGCCGGATCAGCGACTCGGGCCCCGGCTTCTCCGAAGACGTCATCCCCCGGATCCTGCCGGGCCTGGACGGGGCGACCAGCGGACGCGGGCTGTGGCTGACCCGCCTGGTCACCGACCGGCTCGCGGTCAGCGCGGGCGCCGTCGGGGCCGTGGTGACGCTCGCGATGCGGCTGCGCTGAGCACTCCCCCGCTGTCTCCCGCGGCACCCCCGCCACCTCCCGCCACGCACGCCGGCCTGCCCCGCCTCGCCCGACCGGCTTCCAGCGGGACAATGGGAAGGAACGTATCCATGTGCTGACATGAGAGGCGGTGGGCGCGGTGGAGCTTCCCGTCGTGGTGGGGGTGGACGGTTCGGACGCCGCCTTCGACGCGCTGGACTGGGCGGCCGACATGGCCGCGCGGCGCCAAGTGCCGCTGCGCATCGTGCACGCGTCCCTGTGGGAGCGCTACGAGGGGTACATCCCCGCCGGCTCGCCGGACCGCCCGGCCGAGCGCATCCGCAGCGAGACCGTGCTGGCCATGGCCGCCGAGCGGGCGGGGCGGCGCTCCTCGACGCTCAAGGTGATGACGGATGTGGCGGCCGACGACGCGGTGACGGCCCTGCTGCGCGCCGCGCAGAGCGCGGACGCGGTGGTCGTGGGTTCGCGGGGGCGCGGGGAGTTCGCGTCGCTGCTGCTGGGCTCGGTGGGGCTGGGGATCGCGGCCCGTGCGCACTGCCCGGTGGTGGTGGTCCGCGGCCGCCCGGAGAATGTGCAGGGTCGGCTGAACCGGGTGACGGTGGGCATCGCCGAGCGCGAGCGCCCCGGCGGGCCCGAGTACGCCTCGGGCGCGGCGGCGAACGCCTTCGCGCTCCGCGAGGCGCGGCTGCGCGGCTGTGAGCTGGAGGCGGTGCACGCCTGGCGCTACGCGGCCGCCGAGGCGGCCGGGGAGCCCGGGAACCCCGAGGAGCGGGCGCGGCGCGCCGGTGAGCTGCTCGACGAGGCGCTGGGCGGCTTTTCGGCGGCGGCGCTGCCGCCCGTGCCGGTGGCGCACCGCGTGGTCGAGGCCTCGCCGCGCAAGGCGCTGCTGGACGCGTCGGCGCACTCCGACCTGCTGGTGGTGGGGGCGCGGCGGCGCCATGGCCACTTCGGCATGCAGTTGGGCCTGGTCAACCACGCGGTGCTGCACCATGCGCACTGCCCGGTGGCGGTGGTCCCGCAGACCTGACCGGCCCCGGCGACCCTGCGCCCCCTTCGACGGCAGGCGCTAGGCTGCCCTGAAGCGGCTGACGGGCACGACGGAGGCCAGGTGTCGGGCACTGGGGATCAGGGGCGCCATCCGGCACTGCCCCAACTGCGTCTGGACCAGCTCATCGACGAGCTTCAGGCGCGGCTCGACGCGGCGCGCGCCACGCAGGGCCGTACGCACAACCTCCTCGAGGCGGTGCTCAACGTCGGCCGCGAGCTGGATCTGGAGCAGGTGCTGCGGCGGATCGTGGAGGCCGCGGTGGTGCTGGCCGACGCCGAGTACGGCGCGCTGGGCGTGGTCGACCAGCACCGGCTGTCGGAGTTTCTGCCGGTGGGGATATCCGAGGAGCTGGCGCGGCGGATAGGGCCGCTGCCCGGTGGCCACGGTCTGCTCGGCGAGTTGATCCGCCGTCCGCAGCCGCTGCGGCTGACCGATCTGGCGGCCCATCCGTCCAGCCGGGGCTTCCCGGAGCACCATCCGCCCATGCACTCGTTCCTGGGGGTGCCGATCCGGGTCCGCGACGAGGTCTTCGGGATCCTGTATCTGACCGAGAAGCGCGGCGGCGCCGATTTCGACCCCGAGGACGAGGCGGTGCTGACCACCTTGTCGGTGGCGGCGGGCGTGGCCATCGACAACGCGCGGCTGTACCACGAGAGCAGGCGCCGCGAGCAGTGGCTGGAGGCGTCGGGTGTGATCACCCGGACGCTGCTGGCCGGGACCCCCTCGGGCGAGGCGCTGAGCCTGATCGCCCGCCTCGCCCTCCAGGTGTCCCTGGCCGACTCGGCGGCGGTGCTGCTGCCGGTCGAGGGGACCGGCAGCCTGCTGGTGGAGGTGGCCGAGGGCCATGACGCGGAGCGGCTCGGCGGGCAGGTGGTGCCGTCGGAGGGGTCGCTGGCCGGGCTGGCCGCGCGCACGGGCCGGCCGGCTGCCAGCGGCGACGTACGGGGCGATCCGCGGGCCTGGCCGATCCCGGCCCGGGAGGGGGAGTTCGGCCCGCTGGTGGCCGTTCCGCTGGTCGCGGGCGAGCGGAGTTCGGGGGCGCTGCGGCTGTGCCGGCTCGCCGGGCGCCCGCCGTTCGACCACCACGAGGTGGAACTGCTCTCCGGCTTCGCGGCGCAGGCGGCGCTGGCCCTGGAACTGGCCCGGCACCGGGCCGAGTCCGAGCGGCTGGCGCTGCGTCACGACCGTGACCGGATCGCCCGCGATCTGCACGACCTGGCGATCCAGCGGCTGTTCGCGACGGGGCTGACGCTCCAGAGCGCGGGGCGGCTGATCGAGCACCCCGAGGCGGTGGAGCGGGTGGGGCGGGCGGTGGACGACCTGGACGAGACCATCAAGATCATCCGTTCCACGATCTTCGCGCTTCGGGTGGTCGGGGACGGCGACGCGGAGGCCGGCGGTCTGCGGCGGCGCCTGGCCAAGGCCATCCGGTCGGCGTCCGATGTGCTCGGCTTCACCCCGGCGCTGGTGGTGGAGGGCCCGGTCGACACCGATGTGCCGGACGAAGTGGCCGACCAGGTGCTGGCGGTGCTCGCCGAGGCGCTCAGCAACACCGCCCGGCACGCGCGGGCGCGGCGGGTGGACGTACGGCTGAGCGTCGGGGTGGGGCTCACCCTGGTGGTCGCCGACGACGGCGTGGGCATGGGCGGCAGCGCGCCCAGCGGCGGCCTGGTCAACATGCGCTCCAGGGCCGGGCTCCACGACGGCACGCTGGACATCGAGGCGCCCGAGGCGGGAGGTACGCGGCTGGTGTGGCGGGTACCCCTGGCAACCGGCTGAGCTTACGCGACGGAGGGCCCGACCTCGTGATATTGCTCTCTCTTCGACGAATCCACGTATTTCCGGCCCGTCATGCGGTATCCACGAATGGGGAAGGGGGTGCGTGAGCATGCGGACGATCCGTGGACTGTGGCGCTGGCGGCGCAACCCGCTGCGCCGCGGGACGGACCTCGCCGAGGCCTGGGCGGCGCTGCTTGCCGTGGTGCTCATCGTCCTCGTGGCCCCTGCGGTCGGCTGGGTGACGGGCTCGCTCACGCACGGGGCGCTGCGCGAGACGGTGCGGGAGCAGCGGGAGCAGCGGCAGTTGGTCACGGCGACCGTGGTGAAGGTCCTGCCGCACCCTCGTATCGACTCCGATCCGGAGACCGCCTCGTCGCGTGACGCGCACCGCCGGGTGTTCGCCCGCTGGACCGGGCCGGACGGCAGCAAGCACTCCGGGGCGCTGGGCACCCACCCGGGCGCCGACCCCGGCGAACAGTTCCGGCTCTGGACGGACGGCCAGGGCCGGCCGGCGAGCCGCCCGCTGGACGAGGCGACCGCAGCCACCCACGCCGTGCTGGCCGGGACGGCCGCGGGGGCGGGAGTGGCGGGGCTGTTCGAGGGCACCCGGCGGCTGGTCGTATGGCGGCTGATGCGCCGTCGGTACGCCGAGTGGGACATCGCCTGGGAACGGGCCGGCCAGGACTGGGGCCGGGCGGGGGCCGGAAGCTGACGGCCGTGTGCCACGGCGTGGCACCGCGCTGAAACGGCGGAGCGGAGCCGAGCGTTCCGGCCACGGCCGCGTCAACGCACCGCCCTCCGCGCACGCTACGGTGGGGCTTTCACAGCACAGCGGCACAGTCGCACGCAGCCGGCATACGCACGAGGTGGGGGCACAACAGCACCATGGCACAGGGCTCGGTCGTCCAGGTGACGCACAGCGGAACGTCGCGGTGGCGGCGCCGCACAGGTGAGTACGGCTCCCTCTCGGCGGCCCTGGAGGCCGCGGGGGACGGTGATGTGCTCTCCATCTCGCCCGGCACCTATCGCGAGAATCTGGTGGTGGGCCGGGCCGTCACCCTGCGCGGCCCCGAGGGCTCGGGGCGCGGCTCGGTACGGATCGCCCCGGCCGACGGCGTCGCCCTGACCATACGCGCGTCCGCGGTGATCCAGGATCTGCATATCGAGGGCCAGGACTCGGCCTCGCCCGCGCTGCTCGTCGAGGACGGCACCCCGGAGCTCGCGGATGTGCGGGTGGCGACCCGCTCGGCGGTGGGGATCGAGGTGCGCGGCGGCGCCCGGCCCACCGTGCGGCGCTGCACCGTGGACAATCCGGCGGGCGTGGGGTTCAGCGTGCTGGACGGGGCGGGCGGGGTGTTCGAGGACTGCGAGGTGGTGGCGGCGGGCCAGTCGGGCGTCGATGTGCGCGGCGGCGGGCATCCGCGGCTCGAGCGCTGCCGCGTCCACCACGCCTCGGGCGCGGGGCTGTCGCTGACCGGCGAGGGCAGCGCGCTGGAGGCGGTCGGCTGTGAGGTGTACGAGATCAGGGGCGCCGGCGTGCAGGTCTCGGCGCGCGCCACGGGGCATCTGACCGACTGCCGGGTGCACCGCACGACCGCCGACGGGGTCAACCTCGACACGGACGCGGTGCTCACGCTCGCGGACTGCGACATCCACGACATCCCGGAGAACGCGATCGACCTGCGGTCCCGTTCGGTGCTCACGCTCACCCGCTCCAAGGTGCGCCGGTTCGGGCGCAACGGCCTGTCGGTGTGGGACCCGGGCACCCGCGTGGACGCCAACCAGTGTGAGCTGCACGAGAGTACGGGCGACTACCCCGCGGTGTGGGTGAGCGACGGCGCGACGGCCGTCCTCGACTCGTGCCGGGTACACGATGTGCCCGACGCGCTGTTCGTGCTGGACCGGGGCTCGCGGGTGGACGTCGTCGACAGCGATCTGTCGCAGGTGCGCAACACCGCGGTGTCGGTGAGCGACGGGGCGACCGCGCAGCTGGACGACTGCCGGATCCGGGAGGCGGCCACCGGCGCCTGGTTCCGTGACCACGGCAGCGGCGGCACGCTGGCGGGCTGCACCATCGACGGGACGGCGACGGGTGTGATCGTCACCAAGGGCGCCGACCCCAAGGTCGAGCGCACCACGGTCACCTCCCCCACCGAGGCCGGTTTCTATGTGTCCGCCGAGGGCCGGGGCACCTTCGACAACTGCCGGGTGTCCGGCAGCGGGGGCTACGGCTTCCACATCATCGACGGCTGCCGGTCCACCCTGACCCGGTGCCGTACGGAGCGGTGCGCGCGCGGCGGTTACGAGTTCTCCGAGACCGGTCCGATCGTGGAGGACTGCACGAGCGACGAGAGCGCGGCCACGCCCGCCGCGCGGTCGGTCGCGGCGGCGGCCGGGAAGCCCGCGGTGGAGACGGCCACGTCGACGGGCGGGCTGCTGGGCAGCATTCCGGCGCAGCGCACCTCCGACGGCGCCGCCCCCGCCGCCGCGGCCGCGCCGGCCGCCCCGGTGGAGGTGCGCGCGTCCGAGGCCGTGCTGGGCGAACTGGACACGCTGGTGGGCCTGGAGAGCGTCAAGCGCGAGGTGCGTGCCCTCACCGACATGATCGAGGTGGGCCGGCGTCGGCAGCAGGCCGGCCTCAAGGCCGCGTCGGTGCGCCGCCATCTGGTCTTCACCGGCTCCCCCGGCACCGGCAAGACCACGGTGGCCCGGCTGTACGGGGAGATCCTGGCCTCGCTCGGGGTGCTGGAGCGCGGCCATCTGGTGGAGGTCTCCCGGGTGGACCTGGTCGGCGAGCACATCGGCTCGACGGCGATCCGCACCCAGGAGGCCTTCGACCGGGCGCGCGGCGGTGTGCTGTTCATCGACGAGGCGTACGCGCTGTCGCCGGAGGACTCGGGCCGGGACTTCGGCCGCGAGGCGATCGACACGCTGGTGAAGCTGATGGAGGACCACCGGGAGGCGGTGGTGGTCATCGTGGCCGGCTACACCGCGGAGATGCAGCGCTTCCTGACCGTCAACCCGGGCGTGGCGTCCCGCTTCTCGCGCACCATCACCTTCGGCGACTACGCCCCGGAGGAGCTGCTGCGGATCGTGGAGCAGCAGGCGGAGGAGCACGAGTACCGGATCGGCGAGGGCGCGGCAGAGGCGCTGCTGAAGTACTTCACGGCGATCCCCAAGGGCCCGGCGTTCGGCAACGGCCGCACCGCCCGGCAGACCTTCGAGGCCATGGTGGAGCGGCACGCGGGCCGGGTGGCACAGCTGACCGATCCGAGCACGGACGACCTGACGCTGCTCTACCCGGAGGATCTGCCGGAGCTCTTGTGACGCGGTGGGGACTGGCCCGGGAGGCGGGCCAGCAGCCCGGCCCGCTCCTGGTCGAAGGCCGGGTCGGCCTGGTAGTCGGAGTGGCCGAGGATCGGGGCGGGCAGCGGGTGATCGGCGGTGCGGCCGTAGGCGAGCGGGTCCTTGAGCCCCTCGTGGTCCACCTCAGGACCGGTGCCGTCGGGCAGCCTGATGGGGCCGCCAATCGGGTCGGTGTACCGCCACAGATTGCGCCAGCAGCGGACCTCGTCGTGCAGGGAGCACAGCTCGGCCATGCCGAAGTAGGCGGGGAACCAGCGCCCGTAGAGCCGCTCCAGCGGTGAGCCGTAGGTCAGCAGCGCGACCCGGCCGCGGGTGCGCCGGTCGACCTGCCAGACCGCGGCGGCGGCCAGCACGCTGCCCTGGGAGTGGCCGGAGATCACCAGCCGGCCGCCGTGGCGCCGGGTCCAGGTCTCCATCCGCCAGGTCAGGTCGGGGACGGCCCGCTCCGCGTAGCAGGGGGGCGCGAAGGGGTGGGCGGCACGCGGCCAGAAGGTGCCGACGTCCCACAGGATGCCGATGGTGCGGCGGGCGGAGGGGCTGCGGTAGGCGCGGCGGGCCCAGGTGACGAGCAGCAGGAAGGCCAGGCCCATCAGCCAGGAGCCGAGCGCCTGCGCGGTCCGGGCCGTGGCCTCGACGGCCGCGGGGCCGCCCTCGGCGGCCCGTCCGGGCACCTGGTGGGTGGCCCAGGCCCCGGTGACCGCGGCCGCGCCGAGGAGCAGGGTGAACAGGGCGACGGGGCCGATGATGGCCGGGGCGGAGTCGGTCAGTCCGGCGCGGGCGATCACCCCGGCGATCTTTCGGGTGCGCACCGCGTCGGGCTGCTCCCCGGGGTAGCCGTCGGGCACGGTGCGTACGAGCCGCCGCCGCACCCGCCACACCCGCACGGCGAATAACAGGGCCACCAGCAGCACCACGAACAGCACGGCGGGGACGACCGCCGCCTGCCAGGACAGCAGGGCCGGAGGGCCGGCGATGGGGCCCCCGGCCATGCCGGGCGTGGCGTCGCCGTCCAGCCAGTCGGCCACGCGCTGGGCGACGCCGCCGCAGAGCACCGCGCCGAGACCGCAGGCCAGCATCGCCACGGCCGGCCCGGCGAGGCCGCGCAGCGGGGTTCGTCCGGCGGGCGCCGCCCGGTACAGCGCCAGTGCGCACAGGGCCAGGGCGACGACGAGGGTGCCTTGGGCGAGCGCGAGGACGCCGAAGGCGGCGTCGCCCGGCAGCCGCCCCCGGGAGGTCCAGCCGGGCCGGGACCAGCCGGCGTACAGCATGGCCAGGGCGAGCACGCCGAGCGCGGCGCCGGGCAGGGCGGTGGTGGTGATCCGGTCCAGCTCGTCGTCGAGCCTGGTCTCGCTGCGGCCCCGGCGGCACACCACGTACACCACGAGCAGGGCGCCCGCGGTGAGCAGGGCGAGCAGCAGCCACCCGAGGGCGTCGAGGAGGGCGCTGCCGCCCGGCTCGCGGTCGTAGGAGGCGGTGGCCGCGGTGAGGCCGGCGGCGATGGTCAGAAAGCTCGCCGCGGTGTGCGCGGCGCGCAGCCGGGCCACTATCCGGCGGCCGTACCAGAAGCCGGGCAGGCACAGCGCGGCGCGGTTCCCGGACGCGGGGTCCGACTCGTCCACCGGCCGGCGCAGCGGGGGCTGTGACTCGTACGCGCTCCAGGTGCGGTTGGACAGGTACCACAACAGCCCGCCGAGCGCGGTGGGCACGAGCGAGGCCAGGGCGAGGCGGCGGCCGGGCTGGCTCCACCAGCCGTGGTCCCGCGGCGACATGAAGCCCAGCCAGGACCTGTCGTCCGCGCAGGGCTGCGAGCCCGCGCACTGCCACGCCACCAGGTCAAGCGCCACCTCACAGGCCCCGGCGATCAGCAGGACGGTGAGGCTCAGCGCGATCAGCCGCACCAGGAGGCCGTAGGCGCGCACGGTGCGCTCGCGCCGGTCGGCGGCGGGCCGCATCCAGTGGGCGAGGTTGGCGACCATGAAGGGCAGCAGGAGCAGCCACAGCGCGCGGGCGCCGTTGCCGGAGGTGAGGTTGGACCAGCAGTAGGCCTCGCGGACCGGTGACTCGCGGTAGTCCTGGGGGCGGTTCTCGGCGTCGGTGTCCTCGATGCGCCGGTAGATCCCCGCGGTCTCGTCGCCGGTGACCAGCACGGTCCGCGGGTCGGTGAGCATCTCCTGCGAGGTGGCCCCGCCAACACCGTGGACCAGCAGCTCCAGGTCGGGCGGCGGCCGGTCGTCGTTCTCCGCCGCCGCGTCGGTACTCGTATGCGTCGCCGCTGCCACCGCGTCCCCCCGATCCCGGTGTGGTCGTCCCGTCCAGGATCGTGCCCCCGGGGCGCGGGCCCGACGCCGCAGCGCCGGGCGTGGCGAAATCGTGATCCCGGGGTTCGGGAGAGATCGTGTGGCCCCGCGGCATGCGAAGATGAGCCGCGGACGGATGAAGACAGATGAAAGCCGATGGGAACGCGAAGGGACGGGCCGCGTGAGCGACAACCAGAATCTCCTCGCGGAGCAGCGGCGTGCCCTGATCCTCGACGAGGTGAGACGGCGCGGCGGGGTACGGGTCAACGAGCTGACCCGCAAGCTGAACGTGTCGGACATGACGGTCCGTCGCGATCTGGACGCCCTGGCCCGGCTGGGCATGGTGGAGAAGGTGCACGGCGGCGCGGTACCGGTCGCCGAGGCGAGCACCTACGAGCCGGGGTTCGAGGCCAAGTCGGGTCTCGAACTGAGCGCCAAGGAAGACATCGCGAAGGCCGCGGCGGCGATGGCGGCGCCCGGCACGGCGATCGCGCTGGCCGGCGGGACCACGGCCTTCGCGCTGGCGCAGCAGCTGCTGGACGTCCCCGACCTGACCGTGGTGACGAATTCGGTGCGGGTGGCGGACGTCTTCTACAACGCCCAGCGGTCGGCCGCGGGCGGCGGGGCGGGGCCGCGTCCGGGGGCGGCGACGGTGGTACTCACGGGCGGGGTCCGCACCCCCTCGGACACGCTGGTGGGTCCGGTCGCGGACGCCGCGGTCCGCTCGCTCCACTTCGACGTGCTGTTCCTGGGGGTGCACGGGATATCGGTGGAGGCCGGTCTGTCCACCCCGAACCTGGCCGAGGCGGAGACCAACCGGCACTTCGTCCGGTCGGCGCGGCGGGTGGTGGTGGTCGCGGACCACACCAAGTGGGGCACGGTGGGCCTGAGTTCCTTCGCGTCACTGGACGAGGTGGACGCGCTGGTGACGGACCCGGGGCTGCCCGAGAAGGCCCGGGCGGAGATACTGGAGCATCTGCCCGGGGAGCTGGTGGTGGCGGGCGAGCCCGCCATGTGAGCGTGTCTCGGGGCGCTGTGCGGGCTGGACTGAGGAGCCGCGCAGCGACGGAGGAGCGAGCAGCGACGAGGGAAGCCCGCGCGTAGAAGCGCCCCGAGACTGAGCGGGAAAAGGAGCGCGTGTCTCGGGGCGCGGGCGGAGGGGCCGTCGAGCCGTCGGGCGCCGCAGACATCTGACGGGGCGCCAGTTACCGTGGGCGGCATGAGACATCGTCTGCGTCCCGTGGGTCTCGGCTATGTCCGCACGGCCCCGCTGCGGCTGGTCTTCGTCGCCGAGGCCGCCGCCCCGCCCGAGGCGGTGTTCACGGCGCTGGCCGACGTCGAGGGCTGGCCTCGGTGGTACCGCCAGGTCGCCGCGGCCCGCTCCACCGACGACGGCAGGGGCCGCGAGATCCGGCTGAAGGGCGGCACCCGCTTCACCGAGACGGTCATGGCGGCGGACCCCGCGGAGCGCTATGCCTACCGCGTGGACCGGACCAATATCCCGGGGCTGCGCGCCCTGCTGGAGGAGTGGCGGCTGGTGCCCTCCCCCTACGGCACCGGCTCCCTGGTGCGGTACACCTTCGCGGTGGACGGGGTGGCGCCGCTGCGGGGCGCCCTGCGACTGCTGCGCCCGGGCCTGCGGCGCGCCTTCCGCGACGCGGTGCGCGCGCTGGACCGCCAACTGGCCGCCGCGGCGCCCTCCTGAGGGGTCGGTCGTTCGAAGCGGCTATCGCGGCCAGCGGCCTGTCGTGAGGAAGGCGTCGATCGTCTCGGCGTAGGGCGCGATGTCCAGCCCCTGCTCCCCGAGCCAGGCGTCCGAGTAGTACTTGTCGAGATAACGGTCGCCGGGGTCGCACAGAAGCGTGACCACGCTCCCCGTGCGCCCCCCGGCGACCATTTCCGCGACGATCTTCAGCGCGCTCCACAGTCCGGTGCCCGTGGAGCCGCCCGCCTTGCGCCCGATGGCCCGCTCCAGGGCGCGTACGGCCGCGACGCTCGCCGCGTCCGGGATCTTCATCATCCGGTCGATCGCGCCGGGCACGAAGCTGGGTTCCATCCGGGGCCGGCCGATGCCCTCGATGCGCGAGCCGTGCTCGCTGGAGGCCGCCGCGTCCTCGTGGACCCAGCCGTCGAAGAAGCAGGAGTTCTCCGGATCGGCGACGCACACCCGGGTGTCGTACTGCATGTAGTGGATGTAGCGGGCGATGGTCGCGGAGGTGCCGCCGGTGCCCGCGGTGGCCACCACCCAGGCCGGCTCGGGATAGCGCTCCAGGCGCAGCTGCTGGTAGATGGACTCGGCGATGTTGTTGTTGCCGCGCCAGTCGGTGGCCCGTTCGGCGTAGGTGAACTGGTCCATGTAGTGGCCGCCGGACTTGGCGGCGAGCGCGACAGCCTCCTCGTACATCGTCCGCGGGTCGTCCACGAAATGGCACCGGCCGCCGTGGAATTCGATCAGGCGGCACTTCTCCGGGCTGGTCGTGCGCGGCATCACCGCGATGAAGGGCACGCCGATCAGCCGCGCGAAGTACGCCTCGGAGACGGCGGTGGAGCCGCTGGACGCCTCGATGACGGGCCTGTCCGGGCGGATCCAGCCGTTGCACAGCCCGTAGAGGAACAGCGAGCGGGCGAGCCGGTGCTTGAGGCTGCCGGTGGGGTGGGTGGACTCGTCCTTGAGGTACAGGTCGATCCCCCACCGCTCCGGCAGCGGGAAGCGCAGCAGGTGGGTGTCCGCGGAGCGGTTGGCGTCGGCCTGGACCTTGCGGACGGCCTCCTTGAGCCAGTCCCGGTAGCCTTGGTCACTGCGGTCGACATCGGCGGTATCGACGGTCCCGGCCGCATCGACGGTCTCGAAGGTGTCGACGTTTTGACGGATGTCGGTGTCGGTGTTGACGGTCCGGCCGCCCGCTCGCGCTGTGCTCTCCACGCGCCGCTCCTTGCCTATCCTGAGGCCCCAGTAGCGCACTCGGGCCTTTTCGGATCATAAGTGGGCACCTGTGCGCCCTGGCATCCCGGGCCAGTCCCGGGCACACTGCGCAGCAGGGAGAATGTGAAAGATGGCTGGGAGAGCGGCGCACATGCCGGCGAGAGTCACCGGGGAGGCGGTCACCATGGCCGATACGGAGTTCAACGCCCGCGGGGTGCGGATCGAGCGGTTTCTGCGCTCGGTCACGCATGCCGGACAGGTCCTGATCAAGGACGGCAGGCTGCACTTGCTGACCAGCTACGGCCGGGAGATCGACAGCGCCCCCGTGCAGTCGGTCCAGGCGAGCAAGCCGTGGTTCGCGGACGGCGACCAGGCCCTCGCGACGGTCAACGGCACCCGCTATCGCCTCACCCTGGGCGAGCGGGACGCCGCGGCCAAGGCCGCCGCGCCCGGCGCCGCCAGCCGCTTCCTCGACGTGATCCGCAGCGCGCGAGGCCACACCTCCAAGGGCTGACGCCCCCGGCCATCGCCGGGACGTACCCCCTGAGTTGCGCACATGGGCGCGGGGGTCGACCCTGGACGCACACCAGTATCACTGAGGGTCAACGGGCGGTGACGCTGAGAACCGGCCTCTCCCGGTCGCGCCCGGCAGCCACCACTGGTGACGGTGGCCGCTGCGCGCGTTCGACGCCCGCATCTGAATCAGGCTAGCCCCAACTTCTTCAGGGAGTCGCAGCCGTGATCAGTCGTCCAAGCAGACATTGCACGGTGGAGCTTCAGGCCCTGCCGTCGCGGATCGGGCAGGTCCGCAGAATCGTGTCCGCGCAATTGCGCTACTGGCACCTGGATCCGCTCATCGATCCCGCCGCGCTCGCCGTCACCGAGCTGCTCGCCAACGTCCACCGGCACGCCCAGCCGGACAAGCAGTGCACGGTGGAGATCGTTCTCATGCTGGACCGCTTGACGGTCTCGGTCCGCGACCACGATCCGCGGCTGCCCCATGTCCCCGAGTGCGACCTGATGGCCACCCATGGCCGGGGGCTCGCCCTGGTCGCGGCGGTCAGCCAGAGCTGGGGCATGCACGCCCGGGACGACGGCAGCGGGAAGGTCGTCTGGTTCTCCCTGGCCGTGCCGCAGCCCGCCACCCCCGCCAAGTCCCCCTTCGCGGCGCACGGCGCGGCCCGCACCGCCCCGCCCGACCGCACCGATCTCTCCCGCCCCGCACCGCCGGCCGGGGTCCGGGAGCGGGCCCCCGCCGCCCGTTCCGCAGTGCCCCACTGAGCCGCGCGCCCCCGGTCGGGCCGGGGGCACCGCCCGGCGGCGGCCGGTGGAGCCGGGTGGAGCCGCCCCCATCTGTACTTACTAGTATGTACAGTGGGTTCATGAGCACTGCGGACCGGTTGATCGAGAGCACTCAGGACCTGCTGTGGGAGCGCGGCTACGTGGGCACCAGCCCCAAGGCCATCCAGCAGCGCGCGGGCGCGGGCCAGGGCAGCATGTACCACCACTTCAGCGGCAAGCCCGACCTCGCGCTCGCCGCCATCCGCCGCAGCGCGGAGCAGCTGCGCGCCACCGCCGAGGCGTGCCTCTCCGGCCCCGGCACCGCGCATGACCGCGTGCGGGCGTATCTGCTGCGGGAGCGGGAGGTGTTGCGCGGCTGCCCGATCGGTCGGCTGACGATGGATCCGGACGTCATCGGCGACGCCGCGCTGCGCGAGCCGGTGGAGGAGACGCTCGACTGGCTGCGCGCGCGGCTGGCCGGGGTCGTCTCCGAGGGGGTGGAGCGCGGGGAGTTCGACGCGGGGCTCGACCCGGAGCGGATCGCCGCCTCGGTCGTCGCGACCGTCCAGGGCGGCTATGTGCTGGCCCGCGCCGCGGGTTCGCCGGCGCCTTTCGACAGCGCCGTCCAGGGCCTGCTGGACCTGCTCGCCGCCCGCGCGCCGCGGCCCCGGCGGTCGGCCTCGTAGGGGATCTTGGGGCCTCTTGGGCCTTGATGCCCCTCAGTGCGTCACGCGCGCTTCCGCGCCGATACGACAGGAGTTCCCCGTGCACGCCATGCAGTACCGGATCACCCTGCCCGCCGAATACGACATGAAGATCATCCGGCATCGGGTGGAGTCGAAGGGCCCACTGCTGGACGACTTCCCGGGGCTCGGGCTGAAGGCCTACGGCATCCGCGAGCGCGGGGTCGACGGCTCCCCGGTCAACCAGTACGCGCCGTTCTACCTGTGGGCCGACCCGGAGGCCATGAACCGCTTCCTGTGGGGCCCCGGATTCCAGGGCATCGTCCGGGACTTCGGCCGCCCCTCGGTCGAGACCTGGCAGGGTCTGGCCTTCGAGCCCGGCCCGGCGCAGGGCACGGTACCGCGCACCGCCACCCGCCACGCCACGGCCGTCCCGGCGGGCGCCGACCCGTCAGGTGGCGGTCCCGCGGGCGCGGTCGAGGGCGCGCTGGAGGAGGTGCGGCGGACGGCCCGCGCGGACGGCGTGCACTCGACGGCCCTCGTGATCGACCCGCGCGGCTGGGAGCTGCTGCACTTCACCCTCTGGGAGGACGCCGCCCCGCCCGACGCCCCCGGTGACCGCTACCAGGTGCTCCATCTGTCCACGCCGGACCTGGCGCGGCTGCCGCGCGGACGCCAGTGGTGAGCGCGGCCGAGCGGACGGAGCAAGCCGCCGTACGGACCGTGCTCGGCGATGTGCCCGGTGAGGCCCTGGGCATCTGTGACGCGCACGACCACCTGTTCCTCCAAAGCCGGCTCCTGCCCGGGCAGGAGCTGGCCGACGTGGCCGCGGCAGACGCCGAGCTGCGGGCCTTCCGCCGGCTCGGCGGAAGCGCGGTGGTGCAGTGGACGCCCTACGGCCTGGGGCGGGCGGCGGACGAGCTGGCCGGGCTCTCCCGGGCCACCGGCGTCCATCTGGTGGCCGCGACGGGCCTGCACCAGGCACAGCACTACGCACCGGGCACTGTCGAGGCGGTGCTCGAGGGGCTCGCCGAGCTCTTCGTCGACGAGCTGACGCGCGGCATCGGAGGCACCGGCCCGCGCGCCGGGCTGATCAAGGTCGCCGGCGGCTTCCACGGCCTCGACGCCCACGCCCGCAGCACCATGGCCGCGGCCGCCCGAGCCCATCACCGCACCGGCGCGCCCATCGCCGTCCATCTGGAGCTGGGGACGGGCGCCCTGGACGTACTGGAGCTGCTGTGCGGCGAGCACGAGGTGGCACCGCGGAGCGTGATCCTCGGCCATCTGAATCGCTCGCCGGACCCGGTCGTGCACCGGCAGGCGGCCCGGGCCGGGGCGTTCCTCGCCTTCGACGGGCCGTCCCGCGCCAACCACGCCACGGACTGGCGGCTGCCCGAGGTGCTGGCCGCGCTCGTGGACGCCGGGTACGCCGGTCAGCTGCTGCTGGGCGGTGACACGACCACGGCCGCGGCCCGGTCGGCGAACGGCGGCCCCGGCATGCCGTATCTGCTCCGCCGGCTGCGTCCCCGGCTCGAACTGTCCCTGGAGGCCGAGGTGGTGAGCCACATGCTCACCACCAACCCGGCCCGCGCCCTGGCTGCTGCCTGGCGGGCGGGCTGAGGCCGGGCCCGGGGCGGCGGGTGGTACCGCTCGCGGCCGCGCCACCGCGGCCGTGCGCCTGAGGGCCGCGGGGCGCGAAGCCGCGCTGCGGCAGCGTCTGGGCCGTGTCCGGTGGCCACGCGGCGGAGCCGCACATCGATGCTGCCCCCCACCCCGCCCCTTCCCGAAACTGGGGCTCCGCCCCAGACCCCCAGGAGTCCAGGGGCAAAGCCCCCCACGCGGCGGAGCCGCACATCGACAGGGGCCGGGAACGGGCGGGGAGGGGAGGGAAGGGCCCGCCGCAGACGTCAAGATCCGCCGGACACCCCCTGGTCGACCAGGGGGGCGGAGGCCGGACGACCGGCCAAGGACCGCCCCGGGCGGGTCAGGCCGCGCCGAGCACCTCGAGCGGGTCGTCGAGCACCGCCTGCCAGGCCAACTCCGCCGCGCCCACCAGGCTGTTGTGGTCCAGCGTGCAGGGCAGGACGGGCACGCCCCCGCTGCGCCCCCACAGGCTGCGCTCGGCCACGACCGCCCGCAGCCGCTCCGGGTCGGCCTCCAGGAGCTCGCGGTGCAGCCCGCCGAGGATGATGCGGTCGGGGTTGAGGATGTTGACGAGCCCGGCGAGGCCGAGGCCGAGCCGGTCGATGAGCAGGTCGGCGGCGGCCCGCACGGACGACTCGGCGTACTCCTCGCGCAGCAGGTCGCGCGCCTGCTGGAGCAGGGACACCTCGGGTCCCGGTTCGCGCCCGGCCGCAAGGAGGAAGGCCAGCGGGTCGGCCTCGATGTCCAGACAGCCGCGGCTGCCGCAGTGGCAGGGCGGCCCCTCGGGGTTGACGGTGAGATGGCCGACCTCGAGGGCCAGGCCCGCGCTGCCGGTGTGCAGCCGCCCGTCGAGGACCAGCGCCCCGCCCACCCCTCGGTGGCCGGTGGCCACGCAGAGCAGGTGCTGGGCACCGCGGCCCGCGCCGTGGCGGTGCTCGGCCAGCGCCGCGAGGTTGACGTCGTTGCCGGGAAGGCCGGTGAGGGGCGCCCCCGAGGGGCCGTGGACGCCCGCCGCCGCGAGGCTCCGGGTGAACAGCTCGCCGACGGGCGCGCCCGCGGGCCAGGCGATGTGCAGCGGGTTGAGGGCGGTGCCCTCCGGTTCGGCGACCGCCGAGGGCACCGCGAGCCCGGCGCCCACGCAGCGGCGGCCGCTCGCCCGCAGCAGCCGGGCCCCGGCCTCGACGACGGCGTCGATGACATGCGCCGGATCGGCGGGCACGGTCATGCAGCCGGGGTCGGTGGCGACGATCCGGCCGCCGAGCCCGACCAGCGCCGCGCGGAAGCCGTCGGCGTGCACCTGGGCGGCCAGGGCCACCGGGCCACCGGGGGCGACCGAGAGGCGGTGCGAGGGGCGGCCCTGCGCCCCGGCGGCCCCGGGCGGGCGGGAATCGACCTGGATCAGGCCGAGCGCTTCGAGTTCTGCGGCGACGGCCCCCGCTGTCGCGCGGGTCACGCCGAGTTCGGCCGTGAGCACCGCTCGCGTGGGCGCCCGGCCGGTATGTACGAGCTCCAGCGCCGGGCCGAGAGCGCTTCGGCCCCGCTCGAGCCTTGTCCGTGTCTGGGTCACGCCCCTATTCTCACTTTGTGCCGACACGAAACAAAACATGGATGGTCATTTCGGGGCGGCGGCGCTCCGTACCCGCCGACGGTTCGCTCTCCCAACTGCGTACCGCCATCACCGCGTTCTTCGCTCTCGACGGATTCGTGTTCGCCGGATGGGTGACCCGGATCCCCGCGATCAAGGAGCGGACCGGCGCCTCGGAGGGCGATCTCGGGCTCGCTCTGCTCGGCGTGTCGGCGGGCGCGGTCGCCACCATGATGGTCACCGGCCGGCTCTGCCGCCGCTTCGGCAGCCACCCCACGGCGGTGGCCGCGGCAGTCCTGCTCTCACTCAGCGTCGCGCTGCCGCCACTGACCGGCTCCGCGCTCGCCCTCGGGCTGGTCCTGCTGGTCTTCGGGGCCGGATTCGGCGGGCTCAACGTCGCCGTGAACAGCGCGGCCGTCGATCTGATCGCCGCGCTGCGCCGCCCCGTCATGCCCGGCTTCCACGCCGCGTTCAGCCTGGGCGGGATGGCCGGGGCCGCTCTCGGCGGGCTGATCGCGGGGCGGCTGAGCCCCACCGCCCATCTCTCGCTGCTCGCCGCGGTCGGGCTGCTGCTCGCCGCGGTCGCGGGCCGGGCGCTGGTCCGCCTGCCGGTCCCCGTACCGGCGCCGCCCGAGGAGAGCACGGCACCGGCGGCGCACGCCGCACCGGACGGGCGGACGTCGGCGGCCGGCTCCCGGAGCGCGGCGCGCCGGCTCGTCGCCGTGTTCGGGCTGATCGCGCTGTGCACGGCGTACGGCGAGGGGGCGATGGCCGACTGGGCCGCGCTCCATCTGGACCAGGACCTGGACGCGTCCCCGGGGGTCGCCGCGGCGGGCTACTCGGTCTTCGCCCTGATGATGGCCGTCGGCAGGCTGAGCGGCACCACGCTCCTGGAGCGGCTCGGCCAGACCCGCACGCTGGTCGCGGGCGGCACCACGGCCGCGGCCGGCATGCTGCTGGGCTCGCTCGCCCCCTCCGTCTGGCTCGCCCTCCTCGGCTTCGCCGTCACCGGTCTCGGCCTGGCCAACCTCTTCCCGGTCGCGATCGCGCGGGCGGGCGCCCTGACCGGGCCGAGCGGGGTCGCCGCGGCCTCCACCATCGGCTACGGCGGGATGCTGCTCGGCCCGCCGGCCATCGGCTTCCTGGCCGACGGGCTCTCCCTGCCGATCGCCCTGACCACCGTAGCCCTGCTGGCGGCGGTGGCGGCGGCCGTCGCGTACGGCACGCGCCGGGCCGGGCGGCCGGCCGACGAGCCGGTCTGAGCCCCTCTCCCCCGACCGGGCCCGGGATGTCGATCACGAGTGGCAGAATTCCGCCATGGACACTGCCGAGTTGATCGACGCTCTGGACCGGGAAGGCCGGCTGATGGCCGACGCCGCGGAGCAGACCGGGCCGGACGCCCAGGTGCCGACGTGCCCCGAGTGGCGCGTACGGGACCTGCTTGCGCACACCGGAATGGTGCACCGCTGGGTGACCCGCACGCTCACCGAGGGGATGACCGAACCGGCGCGGCCCCAGCCCGGCCAGGAGCCCGGGGACGCGGATCTGACGCCCTGGTTCCGCGAGGGCCACGGCGCGCTGGTCAAGGCGGTCACCGAGGCCGACCCCGAGGGGCGGTACTTCACCATCCTGCCCACCTCCCGCACACCGCTCGCGTTCTGGGCGCGGCGGCAGGCGCACGAGACGGCGATCCACCGGGTCGACGCGGAGTCGGCACGCGGCAAGGGCCTCTCCCCCGTCACCCCGGCCTTCGCAGCCGACGGCCTCGACGAGCTGCTGACCGGATTCCACACCCTCGAGCGGAGCCGGGTGCGGACGGAGGCACCGCGCACCCTGCGGCTGCGGGCCACGGACGCCGAGGCCGTCTGGACGGTGCGGCTGTCCGACGACGTCCCGCGCGTCGAGTCCGGCGACGCCGGAGACGCCGACTGCGAGCTGTCCGGATCGGCCGAGGAGCTCTATCTGGCGCTGTGGAACCGCCTGCCGATCACCGAGCTGCGGACCACGGGCGACGCTTCGCTGGCCGAGCTGTGGCGGGAGCGCTCGGCCATCTGAGACGACCGGGGCGGACAGCGGGGCCACCGGCGTGCGCCCCGCGCGCTCTTCACCGCGCCGCCACCGCACATGCGCCGCAGGCGTGTTGACGGTCGGCGAGGCCATACGCTGGAGGCCATAGGCCGACGGCAGGAGAGGCACCCACCCCATGACCGGACCCCGTACCCAGGCCGAGCGCGACGCCGCCACCGTGGAGATCATGTTCGCGGTCGTCACCGGCGCCCTGCTGGCGGCCCTGCTGTTCTTCGTCTGTGCCAGCCCGGCACTCGTCTCCGACCTGGGCGGGGCGGCTGAGAAGGCCTGGCTGACGACCGCCGCCACCACGGCCACGGCCGGGTTCGCCGCCCGGGTCCTCCAGGTCCTGTGGTGGCTGCCGCGCAAGCGGCGCGGCTGACGCCCCCGGGTGCGGGAAGGGGACCGGATGAGCCAGTGGCAGTGCGCGGGGCTGCGCTGGGACCGCTCGGGTCCCGCGCTGGCCTGGCACCACCCCGTCCACGGCGACCGCGTCTCCCCGCTGTCGCCCGGCCGGCCGCTGGCCTTCACCATCGTGGGCGAAGCGCACGCGGCCGCCGGGCCGCGGACGGTGGCGATGCCCGCGCCTGCGTCTGCCCGCGTCTGCGTCGGCGTGCGCCGAGGCGCCCGGCACACGCCGTGCCCGGTGGGCGCCGAGGTGTCCGCGACCGCCGTCTCCGCCCAGTGCCCGGACTGCGCACGGCTGGACCGCTCGTACTCCGTCGCCGCCGACACCCGCACCGACGACCCGCGCCCGTACGACGTCTATCTCGCCTGGTTCGGCCCGGATCTGATCAAGGTGGGGATCACCGCGACCGAGCGCGAGGGCGCGCGGCTGCTCGAACAGGCCGCGCTCTCCTACACCCTGCTCGGACGCGGCCCCCTGATGGCCACCCGCCGGGCGGAGGCCGTGCTGGGCGCCGCGCTCGGCGTCCCGGACCGCTTTCCGTACGCCGCCAAGCGCGCCGCGCGCGAGAATCCGCCGCCCCAGCGGGAGCGCGCGGCCCAGCTGGCCGCGCTCCATGCCCGGGCCCGGGCGCTGAACGGCCTCCCGGACTTCCTCGCCCTCTGTCCGTGTGCGCCCGTCCACCATGACGCCGTCTTCCACCTGGACCGGGTGCGCCCGCTCGACGGCGTCGTCCGGCTCGCCCCCGGCCGCACGGTGGCGGGACAAGTGGACGCCGTGGCCGGGCCGGACGTCCATCTGACCGACACGGCCGGCCGCGCCCTGCTGCTCGACACCCGGCAGCTGGCGGGCTGGCCGCTGGCCGCGGCCCCCGCGGACGCCGCCACCACGGCGGAGGTGGCCGCGCCGGCGCGGGAGGCGGCGGAGCCCGAGGGGCTGTTCTGACCCGTGTTCTGAAATCCGTCCCGGAGAATCAGCCGAGCCAGCCCGGGCGGACCAGGCCCGACTCGTAGGCGAGAACGACGAGTTGGGCGCGGTCGCGCGCGCCCAGTTTGATCATCGTGCGGCTGACGTGGGTCTTGGCGGTGAGCGGGCTGACGACCAGCCGCCGGGCGATCTCCTCGTTGGACAGCCCGATGCCCACGAGCGCCATGACCTCCCGCTCGCGCTCGGTCAGCTCCACGAGCGCGGCGGCGGGCGCGGGCTCCTTGGACCGGGCCGCGAACTCGGCGATGAGCCGGCGCGTGACGCCGGGCGAGAGCAGCGCGTCGCCCGCCACGACCGCCCGCACGGCGCGCAGCAGTTCCTCGGGCTCGGTGTCCTTGACCAGGAAGCCGGAGGCGCCCGCGCGGATCGCCTCGAAGACGTACTCGTCCAGCTCGAAGGTGGTCAGCATGACCACCTTCACCTCGCCGAGGGTGGGGTCCTCGGTGATCCGGCGGGTGGCGGCGAGGCCGTCGAGCACCGGCATGCGGATGTCCATCAGGACGACGTCCGGGCGCAGTTCGCGGACCTGGGCCACGGCCCGCTCGCCGTCGGCTGCCTCGCCGACCACCTCGATGTCCGGCTGGGCGTCCAGCAGGGCGCGGAACCCGGCGCGGACCAGCATCTGGTCGTCGGCGAGCACTACTCGAATCAAGGGGCTCAAGGGGCGGGGCGGGTTCAAGGGGCCTCCATCGTCGGTTCTCCCGTAGAGGTCTCCCGCCGCGGTGTCGGGGACACCGTAGCGGCGGTCAGCGGGAGCCGGGCCCGGACCCGGAAGCCGCCGTCCGGGCGCGGCCCGGCCGCCACCGTGCCGCCGAGCGCGGCGGCGCGCTCGCGCATGCCGACCAGGCCGTTGCCGCCTCCGCTCACGCCACTGGCCATGCCGTCGGTGGCGGCCGGGCCGTCGTCGTCAATCCGCAGCTCCAGCTCGGCCGGGCCGTAGCGCAGCAGGACGCGGGCGGTGCGGGAGCCGGAGTGGCGGACGACGTTGGTCAGGGCCTCCTGGACGATACGGAAGGCGGCGAGGTCGGCCCCGGGCGGCAGCGCGGTCCGTACGCCGTCCACCTCGACGCTCACCGCGAGGCCCACTCCACGGGCCTGTTCGGTCAGCTCGTCCAGCCGGTCGAGGCCGGGGGCGGGCGAGCGGGGCGCGTCCCCGGGGGTCCTGAGCGTGTCCAGGACCTGGCGGACCTCGCCCAGCGCCTCCTTGCTGGCCGCCTTGATGGTGGTCAGGGCGGTGCGGGCCTGCTCGGGGTCCTGGTCGAGGAGGGCGAGGCCGACGCCCGCCTGGACATTGATGACCGAGATGCTGTGTGCGAGGACGTCGTGCAGCTCGCGGGCGATGCGCAGCCGCTCCTCGTCGGCCCGGCGCCGCTCCACCGCCGCCCGCTCGGCCCGCTCGCGGGCCCACTGCTCCCGCCGTACGCGCACGAGTTCGGACCCGGCGACGACCGCCACCGCCCAGGCCGCCACGACCGCCTCCTGACCCCAGGGGGCGGGGCCGTCGCCCGGGGGCGGCAGCCAGCGGCAGAGCCAGTGGGCGATGAGCAGATGGGCGGCCCACAGCGCCCCCAGCGCGCTCCAGGCCGCCACCCGCCGCCCGGCGGCCACGGCGGCGACGCAGGCGACGACCACGCTGAGGAAGACGGGGCCGTAGGGGTATCCGGCGCCGAGGTAGAGCGCGGTGACGGCCGCGGTGCCGAGGACGGCGAGCCGCGGGTGGCGGTGGCGCAGCACCAGCAGCGCGGGCCCGGCCAGCAGCAGGGCCCGGCCGAGGAGGCCGAGGCCGGCCCGCTCGGGCTGGGTGTGCGCGGCGAACTGCGTCCCGAGCAGCTGGATGAGCGCCACGGCCAGCGAGGAGCGCCACGGCAGGCGGGCGGCGGGACGGGCCTCGGGGCCCGCGCCCCACCACGGCGGACTCCAGGTCCGGGCGGCCGCCCGCCCGGACCTGGAGTCCCGTCCCCGGAGGAATTCACGCATACGGCAACGCTAGACCGGCTCGGGCCGCGACGGCGTCGCCCCGTGGCGGTGGCCGGGCGTACTCCCGGCGGAGTACATGGCGCGGGCGCGCGGTGGCCGCGCATGTTTTCGGACGGCCTCGCCGACCCGACTCGGGGAGTTATCGAGAGGCGGAAACGGGTAAGGGCGGCACAACAGCCGCAAGATAACCAGGCTTTACCCTGGACGAATCCACCGTCACATTTGACAGAACTGATCAGATAGCCGTACGGTCGACTCCGAACCAAAGCATCAGTCCCGTAGCGCCAGGTCTCGACGTCACCCTGGTCGGATTTCCCGTCCGCAGAGCGCCCGTTGATAGTGCCTCGCCTCAGGCCGACACCCCCTGCTCTCGCAAGCGAATTAGATATGTCACGGGCCACCCAACTGGAGATGTCCGCGCTAATCCTTGCCAGTTATGGAGAGTTGGTCATATGAAGGGCATAATCCTGGCCGGAGGCAGCGGCACGCGCCTGCATCCGCTGACTCACGCGGTCTCGAAGCAGATGCTTCCCGTTTACAACAAGCCGATGATCTACTATCCACTTTCCGTGCTCATGATCGGCGGCATACGGGACATCCTGATTATTTCCACGCCCTCCCATATCAGCATGTTCCGGGATCTGCTGGGAGACGGCGGCCGGCTCGGCCTGAACATCGAGTACGCCGAGCAGCCCTGCGCCAACGGAATCGCCGAGGCTTTCCTCATCGGTGCCGACTACATCGGCGACGACTCGGTGGCCCTGGTCCTGGGTGACAATGTCTTCCATGGTCCGGGATTCGGTCGGCTGCTGGAGAAGGAGATGGCCGATGTGGAGGGCTGCGTGCTCTTCGGTTATCCGGTCGGCGATCCGGAGCGCTATGGAATCGGCGAGGTGGACGAGCAGGGGAATCTCGTTTCCCTGGAGGAGAAGCCGTCCCGGCCCAGGTCGAATCTGGCGCTCACCGGCCTCTATCTGTACGACAACGATGTGGTGGACATCGCGAAGAACGTCCGCCCGTCCGCCCGGGGCGAGCTGGAGATCACCGACGTCAACCGCGTCTACCTGGAGCGGGGCAGGGCCAGGCTGATCAACCTGGGGCGCGGCTTCGCCTGGCTGGACACCGGCACCTACGACTCGCTGCTCCAGGCATCGCAGTATGTGCAGGTGCTCGAACAACGCCAGGGCGTACGCATCGCCTGTCTCGAGGAGATCGCCTTTCGCAAGGGATTTATCGACGCCGCCGCATGCTACGAACTGGGCCGGCAGTTAGCGCGGACGGACTACGGCAGGTACCTGATGGAAATCGCCGGCAAGGACTGAAGGGCAGCCAGTGCGCATAGTGGTAACCGGAGGTGCGGGTTTCATCGGCTCGCACTTTGTCCGGCAGGCGGTGCAGGGTCACTACGAGGCCTTCACGGAGGCCGACATAGTGGTACTCGACAAGCTCACCTACGCGGGAAACAAGGCGAATCTCGCAAGCGTCGCGGACAGCCCCCGACTGCGATTCGTCGAGGGCGACATCTGCGACGTCCGACTGGTCGGAGAATTGCTGCGGGGAACGGACCTCGTGGTGCATTTCGCGGCCGAGTCGCATGTCGACCGGTCCATCGCGGGGGCCGATGAATTCGTGCGGACCAATGTCGTGGGAACCCACACCCTGCTCCATGCGGCGACCGAGACCGGTGTGCGGAAATTCGTACATGTCTCCACCGACGAGGTATACGGGTCGCTGGAGAACGGAGCTGCTCCCTGGACGGAGGAGGAGCCGCTCCGGCCCAATTCTCCGTATTCCGCTTCCAAGGCGTCGTCCGACCTTCTGGCCCTGGCCGTGCACCGCACGCATGGATTGCCGGTCTGTGTCACCCGGGGCTCCAACACCTACGGCCCGCACCAATATCCCGAGAAGCTCATACCCCTCTTCGTCACCAATCTGCTCGACGGCAGAAAAGTGCCGCTTTATGGCGACGGCGAGAATGTTCGGGATTGGCTGCATGTGGACGACCACTGCCAGGGCATAGCGCTGGTGGCCGAGGGCGGAAAGCCGGGCGAGATCTACAACGTCGGCGGCGGCACGGAACTGACCAACCGCGAGGTCACCGACGGACTGCTGGGAAGGCTCGGCATGGACCGGTCGATGGTGGAGCACGTGGCCGACCGCAAGGGGCACGACCGCCGCTACGCCATGGACTGCGCGAAGATCACCGACCAGCTGGGCTACCGGCCCGCGACATCATGGGACGAGGGCATGGCCGCCACCGTCCAGTGGTACACCGAACGTCGCGACTGGTGGGAGCCGATCAAGGGCTGAGCCTCCCCTGTGGTCCGGGACGCCGGGCCGGATGCCGTGGAAACGGCTCCGGCCCGGCGTTCTCCGTTGCGGCGGCCCTGGCCTGCGGCCGCCCGCCTCATCTCACCTCGGTCGCCCGGACGGCCACGCGAGCGCCCTCGACCACCAACTCCTCGTCGCAGTGCGGCAGAGGGAGCCCGGCGCCCGGGATCACCAGGCAGGTGCGGTCCCGCACGAGCGTGGACAGCAGCTCGGCCAGGTCCGGGGCGGTGGCGAACGCCTCCGCGCCGGCGGTCGCGTCCACGACCACCAGGGCGGGATCGGCCGCGATCGCCCCTTCCAGGGCAAGCCGCCAGCGGTCGGCCAGGGAGGGCGAGGAACCCGCCACCCCGTCGGAGCCGTCGGAACCCGCTGAGCCCGCGCCCTCCACCGGCGAAACCCGGCACACCCGCCGTTCGGCCTCGGACGCGGCGATGGCCGCGACGTCCACCCCGCCGATCAGCACCCGCCCCGACGTGGGCCGGAGATCGCCCGTCAGCAGATCCGCCAGTGTCAGGCGCACCCCGTCCGGTGTGCCCGTGAGCGCCGCGGTGGTGCCCGCCGCAAGCCGGAAGGACACCCCGGTCAGCACCGTCGCCCCGCCGACCGCGACACCGACGTCCTCGAACTCGACGTCACACGCCGCGGGCCACGTGTCGGTGGGCGGCTCCGGGTCACCGGCGCCGATCAGCCGGCCGACCGTGCTCAGCGTCGCGCGCGAGTTGACGACCGTGCTGGTCAGCAGGGCGGCCTCCATGACCGGCCGGAAGGTGAGCGCCGAGAGCACGATGAGCGCGACGCCCTGGGCGGCCGATACGTCGTCCCCGGTGGACAGCACCGCGCACACCGCCACGGCACCGCACACCGCGAGTTCGACGACCCGCCACAGCAGCACCTGGCCCACGGCGGGCAGCAGCACGCCCGGCCGGCCACCGTGCGGGAAGGCCCCGGAGGGGCTCTCGTACGCCCGGCGCAGCCACTCGGGCCCGTCCGGCTCCTCGTCCCGGGTGAGCAGCCGGGCCGCGGCGAAGGACGCCGCCACCACGACCAGCAGGCCGCCCGCCAGCGTGGCCGCCAGCAGCGGCTCCACGAACAGGCTGATCACGATCACGGTCAGCGGGGTGACGACCGCGGCCACCAGCGGGCGCAGCACATGCGCGGGCAGGCCCATCAGGACCACGACCGCGCTGCCGTCCAGCGAGGCGAGCCGGTCGGCGTGCACCGGGCCGAGGGACCTGGTGGGCAGGGCCGACGCGCGGTCGGCCACGGCCCGGTGCAGGGTGGTGACCAGGTCGGCGCCGATGCGGTTGCCCATCGGAACGCTCCGGTAGTGCAGTACGGAGTGCACCACCGTGATCGCCACCAGGACGGCGATCCACGACCACGGCACCGGAGTGTCCGGCGTGAGGAGGTCGTCGGTGATCGGGACCACCAGGGTGAAGGCGATGCCCTGTGTGATCGCGCCGAGAACCAGGAACATCAGCAGCGACACCAACGCCTTGGTGCCGGACACCTGGAGGTAGCGGGCGAGAACGGCCCTCATCGGCTGCCCTCCTGGGACGTAGCGGTTCGGGAAGCGGCCGGGAGGGCCTGCGGGGTGTCCGGGTGTCCGCCGAGGAGGGCCGCGTACCGGCCGCCCTCGCGGAGCAACTCCTCGTGTGTGCCGGACTCGACGACCCGCCCGGCCTCCATGACCGCGAGCCGCCCGTCGGTGACGGTCGAAGGACCGGGGCTGAGGACGACCACGGCCGCCCGCTCCCGCAGCTCGTCCACCGCGGCCCGCAGCACGCCGGTGTCGCCGCCGAACGCCCGCTGGTCGAGCAGGACGACCCCGTGTTCCTCCGCCGCGACCACCCTGGCCAGGGCGAGCCGCTGAAGCTCCGGATAAGAGAGGGACACCTCGGTGCCCACGACCGAGTCGTATCCGCGGGGGAACGCCGTGACGGTGTCGTGGACCCCGGCGGTGCGCGCCGCCCGCTCGGCGTCCCGCTCGGTCCCGCCGGGCCGGTCGGCGGTGATGTACGCGCCGACGGGCCCGAGCACGACGGCCGGCTCGGCCTCCACCGCGGCGAACCGCTCGGCGGGCGTGTCGGCCTTGATCCAGTCGGCCACCCGGTCGGCGCCTTCGGGCGTGGGCTCGATGACGGTCAGCACCCCGCGCTCGGGCAGTTCGAGCCCGAAGTCGTCGGCGGGCGCGTTCTGTTCGGCGAGGTCGGTGGCCTGTTGGTCGTCCTCGGCGGGCGCGGCCTTTTCGCCCTCGGCGGGCGCCGGGGCGCCCGCGGCGAACGCGGTCAGCCGCGCCGTGGCCTTCTTGCCCTCGCCGACCTCCTCCATGTAGTAGGTGCTGGCCAGCAGCGGGGCCGCCAGCCCGGCGCCCACGACCAGGAACGGCACGAGGTCGCCCGGGGCCAGCGAGTCGGCCCGGACCATGAGCGCGCCCCCGCACAGCACGAACACCAGGACGGTCAGCGGCGAGAAGGCGATCTCGGCGATGGCCCTGCCGCCCAGCAGGGCGCCGATGCGGACCTGGAAGAAGTCGCTGAACCCGTCGGTGGCCTCGGTCAGCCGGCGGGCCGAGGTGCGCGCCACCGCCGCGGTGCGCGCCCGCGCGCCGGCGCGGTTGATCCGGGCGTCCAGGCCGATGGTGGGGCGCACCGCGTCGACGGCGCCGATGGACGCCACGTACTCGTCCTTCATCTCCTTGAAGAAGCGCGCGGAGATCACGCCGAAGGTGACGAACCCGAGGAGGATCGGCGCCAGCGTCACCAGGGCCATCAGCCAGTCGACCCAGAACAGGTAGCCGATCGAGAGGACGAACACCAGCACCGCGGAGACGAGTTCCGAGCCCGCGCGGCCGACCATCACCCCGGCCGAGGCGATGTCGCCGCCCAGGGTGGTGCTCTGGGCCCGCCACGCCGCGTGGAGCGACCGGGCGGCGGGGCGGGCGCGCAGCCTGGCGGCCACCCCGGCGTGGAACAGCTCCTGGGTGAGCTGGGCCGCCTGGCGGCTCAGCGTCCGTCCGGCGATCTGGAGGGCGAGTGCGAGCACCGCGGTGGCGACGGTGGTGAGGACGAGCCCGTCGAGGCGGCCCGTGTCGGGGTCGGCGGTGAGCAGTTCCCGGCAGATCTCGACGACGAGGATCATCGAGCCGACGGTGGCCACCGCACCGGCGATCTCCAGGAGTGAGGCCACCCGGGCCCGCCACTGGACACCCCCGGCCGCCGTGGCGGCCGGGGTCTGTCGGTCAGCCATGTGCGGTCCCCCAGGTGTCGACCGCCGCTCTTGGGCCCCTCATCGCTTGGAGACCAGGAAGTCGCCGATGACCAGGTGGTCGATGTCGGTGCCCAGGAAGCACTCGACCGCGTCCTTCGGGGAGCAGACGATGGGCTCGCCCGCCACGTTGAAGGAGGTGTTCACCAGGCACGGCACCTCGGTGCGGGAGGTGAACTCGCGCAGCAGCGCGGCGAGTCGCGGGTTGCTGTCGTCGGTGACGGTCTGGATGCGCGAGGTGGCGTCGACATGGGTGGCCGCCGCGATCTTCTCGGTGTACTCGGGGCGCACCGGGAAGACGAAGGTCATATACGGGGAGCGCTCCTTCCTGCCCATCTCGAACACCCGCGCCGCGTTCTCCTCCAGCACGATCGGCGCGAACGGGCGGAAGGGCTCGCGGTGCTTGACGCGGTTGTTGATGACGTCCTTCATGTCGGCGTAGGACGGGTTGGCCAGGATGCTGCGGTTGCCCAGCGCCCTCGGCCCGTACTCGGTGCGGCCCTGGAACCAGCCGATGACGGTCTTCCCGGTCAGCAGCTCGGCGGTCTTCCCCACCACCTCGTCGCTGGGCAGCTGCTCCCAGGTGACCGAGGAGGTGTACTCCTCGAGCGTGGCGCGGATCTCGTCCTCGCCGAACTCCGGGCCGAGGTACGGCGACTCGGTCGGCGTCAGCGCGACCGACTTCTCCCGCGCGACATGGGCGGCGGCGCCGATGGAGACGCCGGGGTCGCTCGCCCCGAAGCTGACCTCGACCCGGGTGAAGGGCAGCTCCTCCAGCAGCTTGGTGTTGTTGACGCAGTTCAGGGCGAGGCCGCCCTCGAAGATCAGATCGCGCAGCTCGGTCGCCTCGGCCAGGGCGCGCAGCTGGTGCGCGGTCACCGCCTCGATCACCTGCTGGGCAGCGCAGGCGACGCGGACCCGGAAGTCGAACTCCTGGCGGTTGTCGTCGTTGCCGTCGAACAGCTCGTCGAACAGGGGGTCATAGGCGCGCGGGCCGCGCGGGTCGTTCGCCAGGGCCAGCGAGTACCGGCCGCCCTCCTCGAGGGTGACGACCTTCGTCAGCAGGGGGTTGTCCTGCTCGTCCGGGGCCTTTCCGAACCCGGCCAGGCCCATGACCTTGTACTCGTCGTTGTTCGGGGTGAAGCCCAGGTAGCGGGTGATGTTGGCGAACAGCTGCGCGAGCGAGTTCTTCGCGTCGATGGTGAACCGCTCGAAGACCTCGACCTTGCCGTCGCGCACCTCGCCCATGATGGCGCTGTCCGCCTCGGCCTGACCGTCGTTGATGAGGAAGGCGGCGTCGCCGAGGCCGGAGAAGGTGCGGCCGCAGGCCAGGTGGGCCCGGTGGTGCGGGACGGTGATCAGCTTCTCGTCCGGCAGGGCGTAGCCGGTGTGGCGGGTGAAGTCCTCGATCAGCGCGGTCCTGCCCAGCGCCCCGTTCCACAGTTCACCGAAGGAGCCGATCGCCTGGAACTTGTACTCGGGCGGGATCGGGGCGCTCGCGAGGCCCGTGATGGCGGCGTCGGCGAACTCCGCGGTGAAGTTCCAGCCGAAGGCGTAGTAGTCCACGTCCTCGTAGGAGATACCGGCCTGCTCCAGACACCACCGCATGGCGTTCGCGGGGAAGGCGGTGGTCTTCTTCTGCCGGTTCATCCGCTCCTCCTCGACGGCGGCCACCAGCTCGCCGTCGACGAAGAGGGCGGCAGCGGCGTCATGGCCGAGGAAGCTGTGGCGGTCGACGCTGTCGGCGGTGTAGCCGTACAGCCGGCCGAACAGCTCCGCTATCTGCGAGAAGCCGTTGTATCCCAGAATGATCATTTCTGTCTTTTCCTTTCCGGACCGCGGTCGTCCTTGGCCGCGGCTCGTGCTTGGGTAAGGGGACGGTGGCGCGCCCGGGTCACAGTCCCTGTTCGGTGAGCCAGCGCTCGATCGCCTCGGTGGTGAGGGCGATGTTGTCCTCCATGACCGTGAAGTGGTCGCCGGGCGTGGTGGCGGCCGTGTGCGGGAACGGCCAGGACGGCCGCCAGTCGTCGCCGTCGAATCCGCTGTCCTGGTGGGGCAGCGGGGATTCGGCACCGAGGAAGAGCGTCGGGCGCTCGATGGGCGCCACTTCGCACTCGTGCATCAGCGTGTGGTAGCGGCCCATGGCGGTCAGCCGCACACCGCTGAGCGCGTCGGGACCGAGGATGTGTTCGCGGGCGAACAGGCCGTCGTTCATCGCGCCCAGCGTCTCGGCCGAGAACGTGCTGTCGGCCTGGAAGGTGTCGATGAGGACGACCGCGGCGGGCCCGAGCCCGGCCCGCTCGGCCCGCATCGCCAGAGCGTAGGCGATCAGCCCGCCCGCCGAGTGTCCGAGGAGCACATACGAGCCACCCGCGACGGACGAACGCAACGCGGCCAGCTGCGACTCCAGGAAGGTCCCGAACGAGTCGGGCAGCAACTCCCCCTCGGCGAAACCGGGGTTGACCAGGGACAGCACATCCCGCTCGCCCTGAAGGAGCTGTGAGAGCCGCGCGTACTGCACCGGACCCGCGGTGGCGGTGATGGCGGGCACACAGACCACCGCCGCCCGGCCGCCGTCGCCCCGGGCGAGCCGGACGGCCCGCGGGACGTGGTCCGCCGCGGTCTCGACGGTGAAGGACGGCCTGAGCCGCGCGGCGGCCTGGATGAGGTCCATGCCCGCCGTGCCCGTCTGCCCGAGCGCGTACGACTCGCGGTAGAGCGCTTCGATGCTGTCGAACGGAGAAGAAGGCGAGGACGCGCGGTCCGCGGCCCGGCGGCCGGGCGCGGTGCCGGCGGTGACGAGTTCCGCCAGGTGGCCGGCGAGCCGGGCCGTGGTGGAGTACTCGAACATCGTGGTGGCCGGGAGTTCGAGCTCGAGCAGCGCGCCGAGCCGGTCGCGCAGAGTGATGCCCGCCAGCGAGTCCACCCCGAGGTCAAGGAACTCCACAGCAGGGTCGATGTCCACGCCCACGCCGTGGCGCAGGACTTCGGCCAGCTCGCCGCGGATGATGTCCTCCAGCAGTCGGCGACGCTTGTCCGGCGCGGCCTCCCGCACCCGGGCCAGGGTGTTCTCCCGCTGCTCCCCCGGCTTCCGCGGCGGCCGTCCCGTCCGGGCGGGCCGCGTGGCGGCCGACCCGGGGGCGGGCTGGAACTCGGCCGTGGGCACGGCGCGCAGCGTCAGACGGTCGACTCCGGCGACCGGACGGCCCGCGGCGTCGGCGAGGCGGACGTCGACCGCGCCCTCACCCGCGCCGGAGAGCCGGATCCGGACGACGGCGGCGGTGGTGGCGGCGGTCGCGGTGTGCAGCCGTACCCCGGACCACGCTCGCGCCATCGTGACCTGCGCGTCGTCGAGGGCGAGGAACCCGCCCAGGCCCGTGGTGTGCAGGGCGGCGTCGAGCAGCGCCGGATGGAGGCGGAAGCCGCCGACGGGGGTCCCCTCCGCCAGGGCCACCTCGGCGAACACCTCCGCGCCGCGCCGCCACACGGCGCGCAGGCTCTGGAACGCGGGGCCGTAGGTGAAGCCCTGCCCGGCCAGCGCGTCATAGAGGCCGGCCACGTCGGCCGCCACCGCGCCGGGCGGCGGCCAGGCGCCCGCGAGTTCCTCGAAGTCCTCCGACGCGTCCTGGCCTTCCGTGGTCTCCGGTCCCTCGGACCGGGGGGCCAGGACCGCGCGGGCGTGGCACGTCCAGTCCGCGGCCCCGCCCTCGCCGGGGGACTCCGGGCGGGAGTGGACGGTCAGGGCGCGGTGGCCGTCCTCGTCGGCCGGGCCCACCTGCACCTGAATGTGCGCGGCGGTGTCGTGGCCGAGGACGAGCGGCGCCTCCTGGGTGAGTTCACGCAGCTCGGGGCAGTCCAGCCGGTGTCCGGCGTACAGCGCCCAGTCGACGAGCACACCGGCGGGCAGCAGGGCCGTGCCCGACACCGCGTGATCGGCGAGCCACGGCTGGGCCGCCTGCGAGAGCCTGCCGGTGAACAGGGCCGTGTCCCCCTCGGCGGGGATGACCGCGCCGGCCAGCAGAGGGTGGTCGGCCGCGTCGAGGCCCACTCCACTCGCGTCCCCGGCACGCGCGGGCGCCTCGAGCCAGAACCGCTGCCGCTGGAAGGCGTAGGTCGGCAGGTCGACCTGGCGCGTCGCGCGCGGCACCAGGGTGGACCAGTCCACCCCGTCGCCGTGGACCCACAGCGTCGCCGCCGACCGGGTCAGCGCGGCGCGGTCGTCGTGTTCGCGCTTCAGGGACCCGACGACGACCACGTCGTGTCCGGCGGCGGCCGCCAGGCCGGCCACGGTGTCCGTCGCCACCGGATGGGGGCTCAGCTCGACGAAGGTGTCCACCCCGTCCCGCAACAGCAGCCCGACCGCGTCGGAGAACCCGTCGGACCCGCCGGGCGCGCCGGGGCGTCGGTGCCAGTGGTCCGCGTCCGCGCTCTCCGGGTCGAACGGCCGCCCCGTGGCCGACGAGTACAGCGGCACGCGCCCGCTCCGTACGATGACCGGCGGGGCCGCCTCCGACGGCTCGGCCGCCGGCGCCCGGCCCTGCCACGCCGCCAGCGCGGCCCCGTCGGCCAGGGACATCACACCGGCCACGCAGGCGGCGGCGATCTCGCCGTGCGCCCGGCCGACCACCGCGGCGGGCGTGACACCGACCGAGCGCCACAGCTCGGCCAGCGAGACCGTCACGGCCCACAGCGCGGGAACGGCGACGTCATGGCGCATCGGCGCGCCCGGCTCGCCCCGGAGCTCCTCGAGCAGATCCCAGCCGGTGTGCGGGGCCAGCGCCTCGGCACACTCCCCCATCGCCTTGGCGAACACCGGGGAGGAGTCGAGCAGTCCGGCCGCCATGCCCGCCCAGGCGGATGCCTCGCCCGGGAACACGAAGGCGGCCTTGGTGCGGTGGCGGGCCACACCGCGTACCACGTCCGCCTCCTCGGTGCCCTGGCCCGCCAGGGCGTCCAGGCCCGCAGTGAACCCGGCGCCGTCGGCGGCGAGTACGACCGCGCGGTGGCCGAAGACGGTCCGGGACTCGACCAGCGCGGCGGCCACCGCTCCAGCAGGCACCCCGGCGCCCGCCGGAGCGGTGGCAAACTCCCTGAGCCGCTCGGCCTGGCCGCGCAGAGCGGCGGCCGACCTGGCCGACAGCACCCACGGCCGGGGCGCCGCCGGGGAGGGCTCGACGACCACCGAGGGCCGCTCGGCGGTGTCGGCAGTGGGTTCGGCGGTGGTTTCCGTCGCGGCGTCGTCGGGCGCCTGTTCCAGGATCACATGGGCGTTGGTGCCACTGATCCCGAACGAGGACACCGCCGCACGCCGGGGCTGATCCGTCTCGGGCCAGGCCACCGCCTCCGTCACCAGCTCCACCGCGCCGGACGACCAGTCGACATGCGGCGTCGGCTCGTCCACATGCAACGTCGGCGGCACCACCCCATGCCGCATCGCCATCACCATCTTGATCACACCGGCCACACCCGCCGCCGCCTGCGTATGACCGATATTCGACTTCACCGACCCCAACAACACCGACCCACCACCCGACCGCCCCCGCCCATACGTCGCCAACAACGCCTGAGCCTCGATCGGATCCCCCAGCGGCGTCCCGGTGCCATGCGCCTCCACCACATCCACATCCGACGCCACCACACCCGCACCCGCCAACGCATCCCGAATCACCCGCTGCTGCGACGGACCATTCGGAGCGGTCATGCCGTTGGACGCGCCGTCCTGGTTGACCGCGGAGCCCCGGACGAGGGCGAGGACGCGATGTCCGTTGCGCCGCGCGTCGCTCAGCCGCTCCACCAGCAGCACACCGATGCCCTCGCCCCACGCCGTGCCGTCGGCCGACGCCGCGAACGCCTTGCACCGCCCGTCCGCCGCCAGCCCGCGCTGCTTGCCGAACTCGGTGAACGCGGCGGGGGTCGAAACGACCGCGACACCGCCCGCCAGGGCGAGGTCGCACGCTCCGCGCCGCAGCGCGCTGACCGCCATGTCCAGCGCCACCAGCGAGGACGAGCAGGCCGTGTCCAGCGTGACGGCGGGACCCTCGAAGCCGAAGGTGTACGCGATCCGGCCCGATGCCACACTGCCCGCGGTCCCGTTGCTCAGATAGCCCGCGATCTCCTCGGGCACCTCCTGGAGCCGCGCCACATAGTCGTGGTGCATCAGCCCGGTGAACACACCGGTTCGGCTGCCCCGCAGCCGGACCGGGTCGATACCGGCCCGCTCGACGGCCTCCCACGACAGCTCCAGCAGCAGCCGGTGCTGCGGGTCCATGGCCACCGCCTCGTGCGGCGCCACGCCGAAGAAGGCGGCGTCGAAGTCGGCGGCGTCGTAGAGGAAGCCACTCTCCCGCACGTATGTCGTGTTCGCGCCCGCGCCCTCCGGGTCGTACAGCGCGTCCAGGTCCCAGCCGCGGTCGTCGGGGAAGCCGCCGATGCCCTCGCGGCCGTGCAGGACCATGTCCCACAGGTCCTCGGGGGAGCGCACCTCACCGGGATAGCGGCAGCTCATGCCGACGATCGCGATCGGGTCGTCGGCCACGGCGAGCGTGGCCCGCGGCCGGTCGCCCTCGTCGGCCGTGCCGACCAGCGCCGAGCCGAGGAACGCGGCGAGCGCCTCGGGGCTCGGGTAGTCGAACACCAGCGTCGTGGGCAGCCGCACCCCGGTGTCCTCAGCCAGCCGGTTGCGCAGCTCGACCGCGGTGAGCGAGTCGAAGCCCAGGGTGGCGAAGGACTGCCCGGGCTCGATGTCGTCGGGCGCGGCGTGTCCCAGCACGGTGGCGACATGCTCCCGCACCAGGTCGACCAGAAGCGCCGACCGCTCCCCCGCCGACAGCCCCCGCAGCCGGTCGCGCCAGCCCGAGTCCGCGGCCGAGTGCGCGGCGGCGGCCCGCCACCGGGGGGCCGCGACCAGCCCGCGCAGCAGCGGGGGCGCGTCACCGCGGCCGCGCAGGTCCAGGTGGATCGGGACGAGCACCGGCTCGGGCAGCCGCGCGGCGGCGTCGAAGAGCGCCAACCCCTCCTCCTCGGAGAGCGCCCGCAGGCCGCCGCGGTTCAGCCGCTTGACGTCGGTGTCGCTCAACGCCCCGGTCATCGTGGACAGTTCGGCCCACAGCCCCCAGCCCAGCGACTGCGCGGGCAGGCCCGCGGCGTGCCGGTGCCGGGCCAGGGCATCGAGGAAGGTGTTGGCCGCGGCGTAGTTGGCCTGCCCCGGGGAGCCGAAGATCCCGGCGGCGGAGGAGAACAGCACGAAGAAGTCCAGGTCCAGATCCCCGGTCAGCTCGTGCAGATGCCACGCGGCGTCCACCTTCGGCCGGAAGACCGCCGCGAGCCGTTCCGGGGTCTGCGCCGCTACCATGCCGTCGTCGAGGACACCGGCCGCGTGCACCACCCCGCGCAGTTCGGGGAGGGAGGCGAGCAATTCGGCGACGGCGTCCCGGTCCGCGACGTCACAGGCCGCCAGCCGTACCGTGGCGCCGAGGCCGCGCAGCCGGTCCGCCAGCTCGGCGGCGCCGGGGGCGGTTGGGCCGCTCCTGCCGGCCAGCACCAGGTCGGTGACCTGGTGTGCGGTGACCAGGTGCCGGGCGACGGCCGCGCCGATGACCCCGGTGCCTCCCGTGATCAGCACGGTGCCCCGGCTGCCGGACCAGGGCAGCGGCGCGTCGGCGGCGGGGGCGGCCGTACGGGTCAGGCGGGGCACGAACAACCGGGCGCCGCGGACGGCGATCTCGGTCTCGCCCGCGGCGATCGCCGCGCGGACCAGGTCCACAGGCACGTCGGCGTCGGTGTCGGTGTCGGTGTCGGTGTCCAGGAGCGCGAAGCGGTCCGGGTGTTCCGAGCGGGCCGAGCGCACCAGGCCGTGGACGGCCGCCCCGGCGAGGTCGATGCCGTCCCCCGCGTTCACCTCGACCCCACGGCGCACCGTCACCACCAGCCGGGCGCCGCCGAGTCCGTCGTGGGCCAGCCACTCCCGTACCCGCTCCAGGACGCGCGCCACCGAGTCCCGTACCCGCTCCGGGACGGCGCCGGGGCCGGCGGCCGGGATCGTGCCGTCCAGCAGTACGGTGTCGGCCCCGTCGGCCACCGCGGCCGCGAGTTCTCCGACGGGCGTTCCCTCGGCCCACCACAGCGGCGGGCGCCCGCCGGTGGCCACCGCCTGCGGCTCCCAGGGCTCCCAGCGGTGGGCGAACAGGGACCCGGCCACCGCCGAGCGCGCCGAACGCACCTGGGCGGGGGTGACCGGGCGCAGCACCAGCTCGTCGATCCCCAGGACAGGGGCGCCGGTGGCGTCGGCGATCCGGACCCGTACCGCGGCCGCGCCCACGGTCCGCAGCCACACCCGGACCGTCCGGGCGCCGCCCGCCCACAGCCGCACTCCGGACCAGGCGAAGGGCAGCCGCGATGTGCTCTCGGCACCGTCCGTATCATCGGCGAACACGCCGAGCCCGATGCCGTGCAGCGCGGCGTCCAGCAGCGCGGGGTGGACTCCGAACCCCTCGGCCTCCTCGGTGGCGTCGTCGGGCAGGACCACCTCGGCGAAGAAGTCCTCGCCGCGCCGCCAGGCCGCGCGCAGCCCCTGGAAGGTGGGGCCGTACGCATAGCCCTGGCGGGCCAGCGCCGGGTAGAAGTCCCCGGTGTCGACGGGGGTGGCGTCGCGGGGCGGCCAGGACCGGCCGGTCAGCGCCCCGAAGTCGGTGATGTTGGGGCTCTCGTGCAGTGGCGCGAGCACGGCCTGGGCGTGGCAGGTCCACTCCGGCTGCCCCTGCCCCTGTGCCGCGCCCTCGTCGGCCGGTTCGGGGCGCGAGTGGACGGACACCGAGCGCTGTCCGTCGGCGTCGGCCCGGCCCACCACGACCTGGACCTGCGCCGCGCCTGCGGCGTCGAGCACCAGCGGGGTCTCCAGGGTCAGGTCCCGCACCTGGCCGCACCCCAGGTCCTGCCCGGCGCGCAGGGCCAGTTCGACGAAGGCCGTGCCGGGCAGCAGCACCGCGCCCAGCACGGCGTGGTCGGCCAGCCAGGGGTGGGTGGCCAGGGACAGCCGGCCGGTGAGCACGGCAGTGTCGCCGTCCGCCACGCTGACCACCGCCCCCAGCAACGGGTGGTCGACGCCGGTCAGCCCGGCCGACGCGACATCGGCCGCCGACCCGCGCGAGGACATCCGGGGCCAGAAGCGGCGCCGGTCGAAGGCGTAGGTGGGCAGGTCCGCGCGGCCCGGCGCGGAGGGCAGCACCGCGCGCCAGTCCACCTCGACGCCGTGGGTCCACAGCGTGCCGACGGCCCGCAGCAGGCCGGCCAGCTGCGGCCGCTCCCGGTGGGCGACCGCGGTCACGGCCGCCGCCCCGTCCCGCAGGCTGTCCTCGATCGGCCTGGTCAGCGCGGTGTGCGGGCCGATCTCGAGGAAGACGTCGACCTGTCCCTCCAGGGCCCGTACGGCGTCCTGGAACCGGACCGAGTCGCGCGCGTTGCGGATCCAGTACTCGGGCGACATGACCTCTTCGGCCGCGACCTGGGCCCCCGTGACGGTGGACACCATCCGGAGCGTCGGCGGCGACCAGGTCAGCCGGGTGAGAACGGAACGGAACTCCTCGAGCATCGGCTCCATCAGCGGCGAGTGGAACGCGTGGCTGACCCGCAGCCCGCGGGTGCGCCGCCCGGCCGCCTCGGCGGTGTCGGCGACGCGCCGCACCGCGTCCTCGGCGCCGGAGACCACGACGGCGGACGGGCCGTTGACCGCGGCGATCGCCACCCGGTCCGCGGGCTCGTCCGCCAGCCACCGCGCGACCTCGGCCTCTTCGGCGTCGACGGCGAGCATGGCGCCACCGTCGGGGAGCCGCTGCATGAGCCGGCCGCGGGCCACGGTCAGGGTCGCCGCGTCGGACAGCGAGAGCACCCCGGCCACATGGGCCGCCGCGATCTCGCCGATCGAGTGTCCGAGCACGGCGTCGGGGGTCACCCCCCAGGCCCGCAGGGTGCGGAACAGCCCGACCTCGATCGCGAACATGGCGATCTGGGTGTACTCGGTCCGGTGGACCAGGTCCGCCCGCGGGGAGGACGGCGCGGCGAAGACAATGTCCGCGAGTGGCATGTCGAGTTGCGGATCGGCCACCGCGCACACGGCGTCGAACGCCTCGGCGAAGGGTGGGACGGCGTCGTACCACTCCCGTCCCATGCCCGCCCACTGCGCGCCCTGCCCCGTGAAGACGAAGGCGGCCCTGGCGCCGGGGCGCACGGCGCCGCGCACATGGTGACGGCCGGTGGCGGCCTTCCCGGCGAGGGTGTCCAGCACCTCCGCGAATCCGGCGGCGTCCTCGGCGAGGACGACGGCCCGGTGCTCGAAGGCCGTACGGGCGGTCGCGAGCGCGACGGCCGCCCCGGCGACGTCCGGCTCGGCGGCGTTCGCGAAGTCACGCAGCCGGGTGGCCTGCCCGCGCAGCGCGGTCTCCGACTTGGCCGAGAGCACCCAGGGCAGCACCCCGTGGTCCGCTCGCGAGTCGGCCGGGGCGTCGGTGGCGGTGGCGGTGTCCGTGTTGGTGTCCGGGGGACTCTGTTCCAGGATCACATGGGCGTTGGTGCCGCTGATCCCGAACGAGGACACCGCCGCCCGCCGGGGCCTGCCGGTCTCGGGCCAGGCAACGCGCTCGGTGGCCAGCTCCACCGCGCCCGACGACCAGTCGACGTGGGGCGTCGGCTCGTCCACATGCAACGTCGGCGGCACCACCCCATGCCGCATCGCCATCACCATCTTGATCACACCGGCCACACCCGCCGCCGCCTGCGTATGACCGATATTCGACTTCACCGACCCCAACAACACCGACCCACCACCCGACCGCCCCCGCCCATACGTCGCCAACAACGCCTGAGCCTCGATCGGATCCCCCAGCGAGGTGCCGGTGCCATGCGCCTCCACCACATCCACATCCGACGCCACCACACCCGCACCCGCCAACGCATCCCGAATCACCCGCTGCTGCGACGGACCATTCGGTGCCGTCAGACCATTCGACGCGCCGTCCTGGTTGACCGCCGACCCCCGCACCACCGCCAACACCCGGTGCCCCAGCCGCCGCGCGTCGCTCAGCCGCTCCACCAGCAGCACACCGACGCCCTCGCCCCACGCCGTACCGTCGGCCGACGCCGCGAACGCCTTGCACCGCCCGTCCGCCGCCAGCCCGCGCTGCTTCCCGAACTCCGCGAAGACCCCGGGCGTGGACATCACGGTCACCCCGCCCACCAGCGCGAGCGGGCAGTCGCCCGAGCGCAGGGCCTGGGCCGCCAGGTGCAGGGCCACCAGCGACGCCGAGCAGGCCGTGTCCACCGTGACGGCGGGACCCTCGAAGCCGTAGGTGAACGCGATGCGGCCGGAGACGACGCTGGAGGCGGTACCGGTGAGCAGATAGCCGAGCGACTCGTGACCGGCGTGGTTCAGCAGGCCAGGGTAGTCCGCGCCGTTGACGCCGATGAACACGCCGGTCCGGCTGCCCTGGAGGGTGGCCGGGTCGATGCCCGCGCGCTCGAGCGCCTCCCAGGACGCTTCGAGCAGCACCCGCTGCTGGGGGTCCATCTCCAACGCCTCGCGCGGGGAGATGCCGAAGAAGCCCGCGTCGAAGTCGGTGGCCGCGTCGATGAACCCGCCCCGGCCGGGCGGCCCGTCGGGGTCGCCGTCCCCGCCGCCGGGCCGCCAGCCCCGGTCGTCCGGGTAGCCGCCCATCGCGTCGCCGCCGTCCCGGACGAACTCCCAGAACTCCTCGGGCGTGTTCGAGTGCCCGGGGAACCGGCAGCTCATCCCGACGATGGCGATCGGCTCCCGGTTGGCCTCCTCCAGATCCCGGACCCGCTGCCGGGTCCGCTTGAGATCGGCCGTCACCCGCTTCAGGTACTCGACGACCTGCTCTTTCTCAGCCATGTTCCAAACCCCTCATAGAACGGCACTCGTGCGTGGGCGTGGCGCGCGCCCGCTCGATCGCGCGCATCAGCTCAGCCCGAGTTCGTCGTCGATGTAGCGCAGCAGGTCGTCCTCGCTCGCCGCGCCGAGCTCGTCCACACCGCTGTCGGGCTCCCCGGTGGCGTCCCGGGGGCCGGAGCGCTCCCGCCAGCGCGCGAGAAGCGTCTCCAGCCGGGCCGTCACCTTCCTGACCTCGGTCTCGTCCCGCTCCTCGGCGAGCATCGCCTCGAGGCGCTCGAAGGTCTCGGTGCCCCACTCGCCGGTGTCCGTCTCAGGCAGCAGCAGCCCGAGCAGATGGCCGCTGAGCAGCTCGGGGGTGGGGTAGTCGAAGACCAGCGTGGTGGGCAGCCGGGTGCCGGCCACCCGGGCGAGCCGGTTGCGCAGTTCCACGGCGGTGAGCGAGTCGAACCCCAGGGTGGTGAAGGACTGGGCGGGGGCGATCCCGGTCGGCTCCGCGTACCGCAGCACCGCGGCGACATGCTCGCGGACCAGGTTCAGCAGGGTCTCCAGCCGCTCGCCGGGGTCGAGTTCGGCCAGCCGCCGGCGCAGCGCCTGGGCGTCCAGGGTGGTGGCGCGGCGCAGCGGGGTGCGCACCAGCCCGCGCATCAGGGCCGGCACCAGGGCCTCTTCGGTGCGCAGGCGCGCGGGGTCGAACCGGATCGGCGCGGTGTGCGCACGGCCGGAGGCGAGGGCGTGGTCGAACAGCGCGAGCCCTTCCTCGGTGGTCATCGGGGACAGGCCGCCGCCGCTCATGCGCCTCAGGTCGGTCTCGTCGAGCGCGCCGGTCAGCCCGCTTGCCTCGCCCCACAGGCCCCAGGACATCGAGGCCGCGGGCAGGCCCGCGGCCCGGCGCCGAAGCGCCAGGGCGTCCAGGAAGACGTTGGCCGCCGCGTAGTTGGCCTGCCCCGGCGCGCCCAGCACACCGGCGGCGGAGGAGAACACCACGAACATCTCGAGGTCGTCTCCGGTCAGCTCGTGCAGATGCCAGGCCGCGTCGACCTTCGGCCGCAGGACCGTGGCCAGCCGTTCCGGGGTCAGCGCCGTCACCACGCCGTCGTCCAGGACACCGGCCGCGTGGACGACGCCGCGCAGCGCGGGGATGTCCGCGAGCAGTCGCGCGGCGGCGGCGCGGTCCGCGACATCGCAGGCCGCGATGCGCACCCGGGCGCCCGACTCCATCAGTTCGCCGGCGAGTTCGGCCGCGCCGGGGGCGTCCATGCCGCGCCGGCCCACCAGCACCAGGTCGGTGACGCCGTGGACGGAGACCAGGTGGCGAGCCACGGCCGCGCCGATGAGCCCGGTGCCGCCGGTGATCAGCACCGTGCCCTCCCGGGGCGGCCGGGCGCCGGTGTTCCGGGCCTCGGTGTCCGCGTCCGCCAGGGCCAGCCGGGGCACGAACACCGCGCCGCGCCGGATCGCGATCTCCGGCTCCTGCCCGGCCGTCGCGGCCGCCAGCACCTCAAGGGGGATGTCCTCGGCGCCGGTGTCGCTGTCGACCAGCCAGAACCGGTCGGGGTGTTCGGTCTGTGCCGAGCGCATCAGCCCGTGCACCGCGGCCTGCGCCAGGTCCACGGTGTCCGCGCCGGACACCTCGACCCCGCCGCGGGTCACGACGACCAGCCGGGTGTCGGCGAGCTTTTCGTTGGCCAGCCACTCGTGCACCCGCTCCAGTACGGCGGTCAGCAGATCGCGGACCCGGCCGGGCACCTCGCCGTCGCCCGCCGGGAGGTCCGAGCAGTCCCAGAGCACTGGGTTCGCGCCCTCCGCGACGGCGGTCGCGATCTCCTCGATGGACGCGCCGCCCGCCCAGAGCCTCGGGCGCACCTCGTCCGCGGGCACCGTGGGCCCGGTGGCCCGCGCCGGGTCCCACGGCTGCCAGTTCACCGTGTACAGCGACCGCGCGGCGGCCGCCCCGGCCGGGCGCAGCCGCTCGGCAGCCACCGGGCGCAGCGTCATCCGGTCCATGCTCAGGACGGGCGCGCCGAGGTCGTCGACGGCGCGGATGTGTACGGCGTCCTCGCCCGCGGGTGACAGCGCCACCCGCACCGACCGGGCGCCGTCCGCCCACAGCCGCACCCCGGACCAGGCGGCGGGCAGCAGCGGTCCAGCGGCCCCGGCCGGGTCGGCGTCGCCCGGCAGCCAGGCGTGGCACACGGCGTCGAGGAGCACGGCCCGCGCTCCGGCGCCGCCCGCCGCCTCGTCGGGGAGGACCACCTCGGCGAACACCTCGTCGCCGCGCCGCCAGGCGGCGCGCAGCCCCTGGTAAGCCGGGCCGTAGCCGTGGCCGCGCCGGAACAGCTCGTCGTAGCGGTCGGTCACGTCCAGCGGCGTGGCCTTCGACGGCGGCCATACGCCGGCCAGTTCCGCGAACCCGGTGTCCGCGGTGTGGTCGCCCGGCTCCAGCGCTCCGGTGGCGTGGCGGGTCCACCGGTCGTCCCCCTGCTCCTCGCCCCGCTCTTCCGGCTGCGCGTGGACGGTCAGCTCGCGGCGGCCCGCGTCGTCCGGCGTTCCGGCCATCAGCTGGACGCGTACGGCGCCCGTGGCCTCCAGGACCAGCGGCGTGTCCTGTTCGAGGCGTGCGACAGCGCTCCCGCCGAGGTGGTGTGCGGCGTGGAGTGCCCAGTCGAGCAGCACACCGCCCGGCACCACCACGGTGTCCTGGACCGTGTGCTCGGCCAGCCAGGGCTGTCCGGCGACCGAGAGCCGCCCGGTGAACAGGACCGTGTCGGTGCCTGCCGGGGTGACCGCGGCGGTCAGCACGGGGTGGCCGGTGGGCCGCTGCCCGACGCCGCTCGCGTCGCCGGACTCCTGCGGCGCCTCCAGCCAGAACCGCTCGCGCTGGAAGGCGTACGTCGGCAGGTCCACGGGGGCGTTGGCGGTCGGGAGCAGCGCGGGCCAGTCCACCGGGACGCCGCGCGTCCACAGCGTGGCCGCGGAGCGCAGCAGTTCGGCGCGCTCGTCCGTCTCGCGCCGCAGCGTGCCGGCCACGACCACCTCGCGGCCCTCGGCCCCGAGAGCGATGTCCTCGATGGCCGCGGTGACCACGGTGTGCGGGCTGACCTCGACGAAGGTGTCCACGCCCTGGTCGACCAGGGTGGCCACCACATCGGCGAACCGCACGGGCTCGCGCAGGTTGCGGAACCAGTACTCGGCGTCGGCCGCCGGGCCGTCCATGGGCTCTCCGGTCACGGTGGAGTGCCATCGGATGTCGGCGGGGCCCGCGGTGATGTCGCTCAGCTCCGCCAGCAGCCGGTCCCGGACCAGCTCGACCTGCGGGGCGTGGGAGGGGTAGTCCACCGGGATCCGGCGGGCGCGGACGCCGTCCGCCGCGCAGCCGTCGAGCACCCGCCGCAGCGGCTCCTCGTCGCCCGCGACGACGACCGCGGCGGGGCCGTTGACGGCGGCCACCGAGACGGCGCCGACATCGCCCGCGTATCGCTCGACGAGTTCACGCGCCCGGTCGGCGGACACCGCCAGCGACGCCATGCCGCCGCGGCCCGCCAGCTGACCGGCGATGACGGCGCTGCGGGTGACCACGATCCGGGCCGCCTCGGACAGCGACAGCGCGCCCGCCACACAGGCCGCGGCGATCTCGCCCTGCGAGTGGCCGACGACCACCGAGGGGGTCACGCCGACGGCGCGCCACAGCTGCGCCAGCGACACCATCACGGCCCACAGCGCGGGTTGCACCACATCGACCCGCTCCAGCGACGGGGCGCCGTCCGCGCCGCGCAGCACATCGATCAGACTCCAGTCGGCGTGGGCGGACAGCGCCTCGCCGCAGCGCTCCAGCCACTGGGCGAACACGGGCGAGGAGTCGAGCAGCCCGAGCGCCATGCCGGTCCACTGGGCGCCCTGTCCGGGGAAGACGAACGCCACGGTGGTGCCGGGGCGTACCGTGCCGGTCACCACCCGCTCCTCGTCCGGCTCCCCGCCGGCCAGGGTGTCCAGGGCGCCGGTGAACCCGGCGTGGTCGGCGGCGAGGACCACCGCGCGGTGGTCGAGCACCGCGCGGGTGCCGGCCAGGGCGACCGCGGCCGCCGCGAGGCCGATGCCCTCGGCGGCGGCATCGCGCAGCCGCCCGGCCTGGCCGCGGAGGGCCGCAACCGACTTGGCCGAGAGCGTCCAGGGCAGCACCGCGCCGGCCGGCGTGTCGACGGCGGGGGGCGCGGGCTCGGCGGCCATCTCGGCCTCGGGTGCCTGTTCGAGGACGACGTGGGCGTTGGTGCCGCTGATGCCGAACGAGGACACCGCGGCGCGGCGCGGACCGCCCGTCTCGGGCCAGGGGATGTGCTCGGTGGCCAGTTGGACGTCGCCCGCCGTCCAGTCGACGTGCCGGCTCGGCTCGGCCACGTGCAGGGTGGCGGGCACGGTGCCGTGGCGCATCGCCAGCACCATCTTCATGACCCCGGCGATCCCGGCGGCCGCCTGGGTGTGCCCGATGTTCGACTTCACGGAGCCCAGCAGCACCGGACGGCCCTGCGGCCGGTCCTGCCCGTAGGTGGCCAGCAGCGCCTGGGCCTCGATCGGGTCGCCCAGCGAGGTGCCGGTGCCGTGGGCCTCCACCACGTCCACCTCGGCCGCGGTGACCTCGGCCTTGGCCAGCGCCTGGCGGATGACCCGCTGCTGCGAGGGGCCGTTGGGCGCGGTGAGTCCGTTGGACGCCCCGTCCTGGTTGACCGCGGAGCCCCGGACGACGGCCAGGACGCGGTGTCCGTTGCGCCGCGCGTCCGAGAGCCGCTCCACCAGCACCAGGCCGGCGCCCTCGGCGACCCCCATGCCGTCGGCGTCGGTCGAGAACGCCTTGGAGCGGCCGTCCCGGGCCAGTCCGCGCTGCCGGGTGAACTCGGCGAACACCACGGGGGTGGCCAGGACGGTCACCCCGCCCGCGAGGGCGAGGTCGCACTCGCCGCGCTGGAGCGCGCTGACCGCCATGTCGAGCGCCACCAGCGACGAGGAGCAGGCGGTGTCCACCGTGACGGCCGGGCCCTCGAAGCCGAAGGTGTAGGCCACCCGGCCCGTCGCCACGCTGCCCGCGTTCCCGCCGGTCAGGAAGCCGGCGACGTCCTCGGGCACGGACCGCAGCCGCGCCGCGTAGTCGTGGTACATCAGGCCCGAGAACACGCCCGTACGGCTGCCCCGCAGGCCCGTCGGGTCGAGACCGGCCCGCTCGATCGCCTCCCACGCCAGCTCGAGCAGCACCCGGTGCTGCGGGTCCATGGCCACCGCCTCGCGGGGCGCCACGCCGAAGAACGCGGCGTCGAAGTCGGCGACGCCGTCGAGGAAGCCGCCCCGGTCCACCATGGAGCTGCCGGGGCGTTCGCCGGTCGGGTCGTACAGCGTCTCCAGGTCCCAGCCGCGGTCGGCGGGGAATCCGCCCAGCCCCTCGCCGCCCTGGACCAGCAGGTCCCACAGGTCCTCCGGGGAGTCCACCCCGCCGGGGAACCGGCAGCTCATCCCGACGATGGCGATGGGCTCCTCCGGCGCGACCACGCGCACCGCCTCGTCGTGCCCGGGGGTCCGGCCGGCCAGCAGCGAGTGCAGATAGGCGCCCAGCGCGGCCGCGTTGGGGTAGTCGAACACCAAGGTGGCGGGCAGCCGGACACCGGTGGTCTCGTCCAGGCGGTTGCGCAGCTCCACGGCGGTCAGCGAGTCGAAGCCGAGGTCCTTGAAGCCGCGGTCCGTGGCGATCGCGTCGGCGGTGCTGTGGCCGAGCACGGTGGCGGCCTGCGTGCGGACCAGGGCGACCAGCAGGGCCTCGCGCTCGTCGTCCGGTGTCGCGTCGTACCGCTCCCGCCAGCCGCCCGCCGGGGCGGGGCCGGACGCGCGGCGGGCGGGGGTGCGCACCAGGGCGCGCAGCAGCCGCGGTGCCTCCCGTCCGCCGTCCTGGCCGCGCGGCAGGTCCAGCCGGACGGGCAGGGTGTGGGCGTGGCCGAGGGCGAGGGCGTGGTCCAGGAGGGCGAGCCCTTCCCCGGTGGTGAGGGGGCGCAGCCCGGCCCGGCTCAGCCGGCGCCGGTCCATCTCGTCGAGACCGGCCGTCAGCTCGCTGGTCTCCTCCCACAGGCCCCAGGCCAGGGAGTGGGCGGGCAGGCCCTCGGCCCGGCGGCGGACCACGAGCGCGTCCAGGAAGGCGTTGGCCGCGGCGTAGTTGGCCTGTCCGGGGGTGCCGAACGTGCCGGCGGCCGAGGAGAACAGCACGAAGGTGGCGACGTCGCGGGTGAGTTCGTGGAGGTGCCAGGCGGCGTCGGCCTTCGGCCGCAGCACGGTGTCGAGCCGCTGGGGCGTCAGGTCGGTGACCACGCCGTCGTCCAGGGCGCCGGCCGCGTGGATGACGCCCCGCAGCTTCGGGATGCCGTCCAGCAGGGCCGCGAGGGCGGCGCGGTCGGCCACGTCGCAGGCCGCCAGCCGCACCTGGGCGCCCGCCTCGGTCAGTTCGGCGGCGAGCCGCGCCGCGCCGGGGGCGTCGGCTCCCCGGCGGCTGACGAGGACCAGTTCGGTGACGCCGTGTGCGGCCACCAGGTGCCGGGCCACCGCCGAGCCGACGACTCCGCTGCCGCCGGTGATCAGCACGGCGCCCTCGCCGGACCACGGGGGTGTGGCCTCGGCGGCCGCCGGGCCGGGCCGGGTCAGCAGGGGGACGAACAGCCGGTCCGCGCGGACGGCGGCCTCCGGCTCGCCCGCCGCCACCAGCGCGCCCAGCGCCTCGGCCGGGATCCGGCCACCGTCGCCGTCGCCGTCGCCGTTGCCGTCGATCAGCAGCAACCGGTCCGGGTGTTCGGACTGCGCGGACCGCACCAGCCCGTGCACCGAGGCGTGGACCGGGTCCACGCGGTCGTCGGCCTCGGCCGGCACCGCGTCGCGGGTCAGCACCGCCAGCCGCGCGGCCGTGGCGCCCTCGTACGCCAGCCACGCCTGGATCCGCTCAAGCACCGTACGGTTCAGGGCCCGTACCGCGCCGGGGACGTCGTCGGCGGGCACGGCCACGGCGGCGCAGTCGAGCAGCACCACGTCCGGGCCCTCGGCCAGGACGTCCTCGACGGACATCCCGTCGGCCCACTCGGCCACGCGCGCGACCGCGGCGGGGGCCTGTAGCTGCCACCGGTCCCAGCGGGGCAGATACAGCGACCGGGCCGAGGCCGCGCTCCCTTGCTCGGCCGCCATGGGCCGCAGCACCAGCTCGTCCACGGCCGCGACGGGGGCGCCGGTCGCGTCGGCGGCCCTCAGGCGTACGGCGTCCTCGCCCGCAGCCGTCAGCCACACGCGCGCCGTCCGGGCCTCGGTCGCCCAGGCCCGGACGCCGGACCAGGCGAACGGCAGGCGCACTGCTCCCTCGTCCCCGAAGAGCCCGCCGAGTCCGGTCGCGTGCAACGCCGCGTCCAGCAGCGCGGGGTGGACGACGAAGCCCGCCACCTCCGTGTCGTCGGCCAGCGCCACCTCGGCGAACACTTCGTCGCCGCGCCGCCACACCGCCCGCAGCCCCTGGAAGGCCGGGCCGTACTCGTAACCGCGCTCGAAGAGCGTGTCGTAGAAGTCCCCCACCTCGACGGCCGAGGCTCCCGGCGGCGGCCAGGCTCCGGCCAGGGGGCCGGGCTCGGCGGGGGCCGGTGCGGGGTCGGGGGTGAGGGTGGCCGTGGCGTGCCGGGTCCACTCCGCCGGGTCATCGCCTTCGGTGGCGTCGGGGCGGGAGTGGACGGTCACGGTCCGCGCGCCGGACTCGGCGGCCCCGGCGATCTGGACCTGGAGGGTGACGCCTCGGGTGCCGGCGGTGCCGTCCAGGGGCAGTGGGGTCTGAAGGGTCAGCTCGACGAGGTGTTCGCAGCCGAACTCCCGGCCCGCCGCCAGGGCCAGCTCCACGAAGGCGGTGCCGGGCAGCAGCACCTGGCCGAGCACCGCGTGGTCGGCCAGCCACGGCTGGGTGGCCGGGGACAGCCGGCCGGTGAGGACGGCCGAGTCGGCGTCGGCGGGCCGGGTGGCGGCGGTCAGCAGGGGGTGGTCGGCCGGGTCGAGGCCCAGGCCTGTGGCGTCGCCGGAGAACACGGGGGCCGCCGACCAGAACCGCTGCCGCTGGAACGCGTAGGTGGGCAGGTCGACCGGCGCCGTGGCGGGCGGGACGAGCGCCGGCCAGTCGACGTCGACCCCGCGGGTCCACAGCGTGGCCGCCGACCGGGTCAGCGCGGCGCGCTCGTCCTGGTCGCGGCGGAGCGATCCGGCGACCACCACATCGCGCCGGCCCCCGGCCGCGGCCAGGTCCTCGATCGCGGCGGTCAGCACGGGGTGCGGGCTGACCTCGACGAAGGTGTCCACGCCCGCGTCCAGCAGCGCGGTCACCGTCTCGGCGAACCGCACCGGCTGCCGCAGGTTGCGGTACCAGTACCGCGCGTCGCAGGCCGTGGGGTCGGCCGGTCCGGCTGTCACCGAGGAGTACATCGGGACGGTCCCGGCGCGCGGGGTGATCGGGGCGGCCAGCTCCAGCAGCCGCTCGCGCAACCGCTCGACGTGCGGGGTGTGGGAGGCGTAGTCCACGGGGATGGTGCGGGTCCGCACCCCCTCGCTCTCGGCGGTGGCGACCACCTCGGCGAGCGCGTCCGGGGCGCCGGCGATCACGGTGGCAGCCGAGCCGTTGACCACGGCCACCCACACGCCGTCGCGCCCCGCGATGAGTTCGGTGGTCCGCTCCACGGACGCGGCCACCGAGACCATCCCGCCCTGGCCGGCCAGGTCCTCGGCGATGACCCGGCTGCGCAGGGCGCTCAGCCGGGCCCCGTCGGCCAGCGACAGCACACCGGCGGCGCACGCGGCGGCGATCTCTCCCTGGGAGTGGCCGACCACCGCGGCGGGGACCACGCCGAGCGAGCGCCACAGCGCGGCCAGGGACACCATCACCGCCCACAGCGCAGGCTGCACCACATCGACGCGGGTGAGCGCCGCCTCGTCCCGCACCACCTGGTGCAGATCCCAGTCCACATGGGGGGCGAGCGCCTCGGCGCAGGCCCGGAAGGACTCGGCGAACACCGGGGACGACTCCAGCAGCCCGGTGGCCATGCCGACCCACTGCGACCCCTGGCCGGGGAAGACGAGCGCCGTCCTGGCCCCGGGCCGGGCCAGCCCGCGCACCGTGTCCGGCAGTTCCTCGGCGCCCCCGGCCAGCGCGTCCAGTTCGGACAGACACGCGCCACGGTCGGCGGCGAGGACGACGGCGCGGTGGTCGAAGGCGGCCCGGGTGCCGGCCAGCGCGGCGGCGAAGGCCGGGTCCGGCAGGGTGTCCGCGCCGCCACCGCCGAGATGGGCGCGGAGCGCGGCGGCCTGGCCGCGCAGCGCGGGGGCGCTCTTGGCGGACAGCGTCCAGGGCAGCGGGCCGCCGCTGATCAGCGGTTGGGGGGCCTCGGCGGTCCCGTCGGCCTCGTCCTGTTCCGGCGCCTGCTCCAGGATGACGTGGGCGTTGGTGCCGCTGATCCCGAACGAGGACACCGCGGCCCGCCGGGGCCTGCCGGTCTCGGGCCAGGGGACGCGCTCGGTGGCCAACTCGACGGCGCCGGTGCTCCACTCGACGTGCGGGGTGGGCTCGTCCACGTGCAGGGTCGGCGGTACGACGCCGTGGTGCAGCGCCATCACCATCTTGATGACCCCGGCCACGCCCGCCGCGGCCTGGGTGTGGCCGATGTTGGACTTCACCGAGCCGAGCAGCAGCGGCCGCTCCTCGGGCCGGTCCTGGCCGTAGGTGGCGAGCAGGGCCTGGGCCTCGATGGGGTCGCCCAGAGTGGTGCCGGTGCCGTGCGCCTCCACCACGTCGATCTCGGACGCGGACACTCCGGCGCCGGCCAGCGCCTGACGGATCACCCGCTGCTGGGCGGGGCCGCTGGGGGCGGTCAGCCCGTTGGAGGCGCCGTCCTGGTTGAGCGCCGAGCCCCGGACGACGGCCAGGATCCGGCGGCCCTCGCGCCGGGCGTCGGACAGCCGCTGGAGCACCAGCAGCCCGGCCCCCTCGCCCCATGCGGTGCCGTCCGCGGCCGCCGCGAACGCCTTGCAGTGGCCGTCCTTGGCGAGCCCGCGCTGCTTGCTGAACTCGGTGAACGCGTCCGGGGTGGCCATCACCATGACCCCGCCGGCCAGGGCGAGCGAGCTCTCGCCTGCGCGCAGTGAGCGCATCGCCAGATGGAGGGCGGACAGCGACGAGGAACACGCGGTGTCGACGGTGACCGCAGGCCCTTCGAAGCCGTAGGTGTAGGAGATGCGCCCGGACAGGATGCTCGAGGCGCTGCCGGTCAGCAGATAGCCCTCGCTGTCCTGTTGGCCGCCCGCGCCGCCGGCCCCGTATCCGGACAGCACACCGCCGATGAAGACGCCCGCCTTCTCGCCGCTCAGATCGCCGGGGTCGATGCCGGCCCGTTCGAACGCCTCCCAGGACGTCTCGAGCAGCACCCGCTGCTGCGGGTCCATCGCCAGCGCCTCGCGGGGCGAGATCTCGAAGAAGTCGGCGTCGAAATCGGCGGCGCCGTCGATGAACCCGCCCTTGTGAATGTAGGAGCTGCGCGGGCGGGCGCCCTCGGGGTCGTACAGGGCGCCCAGGTCCCAGCCGCGGTCCGCCGGGAAGTCCGCGATGCCCACACGCCCGCCCGCGACCAGCTCCCACAGCTCCTCGGGCGAGCTCACGCCGCCCGGAAACCGGCAGCTCATCCCGACGATGGCGATGGGCTCGCGGGCGGCGTCCTCCACCGCGCGCAGCCGGGTGTGGGCGTCGCGGGCGTCTGTGATCGCCTGCTTGAGGTATTCGCGGAGCTTCTGCTCGTTCGACATCCAGGCCTTCTTCAACGATCTGTGGCGATCAACGGGTCACGTCGGGTGGGGGCGGGGCGGCCCGCCTGCCGGTTCAGGTCCACGGCCTGTTGTCCATGAGGTCGAACAGCTCCGCGTCCGTGGCCGAGTCGAGGTCGGGGCCTTCCTCCCGGGCCTCGCCGTCGGTCCACTTGGTCACCAGGGCGCGCAGCCGGGTGGTGAGGCCGGCCCGGCCGGGGTCATCGCCCGTGACCTCGGCGAGGATGGCCTCCAGCCGCTCGATCTCGGTGGTGGCCAGCTCCACCGGGTCGATCTCGGGCACCAGTTGCTGCCGCAGATGGGCGGCCAGCGCGGCGGGCGTCGGGTGGTCGAACACCACCGTGACCGGCAACCGCAGCCCGGTGGCGGAGTTGAGGCGGTTGCGCAGCTCCACGGTGGTCAGCGAGTCGAAGCCCATCGTCTTGAACGGCCGCTCCGCGCCCACGGCGCCCGGGTCGTCGTGGCCCAGCACCACCGCGGCCTGGGTGCGCACCACGTCGGTGAGCAGCTGCTCGCTCTCCAGGGGCGCCAGGCCCGCCAGGCGCTCGGCCAGCCCGCCGCCGGCCGCGGACGCCGCCGGGGTGTCGGCCACGGCCCGCTTGGCGGTGCCGCGCACCAGTGCGCGCAGCAGCGGCGGGACGGCCCCGGTGAACCGGGAGACGTCCAGCCGCACCGGCACGGTGTGGGTCTGGTTGAACCCCACGACGGCGTCGAGCAGGGCGAGCCCCGTCTCGGTGGACAGCGGTTGCACACCGGTGCGGCCCATCCGGTCCAGGTCCGCTTGGTCCAGGTCCCCGGTCAGCTCGCTGCGGTCGGCCCACAGGCCCCAGGCCAGCGACTGCCCCGGGAGCCCGGCTCGGCGCCGGGCCTGCGCGAGCGCGTCCAGGAAGGCGTTGGCCGCCGCGTAGTTGCCCTGCCCGGGCGCGCCGAACACGCCCGCGGCGGAGGAGAACAGCCCGAACAGCGACAGATCGCGGTCGCGGGTCAGCTCATGCAGATGCCACGCGGCGTCCACCTTGGGCCGCATCACGGTGTCGAGGCGCTCCGGGGTCAGCGCGGACACCACGCCGTCGTCGATGACGCCCGCGGCGTGCACCACCCCGCGCAGCTCGGGGAGCCCTGCCAGCAGCCCGGCCAGCGCCTCGCGGTCGGCGGCGTCGCAGGCCACCACCCGCGCGGTGGCGCCGAGTCCGGCGAGCTCGGCCACCAGGTCGGCCGCGCCGGGCGCGTCCGCTCCCCGGCGGCTGGTGAGCACCAGGTCCCGTACGCCGTGGGCGGTGGCGAGGTGGCGGGCCACCGAGGAGCCGATGACGCCCGTGCCTCCGGTGATCAGCACGGTGCCGTCGAGCGGGCCGGGCGGCGTGGTGAGCGCGACCTTGCCGATGTGGCGGGCCTGGCTGAAGTAGCGGAAGGCCTCCGGGGCCTGCCGGGTCTCCCAGGCGGTCACCGGCAGCGGCGAGAGCGCGCCCTGGTCGAACAGCTCCACCAGGTGCGTCAGCATCTCGTTGATCCGGTCCGGGCCGGCGTCGCCGAGGTCGAAGGAGCGGTAGAGCACAGCGTTGGGCCACGCGGCGGTGACGGCGTCCGCCTCCCGGATGTCGGTCTTGCCCATCTCGATGAACCGGCCGCCCGGCGCCAGCAGGTCGAGCGAGGCGTCGGTGAACTCCCGGGCCAGGCAGTTCAGTACGACGTCCACGCCGCGGCCCTGGGTCGCGGTGCGGAACCGCTCGCCGAACTCCAGGGTGCGGGAGGAGGCCAGCCGCTCGGACGGCACCCCGGTCCCCCGGACCACCGGCCACTTGGGCTCGCTGGCCGTCGCGTACACCTCGATGCCCCAGTGGCGGGCCAGCTGTACGGCCGCCATGCCCACGCCGCCGGCCGCCGCGTGCACCAGCAGCGACTCGCCCTCGCGGATCCGGGCCAGGTCCTGGAGCCCGTAGTAGGCGGTCATGAACACCGTGGGCACGGCCGCCGCCTGAGCGAACGACCAGCCGCGCGGCATGGGCGCCAGCGTCCGGCTGTCGGTCACCGACAGCGGCCCGGCGTACGAGCCCGACAGCAGGCCCATCACCCGGTCGCCCACAGCGAAGCGGGTGACGCCGGGGCCGACCTCGACCACCACGCCGGCGCCCTCGCAGCCGAAGGCCACGTCCATGAAGGACTCGGCCATCTTGACCACGCCCAGGGCGAGCAGCACATCCCGGAAGTTCACCCCGGTGGCGCGCACCGCGAGGCGCACCTGTCCCTCGGCGAGCGGCGCCTCGGACTGTGGGCAGGGCACCAGGCCCAGACCCTCCAGGGAGCCGCTGCCGTCCACGTCCAGGCTCCACGCCCCGCCCTCGGGCACGGTCAGCGCGGGCTGCCGCGCGACCCGGCCCAGCCGCGGCACCAGCGCCTCCCCCGAGCGCACCGCGGCCTCGGGCTCGCCCGCCGCCATCTGGGCGGCCACCACGCCGGCCAGCGCGGTGGCCGACCGGGGGTCGCCGTCCACGTCCAGCTGCGCGATCCGGCCGGGGTTCTCCGAACACGCCGAGCGCACCAGGCCTCGTACAGCGGCCTGGGCGACATCGACCGTGTCGCCCGGCGCGGCGGACACCGCGCCGCGGGTCACCACCATCAGGCAGGCCGACATGGTCTCCTCGGTGGTGAGCCAGTCCTGGACGGCGGCGAGCACCGTGCCCGCGGCGGACCGGGCCGCGTCGGGGACCTCGCGCGGGCCGGTGTCCGGCACGGGCAGGACGACCACGTCCGGCACCGGGTCGCCGGACCGCACGGCGTCCCGCAGGGCGGCCAGGTCGGCGAAGGACTCTGCGCCCTCGATCGCCGGGCCGTCACCGCCGCCGAGCAGGGCCAGACGCGGCTCGTCGGCCGAGGCCGCGGGCAGGGCGGTCCAGTCCAGCTGGTACAGCGCGTCCAGCCGGGGCCCCGCCTCCAGGCCGGCGGCCGACACGGGCCGCATGGCGAGGGCGTCGACGGTCAGGACGGGCAGCCCGGCGGTGTCGGTCATGGTCACCGACACCGAGTCGGCGCCGTTCGGCGCCAGCCGAACGCGTGCGGTGGTGGCGCCGGTGGCGTGGAGGCGGACCCCCCCGAAGGAGAACGGCAGCCGGGGCTCCACCTCGGTGGCGCCGTCGAGGGCCGAGGCCACCTGGCTGTGCAGGGCCGCGTCCGCCAGCGCCGGGTGCACCCCGAACCGTCCGGCCTCCGCCGCGCCGGGCTCGCCCAGCGCGACCTCCGCGAACAGCTCCTCGCCGCGCCGCCACAGGGCGCGCAGCCCCTGGAACACCGGGCCGTACGCGTATCCCCACTCCCGCAGGCGCTCGTACAGCCCGTCGGTGCTCACCGGCTGGGCCCCGTCCGGCGGCCAGGTGCCCGCCCCGGCCTCCGGGGGCATGGCCGCCGGTTCAACTGTCAGGGTGCCGGTGGCGTGACCGGTCCACTCGGCCGGTACGCCGTCGTCCCCGGCGGTGGCGCGGGAGAACACGCGCACCGGGCGCTGTGCGTGCTCGTCGAGCCCGCCCACGGTCACCTGGACGTCCACGGCCCCCTCGGCGGGCAGCACCAGCGGGCTCTGGAGCACCAGTTCCGCCACCTGCTCGCAGCCGACGTAACTCCCGGCGCGCAGGGCGAGTTCCACCAGCGCGGTGCCCGGCACCAGCACCCGGCCGAGCACCGCGTGGTCGGCCAGCCACGGGTGGGTGTCCCGGGACAGCCGGCCCGTGAACACGAACCGGTCGTCCTCGGCCACCTCCACACCGGCGGCCAGCAGCGGATGTCCCACGAGCGAGAGACCGGCCCCGGACACATCGCCCACCGCGTGGCCCGGCCCGGCCAGCCAGTAGCGCCGCCGCTCGAAGGCGTACGTCGGCAGGTCCACCGGTGTGCCGTCGCCGAACACCGCGCGCCAGTCGACGTCCACGCCGTGCACCCACAGCTGCGCCAGCGAGGTCAGCATCCGCCGGACCCCGCCGTCGTCGCGCCGCAGGGTCCCGGTGACGACCGCGTCCCGGCCGCTCGCCTGCGCGGTGTCCTGCACCGGCGGCAGCAGCACCGGGTGCGGGCTGACCTCCACGAAGACGGTGTTGCCCTCGGCGAGCAGGGCGTCGAGGGTGTCCTGGAAGCGGATCGGCTCGCGCAGATTGCGATACCAGTACTCGGCGTCCAGCGTCTCGCCCCGCACCGGCGCGGCGGTGACGGTCGAGTACATGGCCACATCGCCGGCCCGGGGGGTCACGGGCGCGGCCAGCTCCAGCAGTTGGTCACGCACCCGCTCGGTGTGCGGCGTGTGCGACGCGTACTCGATGCCGACCTTGCGCGGCCGCAGCCCGGCGGCCTCCGCCGCGGCGCGCACCTCGGCCAGCGCGTCGAGGTCGCCCGCGACGACGGTGGACTCCGGCCCGTTGACGGCCGCGATCCACACCCCGTCCCGGCCCTCGATCAGCTCGCCGGCCCGCTCGGGCGACGCCGCGACGGACACCATCGCGCCCTTGCCGGACAGATGCTCCGCGAACACCCGGCTGCGCAGCGCCACCAGCCGCGCCCCGTCCTCCAGCGACAGCGCGCCGGCCGCGCAGGCTGCGGCGATCTCGCCCTGGGAGTGGCCGACCACCGCGGACGGGACCACGCCGAGGGAGCGCCACAGCGCGGCCAGCGACACCATCACCGCCCACAGCACGGGCTGGACCACGTCGTCCCGCTCCAGCGGCTCCCCGTTCCGCAGCACCTGGATCGGGTCCCAGTCGAGGTGCGGCGCCAGCGCCTGGGCGCACTTGTCCATCGAGTCGGCGAACACCGGGGCGGCGTCGAGCAGTTCGGTGGCCATGCCGGCCCACTGGGAGCCCTGGCCGGGGAAGACGAACACCACGCCGGAGGCGTCGGCCGCGGCCGAGCCGGTCACCACGTGTGCGGACGGCTCGTCGCCGACGACCGCGTCCAGCCCGCCGAGGAGCCCGTCCCGGTCCCCGGACAGCACGACGGCACGGTGCCGCAGACCGGCCCGGGTCAGCGCCAGGGACCGGCCGACGCCGACCGGGTCGGCGGTGGCGGCGGATTCGCGCAGCCGCGCCGCCTGGGCGCGCAGCGCGTCCGGGGTGTGCCCGGACACCACCCACGGCAGCGCCGCGCCCGCCTCGGCGAGCGGGGTGCTCCGGTCGGTCTCCGGGGCCGGCTCGTCGTCCGCGGGTGCCTGCTCCAGGATGAGGTGCGCGTTCGTGCCGCTGACGCCGAACGAGGAGACCCCGGCCCGGCGGGGCTGCCCGGTGTCGGGCCACTCGGTGGCGGCGGTCACCAGCCGCACCGCGCCCGCGCTCCAGTCGACGTGCGGGGTGGGCTCGTCCACGTGCAGGGTGGGCGGTACGACGCCGTGGCGCAGCGCCATCACGGTCTTGATGATGCTCGCCACGCCCGCGGCGGCCGCGGTGTGGCCGATGTTGGACTTCACCGAGCCCAGCAGCAGCGGCCGGCCCTGCGGCCGGTCCTGGCCGTAGGTGGCCAGCAGCGCCTGCGCCTCGATCGGGTCGCCCAGCGAGGTGCCCGTGCCGTGGGCCTCGACCACGTCCACCTCGGACGCGGACAGCCGGGCGCCGGCCAGCGCCTGGCGGATCACCCGCTGCTGGGACGGGCCGTTGGGGGCGGTCAGCCCGTTGGACGCGCCGTCCTGGTTGACGGCGCTGCCGCGCATCACGGCCAGCACCTGGTGGCCGTTGCGGCGCGCGTCGGACAGCCGCTCCACCAGCAGGACGCCGACGCCCTCGCCCCACGCGGTGCCGTCCGCCCCGGCGGCGAAGGCCTTGACCCGGCCGTCGGGCGCCAGGCCCTGCTGCTTGCTGAACTCGGTGAACATGCTGGGGGTCGACATCACCGTCACCCCGCCGACCAGCGCCATCGTGCACTCCCCGGTGCGCAGCGAGTGCGCGGCCAGGTGCAGCGCCACCAGCGACGACGAGCAGGCCGTGTCCACGGTGAGGGCCGGGCCCTCCAGGCCGAGGGTGTAGGAGATCCGGCCGGAGGCGACGCTGGCCGCGTTGCCGATGCCCACGTGGCCCGCCACGTCCTGCTGGGACCCGCCGAGCAACAGGGTGGCGTAGTCCTGGCCGTTGGTGCCGACGAAGACACCGGTCCGGCTGGAGCGCAGCGACCCCGGGTCGATATGGGCCCGCTCGAGCACCTCCCAGGACGTCTCCAGCAGCAGCCGCTGCTGCGGGTCCATCGCCAGCGCCTCGCGGGGCGAGATCCCGAAGAACTCGGCGTCGAACTCGGCGGCCTCGTAGAGGAATCCGCCCGCCCGGGTGGCCGAGGTGCCGCCCTGGCCCTGGTCGGCGCCGAACAGCCCGCCCAGGTCCCAGCCGCGGTCGGCGGGAAACTCCGCGATGGCGTCGGTGCCGTCCGCCAGCAGCCGCCACAGGTCCTCCGGGGAGCCGACGCCGCCGGGGAACCGGCAGCTCATCCCGACGATGGCGATCGGCTCCCGCTCGGCTTGCTCGACCTCGCGCAGCCGCCCGCGGACCTTGTGCAGGTCGGCGGTCACCCGCTTGAGGTAGTCGAGAGTCTTGTCGTCGTCACCCATCGTGGATCCCATCCGTGTCCTGCGCCCCTTTTCCTGCTCGCCGCTCACGTTTCCTGCTCGCCGCTCACGCTCAGATGCCGAGTTCGTTGTCGATGAAGTCGAAGACCTCGTCCCGCGTCGCGGAGCGGATGTGTTCGGCCGTGGTGGTCTCCGTGGCCGCCTCGTCCGCGTCACCGCCCCAGCGCGCCAGCAGCGCCTCCAGCCGGGCCACGATGTCCGGGTGGGAGCCCGTGCCCGCCGCGACCGTCGCGAGGCTGCTCTCCAGCCGGTCGATCTCCGCGAGCACCGAGGCCTCGGTGACCTCGTCCCCGCCCAGCGCGGCCCGCAGATGTCCGGCGAGTTCACGGGGTGTCGGATAGTCGAAGATCGAGGTGGCGGGCAGGGTCAGCCCGGTGGCCTCGCTCAGCCGGTTGCGGAACTCGACCGCCGCCAGGGAGTCGAAGCCGAGGTCCCGGAAGGGTTTGCCCGGCTCGATCCCGTCGATGGTGGCGTGTCCGAGCACCTGGGCCGCCTGGGTGCGGATCAGCTCGACCAGCGCCTGCTGCCGCTCGGGGCCGGAGAGTCCGGCGAGCCGCTGGTCCAGCCGCGCCGCGGTGTCCGGCGCGGGCTCGGCGGGGGCCTGGGCCCGCCGGGCCTCGGGGATCTCGTCGAGCAGGGTGCTCGGCCGCGCCGCGGTGAACGACACCGCGAACCGCTCCCAGTCGACGTCCGCCACGGTCAGCAGCGGCTCGTCGTGGTCGATGGCCTGCTGGAGCACATCGAGCGCCGCCTGTGGTGCGAGCGGGCGGACGCCGCGCCGCCGCAGATGCGCCTCGGCGTCGTCCCGCGCGGCCATGCCGCCCCCGCCCCAGGGTCCCCAGGCGATCGAGGTGGCGGTGCGGCCACGGGCCCGGCGCCGCTGGGCCAGGGCGTCGAGATACGCGTTGGCCGCGCCGTACGCGCCCTGGCCGGCGCCGCCCCAGACCCCTGCGGTCGACGCGAACAGCACGAAGGCGTCCAGGTCGGTGTCGGCGAACAGCTCGTCGAGGTTGCGCGCGCCGTCGACCTTGCCGCCGCAGACGGCCGCCAGCTCCGCCGGGCCGGTGTCCGCGATACCGGTGGGCGACGCGATGCCCGCGGTGTGCATCACCGCACCGACCTTGACGCCGTCGGCCGTGAGTTCGCTGAGGAGGGCGGCCAGCGCCTCCCGGTCAGCGACATCGCAGGCGGCCACCGTCACCCGGGCACCCAGCTCGATGAGTTCGGCCTCCAGCTCCGCGGCCTCGGGCGCGGCCGGGCCCCGGCGGCTGGTGAGCACCAGGTGTTCGGCTCCGGCGCGGGCCAGCCGACGGGCCACATGGGCGCCCAGCGCCCCGGTGCCTCCGGTGATCAGCACGGCTCCGCGCGGCGTCCAGCGGGGTCCGGCGTCCGGGGCGGTCAGCGGCGCCCTCGTCAGCCGCCGGGCCATCAGCCCGCCGGACCGCACGGCCACCTGGTCCTCGCCCGTGGCGCCCGCCAGGACGGCGCACAGCCGGGCGGCGGCGCGCGGATCCGCGTTGACGGGCAGATCGACCAGCCCGCCCCAGCGATCGGGGTGTTCGAGGGCGGCCACCCGGCCGAGGCCCCACAGCTGGGCCTGGTCGGGGTCGACGTCCTGGTCGCCCGCGACCGCCACCGCGCCACGCGTCACCCACCACAGGGGCGCCGCGATCTCGAGCTCGCCCAGCGCCCGTACGAGGGCGAAGCCCGAGCCCAGGGTCCACGACGGGTCCGCGGTGCCGGAGAGCGCCAGCAGGGACAGGACCCCCCGCACGGGCGCGTCGGGCCGGGCGGCGCGCAGCCGCTCGGCGATGGCCTCGGGCGCGTGGCCGGTGAGGTCGGCGCGGACGACATCGACCCCCTGGCGGGCCAGGGCTTCGAGGTACTCGTCGGCGGCCGCTCCGCCAGCGGTGACGACCAGCCAGGTGCCGGTGAGCGTGGCGGCCGGTTCGGCGATCGGCCGCCAGGTCACGCCGTAACGCAGGTCCTGGAGCGCCGAGCGCTCCTGGGAGCGGCGGCGCCAGTCCGACAGCACGGGCAGCATCTCCCGCAGCGGAGAGTGTCCCTTCTCCTCTCCGTCCACGCCCAGCGTGCGCGCCAGCGCGTCCGCGTCCCCGCTCTCCACGGCGGACCAGAACGCCTGGTCGGCCGCCGTGGCGGGGCCGCCGTCGGCGGTGAGCGCGGGCGCGTCCAGCCAGTAGCGCTCGCGTTGGAAGGCGTAGGTGGGCAGGTCGAGCCGCGCGGCCGGGGTCAGCGTGGGCCAGTCGACGGCCGTGCCACGGGTGTGCAGCCGGGCCAGGGCCTGGGTGAACGTGGTGATCTCGTCGTGGTCCGGCCGGGTGGTCGGCACCGCGAGGGAGGGGATCTCCGTGGTGATCGAGGCGAGGTGGTCGGCGGCGAGAGCGGTCAGCGTGGTGTCGGGGCCGATCTCGACGAAGTCCGTGACACTCTGCTCGCCCAGCCACTTCAGACCGTCGGCGAACCGCACCGCCTGCCGGGCATGGCGCAGCCAGTAGTCGACACTGCCGATCTCCTCGGCCGCGAGCACCTCTCCCGTCACGTTGGACACGATCGGGACACGCGGCTCACCCCACGCGACACCGCCCAGCACCTCGGCGAACTCCGCCAGCATCGGCTCCACCAACGGCGAGTGGAACGCCCGCTCCACCCGCAGTCGGCGCGTGCGCCGGCCCTCTTCCCGGGCCAACCCCACCACCCGCTCCACCGCGTCCTCGGCGCCGGACACCACGACCGACCGCGGGCCGTTCACGGCGGCCACCGCCAACCGCTCCGCCTCCCCGCCGATCCACCCGACGACCTCAACCTCCGTGGCCTCCACGGCAGCCATCGCGCCACCCGAAGGCAGCCCCGCCATCAACCGGCCCCGCGCGGCCACCACCCGCGCCGCATCCCCCAACGACCACACACCCGACACATGAGCCGCCGCCAACTCCCCCACCGAATGCCCGATCAGGAAATCAGCACCCACCCCACACGCCTCAAGCATCCGGAACAGCGCCACCTCGAACGCGAACAGCCCCGCCTGCGTGCAGTCCGTTCGATCCACCAACTCCGCCTCCGCCGAACCGGCCTCGGCGGAGAGAACCTGGTCCAGCGGCAGGCCGAGCAGTCCGTCGAACGCCTTGCAGACCTCTTCGAGCGCCTCGGCGAACACCGGCAGCGCCGACAGACCACGGCCCATCCCCGGCCGCTGTGAACCCTGACCCGAGAACAGGAAGGCGGTCGAGCGGCCGGATGTCGCCACTCCCGACACCACGTGCTCCGTGGTCTCCCCTGACACCACCGCGGCCAGGCCGCGCAGATGGTCCTCGCGGTTCCCGGCGATCACCACGGCGCGGTGTTCCAGCGCCGCGCGCGAGGCCTCCAGCGACCAGCCGATCCGCGCGGAGTCCGCCTCACTCGCGATGGCGAACTCGCGCAGCCGCGCGGCCTGGCCGCGCAGTCCGGCCGCCGAGCGGCCCGACACCACCCACGGCACGGGACCGGAAACCGGAGCCGCGTCGATGGGCGCCCCGCCGTCGTTCCGACCCTCGTTCCGGTCGTCGGGCGCCTGCTCGATGACCACATGTGCATTGGTGCCGCTGATGCCGAAGGAGGACACCGCCGCACGGCGCGGCCGCTCGTCCTGGGGCCACGGCCGGCCCTCGGTCACCAGCTCCACCGCACCCGCCGACCAGTCCACATGCGGGGTCGGCTCATCCACGTGCAACGTACGCGGCACCAGCCCATGGCGCATCGCCAGCACCATCTTGATGACCCCGGCGACGCCCGCCGCGGCCTGGGTGTGGCCGAGGTTCGACTTCAGCGAGCCGAGCAGCACCGGGTGGTCGTCCGCCCGCTCCTGTCCGTAGGTCGCGATCACCGCCTGTGCCTCGATGGGGTCGCCGAGCGGGGTGCCGGTGCCGTGCGCCTCGACCACGTCCACCTCGGCGGCGGACACCCCGGAACTGGCGAGCGCCTGACGGATGACCCGCTGCTGCGACGGGCCGTTCGGCGCCGTCAGCCCGTTCGACGCGCCGTCCTGGTTCACCGCCGTGCCCCGCACCACACCGAGGATCCGGTGTCCGTTGCGCCGGGCGTCCGACAGCCGCTCGACCAGCAGCAGGCCCACGCCCTCCGACCAGGTGGTGCCGTCCGCGCCGGCCGCGAAGGACTTGCAGCGGCCGTCCGGCGCCAGCCCCTGCTGCCTGCTGAACTCCACGAAGGCGGCCGGGGTCGACATCACGGCCACGCCGCCGGCCAGGGCGAGCGAGCACTCGCCCTGACGCAGCGCCTGCGCCGCCAGGTGCAGGGCGACCAGCGAGGACGAGCAGGCGGTGTCCACCGTGACGGCGGGGCCCTCGAAGCCGAAGGTGTAGGCCAGACGGCCGGTGGCGATGCTGCCGGTGTTGCCGTTGCCGAGGAAGCCCGCGACATCCTCCGGGACGGTCCGCAGCCGGGTGGCGTAGTCGTGGTGCATCAGCCCGGCGAACACCCCGACCCGGCTGCCCCGTACGGCGCCCGGGTCGATGCCCGCGTCCTCGAACGCCTCCCAGGACGTCTCCAGCAGCAGCCGCTGCTGCGGGTCCATGGCCACGGCCTCGCGCGGCGAGATGCCGAAGAAGGAGGGGTCGAACTCGGCTGCGTCGTAGAGGAAGCCGCCCGCGCCCACCGGGCCGTCGGGTCCGTGCAGCTCCGCGACGTCCCAGCCGCGGTCGTCGGGGAACCCGGAGATCGCGTCCCGGCCGTCCATGACCAGCTGCCACAGATCCTCGGGCGACCGCACCCCGCCCGGGTAGCGGCAGCTCATCCCGATGATCGCTATCGGCTCGTCGGCCGCGGCCACCGTGCGCGCCTCGTCGGCGACGGTCTCGCCGGTCACCAGCTGGGACCGCAGGTGGGCGGCCAGCGCCGCGGGGGTCGGGTAGTCGAACACCAAGGTGGCCGGAAGCCGCACGCCCGTCGCGGTGGCGAGCTGGTTGCGCAGCTCCACGGCGGTCAGCGAGTCGAAGCCGAGCTCGGAGAACGGCCGGTCGTCCGCGACAGCGCTGCCCGGCGCGTGGCCCAGGACGGCGCCGACGTGCCGCAGCACCAGCTCGAGCAGGGCCTTGTCGCGCTCGGCCTCGGACATCGTGTGCAGCCGCTCCCGCAGCCCCGTGTTCGCGCCGACCCGCGCGGCACGCCGGGCCGGGGTGCGCACCAGCGCCCGCAGGGCCGCGGGGACGGCCGAGCCAGCACCGCGTACGGCGGCGAGGTCGAGCGCCATCGGCACGAGCACCGGCTCGTCGGCGGCGAGGGCGGCGTCGAACAGCGCGAGCCCGTCCTCGACCGACAGGGCCGAGATCCCGCCGCGGGACACCCGCGCCAGGTCGCGCTCGCTCATGGCGCCGGACATGGTGGAGCGCTGCTCCCACAGGCCCCAGGCCAGCGACCGGGCGGCCAGGCCCCGGGCGTGGCGGTGGCTCGCCAGCGCGTCCAGGAACGTGTTGGCCGCGGCGTAGTTGGCCTGGCCGGCGGCCCCCGTCACACCCGCCGCCGACGAGAACAGCACAAAAGCCGTCAGGTCCATTCCGGCGGTGAGCTCGTGCAGGTTCCAGGCCGCGTCCGCCTTGGGGCGCAGCACGGCGTGGAGCCGCTCGGGGGTCAGGGAGGACACGATTCCGTCGTCGACCACACCGGCGGCGTGGACCACGCCGCGCAGCGGCCGGTCGGCCGGGATGGCGGCCAGCGCGCCGGCCAGGCTGTCGCGGTCCGCGGCGTCGCAGGCCACCACGGTGGCCTCGGCGCCCAGCTCGGCCAGTTCGGCCACGAGTTCCCCGGCGCCCGCGGCCCGGGCGCCCTGCCGGCCGACCAGCAGCAGGTGGGCCACGCCGTGGACGGCGGCCAGGTGGCGGGCCACGGCGCCACCCAGCGTGCCAGTGCCGCCGGTGATCAGGACGGTGCCGCTCGGATCCCAGACGGGCGCCGCAGCATCGCCGGGCGCCGCCGCCCGGGTCAGCCGGGGTGCGTACAGAACGCCGTCGCGGAGCGCCAGTTCGGGTTCGTCCGCGGCCCGCGCGGTCAGTACGGCGCGGATCAGCCCGGCCGCCGCCGCGTCGGGATTGCCTTCGGTGTCGGGGTGGTCTTCGGCATCGAGGTCGAGCTGCACGATGCGGTCCGGGTGCTCCGACTGGGCGGAGCGCACCAGACCCCGCACCGCGGCCTGCGGCAGGTCGGGGGCCCGTCCGTCGACGGAGGCCGCGTGACGGGTGACCAACACCAGCCGGGCCCCGTCGGGCCGGTCGTCGCCGAGCCAGGCGCGTACGGTCTCCAGTGCCCAGCCGGTGGCCGCCCTGGTCGCGTCCGGCGTGTCCCCGGGGAAGTCCGGGCACACCGCGAGCACCGCGTCCGGGGCGGGGGTGTCCTCGCGGTCGACGGCGGCCGGCGCGGCCAGGTCCTCGTACCGCTCGGCGTCGATCCCCGCCGCGCCGATCAGCGCGTCCGCGTCGGCCCCGAGGGCGGCCCACCGGAGGGCGGCCGTGCCGTCCTGCCCGGCCACCGGGGCCACCTCGGCCCAGCCGGGTCGGAAGAGCGAATCGCCGTGGCCACGCGCCGCCTGGAGCTGATCGCCGGTGACCGGACGCAGCGCGAGCGCGTCGATCGACGCCACCGGCAGCCCCTCGCCGTCGGCCACCGTCACCGCGATCCCGGCGGCGCTGGTCGGGGAGAGACGGACGCGCAGCGCCGTGGCCCCGGTGGCGTACAGCCGCACGCCCTGCCAGGAGAAGGGCAGACCGCTCGGGGCGTCGGTGCCGTCCGTCGCGGTCAGCAGGGAGATGCCGTGCAGCGCCGCGTCGAGCACCGCCGGGTGCAGGCAGTAGCGGTCGGCGTCAGCGGCCGCCGCCTCGGGCAGGCGGACCTCGGCGAACACCTCGGCGCCGCGCCGCCAGGCCGCGGTGAGCCCCTGGAACGCAGGTCCGTAGCCGAGCCCACCGTCGTTCAGCCGGTCGTAGACGCCGTCGAGCGCGACGGGCGCGGCGCCCTCGGGCGGCCATACGCCGGGCTCGGCGTGGCCCGTCGGCGCACCGTCGGAGAGCACACCCGTGGCGTGGGTGGTCCACTCCTCGGTGTCCTGGCGCCGCGCGTACACCGCGAGGGTCCGGCGGCCGCTGTCGTCGGCGCCGCCCACGGTCAGCTGGACCCGCACGGTGGCGTCCTCGGACAGGATCAGGGGTGCGTGCAGGGTCAGTTCCTCGACCACGTCGCAGCCCACTTCGTCGCCCGCGCGCAGCGCCATGTCGACGAAGGCGGCACCGGGGAACAGAACGGTGTCCAGCACCGCGTGGTCGGCCAGCCAGGGCTGTTCGGCCAGCGAGAGCCTGCCCGTGAGCAGTACGCCGTCGCCGTCGGCCAGGCCGACGCGCGCGCCGAGCAGCGGATGGTCGGTGGCCTCGAGCCCGACGGAGCCGACGGCTGCGTCCACGCCCACCGGAGCGGTCCGCTCGGGCCAGTAGCGCTGCCGCTGGAAGGCGTAGGTGGGCAGGTCGAGCCGCGCGCCCGGGGTCAGCGTGGGCCAGTCGACGGCCGTGCCCCGGGTGTGCAGCCTGGCCAGGGCCTGGGTGAACGTGGTGATCTCGTCGTGGTCCGGCCGGGTGGTCGGCACCGCGACGGCCATGTCTGCCGCAGCCTGGTCGGCGGCCAGACTGCTCAGCGTGGTGTCGGGGCCGATCTCGACGAAGTCCGTCACACCCTGCTCGCCCAGCCACTTCAGACCGTCGGCGAACCGCACCGCCTGCCGGGCATGGCGCAGCCAGTACTCCACACTGCCGATCTCCTCGGCCGTGACCACCTCACCGGTCACATTGGACACGATCGGAATACGCGGCTCACCCCACGCGACACCGCCCAGCACCTCGGCGAACTCCGCCAGCATCGGCTCCACCAACGGCGAATGGAACGCCCGCTCCACCCGCAACCGCCGCGTCCGCCGACCCTCCTCACGCGCGAGACCGACCACCCGCTCCACCGCGTCCTCGGCGCCGGACACCACGACCGACCGCGGACCGTTCACCGCGGCCACCGCCAACCGCTCCGCCTCCCCGCCGATCCACCCGACGACCTCAACCTCCGTAGCCTCCACGGCAGCCATCGCGCCACCCGAAGGCAGCCCCGCCATCAACCGGCCCCGCGCCGCCACCACCCGCGCCGCATCCCCCAACGACCACACACCCGACACATGAGCCGCCGCCAACTCCCCCACCGAATGCCCGATCAGGAAATCAGCACCCACCCCACACGCCTCAAGCATCCGGAACAGCGCCACCTCGAACGCGAACAGCCCCGCCTGCGTGTAATCCGTCCGATCCACCAACTCCGCCTCCGCCGAACCAGCCTCGGCGGACAACACCCGGCCCAACGGCACACCCAACAGCCCGTCGAACGCCCGGCACGCCTCCTCCAGCGCCTCGGCGAACACCGGCAGCGCCGACAAACCACGCCCCATACCCGGCCGCTGCGAACCCTGACCCGAGAACAGGAACGCCACCCGCCGGCCGTCCTGAACGGCACCGCTGGCCACTCCGCTCGCGGACTCCCCCGCGGCCACCGCATCCAGCCCCGCCAGAAACTCCTCGCGGTCCGCCGCGACCACCACGGCGCGGTGCTCCAGTGCGGCCCGCGAACTCGCCAGCGACCAGGCCACGTCCGCGGTCTCAGGGGCTCGGTCGGCCACGAACGCGCGCAGCTGGGCGGCCTGGCCGCGCAGCCCGGCCGCCGTGCGGCCCGACACCAGCCACGGGACGGCCGCGCCTGCCGCGGGCGCCGCCTGCCGCTCCGGCGCGGGAGGCGCGTCGGCCATGGGCGCCTGCTCCAGTACGACATGGGCGTTGGTGCCGCTGATGCCGAACGAGGACACCGCCGCGCGGCGCGGCCGCTCGTCCTGGGGCCATGAACGGCCCTCGGTCACCAGCTCCACCGCACCCGCCGACCAGTCCACATGCGGGGTCGGCTCATCCACGTGCAACGTACGCGGCACCACGCCATGACGGATGGCCATGACGGCCTTGATGACCCCGGCGACGCCCGCCGCGGCCTGGGTGTGACCGAGGTTGGACTTGACCGAACCGAGGAGCAGCGGCCGGTCCTCCGGCCGGTCCTGGCCGTAGGTGGCCAGCAGCGCCTGCGCCTCGATGGGGTCGCCCAGGGCCGTGCCGGTGCCGTGCGCCTCCACCATGTCCACCGCGGCGGCGGACACCCCGGAGTTGGCCAGCGCCTGACGGATCACCCGCTGCTGCGACGGGCCGTTCGGCGCCGTCAGCCCGTTCGACGCACCGTCCTGGTTCACCGCCGAGCCCCGCACGACCGCCAGGACGTCATGGCCGTTGCGCACCGCGTCCGACAGCCGCTCGACCAGCAGGACGCCGACGCCCTCGGCGAATCCGGTGCCGTCCGCGTCCGCCGCGAACGCCTTGCAGCGGCCGTCCGGCGCCAGCCCGCGCTGCCTGCTGAACGACACCATCAGCGCCGGGCTCGGCATGACCGTGACGCCACCGGCGACGGCCAGGGTGCACTCGCCCTGCCGCAGCGCCTGGACGGCCAGGTGCAGGGCCACGAGCGACGACGAGCAGGCGGTGTCCACCGTGATCGCCGGGCCCTCCAGGCCGAAGGTGTAAGCCACCCGGCCGGACGCCACGCTGCTCGCGTTGCCGGTCAGCAGGTGTCCGTCCAGGCCGTCGGAGGCGGTGAACAGATTCACCCCGTAGCCGGACACCGAGCCGCCGAGGAAGACACCGGTCGGGGAGCCGTGCAGGCCGCCCGGGTCGATGCCCGCGCGCTCGAACGCCTCCCAGGTGGTCTCCAGCAGCAGCCGCTGCTGCGGGTCCATGGCCAGCGCCTCACGGGGCGAGATGCCGAAGAACTCGGGGTCGAAGTCGGCCATGTCGTGCAGGAACCCGCCCACGCGGGTGTGCGAGGTGCCCGGCCGGTCGGGGTCCGGGTCGAACAGCGCGTCGAGGTCCCAGCCGCGGTCCGTGGGGAACGGCGACATGGCGTCCCGCTCCTCGGCCACCAGCTGCCACAGGTCCTCCGGTGAGCGCACCCCGCCGGGGAACCGGCAGCTCATGCCCACGATCGCGATCGGCTCGTCAGCCACCACAGCCACCGCCGCGGCAGCCGGAACCGCAGGCGCGGACACGCCCTCGCCATCCGCCCCCAGCCGCAACGCCAGCTCCGCCGCCAGCGCCACGGGGGTCGGGTAGTCGAACACCGCCGTCACCGGAAGCCGCAGCCCCGTCGCCGCACCCAGCCGGTTCCGCAGCTCCACCGCCGTCAGCGAGTCGAACCCCACATCCTTGAACGCCCGATCCGCACCCACCGCCTCGGCACCACCATGCCCCAACACCACCGCCGCCTGCGCCCGCACCAACTCCGTCAACACCCGATCCCGCTCGGCCACCGGCAACAGGGCCAGACGCTCGCGCAGACCGCCCTGCCCGGCAGCGGCGTTCGCGGCCACGCGCTTCGCCGAGGCGCGGACCAGACCGCGGAACAGCGGAGCCACGGCCTCCTGCTTGCGCAGCGCGGAGAGGTCGAGCCGGATCGGCACCACCTGCGGGCGCGGCATCCGGGCGGCCGCGTCGAACAGCGCGAGCCCCTCGTCGGTGGCGAGCGCCTGAACACCCGTGCGGCCCATCCGGTCCAGGTCGACCTGGTCCAGCTGCCCCGTCATCGCGCTGCGGTCGGCCCACAGGCCCCAGGCCAGCGACTGCCCCGGGAGCCCGGCCCGGCGGCGGGCCTGCGCCAGCGCGTCCAGGAAGGCGTTGGCCGCCGCGTAGTTGCCCTGCCCGGGCGCGCCGAACACGCCCGCGGCGGAGGAGAACAGCGCGAACAGCGACAGATCGCGGTCCCGGGTCAGCTCGTGCAGATGCCACGCCGCGTCCACCTTCGGCCGCAACACCACATCCAACCGCTCCGGGGTCAGCGCCGACACCACCCCGTCGTCCAGCGCCCCGGCCGCATGCACCACACCACACAACCCGGGCAACTCACCCAACAGCCCCGCCAACGCCTCACGATCCGCGACGTCACACGCCACCACCCGCGCCATGGCCCCCAGCTCCGCGAGGTCCGCGACAAGCTCCGCGGCACCCGGCGCCTCCGCACCACGACGGCTGGTCAACACCAGGTCAGTGAGGCGATGTTCGGTGGCCAGGTGGCGGGCCACGGCCGACCCGATGACCCCCGTACCCCCCGTGATCAGCACGGTCCCGTCGAGCGGGCCGGACGGCGGGGTGGTCAGCACCACCTTGCCGGTGTGACGGGCCTGGCTGACGTAGCGGAAGGCGTCCGGCGCCTGCCGGGTGTCCCACGCGGTCACCGGCAGCGGCGAGAGCACCCCCTGCTCGAACAGCTCCACCAGGTGCGCCAGCATCTCCTGCACGCGGTCGGGGCCGGCCTCCCCCAGGTCGAACGCCCGGTACGACACGCCGGGCCGCGCGGCGCCGACCTCGTCGGCGTCACGGATATCGGTCTTGCCCATCTCGAGGAACCGGCCCCCCGGCCCCAGCAGGCCGAGCGAAGCGTCCACGAACTCCCGGGCCAGCGAGTTCAGCACCACGTCCACGGCGCGGAACCGGTCGGCGAACTCCAGGGTGCGCGAGGACGCCAGCCGCTCGGCCGGAACACCCATGCCGCGCACCACCGGCCACTTCGGCTCGCTCGCCGTCGCGTACACCTCGACACCGAGGTGGCGGGCCAACTGGACGGCCGCCATGCCCACCCCACCCGCGGCGGCGTGCACCAGCAGCGACTCGCCCGCCCGCACCCCGGCCAGGTCCCCCAGCGCGTAGTAGGCGGTCAGGAACACGGCGGGCACCGAAGCCGCCTCGGCGAACGACCAGCCACCCGGCATACGCACGACCATCCGCGCGTCCGCCACCGCCAGCGGACCCGCGTACGCGCCCGACAGCAGCCCCATCACCCGGTCCCCCACCGCGAGACCGGTCACCTCCGGGCCGACCTCGACCACCACACCGGCGCCCTCGCACCCGAACACCGCGCCGGACAGCGGAACGACGCCCAGCGCGACCAGGACGTCCCGGAAGTTGACGCCGGTCGCGCGCACCGCCACCCGCACCCGGCCCGCGCCCAGCGGCGCCTCGGCCTCCGGGCACGGCACCAGGCGCAGCCCGTCCAGGGTGCCGCCGGTGTCCAGATCCAGGCTCCACGCCTCCGCGCCGTCGGGCACCGCCAGGGCTCCCGCGTCCGTCGGGGAGACCCGGCCGAGCCGTGGCACCGAGGCCACGCCCGAGCGCAGCACGGCCTCCGACTCGCCGGCCGCGGCCGCGGCCGCCACCACGGCGGCCAGCGCCGCCGCCGACTCCGCGGCACCGTCGATGTCCACCTGGAGAATCCGGCCGGGGTGCTCGGAGCTCGCCGAGCGCACCAGGCCCCGCACGGCGGCCTGGACGACATCGACCCGCTCGCCCGGCTCCGCCGCGATGCCCCCACGGGTCACCAGGACCAGCCGGGTGTCCTCCAGTTCGGGGTGGCCGAGCCACTCCCGTACCACGCCGAGCACCTGGGCCAGGAGCGCCCGGCTCGCGGCCGGGGCGTCCGCGCCCGGGGCTGCGGCGGGGCAGGGCAGCAGCACCGTCACGGGCAGCGACTCGTCACCGCGCGCCGCCGCGGCCACCGAGGCGACATCGGGGTACGACGGGGCGTCAAGGCCCGGTACGGCATCCTCGCCCAGGACCGCGACCCGCTCCGCCGCCTCGTCGGAGGCCACCGGCAGCGGCGCCCAGACCACCTCGTACATCGAGTCCACCGCCGGGCCCGCCACCGCGGCCGCGGTGAGCGGTCGGGAGGTGAGCGCGTCGACGGTGAGGACCGGGAGCCCGGCGTGGTCGGTCATCAGCACCGAGACCGCGTCGGGGCCGGCCGGGGCCACCCGGACCCGCGCCGAGGTGGCGCCCGTGGCGTGGATCCGGGCGCCGGAGAAGGAGAACGGCAGCTTGCGCTCCCCGCCGTCCTCCAACAGCACCACCAGGCTGCTCTGCAACCCCGCGTCCACCAGGGCCGGATGCACCCCGAACCGCCCGGCCTCGCCCGCTGCGGGCTCGTCCAGCGCGACCTCGGCGAACACCTCCTCGCCGCGCCGCCACACCGCGCGCAGCCCCTGGAACACCGGCCCGTAGGCGTAGCCCGCCTCCGCGAGGCGCTCGTAGACCCCCTCGGTCGGCACCGGCGCCGCGCCCTCGGGCGGCCACACCGTCTCCGGGGCCGCCGCGGGCTGCTCTGCGCCACCGGCGGCCACCGTGCCCGTCGCGTGGCAGACCCACTCCGCGCCGTCCTCGTCCGGCCCGGGGCGGTGCGGCCGGGAGTGCAGCCGTACCGCGCGCCGCCCCTGCTCGTCGGCCGGGTCGACGCCGACCTGCACCTCGACCGCGGTGCTGTCGTCCGGCACCAGCAGCGGGGCCCGCAGGACCAGTTCCTCCAGCCGGTCGCAGCCGGCGTACTCCCCGGCGCGCAGCACCAGCTCCAGCACGGCCGCGCCCGGCACCAGGGCCCGGCCCGCCACCGTGTGGTCGGCGAGCCAGGGGTGCGAGCCGGTGGACAGCCGGCCGGTGAACAGGGCCCCGCCGCCCTCGGCCACGCCGATCCCGGCCGCCAGCAGCGGATGGCCCAGCGGCGAGAGACCGGCGCCCGCCAGGTCGCCCACTCCGGAGCCGGTCCCCGACAGCCAGTAGCGGCGGTGCTCGAACGCGTACGTGGGCAGGTCCACCCGCTCGGTGTCGCCGCCGAACACGGCCCGCCAGTCGGGCCCGACGCCACGCACCCACAGCTCTGCCAGGGAGGTCAGCACGCGCCCCGGACCGCCCTCGCCGCGCCGCAGCGTCGCCACCGCCGTCACATCGGTGTCCGCGGCATGCCCGGCCTCCTCGATCGCGCCCGCCAGCACCGGATGGGGGCTGACCTCGAGGAACACCGTGCTGTCATCGCCGATGAGGGTCCGTACGGTCTCGTGGAAGCGGACCTGTCCGCGCAGATTCCGGTACCAGTACTCCGCGTCCAGCGCCTCGCCGTCGGCGAGCGCGGCCGTGACGGTGGAGTACATGGGGATGTCCCCGGCCCGTGGGGTGATCGGGGCGGCCAGCTCCAGCAGGGCGTCGCGGACCTGTTCGACATGCGGTGTGTGCGAGGCGTAGTCCACCGCGATCGACCGCGCCCGCAGCCCCTCGGCCTCGGCCGCCGCCATCACCTCGGCCAGTACGTCCGGGGTGCCGCCGAGCACCGTGGCGGCGGGGCCGTTCACGGCCGCGATCCACACCCCGTCGCGGTCGGCCAGCAGCTCCGTCACCCGCTCGGCGGAGGCGGCGACGGACACCATCCCGCCCTGGCCGGCCAGGTCCTCGGCGATCACCCGGCTGCGCAGCGCCACCAGCCGGGCCCCGTCCTCCAGCGAGAGGACCCCGGCCGCGCACGCCGCCGCGATCTCGCCCTGGGAGTGTCCGACCACCGCCGACGGCACCACGCCCATCGAACGCCACAGCGCGGCCAGTGACACCATGACCGCCCACAGCACGGGCTGCACCACGTCCACCCGCTCCAGCGAGCCGCCGCCCCGCAGCACCTCGAGCAGATCCCAGTCGATGTGCGGCGCGAGGGCCTCGGCACACCGCTGGACCGACTCGGCGAACGCGGGCGAGGACTCGAGCAGTTCGGTGGCCATGCCCACCCACTGCGAGCCCTGGCCCGGGAAGACGAACACCACGCCGTCGGGGGCCTGTGCCCCGACGGCACCGCTCACCACGTGGGCGGCGGGCTCCCCGGCGGCGACGGCGTCGAGACCGGTCAGGAAGGCGTCCCGGTCCCCGGCGACCACCACCGCGCGGTGCTCCAGCGCGGCGCGCGACGACGCCAGCGACCACCCCAGGCGCCGGTCCGCCTCGCCGGAGTCGGCGGCGAAGGTGCGCAGCCGGGCGGCCTGTGCGCGCAGTCCCTCGGCGGAACGGCCCGACACCGCCCACGGCAGCGCACCGTCCGCCGCCGCGGGGGCGAAGGGGGCGGGCGCGTCGGAGACCTCCTCGGCCTCGGGTGCCGTGACGGCCGGCGGCTGCTCGATGATCACATGCGCGTTGGTGCCGCTCACCCCGAACGAGGACACGGCGGCGCGCCGCGGCTGCCCGGTCGAGGGCCAGTCGGTGTTCTCGGTCACCAGCCGCACCGCGCCGGACTCCCAGTCCACATGCGGGGTCGGCTCGTCGATGTGCAGCGTCGCGGGCACGGTGCCGTGCCGCATCGCCATCACCATCTTGATGATTCCGCCCACGCCCGCCGCGGCCTGGGTGTGGCCGAGGTTCGACTTGAGCGAGCCGAGCAGCAGCGGGCGGTCGGCGGGCCGGTCCTGACCGTACGTCGCCAGCAGCGCGTCCGCCTCGATCGGGTCGCCAAGCGTGGTGCCCGTGCCGTGCGCCTCCACGACGTCGACCTGCACCGGGGACAGTTCGGCGTCGGCCAGGGCCTGCCGGATGACCCGCTGCTGCGAGGGCCCGTTGGGCGCGGTGAGCCCGTTGGACGCGCCGTCCTGGTTGACCGCCGAGCCGCGCACCACGGCCAGCACCTGGTGGCCGTTGCGCACCGCGTCGGACAGCCGCTCCACCAGCAGGACACCGACGCCCTCGGCGAGACCGGTGCCGTCGGCGCCGCCCGCGAAGGCCCGGCACCGGCCGTCGCGCGACAGGCCCTGCTGGCGGCTGAACTCGACGAACACCTCGGGGGTGGCCATCACCATCACCCCGCCGGCCACGGCCATCGAACAGTCGCCCCGCTGGAGCGCGTTCACCGCCAGGTGCAGCGCCACCAGCGACGACGAGCAGGCGGTGTCCACCGTGATCGCCGGGCCCTCAAGACCCAGGGTGTAGGCGATCCGGCCCGAGATCACGCTGTCCGCGCGGCCGGTGAGCAGATAGCCCTGGACCTCCTCGGGGGCGTCGGTCAGCTCGCCGCCGTAGCCGTGGAAGCTGGACCCCATGAACACGCCGGTGCGGCTGCCGCCCAGCGACGCCGGGTCGATGCCGGCCCGCTCGAACAGCTCCCAGGACGTCTCCAGCAGGAGCCGCTGCTGCGGGTCCATGCCCAGCGCCTCACGCGGCGAGATGCCGAAGAAACCCGCGTCGAAGTCGGCGGCGTCGTACAGGAAACCGCCCCGGTTCACATACGAGGTCCCGGGCCGTTCCCCGGCCACGTCGAACAGCCCCGCCAGGTCCCAGCCGCGGTCCGCCGGCACCTCGGAGATGGCGTCCGTGCCGTCGGCCACCAGGCGCCACAGCTCCTCGGGCGAGGTCACCCCGCCGGGGTAGCGGCAGCTCATGCCGACGATCGCCACCGGCTCACCAACCGCCGCCTCCGCGTCCCGCAACCGTGCCCGCGTCTCCTTCAGCTCCGCGGTGACACGCTTGAGGTACTCGAAGAGCTTTTCTTCATTCGCCATGGGTGACTGGTCCATCCTTGTGATCCCTAGCGGTCGGGAAGGCGTGTGCCGGGAGCCGGGTCACAGCTCTCCCAGTTCTTCGTCGATGAGCGCGAACACCTCGTCCTGGGAAGCCGAGTCCAGGCCCCAGTCCGTCGCGGGTGCCCGCGTCACGACCGAGGCCGGGCTCACCCGGCGCAGCAGCTTCTCCAGCCGCTCGGCCACCTCGTTCCGGGCCGGGTCGTCGTCGGGCATGGTGGCCAGCGCGATGTCCAGCCGGTCCAGGTCGGACATCACCGGGCTGACTTCGGTCTCGTCCCGGCACAGCTCGTCCCGGAGGTAGCCGACCAGGCCGGTGACGGTCGGGTAGTCGAAGATGAGCCCGGCGGGGAGCTTGCGCTGGACGGCGCCGCCCAGCCGGTTGCGCATCTCGACGGCGGTGACCGAGTCCAGGCCGAGCTCCCAGAACGGGCGGCCGGTGGGCACCGACTCGGGCCCGTCGTGGCCGAGGACGGCCGCGGCGTGGGTACGCACCAGGTCGCGCAGCACCCGCTCCTGCTCGGTCCGGCCGAGGCCGGCCAGCCGCTCCTCGAGCGACGGCCCCGTCTGATCGGGGGCGGCCCCGCCGGTGGCCGACTCCCGGATGCGGCGCACCTCTTCCAGATCGTGCAGCAGCGGGCTGGGCCGGGCGGCGGTGTACGCGAGGTAGAACCGGTCCCAGTCGATGTCCGCGACGACCAGGAAGGTGTCGTCGCCGTCGAGCGCCTGGCGCAGCGCCAGGACCGCCCGCTCGGGGGACATCACCGGGACGCCGTGCCGGCGCCGCAGATCGGCGACGGCCTCCTTCTCGGCCATCCCGCCCTGGGCCCAGGCACCCCAGCCGATGGAGGTGGCCACCTGGCCGTGGGCGCGTCGGTGCCACGCCAGCGCGTCGAGGTAGGCGTTGCCGGGCGCGTAGTTGGCCTGTCCGGCGGCGCCGAAGGTGCCGGCGGTGGAGGAGAACAGGACGAACGCCGACAGGTCCAGATCCGCGGTCAGCTCGTGCAGGTTCCGGGCGGCGCCGGTCTTCGCCCGCAGCACGGCGTCCGCCCGGTCGGCGGTCAGCGCGTCCAGCGGGCCGTCGTCCAGCACCGCGGCGGTGTGGAAGACGGCGGTGAGCGGCAGCTCGTCCGGGATGTCGGCGAGCACGGCCGCCAGCGCCTCACGGTCTCCGGCGTCGCAGGCGAGGAGGGTCACCCGGGCGCCGTCCGCCTCCAGGCCGGCCCGCAGCTCCGCGGCCCCCGCGGCGTCCGGTCCGCTCCGGCTGAGCAGCAGCAGGTGTTCGGCGCCGCGGGCGGCCAGCCAGCGGGCGACATGGCCGCCGATGGCGCCGGTGCCCCCGGTGATCAGTACGGTTCCGGTGGGGGTCCACTCGCGGGCGGGGGCGGCGGGCGCCGGGGTGCGGGCCAGCCTGCGGGCGAGGATACCGCCGGTCCGTACGGCGAGCTGGTCCTCCCCGGATCCGCCGGACAGCAGCCCGCACAGCCGGTTCACGTCCTGCTCGTCCGGCTCGGCCGGAAGGTCGATCAGCCCGCCCCAGCGGCCGGGGTGTTCCTGGGCGGCCACCCGGCCCAGCCCCCACACCAGCGCCTGCGCCGGGCTGACGGGGGCGTCGTCGGCTCCGTTGGTCACCGCGCCGCTGGTCACACACCACAGGGGCGCCGTGACACCGGCGGCCTCCAGCGCCTGGCACAGCGCCAGGACATGGGCGAAGCCGCCCGGCACCGCCGGGTAGGAGGGGTGCGGCCGCTCGTCCCAGGCGCTCACCGACAGCACTCCGGCCGGCTGAGCCGACTCGCCCGGCTCGGTCGGCTCGCAGGCCGTCCGCAGCTGCGCGGCGATGTCGGCGGGGCGGTCGGAGGAGATCACCACCGGCAGGGCCCTGGCGCCGCGGCGCTCGATGCCCGCCACCAGCGCGGCCACCCGGGGGTCCGCCTCGAATCCGGCGGAGACGGCCAGCAGCCAGGTGCCGGACAGGGGGGCCGGCGCGGTCTCGGGGACCTGCGCCCAGGCGATGCCGTAGCGCCAGGTGTCCACGGTGGCGCGCTCGCTCCGCTGCCGGTGCCAGTCCGAGAGCGCGGGCAGCACCGCGTTCAGCGAGGACCGTACGGACACGTCCTCGACGCCGAGGGTCGACGCCAGCCCGTCCGGGTCGAGCTGGTCCACCGCGGCCCAGAATGCCTCGTCCACTGCGGTGTTGCCCCGGGCCGCCTCGGGCTCCGACGGCGCGTCCAGCCAGTAGCGCTGCCGGTGGAAGGCGTAGGTGGGCAGCTCCACGGTCCGCCCGCCCTCGAAGGTGGTCGCCCAGTCCACGGCCACCCCGGTCACGAACACCTCGGCCAGCGCGGTCAGCAGCCGGTCCCGGCCGCCCTCGTCGCGCCGCAGGGTGCCGCCGATCGCGATGTCGCCGGGGTGGTCCTCGAGCGTCTCCGCCATGCCGGTGGTCAGCACCGGGTGCGGGCTGACCTCGACGAACACATCGTGTCCCGCACCCGCCAGGGCGCGCGTGGCCTGCTCGAAGAGCACGGTCTGGCGCAGGTTGCGGTACCAGTACTCGGCGTCCGCCGCGCCCGTGGCGAGGAGTTCGCCGGTGACGGCGGAGTACATGGGCAGCTCCGGCGTCCGGGACACGACCGGCGCGGCCAGGTCCAGCAGCGCCTCGCGCAACCGCGCCACCTGCGGGGAGTGGGAGGCGTAGTCCACCGGGATACGGCGTGCCCGCACCCCCTCGCGCTCACAGGCGGCCATCAGCTCCTCCAGCGCCTCCGGTTCACCGGCGACGACGGTGGAGCCGGGCCCGTTCACGGTGGCGACGCTGATGCGCTCGCCCCACGGCTTCAGCAGCTCCAGGGCCGCGCCCATGGGCCTGGCGAGCGAGACCATGCCGCCCTGCCCCGCCAGCTCCCGCGCGATGAGCCTGCTGCGCAGGGCCACGATCCGGGCGGCGTCGTCGAGCGACAGCACACCCGACACGGCCGCCGCCGCCAGCTCCCCCTGGGAGTGGCCCACCACGGCGGACGGCTCGACCCCGTGGGTCCGCCACACCTGGGCGAGGGACACCATCACCGCCCACAGCACCGGCTGCACCACGTCGACCCGGTCAAGCGACGGCGCGCCGGGGCGGCCGCGCAGCACGTCGAGCGGGGACCAGTCGATATGCGGCGCGAGAGCCGCGGCACAGCTTTCGAGGCGTTCGGCGAAGGCCGGGGAGATGTCGAGGAGTTCCGTGGCCATGCCGGCCCACTGCGAGCCCTGTCCGGGGAAGACGAACACGGTCTTCGCGCGCGCGGCCGCGACACCTTGGACCACACCGGCGGCCGGTTCGCCGCCGGCCAGCGCGGCGAGGCGGTGCAGCAGCTCCTCCCGGTCCCGGCCGACGACCACCGCGCGGTGGTCGAAGACGGCCCGGGTGGTCAGCAGGGACCGGGCGATGTCGGCGGGGGCCAGGTCCGGGGCGGCGGTCACCCGCTCGTGCAGCCGGCGGGCCTGGTCGCGGAGGCTCTCGGCGCTCTTGGCCGAGACGACCCACGGGACCGGCGCGTCGGCGACCGGGGCCGCGGGCGCCTCGGGCTCGGGCACCTGCTCGGGGATGTGCTCCAGGATCACATGCGCGTTGGTGCCGCTGATGCCGAAGGACGACACGGCGGCCCGCCGCGCCCGCCCGGTCTCGGGCCACGGCACACTTCCGTCGGCGAGCCGCAGCCCCCCGGCCGCCCAGTCGACGTGCGAGGTGGGCCGCTCGACGTGGAGGGTGCGCGGGACGACGCCGTGGCGCAGGGCCAGCACGGTCTTGATGACACCGGCGACACCCGCCGCGGCCTGCGTGTGGCCGAGGTTGGACTTCACCGAGCCGAGCAGCAGCGGCCGGTCCTCGGCCCGGTCCTGGCCGTACGTGGCCTGGAGGGCCTGCGCCTCGATCGGGTCGCCGAGGGAGGTGCCGGTGCCGTGTGCCTCCACGACGTCCACATCGGCGGCGCTCAGACCCGCGTTGGCCAGAGCCTGGCGGATCACCCGCTGCTGGGCGGGGCCGCTGGGCGCGGTCAGGCCGTTGGACGCGCCGTCCTGGTTGAGCGCGGAGCCGCGGAGCACCGCCAGCACCCGGTGTCCGTTGCGCCGGGCGTCGGAGAGCCGCTCGACGACCAGCATGCCGATGCCCTCGGCGAATCCCATGCCGTCGGCGTCGGCGCCGAACGCCTTGCAGCGGCCGTCGAGCGCGAGCCCGCCGATCCGGCTGAACTCGATCAGCGGCCGCGGGGTGGACATGACGGTCACCCCGCCCGCGACGGCCAGGGTGCACTCGCCCTGCCGGAGCGACTGGGCGGCCAGGTGCAGGGCCACCATGGACGACGAGCAGGCGGTGTCCACCGTGATCGCCGGGCCCTCCAGGCCCAGGGTGTAGGCGATCCGGCCGGAGGCCACGCTGTTGGCGCTGCCGTTGCCCAGGTATCCCTCGAAGCCGCTGAGCAGCCTGGGGAACCGCGAGGCGTAGTCGTTGTAGATCAGTCCGGTGAAGACGCCGGTCGAGGTGGCGCGGAGCGTGGTGGGGTCGATGCCCGCGCGCTCGAACGCCTCCCAGGTGGTCTCCAGCAGCAGCCGCTGCTGCGGGTCGGTGGCCAGGGCCTCGCGGGGCGAGATGCCGAAGAACTCGGGGTCGAAGTCGGCCATGTCGTGCAGGAATCCGCCGACCCGCGCGTAGGAGTCGTCCGGGAAGTGGGGGTCGCCCAGGTCGTCGACCTGCCAGCCGCGGTCGGTGGGGTAGGCGCCGGTGGCGTCCCGCTCGTCGATGAGCAGCTGCCACAGGTCCTCCGGTGAGCCCACCCCGCCGGGGAACCGGCAGCTCATGCCCACGATCGCGATCGGCTCATCCGCCACCACAGCCACCGCCGCAGCAACCGGAACCGCAGGCACGGACACGCCCTCGCCATCCGCCCCCAGCCGCAACGCCAGCTCCGCCGCCAGCGCCACCGGCGTCGGATGGTCGAACACCGCCGTCACCGGAAGCCGCAACCCCGTCGCCGCACCCAGCCGGTTCCGCAGCTCCACCGCCGTCAGCGAGTCGAACCCCACATCCTTGAACGCCCGATCCGCACCCACCGCCTCGGCACCACCATGCCCCAACACCACCGCCGCCTGCGCCCGCACCAACTCCGTCAACACCCGATCCCGCTCGGCCGGCGAGAGCGTGGCGAGACGCTCGCGCAGACCGCCGCCATCGGCGGGCGCGTTCGCCGCCACCCGCTTGGCCGGGGTGCGCACCAGGGCGCGGAAGAGCGGGGCGGGGTCCTTGTGCCTGCCCACCGCGGACACGTCGAGCCTGACCGGGACCGTGTGCGGACGCGGCATCCGGACGGCGGCGTCGAACAGCGCGAGGCCCTCGTCGGTGGTGAGCGCCTGGACCCCGCTGCGGCGCATCCGCTCCAGGTCGGCGGCGCCGAGCGCGCCGGTCATGGAGCTGCGGTCGGCCCACAGGCCCCAGGCCAGGGAGTGCGCGGGCAGCCCCTGGGCGCGGCGGTGCCAGGCGAGGGCGTCCAGGAAGGCGTTGGCGGCCGCGTAGCTGCCTTGTCCGGCGGCGCCCAGGACGCCTGCGGCGGAGGAGAACAGCGCGAACAGCGACAGATCGCGGTCCCGGGTCAGCTCATGCAGATGCCACGCCGCGTCCACCTTCGGCCGCAACACCGTGTCGAGACGCTCCGGCGTCAGCGCCGACACCACCCCGTCATCCAGCGCACCCGCCGCATGCACCACACCGCGCAGCCCGGGCAACTCACCCAACAGCCCCGCCAACGCCCCACGATCCGCCACATCACACGCCACCACCCGCGCCGTGGCCCCCAGCTCCGCGAGGTCCGCGACAAGCTCCGCCGCACCCGGCGCCTCCATGCCACGACGGCTGGTCAACACCAGGTCGGTGACGCGATGTTCGGTAGCCAGATGACGGGCCAGGGCCGAACCGATGACCCCCGTACCCCCCGTGATCAGCACGGTCCCGTCGAGCGGGCCGGACGGCGGGGTGGTCAGCACCACCTTGCCGGTGTGACGGGCCTGGCTGAGGTGGCGGAAGGCCTGCGGGGCCTGCCTGGTGTCCCAGGCGGTCACCGGCAGCGCGCTGAGCACCCCCTGCCCGAAGAGGTCCGCGAGGTGGGTGAGCATCTCCCCGAGCCGGTCGGCACCGGCCTCGCCGAGGTCGAACGCGCGGTAGCGCACCCCGGGCCGGGCCGCGGCGACCTCGTCGGCGTCACGGATGTCGGTCTTGCCCATCTCGACGAACCGCCCGCCGCTCGGCAGCAGCCCGAGCGAGGCGTCCACGAACTCCCTGGCCAGGCAGTTCAGTACGACATCGACACCCCGGCCGCCGGTCGCCTCGAGGAACCGGTCGGCGAACTCCAGGGTGCGCGAGGACGCCAGCCGCTCGGCCGGAACACCCATGCCGCGCACCACCGGCCACTTCGGCTCGCTCGCCGTCGCGTACACCTCGGCGCCCAGGTAGCGGGCCAACTGGACGGCCGCCATGCCCACCCCACCCGCGGCGGCGTGCACCGCCAGCGACTCGCCGGCCCGCAGATCGGCGAGGTCCACCAGCGCGTAGTAGGCGGTCAGGAACACGGCGGGCACCGAAGCCGCCTCGGCGAACGACCAGCCACCCGGCACACGCACGACCATCCGCGCGTCCGCCACCGCCAGCGGACCCGCGTACGCGCCCGACAGCAGCCCCATCACCCGATCGCCCACCGCGAGACCGGTGACCTCCCGGCCGACCTCGACCACCACACCGGCGCCCTCGCACCCGAAGAGCGATTCGGTGTTGGGAACCACGCCCAGCGCGACCAGGACATCCCGGAAGTTGACGCCGGTCGCGCGCACCGCGACCCGCACCTGGCCCGCCGCCAGGGGCGCCTCGGCCCTCGGGGACGCGGTCAGGGCCAGCCCCTCCAGGGTGCCCGCGGTGTCCAGGTCGAGCCCCCAGGCTCCGGCCGTGCCGGGCAGCGGCAGCGTTCCCGGGTCCGCCGAGGGCACGCGGGCCAGCCGCGGTACGGACGCCGCGCCGGAGCGGACGACGGCTTCCGACTCGCCCGCGGCCACCGCGGCGGCCGCCACCGCGGACAGCGCCGCCATCACCCCCGGGTCGGTCTCCGGGTCGGTGGCACCGTCGATGTCCACCTGGAGAATCCGGTGCGGGTGCTCCGACGCGGCCGAGCGCAGCAGTCCGCGCACGGCGGCCTGCGCCATGTCGATCCGGTCGCCCGGGGCCACGGCGATCGCGCCCCGGGTCACCGGAACCAGCCGTACGGCCTCCAGCTCGTCGTGCGCGAGCCACTCGCGCACCGGGCCGAGCACCGCGGCCAGCACCTCCCGGCTCGCGGCGGGCATGTCGCCGCCATCCCCGCGCGGGCAGGGAAGCAGCACCACCGGGGGCACCGGCTCGCCCGCGCGGACGGCCTCGGCCACGGCGGCGGCGTCCGGGTAGCGCGGCGCGTCGAGGCCGGGCAGGGCGTCGCCGAGGATCGCGAGCCCCTGCTCCGGCGCGTCGGCCGTGGCCAGAGACGCCCAGGTCACCTCGTACATCGAGTTGACCGCTGTGCCGGACATCGCGTCGGCGGACAGCGGGCGCGAGACGATCTGGTCGACCGTGAGGATCGGCAGCCCGGCCTGGTCGGTCATCCGCACCGAGATCGCGTCGGATCCGGCCGGGGCCATCCGGACCCGCGCCGAGGTGGCGCCCATGGCGTGGATCCGGGCGCCGGAGAAGGAGAACGGCATCATCCGCTCCGCCTCGCCCTCCGCCACCGTCACCAGCCGTGTCTGAAGCGCCGCGTCGACCAGCGCGGGGTGTACGCCGAACCGCTCCGCCTCGCCCGCGGCGGCCTCGTCCAGCGCGACCTCGGCGAACATCTCGGCGCCGCGCCGCCATACCGCGCGCACGCCCCGGAACACCGGTCCGTAGGCGTAACCGGCCTCCGCGAGGCGCTCGTAGAAGCCGTCGATGTCCACGGCGACCGCGTCGGCGGGCGGCCAGGCGGTGTCCTCGGCCGCGGGCTCGCCGGCGGGCGCGGTGATGAGCGTTCCGGTGGCGTGGCCGGTCCACTCCTCCTCGTCATCGGTCCGGCCCGGGCGGTGCGGCCGGGAGTGCACCCGGACGGCGCGGCGGCCCAGTTCGTCGGCGGCGTCGACGCCGACCTGGATGTCGAGGGGGGTGCCGTCGGCGGGCAGGACCAGGGGCGCGTGCAGCACGAGCTCGTCCAAGTGGTCGCTGCCGACCGACTCGCCCGCGCGCAGCGCGAGTTCCATGACGGCCGCGCCCGGCAGCAGGACCCGGTTCAGCACGGCGTGGTCGGCGAGCCACGGCTGGGCGGCCGTGGACAGACGGCCGGTGAAGACGCAGCCGTCGCCGTCCGCCAGCGTGACGGCGGCCGCCAGCAGCGGATGGCCCACGACGGACAGCCCGGCCCCGGCGACATCGCCGACGCCGGCGGTGCCGCGCAGCCAGTAGTGGTCGCGCTGGAACGCGTAGGTGGGCAGGTCCACGGGCGCGGCGGCGCCGCCGAAGACCGCCTTCCAGTCGGGCTCGACTCCCCGCACCCACAGCTCGGCCAGCGAGGTCAGCACGCGGCGCGGGCCGCCCTCGTCGTGCCGCAGGGTGCCCACGGCGAGGACGTCGGTGTCGACGGCGTGCCCGGCCTCCTGGATGGCGCCCGCCAGCACGGGGTGCGGGCTGACCTCCAGGAACACCCGGTCACCCTGGTCGAGCAGAACCCGCACGGTGTCATGGAACGCCACCCGCTCCCGCAGATTGCGATACCAGTACTCCGCGTCCAGCTCCACACCCGTCACCGGCGCCCCGGTCACCGTCGAATACATCGGCACATCACCCACACGCGGCACAATCGGCCCCGCCAACTCCAGCAACCGCCCCCGGATCCGCTCCACATGCGGCGTATGCGACGCGTAATCCACCGCCACCCGACGCGCCCGCACCCCCACCGCCTCAGCCGCCGCCAGCACCGCGTCCAGCGCCTCCGGGGATCCGGCCACGACGGTGGCGGCCGGGCCGTTGACGGTCGCGATCCACACGCCGTCATGTCCTTCGAGGAGCTCCTCGACGCGCTCGACGGAGGCCGCGACGGACACCATCCCGCCGAGGCCCGCCAGCTCTCCCGCGATGGCACGGCTGCGCAGCGCCACCAGCCGCGCACCGTCCTCCAACGACAACGCCCCCGACACACACGCCGCCGCGATCTCACCCTGCGAATGGCCGATCACCGCCGACGGCTCCACACCCGCCGAACGCCACACCTGAGCCAGCGACACCATCACCGCCCACAACACCGGCTGCACCACATCCACCCGCTCCAGCGGACCCTCCTCGCGCAACACCTCCAACAGATCCCACTCGATATGCGGCGCCAACGCCCCCGCACACTTCTTGATCGAGTCGGCGAACGCCGGGGAGGTGCCGAGGAGTCCGGAGGCCATACCGACCCACTGCGACCCCTGGCCCGGGAAGACGAACACCACGCCCGTGGGCGCGCCGGTGGTCTCGCCGCTCACCACGTGGGCCGCAGGCTCCCCGGCCGCGAGGGCGTCGAGGCCGCTCAGGAAGGTGTCCGGGGCGTCGCCCACGACCACGGCACGGTGCTCAAGGCCCGACCGGGTCGACGCCAGCGACCAGCCGATGCCGGCCGGGTCCCCGTGTTCGGCGGCGACGGAGCGCACCCGTCCTGCCTGGGCCTTCAGGGCGGCGGCGGACCGGGCCGACACCGGCCACGGGAGGGCGCCGGTGAGCGCGGCCGGGGCGGGGGCGTCGGCGGGCTCGCGCTCGTCCGCCGGGGCCTGTTCGAGGATCACATGCGCGTTCGTTCCGCTCACTCCGAACGAGGACACCGCGGCCCGCCGCATCCGGTCGCTCTCGGGCCAGGCCAGATTGTCCGTGGCCAGCTCGACCGCGCCGGACTCCCAGTCCACATGCGGGGTCGGTTCGTCCACGTGCAGGGTGCGCGGTACGACGCCGTGGCGCAGCGCCATCACCATCTTGATGACACCGGCCACGCCCGCCGCGGCCTGGGTGTGGCCGATATTCGACTTGACCGAGCCGAGCAGCAGCGGCCGGTCCCCTGGCCGGTCCTGGCCGTACGTCGCCAGCAGCGCCTGCGCCTCGATCGGGTCGCCCAGCGACGTACCCGTGCCATGAGCCTCCACGGCGTCCACGGCGGCGGCGGACACCCCGGCGTCGGCCAGCGCCTGACGGATCACCCGCTGCTGCGCAGGACCGTTCGGCGCCGTCAGGCCGCTCGACGCGCCGTCCTGGTTCACCGCGCTGCCCCGCACCACGGCCAGCACCTGGTGGCCGTTGCGCACCGCGTCCGACAGCCGCTCCACCAGCAGCAGGCCGACGCCCTCGGCCGCCCCCATGCCGTCCGCGGTGGCCGCGAACGCCTTGCACCGGCCGTCCCGCGACAGGCCCTGCTGCTTGCTGAACTCGGTGAACAGGTCCGGGGTCGACATCACGGCGACACCGCCGGCCAGCGCCAGGGAGCACTCGCCCTGCCGCAGCGAACGGACCGCCAGGTGCAGCGCCACCAGCGACGACGAGCAGGCCGTGTCCACGGTGAGGGCCGGGCCCTCCAGGCCGAAGGTGTACGCGATCCGGCCCGACGCCACGCTGCCCGCCACGCCCGTCATGGCGTGGCCCTCGACCTCTTCGGGGACCGCGGGCAGCCTGCTGCCGTAGTCGCGGAAGCTGGAGCCGATGAACACGCCCGTCCGGCTGCCGCGCAGCGCCGCCGGGTCGAGACCTGAGCGCTCGAACAGCTCCCAGGAGGTCTCCAGCAGCAGCCGCTGCTGCGGGTCCATCGCCAGCGCCTCGCGCGGTGATATGCCGAAGAAGGAGGCGTCGAACTCGCCCGCGTCGTGCAGGAATCCGCCCCGGTCCACATACGAGGTGCCCGGCCGGTCGCCCGCGGGGTCGACCAGGCCGGCCAGGTCCCAGCCGCGGTCGGCCGGGAAGCCGGTTATGGCGTCCCCGCCGCCGGACACCAGCCGCCACAGGTCCTCGGGCGACGCGACCGCGCCGGGATAGCGGCAGCTCATCCCGACGATCGCCACCGGCTCGCTGTCCGCAGTCTCCACGGCCCGCAGCCGCGACCGCGTCTCCTGAAGTTCCGCGGTGACCCGGGTCAGGAAGTGGCGAAGCTTCTTGACGTCATCCATGTTCTTGCCCTCGATCGTGGGTCAGTTGTGGGCGTGCGTGCGTGATGTCGTTGCCGATGGCGCGCGACGGGTCAGGAGATCCCGAATTCCTTCTCGATGAAGTCGAAGATCTCGTCATTCGACGCGTCCTCGAGCTCCGCGGAGTCCACGGTGTCCTCGGCCGGCCCGTCGCCGGTGGACGACCACAGCAGATGCCGCAGCCGCCCGGCGATGGCCGCTCTCGCCGGATCCCCGTCCGGCAGCTCCTTCAGCAGGACCTCGAGCCGGTCGAGTTCCGCGGCGCCGGCGTTCTCGGGCTCCTGGGACCCGCCGAACATCTCGGCGTCGAGATAGCGGGCGAGGTCGGCCACGGTCGGACGGTCGAAGACCACGGTGGCGGGCAGCCGCAGACCGGTCGCGAGGCCCAGCCGGTTGCGCAGCTCCACCGCGGTGACCGAGTCCAGGCCCAGTTCGAGGAACTGCCGCCGGGGGTCCACCGCATCGGCGGAGTCGTGGCCGAGCACGGCCGCCGCCTGGGTTCGTACAGCGTCGAACAGCTGCCGCTCGCGCTCCTGCGCGCCGAGGCCGGCGAGCCGGTCGTGCAGCGCGTGGGTGGTGTCCGTGCCGGTGGCCTCGCCCGTGCCCAGGGCCTGCCGGGTCTCGGGCAGCTCGTCGAGCAGACGGCTGGGGCGTGTCGCGGTGTAGGCGTGGGCGAACCGGTCCCAGTCGATGTCGGCGATGACGACGGCCGTGTCGCCGTGGGCGAGCGCGGCCTCCAGCGCCAGGACGGCGGACTCCGGGGGCAGCAGCGGTACGCCGTGCCGGACCCGGACATCGGTCACCGCGTCCCGTTCGGCCATGCCGCCCTGCGCCCAGGATCCCCAGGCCACCGAGGTGGCCACCAGCCCGCGCGAGCGCCGGTAGGCGGCCAGCGCGTCCAGGTAGGCGTTGCCGGGGGCGTAGTTGCCCTGGCCCGCCATGCCGACGGTGCCCGCCAGCGAGGAGAACAGCACGAACGCGGACAGGTCCGAGCCCAGTCGCGCGGTCAGCTCGTGCAGCCGCCAGGCCGCGTCGGCCTTGACCCGCAGCACGCTGTCGACCTGGTCGAGCGTCAGGGCGGTCACGGCCCCGTCGTCCAGTACGGCGGCGGTGTGGAACACCGCGGTCAGCGGGTACGCGTCGGGGATCGAGGCCAGCAGGTCGCGCAGCGCGCCGGTGTCCGCGATGTCACAGGCGGCCACCGTCACCTCGGCGCCCGCGGCGGCCAGCTCGGCCACCAGGTCGGCCGCGCCGGGGGCGGCCTGCCCCTGGCGGCTGACGAGCAGCAGGTGCCGGGCGCCCTGGGCGGCCAGCCTGCGGGCGACCTGCCCGCCGAGGGCCCCTGTGCCGCCGGTGATGAGCACCGTTCCCTCGCCCGGGGTCCAGCCGTCGCCCGCCGCGTCGCCGAGCGGCGCCCGGACGATCCGGCGGCCGAACGTTCCGAACGGACGGACCGCGACCTGGTCCTCGCCACTCCGGTCGGCCAGCACCGCGCACAGCCGGCCGAGGTCCTTGGCGTCCGGGGCGAGGGGCAGATCCACCAGGCCGCCCCAGCGTGCGGGCAGCTCCTGCGCCACGACCCGGCCCAGCCCCCAGACCAGCGCCTGGGCCGGTCCGGTGAGCGGGTCCTGGCCGCCGACGGACACCGCGCCCCGGGTGAGGCACCACAGCGGGGCGGCCGCGCCCGACTTCTCCAGCCCCTGGATGAGCAGCAGCGTCCGGCCGAAGCCGGCCGGCACGGCGGGCGTGCCGTCGAGGGGCGACTCGTCGTCGGCGAGCAGGGACAGCACTCCGGCCGCCTCGGTGTGCGCGGCGAGCACATCGGCCCACCGCTGCCCGTCCTCGGGGGCCGCCAGCGGTTGGACGGCCGCTCCGTGTTCGCGCAGGGCCCCGGCGACCGCCTCGTACAGCTCGCCGTCGAGCTGCTCGCGGGTGCCGGCCACCAGCCAGGTGCCGGAGAGGGTGGCCGACGCGTGGCCGGTCAGCGGCTTCCAGTCGGCCCGGTACCGCCAGGACTCCATCGCGGAGGCCGCCTTGTGGCGCCGGTGCCACGCCGTCAGGGCGGGCAGCACGGCCGTCAGCTCGGGGCCCGCGTCGTCCAGCCGCAGGGTTCGCGCGAGTCCTTCCAGGTCCTCGCGCTCCACGACCTCCCAGAAAGCGGCGTTCTCGTCGGCGGCCGCCGAGGGGCGCGAGGCGGCGGAGTCGAGCCAGTAGCGCTTGGGCTGGAACGCGTACGTGGGCAGGTCGACGCGGCGGCCTCCGGTGCCCGCGAACACCCGGGCCCAGTCGGGGCCCGTGCCCCGTACCCACAGCTCGGCGAGCGAGGCCAGGAACCGCCGGGAGCCTCCTTCGCCGCGCCTGAGGGTGCCGGTCACCGCGGTGTCCACCGACCGGACGCGGCCGGCCTCCTGGATGGCGCCCGCCAGCACGGGGTGCGGGCTGACCTCCAGGAACACCCGGTCACCCTGGTCGAGCAGAACCCGCACGGTGTCATGGAACGCCACCCGCTCCCGCAGATTGCGATACCAGTACTCCGCGTCCAGCTCCACACCCGTCACCGGCGCCCCGGTCACCGTCGAATACATCGGCACATCACCCACACGCGGCACAATCGGCGCCGCCAACTCCAGCAACCGCCCCCGGATCCGCTCCACATGCGGCGTATGCGACGCGTAATCCACCGCCACCCGACGCGCCCGCACCCCCACCGCCTCAGCCGCCGCCACCGTCTCGTCGAGGGAGGCCAGATCGCCCGCGACGACGACGCTGTCCGGGCCGTTCACCGTGGCCACCCACACTCCGTCGCGTCCTTCGAGGAGCTCCTCGACGCGCTCGACGGAAGCGGCCACGGACACCATTCCACCGAGGCCGGCCAGGTCCTCGGCGATGGCGCGGCTGCGCAGCGCCACCAGCCGCGCACCGTCCTCCAACGACAACGCCCCCGACACACACGCCGCCGCGATCTCACCCTGCGAATGGCCGATCACCGCCGACGGCTCCACACCCACCGAACGCCACACCTGAGCCAGCGACACCATCACCGCCCACAACACCGGCTGCACCACATCCACCCGCTCCAGCGGACCCTCCTCGCGCAACACCTCCAACAGATCCCACTCGATATGCGGCGCCAACGCCCCCGCACACCGCTCGATGGAGTCGGCGAACGCCGTGGACGCTTCGAGGAGTTCGGTCGCCATGCCGACCCACTGCGACCCCTGCCCGGGGAAGACGAACACCGCGCCCCGGGACCCGCCGGACACCTCGCCGCTCACCACATGGGCGGCGGGCTCCCCGGCCCCGAGGGCGTCGAGCGCCCGCAGAAAGCCCTCCCGGTCGTCCGCCACGACCACCGCGCGGTGCTCGAGCCCCGCCCGGGTCGACGCCAGCGACCAGCCGATGTCGGCGGTGTCGGCCTCCGAGGCGGCGGCGAACTCCCGCAGCCGGGCCGCCTGGCGGCGCAGACCGTCCGCCGAGCGGCTCGACACCACCCAGGGCAGCGCCCCCGTGTGCGCCGGCCGCTCGTCGGCGGAGAGGTCTGCGGCGGCCGGGGCCTGTTCGAGGATCACATGCGCGTTGGTGCCGCTCACCCCGAACGAGGAGACGGCAGCCCGCCGCACCCGGTCGAGTTCGGGCCAGGCCAGATTCTCCGTCACCAGCTCGACCGCACCGGACTCCCAGTCCACATGCGGGGACACCGCGTCCACGTGCAGCGTCGCGGGCACGATCCCGTGGCGCAGCGCCATCACCATCTTGATGACCCCGGCCACGCCGGCGGCCGCGGAGGTGTGGCCGATGTTGGACTTGAGCGAGCCGAGCAGCAGCGGGCGGTCGGCGGGCCGGTCCTGGCCGTAGGTGGCCAGCAGCGCCTGCGCCTCGATCGGGTCGCCCAGCGACGTACCCGTGCCATGGGCCTCGACCACGTCCACATCCGCGGCCGACAGCCGGGCGTTGGCCAGGGCCTGGCGGACCACCCGCTGCTGCGAGGGCCCGTTCGGTGCGGTGAGCCCGTTGGACGCGCCATCCTGGTTGACCGCGCTGCCCCGCACCACGGCCAGCACCTGGTGGCCGTTGCGCACCGCGTCCGACAGCCGCTCCAGGAGCACCACCCCGACGCCCTCGCCCCACGCGGTGCCGTCCGCGCCGGCGGCGAAGGGCTTGCACCGGCCGTCGGCGGCGAGCGCGCGCTGGTGGCTGAACTCGGTGAAGACCGTCGGAGTCGACATGACCGTCACCCCGCCGACCAGCGCCAGGGAGCACTCGCCCTGCCGCAGCGACTGCACCGCCAGGTGGAAGGCCACCAGCGACGAGGAGCACGCGGTGTCCACCGTGATGGCCGGGCCCTCCAGGCCGAAGGTGTACGCGACGCGGCCCGAGGCCACACTGCCCGCGGCGCCGGTGAACAGATAGCCCTCGGTGCCCTGCGGATCGACGGAGCCGCTGCCGTAGCCGTGCGGGACGGCGCCGACGAACACGCCGGTCCGGCTGCCACGCAGCGCCGCCGGGTCGAGACCGGCCCGCTCCAGGGCCTCCCAGGAGGTCTCCAGCAGCAGCCGCTGCTGCGGGTCCATCGCCAGCGCCTCGCGCGGCGATATCCCGAAGAACTCCGCGTCGAACTCGGCAGCGTCGTGAAGGAAACCGCCCTGCTGGACGGAGCTGGTGCCGGGCCGGCCGGGGTCCGGGTGGGACAGGTCCTCCAGGGGCCAGCCGCGGTCGACCGGGAAGCCCGAGATCACATCCCGGTCGGACAGCAGAAGCTGCCACAGGTCCTCCGGGGAGCGCACATCGCCGGGGAAGCGGCAGCCGGTCGACACGATCGCGATGGGGTCGTCGGCGGCCACGGGGGCGTCGTCCGCCGTCACCGTGCCGTCCTCGCCGAGGAGCCGGTCCCGCAGGTGCTCGGCGAGCGCGAGCGGCGTGGGGTAGTCGAACACGACGGTGGGCGAGAGGTTCACCCCGGTCGCGGCCGCGAGCCGGTTCCGCAGCTCCACGGCCGTCAGCGAGTCGAAGCCCGCCTCGCGGAACGCCCGCCCGACCTCGACGTCGCCGGGTGCGGACCAGCCCAGCACGGCGGCCGCGTGGGCGCATACCTCGTCCAGCACCACGCGCGTCCGGTGCGCGGCGGAGGTCGCCTCGGCCACCCTCCGGGGGAAGCCCTCGAGCGCCTCGGGCACGGGCGAGGACGGCAGGTCGACGCGGGCCTCGGCGCCGGAGGACGTGGGGGCGAGCCAGTAGCGGTCGCGCTGGAAGGCGTAGGTGGGCAGCTCGACAGGGTCGCCGCCGGGGGTGAACACCCGCGACCAGTCGGGGGCCGGGCCACGGATCCAGAGCGCGGCCAGGGAGGTGAGGACCTGGTCGATCCCGCCCTGGTCGCGCCGCAGGGTGCCGACCGCGAGGACATCGGGGCCCTCGGCCTCGCCGCCGCCTTCGGTCTGGAGCACCGCGGTGAGCACCGGGTGCGGGCTGACCTCGACGAAGACCGTGTGTCCTGCGTCGCGCACGGCCCGCACGGTGTCCTGGAACCGCACCGGCTCCCGCAGATTGCGGTACCAGTACTCGGCGTCGAGCGCCCGGCCCTCGACCGGTGCGCCGGTGACGGTCGAATACATCGGGACGGCTCCGGGCCGCGGCGCCACCGAGGCGGCACCGGCCAGCAACGGCTCCCGGATGCGCTCGACATGGGGGGTGTGCGAGGCGTAGTCGACCGCGATCATCTTCGGCCGCAGCCCGGCGCTCTCGGCCTCGGCCATCACCTCGGCGACGGCCTCGGGCGTGCCGCCGACCACCGTGGCGGACGGGCCGTTGACCACCGAGATCCAGACGTCGGCGCGGTCCGCGAGCAGCTCCGTGACGCGGTCGGCCGAGGCGGCGATCGACAGCATCCGGCCGCCGCCGGCCAGTTCGGCCGCGGCCAGGCGGCTGCGGAGGACCACCAGCCGCGCCCCGTCGGCGAGCGACAGCGCGCCGGACACACAGGCGGCCGCGAGCTCTCCCTGGGAGTGTCCGATCACAGCGGCCGGGGATATGCCCGCCGCTTGCCACATCTGTGCCAGGGACACCATCACGGCCCACAGCACCGGCTGCACGATCTCCACGCGCCGCAGTGCGTCCGCGTCGCGTACGGCCGCGAACAGATCCCAGTCGACCTCGGCCGCCAGCGCCTGGGCGCACGCGTCCATCGAGGCGGCGAACGCCGGGGAGGACGCCAGCAGTTCGGTGGCCATGCCGGCCCACTGGCCGCCCTGGCCGGGGAAGACGAACACCACTCCGCCCGGCTGGGCCGGGGCGGTCCCGCTCACCACGCCCGCGGCCGGCTCCCCGGCCGCGAGGGCGCCGAGACCGGCCAGGAAGGCGTCCCGGTCCTCGGCGACCACCACGGCGCGGTGTTCCAGCGCGCCGCGCGTCGTCGCGAGCGACCGGCCCAGGTCCTCGGGCGTGGCGTCACCGGCGGCGGCGAACGCGTGCAGCCGCTCGGCCTGGGCCCGCAGGCCGCCGGCGGTACGGGCCGACACCACCCAGGGCAGCGCGCCACGGCCGCGCATCGCGGGCACGGGCGCGGACTCGCCGGCTGGTGCGGGCTCGGCTGCGAGGGGCTCCTGCTCGATGATCACATGCGCGTTGGTCCCGCTGATCCCGAAGGACGACACGGCCGCGCGCCGGGCCCGGTCGCGCTCGGGCCAGGGCATGCCCCGGGTCACCAGCGCGACCGCGCCGGTGGCCCAGTCGACCTGTGACGTCGGCGCGTCCACGTGCAAGGTGGCGGGGACCAACCCGTGCCGGATGGCCATCACGGTCTTGATGACTCCGGCGATGCCCGCGGCCGCCTGGGTGTGACCGATGTTGGACTTCACCGAACCCAGCAGCAGGGGATGGTCGCCGGGGCGCTCCTGGCCGTAGGTGGCCAGCAGCGCCTGGGCCTCGATCGGGTCGCCCAGCGCGGTTCCGGTGCCGTGGGCCTCCACCACGTCCACGTCGGAGGAGGCCAGGCCCGCGTCGGCCCAGGCGTCGCGGATGACCCGCTGCTGGGACAGCCCGCTGGGCGCCGTCAGACCGTTGGACGCGCCGTCCTGGTTGACCGCCGAGCCGCGCACCACGGCCAGCACCCGGTGTCCGTTGCGCCGCGCGTCCGACAGCCGCTCGACCAGCAGCATCCCGGCGCCCTCGGCGAAGCCGGTGCCGTCGGCCGCGGCCGCGAACGCCTTGCAGCGGCCGTCCCGCGCGAGGCCCTGCTGGCGGCTGAACTCGGTGAAGATGCCCGGGGTGGACAGCACCGTCACCCCGCCGACCAGCGCCAGCGAGGACTCCCGCTGGCGCAGGGACCGCACCGCCAGATGCAGGGCCACCAGCGACGATGAGCAGGCCGTGTCGACGGTGATGGCGGGGCCGGTCAGCCCGAGCAGATAGGCGATGCGGCCGGAGGCGATGCTGGTGGTCTTGCCGGTGAGCAGATAGCCGTCGAGGGCCTCGGGGGCGTCGTGCAGCCGCGGCCCGTACTCCTGGTCCATGGTGCCGACGAAGACACCGGTCCTGCTGTCCCGCAGGGTGTCCGGGGCGATGCCCGCCCGCTCCAGCAGCTCCCAGGAGGTCTCCAGCAGCAGCCGCTGCTGCGGGTCCATCGCCAGCGCCTCGCGCGGCGATATCCCGAAGAAGCGCGCGTCGAAGTCGGTGACCCGGTCGAGGAATCCGCCTCCCTCGGCGAAGCTGCCGCCGGTGGCGTCGGCCTGGCGCAGCCGCTCCAGATCCCAGCCGCGGTCCTCGGGGAACCCCGAGATCGCGTCCCCGTCGGTGGCGACCAGCCGCCACAGATCCTCGGGGGAGGCCACCCCGCCGGGGAAGCGGCAGCTCATCCCGATGATGGCGATGGGCTCGTCGGGGTCGGCCGGGGTGGCGGCGCGGGCGGACGGCGCGGCGGCCGCCGCGGGCCGGTGGCCGGTCCGCGCGGTCTCGAGGTGGCCGGCCAGCCCGGCCGGGGTGGGGTGGTCGAAGAGGGTGGCGGTGGTCAGCCGTACGCCGAGGGCGGTGTTCACCCGGCCGCAGAGTTCGCCGAGCATGACGGAGTCGAACCCGAGGTCCTTGAACGTCCGTCGTACGTCGAGCTCCGCCGACGACGGCTGCCCCAGCACGGCGGCGGTGTTGCCCCGCACCACGCGCATCACGTCGTCCGGCCCGTCCGTGGCCGGGGGCTCCGGCTCCGCGACGGCGGCGGACGGCGTGTCGGCGGGGGTGTCGACGGCGGGCGCGTCGGCTCCGGAGGCGTCGAGCCAGTGGCGGTCGCGCTGGAAGGCGTAGGTGGGCAGGTCGGTACGGCGGGCGCCGGTGCCCGCGAACAGCCGGGCCCAGTCGGGAGCGGCGCCGTGGGCCCACAGCTCGGCTATGGAGGTCAGGAACCGCCTGGCGCCGCCCTGGTCGCGGCGCAGCGTCCCGCCGGCGAATACGTCGGCGCCGGCCGCCTGACCGGCCTCGGCCACCGCGGTGGTGAGCACCGGATGCGGGCTGACTTCGAGGAACACCGTCTTCCCCGACTCCAGCAGGGCACCGAGGGTGTCCTGGAAGAGCACCGGCTCCCGCAGATTCCGGTACCAGTACCCGGCGTCCAGCTCCGCGCCGTCGACGGGCGCGCCGGTGACGGTCGAGTACAGCGGCACCTCGCCGGTGCGCGGGGCGATGGGGGCGGCCAGTTCCAGCAGCCGCTCGCGCACCCGCTCGACGTGCGGCGTGTGCGAGGCGTAGTCCACCGCGATGGTCCGGGTCCGCACACCGACCCGCTCACAGGCGGCGACGGTCTCGGCGAGGGCTTCGGGGCCGCCCGCGACGACCGTGGCGGCGGGGCCGTTGACGACCGCCACCCAGACGCCGTCCCGGTCCGCCAGCAGCTCCCGCACCCATGCGACGGGGGCCGCGATCGAGACCATGCCGCCGAGGCCCGCCAGCTCCTCGGCGATGGCGCGGCTGCGCAGCGCCACCAGCCGGGCGCCGTCGTCCAGCGACAGGGCGCCGGACACACAGGCGGCCGCGATCTCACCCTGGGAGTGTCCGACCACCGCGGTCGGGGAGATGCCCGCCGCGCGCCACACCTGGGCGAGCGAGACCATCACGGCCCACAGCACCGGCTGTACCACGTCCACGCGCTCGAGCGGGTTGTCGCCCGAGGTGTTCCGCAGGACGTCCAGCAGGTTCCATTGGATGTGCGGCGCCAGCGCCGCCGCGCACTTCTCGACGGAGTCGGCGAACACCGGTGAGGAGTCGAGGAGTTCGGTCGCCATGCCGACCCACTGCGACCCCTGTCCCGGGAAGACGAACACCACGTCGGCGGCCTCGCCCGTGGCGGTGCCTTCTACGACGTGTTCCGCGGGGTCGGCGGAGGCGATCGCGGCCAGCCCGCCGAGGAACTCCTCGCGGTTTCCGGTCAGCACCACGGCGCGGTGTTCCAGCGCGGCCCGCGACGACGCCAGCGACCATGCGATGTCCGCCGGGTCGGCGGTTGCGGCGCCGGTCGCGGCAGCGGTTGCGTCGGCAGTCTGGTCGGCGGCGAACTCCCGGAGCCGTGCCGCCTGTCCACGCAGTCCGCGCGCGCTGCGGCCGGACACCGGCCAGGGCAGCACGGGGCCGAGGTCCAGGACCGGGATCGCCGGGTCCGCGGGGGCCGGCTCGTCGACGGCGGGCGCCCGCTCGACCACCACATGCGCGTTGGTGCCGCCCATCCCGAACGCGGACACGCCGGCCAGCAGCGGTGCGTCGGGCCGCGGCCACGGGGTCAGCCCGGTCTGCACCCGCAGGTTCCACTCGGCCAGCGGGATACGGGGGTTGGGCGTCTCGAAGTTGAGGCTGGCGGGGAGCCGGCCGGCCTTCAGGGCGAGCAGCACCTTGATCAGGCCGGTGATGCCGGCGGCGCCCTCCAGGTGTCCCACGTTGGTCTTGGCCGAGCCGACCAGCAGCGGGGAGTGCGGCTGCCGCGACGCGCCGAACACGGACGCCAGGGCGGCCGCCTCGATGGGGTCGCCGACCGCGGTGCCGGTGCCGTGCAGTTCCACGTACTGCACCTCGTCGGGGCCGATCCCGGCGTCGGCGCAGGCCCGGCGCAGCACGTCCTCCTGGGCGGTCTGGCTGGGGGTGGTGAGGCTGTCGCCGCCTCCGTCGTTGTTGACCGCGCTGCCGCGCAGCACACCGTGGATCCGATCGCCGTCGGCGAGCGCCCGCGCGAGGGGCTTGAGGAGGACGAAACCACCGCCCTCGCCCCGGACATAGCCGTTGGCGCGGGCGTCGAAGGTGAAGCAGCGGCCGTCCGGTGAGAGTCCGCCGAACCGGGAGACGCTGAGGGTGCCGTCGAAGGTGAGGTTGAGGTTGACCCCGCCGGCGAGGGCGAGTTCACACTCTCCGCTGCGCAGGCTCTGGCAGGCCATGTGCACGGCGACGAGGGAGGAGGACTGGCCGGAGTCGACGACCAGGCTCGGTCCGCGGATGCCGAGCAGATAGGAGAGCCGATTGGCGATCATGCTGCGGTGCAGGCCGGGCAGCGTGTGATGGGTGACCGCCGTGGTGTCCCGCCGCCGGGTCAGCGTGGCGTAGTCGTCGCTGATGGCTCCGATGAAGACACCCGCCCTGCGCCCCGAGACCCGGTCCGGGGCGAGCCCCGCGTCCTCGAGGGCCTCCCAGCCGAGTTCGAGGGCGAGTCGCTGCTGGGGGTCCATGGCCGCCGCCTCGCGCGGCGAGATGCCGAAGAAGTCGGCGTCGAAGCAGTCCACTTGATCGAGGAAGGCGCCGTGTCCCGGAGCCTGTGCCGCCTCGTCGGGGTGGCGGGCCCACCGGCCGGGCGGCACCGGGGTCACCGCGTCGGCGCCGTCGTGGAGCAGGCGCCAGAAGTCAGCCGGTGAATTCGCTTCGGGTAAGCGGGCGGATATCCCGACTACTGCGATCGCCCTGTCGACGTGAGCATGCCGTAACGAATCCACTGACATGGACAATTACATCCCCCGTCGCGCTTCGGTTCCCATGCTCAGCATATTAGAGATGATCACTTAAAGGCCAGCGGCCGACGACCTGACAACCGTTCGAATAAATTCTTCCGAACATCTGTTGCAACTTCAGACAACCGTCGGGATGAACTCCGGCGTCAACGTGATCTCCGCAATCACTCTATAGCTGCCTGTTCGGACCACAAGTCAAAAGTGACGCTGATCACATGTTACAGACTTGTGGAACCGCCCGACGACCTCACAACCTCCCGCGACACACGGCCGGAACATGAACGCGGTGGCCGCTTGACAGCCCGGGGCGCATCGCGTTTGGCTGTGATCACACAAGGCATCACCGGACAACACGGCGACCCCCATCAATCTGGCCGGAAACCATCCGGTCAACAGACTCCGTGCGACACGACAGCGACGTCGGTCGGCACCGGATCGGATTGCCGGATTCCGGTTGTCACACCGCCCGCAGGTGGCGGTCGAATTCAAGCCAACCCACAAGCGACCACACAGCTCTGCGCGGTAGCAGGGGAACGAGGAGTGGACCGGTGACCTGCAACTCTCCAGGCCGTCCCACGTCGTCAGGCGGGCCGGACGCCTGCTTACCCGCGCGGATCGCGCGGTCCGCGCAGGCCGTCGACGGCGCGGGCCGCAACCTCTGGGAATTTCACCAGTGGTTCGGGGAGTACAGTGCGAGCGATTCGTCGCGGGTGCGCCGCATCCCGTGGGACGATTTGACAGGCTGGCGATTCGAGGATAGGACGGGGAATCTCGTCCATGAGACCGGCCGATTCTTTTCCATACAAGGTTTGCGGATAAGGAACGACCAGGGGCCCGTTCGTGATTGGGCGCAGCCGATCATCGTCCAGCGAGAAGTCGGCATATTAGGAATCCTGGTCAAGGAGTTCAATGGCGTACTGCATTGTCTGATGCAGGCCAAGATGGAACCCGGAAACCGCAACGGTATACAGCTCTCCCCCACCGTGCAGGCGACCAGGAGCAACTACACCGGGGTGCACGGCGGACGTCCCGTACCTTATCTGGAGTACTTCCGGGATCCGTCGTCCAGACAGGTACTGGCCGACGTCCTGCATTCGGAACAGGGTTCCTGGTTCCACCGGAAACGCAATCGAAACATGATTGTCGAGGTAACCGAGGACGTGGAGCCGCTGGACGGCTTCCACTGGCTCACCATCGGCCAGTTGCACGCCCTGCTGGCCGAGGACGACCTGGTGAACATGGACTCGCGCACCGTGCTGTCCTGCCTCCCGTTCGCGGGCGACCCGGGCGGGGACGACGAGAACGGCGACAGGAAAGCGCCACACACCACCGGTCACCTCCGCAGCTGGATCAACGACGCGCGGGTCCGCTCGGACCTCGACGCCACTCTCACCGGCCTCGGCGAGGTCCAGGGCTGGCACCGGTCCGCGGACCGGATAGCGCATGAATCCGGCCTCTTCTTCGACGTCATGGCGGTGGATGTGCGCACCGGCAGCCGTGAGGTCGGCGGCTGGGCGCAGCCGATGATCGAGTGCCGGGACACCGGGATCGTGGCCTTCCTGGTCAAGCACGACGCGGCGACAGGGGAACTGCACGCCCTGGTCCATCTCAAGGCGGAGCCGGGCTTCGTGGATGTGGTCGAGCTGGCCCCGACGGTGCAGTGCACCCCGCAGAACTACAAGGTCCTGCCGGCCGAGGCGTACCCCCCGTTCCTGGACGAGGTGCTGGGCGCCCCCGTGGACACCATCCGCTTCGACACCACGCTCTCCGAGGAGGGCGGCCGGTTCTTCCACACCCGCAGCCGCTATCTCGTCGTCGAGGTCGACGCGGACCGCGATCTGGCGGTCCCCGACGACTTCCGCTGGGTGACCATGCGCCAACTGGCCCGCTTCCTGCGCCATAGCCACTATGTGAACGTCCAGGCCAGAAGCCTCATCGCCTGTCTGCACAGCCTGATGTCCGAAACGGAACTGAGTGACTGAGTGATGGACAACCCCTCCGAGCCCACTCCCGTGCGCGTCGGCGTCCTCGGCGCGTCCTCGATAGCCCGGCGGCGGACGCTCCCCGCGATGCGGGACCTCCCCGAGGTCACCATCGTCGCCATCGCCAGCCGCGATCCGCAGAAGGCGGAACAGTTTGCCGACGACTTCGACTGCGCCCCCGTCCACGGCTACGAGCGACTGCTGGACCGGGACGACATCGACGCCGTCTATGTCTCGGTCCCCAACGCCCTGCACCATCTGTGGGCGCGCCGCTTCCTCGAGTGCGGCACACACGTGCTGGCCGAGAAACCGCTGACCACCAGGGCGGCGGACACCGCGGAGCTGGCGCGCCTCGCGGCGGAGCGCGGGCTGGTGCTGCGCGAGAACATCACGTTCGTCCACCATGGGATGCACCGTCGGGTGGCCGAGCTGCTGGCGGCCGGCCGCATCGGCCGGCTCCGGCACATCGACGCCTCGTTCTGCTTCCCGCCGCTGCCCGCCTCCGATGTGCGCTACCGGCCCGAACTCGGCGGCGGCGCCCTGCTCGACGCGGGGATCTACCCCGTACGGCTGGCCCAGTACTTCCTCGGCGACGACCTCTCCGTGGCCGGCGCGGTGCTCCGCGACGACCCCGAGACGGGGGTGGATGTGGCGGGCAGCGCCCTGCTGGTGGCGGCGGCCGGCGAAACCGTGACGCTGACCTTCGGCTTCGAACACGGCTACGGGGCGAGGTACACCCTGTGGGGCAGCACCGGGCGGCTCACCGTGGACCGGGCGTTCACCCCGCCCGCCACCCTGTCCCCGCTGTTACGCATCGACGAGCAGGATCACGCGGAGGAAATCGTGCTCCCCGCCGAGCACCAGTTCGCGAGCTCGGTGGCCTCCTTCGCCGAGGCGGTGCGCCGGGCCCAGGACACCGGGGCCGACCCCGGCCACGCCGCCTGGGCCGCCACCACGCTGCGCACCGCCGAGCTGCTGGACCGGATCGCCGGGTCCGCCACCCGTGTCACCTCCGGGAAGCGGCCCTGATGGAAATCATCGGCAACGGCTTCATCGCACGCAATCTGGCCGCCGTCGCGGACCGGCACCCGCACGCCACCGTCATGGCGGCGGGGGTGTCCAGCACCAGCGCGGGCACCCCGGGCGACTTCGCCCGCGAGGCGGAGCTGGTGCGCGACGTCGCCCGGCGCTGCCGGCGCGAGGGCCGCGTCCTCGTCTATCTGTCCAGCGCCTCGCACGCCATGTACGGATCCACCGAGATCGCGGTGGCCGAGGACGCGCCCGTGGACCCTCCGTCGCCGTACGGCAGACAGAAGCTCATGCTGGAGGGCGCCGTCGCCGAGGCCGGGCCGGGGTGGCTGACGCTGCGCCTGAGCCATGCGATCGGCCGATGGCAGCGGTCCCACCAGCTGCTGCCGTCGTTCGTCGGCCAGATCCGCGGCGGCAGCGTGACCCTGTACCGCAACGCACACCGCGATGTGGTGGATGTGAGCGACGTGGTCCGGGCGATCGACGGGCTGCTCGCCCAGGGGGTTCAGGACGAGGTGGTGAACGTCGCTTCGGGGGTTCCCTGGCCGGTCGAGTCGATCGTGCGCGGCATCGAGCGCCGTATGGCGGCCCGCCCGAGGTACGACGTGGTCGATGTGGCACCCACGCTGACCAGGGTCTCCGTCGACAAGCTGTGCAAGCTGCTGCCACCCATGCGGTCGGTCACCGAGCCCGGCTATCTCGACCGGGTCCTCGACCGGTACGTCGCGTACTACTGAGCCGCCCGGCCCGAGCCGTCCCACCAGTCACACTCGTACGGAGGATTCATGCAGGTCTCGCTCGTCGTCACGGGGTCACGCGGAGACGTCCAGCCGTTCATCGCGCTGGGCAGAGCCCTCGAGGCCCGGGGGCACACGGTGACCCTGGCCACCCACGAGGACTTCGAGGGGCTCGTCGGGGAGGCCGGTCTTGACTTCGCGGCCCTGCCGGGCAGCCCGCGCGACTTCCTGGCCCACCCGGCCCTCGCGGAGGCCCTTCAGCAGGGGGCCTCGCTGTTCCGCGCCGCCCGCAAGGTCCCGCGGCAGAGCCCCGAGCACAACCGCCGGCTCGCCGCCAGGATCGCGGAGGTGTGCTCGGGCGCCGATCTGGTCGTGAACAGCATCCTGAGCCGGATCATGTTCGAGGACGACGGCACCGCCCCGTGGTGTTCGCTGAGCTGGTGGCCGCTGAACCCGACCGCCGAGTGGCCCGCGATGATGGCGCCCCGGGCCAAGCTCGGAGGGGCGTACAACCGGCTGACCCACCGCCTGGCGGGGATGCTGGACTCGGTCACCATGGGCGGCTACCGCAAGGACGCGGGGCTGTCCAAGCTCCCGTTCGGCAAGCCGTACGGCAACCTGGGCCGGGAGGTCCCGCTGATCTGCCCGGTGAGCCGGGCGCTGTTCACCGAGCCCTCCGACTGGCCGGAGCTGTCGCACATCACCGGCTACTGGTTCTGGGACCGCGAGTGGAGCCCGTCCCCCGAGCTGGAGAAGTTCATGGCGGACGGCACTCCCCCGGTGACCCTGTCCTTCGGCTCCATCTGGCCGGTGCATCCGCCGGCCAAGACCCTGGAGAAGGTGCTGGACGTGGTCCGCTCCCACGACCGCCGGCTCGTTCTGGTGGGCGGTGGCCCGGACACCGTGCCGGACGATGTGTTCCGCGTCGACGATGTGCACTACCCGTGGCTGTTTCCGCGCTCCTCGGTGGTCATCCACCACGGCGGCTGCAACACCACGGGTGAGGCGCTGCGCTCCGGCACGGCCCAGGTCGTGGTGCCGACCTTCGGCGACGCCCCGTTCTGGGCGGCCCAGGTGCACGCCCTGGGGGTGGCGCCCAAGCCCGTTCCGTACGCGAAGTTCACCGCCGAGGCCCTGGACACGGCACTGGGCACGGCCCTGGACGACGAGAAGCTCCGCGCCAAGGCGGCGAGTGTCGGGGAGAGCGTGCGCGCCGAGGACGGCACCGGCAAGGCGGTCGAGATCATGGAGGAGTGGGTGCGGCGCTGGCGCGAACAGCGGGCCGCCGAATCCGCTGCCTGACACGCCCGGCTACGGCAACCGGGCGACGGTCGACCGGGCGAAACAAGACCCCGGCCACCGGCTCTGGCCTGCCCATCCGCGTTTCCCGGTGTCCGGGGACACCCGCGCTGCGGGTGCACACGCACGCAAATCCGCACACAGTGAAAACCGTGACGCACCAGCCCCTTCCCTGACGGTCGGGGCGGGTGACCTACGGAGCCGGGCTGAGGTGCTGTGGTATGCGTGTGACCGGACTTGGGCATGCTGGACTGTTCATCGAGACCGCCGCCGGATCGGTGCTCTGCGATCCCTGGGTCAACCCGGCCTTCTTCGGCTCGTGGTTCCCGTTCCCCGACAACACGGACCTGGACTGGGCCCACTACGGACGGGCCTCGGACTACCTGTACATATCGCATCTGCACCGTGACCACTTCGACGCGGAGAACCTGCGCCGCAATGTGCGCAAGGACATCACCGTGCTGCTCCCCGCCTTCGCCACCGATGAGTTGGAGTGCGAGCTGCGTGCGCTGGGGTTCTCCGAATTCCTGCGCACCAGCAGCGGTGTCCCGGTCGAACGCGACGGCCTGCGCATCATGATCACCGCCCTGACCGGCCCCGGCGACGGCCCCATCGGCGACTCCGCGCTGTCGCTGGACGACGGCGAGACGGTGTTGCTCAACCAGAACGACGCGCATCCGCTGGACATCCCCTCGATCCGGGCGTTCGGTGAGGTCGATGTCCACTTCCTCCAGTTCTCCGGGGCGATTTGGTGGCCGATGGTCTACCAACTGCCGGACAGCGCGAAGCGGGAGTTCGCCGCCCGCAAGCGCGAGGGCCAGTCCGAGCGGGCGATGCGCTACATCGACGCCGTCGAGGCCACGCATGTGTTCCCCAACGCGGGCCCGCCCTGCTTCCTCGACGAGGACCTGTTCGAGTTCAACGGCACCGGCCGCGACGGGACGAGCATCTTCGTCGACCAGCGGGAGTTTCTGGCGGAGCTGGCCGAGGCCCGGCCGGACGTCTCGGCGCATCTGCTGCTGCCGGGCACCGTCGCGGAACCGCAGAACACCGCCTGCAAGCTCACCCATCGCCACACCGCGAAGGAGATCGACCACATCTTCGAGCACAAGCGGGACTACCTGCGTGAGTTCGCCCGCAGACAGCAGCCCGCGCTGGCCGCCGAGCGCGCCTCCCGCGCCCCGGCGCTGCCGCCCGACCGTCTGCTGGCCGAGCTGAAGCAGTGGTGGGAACCGCTGCTGGCGCGCGCGGACCGGATCTGCGACGGAGTCGGCGGGCCGGCCCGGCTGAATGTGGGCGACACCCCGATCGTGATCGACTTCCCGGCCCGTGAGGTCCGCCGCTGGGACGGTGAGCGCTGCCGCTACACGCTGTCCACCACGGGCGACCTGGTGGCCACCAACATCGCGCGGCGCGAGGTCGACTGGTCCAACAGCCTGCTGCTCTCGCTGCGGTTCAGCGCCAGCCGGATCGGCCCGTACAACGAATTCCTGTACGTGTTCTTCAAGTGCCTGTCCACTGAGCGCATCGAGTACGTGGAGAACTACTACGACTCCGGCCACGACGACGGCCAGCACATCGAGCTCGACGGCTGGCGTGTCCAGCGGCGCTGTCCCCATCTACGCGCGGACCTCGGCCGGTTCGGACAGATCGACGGCGATCAGCTCACCTGCACCCTGCACGGCTGGCGCTACAACCTGACCACCGGCCGCTGTCTGACCGCGGACGGCCATGACATCCGCGCGGAGCGGACCGCGCCGGCCGACGGCTGACAACACCCAGGAGTCCCTCGCAGGGGCCCGGTGTCGGCACACCGCCGACACCGGGCCCTTTTCCATGTCCCGGGACGCGTCTGCCGGCATCGCATGGCAACCGGTCGCCCTCCGCGATCCTTCCGTACGCTCCATTGACCCTCTGGACAGTGCGGCCATAGCTTAGAGACCGGTTGCTATGAGACCGGTTGCTACCGGTCGCCATCCCGCTGACGTCCCCCGATCCGGAGGCCACTGCCTTGCCCGAGCGCCCGCTGGCGTTGTTCGCCATGAGTACGAAGACCCTGCCCAGCGTCTATCCCCCCGACGTGCTGGACCGGCTCCAGACCTCCGTGGAGGTCGACCCTTCCCTGATCGCCGAGGACTTCCGGGATCCCCGGGTGCGGAGCGTCCTCGGCCGGGCCGAGATCCTGCTGACCGGCTGGGGCTGCCCGCCGGTCGACGCGGCGGTGCTCGACGCCGCGCCCAGGCTGCGCGCCGTGCTGCACGCCGCGGGCTCGGTGAAGGGCATCATGGCCCCCGGCTGGTGGGAGCGCGGACTGGTCGTCTCGTCCGCAGCGGACGCCAACGCGCTGCCGGTCGCCGAGTACACCCTCGGCATGATCATCCTGGCCGGCAAGGACCTCTTCGCCGCCCGTGAGCGCTACCGCTCGCTGCGCACCTTCCCGCTCGCCGAGATCCTCCCCGGTATCGGCAACTTCGGGCGCCGCGTCGGCATCGTCGGCGCGTCCAGGATCGGGCGGCGCGTCATCGAGCTGCTGCGCCCCCTGGACTTCGAGGTGTTCCTCGCCGATCCGTACGTCGGCGAGGACGAGGCGGCCGCGCTCGGCGTCCGTCTGCTGCCGCTGGACGCGCTGCTCCGGCGCAGCGACATCGTCTCGATCCACGCCCCCGCGACCGCCGAGACCCACCATATGATCGGCCGCCGTGAGCTCGCGCTGATGCCGGACGGGGCGGTGCTGATCAACACCGCGCGCGGCAGCCTCGTCGACCATGACGCGCTGGTCGAGGAGGTGCGCGGGGCCCGCGTCAGCGCCGTCCTCGATGTGACGGAGCCGGAGCCGCTGCCCGCCGACTCCCCGCTCTTCGAGCTGTCGGGCGCCTTCATCACCCCGCATCTGGCGGGGTCTCAGGGCAACGAGGTGCGTCGGCTCGGGCTGTCGGCCGTGGGCGAGCTGGAGCGGCTGCTGGCCGGGGTGCCGCTGTCCCACCAGGTGGATCCCGCGGGTCTCGAGCATGCGGCGTAAGCCGTGAAACGGGCCTGCCATCGCGCTCATCCGGCAAACGTTGTCTATACCTCCAGCACCGCAAAGCACGCGCTACCGGTTCGTAATGTCGATCACGACCAGCGAAGTCGCCCGTAATCAAAGATTTCCACGCACGACATCTTGTCCAACGGTAGGCCCACCTCTAGCTTCCACAGAGACCGATTTCTATGGTCGCGAGCTCCAGATCTCCCAGGAGGATTCCCATGAACAGCAAGCGGGTCAGAGTGGCCGCCTGCGCAGCGGTGGTGCTCTCCGTCGTCCTGACCGGCTGCGGCGGCGGTGACGGCGACGGAACGGCGGACAAGGCCGAGGGCCCGGTCACCATCGAGTACTGGAACTGGCAGGAGGCCAAGAACATCGATCCGGTGGTCGCCAAGTTCAACGCGACGCACAAGGACATCAAGCTCAAGTTCGTGAAGCAGGCCGACAACCCCGGCACCCAGCAGAACCTGCGCAACGCGGTCGCCGCCCAGAAGCATGTCCCGTGCCTGGTCCAGAACTTCGGCGAGGCCCCCTCCCTGGCCTCCGAAGGGCTGGCCCAGGACGTGACGGAGGACCTGACGCCGTATCTGAAGAAGGGCCTGTTCGCCGAGTCGGCGCTACCCTCCGCGCGGGCGGTGGACAAGTACTACGCGGTCCCGGGCGGCGCCACGCCCCCGTTCATGATGATCAACCGCAAGGTGTACGACAAGTACGGCGTCAAGGCGCCCAAGACCTGGGACGATGTGATCGCCGCGGGCAAGGAGTTCAAGAAGCACGGCATCTTCGTCATGAATCTCGCCGGCGAAGACCCGAGCACCCTCATCGAGCTGGTGCAGCAGGCCGGGGGCTCCTGGTACAAGATCGACGGGGACAAGTGGAAGATTGACTTCCTGTCCCCCGAGTCGCTCAAGGCCGCCCATGTCATCCAGCAGCTGGTCGACAACGACCTCGTGGCCCATCAGACGTACACGGACCGGCCCGCGCTCATCAACTACTTCGACTCCGGGAAGATGGTGTCCCTGCCCACCTCCACCTGGCAGTTGCAGAACTACGAGCGCGAGTACAAGAAGTCCCTCGGTGACTGGGAGCCGGTGGACCGGCCGCAGTACGCGGACGCCACCGAGTTCGTCACCCCGATGCACTCGCCGACCAGCGGTCTGATCGTGCCCAAGGGCTGTGACCACGCGAAGGAGGCGGTCGAGGCCGCGGTGTGGCTGAACACCTCGAAGGAGTCGACCGACGCCTCGTACCAGAAGGACACCGGGCAGTACACCTGGCCGGGCGCGGTCACCGACCCCTCCCCCTGGGTCGACTCGGCGGTGCCGGAGAAGCTGTTCGGGCCCCGCAAGTCCAAGGCGCGGGACGTGATCCTCAAGTCCGTCAAGGCGGGCCGGGACAACTGGGTGGCGGGCCCCAACTACACGGGCATGTTCGCCGAGCTCCAGGACCAGTGGGCGAAGGTCACCGCGAAGAAGACCACCATGAAGGCGGCGCTGGAGCACATGCAGACCTGGACGGTCGCCGACCTCAAGCGGAAGAACATCAACGTCGATGGCTGAGACCCTGAGGGCCGAGACCACGGCCAGGAGTGCCCGGTCCGGGCCGGGCGCGGCGCCGCCGGGCCCGCCGCGGCTGCCGTGGCGGCGGGCCATGGCGCTGAAGGGGGCGTCCTTCACCGCCCCCTTCTTCATCGGGTTCGCCGTGTTCACCCTGGCCCCCGTGGCGCTCGCGCTGCGCGAGAGCCTCTACTCCAAGCAGAGCTCCGGGCTCGGCTTCGGTGAGAAGACCGTCGAGTTCACCGGCTTCGACAACTTCGCGCGGGGCCTGGAGGACGCCCACTTCTGGGCCGCGATGCTGCGGGTGGCGCTCTTCGCCGCGGTCGCCATCCCCACCATCATGCTGCTCAGCCTGATGATGGCGCTGCTGCTCGACGCGCTGACCCACCGTCTGGCCGCCCGCTTCCGGGTGCCGCTGCTGATCCCGTACATGATCCCGGGCATCGTCGCCATCCTGATCTGGATCTATATCTACAGCCCGGTCGTGGGCCCGCTGACGCCGTTCCTCGGGCTCTTCGGGATCGACGCGAACTTCTACAGCGGCGAGATGATCTGGATCTCCATCGGCAATCTGCTGGCCTGGAGCGGCGTCGGCTTCAACATGCTCATCGTCTACTCGGCGCTTCAGGCCGTGCCGCGCGAGATCTTCGACAGCGCCCGCGTGGACGGCGCCTCCGAGTGGCGCATCGCCTGGTCGATCAAGGTGCCGCTGGTGCGCCGGTCCCTGGTGCTGATCACCGTGCTCAGCATCATCGGCACCCTTCAGATCTTCAGCGATCCGATGCTGTTCAGGACCATGACCCCGGAGACCGTGACCCGCGACTTCACCCCGATCATGGCGATCTACGACTGGGCGTTCCAGCAGGGCGAGTTCAACTACGCCGCTGCCCTGTCCATCATCCTCGCCCTGGTGGTCGGTGCCGCGTCCGCCGTCTTCTACAAGCTCACCAACAAGGCCCCCGTATGACAGCGACACTCCAGCCCGCACCCGCGCCCGCCAAGCCGCGCGCCGTACGACGCCGCACCGCGCCCGGCGCGGTCCGGCACGGCAAGCGCACCAAGGTCCTGGTCATCACCGGTCTGGCGTTCTTCGTCATCTACTCCCTGGCCCCGGTGTGGTGGCTGCTGGTGGCCGCCACCAAGAGCCAGAACGATCTGTACACCTCCGACGGCCTGTGGTTCTCCCGCATCCACCTGGGCGAGAACCTGCGGCAGCTGTTCACCTATCAGGACGGCATCTTCCTCCGGTGGATGTGGAACACCGTCTACTACGGGGTCGTGGGCACCGCCGGCATGACGCTGATCTGCGTGGCCTGCGGCTATGGGCTCGCCATGTACGAGTTCCGCGGCCGGGGCGTGCTGATGGGCTGCATCATCGGCTCGTTCCTGGTGCCCAGCGCCCTGCTCACCATCCCCTCGTTCCTCCTCTACAGCGACCTCCAGCTGGTCGACACGCCCTACGCGATCATCCTGCCCGGCTTCTTCAACGCCTTCTCCGTCTACCTGGCGAAGGTGTACGCGGAGGGGGCCATCCCGCCCGAGTTGCTGGAGGCCGCCCGGATCGACGGGGCGGGCGAGTACCGCATCTTCTTCCAGATCGGTGTCCGGCTGATGTCGACCGGGGCCGCCACCATCTTCCTGCTCGGCTTCGTCGCCAGCTGGAACAACTTCTTCGGGCCGCTGATCTTCCTGCGCAGCCAGGAGAAGTGGACCGTGATGCTGGGCCTGTACTCCTGGCTCAAGGTCAAGATGGACACCTCCACCGATCTGACGGGCATGGTCGTCGTCGGCTCGATCGTCTCGCTGTTGCCGATGGTGGTCCTGATGATCTCCTTGCAGCGCTTCTGGCGCTCCGGCATCACCCTCGGCAGCCTCAAGTGACGCCCCGCGCCCGCTCGCCACGCTGAACCCCCCACCCCGAACACCCTCTTCACTTCGCCCTTCGCAAGGATTCGCAAGGAGACGACTGCGCCATGCCCATCAGCAGAAGAACCGTGCTGCGCACCGCGGCCGCCGGCACCTCGGCCGCGACCGCCGGCGCCCTTCTCTGGACCGCCGCGCCCGCCGCCGAGGCCGCCGAGGGGTCGGCCGGGGCCGCGGGCGACCGCCGCCTCGATCTGCTCGACTTCGGCGACACGGACTCCGAGCAGGCACACGGCCTCGCCGCGGCGGACACCTCGGTCGCGGGCGGCCACGCCGGGGATCGGGCCCGGGTCGCGGGGCCGCTGGACCCGCCGGACATCAAGGGCGGTGAGCTGCGGTTCACCATGGCGGTGGACCCGGTGCGGCAGAACTACCTCACCGTGAAGTTCTGGGGCGGCGACACCTCGCCGTACAAGACCATCGCGTACATCAACGGCGAGCAGATCGGCTACCGCCGCTCCGGTGACTACGAGGCGCTGAACATCGGCACCGTGCGCCCCCTGCCCGGCCGGTTCTTCTACGCCACCGTCATGCTGCCGCTCGAGCACACCCACGGCCGCGACAAGGCCGAGATCACCCTGCGCACCTACGACGGCGCCTTCAGCGCCAAGGTCACCGCGGACTCGCGCGGCTACTACCGCGCCTACACCCACACCGGCGCGCGGTTGGCCCTCGACGACGACCCGCGGCCCGAGTTCACCCCGCCCACCGACACCGTGGCCGACCTCGCCGAGAGCGAGAAGCAGGCGCTGATCGACGGCTATGTCGCGGGTCAGGTGAAGCTGTTCGACGGCCACTCCGCGAAGGTCGACGCCTCCGCCGACGGCAGGCTGTCCATCGTCCGCTACGAGGACGAACTCCTCTTCTACAGCGGCGCGCTGGCCACCGCCGCCTGGTGTCCCGCGAAGTCGGCCGCCGAGAAGAAGGCCGCGCTGCTGCGGATCTTCAAGTGCGTCGACAACCACACCAAGGACTACTACGGCAACACCAAGCTGCTGGCGCGCGGCGGCCACCAGGGCGACTGGGGCGGCTACTACGGGGCGCTCGGCCAGGCCCTGTACATCGTCGAGAATCTGATCGACGACAACGATGTCTACGGCCGGGACGCCTTCGCGGCCTTCCTCGACGAGGAGTTCACCACCGGCACCCGGGAGGGCGAGACCTCCCTGAAGGACGTGGACTTCGACGGCGGCAGGCTCACCCGGCGGGCCGCCTGGGGCCGGGTCCTCAAGGCCAACTTCGACTACGCCCGCTCCCGTCTGTCGTACATCTACAACCAGGTGTTGTACTGCTACGAGGGCGCCTGGGAGGCCCACGAGGGGCTGCGGGTCATCGGCTCGAAGTTCTACGAGGGCAGGGCGCGCAGCCACCGCATCGCCGGCGAGTGCCTCGGCTTCGACCCCTTCCTCGGCGAGGAGGTCCTGGTCGGGCCGGACGGACAGGACCTGGATCTGTTCCACTCGCTCTTCTACCACGACACCACGGCCCGCTGGACCGAGGACTACATCCGCTACGTCATCAAGGGCCTGGCCACGTCGAAGCTCGACAAGGACGGAAACGTGGTGCGCCGGCTGCCGCTGGGCAGGCACTACACCACCATGACCGAGCGCGGCCACACCCGCGAGAACGGCTATGTCGCCAACTACGGCGAGGCGACCAACTATCTCCCGCAGTGGTTCCATCGCACCTGGGGCCACAAGGGCGACGAGGAGCTGAACGACCGGATCCTGGAGCTGTCGCTGCGCAATCTGCACGCGCGCTCCTATGCCCGCCACACCGATCTGGACAACGACCTCAAGCGGTTCATGCGCATGGAGATGGTCATCGACGAGCGCAACGCCAACTACCCGGGCTTCCCCGGCTATGTGCTGCGCCAGTCCGAGGGCAAGATCATGCTCTATGTGTCGCTCGCCCACCACATCGAGGAGCACCCCGAGCGGTACGCGGGCTCCGCCTGGGCGGACACCCGGAAATACGCCCGCGAGGCGGTCGGCTTCGCGCAGCAGCAGCTGGCCGACCACCAGTACTTCAACACCTTCTCGTCGGTCACCGGCCAGAACAAGTACGATCTGCGGCTCGGCGAGACCTACGGCTATCTGAAGGACCAGAAGCCCACCGGCATCGTCCACCCGCACACCGACTTCGCCTCCTACACCTCCGCCGAGCTGTCCGCGCTCGCGGTGCGCCGCGGCGACTACGAGCGCTTCGCGTGGGTGGACGTGGACTGCATGTTCGTGACCCTGCGGGACGGCGACACCCATCTGTTCGGCCAGCTCAACGAGCGTCAGCGCGGCTTCGCCCGCAACGGTAGGCTGCATGTGCGCCGCCCCGACCACGACCGGCTGGTGCAGCTCAACACCGACGCGGTGTTCCGGTACCGGGACTACTGGGCCCGGATGGACAACATCGACGTCGACTTCATGGAGGACCAGCAGACCGGCGACTCGGCCGCGCCGCAGGCCCTCGCGGGCGAGATCGCCCCGGTCACCTACCAGCCGGGCGTCGGCACGGTCCACCGCGAGAACTTCGAGGCCGACCACGCCTACTCCGGCTACCCCGATCTGCTCACCGCGCGCTACGGCCGCTACTTCTTCGTCTTCAACACCACGCGCGGGGTGTACGGCAACGAGCGCTCCTTCACCGTCGACCTGCCCGCCGACCACACCGGCTCCACCGTGACCGACCTGGTCTCCGGCCGGGAGCTGCCCATCGTCAAGGGCGCGGTGCGGATCGGTCCGAAGAGCGGTCTGGTGCTGAGGCTGTCCTCCGACACCGCGGCGGCCGCGCCGCCCGCCCATGTGGACTTCGTGCACACCCTGCCGGGCGACGGCGCCATCGCGGTCACCTGGCAGACCACCGCGGGCGCCACCCACTACGAGGTGCGCCGGGCGACCCGCGAGAGCGGGCCGTACACGCTGCTCGCGCCGAAGGTCACCGGCCGCTACCACCTGGACCGCACCGCCAGGCCGGGCGTCACCTACCACTACACCGTCACCGGCGTGAACGCACAGGGCTCCGGCCTGCCGTCGCACACCATACGCGCCGAGCTGCCGGCCCCCGCCTCGCCCGCGCTGCTGCGGACCGGGTGGCGCGACGACGCGCTCGGCGGCGCGCACCCCGGCAGCACCACCGTGCGCGGCGCCACGGTGCGCATCCTGGGCGCGCACGGCGACGGGCTGGGCGAGGGCGACGACTACGACGTGCTGAAGCGGGACATCGAGGACGCGCTGCACTACGCCAGCCGCCCCGCGGCCGGCAGCTGGACGCTGACCGCCCGTGTGGAGGCGGCGCGCTCCTCGCTCACCGGTCTGATGCTGCGCGACAAGCTCGCCGCCAACACCCGCTATCTGTTCTTCGGCGCCGACCGGGACGGCAACCTCGTGCTGCGCAACCGCACCCGCGACAGCCGCCACGACTGGCAGGACGACAAGCGCTCGCCGATCGTCGACCGGCTCGACGGCCACACCCTGGCCGCCACCCCGTATCTGCGGCTCGTCCGGGACTTCGCGACCCACCGGGTGCAGGCCCAGACCTCCGCCGACGGCGAGACATGGCTGACGGTCGGCACGCTGTTCACACCGCTGCCGTACGCCGTCCACGCGGGCCTGACGGCCACCGGGGACGCCACCTTCACCCGGGTGGCGCACAAGAACCTGGCGGCGCAGGCACAGCTGGTCTCGGTGGAGCAGGACGCAGGGGACACTGCCACCGTCACCGTCCGCTGGAACAAGCCCGACGACGCCATCGGCTTCACCCTGGCCCGCTCCACGAACGGCGAGACCTGGGAGAACGTGGTCGAGGACACCCGTGCCCTGGCCCACAAGGAGGACGACTTCCGCCACGGCAAGCGCTACTACAAGGTGACGGCCGCCCTCGTCGAGGGTGGCACCCGGACCACGGCCGACCCCGCCGTGGCCGTCGCCGAGACCCTCGCCCAGGTGCTGGCCCGCGCCCGGAAGACCGCTCCGGCGGACTGGACGAAGAAGAGCTACGCCGCGTTCACCACCGAGCTCGACCGGATCGAGAAGGCGGCCGACCAGTCCGGGGCCGACCAGGACGCCCTGATCGACGACGCGTACGCGGCGTATGAGCTGCTGGTGTCCGTGGACACGCTGCTCCGCGAGTTCGAGATCACCGAGGGCATGGTCCAGGCGTCCACCATCGAGTGGCCGGGGAAGGGCACCAAGGCGTCCAACGGCTGGAGGGCGTTCGACGGCGACCCGGCCACGTACACCGACACCCTGGCCGCCGAGAGCTGGATCGACATCGACGCCGGTGACAAGGGGCCGATCACCGTCGACCGGATCCGGGTGCGCCCGCGCTCGGACGCCGCGGACAAGATCCTCCGCTCGAACGGAACCGTCTTCCGAGGCTCGGCCGACGGCGGGCAGACCTGGACCGATCTGCACACCCTCAGCGGGATCTCCGCCGCCCAGCAGTACGAGGTGAAGCTCGCCGAGCGCGCCTCCTACCCGCTGATCCGCGTCTACGACGGCCACAACGGGCGCTGCAACCTCGCCGAGATCGAGTTCTGGTACCTGCTGCCCGACACCGAGTGAGGGGGCCGCTCCCGGCGTACCGTCCGCGGCACGCCGGGGGCGGCGCGCCGGGCCCGGCCACACCGCCGTGAGGCGCCGGAATGGGGCATGTCTACCCTGTTCTGGCCGCCGTCGCGGCGGTGTGTTCGGTTCGGGAAGCGACAGGAGTACGACGATGGCCACCTCCACGGATGTGGAATCCCCTCCGGAGGGGCCGGGGGAGAATCGTTTCCGCGCCTGGCTGCTCCAGGGTCTTCCCGAGACGGCCAAGCAGCGGCCGGGGCCGAACGCCGAGGCCGCCGAGGGCCACCGGGGGCAGCGCTGGTGGCGGGTGATGTGCCTGACCGGCGTCGACTACTTCTCCACCCTCGGCTATCAGCCGGGCATCGCCGCCCTCGCCGCCGGGCTGCTGTCCCCCCTCGCCACCCTGGTGCTGGTGGCCGTCACCCTGGCCGGCGCGCTGCCGGTCTACCGGCGCGTCGCCCAGGAGAGCCCGCACGGCGAGGGGTCCATCGCCATGCTGGAGCGGCTGCTGACCTTCTGGAAGGGGAAGCTGTTCGTCCTGACGCTGCTCGGGTTCGCCGCCACCGACTTTCTGATCACCATCACCCTCTCCGCGGCCGACGCCTCCACCCACCTCGTGGAGAACCCGCACTTCACGAGCGTTCTACACGGCCACGAGGTGGTCATCACCCTCGGCCTGGTCGCGCTGCTCGGCGGCGTCTTCCTCAAGGGCTTCACCGAGGCCATCGGGGTGGCGGTGGTGCTGGTCGGCGGCTATCTGGCGCTCAACGCGGTCGTCGTGCTGGTCGGGCTGTGGCATGTGCTCACCGCTCCCCACGTGGTCACCGACTGGTCCCGGGCGCTCACCGCCGAGCACGGCAACCCGCTGGTCATGATCGGACTGGCCCTGGTGATGTTCCCCAAGCTGGCGCTCGGCCTGTCCGGGTTCGAGACCGGCGTGGCCGTCATGCCGCATGTCGACGGCGGCCCCGGCGACACCGAGGAGCGGCTCGCCGGGCGGATCCGGGACACCAAGAAGCTGCTCACCACCGCCGCGGTGATCATGAGTGTCTTCCTGATCGCCAGCAGCTTCATCACCACCCTGCTCATCCCCCAGGACGAGTTCGAGGCCGGCGGCCGGGCCAACGGCCGGGCGCTGGCCTACCTGGCGCACGAATACCTGGGGTCCGTGTTCGGGAGCGTCTACGACGCCGCGACGGTCGGCATCCTGTGGTTCGCCGGAGCCTCGGCCATGGCCGGGCTGCTCAACCTGATGCCGCGCTATCTGCCCCGGTACGGCATGGCGCCCCACTGGGCCCGCGCCGTGCGCCCCATGGTCATCGTCTTCATCCTCATCGCCTTCCTGGTCACCTGGATCTTCGACGCCGACGTCGACGCCCAGGGCGGCGCCTACGCCACCGGCGTGCTGGTCCTGATGACCTCCGCGGCGATCGCCGTCACCATCGCTGCCCGGCGCGCCGGGCAGCGCGGCTGGACCATCGCCTTCGCCGTCATCTCCGCCGTCTTCGGGTACACCACCACGGTCAACGTCGTGGAGCGGCCCGACGGTGTGAAGATCGGCGCCTGCTTCATCGCGGGCATCATCGCCGTCTCGCTGCTGTCCCGGCTGGCCCGCGCCTTCGAGCTGCGCGTCACCGACGTGGAGCTGGACGCCATGGCCGAGCGGTTCGTCCGCGACGCCGCCACCCGCCGCATCCGGTTCATCGCCAATGAACCCGACAGCCGCGACGCGGCCGAGTACCGCGACAAGATCCACCAGATCCGGGCGGACAACGACATCCCCGCCGAGGAGGACTTCGTCTTCGTCGAGGTCACCGTGCGCGACCCCTCCGACTTCGAGTCCGCGCTGCGCGTCCACGGCGAGGTGCTGCACGGCCGCTACCGCGTGCTCACCCTCGACGGCTCCAGCATCCCCAACTCGCTGGCCGCGCTGCTGCTGCACGCCCGGGACCTGACCGGGCGACAGCCGCACATCTACTTCGAGTGGACGGAGGGCAGCCCCTTCGCCCAGTTCCTGCGGTTCTTCCTGTTCGGCCAGGGCGAGGTCGCCCCGGTCACCCGTGAGGTGCTCCGCGCGGCCGAACCCGACCGGGCCCGCCGTCCCCATGTGCACGTCGGCTGAGCCGGCGCTCATCCGACGTCGGCCAGCGCGGCGTTGAGTTCGACGACGTTCACCCGCTCCTCGCCCAGAAAGCCCAGGACCCGTCCCTGGACATGGCCGGAGACGAGCTTCCGCACCTCCGCCGGCCGCAGCCCGCGGGCCTTGGCGACGCGGGCGGCCTGCTGGTAGGCGTAGGCCTTCGAGATATGCGGGTCGAGGCCGGAGCCGGAGGCGGTGAGGGCGTCGGGCGGTACGTCCTCGGGGGCGACCCCGTCGAACGCGGCGATCGCGGCGCGCCGCCGCTCGACCGCCTTGACCAGGTCCGGGTTGTTCGGCCCCAGGTTGGAGGCGCCGGAGGCCAGCGGGTCGTACCCGCCCGCGGAGGGGCGGGGCTGGAACCACCGTGGGTCGGGGCGCTTCCCGGGGATGCCGAAGTTCTGGCCGAGCAGGCTGGAGCCGACGGTCCTGCCGTGGCGTTCGATGCGCGAGCCGTTCGCCTGGCCCGGGAACGCCGCCTGGGCCAGGCCGGTGACGGCGAGGGGGTAGAGGACGCCGGTCACCACGGTGAACACGAGCAGCATCCGCAGGGCGGACAGGTGGTGGCGGACCGCGAGTGGGAGGGGGCCGGGCATGGGATCGCCTTCCTCTGTCGTGTTCCGTGTCGTCCGTCGTTCCGTGTCGTCAGCGGAGTCCGGGGATGAACTGGACGATCAGGTCGATGAGTTTGATGCCGAGGAAGGGCAGGACGAGCCCGCCCAGGCCGTAGACCCGGATGTTGCGGCTGAGCAGGGCGGCCGCCGAGGACGGCCGGTAGCGCACCCCGCGCAGCGCGAGCGGGATCAGCGCGACGATGATCAGCGCGTTGAAGATGATCGCCGAGGCGATGGCCGAGGTCGGGCTGTGCAGCCGCATGACGTTGAGCCGGTCAAGACCCGGGTAGACCGCCGCGAACATCGCCGGGATGATCGCGAAGTACTTGGCGACGTCGTTGGCGATCGAGAAGGTGGTCAGCGCGCCACGCGTGATCAGCAGCTGTTTGCCGATCTCGACGATCTCGATCAGCTTGGTCGGGTTGGAGTCCAGGTCCACCATGTTCCCGGCCTCCTTGGCGGCCGAGGTGCCGGTGTTCATGGCCACCCCGACGTCCGCCTGGGCGAGCGCGGGGGCGTCGTTGGTCCCGTCGCCGGTCATCGCGACCAGCTTGCCGCCCGCCTGCTCGCGCCGGATGAGCGCCATCTTGTCCTCGGGCGCGGCCTCGGCCAGGAAGTCGTCCACCCCCGCCTCGTCGGCGATCGCCCGGGCGGTCAGCGGATTGTCGCCGGTGATCATGACGGTGCGGATGCCCATGCGGCGCAGCTCCTCGAACCGCTCGCGCATGCCGTGCTTGACGACGTCCTTGAGGTGGATGACGCCCAGCACCCGGGCGGCGCCGTCAGTGCGCTCGGCGACGACGAGCGGGGTGCCGCCCGCCCCGGAGACCCGTTCCACGACGCCCTGGACCTCGTCGCCGGGGTGTCCGCCCTGTGTGGTCACCCAGGCGGTGACTGCCGCGGCGGCGCCCTTGCGGACCTGTCGGCGCTGGATGTTCACGCCGCTCATCCGGGTCTGGGCGGTGAAGGGCACGAACTCGGCGCGGCCCAGCTCGCCCTCGTCCCGGGCGCGCAGTCCGTGCCGCTCCTTCGCGAGGACGACCACCGAGCGGCCTTCAGGAGTCTCGTCGGCGAGCGAGGAGAGCTGGGCGGCGTCCGCGAGCTCGTCCACGTCCACCCCGCCGACCGGCAGGAACTCGGCGGCCTGGCGGTTGCCGAAGGTGATGGTGCCGGTCTTGTCCAGCAGCAGGGTGTTGACGTCGCCCGCGGCCTCGACGGCGCGGCCGGACATGGCGAGCACATTGCGCTGGACGAGCCGGTCCATGCCGGCGATGCCGATCGCGGACAGCAGCGCGCCGATGGTCGTCGGGATGAGCGCGACCACGAGGGCGATCAGGACGACGATGGTCTGCTCGGCGTGTGCGTAGATGGCGAACGGCTGGAGGGTGACGACCGCGAGCAGAAAGATGATGGTGAGCGAGGCGAGCAGGATGTTCAGCGCGATCTCGTTCGGCGTCTTCTGCCGGGCGGCCCCTTCCACCAGGGCGATCATCCGGTCGATGAAGGTCTCCCCCGGCCTGGAGGTGATCTTCACGACGATCCGGTCGGACAGCACCTTGGTGCCGCCGGTCACCGCGGACCGGTCGCCCCCCGACTCCCGGATGACCGGGGCCGACTCTCCGGTGATCGCGGACTCGTCGACCGACGCCACGCCCTCGACGACATCACCGTCGCCCGGGATGATCTGCCCCGCCTCGACGACCACATGGTCGCCCAGCCGGAGCTGAGCGGCCGCCACCTCCTCCTCGGCTGTGGTCCCGGCGCCCGGCCGCCAGTCGACGAGCCGACGGGCGACCGTGGCGGTCTTGGTCCGGCGCAGTGTCTCCGCCTGGGCCTTTCCGCGGCCCTCGGCGACGGCCTCGGACAGGTTGGCGAAGACCGCGGTGAGCCAGAGCCAGACGGTGATGACCCAGGCGAAGACACTGGGGGTCTTGACGGCCGAGAGGGTGGTGAGGAGCGCCCCGACCTCCACCACGAACATGACCGGGTTCTTGACCATGGCCCCGGGGTGGAGCTTGCGGACCGCGTCGGGAAGGGAGGTGAGCAGCTGCCGGGGATCGAGCAGACCGCCCGTGACGCGCTGTGTCTGCACCGGGGGTCCGGCAGTGGTCGGGGACATCAGTGCAGCCCTTCCGCGAGCGGCCCCAGGGAGAGCGCGGGAAAGTAGGTGAGGCCGACAACAATGAGGACCACGCCGGTCAGCAGCCCCACGAACTGCGGCCGGTGGGTGGGCAGGGTGCCCGCGGTGACCGGCACCGGCTGCTGCCGTGCCAGCGACCCGGCCAGCGCCAGGACGAACACCATGGGCAGAAAGCGGCCGAGGAGCATGGCCAGGCCGAGCACGGTGTTGTACCACTGGGTGTTCGCGCCGAGCCCGGCGAAGGCGGAGCCGTTGTTGTTGGCGACCGAGGTGAAGCCGTACAGCACCTCGGAGAAGCCGTGCGGCCCGTGGCCCCGCATGGCGGCCCGCTCGCCGGGCAGCGCCATGGCCACCCCGGCGCCCACCAGCACCACCGCCGGGGTGGTCAGGATGTACAGGGACGCGAACTTCATCTCCCGGCCGCCGAGCTTCTTGCCCAGGTACTCGGGGGTGCGGCCCACCATCAGCCCGGCCACGAAGACCGCGACGACCGCCAGGACGAGGATGCCGTAGAGGCCGGAGCCGGTGCCGCCGGGCGCGATCTCGCCCAGCATCATGTTGAAGATCGTCATACCGCCGCCGAACGGCGAGTAGGAGTCGTGGAAGGAATTGACGGCTCCGCAGGAGGTGAGCGTGGTGGACGCGGCGAAAAGGGCCGAGGCCCAGACGCCGATGCGCTGCTCCTTGCCCTCCGTCATGCCGCCCGCCGCGTGGCCCGCCTGGCTGCTGACGCTGTGCAGCTCATTGACGGTCACGATCGCGACCGAGGCCGCCCAGATCAGGGCCATGACCGCGACGATCACGTATCCCTGGCGGTCGTCCCCGACCATCCGGCCGAAGGTGCGCGGCAGGGAGAACGAGATCACCAGCAGCAGGTAGATCTCCAGCCAGTTGATGAAGGGGTTGGGGTTCTCGAAGGGGTGGGCGGAGTTGGCGTTGTAGAAGCCTCCGCCGTTGGTGCCCAGCTCCTTGATGACCTCCTGTGAGGCGACCGGGCCGCCGGTGAGGCTCTGGTGGTCCCCGGCGAGGGTCGGGATCGACTCGACGCCGTGGAGGTTCTGGATCGTCCCGCCCGCGACCAGCACGATCGCGAAGACGAACGCGAGGGGCAGCAGCACCCGCAGCACGATCCGGGTCAGGTCCACCCAGAAGTTGCCGACCCGGTCGGTCTTCTCGCGGGTGAAGCCGCGGATCAGGGCGGCGACGACGGCGATGCCGACGGCCGCGGAGGCGAAGTTCTGCACCGCGAGCCCGGCCATCTGCACCAGATGGCCGAGCGCCACCTCGCCCGAGTACGACTGCCAGTTGGTGTTGGTGACGAAGGACGCCGCGGTGTTGAAGGCCTGGGCCGCGGGCATCGGCTCTCTGCCCAGTGACAGCAGCAGATGGTTCTGGAGCCGCAGGAACGCGTACAGAAAGAGGACGGACACCGCGGAGAACGCGAGCACGCCGCGCAGATAGGCCGGCCACCGCTGGTCGGCGTCGCCGTCCACGCCGCCGAGCCGGTAGACCAGCCGCTCGGCACGCAGATGCCCGGGGGCGGTCAGGACATGGGCGAGGTAGTCGCCCAGCGGCCGGTACGACAGGGCCAGCGCGGCCACCAGCGCAAGGATCTGAAGCCACCCCGCGAGGGTGCCGTTCACGAGAACTTCTCCGGGAAGAGCAGCGCCACCACGAGGTAGACGAGGAGGGCCACGGCCACGACGAGCCCGATGACGTTCTCGACGCTCACAGCCGCTCGACCCCCCTCGCCACCAGTCCGATGACGGCGAACACCGCGACGGTGACCGCGATGAACAGCAGGTCCGGCATAGGGGCACCACTCCGACCAGTCGTGAGCCGACGCCCCTTGTTAGCGCGCCCCCGACGCCCGGCCCCAGGACCTCGACGGTGCCTCGCCGTAAATCCGGCCGATGGAGTGAGCGCGCCGCGCCCCTCGGACGCCAGGGTGTCGCCGCGAGCGCACCATGGAGGTGCGGGGCGCGTGATCGCGCCATGTCGCAGAGCCGAGAGCAGAGCCGACAGGAGTCCGCCGATGGCCCGTGGACGGTTGCGGATCTATCTCGGGGCGGCCCCCGGGGTCGGCAAGACGTACACCATGCTCCACGAGGGCCAGCGGCTGCGGTCCCTGGGGACCGACGTGGTCGTCGGACTGGTCGAGCCGCACGGGCGGCGTCCGACGGCGGCGCTGGCCGAGGGGCTGGAGACAGTGCCCCGGCGCACCGTGGTCCATCGCGGGGTGTCCCTGACCGAGATGGACCTCGACGCGGTCCTGGCCAGGCGCCCCCAGGTCGCCCTGGTCGACGAGCTGGCCCACACCGATGTGCCGGGGTCGCGCAACGCCAAGCGGTGGCAGGACGTCGAGGAGCTCCTCGACGCGGGCATCGATGTCGTCACCACGCTCAATGTCCAGCACCTGGAGTCGCTGAACGACGTCGTGCGGCAGATCACCGGGGTCACCCAGCACGAGACGCTGCCCGACGAGGTGGCGCGCCGCGCCGACCAGATCGAGCTCGTCGATCTGCTGCCCGAGACGCTGCGCCGGCGTCTGGTGCACGGCGATGTCTATCCCCCGGACCGGATCGAGACGGCCCTCACCCACTACTTCCGGGTGGGCAACCTGACCGCGCTGCGCGAGCTGGCCCTGCTGTGGCTGGCCGACCGGGTGGAGGAGGGCCTCCAGCGCTATCGTGCCGAACACGGCATCACCGCCCCGTGGGAGACCCGGGAGCGCATTCTGGTCGGCCTGACCGGCGGCCCGGAGGGCGAGACCCTGATCCGCCGCGCCGCCCGGATCACCGCGCGCACCCCCGGCAGCGAGCTGCTGGCCCTCCATGTCGTGCCGGGCGACGGGCTCGTGCGGAGCGACCCGGCCGCGCTGTCCCATCAGCGCACCCTCGTGGAGTCGCTGGGCGGCGGCTATCACCAGACCACCGGCGAGGACATCCCCGAGGCGCTGCTCCAGTTCGCGAAGGCCGAGAACATCACCCAGATCGTGCTCGGCGCCAGCCGGCGCGGCAGGTTCTCGCTGCTGCTGCGGGCCGGCGTGGGGCAGCGCACCATCCACCGCTCGGGCCCCATCGATGTCCACATCGTCACCCACGAGGCGGCGGCGGGCGCCTCCGTGCCCCGGCCGCCCCGGCCGATCCGGGGCACCGGACCGGTGCGGTACTGGTCCGCGATCGCCGGGGCCGCGCTGCTGCTGCCGCTGCTGACCCTCGTCCTCACCGCGCTGCGCGGCACCCTCGGGCTGCCCGGTGCCCTGGTGCTCTACATGCTCGCCGTCGTGCTGACCGCTCTGGTCGGCGGGCGCCTGCCCGCGCTGCTCACCGCGCTCGCGGCGGCCCTGCTCACCGACTACTACTTCACCCCGCCACTGCACTCCCTGAAGGTCGAGCGCGCCGTGGACATCGTCGCGCTGGTGGTGTTCTTCGCCGCCGCGTGGCTGGTGGGCACCGCGGCGGGGGTGGCCGCCCGCCGTACGCACCAGGCCATGCGCGCGACGTCGGAGGCGCGGGCGCTGAGCCGGATGGCGGCGGCCATGATGCGCGGGGAAGCCCTGCCGACGCTGCTGGAGCAGGTGCGGGAGAACTTCTCCCTCGCCGCGGTCAGCCTGCTCGAACGCGATCCGGAGCACGGCCCCGAGCCCCGCTGGTACGTCGTCGCCAGCGCCGGGGCACGGCCGCCGGAGCGCCCGTACGACGCGGATGTGGAGGCGCGCGTCGACGACCGGCTCACCCTGGCCGCCCGCGGCCCCGGCCTCAGCGGCGACGACCGCCGCATCCTCGCCGCGTGTGCCACGCAACTCGGCATCGCGCACACCCGGGGCGGGCTCGCCCGGGGCGCCGCGGGGGCGGAGCCCGAGGAGCCGGGTCGGCCGCGCGCCGGAGCCCTCTATCTGCGCCCGGTCGACCTGGACGAGGTGCTGACCGCGGCCCTCGACGACCTCGGCCCCGGCGGCCACTCCATCCTGCTGCGGCTGCCGGAACAGCTGCCCGACGTCATCGCCGACGCCGCCCTCCTCGCCCGGGTGCTGGCCACGCTGGTGGCCGACGCCCTGCGCAACAGTCCGCCCGACGCCCCGCCGGCCCTCACCGCCGAGGTGGAACCGGACCGGGTGACGGTCCGGATCTCGAGGCCGACCGCCGACGACATGGCCGGCGCGCCGGCGGGGCGCGAGGGTGAGGGCTCCGCGCTGCGGCTGTCCCGGGATCTCGTCGAGGCCATGGGCGGCACCGTGGAGCACACCGCCGACGGCGCCCCCTCGGTGACGATCACCCTCCCGACCTCGGCGCCACGCCCCGGCCCGCAGGGGTGACATTAGTGTGTGCCGCACAGTATCGTGTGACGTGTGTCCGTAGAAGATCTGACCCTTGCCCAGGCTCAGGAGCTTCGCCGCGGGACGGTCGTGCTGGCCTGCCTGGCGCTGCTCCGGAAGCCGAGTTACGGCTACGCGCTCCTGGAAACGCTCAACGACGCGGGGGTTACCGTCGACGGCAACACCTTGTACCCCTTGCTGCGCCGACTGGAGAAGCAGGGCCTGCTCACCAGCGAATGGAACACCGACGAGTCAAGGCCGCGGAAGTTCTACCAGGTCAGCCCCGATGGGTCCCGGGTCCGCAGCGGCCTGGTGCGCGAGTGGCAGGACCTCGTCGCCTCGATTTCACGACTTACGGAGGAGAGTGGATGAGTACGAGTGTGCTCACCGAACGCTATGTGCACGAGGTCGTCCGGCGGCTCCCGGCCGACCAGCGGGAGGACATCGCCGAGGAGTTGCGCACCACCATCGCCGACACCGTCGAGGGGCGCGGTCCGGCCGACCCGCGCGTGGCGGAGCGCGAGGTGCTCAGAGAGCTCGGCGACCCGGTGCGGTACGCCGCCCGTTACTCGGAGCGCCCGCTCGCCCTGATCGGGCCCGACCTCTACTCCACCTATATCCGGCTGCTGGTCACGCTGTTGTGCACCGTCCTGCCGGCGATCACGTTCGGGGTCGTCGTGCTGGATGTGCTGGACGACGACGACCTGGGCGCGGCGATAGGCGGCGGCATCAGCACGTTGTTCACGCTCGGCTGTCAGATCATCGCCGTGCTCACCGTGGTGTTCGGCGTGCTGGAGCGGGTCCGTCACCGCAAGGGCGTGGTCGACGCCGCCACCTGGACACCCGACGATCTGCCCGAGGTGCGGGAGCCGGACAAGGGCGGCGTCGCGGCCTGCGCCGCGGCGGTGTGGGTGACGCTGCTGTTCGGGCTGATCATCTGGCAGCACACCGCCGAGCCCTACCGGATGGACGGCGCGGGCGGGGACGGCAAGCACATCGAGGTGCTCGCCCCGGGGCTGTGGTCGGGCTGGATCTGGCCGATGCTCGCCGGGCTCGCCGGGCTCGCCGTGGTCCAGCTGGCCCGGGTGGCGGCGCGCGGCTGGACGATCCCGCTGGCCACCGGAAACGCCGTGGCCCAGGCGCTGTTCACGCTGCCCCTGGCCTGGGTCCTCTACCAGCGGGACTTCTTCAACCCGGACTTCCTCAAGGACGCCGAGACCCTGTGGTCGTCCTCGGACCAGGCCTATGCCGGGACGGCGCTGATCGTGCTCGCCGTGGGCGTGAGCGGAGTGTTCAAGAGCTTCCGCGCGGCGCGGTGACGTTCAGTTAAGCTTCGGCGGCGAGCAGGGACTCCCTGATCCGGTTCCGGTCGACCTTGCCGGTGGAGGTCCTGGGCAGCGGGTCGGTCACCGTCTCGATCACGCCCGGGATCGCCGCCCGAACCGTGCGCTCCGCGCAGTACTGCCGCAGGGCCAGCACCCCCACGGAGCCCGGCTCGGCGAGGCGCAGCCGCGCGTGCAGACGGTGTCCGGCCACCGGGTCGGGGAGCGCGACGACGGCGGCCTCGGCCACCGCCGGGTGCTCCAGCAGGATGGACTCGACCTGCTGGGTGCTCACCTGGAACCCCCGTACCTTCACCATGAAATCGGTGCGTCCGAGCACGCTGAGGGAACCGTCCTCGTGCCGGGTGGCGATGTCGCCGCTGCGGTAGTAGACGAGGCCGGGGACGCCGTCCGGGTGCGGGCCGAACTTCGCGTCGTTCGGCACATTCGCATAACCCGCGGTCTGGAACGGGGTGTTGACGAACAGCTCGCCCTGTCCGGGGCCGGTCAGGGCGCGCCCGTCCGCGCCGACGATCAGCCAGCTCACACCGGGCAGCGGGCGGCCGATCGGCAGCGGGACGCGGACGGCCCGGTCGCGGTCCACCTCGTGGAGGAAGCTGTTGTTGGTCTCGGTGCAGCCGTAGTTGTTGTACCAGCGGGCGTACGGGAAGACCGCGGAGAGCCCGGACAGCACCCGCGCGGGCATGCTGTCACCGGCGAAGACGAGATGCCGGGCCACCTCCAGCGGCTCCTCACCGGCCGACGCCTCCATGAGCAGTTGGAAGAGCAACGGCACGCCCTGGATCAGCGAGACGCGGTGGTCCGCCACCAGATCGCGCAGATACCCGGCCGAGGCGCCCCGGTCGGGGTCGGCCAGCACGACGGTGCCGCCGTACGTCAGGGTGGTCCACACATCCAGCAGGCACAGGTCGAAGTTGAGTGGCGCGTAGTTGAGGACGGTGGTGCCCTCGGCGATCCCGAAGGTCTCGGCCCCCCACGCGGTGAACCGGGTGACCGCGCCGAACGACAGGGGCACGATCTTAGGGAGGCCGGTCGAGCCGGAGGTGGTGAGCATGAAGCCGATGGCGTCGTCGTCGACCGGAGCGGGCGGCAGGTGTTCCCCGGCGCCCCCGGACACCGCGTCCGGGTCCACCACCCCGTCGATCAGCGGGCCTTCGGCCAGGCCGAGCACGGCCTGGCAGCCCGCCTGCTGGTACAGCTCCTTGGCCGGTGTCTCGGGCAGTTCGTGGGACGGCAGCAGAAGGCGGCGGCCGGCCATCAGAGCGCCCAGCACCAGGGCCACCGCCCCGGGGGACTTGCGCATCCGCAGACCCACCGGCCGGGCGGCGTCCGGGGCGGCGGTCACCACCTGCGTACGCGCCCGGCAGGCCATGGCGTACAGCTCGCCGTAACCGACCGCGCGGCCCTCCCAGATGAGCGCGGGGGCGGTGGGCCTGGCGGCCGCGTGGCGCGCGAACTCCGTCACGAATGTGCGGGTCATGCCCTCCCCTCCCCGGCCGCCGCGCGCTCGGCCGTGATGCGGATGGCGCGCACCGAGCGGAAGCCCCGGGTGGTCAGCGCCTCGTCGGGGACGGCGACGCCATGGCGGTCGGCCAGCCATTCGGCGATCCGCAGCACACCGAGGCTGTCGATCACGGCGGTGGCCAGCAGGTCGTAGTCCGCGTCGAGCTCGGCCGGGTCGACGCCGGGCAGAAACCGCTCGACGACGAAGGCGGCGATGTCGTCCTCGGAGACGGCGGGCGCGGTCGCCGGAGCGGCGGCGTGGGGCTGTGCGGGCATGGGGTTTCCCTCCACTGGTCGCTGACTTCCCTCACGCCTCGATGAGCGTGCAGAACCAGTGCATGCCCGGCGCTGCCACACCCACGAGGGCCACCAGATCCCCCGGCGACACCTCTCCGGCCTCGAGATGCCGCCGCAGACAGATCAGCTGGTCGGCGGCGCCCATGTGGCCCAGTTCGCGGGCGAGTGCGGCGTTGGTGCGCTCGATGGGGAGGCCGACCGCCTCGGCGGCCTCGCGGATCGTCTGCTGGTTGTCGTTGAGGTAGATGAGGCGGGAGAGCTGAGTGCGGCCCTTTCCCGCGCGGGTGAGGGCCTGGTCGACCACGTCCGCGATCCGCCCGCTGATCTCCTTCATGAACACCTGGAAGCGCTCGGGGTCGCGGCCGAAGTGGCGGAAGATCCCGGCCATCGGGTCCGCGTGCAGATCGGCCCGGCCCGCGGGCGGCAGCGGAGCGGCGGAGCCGCCGAACTCGACGCGGAAGAAGTCCGCGTACTCGGGATTGGTGAAGTGGGCCGAGGAGAGCCGCCGCAGGCGTGGATGGCCACGCCGCAGCACGGCCGCCACGGCGCCGTCGCTGGCGATCGCGCCGTTGAAGTCCATCCGGTTGGTGTGCGCCTCGCTGGCCACATTGACCAGGGCCACCAGCACGGTGTCGGTGTCGGCCGAGAGGGCCATCGCGCCCGCCGCGTGGTCGAGCGCCACCGACCAGGCGGCGCACACCTGGGTCAGCAGCACGGTGGGGGTGCCGTAGGCGCCCAGCGCCCTGGCCACGGCCGCCGAGGAGTCCCAGCCCAGGTACTCGGGGATGTCGGAGTGGCCGACGACGATCAGGTCGATGTCGACGATGTCGAGTTCCGCCTCGGCCAGGGCCGACCTGGCGGCCTCGGCGGCGAGGTCGGTCGCGGTGACACCGCCGGCCACCCGGTGGTAGGTCTCGTACCCGAGGGTGCCGACGACCTCGGGATCGGGTACGTACTCGGCCGCCGTCCCGGCCACCCCACGGCGTTCGCCGAAGGCCGTGCCCGTCGCGACGATGCCCATCTCCACTGAAGTGGCCACGTGTTGTCCCTTCGCTCCCACAGGTGGGTGTTCACCGCTTCAGGGTCGAGCCCCCGGCGTGCGGGTGATCGGGTTCGGGTTCGGACGGACGGCCGGCCGCCGGGGGCGGGGCCGGAAGTTCGGCCACCTCGGCCAGCGGGATGTCCAGGACGCTCAGTTGGCGCCGGGCGGTGTGCAGCGCGATCGCCAGCAGGGCCATGGCCACGGCCAGGATCAGCACGGCCGCCTCCACCCCCAGGGCGTCGGCGAGGACCCCGGCCGCCAGCGGGCCGATCCACTGCATCGCCTGGAAGAAGAACTGGCCGGTCGCGGCGACCCGGCCCAGATACGCGTCCGGGACCAGCCGCACCTCGTACGACTCGATCACGACGTTCATCGGCACCATGCTGGTCATGCCGAACATCAGCACCAGGCCGATCTGCCATGGCTGGGGCACCAGCGCCACGACGGCGAAGGACGCCACGAAGACCCAGGCGGACAGCAGCAGAACCCGCCGCGCGCCCAGCCTCCGCATCAGCCACGGTCCCGCGACGGCCCCGATGACACCGCCGGCGACCGCCAGCGAGGTCGCGACACCGACCGCCGTCGGCCCGCCGCCGCGGTGCCGCACCAGCACGATGAACAGGAGGGTGAGCCCCTGCGCCACGGTGTTGAGCAGAGCCCCCCACGCGAGGGTGAACACCAGGTAGTCGCTGCGTCTGATCAGGCGCAGGCCGTCCCTCATGTCCGCGGCCAGACCGGTCCGCCGCTCGCCGTCGGCACGCCGGTCCGGGCCGAGGGGGCGGCGGATGAGGAGCGAGCTCAGAGTGATGAACACGAAGGAGACGGCGTCGAAGAGGAACGGGATCCAGCGGGCCATGGAGTACAGCAGCCCGCCGAGGGGGGCGCCCACGAGCTGGACCACCATGTCGCGGCCCATGCTCTGCGCGGTCGCGTCGGCGATCTGCTCCTTGGGAACGATCCGGCGCAGCACCGGCGTCGAGACGCCGATCTTCAGCCCGGCGGCCAACCCGCCGACCAGCGCCAGCGCGTCGAGCGCCAGGACCGATGGATCGCCCCGGTACACCAGCAGGGCGACGGCGGCCATCGAGGCCGCCTCGGCCAGGGGGACCAGACACAGGATGGCGCGGCGCGACACCCGGTCCGCCAGCGCCCCGCCCACCGCCAGGGTGGCGAGTTTGCCGAGCATGTGCAGGACGGTGATGGTGCCCGCCTGCGTCGCCGACCCGGTGGTGTAGAGCATGAGCAGGGGGAAGGCGAGCGTGGAGACGCTGGTGCCCAGCGTGGACAGGCCGTTCCCGGACCACCAGTACAGATAGTCGCGGTCGCGCCACAGCGACGGCGGGCTCCCCTGAGCGCTCTGTGTCTCCTCGGCCTTCTCGGGCCCCTCGGGACGTGACCGCGCCATCGTCTCCGCCCCCCTGTCCGTTCACCGTGTCGCCCGTCCGGGCCTGCGCAGTGGATCTCGCGCAGCATGCTGGTCGATGCGTCACGACGCGGGCCAGGCAGTACACCGGCAACTCACGGGGGAAATTGCCGCTCGTCGAGGGGGCAACGAAGGGAGCGCCGGGGAATGCGACTCTGCGATGGCGAACGAATGTTTTGGGAGCGCGGAATGCCGGAATGCCGAGATGTCGGGGCGGCGGGATGTCTCGATACAGCCGCATCGGCAGATTTGTCAACTAGTGGACAAGTGGCGCCTTCCTGTCAAGGCTACCACTCCCACTCGGGCGAGTTGTCGAGTAGGGTCCCTTTCTTGCCACACCGGAACACCCTGGAAGTCGCGCCAATTGGGACGATTCGATGTCACGGGGATTTGATGAGGGTCGATTCCGCCGGGGCCCGGCCCCCGGGCCCCGGCTCATCAGGCGGCGCACGGTACGAGATGCGCAAGGGCAGCGCATGTGTCATCGCTAAGGGGGATTAACTCAATGGTAATTCCGAATGACTTCATGTCGTTCGACAGGACCGACATTCATCAGCTGCGGGACTTTCTCCTCAGTCAGCGCAGGATCTCCGGCTGGACGCAGGAGGAGCTCTCCGAGCGCTCCGGTGTCAGCGTGCGGACGATCCGCAATCTGGAGACGGGCTCCAATACCAACCCGCGCAGAACGTCGGTCGCACTGCTGCTCAGCGCCCTGGGCGCGGGGCCCGCCCCGCTCCCTGAGGCGGCTTCCTGGGGCGGTGACGACATGACGGTGGTGCCCGACCAGCACCAGGACGCGCAGTCGCACCGCACGGCCGAGCTCTCGCCGTGGCACGGCCCCCGGCCCCTGGGCGATCCGTTAGTGGGCAGACAGACCGATATGCGCCATATCCTGGCTTCCGCGCAGCGCAGCCGACTGGTCGTGGTCACCGGGCCCGGCGGTGTGGGCAAGACGCGGCTGGCCCTCGCGGCGGCGTCCCGGCTGCGCCCGCTGTTCCGCGACGGGGTCGCGGTGGTCGAGTTGCGCGACTGCCCGCCCGAACACCTCGACCCCGCTTACGCAGGAGCCGAGTTGACGCGCATCACACGGGAATTCACCAGCGAATCGGGGTACTTGGCCCGAAGGGTGCACAGCGGGCGAAGACTGCTCATCCTGGACGGCGCCGAACACGTCGCGCAGCAGACCGCCCGTCTCGCACGGCAGTTGCTCGACGAACATCCCGGGCTCCATCTGCTGGTCACCTCGCGCCGCGCGCCGGCCGCCGGCGCGGCCGAGACCTGGGAGGTCGAGCCGCTGCGCGTGGACGGGCCCAAGGGCCGCGACATGCCGGTGCCGAGCGCGGTGGAGCTTCTTCTGCGCCGGGTGCAGGCCGGGCTGCCGACCCTGGATCTCGCCCATCACCTCCCGATGGTCACCAGGTTGTGCCGGCTCCTCGACGGCGTGCCGCTGGCCATCGAGATCGCCGCCCAGCGGCTCAGATCGCTGCCGCTGACCTCGCTCCTCCAGGAGGACACGCTCTTCCATCTGCTCGGCCAGGCCGACACGGGGGGCCTGAGCGCCCATCGCACGCTGTCCGACAGTGTGCGGTGGAGCTACGACCTGCTCCCCGCCCCGCACCGGCAACTGCTGCGCGACCTGGTGGCCCTGCCGGACGGCTTCACGCTGGACGATGTGCTGACCGCGCAGCCGAGCCGCCGCCCGGACCTGGTGCGGGTGGCGCATCTGCTGGCCGAGCTCGTCGACGCCTCGCTGGTGCAGACCCACCGGGAGCGGCAGTACACCTACCGCGTGCACGCGCTGGTGCGGCATGTGGTGACACAGCTGGAACGGCAACACCCCCAGAACACCGCCGCGTCCGCCGACTCCGGCACCGCCCGGTCGGCCGAGCCGCTGCCCCTGGGCCGCGCCGGCCGGCCCGCCGCCTGACCGGGGGCCGGCCATCCCGCTCAGCCTGCCGCCGTTCCGGCGGCCGCCTTGACGGCCCGGAGGGAGAAGTACTCCGGGCCGTCGAGGCAAGCGAACATCAGCTCCTCCAGCCACGGCAGCAGCGCCTCGTCCGGCTCGGCCGTGGGGTCGAGCCGCCACAGCAGCCGTTGCAGTACGAGGACCAGCCATCCGGTGCCCCCGGCCCGGGTCCGCTCCTCCGCGAAGGAGTAGAGCCAGGTGTACAGGCACGAGGCGGCCGCGTGGTGGACGCAGTGCTCGGCGGCCCGGTCCTGACCGTCCGTCGTCGTCGCGTCGAGCGACTCTGCGGCGATCCGCGTGTAGAAGGCCGCGCGGCGCGCCGACAGCGCGTCAAGAACCTTGACGAGCGCGTCGGCCTCGGGCGGCGAGAGCTCGCGCTCCGCGATCAGCCGGGCCTCGGCCGCTGCCGGGCCCCACCCCCGGGTGATCTCGTCCTCGGTGGCGTTGGTCAGCCGCAGCGCCCGGCCCGAGGGGTGCCACACCGGGGCCTCCTCGGACCAGTCGAAGAGCGGGCGCAGCACGGCCTCCTGGCCGGGGGCGGGACGGTCGGCCACCCGGGCCACGGCGGGCAGCTGCGAGGCGATGCCATGGAGGTTGACGTGTGTGGTGCCCTCGAAGACGCTCGCGATCGCGTGGTCGCGCTGGAGCTTCTGGAAGGCGCCCGAGGCGACCCCTTCGCGCAGATAGCCGCGTGCCCCCAGGACCCGGGCGGCCTCCTGCAGGACCTCCTCGCCCAGCGTGGGCACCAGGTACTTGACCACGGAGGACCACAGGCTGAGCCGGGACGGGGCGACCGACAGCGAGCGGGCCACCGGCAGCGTCACGCACTCGGCGATCAGCAGATCGAGGTGTGAGCGCACCAGGTGCCGCCGGATGACGGGGATGCCGTAGATCTCCCGCCCGTACAGCACCCGCTCCCGCGCGTGGCGCAGCGCGATCCGCAGCACCGAGTCCATGGTGCCGAGCGACAGCGCACCGATCGCCGTGCGGGTGATCTGGAGCACCTGAAGGATCTGGGCCAGGCCCCCGCCGGGGCGGCCGAGCAACGCGCCGGCGGGCACCGCGGTCCGGCGGAAGGTGATCCCGCTGAGGTCGTGGCCGCGCAGGCCCACGGTCCGTACGAAGGGGTGGTTGTCCCAGCTCCCGGCCGCCAGCCGCCTCTTGTCGACCAGCAGCAGGGACGGGCCGACGCCTTCGACGGCCGCGTAGACGGTGAGGAAACGGCCCCGGGTGGCGTTGCCGACGGGCCACTTCTCCCCGGTGAGGACATACCCGTCGCCGTCCGGCGCCGCCGTGGTCTCATTGGTGCCCAGGTCGCTGCCGTGGTCCGGCTCGGACACCGCGAAACAGGCGAGGTCCCCGTCGAGGAGGCCCCGCGCCACCCGGGCCCGTTGCTCCTCCTCGCCCCACAGCCACACCGGGTTGACGCCCAGGAGCGCCGAGCCGAACATCACCGAGACCGTCAGATTGCGGCGGGCGAGCGAACGGGTCAGCAGGACCAGCTGTTCCAGGTTGCGCAGCCGGCCGCCGAACTCCTCGGGCACCAGAAAGCCGCTGAACCCCCAGGACCGGACCAGCTCCACCGCCCCCGGGGGCAGCTCGCCCAGCTCCTCGTGCGCCACCGTCTCCGCGTGGCTGAACGGACCGCCGGGCGCCGCCGGGTCGCCGAGCACCCGCTCGAAGTCCGCGGCCAGCGCGTAGGAGGGGCGGTCGGACGCCTCGCCGGTCATGCCGTGGGGGCCGCGGGGGCGTCGGCGCCGTAGCGGGCGAAGAGGGCGGCGACCTCGTCGTCGGGGGGCAGTTGGGCCCGGCCGCCGGCCACCTCGGTGGAGACGAACTCGATCACGTCCCGGACGCGCTCCAGTTTCATGGTCTCCTCGGGGGTCAGCGTCCGGAGGCCGTACAGGTCCTCCAGGTTGTAGCCGAGTTCCGCGAGCACGAGGGAGTGGAAACCGAGGTCGCCGACGAGCCGGTGGTCGAGCTCGACCTGGTCGAGCTTGCGCGGGGCGACCAGGCGGACCATGCCGCACACCACGGGGGAGACCGCTTCGGCGCCGACGGCGGCAGGAGTGTGAGTCATGTTTCCGACGGTAAGCGCGGCCGAGGACGCCTCCCAGGCAACGGGCCCGGCAAGCACTCGGCAACTCGGCGTGAGGGCGACCGGCAGAGCCGACATGCCGCTCAGGAAGTTGGAGTACACATACCGGGGCGGGCCCGCCGGCTCGGCCTTGGCGACGAGTTGCCGCAGACTCTCCAGCAGGGCCGTCAGCTCGGCGCGGGCCAGGAACGCGCCGAGGCAGAAGTGCGAGCCATGGGCGAACGACAGGTGTTTGTTGGGGGTGCGGGACAGGTCGAAGTCGTCCGGCCGGTCGAAGACCCGCTCGTCGCGGTTGGCGGAGGCCAACCAGGTGACCACGATGTCGCCCTCCTCGACGAACCGGTCGTCCAGGAGGACGTCCCGGGTCGCGGTCCGGCCGCTGTGCAGCGCCGGGGTGGTCCAGCGCAGCACCTCCTCGACGGCCGGGGCGATCTCGGCCCGGCCGTCGGACAGCGCCCGCCACTGGTCCTCGCGCTCCATCAGCGCGTGCAGCCCGCCGACCATCGCGAAGCGGGTCGTCTCGTGTCCGCCCATGATGATGCTGTAGCAGTTGAAGACGATCTCCTCGTGCGTCAGCGGCCTGCCGTCGATCTCCCGGGTCACCAGGAGGCTGACCACGTCGTCGTACGGTTTGGCGCGGCGCTGCGCGGCCAGTTCCGAGAAGTAGAGCAGCAGGCCGTTCCGGGACGCCCAGGTCGCCTCCTCGGTGGGCGCGCCGTCCGCGGACGACAGCGCGCCGGAGGTGAGGTCGATGATGTGCCGCCGTTCGGAGGCCGGGACGCCGAGCAGGTCGCAGATGGCGGCGAGCGGGATGTGCGCGGCCACCTCGGCGGCGAAGTCCACCTCGCCCCGCTCCACCGCCTCCTCGACCAGCGCGTGGGTGCCACGCCGGACGCTGTCGACCACCACCTCCAGGGAGCGCGGCGAGAACGGCTTCAGCAGGGCGCTGCGGAGCGCCTGGTGCGGCCTGCCGTCGGTGACGGCGAGCATCTTCCCGGCCGCCGAGTCGCCGCCCGCCAGCAGGGTGTCGAGCACATTGCCGCGCTCGGAGGTGAAGGTCTCGCTGTCGTTGAGCACCGAGACGACATCGGCGTAGCGGCTCACCACCCAGAACCCCGGGCCGCGCGCGGTCTCGGGCTGCCAGTGGACGGGGGCCTCGGTACGCAGCCGGCGCCACAGCGGCCCCAGGTCGTGGTGGGCGTGCAGCAGGGGGTCGGCGAGATCCAGCTGGTCGGGCGGTTGTGGGGCGGGAGCCCGGCGGGTGTCCATGGCGATGTCCTCGGCTCGGCGGCGGGAGGCGGAAGGCTGGGGCGGCGGGGCGCGGGGGTACGGGGTGGGGGCGCGCTCAGCCCAGCGGCTTGGTCGGGCCGGGGAAGAACGCGGTGGTCGCCCCGGCGGTCTCGGCACCGTCCACCACGAACTGCTGACCCGAGACGAACGACGCCTGCGGGGAGGCCAGGAAGTGGAACACGTCCGCGATCTCCTCGGGGAGGGCGTGGCGGCGGGCCGGGATGCGCTCGTTGACCTCGTCGAGCATGGCGTCGGTGTACTCGGCGCGCTGCATGGGTGTCAGCACCGCGCCGGGCGCCACACAGGCGGTCCTGATCAGCGGGGCCAGCTCGACGGCGAAGGTCTGGCACAGCGAGGCCACCCCCGCCTTGCTGGCGTTGTAGTCCGCGTAGAGCGGATAGCCGCGGGAGCCGTTGACCGAAGCCGTCGCGAGCAGCACGCCCTCGCCGCGGCGCAGCATGTGCGGGACGGCGTGGCGCCACAGGGCGAGGACGCCCATCAGGTTGACGTCCAGGGTGCGCCGGGCGTCGTCCTCGGTGAGGTCGAGGATGCCGTGCCGGACACTGATGCCCGCGTTGGCGATGACGACGTCGACGGCGCCGCGCTCGGCGTGCACCTGGTCGACGGCGGCGCGGACGCCCGACCAGTCGGCGACGTCCAGCTCGATCCAGCGGACTTGGCCGCCGCCGTCGCGGGGGCCGTCCGCCGTGCCCGGGGCGGGCGGCTGGAGGTCGAGGTTGACCACATAGTCGCCGGAGCGGGCGAACCGCTCGGCGGTGGCGTGGCCGATGCCGCTGGACGCGCCGGACACGATGACGGTGCGCATGGGGTGTGGCTGCCTTTCCGTGGGGGCCGCGGGGCGGTGCCGGGACCGGTTTCAGACGATGACACGGGGGTGTTCCAGGGCGTATCCGCTGAGGTTGCGCCGCAGATTGCGGCTGACGGTGAGCTTCTTGAGCCAGCGGTCGGTCCCGTCGTACCGCGGAGTGAAGGGGCGGCGGCCGTGCACGGCGCGGTAGTTGTCCACGACCAGCAGCGAGCCGGGGCCCACCGCGATCTCCCGCTGCACCCGCCGCAGTTCGTCCATGAGCCGGTCGAGGGCGGCCGCGGCCTCGGAGTCCTCGGAGGCCACGCGCATGAAGGGCCGGTCGATGCGCAGATACGGGTCGAGCCGGTCACCGAACAGCACGGCGGTGGGCACGGGCCGGTCCGTCATCTCACGCAGCCTGGCCAGCGCGGGGTGGCGGGGCGCGGAGTCCTCCAGCTGCCGGATGTGTTCGGTGTCCGGCAGGATGTGGAAGCGCTCCTCGGCGAGCACCGTGCGGTCGTGTTCGCTCAGCCGGACATCGCGGACGGACGCCACGACGGTCGGCACCAGGTCCGGGTTGCGCAGGCCCAGCAGCAGCAGATAGTCGCAGCGGTTGGGGTGGAAGCCGTCCTCGGTGTGGAACTCCAGCAGGCTCTCGCTGCCGTAGCCGCTCTGGCGCCGCTCGTCGCCGCGGATGGGCAGGATGTTCTGGATGATGCGGCCCTCCTGGAGGGTCGCCCAGCCGAACGGGTCGCCCAGCGCCAGCCCGCACATCGCCAGCCACAGCTCCTGCTCCCTGGCCGCCTCGCCTTCGATGGCCTCGCCCCAGTGGCCGGGGGTGGGGCCGATGCGGGCGTCGTCCACCGGGAAGCCGTGCACCAGGCACGCGGCCGTGCTCTCGGTGCGGCGGTAGGAGAGCAGGAAGCCGCGCAGCCCCGCGGGCAGCAGCTCCTCGGCCGCGTGGCCGCCGTCGTAGAACTCCGGCCGGTCCGGCGCCCCGTGGGTGTCCGCGAGCCGAGCCGCGGCGGCCCGCAGCTGGGCCGCTTCCTCGGCGTCGAGGTGATATTCGAGCGGGGTGTCCGGGCTGTCGGGGACCGGGTCGGCCGCCGCCTGGCGGAGGGCGGCAACGGCTGAATAGGTGCTTGTCATGTCGATGGTCCTCCACCGGGTCGTGACCGCTCGGGTCGTCCGTCGTTCGGTCCTGTGCGGCCCGCGCACCGCTGCCGGGCCGCGTGGTGGTGCCTCACGGGGCCGACCGAGCAGGGTCCCGGCCGTGTTGGCCCAGTGGTCGTGCGATCGTGGTGTCCGGCCACCGCCGAAAGGGGGCTCCCCCGGCGGTGGCCGGTGGCTCAGACGGGCTCCTGCCAGTCCTCGGCGAAGGCGTCGAGTTCGTGCTGGTCCAGGGTGACCAGCGGCTCGTCCGGGTCGGCCGCGTCCGTGGCCATGTCCGCTTCCGGGGCGAGTTCCTTCACCGCCTCGGCGAGCGCCGCCACGGTCTTGTGGGTGAACACATCGCGCGGCGCCATGTCCAGGCCGTCGGCGTGGGCCAGGGTGACGAGCTTGACGGAGCTGATCGAGTCGCCGCCGAGGTCGAAGAAGCTGTCGTCGATGCCGACCCGCTCCACCCGGAGGGCCTGTGCGAACAGCGCGCACAGCCGCTCCTCACGGGCGGTGCGGGGGGCCCGGCCGGCGGGGGTGCCGGAGAAGTCGGGGGCGGGCAGGGCGCCCCGGTCGAGCTTGCCGCTGGGCGTGACCGGCAGCCGGTCGAGGACGACCACGGCCGCGGGCACCATGTGGTCGGGCAGGGCGGCCGCGACCCGCCGACGCAGGGCCGCGGGGTCCGGCCGGGCGCCGGCAGCCGGGGCGGCGTACGCCACCAGGCGCCGGCCGGCGGGGTCCTCGTGGACGACCACGGCCGCCTGGGCGACCGACGGGTCGTCGGCCAGCACCGTCTCGATCTCGCCGGGCTCGATCCTGAAGCCGCGCACCTTGACCTGCTGGTCCGCCCGGCCCAGATACTCCAGCGCGCCGTCCGGCGTGCGGCGCGCCAGGTCGCCGGTGCGGTACATCCGCGACCCGGCGGGGCCGAACGGATCGGCCACGAAGCGCTCCGCGGTGAGCGGGGCCCGGCGCAGATAGCCGCGCGCCAGCCCCTCGCCCGCCAGATACAGCTCACCGGGCGCGCCCACTGGCACCGGCCGCAGCGCGCCGTCCAGCAGATGGACGCGCGCGCCCGTGACCGGGTCGCCGAGCGGCGGTCTGGTCCGGCCCGTCAGAGGGCGGCTCATCGTCGCCATGACGGTTGCCTCGGTCGGGCCGTAGGCGTTGACCATGCGGCGGCCGGACGACCAGCGTTCGACCAGCTCGGGCGGGCACGCCTCACCGCCCACGACCAGGGTGACCCCGGGCGGCAGGGCGCCCTCGGGCAGCACGGCCAGCGAGGACGGCGGCAGCAGCAGCGCGGTCACGCCGTGCCGGGCCACGGTGGCCGCCAGGGCCTGCCCCGGCAGCAGTGCGTCGGCGGGCGCGACGACCGCGCTCGCCCCGGTCAGCAGGGCGGTGGCGAGCTCCCATACGGAGGCGTCGAAGCTCGGCGAGGCGAACAGCAGCACCCGCTCGTCCGTGCGCAGCGCCAGGCCCGTGCGCTGCTGGGCGACCAGGGCGGCGATGCCGCGGTGGGGCACCAGCACGCCCTTGGGGCGGCCGGTGGACCCGGAGGTGTAGATGAGGTACGCGGTGTTGTCGGGCCGCAGCGGCGCCACCCGGTCGGCGTCGGTCAGGTTCGCCTCCGACAAGCCGTCGGTCAGCGCGTCGGCCCGCTCGACGGCCCGCGGGTCGGCCGGATCGTCGGGCCCGTCCAGGCACAGGGTCCGGCCGGCGCCCGCCTCGGCCACCAGGCCGACCGCGTCGGCGGTGGTCAGCACGAGGGCGGGCGCGGCGTCTTCGACGACCTGGCGCAGCCGCTCCAGCGGGTATCCGAGGTCCAGCGGCAGATAGGCGGCGCCGGCCTTGAGGACGGCCAGGACGGCGAGGAGCGAGCGGGCCGACTTGGGGATCGCGACCGCCACGACGTCCTCGGGGCCGACACCGCGGGCCACCAGCGCCCGGGCCAGCCGGTTGGCCCGCGCGTTGAGGTCGGCGTAGCCGATGGCCAGCGGCCCGTCGTACACCGCGACGGCCTCGGGCAGCGCCCGTACCCGCTCCTCGAAGAGCTCGGGGAAGGTGGCCGGGGCGGCGGTGTGCGAGGGGCCGTCGGCCGTGGCGCGGAACAGCTTGTGCTCCTGCGCCGTGAGCAGGTCGATCCGGCCCAGCGGCGCGGCCGGGTCGGCGACGAAGCCGTCGAGGACCTTGCTCACCCGGGTGAGGAGGGCCTGGCTCGCCTCGGCGGTGAAGAGGTCGGCGCGGTAGCTGAGTTCGAGACTCAGCCGCTCGCCCGGCACCACGACCAGGCTGAGCGGATAGTGGGTGGCGCCGGGCACGGGCCGGTCGTCCACGGAGATCCGCAGGCCGGGGACGTGCTTCTGCACAGCTTCACCATCAACGGGGGTGTTCTCGAACCCGACGACGGTGTCGAAGAGTTCGCCGAGGCCCAGGGCCCGCTGGAGGTCGGCGAGGCCCAGGTGCTGGTACGGGCCCAGCTCGGCCTGTTGGCGCTGGAGGTCGGCCAGGATCCGGACGAGCGGGCGCGCCGGGTCGAGCCGCACCCGCACCGCCACGGTGTTCATCAGCAGGCCGACGATGTCCTCGGAGCCCGGCAGCTCCGGCGGGCGTCCGGCGCAGGTGGCGCCGAACACGATGTCGTCGCGGCCCAGCAGCTGGCCCAGCGCCACCGCCCAGGCGCCCTGGATCACGGTGTTGAGAGTCAGGCCGGCGGCGCGTGCCGCGGTGGTCAGCGCGGTGGTCCGCTCGGGGTCGAGGAGTTCGGTCGCCAGGTGGGGCACGGTCGCGGCGGCGGCCTCGGCGTCGGGAGCGACGAGCGTGGGCTCGTCCAGTCCGGCCAGCGCCTCGGTCCAGGCCCGCGCCGCCCGTTCCCCGTCCTGGCCGTCGAGCCAGCGCAGATAGTCGGCGAACTGCACCGGCACCGGGCCACCGGCCTCGCCACCGCTCGCGTAGAGGGCGAACAGGTCGCGGAAGAACAGCGGCAGCGACCAGCCGTCCAGCAGCCCGTGGTGGTAGGACACCAGCAGCAGATGGTCGTCGGCGGCGAGCCGGACCAGGGTGACCCGCAGCAGCGGCGGCTTCGCGAGGTCGAAGCGCCGGAGCCGGTCCTCGTCGATCAGCTCGGCGAGGCGGCGGTGGCGCTCGTCCTCGCCGAGGTCCGAGAGGTCGGCCTCCCGCCACCCCACGCTCACCTCCTCGTGCACCGCCTGGACCAGACGGCCCGAGCTCAGGAGGGTGAAGGAGACCCGCAGGGCGCCGTGGCGGGCGGCCAGCGCCCCGACGGCCTCGCGCAGCGCGGCGGGCGAGAGCGGGCCCTCGAGCCGTACGGGCGCCTGGGCGGTGTAGACGTCGACGCCGTCGGCGGCCAGCAGGGCGTGGAAGTGCATGCCCTGCTGGAGGGGGGTCAGCGGCAGCACATCGGCGATCCGCCGGCCGTCCTCGGCCAGCTCCGCCCGCTCGGCGTCGCTGAGCGGGACCAGCGGCGCCGCGGGTGCGGTGTCCCGGCCCCGCGCCTCGCCGCGCGGGCCGGTGTCCCGGGCCACCTCGGCGAGCCCGGCGATGGTCGGGTGGAGGAAGATGTCCTTGGTGCTGACGGCCAGTTGGGCCCGGTGGGCGCGGGCCGCGAGCTGCATGGCGACGATCGAGTCGCCGCCGAGGTCGAAGAAGCTGTCGTCCACCCCGATTTGGGGACGGCCGAGCACCTCGCAGAACACCTCGTGCAGCACCCGCTCCCGCTCGGAGGAGGGCGCCCGGTACTCGTTCGCGGCCTCGAAACCGGGGGTGGGCAGCGCCGCCCGGTCCACCTTGCCGTTCGGTGTGAGCGGCACCGCGTCGACGACCATGACGACCGCCGGGACCATGTACGCGGGCAGTCGGCGCGCCGTGAACTCGCGCAGCGCGGCCGGGTCGGGGCGGGCGCCGGGCGCGGGGCGTACGTACCCCACGACGCGCCGCGCGCCCGACGGGTCGGCGGACACCGCCGCCACCGCCTGCGCCACCGAGGGCGCCGCCGCCAGCGCGGCCTCGATCTCGCCCGGTTCGATGCGGTGGCCGCGTATCTTGACCTGGGAGTCCGCGCGCCCGCGGTACTCCACGACCCCGTCCGGACGGCGGCGTCCGAGGTCTCCGGTGCGATACATGCGGGCGCCCGCCGGGCCGAACACATCGGCCACGAAACGCTCGGCCGTCAGGTCCGGGCGGCCCAGGTAGCCGCGGGCGACCCCGTCGCCCGCGATGTACAGCTCGCCGACCACCCCGTCCGGCACCGGCCGCAGAAACCCGTCCAGCACATAGACCCGGGCGTTGTCGGCGGGCCGGCCGATGGCGGGCCCGCAATCGCCGTCGCCGTCGCCGTGCCACAGCATCGCGTCGACCGTGCACTCGGCGGGGCCGTAGAGGTTGTACACCGACAGGCCGGGCACGCCCCGCAGTTCGGTCCACAGGTCGTCGCCGACCTCCTCGCCGCCGAGCGCCAGCACACCGATCCGATGCCGCTCCCCCGACGCCTCGAACATGCCCGCGGCCAGCATCTGGCGGGCGACGGACGGCGTGGTGTCGAGCACGTCGACCGCCGCCGCCATCGCGTGGTCGACCAGGGCCAGGGCGTCCCTGCGCACGGTGTCGTCGACGATGTGCAGCGCGTTCCCGGCGACCATCCACAGCAACTGGCTGAACGAGGCGTCGAAACCCAGCGAGTTGGTGAGCGCCGCCCGCAGCGGCCGGCCGCCCGCCCGGGCGCGCTCCGGTGCGAAGAAGTTCGCCCGGTGGCTGTGGAACATGTTGGCCAGGTTGCGGTGCTCGACCGCGACCCCCTTGGGGCGGCCGGTGGAGCCGGAGGTGTAGATCACATACGCCAGGTGGCCGGGCAGCGGCGCGTCGGGGCGTTCTCCGGCGCCCGGGTCCGTGGCCTCGTCGAGCGGTTCCGCCTCGTCGACCCGGAGCACGGGCACCCCTTCGGGCACCGTGTGCGCGGTGGCGGCGGTGGCCAGGACGAGGGCCGGTGCGGCCTCCGCGCAGATGGCCGCGATCCGCTCCAGCGGGTGCTCGGTGTCGAGGGGCAGATAGCCGGCGCCCGACTTCCAGACCGCCCAGATCGCCGTCACCGCGGCCGCGGTACGGGGCAGGGCGACGCCGACGAGCCGGTCCGGGCCCGCGCCGTGGGCGACCAGCAGCCGGGCCAGCCGGTCGGCGTCGGCGTTGAGCCGCTCGAAGGTCAGGGTGGTGGCGCCGTCGGTGACGGCCACCGCGTCGGGTGTCGCGCGCGCCTGCTCCTCGAACAGCTCGGGCAGGGTCCGGTCCGGGTGCGCCACGCTCCGGCCGCTCGACGCCCGCAGGACGGTCCACCGCTCGGCGTCGGAGCACAGCGGCAGCCGCCCGGCGGGCAGCTCGGGCCGGTCGGCGATGTCCCGCATCAGGGCGCACAGTCGGCGCAGCACCTCGGCCGCCGCCTCGCCGGTGCAGACGTCGTCGCGGTAGTTGAGTTCGAAGCGGAGCCGGGCGCCGGGGTGGACGGCCAGGCTCAGCGGGTAGTGGGTGCCCTCGAACGCGTCCTCGACGGCGTCGCGCAGCAGGGTCACCGCGAGCCCCTCGACCGAGGAGCCCTGGACGGCCTGTTCGACGGGGACGTTCTCGAAGGCGACGGTGGTGTCGAAGAGTTCGGTGGCGCCGACGGCTCGGTGAATGTCGGCGAGGCCCAGATACTCGTGCGCGGTCAGGGCCGCCTGCTCGCGCTGGATGCGGGCCAGCAGGTCCGCCACGGGCTCGGCCGGGTCCACCCGGACCCGGGCGGGCACCGTGTTCATCATCAGCCCCACCATGCGCTCGCTGCCCGGGAGCTGGGGCGGGCGCCCGGCGACGGTGTTGCCGTAGACGACGTCCCGCCGTCCGGTGAGCAGCGTCAGCAGCAGCGCCCAGGCGCCCTGGACCACGGTGTTGGTGGTGAGCTCCCGCGACCGGGCGGCGGCGGTGAGCCGTGCCGTCTCGGCCTCGGTCAGCTCGGCGACGACGCGCTGCTGGCCGCGGTCGGAGGTGCCGGTGCCCGACCCGCCCGCCACCAGCGTCGCGCCGTCGAGCCCGGCCAGCGCGCTCCGCCAGGCGCGCTCGGCCTCGGCGTGGTCCTGTGCGGAGAGCCAGCCGAGGTATTCGCCGAACGAGGGGGCGGGCTCCAGCCGTTCGGCGGTGCCGCCGTCCCGGTAGATGCGGAACAGGTCGGCGAGGACCAGGGGCAGCGACCAGCCGTCCAGCAGGATGTGGTGGTTGGTGAGCACGAGGACGTGCCGCTCGGGCGCCAGCCGCACCAGGGTGAACCGCAGCAGTGGCGGCCTGGTCATCTCGAAGCGCCGGGAGCGGTCTTCGGCCAGCAGCCGGGCGAGCCGCGCCCGGACCTCGTCGGGGTCGCAGCCGGAGAGGTCGGCCTCCTCCCACGGCGGCTCGACCGCGCGGGCGACGGCCTGGACGGCCTCGCCCGAGCGGCGCCGCAGAAACCCGGCGCGCAGGCTCGCGTGGCGGGCCGGCAGGGTGAGGCAGGAGCGGCGCAGCACCTCGGTGTCGAGCGGGCCGGTCAGCTCCAGGGGGGTCTGCACGGTGTAGAAATCGACAGGGCCGCCGGGACCGCTGGGGCCGCCGCCTTCGGTTTCCCCCTCGTCGAAGAGGGCGTGGAAGAGGATGCCCTGCTGCAACGGCGAGAGCGGCAGCACCGTTTCCAGGGATGTCTGTTTCACCGTGTTGTCTCCCACTGGGCTTCGAGCTCGTCGAGTTCCTCCGCGTCGAGTTCCTCGGCGTCGATGCGCACCAAACTCTCGGCGTTCCCGGGTGTCGCGGCCTCCGGCCAGGTGTCCTGGGCCACTTCGGCGAGCTGGGCGATGGTCTTGTGGCGGAAGATGTCGTTGCTGGTGACGGCGAGGCCCGCCGCGTGGGCGCGGGCCGCGAGCCGCATGGCGACGACCGAGTCGCCGCCGAGGTCGAAGAAGCTGTCGTCCACGCCGATCCGGGGACGGCCGAGCACCTCGCAGAACACCTCCTGGAGGACCCGCTCCCGCCCGGAGGAGGGCGCCCGGTACTCGTTCGCGGCCTCGAAACTCGGCGCGGGCAGCGCCGCCCGGTCCACCTTGCCGCTCGGTGTGAGCGGCACCGCGTCCACCACCACGACCACCGCCGGGACCATGTACGCGGGCAGCCGCCCCGCCATGAACTCGCGCAGCGCGGCCGCGTCGAGCCGGGTGGGCGCGGCCGGGTCGGTGTCCGCCGCGGCGACCGCGTAGCCGACCAGGTGTCTGATCCCCGGCCGGTCCTCGCGGACGGCCGCGACGGCCCCGCCGACACCGGGCGCCTGGCCGAGGACGGCCTCGACCTCGCCCAGTTCGATGCGGTGGCCGCGCAGTTTGACCTGGCCGTCGGCGCGGCCCAGATACGTCAGCCCGCCGTCCGCCGTCCACCGGGCCAGGTCGCCCGTCCGGTACATCCGGGCGCCGGGCGCGCCGAACGGGTCGGCGACGAACCGCTCCGCGGTGACCCGGGGGCGGCCGAGGTAGCCGCGGGCGAGCCCGTCGCCGCTCAGATACACCTCGCCCGCCACCCCGGGCGGCACCGGCCGCAGCGCGGAGTCGAGCACCCGGAGCCGGCCGCCGGGGACCGAGTGGCCCATGGGCGGGACGGTCCGGCCGGACAGCGGCCCGGTCTGGGTGGCGATGACCGTGGCCTCGGTGGGGCCGTAGGCGTTGACCATGTGCCGCCCCGGGGACCAGCGGGCGACGAGTTCGGGCGGGCACGCCTCGGCGCCGACGACCAGATTGACGCCCTGGGGCAGGCTGTCGGGTGGCATGGCGGAGAGCGCGGAGGGGGCGAGCAGCAGGCAGTCGACCCCCAGTTCGGCCACGAGGCCGGCCAGCGGTGGCCCGGGCACCAGCCGTTCGGACGGGGCGACCACCGCGGCGGCGCCGGTGAGCAGCGCCACGCACAGCTCCCACACCGAGGCGTCGAAGCTCGGCGACGCGAACTGGAGCACCCGGGTGTCCGGGGTCAGCCGGAGCAGGTCCTTCTGGTGTCGCAGCAGGGCGGCCAGGCCCGTGTGGGTGACGACGACGCCCTTGGGGCGGCCGGTCGAGCCGGAGGTGTAGATGACATACGCCGGGTGTTCCGGCCGCAGCGGCGCCCGGCGGTCGCGGTCACCGAGGTCGGCGTCGGCGACGGTGTCGGTGGGCGCGTCGGCGTCGTCCGGATCCGGATCCAGATACAGCCGGGGCACGCCCGGGGCCCGCGTACCGTCGTCGGCCGCGCGGGTGGTCAGCAGGAGCAGCGGCTCGGTGTCGTCGAGCATGGCGGCCACCCGCGCCCGCGGATAGTCGAGGTCGACCGGGAGATACGCGGCGCCCGCCTTCATGACGGCGATCACGGCCGTCAGCGCGGCGATCCCGCGCGGCAGGGCGACGGCCACCAGGCGCTCGGGTCCGGCGCCCCGCTCGACCAGGGCCTTGGCGACACGGTTGGCGCGGGAGTTCAGGCCGGCGTAGTCGAGCGAACCCGCGGCGGAGATGACCGCGGGGGCGTGCGGGGTGCGGCGGACCTGCTCTTCGAACAGGTCCGGGAAGGTCCGCGGCGCGATGTGGAGCGCCGGCCCCGGGGGTCGGCCGACGGCGAGCGCCCGGCCGCGTTCGGCCGCCGTCAGGACGTCCACCCGGGCGAGCGGGAGGTCCGGCGGGGCGGCCAGGAACCGGGGCAGGAACTCGCCGAACCTGGCCTGGTGCGCGGTCAGTTCGGCGGCGGTGTAGCGGTCGGGGTTCGCCTCGAACTCCACGCGCGCGCCCTGGCCGTCGGGTCCGGGGTGGCAGGTGATGTTGAGATCGGTGACCGGGCCACCGGACAGCGCGGTCAGGCGCGCCTCCAGTCCGGTGAACGCGGTCTCGGAGCCCGCCGGAACGATGTTCACCAGCACGCCGAAGAGCTGCTCGTCGGTACCGAGGAGGCGCAGGTCGCGGCGGAGTTCGTCGTACGGGTAGCGCTGGTGCGTGAGGAGGTCGCCGAGCCGCCGCGCGACCTGCCGGACCAGCGCCGCCCGGCCCTCCGCCGGGCTGACGGCGAGCCGCAGCGGAAGGGTGTTGGACAGCATGCCGGGCACGTTCCGCGACCGGGCGCCGGCGCGCGCGGTGACCGGGACGCCGATGGTGAGGTCCTCGGCCCCCGTCATGCCCTGGAGATAGCCGGCGACCGCCGCCAGCATCGGCACCGTCCACGGGGCGCGGGCGTCCCGCCCGGCGTCCCGCAGTGCCCGCAGCTCGTCCGGGGACAGGGTCGTGGTCGCCGAGAGCGCGCGCCCGGCGGCGCCCGTCGGCACCCCCGGGGCGAGCGAGACGGTCTCGGGCCGGTCGGCGAAGGTCCCCGTCCAGTACTCCCGATCCGTGGCGTGGTCCTGGGACGCGCCGTACTCCGCCTCCTCGGCCAGGAGGTCCCGCAGCCGGCCCAGCGGCTCGCCGGCCGGCTCCGTCCCGGCGGCCAGGGCCTCGTAGACGGCGGCGATCCTGCGCGAGTGCAGCACCGAGCCGAAGGCGTCGGACAGGATGTGGTGGCTGCGCTGGTACCACAGATGGTGGTCGGCGCCGATCCGCATGAGCACATGCCCGGACAGCGCGTCCTCGAACAGGTCGCGCGGGGTGGCGCGGTCGCGGTCGACCAGCGCCCGGGCCGTCGCGAGGGGATCCGGCTCCCCGCCGAGGTCGAGCTCCCGCCATGTCGAGCGGCCGGGCGCGGTCGGCCGCTGGTACAGGCCGTCCGGCCGCTCCACCAGCTCGACGTCCCAGCTGCCGCTCTCCCCCTCCGCGCGGCGGATCGCCCGTCGCAGGAGCTCCCCGTCCACCGGTCCCCGAAGCTCCATGACGGCGACCGTGTTGTAGGCCGGGTTGTCGGGCTGGAGGCGCTGCGCGTGGAACACGCCCCGCTGGGCGGCCGTGAGCGGAAGCAGGCCGGGCTCGGTGTCGCGTGAAGTCATCAGGTTCGTAACCGCTCTCTCCTGCGCTCCGACGGACCGCTCCGACGGACCAAGGGCTCGAATCTCGGTCGAATGCTGCACCGGCCGCGCGGCCACTCACCAGGCAATCGACCGGCAATCGCGGTTGCTGGTCGAAATGCCGCCCGGCCGCGGGCGAGTTACCGGCCCCTTGCCTGGTGACCGCGGGGCCCCGTGGCGAAGCTGTGCGGCAGCCGGGCACGGGGTCCAAGCGGCCCCGGGACGCACCCGGCGTGGCCACTTGGAAAGGACGGGGACGTTGGGAAACCCGGACCGAGGCCTGCTCGACTGGCTGGACGAGGCGTCCGCCGAGCGTGGCCTGTACTACGCGAACCACGAGGACGGCTGGGACTTCTGGTCCTATCGCGACCTGGGCCGGCTGGTGCTCACCACGGCCGCCGCGCTGCGGGCGGACGGCGTCCGGCCGGGCGATGTGGTGGCGCTGGTGCAGCGCTCCAGCCCGGGCTTCGTCGCCACGTTCTTCGGCGCCCTGGCCGCCGGCGCGACACCGTGCTCCCTCGCCCCGCCGTTCGCCTATCAGCGGGCCGACGAGTACGAGAGGCACGCCGCCCAGCTGCTGGAGACCGTGCGGCCCGCCGCCGTCGTCTGCGACGACGAGTCGCTGGAGCGCATCCGCAAGGTCGCCGCCGAAGTGGGCCTCGGCGAGCCGGTGGTCTTCGACCGGCTCGTCACGGACGCCGAGCCGCTGGAGCGGCCGCTGCCGCTCCCGAAGACGGCTCTGCTCCAGTTCACCTCGGGGTCGAGCGGCTTCTCGCGCGGGGTGCGGATCTCCGCCGAGGCCCTGCGGACCAACATCGGCGGGATGGGCGTCTGGCTGGGCTGCGCCCCGCAGTACCCCGCGGCCAGCTGGCTGCCGGTCCACCACGACATGGGCCTCGTCGGCTTTCTGCTGAACGTCGTCGTCACCGGCTTCGACGGGTGGATGCTCCAGCCGGACGACTTCATCCGCTCGCCGCTGCGGTATCTGCGCTGCCTCAGCGACCGGCGCATCGTCCTGACGGCCATGCCCAACTTCGGCCTGTCGTACATCCTGCGCCGGGTGCGCCCCGCCGATCTGGAGGGGCTGCGGTTCGACGCCCTGCGGGCCGTGATCATCGGCGCGGAGCGGGTCGACCCGCGGGTGCTGGGCGACTTCCACGCGCTGCTGGGGCCGTACGGCCTCGACCGCGGGGCGCTGGTCCCCGCGTACGGGAGCGCGGAGGCGACCCTGGCGGTGACCGGTCTGCCCCCGGGCGAGGGCTGGACGACGGGACACCCCGGCAGCGCTGACGACGGCGACGCCGCGTCCCTGGCCGGGACGGCGGTGGTCGGCTGCGGGCGTCCGCTGCCGGACAGGACGGTGACCATCGTGTCCGAGGACGGCGCCGAACTCCCGGACGGGCAGGTCGGCGAGATCGTCGTCAGCGGGGTGTCGATCGCCGACGGCTATCTCGGCGACGCCGGTTCCGCCTCCGGCACCAGCCTCGGCGGCCAGGGGCTGCGGACCGGCGATGCGGGGTTCCTGCGCGACGGACAGCTGTTCGTGATCGGCCGGCTGGGCGACGGGCTCAAGGTCAGCGGGAAGATGGTCTTCGCGGAGAGCCTGGAGACCCTGCTGCACCAGCGGGGTGTGCCCGAGCGCCGGGTCGCCGTCCTTCTCGGGGTCCGCGACGGCACGCCCACGGGGGCGGCCGTGTTCGCGGGGGTCCGGCCCGAGTGGCGGCGGATCGCCCACGAGGTGCTGTCCGCGTGGCTCGGCGACGCGGAGCTGCTGTCCGTCGAGGTGCCCCAGGGCGGCATCGCGGTCACCTCCAGCGGAAAGCCGCGGCGCCGCGTCATCTGGCAGGCGCTGTGCGCCGGCGCGCACGGCGCGCAGACCCGGCCGCTGACCGCGGACTGACCCCGCGCGAACGCCCCGCTGCCCGGCGCACGGTGTGCGCCGGGCAGCGGGGCGTTGTCGACGGCCCGGGTCAGCGGCTCGTCATCACCTCGGGGCGGACCAGATTCTCCGCGAGCAGCAGTTCCTTCACCCGCTCCGACAGCAGGCCCAGCTGCCGGAGCACATGGATCACCTGCTGGAACAGCAGCTGCCGATAGGTGGCCATCATCGGGTTGGTCCGTGCGAAGCGCAGCCCCTTGTCCACGTCGAGGTCCATGCGCTCCCACACCTCACGGAGCATGAAGCGGCGGGACATCAGCCGGATGGACTCCAGCAGGAAGTCCTCGCGCTCACGGATCTCCGCCGTGGTCGCCTGCTCGTACATGCCGGTGAGCGAGGTGACGCCGAAGGCGATGTGCCGGGCCTCGTCGCTCGCGACCATCTTGGTGATCTGCCGGATCAGCGGATCGCCGAAGCCGCTGCTGGCGAGCCTGAGCCCGGTGATCGCCAGGCCCTCCATGACCACCTGCATGCCGAGGTAGACGATGTCCCACCGGGACTCCGACAGCACATCGTGGAGCAGCGTCCCGAGCCCGGGGTTGACCGGGTAGACGGTGCCCAGCTTCTCGTCCATGTAGCGCGCGAAGGCCTCGACGTGGCGCGCCTCGTCGGCGACCTGGGAGGCGGCGTAGGTCTTGGCGTCCATGTCGGGCACGGTCTCCACCAGCCGGGCGGTGGTCACCAGCGCGCCCTGCTCGCCGTGGAGGAACTGGCTGCACATCCACGCCTGGTACTCCCAGCGGAACCGGGTGAGCAGCTCGCGCGGCACCGGGCTGCCCTCGCCGACGACGAAGCCGGCCAGCCGGGCGCCGTTCTCCTCCGTCAGCTCGGCACCGAACTGGACGTCGTAGTCCCAGTCGATGTCGGTCGAGGCGTTCCACTGAGCGGCCTTGTTCTTCTCGTAGAGGCTCCAGACACGGCTGTCACGCTTCCCGTAGTCCCAGTTCAGACACGCCTGGGTGAGGGACTCGACCTTCATCAGGTCCGCCTTCACGGCGTCCAGGACAAAGAGCGGCGAGTCGGCTGCCTCGTCAGGAACAGCGGTCATGGAAGTGCGATCCCCTCGGGCACAAGGGCGGGATGGTCGGCACGATCCTCATCGCGCGGGAGGCCCACCGGCCAGGCAGGCTCGGGGCAATTGGGCGGCAGACCGGTTGCCGGTCCCCGTGCCTGGCCAGGCCGCCCCCGGCGCCCCAGGATGGCCCGCCGGGGCCACCGCCCCGAGTGAGTGCCGGGCGACGAAAGGAGCGGGATGCGAACCCATGCCGCCGAACGAGCCTCCCACCCCGCGAGCACACCGGCGCACGGGGCGGACACTCCGTGGATCGTCGGCCGGGTGACCGCGCCCAGTCCCCGGCTGCGGCTGTTCTGTCTGCCCCAGGCGGGCGGCAGCGCCGGGTCGTTCGCCCCCTGGCGGCTCACCCCGCCCGACGGCATCGAGCTGGCGACGGTGGAGCTGCCCGGCCGCGGGGTGCGCAGCGCGGAGCCGGTGCCGGGCACCCTGGAGGAGCTGGCCGACGCCGTGCTCGACGGCATCTCGGACGAGCTCGACCTGCCGTACGCGCTCTTCGGCCACAGCTTCGGCGCGCTCCTCGGCTACGAACTCACCGTCCGTGCCGCCCGGCGCGGCCTGCGCGCGCCCCGCGCGCTGCTGGTCTCCGCGTGCCGGGCGCCGCACGCCGCGGTGCCCAAGCGGATCTCGGACCGGGACGACCAGGGGCTGCTGGCCTGGCTGGAGGGGTTCGGCGGCTTCCCTCCCGGCCTTCGGGAGTACCCGTCGTATCTGAGCTACGCGCTGCGTACGGTCCGCCGCGACCTGGCCCTCACCGAGGCGTACCGGAGCGTCGGGCCGGTGCCGGTGGGCTGTCCGCTGCATGTCCTCGGCGGTGCCGAGGACCCGTTGGTGGGCCGGGCCCAGTTGGAGCGCTGGCGCGCGTGTGCCTCGGGCGGGTTCACGCTCCAACTGCTGCCCGGCGGGCACGACTACCTCTTCACCGACGCTCCGGCCGTGCTCGGCGCCGTCGCCGCGGTGCTCGGCTGACCGGTGGCGTTCTCACCGATTCCGGGGCACCGGCACCGGGCCCCTTCTCCAGGGAGTTGTGACGAGTGGACGAGCTGACCGGCATCACCGTGTTGCGGGCCGACGGCGAGCGGCTGGGGCCCTTTGTGCGCCGGCATCTCCCGGCGATCGACCGGGCCGTCGCCGAGACCGGCGTGGCGCTGATCCGAGGGGCGGACGCCGAGGGCGTCGGGGACTTCCAGCAGGCCCTGAACGGGCTCGGGTTCCGGCCGCTGGAGTACACGGAGCGCTCCACGCCGCGCAGCGAGGTGGGCGACGGGGTGTTCACCTCCACCGAGTACCCGGCGCGCGAGGTGATCCCGCAGCACTGCGAGTCGTCGTACGCCGGTGCCTGGCCGGGCCGACTGGCCTTCTACTGCGCCACCCCGGCGGCCACCGGCGGCGCCACCCCGATCACGGATGTCGCGCGGGTGCTGGAGGACATCCCCGCCGAGGCGCTGCGCACCCTGGAGGCGCGGGGGCTGCGCTATGTCCGGAACTACGGCAGCGGCGTGGGCCTCGACTGGCGCGAGGCGTTCCAGACCGACAGCCGCGACGAGGTGGCCCGGTTCTGCTCGGCGGGCGGGCTGGAGTGGGAGTGGCCGGAGGAGGACCGGTTGCGCACGGTGCGCCGGGCCCCGGCGACCCTCGTACACCCCCGCACCGGGCACCGGGTGTGGTTCAACCACCTGGTGCTGTTCCATCAGTCCTCGCTGCCGGAGGGGTTGCGGGCCGACCTGGTGGCGCTGTTCGGGGAGGACGGGCTGCCCAATGACGTGCTGTTCGGCGACGGGGGCCGGATCCCGGACGAGATGGTCGCCGCGGTCCGCGCGGCCTTCGAGCGCCGTGCGCGGCGCTTCGGCTGGCGGCGCCACGACCTGCTGGTGATCGACAACATGCGCTGGTCGCACGGCCGGGAGGCGTTCACCGGGGAGCGCCGGGTGCTGGTCTCCATGTCGGACCTGATCACGAGGGCCGACCGGCCGGAGCCCGCCCTGCGCGGCTGAACCTGCACGGTTGAACACGGTGTTGGACCGCGCGCACCGGCAACGCCGCCCGCCCGCAGGGACGTCGGCGGGCAGGGAAGCTGCCGGTCGGCTGCCTGGCCCGCGCCACGGCCGCGCGAAATCATCGTGGCAGATGGCCGAAATCGGTCACTAGCCCTTGCCCGGCTTACCTCTTGCCCCTTCCTATGACCTGCCGCTCGCTTCGGCGCGCGCCGCCGACCGCTTCCGGGGAACCGACAGTGAACGAAGTGTCCCAGTCGCCGATCGAGTCCGTGCTGCCCCTCACGCCGCTCCAGGAGGGCATGCTCTTCCACGCTCTGTACGACTCCGAGGCTGCGGACGTCTACACCATCCAGGCCCCGTTCGAGCTGCTCGGAGACGTCTCGCCGAAAGCGCTGCGCGCGGCCTGCGCCGCCACGCTCGCCCGCCACACCGTGCTGCGGGCCGGCTTCCGCCAGCGGGGCAACGGGCAGGCGGTGCAGCTGATCCGGCGGACCGTGCGGACGCCGTGGACCGAGCTCGACCTCTCCGCGGATCCCGAGTCCGTACGCCGGAAGAAGCTGCTGTCCTTCCTCGAGGAGGAGCGGTCGCGCCGCTTCGACATGACGGCTCCGCCGCTGATGCGGTTCGCGCTGGTCCGCCTCGCCGAGCGCCAGTACGCGTTCGTCATGACGTACCACCACATCCTGCTCGACGGCTGGTCCCTGCCGCAGGTGCTGGCGGACCTGTTCACGCTCTACCACCAGAAGGCCGAGGGGGACGGCCCCGGTGCGGGCGACGGCGGGCTGCCCCCGGTGACGCCGTTCTCCGACTTCCTGCGGTGGCTGTCCCGGCAGGACCGCGCCGCCGCCCAGGAGGCGTGGCGGTCGGCCCTCGAGGGCCTCTCCGAGCCGACGCTCGTCGCCGCCGGGGCCCCGGCGGCGGGTGACGGGGAGATGCCGGGGCTGCTGCACATCACGCTTCCCCGGGACGCCACCGAGGCGCTGTCGGCGACCGCACGCGGCCACGGGCTGACCCTCAACACGGTGGTGCAGGGCGTCTGGTCGCTGCTGCTGTCGTTGCTGACCGGGCGTGACGACGTGGTGTTCGGCCAGACCGTGCACGGCCGGCCGCCGCAGTTGCCGGGCGTCGACTCGGTGGTGGGCCTGCTCATGAACGCCGTCCCGGTCCGGGTGCGGATCGACCCCGCGGAGCCGATGGCCGCCCTGTTCGCGCGGATCCAGGACGAGCAGCTCGCGCTGGCCCCGCACCACCACCTCGGACTGACCGAGGTGCGGCGGCTGTCCGGTCTTGACACGCTCTACGACACCTCGACCGGCTTCGGCGACGTGCCCTTCGACTGGGCCTCGGTGCGGGACAGCGTGCCGGGCCTGCGGATCACCCCACTCGCCGAAGACACCGCGGACGATGCGGACGGCGCGGACGGCGCGGACGGCGCGGACGGCGCGGACGGGCAGGCGAACGGTCAGCAGGAGATCACCGGCGCCACCCACTACCCGCTCAGCGTGGTCGCCGTGCCCGGCGCTCAGCTGAGCCTGCACATCAGCTACCGCCGGGGCCTGTTCGACGCCACCCGTCTGGAGCTGATCCGCACCCGGCTGCGGCTGCTGCTCGACACCTTCGTCCACTCCCCCGCCACCCCCGTCGCGCGCCTCCCCTGGCTCACCGGCGAGGAGCGCGCGCGGGTGCTGGGCGAGTGGGCCCACCGCCCCGGGGCGCGCCCGGCCGAGGCGTACGAGCGCACCCGGGCGACGCTCCCCCAGCGCTTCGAGGCCCAGGCGCGCCGCACCCCCGAGGCCCCGGCCGTGGCCGACGCGGCGGGGACGCTCACCTACCGCCGGCTCGACGAGGCCGCCAACCGGATGGCCCGGCTGCTGCTGAAGCGGGGCGTGCGGCCGGGAGACCTGGTCGCGGTGGCGCTGCCGCGCGGCACCGATCTGATCGTGGCGCTGTTGGGCGCGCTGAAGGCGGGGGCCGGGTATGTGCCGGTCGACCCCGGATATCCGCCGGAGCGCGTCACGTATCTGCTCGCCGACGCCGCCCCGTCCGCCGTCGTCTGCGCGGACACCGGCCACCCCGCTCTCGCCGCACACCCGTCGGCGGTGCCGCTCGGCGACCCCGCGGTGCGGGCGGAGCTGGCGGCGCTCCCCAGGCACGGGGTGGACGACGCCGAGCGCGGCGCCCCGATCCGCCCCGCCGACCGCGCCTATGTCATCTACACCTCGGGGTCGACCGGCCGCCCCAAGGGCGTGGCGGTGGAACACCGCACGGTCGACAACTACCTGGCGTTCGCCCGCGCGGCCTACCCGGGCCTGGCCGAGCAGGCGCTGGTGCACTCGCCGCCCTCCTTCGACCTCACCGTCACCGGCATCTTCGGCCCGCTGACCTCGGGCGGACTGGTGCGCGTCGTCGACCTGGACGACTTCGACGCGCCACCGGGGCCCGCGGGCGTGGCGCCCGCGTTCGTCAAGGCCACGCCCAGCCATCTGCCGCTGCTGGTCGCCTCCGACGGGCAGTACTCGCCGACGGGCGAACTCGTCCTGGGTGGCGAGCAGTTGACCGGGGAGGCGCTGGCCGCGTGGCGGGCCCGCCACCCCGGAGTGACGGTCGTGAACGAGTACGGCCCCACCGAGGCGACCGTGGGCTGTGTGGAACACCGCCTGGAGCCCGGGGATCCGCTGCCGCAAGGCGCGGTGCCGATCGGCCGGCCCGTCCCCGGTGCCCGGATCTATGTCCTGGACCCGTCTCTGCGCCCGGTCCCGGCGGGCGTCCCCGGCGAGCTGTACATCGGCGGGGAGGTGCTCGCCCGCGGCTACGTCGGGCGGCCGGGGCTCACCGCGGCCCGCTTCGTCGCCGACCCGTTCGGCGATCCGGGTGCCCGGATGTACCGGACCGGCGACATCGCCTGGTGGCGGCCCGACGGCACCGCGGTCTACGGCGGCCGGGCCGACGACCAGGTCAAGGTCCGCGGCTACCGGATCGAGCTGGGCGAGATCGAGGCCGTGGTGGGGAGCGACCCCGCCGTCGCCCAGGTGGCCGCGGCCGTACGGGAGGACCGCCCGGGTGCGCCGCGCCTGGTGGCGTACGTGGTGGCGGCGCCCGGACGGGACGCCGAACCGGCCGCGCTGGCGGAGCGGATGGCGGAGCGGCTGCCCGCGTATCTGCTGCCGTCGGCCTTCGTCACCCTGCCCGCGCTGCCGCTGAGCCCCAACGGCAAGGTCGACCGGGCGGCGCTGCCCGCGCCGGATCCCGCGCAGGGCACGGCGGCGCCCCGGCCCCAGGAGACAGGAAACAGTCAGGAGACCCGGTCGGACGCGGGAGCGGAGAAGGCCGCGGCGGCGGAGGAGGACACGGCGGCCACGCTGGTCGGGCTCTTCGCGCAGGTGCTCGGCGCTGACGCGGTCGGGGCCGGGGACGACTTCTTCACGCTCGGCGGCGACTCCATCACCGTGATCCAACTGGTGGCGCGGGCGCGCGAGGCGGGTCTGCGCCTCACCCCCAAACAGGTCTTCGCCCATCGCACGGCCGACGCCCTGGGCGCCTTCCTGCGGCAGCAGGCGGGCCCGGCCCCGGCCTCGGCACCGGCGGCCGGCTCCCCCGCGGCTGACGAGGAGTCCGCCACCGTCCCCGCCATGTCGATCACCCGCCGGCTCCTGGACCACGGCGGCGCCATCGACGCCTTCCACCAGTCCACGCTGCTCCGGGTGGCGCCCGGGCTCGGCACCGACCGGCTGGCCGCCGCGGTGCGGGCCGTGGTGGAGCGGCACCAAGCGCTGCGCGCCCGGCTGCGGGACGACGGGTCGCTCGCCGTGGACCCGGTGGCCCCGGGCGGGCCGTGGGGGGCGGTACGGCGGGTCGATGTGCGCGGCCTGTCCCCCGAGGCGCTGCGCCGCCGGATCTCCGCCTGCGCCGGGGAGGACGCCGACGCCCTCGCCCCGCGCGACGGCGTCATGCTGCGGGCCACCTGGTTCGACGGCGGCGAGGACCGGCCGGGGCGGTTGCTCGTCACCGTCCACCACCTGGCCGTCGACGCGGTCTCGTGGCACATCCTGCTGACCGATCTGTACTCCGCCTGGCAGAGCCGCGCCACGGAGCCCGCCGCCCCGGTGCCCGTACCGCTGCGGGAGTGGAGCCACCGGCTGCGGGCCGAGGCGACGGCGCCCGCCCTGCTGGACGAGCTCCCGTACTGGCGGCGGACCCTGCGCGCGGGCGGGATCCCGCTCACCGGCGCGCGGCTCTCGCCCTCCCGGGACATCCACGCGACGGCCGGTGAACTGACCCTCACACTCCCCGAGGAGCTGACCGCGCCGCTGCTCGCTGCGGTGCCCGCCGCCCTCGCCACCCACACCAGGGAGGTGCTGCTCACCGGCCTGGCACTCGCCGTCGCCGCCTGGCGGCGCCCCGCGGCGGGCGGCGGCACAGCGGTGCTGGTCGACGTCGAGGGGCACGGCCGCGAGACACTCGGCGAGGACATCGATCTGTCGGGCACCGTCGGCTGGCTCACCTCGCTGTATCCGGTGCGGCTCGACGCCGGGATCGGCGACTGGGACCCGGACGGCGATCCGCCGCTCGCCCGCCTCGGCGAGGCCGTGCGCCGGGTCACGGCCCAGGCCGGGGAGGTCCCCCGGCGCGGGATCGGCTTCGGCCTGCTGCGCCATCTGAACCGGGACACGGCCGGCGAGCTGTCGGACTGCCCGGCCCCGCAGCTCGGCTTCAACTACCTGGGCAGGCAGGACGCCGCCACGGACGCGGACTGGAGCGTGGCCCCCGAGTCCGACGCGCTGCCCACCGGGGCCGATCCGCGGATGCCGATGACGCATGTCGTCGAGGTGAACGCGGCGGTCGAGGACGGCCCGGCGGGCCCGCGGCTGACCGCCCACTGGCTGTGGGCCCGCCGCCTGCTGACCGAGGCCGAGGTCGGCGACCTGGCCCGGCTCTGGTTCGCGGCGCTGCGCGCGCTGGTGGCGTACGGGACGAGCGCGGAGGCGCTCCCGGCGCCGGTACTCCCGGCGGACGCGCTCTCGGCGGGCTCCGCGGAGCGGGACGAGGCGGAGGTGTCCCGGCTCGCCACCCGGATCGGCATGCCCGTCGCCGAACTGCTGCCGCTCACCCCGACGCAGGAGGGGCTGCTCTTCCACGCCCGGTACGACAGCGGCGATCTGGACGTCTACAACGTGCAGATCACCCTGGAGGTGCGGGGCGCGCTCGACGCCGAGCGGTTCCGGGCCGCCTGTGACGCCCTGCTGCGCCGCCACCCGATGCTGCGCGCGGGCTTTCTCCAGCGGCGGTCGGGGGAGCCGGTGCAGGTCGTCCCGGAGTCGGTCCGGATGCGCTGGCACACCCACGATCTGACCGGCCTGGACGCGCCGGAGCGGGAGGCGCGGCTGGCGGAGCTGCTGGAGGCCGACCGGCGGCAACGCTTCGATGTGGCCCGGCCGCCGCTGGCCCGCTGCACCCTGATCGCGCTGGCCGAGGAGCGGCGGACGCTGGCCCTGAGCATCCACCATCTGCTCGTGGACGGCTGGACCACCTCGCTGCTGCTGCGCGATCTGCTCGCGCTCTTCGACCACGGCGACGACGGCGGGCTGCCGGCCCCCGGCCACTACCCCGACCATCTGCGGTGGCTGGCCGCGCAGGACCGCGACGAGGCGCGCACCGCCTGGAGCGGCGCGCTGGCCGGCCTGACGGAGCCCACCCTGGTCTGCCCGGACCAGGACACCGCGCGGATCCGCGCCCTGCCGGAGCGCCTCGTGGTCGAGCTGTCCGAGCCGGACACCTCCGCGCTGCTGGAGGCGTCGCGCCGGGCCGGTGTCACGCTGAACACGCTGCTGCGGGCCGCGTGGGCGCTGTGCCTGCACCGGCACACCGGGCTGCGGGACCTCGTCTTCGGGGCCACGGTCTCGGGGAGGGAGGCCGAGCTGCCCGGGGTCGAGGAGATGGTGGGGCTGTTCATCAACACCGTGCCGGTGCGGGTGCGCCTGGATCCGGCCGAGCCGCTGGCCGCGCTGCTGGCGCGGCTTCAGGAGGAGCACGCCGAACTCCTCCCGTACCACCACCTGGCGCTGACGGACATCCAGCGGGCGGCGGGGCTCGGCACGCTGTTCGACACCTGCGTCGTCTTCGAGAACTTCCCCACGGCCGAGGCCCTGCCCAGCCCGGAGGACGGGCTGCGGCTGACGGACGTGGCCGGCCACGACGCCTACCACTACCCCCTCAAGCTGATGGTCGCGCCCGGACGGCAACTGCGCCTCGAACTCGGCCACCGCCCCGACCTGATCGACGCCGAGGACGCGCGGCGGATGGTCGCCCGGTTGCGGGAGCTGCTGGCCGGGCTGCCGACGGCGCTGGCGGACCCGACCGGGCGCTTCCTCGACGACGTCTCCACGCCGGCCGTCGAACCCGCCGTGCGGCGGCTGTGCGAGCTGATCGCCGAGGTGCTGGGACGCGAGTCCGTCGGGGCGGACGACGATGTGTTCGCCCTCGGCTGCGACTCGCTGACGGCGCTGCGCCTGGCCGGCCGGATCGAGGCGGAGCTGGAGCTGGAGCGGAGCGTCGAGGTCGCCACCGTCTTCCGCTGCCGCACCGCGCGGGCCCTCGACGACGCACTCTGACCCCGTCTTACGAAACAGGCAGGTGGACGCGCACATGCGATACCCGGCAGTCATGAATTCGTCGGTCGTCAATTCATGGAACGAGTGGGATCCGCTCCAGGAGATCGTGGTCGGCTCCGCCGACCGCGCCTGTTTCGAGCCGACGGAGCCGGGCAGCCGGCCCGCGCTGCGCGACACCCCCGGCCTGCCGTTCCCCACCGGCCCGAAGTCCGAGGAGGACATCGGGCAGGCCAACGAGGAACTGGACGGTCTGGTGGCCCTGCTGGAGTCCCAGGGGATCGTGGTGCGCCGCCCCCAGCCGCATGACTTCTCCACCCCGGTCCGCACCCCGGACTTCGAGGTCAGCAACCAGTACTGCGCGGTCTGCCCGCGCGATGTCATGATCACCATGGGCAACGAGATCATCGAAGCCACCATGTCGCGCCGGGCCCGGTACTTCGAGTACCAGCCCTACCGCACGCTGGTGTACGAGTACTGGAACGCCGACCCGCGCGTCGAGTGGACCACCGCGCCCAAGCCGTCGATGGGCGACGGGATGTACCGCGAGGAATTCTGGGACTGGCCGCTGGAGAAGCGGCACGAGCGGATGCATTCCTTCGAGTTCTGTGTCGGCCAGGACGAGGTGATCTTCGACGCCGCGGACATGAGCCGGCTGGGGCGGGACATCCTGGTCCAGGAGTCGATGACCACCAACCGGGCGGGCATCCGGTGGCTGAAGCGGCATCTGGAGCCACGCGGCTTCCGGGTCCACCCGGTCCACTTCCCGCTGGACTTCTTCCCCTCGCACATCGACTGCACCTTTGTGCCACTGCGCCCGGGCCTGGTCCTCACCAACCCCGAACGGCCCCTGCGCGAGGGCGAGGAGAAGATGTTCCTCGCCAACGACTGGGAGCTGGTCGACGCCCCGCAGCCGGTCCTGGGCAATGACGAGATGCCGCGCTACTGCCAGTCCTCCAAGTGGCTCTCGATGAACGTGCTCAGCCTGTCCCCGACCAAGGTCGTCTGCGAGGAGCGGGAGAAGCCGCTCCAGGACCTGCTGGCCAAGCTCGACTTCGAGGTGTTGACCGTGCCGTTCCGCCATGTGTTCGAGTACGGGGGCTCCCTCCACTGCGCGACCTGGGACGTACGCCGCGAGGGCACGCGCGAGGACTACTTCCCCGCGCTCCGGTACGAGCCACTCGTCCGCCCCACGGGCTGACCCACGTTCCAGCCCGTCGGAAAACCGGGTGCCCCGCCCGCGCCGGCTTCCCTACACTCGCCACGAACCGCGCGCCATCCACCACATCGCGGCGCGCGCCGTGACGAATGAGGGGAGTCGGCCGTGCGTGACCGCGCCGCTGTCGTCGTTCCTCCGTCACAGTACGAGGTGATCCTGGTGTCTTCGGGCGCCCGGTGCCGGCTGCGCGGCCGGCTCCGGATGCCCGTGACGAACGCCTGACCTTTCCCTGGGAGCCTCCCCGGGAGCCCCCTGGGAGTTCCGCCCGGCCTGACCACAGGCCGCTTCGTCCGGGAACTATCGCGCCGCCCTTTTCTGGATCACTCCGAAAGGCCTCGGCCGTGCGTACCGACCTCAACCTCCGTCGCAATCCCACCAGTTCGCCCGCGAATCCGATGACCGGCGTCCGCAACCTGGGCATCCTCGCCCATGTCGACGCGGGCAAGACCACCGTCACCGAGCGGATCCTGTACCTCACCGGGACCATCCACAAGCGTGGCGAGGTCCACGACGGCACGACCGTCACCGACTTCGACTCCCAGGAGCGCGACCGTGGCATCACCATCTTCGCGGCGGCGGTGAGCTGCGCCTGGGACGGCCACCGGATCAATCTGATCGACACCCCCGGCCACGTCGACTTCTCCGACGAGGTGGAGCGCTCGCTGCGGGTGCTCGACGGGGCGATCGCGGTGTTCGACGCCGTCGCCGGGGTCGAGCCGCAGAGCGAGTCGGTGTGGCGCCAGTGCGACCGGCACGGTGTGCCGCGGATCGCCTTCGTCAACAAGATGGACCGCGCCGGGGCCGACCTGGACGCGGCGGTCGAGTCGATCCGGGAGCGGCTGCACCCGGCCCCGCTGGTCGTCCAGTTGCCGATCGGCGCGGAGGACGGGTTCACCGGGGTGGTGGATCTGCTCAGGATGCGCGCGCTGGTGTGGCCGGACGGCCACGGCACCTGCGAGGAGGGCCCGGTGCCGGACGCCCTGCGGGAGGAGGCGCGGCGGCGCCGCCGGCTGCTGGAGGAGGCGGTGGCGGAGCTCCACCCGGGAGCGCTGGAGGAGTTCTGCGCCGAGTCGGCGGTCTCCACGGCGACCCTGGCCACCGCGCTGCGCGAGCTGACCCTCGGTGGCGAGGGCGTGGTGGTGCTGTGCGGCTCGGCCTACCGCAACCGCGGCGTCGAACCGCTGCTGGACGCCGCGGTGGCCTATCTGCCCTCGCCGGTGGATGTGCCGCCCGTGCGCGGCATCCGGGGCGACGCGGTGGAGGAGCGGGCCGCCGACCCCGGCGGGCCGTTCGCGGCGCTGGTGTTCAAGGTGACGTCGACCGCCACCGGGCGGCTGACCTATCTGCGGGTGTACTCGGGAACGATCGGCAAGGGAGAGGTGGCGTGGGACGTGGGCGCGCGGCGCACCGAGCGGATCGGCCGCATTCTGCGGGTCCGGGCCGACCGCCACGCGGAGGTGGACCGGGCCGTGGCCGGGGACATCGTGGCGGTGATCGGGCCGAAGGCGGCCCGCGCCGGGGCCACGCTGTGCGCGCCGTCGGCTCCGCTGCTCCTCGAACCGCCCACGGTGGCCGACCCGGTCGTCTCCGTGGCGGTCGAGGCGCGCGGGCGCACCGACGCCGGCCGGCTGGCCACGGCGTTGGCGCGGCTGGTCGAGGAGGATCCCTCGCTCGCGGTCAGAACCGACCCCGAGACCGGTCAGACCGTGGTGTCCGGGATGGGCGAGCTCCATCTGGAGGTGGCGGTGGAGAAGCTGCGCCGCGCCCATGGGCTGGACGTCGCCGTGGGACGGCCGAGGGTGGCCTATCGGGAGACGGTCGCCCGCGGGGTGTCCGGGCTGCTGTACCGCCATGTCAAGCAGGACGGTGGCGCCGGCCAGTTCGCCCATGTCGTCCTCGACGTCGAGCCGCTGGGCGCTGTCGATACGGGTGGCGGCGCGGTGGACTTCGGTTTCCGGTCGACCGTCGTCGGCGGGCGGGTGCCGCAGGAGTACGTCCGGGCGGTGGAGGCCGGTTGCCGGGACGCTTTGGCCGAGGGTCCGCTCGGCGGTCACCCGGTGACCGGGGTACGGGTCACCCTGACCGACGGCGCCACCCATTCGAAGGACTCCTCGGAGATGGCGTTCCGTACGGCCGGGCGGCTCGCGCTGCGGGAGGCGCTGCGCGCCTGCGCGATGGTGCTGCTGGAACCGGTGGTCGACGTCACGGCCACGGTGCCGGACGACGCCGTGGGCGGGGTGCTCGGTGATCTGGCGGCGCGGCGCGGCCGGGTCTCGGGCACCGCCGCGCGGGCCGGCACGGCGGTCATCACCGCGACCGTGCCGCTGGCCGAGTTGTTCGGCTATGCGACCAGGCTGCGCGGCCGGACCCAGGGCCGGGGAACGTTCACCACCCGGCCCGCGGGCCACGCCCCGGCCCCCGCGCCGGCGTCCCGGTAGACCGGCGACGGCCCCGCCCCTGACGTGGGCGGGGCCGTACCGGCCGGGCCGGGCGGTGTGTGTCCTCGCCGTACGGCCCCCCGATGTCCGCCCTGGTCGTATCTTTGCGGTGTGCGCATTGCTTTCCCTCGGCAACGGAGGCTGATGTGAACAGAATTGCGTTCCTCTTCCCGGGACAGGGGTCTCAGGTACCCGGAATGGGAGGGGATCTCCTGGCGCGGCATCCGGACCTGGTGCGCCCGTACTTCGACACCGCGGACGAGGTGCTGGGCATACCGCTGAGCCGGCTGTGCTTCGAAGGCGACCCCGAGGAGCTGCGGGACACCGCGGTCACCCAGCCCGCGGTGTATCTGGCGAGCCTGGTGTCCGCGGTCGTGCTGCGCGAGAAGGGCGTCGTCCCGGCCGCGGTGGCCGGGCACAGCCTGGGCGAGTACACCGCGCTGGTCTGCGCGGGGGTGCTCGACTGGGTGGACGCCCTGAAGCTGGTGCGCCGGCGCGGGGTGCTGATGTCGGAGGTGAACCGCCGCACCCCCGGCCGGATGGCGGCCGTCATCGGACTTCCCTCCGACCGGGTGCGGGAGTTGTGCGAGGAGGTGTCGCGGGAGCGGGGGCTGGTGGTCGAGGTCGCCAACTACAACGCGTCGCGGCAGACCGTCGTCTCCGGCGTCGTGGAGGGGGTCGCCGAGGTGTCCCGCAGGGTCCACGAGGAAGGCGCGAGCCATGTGGCCGAGCTGAGGGTCGGGGCGCCGTTCCACTGCTCCCTCATGGCGGACATCGCGGCGGAGTTCGGCGAGCATCTGGACGCGGTGGACTTCGCCACCCCCTCGCTGCCGGTGGTGGCCAATGTGACGGCCGGATATGTGTTCTCCGGGGAGGAGGCGCGCGGGCTGCTGCGCCGTCAGCTCGCCGCCCCGGTGCGCTGGCAGGAGACGCTGGACCTGCTGGCCCGGGAGGAGGTGTCGGCGTTCGTCGAGGTCGGTCCCGGGCGCGTGCTCACCAACCTCAGCCGCGCCGGACATCCGCAGGTGCCCGCCATGACCGCGGGCACCGACCGGAAGATCGGTGAGGCGGTGGAGAGGCTGAGCCCGGCGCTGGTGTGACGGCCCGGCGGGCGCCCGGGTCCGGGCGCCCGCCATGCCCTACATCGGCCCGCTCACACCGTCGCGGACGACTCGCCCGCCCCCCGTGTGCAATCGGCCGTCCTCCCGCGTGATCCAGTACCGCCGCAGCACATCGAGCACCACCGACACCTCGCAGGCGGTGATCCCGGGGAGGCTGGCCAGATCGCTGGTCAGCAGCCCGGCCAGCCCCTCCTCATCGCGGAACACCCCGTGGTGGATGACTGCGGAGGTGCCCGCCACCATCGACACATACCGCGCCGAGGGATGCCGGGCGAGCGTGTCCGCCACCTCCTGGATGGCGCCGGGCGCGGCCTGTACGGCGACGACCACCTCCAGCGCATAGCCCAGGAACACCGGTTCGATCTCCACGCGCGGCCGCACCAGACCGCGCCGGAGCAGCGACTGGATCAGCCGGTACGCGGTCGACTGGCTGATGCCGGCCGCGCGGGCCACCTCGGCCGCGCTGGCCCGGCCGTCGCGGCGGAGCAGTTCCACGGCCCGTAGCTCGTCGGCGCTGAACTCGGCCGTCCCGGCGGGCTCGTCGCGCGGATCGGCCAGCGCCCGCAATGCGCTCAACTGGTCCTCGTCGAGCCGGTGCAGCCGCCAGGCGTCGGACTTCGTCGCGGCCCGCAGCACCAGTTCGCTGTGCGCGGACCGCACCCCCGGCACCGAGGGGATGTCCGCCATCAGCAGTTCGCGGGCCCGGCTCCGCCGGGCCGCGTGGAGCGAGCAGTAGACGTCGGAGCGTCCCGTGGTGGTGGCCACGAACGGGACTTCGGGCAGTTCGGAGAGGTGGCGGGCGACCTCTCTGGCCTGCCCCGGGGCGGTGGCCACCCAGACGTGCATGGGATGGCCCTCGGCCAGCATCGGCCACTCCACCTGCCCGATCACCCGCAGCAGGCGCTCGTCCTCCAGCCGGGTCAACCGGCGTCCGACGGTGCTGGCCGAGGCGCCGAGCACCTCGGCCAGCGCGCTCAGCGGCGCCCGCGGCGCCACCTGCAAGGCGGCCACCAGGTCGAGGTCGGCGTCGTCCAGCCTCGGTGAGCCCGAACGACGCCACGACCACGCCCGGCCACAGCCCGCGCAAGCCGCCCCCGCACCCCGCCGACGACACCTCGGCGGCGCTGGCCCGGCTGCTCCGGCTGCTCGGGGCGATCGAGCGGGCGGGTAACAAACTGCCCCACCCCTTCTGGCTGTTCGGCATCCTCAGCGCCCTGCTCGCCCTGGTCAGCTGGGGGTTGGCCGCCGCGGACGTGTCCGCGACCGACCCGGCGGGCGGCGAGGACGTGGTGGTGCGCAGCCTGGTGTCGGTGGACGGCGTGCGGTCGATGATCACCGATGCGGTGACGAACTACGCCACCTTCCCGCCCCTGGGCACGATCCTGGTCGTCATGCTGGGCGTCGCCGTCGCCGACCGGTCGGGGCTGCTCACCGCGATGCTGCGGGCCGGGGTCGCCAAGGTCCCGGCCCGCTGGATGACCTTCGCCGTGGCCTTCACCGCCATGGTGTCCCACGTCGCCTCCGACGCCGCCTATGTCGTGCTGGTGCCGCTGGGCGGGCTGGCCTTCCGGGCGGTGGGGCGGAGCCCGGTCCTGGGCATCGTGGTGGCGTACGTCGGGGTGTCGGCCGGCTATGACGCGAGCCCGCTGATCACCCCGATGGACGCGGTGCTCGCCGGGCTGACCACGGCCGCCGCGCACACCGTGGACCCCGGCTACTCCGTCACCCCGCTGTCCAACTACTTCTTCTCCCTGGGCTCCTCGGTGGTGCTGGCCGCCGTGATCACTTTCGTCACCGAGAAGGTGCTGGCCAAGCGGGTGGCGGCGCTGCCACCGGAGGCGGAGGAGGCCGAGGACGACGACGCCGGTCTCGGCGGGCTGGAGCTGCGCTCCGAGGAGCGCCGCGGGCTGCGCCGCGCGGGGTTCACCCTCCTGGTCTTCCTCGGGGTGGTCGTGGCGGCCATGATCCCCTCGGGTTCCCCGCTGCGGGGCGAGGGCGGATCAATCGTCGAGTCGCCCGTGCTCACCGGGATCGCGGTGGTGCTCGGGGTGTTGTTCGCCCTGCTCGGCGCGGTCTACGGGCGGGCGGCCGGCACGGTGCGCAGCGGCCGTGACATCCCGGACTTCATGGCCCAGGGGATGCGCGAGATGGCCCCGATCCTGGTGCTGTTCTTCGCCATCTCCCAGTTCCTCGCCTACTTCAAGTGGACCGGCGTCGGCCAGGTGCTCGCCATCCGCGGCGCCGATCTGCTCAAGGACCTGGGGGTGACCGGGCCCGTGGCCTTCCTGGGCATCCTGGTCGTCTGCACGGTGATCAACCTCGTCATGACCAGCGGATCCGCCATGTGGGCGCTGGTCGCCCCGGTGTTCGTGCCCATGCTGATGCTGCTGGACGTGCCCCCGGAGGCCACCCAGGCGCTCTACCGCATCGCCGACTCCTGCACCAATGCCATCACCCCGATGAGCGCGTACTTCATCATGGCCCTCGGCTTCCTCCAGCGGTACCGGCGCTCCGCGGGCATCGGCACCCTCGCCTCCCTCACCCTGCCGCTCTCCGTGGCGATGCTGGTGGCCTGGACGCTGTTCTTCTACGCCTGGTGGGCGCTGGGCATCCCGCTCGGCCCCGGCGCACCGGTCCGCTGAACCCCACGCCCCGTCCCCCGCTCTCCGGAAGGATTTCTGTTCCATGACGCTCCCCGACCTCACCGCGTACGCCCGTCGCGTGCTGCCCGAGATGACCGACGATCTGCGGACGGTGGTGGAGCTGGAGACGCCGAGCGACGACAAGGCGCTGCTGGACGCCGGGCTGGCCGCGATCGGCACCTGGCTCGTCGAGCGGCTCGGCGAGCCCGACGAGACGGAGCGGCACGACGGCGGCGAGCACGGCGACGTACTGGCCGTCACCTACCGCGGCACGGCCCCCGGCACCGTGCTGCTGCTGTGCCACTACGACACGGTGTGGCCGGCCGGCACGCTGGCCGAGTGGCCGTTCGAGGTGAAGGACGGCCGGGCCACCGGCCCCGGGGTCTTCGACATGAAGACCGGCCTCGTCCAGGCCGTCTGGGCGCTGCGCCTGCTGCGCGAGCTGGAACTGCCGCACCCCTCCGTGCGCCTGCTGCTCAACGGCGACGAGGAGATCGGCAGCCCGGCCTCCCGCCCGCACATCGAGCGGCTGAGCGAGGACGTGTCGGCCACGTTGGTCTTCGAGGCCGCGCAGGACGGGGCGCTGAAGACCGCGCGCAAGGGCGTCGGGCTGTTCGAGGTGACCGCGCACGGCGTCGAGTCGCACGCGGGCCTCGACCCGTACGCCGGGGCGAGCGCGATCCACGCCCTGGCCGAGGTCGTCCCGGCCATCGTCGCGCTCGGCTCCCGCGAACACGGGACCACCGTGAACGTGGGGGTGATCAGCGGTGGCACGGGCCGTAACGTGGTCGCCGCCCGGGCGCGGTGCGGGATCGACATCCGGATCGCCGAGCCGGCCGAGATGGCGCGGATCGACGCCGCGCTGAACGCCCTCGCACCCTCCGACCCGCGGGTGCGGCTGACCGTCGACGGCGAGTGGAACCGGCCGCCGATGGTCGCCCACGAGGCGTCCGCGGCGCTGTTCGCGCGGGCCGCCGCGATCGCGGCCGAGCAGGGCTGGGAGCTGCGGGAGACCGCGGTCGGCGGGGCGAGCGACGGCAACTTCGTCTCCGCCCTCGGCCGACCGGTCCTCGACGGGCTCGGCGCGGTGGGCTCCGGCGCCCACGCGCGCCATGAGCACACGCTGCTCGACCACCTCCCCGCCCGCACCGCGCTCACGGTCGGGCTGCTGAACGCCCTGGCGGCGGACGGGGCGTGAGGCGATGGGCCGCGGGGTCAGGTTCGGCAGGTGACCTTCATCTGGGCGGCCGCGTGATGGGCCAGGTTCCAGCCGGCCGACCAGTCGTCACCGCGGTCGAGCAGCTTGATGCCGATCTTGCCCTGCTTCACCGCGAAGCTGCCCACGTTCACCCACTGGGCGCGGTGGCCCGCCTGGTTGACGGTGAAGGAGTCGTACTTCGTGGTCCGGTCGAAGGGGTCGGTGAGGACGTGGTACGTGGTGGGGTGACCCGCCACGTCACGGTCGTTGGGGCCCTTGGGGACGTACACCGACAGCTGGCAGCTCTTGGCCGAGGTGCCCGGCTCCCACCACCACATCACCCGGCTGTTGGCGTCCTTGGCCGGGTCGCCGGACATCGGCACGGAGGCGAACACGCCATTGCAGCCGTGGCCCACATAGCCGCCACCGCCGAGGGAGTACCAGCCGCCGTCGCCGTCGGTGTAGCGGTTCTGCTCGTAGTAGCCGCCCCGCGGCGGGGTCGGGCAGCTCGGCCCGGCGTAGTCGGTGTAGATCACCTTGCTGCCGGTCGACTTGGGGGCGCCGCCCCCTCCCCCGCCACCGCCGCCGCTCGTGGCCGGGGCGTTGCCGCCACCGCCACCGGACCCGGAGGAGCGGTCGTCCCCGGACGCGGGCGGCGCCCCGGCGCCGCCGCCGTCGCCGCCGCCTCCGGTCGTGCCGCCGTCCCCTCCGGTGCCCCCGCCGGAGCCGCCGCCGGAGGTGCCGCCGCCCGAACCGCGCTCGTCGCCGGTGCGGGGGGCCGCGCCGCCCTGCTCGTCCGCCCGGCCGGGCTTCGGGGAGGCGGAGGTGGTCCCCTCCCGGTCCGCGGCCTTGTGCCCCGCGGCCACGGTCCTGGTGGTGTCCTTCTCCTCCTCGAAGCTCAGCTGGGACACACCCGCCGAGACCAGCACGACGGCGCCGACCGCGAGACCTGCGGTCACCGGCACCCCGACCACCGTGGTCCACACCCTGCGGCCCGGTGCCAGGCCGCGCAGCGGCACCCCGGCCCGCCGGGCGAAGGTGTCGGCGAACCCGCGCCGCTCCGTGCGCTCCCCGCCCTGTGTCTTGCCCTGTTCGTCGCGGCTCGGCTCGGACACCGCGGCCTCCTTCTGAGAGCTGTCGTTCGTCGATCGGGGTGCTGCGGTCATCGCGGTGACTCCGGCAGCTCGGGCACATCGAGTTCGGAGAGTGTCATCAGCTCGCTCTCCGAGGGGATTTCGATCTCCGACACCCGATACGCCTGCCGCTCCGTCATGGCCTGGAACACCTGCCGGGCGGAGCGGCCGTTGCCGAACCTGCCGTCCCTCGGCAGGAGTTCGAAGTAGCCGGTGAGAGAGGCGCGGGCGGCGTCGGTCAGATCGTACTGGTGCGAGGCGGCGTGCCGCTCCACGATGCGCAGCAGTTCCTCGGTGTCGTAGTCCTCGAACATCAGCGTGCGGTTGAACCGGGAGGACAGGCCGGGGTTGGAGTCGATGAAGCGCTCCATCTCGTTCGGATAGCCCGCCACGATGACCACCACCGAGTCCCGGTGGTCCTCCATCAGCTTGACCAGGGTGGCGATGGCCTCCTGCGCGAAGTCGTTGCCGCCCCCGCCCTGGGCCGGGGCCAGCGAGTACGCCTCGTCGATGAACAGCACCCCGCCCATGGCCTCCTGGAACACCCGCTGGGTCTTGGGGCCGGTGTGGCCGACGTACTCGCCCACCAGCGAGGAGCGGTCGGCCTCCACCAGGTGGCCGCGCTCCAGCAGCCCCACGGCGGCCAGGATCCGGCCGTACAGCCGGGCTACGGTGGTCTTGCCGGTGCCCGGGTTACCCGCGAACACCAGATGGCGGCTCAGCGGTGGCGCGGCAAGCCCCGCCCTCTCCCGGCGCTGCACCGTACGCATCAGCTTGACCAGGGACGACACATCCTGCTTGACGCGGGCCAGGCCGACCAGCCGGTCCAGCTCGCCGAGCAGTTCCTCCAGGCTCTCCTCGGCCGCGGGGGCGTCCTGCGGCGCTTCGGTCGCCGCGGACACCTGCCCGCCCCCGGGCCCCGCGGGCTTCCGCCCCGGCGCTCCCCCGGCGGTCTCCGGCGCGGGCCACCGCGCGGACTTCACCCCGACCGAGACGCAGTCCACCACCTCCGGCCGGGCGCCGGGCTCGGCGCTCAGGTCCTCGGCGGCGTCCCGGACCCGGACCCGGAGCAGCGCGGGCGCGGCCCGCTCGGCCAGGTGCACCGCCGGGAAGCCGGGCCGGACGATGTCCAGGTCCTCGAAGACCCCGACGCCGCCCTCGTCCACGATCAGGCCGTTCTTACCGGGCCTGACGATCCGTACGCCGGTCACTCGCGGCGCGGCCTCGCCCGCCACGACCAGCCCGGAGCCCGTCGCCTCCCGGATCTCGGTGTCGGTGACGCGCGCGGTGGCGCCCGTGGTGAACACCAGGCCCGCGGTGCCCGGCCGCAGGATCCGGCCGCCGGACACCTCCGCGTCGCCGCGGCCGAGGGTGATCCCGGCCCGCCCGGCGTCGGTCACCTCGCAGTCGGTGAGCCGCAGCGGGCCGTCCGCCCCGGCCGTGACGCCGCCCAGACAGCGGGTCACGGCGAGCCCGGACGCCTCGGCGCGGGCCGCGCCCGCCAGGTCCAGGCCCGACATCCCGCAGTCGGCGAGGCGGGTGTCGGTGAGCGTCACGGCGGCCTCGTCGACCGCGTGCACCCCGTGCTCGGGGGTGTCCCCCGCCCGCACCCGGGTGAGCGAGGCGGCCGTTCGCCCGCCCAGGTGGACCGCGCTGTAACGGCAGCCGGTCAGCTCGCTGTCGGCAAGGTCGACGGCCGCGGTGCCGGTGGCCAGCAGCCCGTTGGCGGCCGAGTCCCGTACGGTCACCTCGCGCCCGGTCAGCCGGGCCGAGCCGTAGGCGCCGAGCGCCGTGGACCCGGTGCGTACGACCGTCACGGCGGCCAGCCGCACCAGGGCGCCGTCGCCCGCCGCCACACCGGAGCCCGCGCAGTCGCGCAGCACGGACGCGGTGACCTGGAGCTGCGCCGGGCCGGTCACGCCGATGGCGTCGGCCGCGGGGCCGGTCAGCTCGCAGCCGCGCAGCACGACGCCGCCGGTGGCGTCGTCGGCGTCGGGGGCTTCCGGCAGCGGTGAGCTGCCCAGCGCGCGGACCGCCTCGCCCCCGGCGTCCCGGACCCGGCAGTCCGCCAACAGGGCCGCGGCCCGGTCCTCGGTGAGCAGCCCGCTGCGGCCGGGGCGGTCGACCAGGCAGCCGCGCAGCACCACGCGGGCGTCTTCGCGCGCCCGGATGCCCGAGCCCGCAGCGGCCCGGATCTCGGTGCGCACCAGCTCCACTCGGGTGGTGCCGCCGACCACAAGACCCGTGCCGTCGATGTCCGCCAGCAGACAGCCGGTGAGGTGGACGGCGCCGGTGGTGCGGAGCAGCACCCCGGCCAGCGCGGCGCCGGACAGCACCGCGTCGGCCATGCTCAGCGCGGCGTCCCCGCGGACCTCCAGCCGCCCGTGCCGCACCCCGCCTCCCGTCCAGTCCGTGGCGCCGCCCGCGAGCAGTGCGGCGGGCTGGTCCGCGGCCGCACCGCGCACGGTCACCCCGCGCAGCGTCAACCGGGCGCCGGGCAGCACCTCCAGGGCGGGGCGGCCTGGCGCGGGCGCGGCGAGCGTCACGGCGGCGCCCGGCGGCGGGCCGTCGGGCGCGGGCGTGTCGTCGCCGTCCGGGTCCGCCGCGGTGAGGGTCACCTGGCCGGCGATGCGCACGGTCTCCTCGTAACGGCCGGGGGCGATACGGATCTCGTCGCCGTCCGCCGCGTCCCGCAGCGCCGCGGCGATGGTCCCGTAGGGCTGGTGCCCATGCGCCGAGACCAGGCGCACCGGGGCGTCGAGGCCGAGGGACGTCATGCGCTACCTCCGAACGAGCCGGGCGGCCGGGGGTTTCCGGGGCCTGGGGGCTGAAGCCGGTCCAGTCTCGCCTGGGCCTCGTCGAGCATGGCCAATGCCTCTTGCTCCGCGGCCAGGGCGCGTTCGAGCTCGCTCGGCCCGGAACTTCCCCCGGCCGCCCGGCCGGGGAGCGCCTCGACGGTCTGGCGCCACTCTGTCGCCCGGCGCAGAGCCGTCTGGGCGCCCGCGACGGCCTGGTAGGCGGCGGTCAGTGCGGCCGGGGCCACGGGCGGCGGGAGCTGCGGAAGTTGCGGGAGCTGCGGAACGGGCGGGGCGGGCTGCTCGGGGGCGCGGGTGGCCCGCGCCTTGCCCTTACCCTTCCCCTTGCCCGTGGGCGCGGGGCCGGTGGAGCCGTCCTGGGCGGCGCGGGGGCGCTTGGCCGGCCCGGGTGCGTCGACGGAGCCCGAGGTGTCCGCGCCGCGCGGGCGTTTGCCCTTCGGGGTGGGTGCGTTCCCGCCGTCCTGTCCGCCCCCGCCCCCGGCACCGCGCCGGCCGCCCCCGCGCCTCGGAAGCGGCTGGTCGGGGACGTGCGCCGACCAGCCGCTGCCGTCGGGGCCGGAGTTCCAGGTGAGCTCGAGGGTCGGTCGGCGGTTTCTGGCCGCGACCCCGACGGCCTCGACCGTGAAGGTGGTCCCGTCCCCGGCGGTGACCCGGATGTCCCGGCCGAGCGCCGCCGCGTACTGGGTCAGCAGGGCGCCCCGGGCCGGGTCGTGGGCGAGGGCGCCTCCTGCGGCGCGGAACGTCGCGAAGTCGGCCGTCGGCGGGTGCAGCCTGCCGTCCACCAGCCGTGGGAAGAACCTCTCGACGTCGACGCCGGCGGCGTTGATCTGGTCCAGCATCCGGCCGAGCGAGTTGGCGCCGCCCTGCCGCAGGTCCTGGAAGGCGCGCCCGACCAGATTGCGCATCATCTGGAGCGGGTGCAACGAGAGATCCCCGGTGGCCCGGGCCGCCTGCTGAAGGGCGTGGAAGAAGGTGCCGGGGGCCGTGGGGAGCTGTCCGCGCACCAGGTGTTCACGGTTGAAGTAGGCCAGATGACGGGCGAGATAGCCCTCGTCGTGGCTGAGCGCGAGGGACTGCGCGGCAAGCCGCATCTGCTCGGGGTCGATGCCCGCGAACAGCCGCCCGTCGCCGGGCACCCGGGCGGACACCGCGAGACCCACCCGATTCTTGCCCACGATCCCCAGGCTGTCGTCCAGCGCCGCCGACAGGTCGGCGGCGAGCCGGGAGCTGGGCAGTTCGCCGGGCGGGTGGTGGACCGGCCACAGGGGGTCGTTCCAATTGCCGCCCCTGATGGTCTGTTTGAAGGAGTCGCGAACCGGCTTCAGCTCGATGCCCTCGCGGGCGGCCTGGCTGTTCTGGCCCGCGCCGAGCTCGTCGCGGCTGAACAGCCGGTCGAGGGGGTTCTTGAGACCGGCGTGGTCCTGCGGCAGCTTGCCCTCGTCGTACCAGGTCTTCATCAGCCGGGACAGGTCGGTCTCGGTGGACGCCTCCCGGAACCTGGTCAGATACGGCACGCCCCGGTGCGGCAGAGTGTTGTTCGCGGCATGCATCTCGCGCAGGGTGCGCAGCTCATCGAGCGCCCGCTGCCCGATGTTCCCCGACGGGATGCGCAGCGACTGGTCGAGCTCCCAGGCGTTCAGCCGGTTGAGCCGTTCACTCAGCTCGCCGAACTCGGCGCCGCCGAGACCGAACCGCACCCGGATCAGATCGTCGGTGAGCAGGGTCGCGGCGGCGTCCACGAAGAGGTTGGGTTCGGGGCCGTACGCCAGCTGCGGGTGGAGGCCGGTGAGCCGGTCGCGGATCCGCATGTCCTGCTCGATCCGGCGGATGAATTCCAGCCGCATGTCCTCCAGCGGGGGCCTGGGGTTCTTCCGCTCCTTCAGCGTCAGGTTCTCGAGCCTGGCCCGGGTGTCGTCGATCAGCCGGTCGGCACTGCCGACGGGCGGGAGCTCGGGCGCCCGGTAGCCGCCCGCCATCATCAGCGGCCGCAGTGGGTTGCCCACCTCGTATCCGTCCTCCACGACCTTCAGCGCGCCCTCCCAGTACTCGAAGACGTGTTGGCCGCCGGGGACCAGGTGGGGGTAGTTGTCGAAGTCCATGATCGCGTGGTACGGGTGCAGATTGTCGGCCATCATCGAGCGGACCATGTGATGGGTGGCCTGGCTGTCGAGCGTGAGGTTGCGCGCCGTGCCGTAGACGAAGTGGCCGGCCGGGTACGGGCCGAGCGGCGTGGCCACCAGGGCCAGCGGATGCCCGAAGGTGGTCTGGCCGAGGGCGTCCGCGATGGCCTGGCGGATCGCGGGCAGCTGGGCGTGGGAGCCGTTGACCCCGATCACCACGCCGATCCGGCCGTCGAAGCCGTTGAGTCGGTGGGTGAGGGCGTTCAGGAAGCCCTGAAGGCCGTCGCCGAGCTGGTCGAACCGGACGATCGCGGTGACCACGAAGCCGAGCTCGCGCGGCTGGGTCTCGATGGCGCGGACCCAGGTCATGTAGTCCGCGCCCGTCATGCCCGCGTGGCCGCCGTTCGTCAGCTGCATGAAGGCGTCGTTCACCATGGTGTGCGCCGGGGTGGCGCCGCCCGGCACGGCGCCAGGCGGGGGCCAGACGTGGGCGCCGCCGGTCGGGGCGGTGACGGCCTGGCCGACCGGGGGCGCGGCCGGGGGCGGGTCCACGTCCATCGCGCCCGGCTCGGGGGTCTGGTCCGGCAAGGTGCCGCGCGGCGTGCCCGGGTCCGTCGCGTCGGTGATGTCGTCCATGACATCGTCCACAGTCTGGGTCTCCGGGGACGGCGGCGGAGGCGTTCCATCCATGGAGATGTCGGACGGGGAGGGCGAGTGCCGGGTGCCGCCCGGCAGTCCGCCCCGCTCGTGGAACATCTGGACGGTGATGGCCTGCATTTGCCGGCGCGTGCCGCGCGGATCGATGCCCAGCCGGTCCAGCCGGGACTCCGCCGCGTCAACGCGCACGCGGACCGCACCGAGCTTGTCCAGCGCGCTGAGCTGTGCGGCGGACGGCCCCCGGGAGCCGCCCTGCCCCGGCGGGGGCGTGGTCAGCTCCACCTGCCGCTCGGCCTTGCCGAGATCGGACAGGGCGCGCTCGTACGACGCCCACGCGTTGAGCCGCGTGGCGGCCTCGGAGCCGCTGGTGCCGCCCATGATGAGCTGGTGGGTCTCCCGGATGCGCTGGTTGATCGCGGCCATGGGGGACAGCCCGCCGAACCGGCCCTTGTCCGGGGACGGCGAGCCGTACGGCGGCGGCATATCGGCCGTCGCCTCCCGGTACGGCGGGGGCGGCTGTACGGCCGTCTCGCCCGTCTCGGCGAGCTTGGTGTGCGGTGCGGTGGTCTCGGGCGGGCGGCCGGGGTGTGCGACGAGGTCCAGCGCGTCCCCCACCCCCTTGGCGCCGCCGCTCCCGGCGGCGTCGAGCGGGCCGCGCGCGGACACACCGCCGGGCGGCGGAGCCGACCGCGCGCTGAGCCCGCCCGCCGAGGACGCCGCCGATGCCGCCGACGACGACGCGGCCGGGGGCGGTGGCGCGGCGCGCTCGCCGCGCAGCAGGTCCATGGCCAGGTCGTGCGCGGCGGCGGCGGACAGCGGCTCCGGGACGCGGATGGCGCCGCCCGGCGGCGCGGCGGCAGCGCCGGCGCCGGTGCCGACCGGCGCGCCGCGCCCGGGGGCGCCCGGCGGCGCACTCGCCGCGCCCGCGTGCACACCCGCGGGCGCGGGCGTGCCCGGGGCGGCGTGGACGCCCGGGTCCGCGTGGGCCGCCGCGCCTGGGCCGTGCGCCCCGGTGCCCACCGGCGCCATGTGCGCCGCGGCGCCGGGCGTGTGGCTCCCGGCAACGCCCGCGGGGGGCGTCGCACCGACGACCCCGGCGGCCACCGGGCCACTGCCCACGACCGTGTGCGCGGCGCCCGGCGCGTGGCCCCCGACGACCCCCGGCGGCGGGGTCGCGGCCAGAGCGCCCGCGTGGGCCGTGGGTGCCGCCGCGCCGGTGGGCACCGGGGCGGTGCCCGCGACCGTGTGCGCGTCCACCGTCCGGGGGGCCGCGTCGCCGATCCGCAGGGTGATGCCGTCGCCCCGGATGGCGGTGACGGCGACGTCCCCATGCGCGAGGGCGTTCAGCTCGGGGAAGGTCAGATCGTTCAGCGCCTCGGCGTGGCCGACGGCGCCGCGTGCCATGGTGACCCCGTCGGACACGCCCCCGGCCGACACCAGGCCGGGCACGGACTCCTGGCCGGTGTGGGACACCGAGGACGGGGTGTGGGCGTCGCGCAGCAGGTCGATGGCGGTGTTGCCGGGCAGGAGGAGATTGTTGTCCAGCCGCACGTGGCCGGCGGCGAAGTCCATCTGATGGAGCGTCTGGAGGCCGTGGCCGCCGGGCGCCGCGTGGGCGGCCGGGACGACCAGGCCGCCCGGGCTGGTGGTCATCCCGTGGGGCAGCGGCGCGGTGGTCAGGCCGTGGGACGCGCCGAGCCCCTGGGGCGTCAGGGCGCCCAGGTTGACGGTGGGCAACTCGGTCAGCGGGGTCAGCGGTACGCCCCCCAGGGTGCCCGTACCGAGGCCGCCGAGGTGGAGGCCGCCCCCCGGCAGAAACGCGCCGGGCGGCCGGATGAGCCCGGTGGGCACCAGGGCGCCGGGGCCGGTCTGCACCGGGGGAATGCCGTGCAGGGCCGCGTCCGTACGTCCCGCGTTGGCGAGCAGGGCGTGCAACTCGGGCTGGGCGATGCCGAGAACGCGCTCGCCGAAGGCGAGCCGGGCGGCGCCGCCGATGCCGAGGACGCTGAGCTCGGTGAAGTTCAGCGGGAGGATGGTGGCGGCGCCGACCCGTGCGAGCCGCTGGAGATTGGCCAGCGAGTAGGCACCGGCCTTGGCCCAGGCGCCGATCGAGGAGGCGGTGACGCGCGCCCAGTCGCTGCCGATCGCGCCGAGCGCGCTGTTCCAGCCGCCCTTCAGGGCGTTGCCGAAGCCCTTGCCCAGCGCGATGACGTCGATCTTGACCAGCGGGGCGAGATGGGCGCCGATCACCATCGGGGCCACGACGATCTTGGGCAGGCCGGTGAGCGAGGAGAAGTGGCTGATCTGGCCGAAAAGGCCGCGCCCCGCGCCGGTCAGGCCGCCGACCACGCCCTTGAGGCCGTTGCCGAGGCCCTTGATGATGGCGCCGACGTTGATGGCCTTGGTGGTGGGGAAGAGCACGCCGAGGAAGGCCAGACCGAGTTCGAGCCCGCTGGCCTTGCCCTGGCTGAAGTCCACGATGGTCTTGATGAGCAGGACGGCGTTCATGCCCCAGGCGATGATGCCGAGGATGCCGCCGGTGAAGACCGCGATCACCGAGATGATGATCGTCAGCCACTGGAACGCCTCCCAGAACAGGTCGCAGTCGCTGACCGGCTGGACCATCAGCTCGCCCGCGTCATGGAGTTGCCGGCGCAGCTCGCCCGCGGCGTTGGACACGTCGGTGCGGGCGTCCTCGGCGCGCTGGGTGAGCGGCTGCCGCTGCGGATCGTCCTCGGCCAGCCCCTGGGCGGTGGAGAGCGCCTGGTCGGCCTCGCCCTGAGCGGTCTCGACGGCGGTCGCGTAGACGCGGATGGCGTTTTCGGCCTTGCGGAAGGACTCCTCGACATGCCCGACGAAGTTGTACAGATGGCTGTCCACCATCTCGCGCAGCCGGTCGGCGGTGACGCCGATGAACCGCTGTCCGTCGCCCGCGGTGGTCTGGAGCTCGCGCAGCCCGGTGTTGATGACCCCGGCGGAGGTCGCCAGGTCGCGCATGGTGTCGGCGATGGTGTTCAGCATGGCAGGGTCACCCGGGACCGGGTCACCGCCGAGGCCGAGCGCACTCCAGTCGCCGGGACGGGTCGGCACGCTGCTCCTCCCCCTGACGGTCAGCTGTGGTTCCGGCGCCTCATCGGTGGGCGCCTACACTGGCGTAGCGCACCGACGGGCGAAAGCGGTTCATTGGAATGAACGGTACGTCAGAGCTGGTTGATTCCTGAACGGGACCACGCTTTCGGGCCGTCGGCCACGGTGGAAATGTGTGCACCGTAGCGAGCCGACCCAGGGGGGACCGTGCCTGACATCGTCGTCGATTACGAGCTGCTCAACCAGGTCGCGCAGAAGGCCAACAGCCTCAAGGAGCAAGTCAAGCAGGCCCGGGAGGGCAATCAGAACTACACCACCGAGCAGGTGGGCGGGGGCGTCTCCTACGCCATCCAGGCGTACTACGAGGTCTGGAAGGGCTCGTTCAAGCGCTCCGAGGAGAAGCTGGAGAAGCTTCACAACCTGTACGAGGGCGTCGCGAAGGGCTGGGCCGACTGGGACTTCCGGCTGGCCGGGGAGGCCAGCAAGCAGGAGGCGTCGCTGGCCGCGGATCTCTACCGCACGCAGAAGGAGATCTGGGACGACTGGCAGGAGGCGGTCGCCAAGGGGTACGTCGACCCGAACGACCCGCACGCGCCGAAGCCGCCGGGCGAGCGCGAGAGCCAGTGGTCGACCACCGACGGCCATGGCAACACCACCACCACGACCTACGAGTACGGCCCGGACGGCAAGCCCACCAAGATCACCACCACGATCACCACCAGCAGCGGGCTCACCTCCACCGACACCACCAACTACCACCCCGACGGCACGTACGACTCGACCGCCACCGATGTCTACGGCAACGTCACCAACACCACCGGCAACTCGCAGACCACCGAATCGGGGGACCACAAGAACACCACGGACACCTTCAGCAGCACCACCAAGACCCCGGACGGCAAGCAGTCCACCACCACCGGGACCACGACCTCGGACTACAACTCCGCCACCGGCCACCGGGACTCCACCACGACCTACACCACCACGGGGCCCGACGACGACGGCGAGGAACAGACCGTGCACGGCACGACCACGTCCTCGCTCGATGTGAACGGCCATGAGGTGATCGAGACGATCGAGGTCCACGAGGACGGCAGCGGCACCCGCACGGTGGAGACGGACGGCCGCAAGGAGGAGTGGACCAGCGACCACGCGGACCAGAACTCCGGCTGGGTCCCGAAAGAAGACGACTAGACAAGGCAGGAACCACACCATGCCCGCAGGCAACATCAACCTCGACTACGCCGAGATCATGCGCGTTTCCGGGGTCATGAACCAGGCCGTCAACGACATCAACCCGCATCTGCTGTCCACCAAGACCTCGGTGGAGGGGCTGCTGGACAACGGCCTGTTCATGCAGCAGAGCAGCCCGGCGATGAAGGCCTCCTACGAGAAGCTGACTGCCTCGCTCCAGCAGGCGGTGGAGAGCATCAACAGCTTCGCCACCCAGTTCACCAAGATCAAGGAGTCCGTCGAGCAGATGGACAAGGACATCGCCGCCAGCACCAACAACGGCTGACCCGGCGCCCGCCGGGCTCCCGCTTCGCCGAGGAGCGGGAGCCCGGGTCGTCCCGGCCAGGGCGGCCCGGCCGGGTCAGCCGGTGCCGTCGGACCGCAGCACCGTCTCCGGGACCAGCACCGACACCAGCGCCCCAGTCACCGGGTCCACGGTCAGCCCGCGCCCCGGCACCGGCCGCCCGCGCAGCAGGTCGTACGGGACCCGTACGCCCAGCAAATCGCCCTCCCCCGGCGACTGCGGGGACAGCAGCAGGCCCTTGCGGACCCGGCGGACCTGGCCGAGCCAGCCGATGCCCGCGGAGGTGAGGGTCTCGGCGGTGGCCGCCACCGCGAGCCCCTGGCCGCGGTCCCGGCCGGTCGACGCGATCTCCCGCAGCACCGAGTCGGCGGACGGCATCTGGGCCAGCAGGTCGGCGTCGTCCACCAGCACCACCACGGGGCCCGCCTCGGCCTCCAGCGCCTGCCGCACCTCGTCCGCGCCCGGGTCGGGCGACTCGATGACCACCGCCCGCGGATGCCTGCCCAGGCCCCGCAGCGGCGACTCGCGCGGGGTGAGCGCCACGACCCGCGCCCCGCCCGCCAGCAGCGACACCGCGAGGCTCGCCAGCGCCGTGGAGCGGCCCGCCCCGGGCGGCCCGCTGACCATGAACGACGGGGCGTCCGCCGCGAAGTCCACCCCGACCGGGCCGAGGTCGTCGCCGCCCACCCCGAGCAGCCCCCACAGCGGGCGGCGCATCCCGGTGGGCACCTTCTCGTAGGCGTCGGTGAACGTCACCCGCTTCGGCAGGCTCGCCACCTTCACCGGGCGCCGCGCGGCGGGCACCTCGCGGTCCCGGCGGGCGGCCTCGTCGCCGATCCGCCGCAGCGCCTCCGCCTGGTCGCGCCCGGCGCCCGCCGCGCTCAACAGGGCCACCTGCACCTCGGTGGCGCTGCCGCCGCGCCAGCCGCGCCCCTGCGGCACCACGGCCGGGATCTGCTTGGCCGGGATCTGCGCCAGCATGTACTCGCTGCGGTCGGTCAGCCGGAGCAGCAGCCGCTCGTCGTTCAGCGAGGCCACCTTGCCGGACAGCAGGGCGCGTTCGGACGTGGCGATCACATGCAGGCCCATCGGGGCGCCCTCGCGGATCAGCGCCGTCAGCTCCTGCACCGGCCGCCCGCCGTCATGGTCGCCGAGCAGCGCGGTCAGCGAGTCCCAGCCGTCGATGAGCAGCACCGTGTGGGCGGGGCGCTCGGCGGGCGGCAGCAGCGAGCGCAGCTCGGCCAGATTCGCCGCGCCGTGCGAGGTGAGCAACTCCTGCCGGCGCCCCATCTCGGCGATGAGCCGCGCCAGCAGCCGGTTCAGCCGCTCCAGGTCGGCCCGGGGCACCACCGCGCCGCAGTGCGGCAGATCGTTCAGCGCCGCCAGCGCGCCGCCCGCCGCGTCGATGCCGTAGAGGTGGACGTCGGCGCAGGAGTGACGGCGGGCCAGGGCGCCCGCGATGGTCCGCAGCGCCTGGGAGCGGCCCGAGCGCGGCGTGCCGATGATGTAGAGGTGCCCGAAGCGGGAGAGGTCCAGCTCCAGCGGCTCCTGGCGCTGGGCGCCCGGCAGGTCGGCCAGCGCCCACGGCACCGACGCGAGCCCGGCGCCCGGCCGGTCGGGGCGGACCGGAAGCTCCTCCAGGGTGATCGACTGCGGCAGCGCGGGCAGCCACGGGCTGGGCTGCTGCGCGATGGCGAGCGAGGCCGAGGCCTCGCGTACGGCCTCCACCAGCGCCGTCAGATCGGTGGGCACCTCATCGGCGCCCAGCGGCAGCGGGTCGTCCTCGGCCTCGTGCGCGGGGCCCGGCTCGGCCGCCGTGCGGCCCAGCAGCGACCAGGTCAGCTCGGCGGCCCAGACCATGGCCTCGGGCGCCTCGGCCTGGGCGGGCCCGGCGGCGTCAGCGTTGTCGTCTTGGCGCGGTGCGCCCACGAAGGCCGTCTGGAACGGCAGCACCGAGCGGTGGCCGATCCGGGCCAGCGCCCGGCCCGGGGTGGCGCTGGAGATCGTCACCGCGTCGTTGACCTCGAGCACGTCCTGGCTGTCCATCGCGTCGGTGACGCGCAGCGCGATCCGCAGATTGGTGTTGGCCCGGATGTCGGCGGTGACCACGCCGGCGGGCCGCTGGGTTGCCAGCAGCAGATGCAGCCCGAGGGAGCGGCCGCGCTGGGCGATGCCGACCAGTCCGGGGACGAACTCCTGGACGTCGCGCGCGAGCGTCGCGAACTCGTCGATGACCAGCAGCAGCCGGGGCAGCGGGGCCATCGCCGGATCGCGCCGCCGCATGGCCCGGTACTCGCCGTGGTCCTTCGCCCCCGCCTCCGCCAGCACCCGCTCGCGCCGGACCAGTTCGGCGGTCAGCGAGGCCAGCGCCCGCTCCACCAGATGGCTGTCGAGGTCGGTGACCATGCCGAGCACATGCGGCAGCCGTACGCAGTCCTGGAAGGCGCTGCCGCCCTTGTAGTCGACCAGGACGAACGTCATCTCGTCCGGCCGGTTGACCGCTGCCAGCGAGGCCACCAGCGTCTGGAGCAGCTCCGACTTGCCGGCGCCCGTGGTGCCCGCGATCAGCCCGTGCGGGCCGTCCTTGATCAGGTCGAAGGTGACCGGTCCGGTGTAGCCGACGCCCAGCAGCGCCCCGGTGGACGCCGGCCGCTTGGCCCAGCGGCGGGCCAGCTCCGGGGCCGTGGGCGGCTCCAGGTCCAGCAGCCCGAGCAGCCGAACCTGGTCCGGCAGGCCGTCCGAGCCGTCCGGTGTGACGTCCCGTACGGGCGCCAGTGAGCGGGCGATCCGCTCGCACCAGTCCGTGTCCACCTGGTCGGGGCGGATGCCGGTCACATCGGCGCTGCCGGTGCGGCGCACCGTCAGCTCGCGCGCGCCCACCGCGCAGACGGTGACGCACTCCTCGGGGAGCATCCGCTCCTCCTGGTCCAGGCAGATCAGGAACACCCGTACCGCCGGGCCCTCCTTGAGCACCTGGACCACGCCGGGCACATCGCGCAGCCGCCGCGCCCCGTCGAGCACCACCACCAGGTCCGGCTCGCTCAGCAGGGCTCCGCTCATCGCGGAGTCCCGGGCGCGCATCCGCGACCGGATGGCCGAAACCAGCTCGGAGACCCGGTTGGCGACGGTCTCGGGGTCGTTGCCGACCGTCACCGACGGGCCGCCGGAGCGCGCCCCCGCCACCCCGCCGCGCCCGGGGCGCGCGTGCGGCAGCCAGCGCACCCACTCCCACGCGGACGCCCCCGCCATGTCCGTGAGCACGGTCACCCGTACGTCCCGGGGGCTGTGCAACACCACCGCCTGGGCCACCGCCCAGCGGGCCAGCGCCCGGGCCGCGTCCCGCTCCCCCGCGATGCCGACCACGCCGTCGGCGCACAGGTCGACCTGGACCGGCATGTCCGGGATCCGCCAGTTCACCGACCGGTGGTTGTCCTCCCGGGAGCTGTCGTCGATCGTCAGCAGGGAGGACTGGCCGACCGTCCCCACCCGCAGCGCCAGGTGGTCCGGGTGGCCGCGCCGCCGCTCCCACAGCCTGGCGCCGGGCCCGACGGCCCACAGCCCGGTGGTGGCCGGATCGGGCCCGGCGGCGACCCGCAGCCGCCGCTCGCGCCCGACCTTCTCCAGGACGTCCGCCTCCAGCGAGGCGCGGCGCGCGCGGTAACTCGCCACCCCGGCCAGATACTCGCGCCGGCCACTGCGGCGGGTGGTCACATAGTTCGCGACGGCCAGGAACGGGCTGAAGATCGCGAACATCAGATAGAAGTACGACCCGAGGAACGTCACCATGGCGATGCCGAGGAACATCGGCGCCACCACCACCAGCACCGGGATCGACCGCCGCGACGGCGGGGTCGGCGGTGCCGGGAGGACGAACCGCTCGGGCGTCAGCGGCGGAATGATCCTCGGCGGCCGGTTGAAGTCCAGATACGCGCCGTCGGCCGACGCCGTCACCGCCGCGTCGGCCTCGGTGGGCTCCGCGACCCGCAGCAGGTACTCCCCGAAGACCAGCTCGCTGTCCAGCGGCCATTCCCTCCAGCCGCGCGGCACCGGCTCATGCCGGTCGGCGTCCGGGTCCGGCAGCGGGGGCGGCGGAGCGGGCGGCAGCGGGGCGGCGTCGGCGCGCGGCCGCTCGGGCGGCGGCTCGGGCGCCGACAGCGCCACGGCGGCGCCCGCCTGACCGGGGTTCAGCAGCACGCCGCCGTCCGGGCGGACCGTCACCCGGATCCCGGCGGACGGCACGTCGCGGCCCTCCAGCCGCACCGCGCTGCCGGGCTCCGGGCCCACCGTGTACGTACCGGGGCGGAGCAGCCATACGCGCCCCGCGCCCCGCCCGCCCACGAGCTGAAGCTCGACCTGGGGGCCGCGCGGCAACCGCTCACCGTCGGCGGACCGCGAGGGCGGCGGCAGTTCCTCGCGCGCCGGCCCGTACGCGCCCCCGTCCCCCGGCGCCGGAGCCCCGAGCCCCAGCCGGGCCCCGTCCCGTACGCCGGCCGCCGCCAGCGGCAGTTCGGCGGGCAGCTGCCGGTCCCCGAGGAACAGTTCGGTGCCCTCGGGGCCCGTGGCATAACCCATCTCGGCCAGACGGACGGCGACGGCCCGGGCGGTGGTGGTTCCGCTGGTGTCGAGCACGACGTCGCTGTCGGCAACGCTCACAAAAAGTCTCACGGCTGCGAAGAGGTCCGTTCGTCGGTCGTGCCTGATGCGGCGGAGACGCCACCGACCGACCGGGTGGGCGGCGCGGCGGGGGCGGGCTCGGCGAGATCGCCGTCGTCCTCGGGGACTTCGGCCGGGGCCGGGGCGGGCTCGGCCGTCCCGGCAGGCTGGGCCTTCTCGGTTCTCTCAGGCTTCTCGGTGATGTCGGCTGCCGGGGATGGCCGTTCCCGTGCCGGTCCCGGGCGCTCGTCCGGCTCGGCGGGGGCGGGTTCGGGTTCGGGTTCGGCAAAGTCCGGCTCGACGCGCGGACGCGGAACGGGAGTCGGAGCCGGGGCCGGTTGCGCCGCCGGACGCGCCGGAGCCGGGGCGGGCTCGGCGAAGTCGGCCGCGAAGTCGGCTTCGGTCAAGGCCCCGTGGGGCCGGGCCGCCCCCTCGTCGGGCACGTCCCGCGGGACCGCGGCATCCGTCCGGGGCTCGGCGGCCGGCACCGCGTCCCGCACCGCCGCGCCAGGGCCCGACAGGACGGTCCCGGCGGGCGGGCGCCGACGGCCACGGCGGATGGAGCGGGCGATGGCCCGGGGCAGGGCGGCGGACTCCAGGTCGAGGTGGAGACCGGGGGCCAGCAGGCGGCCGCCGGGCTCGAGGTGGAGCGTCCAGCAGGCGCCGGGGAAGCGGCCGCCGACCAGGGCCCGGAGGCGTCCGGCCGCGGTGAGTTCGGAGAGCCGGGCGGACTGCTCCGGGGTCGGGGACCAGCACACGACGACCGGGGTCACCGGGGCCTCGGCGGACAGGTCGGATTCCAACTCGTCGAGGAGGGCGTCGAGTTCCGAGCCGTGGTGGCGGGGGTGCACACCGCGGGCGACCAGGACCGGCGGGCCGTCCGGCAGCTGGTCGATCTGGGCGGCCAGGGCCTGCACCATCCCGCGCGCGGCGGGGGGATCGCCTTCGACGGCGAGGGCGGCGGGGCCGCGCAGCCAGTCCACGAGCACGGCGCCGGGCAGCCGTCGGTCGACGCCGAGGGCGAGCAGCAGGCGCTCAGGGCCCTCGGGCGCCTCGACCGAGGCGGCCTGGGCCGACCAGGTCCACTCCCCCGGGTCGGCGGCGGTCCGCTCCCAGGGCCCGGCGGGGGCCAGCGGGTCGCGCCCGGCGAGGATGACCCGGACCCGGTCGCGGGCCGGGTTCAGCTGCACCGCCAGGGCGTAACAGCCGTTATCGGCGGTGGAGTCGGCGTGGTCGAGGGCGGCCAGCGCCCGGCCGGGCGCGGCAGGGTCGGCGAGATAGCCGGAGAGGATCCTGGCCCAGCGGCGGTGACGGCTGAAGACGCGGAAGGGCTCGGCGAACGCCCGTCGCGTCATGCGCACTTCCCAGACGATACGGCGGCAGGCGCCGCGTACACCGCCCTGGGATCTGATCAACCGCGCGCTCAGCCAGACCAGCACGGTGAATGCGGCGAGGAAGCCCAGGAGGATCAGCCAGGAGGCACGATCGGGCATGCCGAGGGCGAGCCATGTGTACACCGGAACCTCACGCTGGGAACGGGTCGGAAGAGCAAACGCTGAACGGCGTATGACCGACCCACCATACGGGGCCGGGCGCCTGGTTCACTTCTCCGCCTCGGCCAGAATCCGGTCGATGAGGGGGCTGTCGAGTTGGCGGGCCACGGCGACCAGATGTCCGCGTTCGCCCTGCGGCGGTACGTCCGTTCCCGGCAGCCGTTCGCACGGCTGCCGCGGGGGCCGCCCGGAACGCAGCGCCTCCAGCGCTCCCCTGATGCCCGCGGCCGCGGCCAGTGCGTCACGGTCCCGTGCGTCCAGGCCGTGTTTCTCGGTGAGGCGCCGCGTGGCGTTCACGATGTGCTGCGAGGTCCAGGGGCGCAGCGCGAGCTGTCCGTCGCGGATCTCGTGGGTTCGGCGCAGGGCGTGGAACTCCCAGGCGGATCCGGAGGGTGGGCCGTGGAGGATGACACCGGGGTCGGCCTGGGTCACGGTGGTCCACAGGGTCTCCAGCGCGTAGAAGTCACGCCGGCGCCGCCGCCGGGCCCGCACTGCGGCACGGGTCCATCCCGCGGACGTGATCACTCCGCCGAGGGAGGCCAGCGCGGGGCCCACATCGGTGCTCAGGGTGTCCAGCGTGTCGGATCCGAGCACCGCGCCGAAAATGGCCAGGACTTTGCACACGCCGTAACTTCCGACGCAGACGCAGCCGATCACCAGGAGTCGGAGACTGGAGCGCAGGATCGGGTCGTGCACGTCCTTCAGGCGTCGGCAGCACACGCTCACCATCGACCACAGCGCCACTCCGAACGCCGCCTGATACACCAGCAGGAACGCGAGCACGGGCGGGCGGTCCGCGAAGGTGGTGTCGAAGGTCAAGGGCCGTTCGCCGGGCGGCAGGTCGGCGGAGAGGAACAACGCCGTCATGACGGCGATGGCGGCGCCATAGCCGGGCAGGACGCGGCGCAGGGCGTCTCGCATGCCGGTCCCCGTGGGCGGTTGGCCGCCTCCCCCGGCGGCGAGTCGCCGAGGTGACCACAACAGCGCCAGTACGAGGATGCATCCGCAGCACGCGGTGATTCCGGTGTAGACGACGAGGGTCGCCAGATGGGGGACTCCGCTGGCCTCTCCGATCCGCCGGTAGACCGTCGGGGCGGCGGCGAGAAAGCCGGTGCCGGCGAACAGAGCGCCCACGGCCATCAGCAGGAGGCTGGGGATCCGTTCGACCGCCCAGGCCAGTGCCTTGTAGGCCGCCAGCCCGTAAATGACGGCGCCGACGGCGAAGTAGCCGAGGGTGTGGATGTCGCCGGGGTCAGACATGGCGCCCCTCCCGGTGGATCAGGGACGGCGCGAGCCGCGCGGCCGGACCGTCCACCGGGGCGAGGTTGAGCTGCTGGTAGAGCAGCGTGCCGATGGTCTCGGCCTCGTGTTCGGTGGGGTCGTCGTAGTGGGAGCGCCCCAGTACGCGGCGCACCACGGCGGGGTCGATGGCGTCGGGCCGGGGGATGTGGCCGAGCAGCAGGTGCGCGAGTTCATGGCAGACAACCAGCAGTTGATGGGCTCGGCTGGTGTGCTTGGGGTAGTAGATGAGGTCCTGCGTCAGGTACTGCTCGAACCTGCCCGTCGGTTCGCCGGGGGCCACGTCCTGTTCGATCAGGCGCAGCGTCCGCCGGGTACGGGCCTCGTAGGCGGCGTGCAGTTCGGCGAGGGTCGGATGCGGCGGCAGTCCGAGCTCCCTCAACAGGGACCGGACGCGGCGCCGTTCTGACCGCATGCCCACGCTGTCGTCCTTTCCTTCGCCGCGCTGTCAGGAGGTCACCACGGAGGGTTCGGAGGATGGCCGGTTCACCACGGCTTTCTCTCACGGGACTTGTGCGGGCGGCCTACGGCGCGGCGCAGCTGGTCCACCAGGGCGTGGACGGTCTCGCGCATGTCGTGGGGCAGCACGGCGACGCCCTCGGCGATCTGACGGACCTGGTCGTCGTCGAACAGCTCGGTGTCCGCGGCCGCCGAGCCGCCGGCGGCGCGGTCGCGGTGGCCGACCGGCTCGCCGCGCCGCTCCTGTTCGATGGCGCGCAAGTGCCGCTCCACGTCGCGGGTGTAGCGGTCCTCGCCGGGGAGGAAGAAGTACTCCACGCGCACCCCGAACAAGGTGGCCAGCGCGACCGCCCGGTCCGCCCGGGGCACCGAGCGGCCGTTGCGCAGGTTGCTGATCTGGCTCACCGACATCCCGACGGCTTCGGCGATCTCACGCTCCGTGTACGGCCGGCCCAAGTCCGCGGGGTAGATGACCTCTTGGAGGCGCTGAAGGCGTCGCGAGAAGCACTCCGCCGCGTCATGACGTCCTGACATCCGCGAACGTTCTTCGGGGTTCTGCTGCGGGGGCGACATACCCGTGGATCCTAAGCGAACCGCACAACGGCCGGGGCCGTTTCATCGGCGCCGGTTCCAGAAAACTGGAACCGATCGACCCGGGATGGCCCCATATGGGGAAGATGCGGCCCTGGTCTGCTGATTTAGTTGACAGTACCGGCGGGCGTATTACAGGATCGGCTCGCTCGCATGGTCCGGAACCGACCAGCCGACGGGGGCAGGGGGGCGTCACCGGACAGTCGGGCACTGTGCGTCCAGGGCGGACGCACGGATCCGGGACGGGGCGGGGGGTTTCCAAACCGCTCGGATATCCACGGCGCATCGTCTTAGTCCATCACGACTCCTGACCAAGCTGAGTGATGTTTCGGTAAAGGATTTTCCATGACGCCGGACAAGACCTCCCGCGGTATGCGCCAAGCGAATTCACCGGCTGCCCGGATGAATACCGAGTACGGCTTGCCCGTATTACCCGCCGACCGCCGCACGGTCATTCATGGAATTGCGATACATCCACAAACAGGGGGAATGGCATGCGCATCAGGATTGTCGACGGTCACCTCCTGATCGGTGACCCCCGGCTGCCACTGAGAGTGTTCCTCTTCCACTACGCGGGCGCGACCGCGCTTTCCATGCTCCCGCTCGCCCGGGCACTGCCGCCGGGGTGCGCCGCGGTCGCGTTCGAGCTGGACGGCCGGGGGGAGTTGGCCGACACTCCCCCGGCACGCGGCTTCGACGACGCGGTGAAGCGGCTCTTCCCGGCGTTCCGCAGCTGGGTCGACCGGCCCGCCGTGGTGGTGGGGCACGGCGTGGGCGCCCTCCTCGCCCACGCCCTGGTCGCGGAGCTGCCCGACGGGCAGCGCCACCACCTCAGGGACGTGGTGCTCTCGGGGGCCCGGTCCCCGGTGACCACCGCACGGGTCGCGACGCATCCGCGCGCCCCGTTCCTGACCAGGACGCGGGAGGAGCTCACCGCGGAGCTGCGGCGCCACGGCGGCTGCCCCCCTGAGCTGTTCGACTATCCGCACATGCTCGACCTCGCGGTCACCATGCTCGGCCAGGATCTGCACCTCATGGACACGTACCACGAACCGGCGGCCGTGCCGCCGGGTGGCCGGACGGACTACCACGTGTGGTCCGGCCGCGGCGACCGGAGTCTGTCGGCGGCGGAATCGGAGCGGTGGCGGCTGAGCACGCCGTCCCCGCCGCAGCCGCGGGAGTTCGCCGGAGGCCATGTCTTCCTGTGCCAGGAGCGGCCGCCGGCCGCCGCCCTCCGGGAGCTGGTTGCCGCCCGGATCGCCGACATCGCCGATATCGCCGACGTTCCGCCCTGTCCGGAGCGCGGCGCGGCCTGAGGATCCGAGGACCTGGGGAACGCACAGGAATTTAAGTCAGCTGCTTGACTAAAATGGGTGGGTGGGGTTGCGTAGGCTTTCCTCCCTGGAACCCGCTGTTGCGGTGGAGGACCCGCGGCGGCTCGAGGGACTGGCCGTCGCGGGGCGGCGCGAAGTCCCGGTGCGGTGGTGATCATGGCGGGCAGGACGGTACGGGCGGAACAGGTCAGCGCGACGCGGGAGCTCATCCTGACCGCGGCGGAGCGGCTGTTCGCCGAGCGCGGGGTGTACGCGGTGTCCAACCGCCAGGTCAGTGAGGCCGCGGGGCAGGGGAACAACGCCGCGGTCGGCTACCACTTCGGCACCAAGGCCGACTTGGTGCGCGCGATCGCGCGCAAACACGCCGGGGAGATCGAGCGGATCCGAGGCCGGCTGCTGGCCGAGATCGGCGACTCCGACGACATACGCGACTGGGTGGCCTGCCTGGTGCGCCCGGTCCCCGAGCATCTGGCGGACCTGGGCAGCCCGACGTGGTACGCGCGGTTCTGCGCCCAGGTGATGACCGACCCGGCGCTGCACGAGATCATCGTCGAGGAGTCGCTGTCCTCCGCGTCGCTGCCGCAGGTCATCGAAGGGCTGAACCGGTGCCTGCCCGATCTGCCGGCGGAGGTCAGCGCCGAGCGCGGCATCATGGCGCGCGAGCTCATCCTGCACATCAGCGCCGAGCGTGAACGCGCGCTCGCCGAGAACTCCCCCACGCCCCGCGCCACCTGGCACGACGCCGCCACCGGCCTGATCGACGCGATCGTCGGCCTGTGGCTGGCCCCGGTCACCGGCCGCTCCTGACCCGCGGCGGGCCCTGCCGGGCAGGCACCCCGCCGGGCAGGGCCTCAGATGGCCAGACCCTCGGTGGCCTTGAGCACCGCCCGCCGGAACACCTCGGCGTCGGCGGCCCCGTCCGCCTCCGCGGAGCGCCCGGCCCACTCCTCCGCGGCCACCCGCAGGGCCCCGTTGAGCATCACCGCCTTGAGCCTGGGCAGCAGATCCGCGGGGTCCGCTCCGGTGCGGGCGGCGATGATCTCGGTGAAGACGGGTTCGGCGTCGTGGTGGACCTGGAGCCAGACGGCGCGCAGCCCCGGCTCCCCGGGAAGCAACCCGATCAGCCGGCGCATCGCGGAGGGCACCTCCGACGGCTCGGCGGCCGAGGGCAGATCCCACTGGATCCCGTCGCAGAGGGGGCGGTCCGCGGGCCAGTCGCGCAGCCGTCGGGCCACGGCCTCGAGACCGGCGGCCAGCAGCGGACGTACACACTCTTCCTTGGAGGGGAAGTAGCGCCACAGCGTGCGGGGGGAGATACCGGCGGCGCGGGCGATCTCCTCGCCCGAGGTCGCCGCCACCCCGCGCTCGCCGAACAGCCGCACCGCCTCATGCGCGATCTCCAGACGGGTGGCCTCCTTGCGCCGCTCGGTCAGCGGCGGACGGCCGGTCGGCCGGGGGGTGCCGGTCGCCGCGGCGGCCCGCGCTCCAGGCTGTTTCACAGTGGTTCCCCGTTCCGCTGTTCGTGGGCGATGCCCGGTGGGTTCCCACCCTAAGACCGTCCGACAGTAGGGCCCGCGGCGTCGCGTGCCGATGGGCGGCTCCCCCAGCTAACGCTGGGAGGTGCCCCCAGCCGCACCCCGCTCGTCGCACGCAGGGGGTACCGCCCAGCGGTAGCTGGGGGAGCCGCGCGCTCTCCTCACAGGGCACGCCCATGCTTGCCCCTCGACCCGCTCCTTCACCCGCGCTCCCTACTGCCGGACGGTCTAACCAGCGGTTTCGGACCCCGCGGCGGTCGGCGCCGGCCTCCGGGCAACGCACCTTTTCGCCCCCTGCTGCCACTATGGCAGTCAGTGTCAAAAACCTCTAGGGTGACCCGCGGGACGGGCGCACCACGGAGAGCCCGTCCCGTCCGTGCCGCATGCGGAGGAGCCGTAGGCGAGGGAAGGGAGCCCCCTGTGAGCAGCATCGGCCTTCAAAGGCGCAGCGTCGTCGTCACCGGAGCGGGATCGGGGATCGGCCGGGCCACGGCGCTCGCCTTCGCCCGGGAGGGGGCGAAGGTACTGGTCGCCGACCTCGACCAGGAAGGGGCCGAGGGGGTCGTCGAGACGATCGCGGCCGAGGGGGGAACCGCCCGCGCGGTGGTCGGCGACCTCGCCGACCAGCAGGTGGTGGACCGGGTCGTAAGCACGGCCGTGGAGGCGTTCGGCGGCCTGGACGTCCTGGTCAACAACGCGGGCATCATGGACCGTCTCTCGGCCGTCGCGGACACCGACGACGCCGAGTGGGACCGCGTCATGCGGGTGAACCTGACGGCGCCGTTCCTGCTGACCCGGGCCGCGCTGCCGCACATGGTGTCCGCGGGCCGTGGCTCGATCGTCTTCACCGCCTCCGAGGCGGGCCTGCGCGGCAGTGCGGCCGGTGCCGCGTACACCGTCTCCAAGCACGGGGTCGTGGGCCTGGTGAAGTCGCTCGCCGTGATGTACCGCGACCAGGGGATCCGCACCAACGCCATCGCCCCGGGCGGCACCGCGACCGCCATCCGGGTGGACGCCCGGCCCGGGGCTCACGGCCCGGCCGTGATCGGCGCCTACGCCGGCAACATCGGCAGGATTGCCACCGCCGAGGAGCAGGCCGCCGCCATCGTCTTCCTCGCCTCCGACGCCGCGGCCAACGTCAACGGCGTGGTCCTGCCCGTCGACAACGGCTGGTCCGCCGTCTGATCGACCCCAACTCCCCCGCACTCCACATTGGTTGACTCTTCACCCCTGCGCCATCTGTCGCCACTTGCGACTCCGTCGCGTGGCAGGATGCTGACTGGTGCATGCCAACACTGAACGGCCTGCCCCACACCCCCCCGGTCCTTCAGGAGGACGCAGTGAAGAGAAGGTCGCGCATCCGCAAGGTCCCGCTCATCCTCGGCAGCGCCGTCGCGCTGGTCATCGCCTTCCCCGGCACCGCGCTCGCCGACCCCCCGAAGGCGCTGCCCGGCAACGCGGACGGCATGGAGCAGACGTTCCAGCCGGCCTTCGACTACGACACGGACGGCTGCTACCCGACCCCCGCCATCGGCCCTGACGGGACCCTCAACGGCGGCCTCAACCCGTCCGGGAACCCCAACGGACAGTGCCACGACCAGTCCGACCTCGACAACACCAACGGCTACGCGCGCTACAAGTGCAACAATGGCTGGTGCGCGATCATTTACGGCCTCTACTTCGAGAAGGACCAGGCGACCATCGGCGGGCACCGCCACGACTGGGAACACGTCGTGGTGTGGGTGCAGAACAACCAGGCGCAGTACGTCTCCACCTCCGCCCACGGCAACTTCAACGTCCACACCCGCGACCAGATCCGCTGGGACGGAACGCACCCGAAGGTCGTCTACCACAAGGACGGCCTGAGCACCCACGCCTTCCGCGCCGCGAACTCCAATGACGAGCCGCCGGAGAACCACTACCACACCTGGCAGTTCCCCACCCTGGTCGGCTGGAACGGCTACCCCGCGGGGATCCGGGACAAGCTGAGCCAGGCCGACTTCGGCAGCGCCACCTTCGGCCTCAAGGACGGCAACTTCAACGCCCATCTCGCGAAGGCCAAGCCGTCCGGGATTCCGTTCGACCCCAACGCCTGACGGGCGGGCCGGGGGCGGCACGGGCCGCCGCACCGCCCCCGGCACGTTCAGCGCTCCCACGTGGTCGGCGTTCGCAACGAACCCGCACACGGTGCACTCGAACTTCGCTTGGGTGGTACGGTTCTCCGCGCTGACGTGCCCGCATTCGGGGCATGGGCGAGAGGTGTTGCGGGCGTCCACCGGAATCACTCGGCGACCGGCGCTGTCAGCCTTGTCCGTGTTCGGGGTTGGGCGCGGGCGCCTTCGTCATGCCTACTGCGTTCAGCCGTTCGTGGCCGATCACGTCGTGGTCGCGGATCAGTTCGTTCGCGGCCTTGTGGTTGTGGTCGAGGCGCTGCCGCCGGATCTTCGCGTGGATCTTCGCGATCTTTCGGGCGGCAGCCCGGTGCTTCATTGTCTCCAGGAAGCGCGGGTTCTCCTTGTGGTTGCCGCTGGAGTCGGTGAAGAAGTGCACCGTACCCACATCGATGCCGACGATCGACCCGGTAGCGGGAAGCGACTCGGCGGACACCTGGTCGCAGGCGAGGATGACGTACCAGCAGCGGCCTTCCCGCTTGACGCCGACCGTCTTGACGCGGCCCTTGACCGGTCGGTGCTGGTGCACCCGGATATGCCCGACGCCTTGGAGACGTACGCGGGTGTGAGTCTCGTGTGGCGTGGAGTCCCAGCGGCAGCCGTCGCCGTCCTTCGGGAAGACCACCGTGTCGAAGTGCCCGACACCTTTGAAGCGCGGGTATCCGGGGGCCCGGCCAGCCTTGATGCGGCGGAAGAATGCCTGGAACGCCTTGTCCAGACGCCTGAGCGTCGCCACCAAGGCCGGACTCGTCCGGCAGGCGGCCGCCACGGTGGACGCGTGGGTGACAGCGAGGCCGTCGTACGCACCGCACGCGACGCCTCGTACACCCCCTGACCCGCCGGCCGGCTGCCACGGAAGATCACCGGCGGATCACTTCGGCGGATCACTTCCGGCACACCGCCAGGCAGGGCCGCGTCCACGCCTGGCGGTCGCAGAGAAACCCCAGACCGATGCCGAGCAGCCAGAAGTCCTTCGCCATCGGAAGCCCTTCCGGGGTGGGCAGGGGGCTGCCCTTCTGGTGCGTGCCGGGGGTGCGCAGATACAGCCCGACCAGGGCGGTGGCGAAGGCGGTGAGCCCGGCCCCGGCGACGGCGGTGGGCACCAGGGGCGACAGGAGCGCCGCGCCCAGAGCCACCTCGGCACAGGACAGCAGCCGGGTGAACCGATGCGGTGACATCCCGCGGAACCAGGGGTACGCCCCGGCCGCCATGCCATGGAGCCCCTGCTCGGTCTGCTCGTCGGCGTGGCGCTTACCCAGGCCCGAGTGCAGGATGAGCACCCCGGTCGTGAGCCGGGGAGCGATGTGGTGGAGTCTCATCGGGGCGTACATGGCCTTCTCCCTTCGCCGGAAAGCGGGTAACCGTCGGGTAACCCTGGTCACGAGGTGTATGCACGCCCCGCTCACCCGCCCGACAGAGAGGCCCAGCCACCATGCGCATCGCACTGAGCCAGCTCACCACCGGCCCGGATCCCGAGCGGAACCTGGCCGTCCTGCGCGAGCAGACGGGCCGCGCGGCGGAGGCCGGGGCCCGTCTCGTGGTGTTCCCCGAAGCCACGATGGCCTGCTTCGGCACCCCTCTGACGCCACTAGCCGAGCCGCTGGACGGGCCGTGGGCCACCGGGGTCCGGCAGATCGCCAAGGACTCCGGCCTGGTGGTCGTGGCCGGCATGTTCACCCCGGCGCCCGACGGCCGGGTGACCAACACCCTGCTGGCCACCGGCCCCGGGGTCGAGACCTCCTACGACAAGATCCATCTGTACGACGCCTTCGGCTTCACCGAGTCCAGGACCGTGGCCCCGGGTTCGCGAGTCGTCACCTTCGACCTCGACGGCGTCCGGATCGGCCTGGCCACCTGCTACGACGTGCGCTTCCCCGAACTGTTCCGGGCCCACGCCGACGCCGGCGCGCAGCTCTCGCTGCTCCCCGCCTCATGGGGCGCCGGACCGGGCAAGCGCGAGCAGTGGGAACTGCTGATCCGCGCCCGGGCCCTGGACGCCACCCTATGGCTGGCCGCCGTCGGCCAGGCCGACCCCGCCGCCACCGGCCACGCGCCCACGTCCTCCGCCCCCACCGGCATCGGCCACAGCGCCCTCGTCGGCCCCGACGGCACCGTGCGGCAACGGCTGGACGCGGCCCCCGCGCTCCTGGTGGGGGACGTGGACCCCGACGAGGTCACGTCCGTCCGGCGCACGGTGTCCGTCCTGGCCAACCGCAGGCTGGGCGGCGCATGACCGCGTGATGTCCGGGCCGCGGCAACGCACCTGCGGCCCCTCACCAGCGGGACCTCAGGCGTCGTACGAGCTGCGCGGCGGCCGCCTCACCGCCCCGTGGCGCCTGTGGCCACTCGTCGACGCGCGTCCACCAGTATTCCCGGGGCGTGCCGGGGTAGCGCGGCAGGAGATGCAGGTGCAGATGGGACACCCGGTCACCGATCACGGCCGCGTACACATGCTCGGCGTCGGCGACCTCCCGCAGCGCCCGCGCGGACCTGGCATTCCAGCGCCCCATGCGCTCGGCCTCCTCGTCGGTGAGGTCGGCGAGGCCGGCCGCGTGCCGACGCGGCTCCACGAGGAGGTGTCCCAGATAGACCTCTGCCGACTGCCCCGGAGCCCGCGGTGACACATGCGAGACCACCACCAACTCGTCCTCGTGCACCGGCCCTCCCGGCATCAGCGTGACATCGCGATGCTTCCGGCACACGAAGCAGTCCACAGGGCGCTCCTCAGGCGTCTCGGTCGCTCTCTGCGGCTTCGTCATGGTCGCACTCCTCGGCTCGGGGCGGGTCAGCCCAGGCCCGGTACCACCATGGCCAGCCAGGCCACGGCCGGGACCGTCGCCACCACCACGCCCCCGTACACCATCAGTTGGCGGAAGAAGCGGTCGCGGTCGACGTCGGGGGCGGCCGCGAGCACCAGGGCGCCGTTGGTGGAGAAGGGGCTGACGTCGACCACGGTGGCCGAGACCGAGAGGGCGGCCACCATGCCGACCGCGCCGATGTCGCCCTTGGCGAGGAAGGGGACGGCGAGGGGGATCAGCGCGCCCATGATGCCGACGGAGGAGGCGAAGGCGGAGATGACGGCGCCGATGTAGCAGAGCAGGAGGGCCGCGAGGAGGGGGACGCCGATGTCGCTGACGGCCCGGCCCGCGTAGTCGATGGTGCCCATCTCCTGGAGCACGCCGACATAGGTGAGCACGCCGCAGATCAGCAGCACCGTCGGCCACGAGATCTCGTTGGCCGCCTTCTTGCCGTCCTTGGGCCAGAACAGGCTCAGCAGCGCCGCGAGGGTGATCGCGGCGAGGCCCGCGTCGAGGTCGAAGACGAGCACGGCGACGACGAGGGCGACCAGGGCGAGGAGGGTCGCCACCCGGTCGGGGGTCAGGCCGCTCGCCGCCCCCTCGACGGCCGGGTCGTCGGCCGGGTCGTCGGCCGGCCGGGGCGCCGTTGTCGCGGTCGCGGTCGCGTGGCGTGGCAGCGTCAGGCCCCCGCAGACGACGAAGACGACGGCGGCGATGACCAGGTTGACCACCAGGCTGGCCAGGAAGAGCGTGATCTCGTTGCCGGGCAGCTTCTCCCGTTCCACGATCCCGTTCACGATCGAGCCGTAGATGCTGATCGGTGAGAAGCCGCCGCCCTGGGCGCCGTGCACCACCATGGCCCCCATCAGCAGTGGGCTGATGCCGTAACGCGCGGCGAAGCTCAGCGCGATGGGGGCGACGATGGCGACCGCGGCCGGGCTCACCGCGCCGATCGCGGTGAGGACACCGGTGATCGCGAACATCACCCAGGGGATCAGCGCCACCCGCCCGCGCACGAGTCGGACCGCGGCGTGGACCAGCCACTCCGTGGTGCCGTTGGCCCGGGCGAGGGCGAACAGATATGTCACGCCCACGAGGACCACGAAGAGGTCTCCGGGGAAGCCCGCGAAGATGCCGTCAGCGTCAAGGTCGGCGACCAGCTCTCCCACACCGAACGCCGCTGCGAAGGACAGCGCGCCCATATTGACGGAGCGCGTGGTGGCCAGCACGAAGACCGCCACCAGCACGATGATCGAGATGAGTTCGGGGGACAATGAGAGCTCCCGTCGCCGAGTGGCCAGTGGCGGAAACACGGTGGGCCCCACGGTGCGTCATAGTCAATACTGAGGAAGCAGATTGGCTCAGCCACTTGTCCGGTGAGCCAGTGGGCCAGTGTGCCGCCCGGCCACTGAACCGCTGGTCACCGGGACAGTAGGCGTCTCGACGCCGAGGGAGTGTCCGTATGACCGACGCACTGCGCCCGATGGCTCGCCAGCGTCTCTACCAGCAGGTGCTGGAGCGGCTGCGCGCCTACGCCGCCGAGGGCGGCCTGCGCGCGGGCGACCGGCTGCCACCGGAGCGGGAGTTGGCCCGGCGGCTCGGGATCAGCCGGGCCTCCGTCAAGCAGGCCGTTGTCGTACTCGAGGTGCAGGGCCTGGTGGAGGTCCGCCAGGGCGGTGGCACCTACCTGCTCAGGGACGGGCTCGACGCCGAGCCGGTGGAGCGGCTGGTCGAGCGGCGGCGCCGCCTCCCCGATGTGCTCGACGCCCGCGAGGCGCTGGAGACCAAGATCGCCGAACTCGCCGCCGAGCGCCGCACGGACGAGGATCTCGCCGCCATGGAGTCCGCCCTGGACTGGATGGAGGACGAGATCGAGTCCGACCGCCATGGCACCGAGGGCGACCGGCGGTTCCATGAGGCCGTGACGGCCGCCGCCCACAGCCCGCTGCTGGCCGAGTTCATGCGGTCCATCGCGGACCAGATCGGCGAGAGCCGCGAGGAGTCGCTGCGCCAACCCGGCCGCCCACGCCGCTCCCTGGCCCAGCATCAGCGCATCCAGGACGCGATCGTCGCGGGCAACCCCCGCGCCGCCGCCACGGCCATGCGGCGCCATCTGCGGACCGTCGCGCAGGTCCGCCTCCTGTCCTGGAATCCGGACGACTGAGCCCGGCCGCAGCCGTGGACGGGCCGCGGCAGTTCACCCGCCGTCGGTGGCGGGGTCGGGGTCGGGGTCGGGGTCGGGGTCCGCGGACGGCTCCTCGGCCGGGAAGAGGATCGGGCTGAGCAGATAGCGGGCGCGATCGCCCGTGGGTGTGTTGGCCAGCCGGGGCGCGATCGCACCCCGCAGCTCGCCGATCATCTCGTGGAGTTCGTCCCGGCTGAGCCACACCGCGTGCTGCCGATAGCCGACCAGGTCGGCCGCCGGGTCGGCCCCCTCCCGGTCGAGATAGGCGTCGAACTCGGCGGCCAGGGTGGCCATCGCCGCGGCGAAGCCGCGCCGGTAGTCGTCGAGCGACAGCGACTCCGTCATCTCGGCGTCGATCACCGCCCGTTCCTGGCGCAGCCGGTACCGGCGCTCGACCGCGCCGCGCACCCGCCGTTCCTCGGCGACTTCCAGGAGCCCCCCGGCCGCGAGCAGCTCGATGTGCCGGTAGACCGTGGCCTTCGAGACATCGGGGATCCGGGCCGACAACTGGGCCGTCGACAGCAGTCGTCCCCCGCCCAGCGCGTGCACGATCCGCAGCCGTACCGGGTGTGCCAGCAGCTCCAACGTGTCCATCGCCCCACGATCTCATATCTGCTACCTTTCGCAAAAATGAGAACACAGGAAGGGGAGGCGGGGATGGCGACGGAGACCGATCCGGCGAAGACCGCTGTCGCGGTCGTGGAGATGGCGCGCGAGGGGTGCTTCGACGAGATCGCGCAGCGGTTCGCGCCAACGCTGCGCGCGGCCGTGTCCGCCGAGGCGCTGCGGCTCGCCTGGAGCGTGGAGTTGGGCAAGCACGGCGCGGTCACCGCCATCGGGGAACCGGTGGCCGAGCCGCCCGGGGCGGGACGGGTCAGGGTGAGTGTCCCGGTGTCCTGCGAACGCGGGGGCCTCACCGTCGTCATGTCGGTCGACGACACCGGCAGCCTGAACGGTCTGCGGTTCGCGCCCGCGGCCACCGCGCCGTGGACGCCGCCTCCGTACGCCGCTCCGGAGCGGTTCGAGGAGAGCGCCGTGACGCTCGGCCACGCTCCGCTCGCCGTGTCCGGCACGCTGAGTCTGCCGCGCGGGGACGGCCCGTGGCCCGGCGTGGTGCTGCTCGGCGGCGGAGGGCCGTTCGACCGCGACGGGAGCGCCGGGCCGAACAAGCCGCTCAAGGATCTCGCGTGGGGGTTGGCGAGCCGTGGCGTGGCGGTGCTGCGCTTCGACAAGGTGACGTACGCCCACCCCGGGCGGGTGGCGGACGACCACGACTTCACGATGGCCGACGAGTATGTGCCGCACGCGGTCGCCGCCGTCCGGACGCTCCAGGACCGGCCGGCCGTGGATCCCGGGCGGATCTTCGTGGTCGGCCACAGCATGGGCGGCAAGGTGGCCCCGCGGGTGGCGGCGGCCGAGCCCTCGGTCGCCGGTCTGGTGCTGCTGGCCGGCGACGCCGAGCCGATGCACCGGGCCGCCGTCCGCGTGGCGCGCCATCTCGCCTCGCTGGCCCCCGGGCCCGCCGCGGACGCCGCCGTCGAGGCGCTGACGCGACAGGCCGCGGTGGTGGACAGCCCCGGCCTGTCGCACTCGACACCCGCGGAGTCGCTGCCGCTCGGCCTGTCGGCCGCGTACTGGCTGGACCTGCGCGGCTACGACCCGGTCGCGGCCGCTGCGGCCCTGGGCACACCGATGCTCGTGCTCCAGGGCGGCCGCGACTACCAGGTGACCGTCGCGGACGATCTCGCGCGGTGGCGGGCGGGGCTCGCCCACCGCCCGGATGTGACGACGCGCGTGTACGAGGCCGACAACCACCTGTTCTTCCCGGGCTCGGGGCCGTCCACGCCCGCCGAATACGAATCCGCGCACCACGTCGACCCGGCCGTCGTCGCCGATATCGCCGAGTGGCTGTCGCCGCCCGCGTGAGCGTCGGACAGGGCCTTAGGCCGGGCTCACCCAGGTGCTCCGCTCGGCGGACCGGGCCATGGCGTCCAGCGCGGCGGCGCTGCGCACGGCGTCGTCCAGGGTGGCGCCGTGCGGCGTGCCCTCGGCGATGGAGCGCAGGAAGTGGTACGCCTCGATGACCTTGAGGTCGTCATAGCCCATGCTGTTGGCCGAGCCGGGCTGGAAGGCGGCGTACTCGCCGTGTCCGGGGCCGACGTACAGGGTGCTGACGGGCTGGTCCTGGTAGGCGTCGCCACGGCTGACGCCGAGTTCGCCCATGCGACGGAAGTCCCAGAGGACCGCGCCCTTGGTGCCGTGGATCTCGAAGCCGTAGTTGTTCTGCTCGCCGACCGAGACCCGGCTCGCCTCCAGCACGCCCCGCGCGCCGGAGGCGAAGCGCAGCAGACAGGACACGTAGTCCTCGTTCTCCACCGGGCCCAGCTCGCCACCGGCGGAGCGGGTGTGGCCGGCGGTGGCCCCGGTGGGGCGGGCCCGCTGGGGCACGAAGACGGCGGTGTCGGCGGCCAGCGACTCGATCTCGCCGAGCAGAAACCGGGCCAGGTCCACGCCGTGCGAGGCGAGGTCGCCCAGCACTCCGCTGCCGCCGCGCTCGCGCTCGTAGCGCCAGGTCAGGGCCCCCTCGGGGTGGGCGGCATAGTCGCTGAACAGCCGGATGCGGACATGGGTGACGGCGCCGATCTCCCCTGCGGCGATCAGCTCGCGGGCGGCGGCGACGGCGGGCGCGTTGCGGTAGTTGAAGCCGACGGCGCCCTGGACACCGGCCTCGGCCACGGCGTCCGCGACCGCGCGGGCGTCCTCGGCGGTCAGGCCGACCGGCTTCTCGATCCAGATGTGCTTGCCCGCCTCGGCCATGGCGGTGCCGATCTCGCGGTGCAGGAAGTTCGGGGCGGCGATGCTCACGGCCCGGACCCGGGGGTCGGCGGCGATCTCCCGCCAGTCCCGGGCCGCGGTGGCGAAGCCGTACCGCTCGGCGGCCTCCTCGGCGCGGCCGGGCACCTCGTCGGCGACGGCGACCAGTTCGGGCCGTACGGGCAGCTGGGGAAAGTGGTGCGGCACCCGGGCGTACGCCTGGGTGTGCACCCGTCCCATCCAGCCGAACCCCACGACGGCGACGCCGAGCGTACTCACCATGACTGCCCCTCTTTGGACCGTTCCAAAATGTTCCCGGCCCACACTGAAGACCATCTCCGCACCTGTCAATCCCTTTGACAACCCGACACGCGCTATGGAACGGTCCAGGCCATGAGACCACCGACGATCCGCGATGTCGCCGAACGCGCCGGAGTGTCGAAGTCGCTGGTCTCCCTGGTGCTGCGGGGCTCCGACCACGTGCGCCCGGAGAAGCGGCAGGCCGTCCTCGCCGCCGTCGAGGAGCTGGGCTATCGGCCCAACGCCGCCGCGCGCAGCCTCAGTGAGCGGCGCACCCGCACCGTCGGGGTCCTGCTCAACGACATGCGCAACCCCTGGTTCGTGGAGCTGCTCGAGGGCCTCAACTCCCGGCTGCACGACTCCGGTCTGCGCATGCTGCTGGCCGACGGACACCTCAACCGGCGGCTCGGCGAGGACCTCACCCGTACCTTCACGGATCTGCGGGTCGACGGTCTGATCGCCGTCGGCACGCTCCCGGCCGCCGAGGCGCTGGCCACCGCGGCCGGGAGCGTGCCGACCGTGGTGGCGGGCGCCCGCGAGCCGGTGCTGCCCGGGGTGGACATCGTCGCGGGCGACGACGAGCACGGCGCCCGCCTCGCCACCGAACACCTCATCGGCCTCGGCCACCGGCGCATCGCCCATATCGCGGGGCCGGGGGCGGTCGGCGAGCTGCGCCGCCGCGGCTTCGAGGCGGTGATGCGCGAGCGCGGGCTGGCCGGGACGGCGACCGTGGAGCAGGGCGACCTGACCGAGGAGGGCGGCTACCGGGCCACGGTCCGGCTGCTCAGCGCCCGGGAGCGGCCCACCGCCGTCTTCGCGTTCAACGACATAGCCGGTGTCGGCGCCCTGTCGGCCGCCGAGGAGCTCGGCCTCCAGGTGCCCCGCGACCTCTCCCTCGTCGGCTACGACAACACATATCTCTCGGGCCTGCGCCATCTGTGGCTCACCACCGTGGACAACGCCAGCCACGACGTGGGCCGCCGCGCCGCGCGGTGTCTGCTCGACCGGATCGCCGACCCCTCCCGCCCCGCCGAGGTGGTCCTCACCACCCCGGCCCTGGAAGTCCGCGGTACGACGGCGCGGCCGTAGCGGGCCGGTGGACCAGCGGCCCGTCCGGCTACCGGCCCGTCGGCTCCGCCTTTGCCCGGCCCATGATGCTGAGCGCGTTGGCGACGACGACGGCCCCGATGCCGGCCCACTCGATCCACCCCAGGCGCTGCCCGAGGACGATCCACCCGACCAGGGCGGCGAGCACGGGGTTGACGCTCATGAAGAGCCCGAAGGCCTGGGCAGGCACCCGGCGCAGGGTGAACAGGTCCGCGAGATACGGCACGGCCGAGGAGAGGACCCCGGCGGCGACGGCGCAGCCGACGGCCGCCGCGGTCGGCGGCTGCCGGACGGCGAGGACGATGCCGACGGGCAGGAACATCAGGGCGGAGAGTCCGGCGGCGGCCGCCGACCCCTGCGCGCCGGGGATGCGTCGGCCGACGGTGCGGTTGAGCAGGATGTAGGACGCCCAGCAGACGGCGGCCAGCACGGCCAGGCCCATCCCGAGGTAGTCGGCGGAGGGCCGCGGGCGCATCAGGGTGACGACGCCCGCCGCGGCCACGACCGCCCAGCACGCGTCCGCGCGGCGGCGCGAGGCGGCCAGGGCGATGGTGAGCGGGCCGAGGAACTCCAGGGTCACCGCAAGCCCCAGGCCGATCCGGTCGATGGCGCTGTACAGGGACAGGTTCATGGTCCCGAACACCAGGGCAAGCAGCAGCACCGGCCACCACTGCCGCCAGGTGAAGGTCCGCGGCCGGGGCCGGGCTACGGCGATCAGGACGACGGCGGCCACGTACTGGCGTACCGCGACGACGCCGAGGGGCCCGAGGACGGGGAAGGCGAGGGACCCGGTGGCGGCGCCGATCTGGTTGGACAGGCCGCTGCCCACCATGGTGGCCACGCCTGCCAGGCGCGCTCCCTCGGGCTTCGGCGCGGAGACGACCGGCGCGGGCCGGTGTGCGGAGGCTGCTCGCATGCCCCGATCCTGCGGCGGCCAGGCTCTTGCGCAAAATGCATCGACGGCGGGATCTATACGCTTGAGTCATGGATAAGGCTCGGGCCATGGATGTGGAGCTGCGGCAGTTGCGCTGCCTCGTGGCGATCGTCGACGAGGGCAGTTTCACGGATGCCGCCATCGCGCTCGGCGTCTCCCAGGCGGCGGTGTCCCGCACGCTGGCCTCGCTCGAGCGCGCTCTCGGCGCGCGGCTGCTGCTGCGGACCTCCCGCGAGGTGACGCCGACGGGGACCGGTCTGCGCGTGGTGGCGCACGCCCGGCGGGTGCTCGGGGAGGTGGACGGCCTGGTCCGGGAGGCGACCTCCGGCCACCGGCGGCTGCGGATCGGCTACGCCTGGTCGGCGGTGGGCCGCCACACGCTGGCCTTTCAGCGCCGCTGGGCCCAGGCGCGGCCCGAGACGGAGCTTCAGCTGGTCCGCGTCAACTCCGCCACCGCGGGGCTGGCGGAGGGTGTCTGCGATCTGGCCGTGGTGCGCAGACCGCTGGACGACCGCCGCTTCGACTCCGCCATCGTGGGTCTTGAGCCGCGTCTGTGCGCCCTGGCCGCCGACGATCCGCTGGCCCGGCGCCGCTCGCTCAGGCTCGCCGACATCAGCGGGCGCACGCTGCTGATCGACCGGCGGACCGGCACCACCACCACGGAGCTGTGGCCGTCCGGCTCGCGTCCGGCGACCCAGGAGACGCATGACGTCGACGACTGGCTGACCCTGATCTCCACCGGCCGCTGTGTGGGCATCACGGCGGAGTCCACCGCGAACCAGTACCCGCGGCCCGGCGTGGCCTACCGCCCGGTGCGCGACGCCGAGCCGATCGCGGTGCGGCTCGCCTGGTGGCGGGACGATCCGCACCCCGCCGCCCAGTCGGCGATCGAGCTGCTCACGGCGCTCTACCGGACGGGATGAACTCCGTCGGCGGCGCTCACAGGTGGCGGAGCAGGGCGTGCAGGACCGGGTTGTCGTTGGTCTCGCGCCAGACGAGGTTGAGCTCCACGGGGTTGGGGGTGTCCAGCTCGACCGGCTTGAAGACGACGTCGGCGTAGCGCAGCCGCGCGGCGGCCTCGGGCACCAGGGACACCCCCAGGCTGCAATTGACCAGGGCCAGGATGCTGTGGACCTGGCTCAGGTACTGGGAGAAGACGGGGGCCACATGCGCCGCGCTGAAGATGCTGATCAGCAGCTCGTGGAAGTAGCGGGCCTCCGTGGGTGAGTACATCAGGAACGGCTGTCCGTCGAAGTCCGCCACCTGAAGCGGTCCCTCGCGCGCCGCCAGGGCGTGGTCGCTGGGCAGCGCCGCGAGCAGCCGCTCACGCACGGCCGGGCGGGACCGCAGGTCCGGGCCGGTGACCGAGGGCCGGCCGAGCCCGAGGTCCAGCCGGTTCTGGGCGAGGGCCTCCAGCTGGTCGCGGGTGACCATCTCGTGCAGCACGATCTCCGCGCGGGGCATGGCCGTACGGGCGGTCTCCAGCAGCGTGCCGAGTGTGGAGTAGGCGCTGGCCGCGGTGAAACCGATGGCGATGGTCCCCGCCTCGCCGGTCGACACCTGCCGGACGGCGAGCGCCGCGTACTCGGACTGGCGCAGAATGCGGCGGGCCTCGGTCAGGAAGGCGCGCCCCGCGGGGGTGAGCCGCACCGAGCGGTTGGTGCGGTCCAGGAGCTGGACCCGCAGATCGTTCTCGAGCAGCTGGATCTGGCGGCTCAGCGGTGGTTGGGTCATCTTGAGCCGCTCGGCGGCCCGGGTGAAGTGCAGTTCCTCGGCGACCGCCACGAAACTGGCGAGTTGAGCGAGAGTGAACAATGATGCTCTCCCTGTATCAGCGCATACAAATTTTAAGTTAGACGGAGATCAATCCACCACTTAGCGTCAAGGGGCGGCTGAGCGAGACACGCCCGCGACACCGCGACCGGGCCACCTCAGGGGCCGGTCGCCCCGCTCGCACTCACAGGGAACGCTAAGTAATGAGCAAACCGGAAACGACGGCACTTGCCGCGCAGCAGGCAGGCGAGGCGACCCTCGACAGGATCTCCTGGATCAAGCTGTCCTCGGTCACCCTTCCGCTGGCCACTCCCATCAGCGACGCGAAGGTCTTCACCGGGCGGCAGAAGCCGATGACCGAGGTGGCCTTCCTCTTCGTCGAGCTCGCCACCGAGGGGGGCCATCAGGGCATCGGTTTCAGCTACTCCAAGCGGGCCGGCGGCCCCGGCCAGTTCGCGCACGCCAAGGAGATCGCCCCGACGCTGCTCGGCGAGGACCCCAGCGACATCGCCAAGCTCTGGACGAAGCTGGTGTGGGCGGGCGCCTCCGTCGGACGCAGCGGACTGTCCACCCAGGCCGTGGCGGCCTTCGACATCGCCCTGTGGGATCTGAAGGCCAAGCGGGCCGGGCTGCCCCTGGCCAAGCTGCTGGGCGCTCACCGCGACTCGGTCCGCTGCTACAACACCTCCGGCGGCTTTCTGCACACGCCCACCGAGCAGCTGCTGGAGAACGCCTCCGCCTCGCTGGCGTCGGGCATCGGCGGCATCAAGATCAAGGTCGGCCACCCCGACGGCAAGGTGGACCTGGGCCGGGTGACCGCCGTGCGCGAACACCTGGGCGACGAGGTGCCGCTCATGGTCGACGCCAACCAGCAGTGGGACCGTCCCACCGCCCAGCGCATGGGGCGCGCCCTCGAGGAGTTCGGGCTGATCTGGATCGAGGAGCCCCTCGACGCCTATGACGCCCGTGGCCACGCCGCCCTCGCGGCCTCGCTGGACACCCCGGTGGCCACCGGGGAGATGCTGGCCAGCGTGGCCGAACACTGGGAGCTGATCCGCAACGAGGCCGCGGACATCATCCAGCCCGACGCCCCGCGCATCGGCGGCATCACCCAGTTCCTGAAACTGGCCGCCCTCGCCGAACACCAGCACCTCCAGCTCGCCCCGCATTTCGCGATGGAGATCCACCTCCACCTCGCCGCCGCCTACCCGTACGAGCCGTGGGTGGAGCACTTCGACTGGCTGGAGCCGCTCTTCAACGAGCGCCTGCACATCAGCGACGGCCGTATGCATGTGTCCTCCCGGCCGGGACTCGGTATCACCCTCAGCGAGCAGGCCCGGGCCTGGACACAGGCGGAGTGCGAGCTCGGCTCGCGCCCCTGAACGTACGCCTCGAGGAAATCGGGTCGCCCACCCATTGACCTGTTGGATGGGCCACCCTAACCTCCATTCTCATATCTAGACCAAATGCATGTATGTGGAGACGAGTTCATGACTCTGAACACGGCGGCCCAGGAAGTCGCGCAGCGGCTGCGTCACGGCATGGCGCGCGGCGTGCTGTCCTTCCCGCTCACCAGCTTCGGTGAGGACGGCAGCCTGGACCTGGCCGCCTATCGCGAGTATCTGACCGCTCAGCTGGACACCGAACCCGGCGCGGTGTTCCCCGCGTGCGGCACCGGAGAGTTCACCGCCCTCGACGAGGACGAGTACCGCCAGGTGATCACCACCGCGGTGGACGTGGCAGCCGGACGCATGCCGGTGGTCGCGGGCATCGGCTACGGCTACGCGCAGGCGCTGCGCTTCGCCCGGATCGCGGAGGAGGCCGGCGCGGACGCCGCCCTGGTGCTCCCCCACTATCTGCTCAAGGCCCCTCAGGACGGCCTGGTGGAGCAGGTGCGCCGGATCGCCGCCGGGACCCGGCTGCCCCTCATCGCCTACCAGCGCGACCAGGTGGCGTTCACCATCGACGGCCTGCGCCGGATCGCGGAGATCCCCACCGTCATCGGTCTGAAGGACGGCCACAGCGACCTGGACCGGCTCCAGCGGCTCACCCTCGCCGCGCCCGACGACCTCCTGTTCTTCAACGGGGCCGCCACCGCCGAGGTGCAGGCCCGCGCATACGCCACCGTCGGCGTGTCCCCGTACTCCTCCGCCGTCCACGCCTTCGCGCCCGAGATCGCGAACGCGTTCTTCACCGCGTTTCAGGACGGCGACGACGAGCGCATGGACCAGTTGCTGCGCGAGTTCTTCGTCCCGCTGGTCGAGCTGCGCGACCGGGTGCCCGGCTATGCCGTGTCCCTGGTGAAGGCCGCCGCCCGGCTGCGCGGCAAGCCGGTCGGCCCGGTGCGCGCCCCGCTCGTCGACCCCGGCCCCGAAGACCTGGCCGACCTGGAGAAGCTCCTGGCACACGGGCTGAGCCTCGTGGCCGACCACTGAACACCGGCCACTGAACACCGGCCACTGAACACCGGCCGATAACGATCTGACACACCCATGGGACCCGGGCGGCCGCACGCGCCGCCCGGCCCAGCCTCCCGCCGCAGCCTGCGACGAGGGCCCGACCGGCGTGGCCGTCGGCCATGACCGGGCCATCCCCCACATCTCCCTCCGCCCGGTCCGCACGTGTTCCAACCCGTCCAACGGACCGGATGCCACTTCCTGAGTGCAGTTCAAAGGGGAACTGACCCATGCCTCTTGTCGTAGTCGGAATCAGCGTCCTGGCGCTGCTCTTCCTGATGACCAAGGTGAAGCTGAACGGCTTCATCTCCCTCCTCCTCGTGGCCGTCGCCGTGGCGCTGGTCCGAGGCGTCCCGATGGAGAAGATCCCGGACGTCCTCGGCGAGGGTGTCGGAGGGCAGATCGGCGACACCCTGATCGTCGTCGGGCTCGGCGCCATGCTCGGCCGCGTCATGGGAGACTCCGGCGCCGCCCAGCGAATATCCGGAAAACTCATCGACACCTTCGGCCTGCGCCGGGTCCAGGTGGCCATGGTGGTCACGGCCATGCTCCTGGGCGTGACGATGTTCTACGAGGTCGCGTTCGTGATCATCGTGCCCGTGGCGTTCACCATCGTCCGGGTCACCGGAAAGAACCTGCTGTGGGTCGGGCTCCCGATGTCGATCGCCCTGTCCACCATGCACAGCTTCCTGCCGCCCCACCCGGGCCCCACCGCCGTCGCCGCCACCTTCCACGCCTCCGTCGGACTGACGCTGTTCTACGGCCTGTTTTTCGCCATCCCCTTCGGAGCGCTCATCGCGCTGGTGTGGCCGCGCCTCCCGTTCGTCAGGAAGATGAACCCCACCATGCCCAAGGGCCTGGTCTCCGAGCGCACCTTCACCGAGGAAGAGATGCCCAGCATGGGCTGGTCCCTCTCGGTGGCCCTGGTCCCGGTGGTGCTGATCGCGTTCGCCGCGGTGTACGACATGGCGGTGTCCGAGTCCAACCCGGCCCGGCCCTTCATCACCTTCATCGGCTCCGCGCCGGTCGCCCTGCTGCTGACGCTGCTCCTGGCCGTCTGGGCGTTCGGCCCGCGCATCGGCCGGTCGCTCTCCGAGGTCAGCGCGTCCTGCAACTCCGCGGCCCAGGCGATGGCCATGATCCTCCTGGTCATCGGCGCGGGCGGTGCCTTCAAGGGCGTCCTCGTCGAGGGCGGGATCTCCGACTACATCAAGGACGTCACCGAGGGCTGGAACATCTCGCCGATCATCCTTGCGTGGCTGATCGCCGTCATCCTCCGGATCGCCCTCGGATCGGCGACCGTCGCGGTCGTCACCGCCGCCGGTGTGGTGGAGCCGCTGGTCGCGGGCAGTGGAGTCCACCCCGAGATGATGGTGCTCGCCGTCTCCTGCGGTTCCATCGCCTTCAGCCACGTCAACGACCCCGGCTTCTGGATGTTCAAGGAGTACTTCAACCTCTCCGTCATCGACGCCATCAAGGCACGCACCACCTACACCACCACCCTCGCGGTCCTCGGTCTCGGTGGCGTCCTCGCCGTCGAAGCCTGCCTCGACGCCTTCGGGGTATAGCCGGCGCGGCCGGCCACCCTCGAGTTCAGCCACAACGCGCCCGCTCCGACGCCGAATCCCTCCGGCGGCGGAGCGGGCGCGCTGTGGCGCGGCGTCCTCAGCCGCCGGACACCTCCTCGGCGTCCAGGGCGGACACCTCGTCGTCCGAGAGCCGCAACTCCGCCGCGGCCACGTTCTCCACGAGGTGGTCCGGGTTCCCGGTGCCGGGGATCGCCAGCACATGCGGCCCCTGGCGCAGCGTCCACGCCAGCCGGACCTGCGCGGGTGTCACCCCGTGCGCACGGGCGACCGCGAGCACCGCTTCACCGTCGGTCGCGCCCGCCCCGGCCTCGCGCCCCGCTCCGGCGATCGCGTAGAACGGCACATAGGCGATGCCCTGCTCGCCACAGGCCCGCAGGAGATCCCGCTCGTCGGCCGGCGCTCCGACGCCGTAGGCGTTCTGCACACAGACCACCGGCGCGATCGCCCGGGCCTCGGCCAGATGCTCGCGCGTGGCATTGGATATGCCCAGGTGGCGTACGAGCCCGGCGGTGCGGAGGTCGGCCAGGGCGCCGAAGTGTTCGGCGACGGAGCCGGATCTGCGGCTCGGCGGGACCCGTAGATTCACCACATCCAGGTGGTCACGGCCCAGTTGACGCAGATTCTCCTCGACCTGGCCGCGCAACTGCTCCGGTGTGGCCCACCACCACGCGCCCGACGGGTCCCGGCCCGCCCAGACCTTGGTGGCGATGACGAGGTCCTCCGGGTAGGGCGCCAGCGCGCGGTTGATGAGTTCGTTGGCGGACCGCAGCGACGAGAAGTAGAACGCCGCGGTGTCGATGTGGTTGACACCGAGTTCGATCGCGCGCCGCAGCACGCCGATGGACCGTTCGCGGTCGCTCGGGGCGCCGAAGCCGAAGGCGGCGCTGCCCGTCAGTCGCATCGTCCCGAATCCGAGGCGGTTGACGGTCAGATCGCCGAGGTTCCAGGTACCCGCGACCGCGGCGGTGGGTTTCCCCTGGGTCATGTTCGCTGGTGTTGTGTTGTCGTTGGGCATGAAAAAAGCCTCCTCAGCAGATTGAATCCGCGATGAGAAGGCTCAGTAACTGGTCACTAGTATAGCGGGCGGGCGACGGGTGGCGGCGGAAGGGGTGTCATGGCCCGATGGCGACCGCTGCCTGGTGATCTTCCGCCCCAGGCGCGCCGGCTGGCCGAAGAGCTGAGGCTGCACAAGGACCGCTCGAGGCTGAGCCTGACCTCGCTCGCGGCCAAGACCGCGTACAGCAGCTCGTCCTGGCACCGCTATCTCAACGGGCGGGCGCTGCCGCCGTGGGAGGCCGTCGACGCGCTCGGCCGGCTCACCCGGGCGGACCGGGGGCTGCTGCGGGTGCTGTGGGAGTCCGCCTCGGACGCCTGGACGGCGGGGCAGGGCGCGCAGACAGAGCAGAGCGCGCAGACTGTGCGGACCGCGGGTGAGCCCCGAGAGCCGGAGGGGGCGCAGGGGTCCGATCGCGGGCCCTCGACCCCCGCCCGGCCGCGGCGCCCCTCCCGCAGGACGGCCGTCGGCGCCGTGGTGGCGGTGTGCGGGCTGCTGGCCGCGTTCCTCGCGTTACTCGTCATACGTCCCTGGGGCGATGGTGTCCGCCCGCGGAGCGCACCGCCGGGAGCGCCCGAGGGCTCACCCGCCTGGCCGTGGGAGCTGCGCTCCCAGGGGACGGGCCCCACGGGTACGCACTGCGCGGCCCGCTCGTGCCAGGGCCGGGATCCGTACCGGGACGGATGCGACCGCGACAGCGTCACCGTCCACGCGCTGAGCGCTCACGGCCGGACCCTGCGCCTGCGGTACAGCCCGGTGTGCCGGGCCGTGTGGGCGGAGGTGGATCCGGCGGACGGCACCGGACAACTGCTGGCGGCCGCCGCGGGGGCTACGACGCAGACCGCCGCCCGGGGCGCGGCGCACACCGCCATGGTGGCGGCCGACCAGCACAAGGCGCGTGCCTGCGTGGTGGTGGCGGGGCAGCAGCTCGGCGTGACCGAGCACGACAGCTGGATCGGCCCCGTCGGCGCCGTCAGCGGCGACGGCACTGGACGAGGGTGACCGCGTCCCTCCGCAGCGCACGGAATCGGCCACCGTCGTACACCTCGTACGCGCCGCCGCTCGCCCGGCGCAGCGGCAGGTTCCGCTCCTCGCCCTGGTACACCGTCCACGGCGGGATCCGGGTGAGGCGCCGGCCGGCGAAACCGAAGGTCGCCCGGCCCACGATGCCGTCCGCGTCGAGCCCGTGGTTGCTCTGCCACACACGGGTCGCCTCGGCGGTCGCCGCGTCGTAGGCGCAGCTGACCCCGGACCGGGGCAGATAGCCGTCCGCCCACAGCACCGCCTGCCACATGCCCACCAGGTCGCTGCGCTCCACCCGTCCCCGGGCGAGCTGCGGTTCGTCCCGCCAGTCGTCGGCGAGCGCCCCTCCCCCGTCCACATACGACGGCGGGGGCGACGCGCGGCCGGGAGCCGCGCCCAGCGTCAGCACCGCCGACATCGCGAGCACTGTGATCGTCCGTAACGCGACGCTCCCGCGCGCCATGCTCGTTCCTCCCCCAAACGGCATGCGGGCCTGACAGTTGGCGGAAATCAGCTCCTGTCCGACCTGCTTGAAGCCAGAGTGACGCAAAGGAGTATGCATCAGCCGAGGATCGGGGCTGGGATATAACCATGGCCGACTGGAAGTCCCTGCCGGACACCCTGGATCCGGATGTCCGCAACCTCGTGGAGCAGCTGCGCCGGTACAAGGACCGCAGCGGGCTGAGCCTGGCCGCGCTCGCGGAACGCACCCTGCACAGCAAGTCCTCCTGGGAGCGCTATCTCAACGGCAAGGCCCTGCCCCCGCGGCAGGCGGTGGAGTCCCTGGGCCGCGCCGTGGACGCCGATTCGGCCCGGCTGGCCGCGCTGTGGGAGCTGGCCGAGCGCGCCTGGAGCGGCCGCGAGGCGCCGGGACGCCGCGCGCCGGCGGACTCCCCCGCGTCCACGGTCGCCACCCCGCCCGAGGCCATGTCACCCGAGGCCACGCCGCCCGAGGCCACGCCGCCTGTCGGGCGCGCACCGGCCAGGAGGACACTCCTGACCGCGGCATCGATATTGGCCGTCCTGGCTCTGGGCGCCGCCGCCGTGTGGTGGTGGGGACCGGACGACGAAGCCCGGCCGCGCTCGGCCTCCCCCTCCCACTCAGCGGCCGGGGAGTTGTACACCCACTGCTTCCAGGAGAGCTGCGCGGGCAAGGACCCGAAGGAGATGGGGTGCGCGGGGGACGCCTGGACCTCGGCCCTGACCAGGTTCCACGGCGTGTATGTGGAGCTGCGGTACAGCGACTCCTGCAAGGCGGCGTGGTCCCGCATCAGTTGGGGACACCCCGGTGACATCGCGAAGGTGGTGGCGGCCGAACACGCCTCGTACCAGGACAAGGTGCACTACGACACTGATATCTACAGCCCCATGGTCGCGTCCGCCACTCCGTCGGAGGCCAGAGCGTGCACCGTCCTCACCTCGGGAGCACACGACTGCACCAAGCCGGGCGGTTCGGCACACCTCACCGAGGCGCCCGAGCCCCCCGCCTCCGATACTCCGCCGGGGACAGTCCGTACGCACGCTTGAACGCCCGCCCGAACACCGCCGCGTCCCGGAACCCCCAGCGCCCCATGATCCGGCCGACGCTCTCAGTGGCGAGACCGGGGCTGAGCAGATCGGCCCGGCAGTGCTCCAGCCGCCGCTCCCGGATATAGCCCCGGACGGTCTGCTTGTCCTGCTGGAAGAGATGGTGCACATAGCGCAGGGAGATGTGATGCGCCCTGGCGATGCCGAGCGGCGCCAACTCCGGGTTCGCCAGCCGCAGGTCGACATAGGTCTTGATCTCGTCCAGCAGGGTGGCCTGGCGTGACCGCGACCGTGCGGGGTCCCCCAGGTCGGCCACGCCGCTGAGCAGGGCGACCGTCAGATCGACCACCGCCGACCCCAGCCACAGCGCCTGCCGCGCCTCGACCAGCGCCGCCTGGGTGGCGAGGCCCTCGATGAGGTCGGACAACAGCGCCCCCGCTCCGCCCGACGACGGCAGGGGGCGGGCCGTCAGGGAGCACGCCACCCGGGCCGGGGCCGGCACCGTCCGGCACGGGAGGCACACCGCCACGGCCCGCGCCGACGGCGTCCCCCGTACCGTCATGGCCGGCGCGGTGTCCGGCGGGGCCCACAGGGCCAGCTCCCCCGGGGCCAGGCGGACCGCGTCGTGGCCACCGCTCAGCGTGAGCGGCCCACCCGAGGCCAGTACCACCTGCCACGTCTGCGCCGTGCCCGGCGCCGCGGCGCTCCACCGTACGCCGGGCCGCGCGGGCGGCCCGGGCGGGCGCAGCACCAGCAGGCGCGCCGGGCCGAGGTCCAGCTCGGTTCGCTCGCCCGACAGGAGCCGGCCGATCGCGGGTGCCGCCCCTGACCGCGTGTCGTGCGTGGTGCCCTGCATCGTGGTGCTGTCCTTCCGTCCCGTCCCCTCGCTCCGACCGAGCTTGGGGCCGGGTCCCGGCAGTGGCCACCGTTGCCGGAGAGCTGAGCTGAAAGAGGGACGTCCACCGCCCTGACCTGCGGGGATGCGGGACACCACGACAATCCCGCGGGACGCGGTCACCGGCCGTCGGCGAGCCCCGCGATCCGGGCCAGCCCGCGATGGGAGGCGATCAGGGCGTCCCGGTCGTAGGTGCTGGTTGTGACCATGATCTCCTGGGCGCCGGTCTCCTTGATGACCGTCTCCAGTTCCTCGGCCACCTGCTCCTCGGTGCCGTGGATATGGCCGCGCAGGGCCGACTCGTAGCGGTCCCGCTCCTTCGGACTCATGGTCCGCCGCTCGATCTCCTCCGCCGGGACGAGCGGCGGGAACGTGCCGTGGGTGCTCGAGTACGCGATGGCCCACGCCTCGGGGACCAGCAGCCGACGGGCCAGCTCGGGGGTCTCGGCGACGGCGACCGTGCCCGCGGCGACGACAAACGGCTCGTCGGCCCACGCGGAGGCGCGGAAAGCGGCGCGGTAGTGGTCGATCGCGCGCAGCAGCTTCTCGCGGCCCCTGAGGTCGCCGATCACCAGCGGAAGCCCGGCCTCGGCGGCGATCGCCGCGCCCTCGCCGGTGGCCAGGACATACGGCGGGACGCGCAGCCCCTCGGCGGGGCGGGCGTGGACGCGGGTCGGCGAGGTGCCCTCGAACCAGCCGAGGAGCTCGGCCAGCTGCCCCGCGAAGTCGTCGGCGTCGTCCTTGTCCCGGCCCAGCGCCCTGCGCACGCCGTCGGTGAAGCCGACCGAGCGGCCCAGGCCCATGTCGATCCGCCCGGGGAAGAGGGACTCCAGCACGCCGAACTGCTCGGCGACCACGAGCGGTTGGTGGTTGGGCAGCATCACCCCGCCCGTGCCGACCCGGATCCTGTGCGTGGCGGCGGCGATCGCGGCGGCCAGCACGGTCGGCGCCGAGCCCGCGACGCCGGGCACGCCGTGATGTTCGGCGACCCAGATCCGGTGGTAGCCGAGCCGCTCCGCCTCCTGAGCCAGGCGCACGGTGTCGCGCAGCGCCTGCGGACCACCGTGTCCCTCCCGGATCCGCGAGCGGTCGAGGATCGAGAACCGGGTCGAGGCGATCAATGAGCTCACATGAGGTTCAACGCCTGGCCGGCCCCGGCATTCCCGCCACGCCGAGGCCCGGCGCCGAGACGATCCCGGGGCGCTCCCCGCCGAGAGCGCCCCGGGATACGGCGAGGTCGAGTTGCGCCGACTCAGCTGTTCGCGTCGGCCATGGCCTTCACCAGACTGGCCGGACGCATGTCCGTCCAGTTCTCCTCTATGTACGCCAGGCAGGCGTCCCGGGTGTCCGCCGACTTGGCGACGGTCCAGCCGGCGGGTACCTCAATGAATTCCGGCCACAAGGAATGCTGGCCCTCGTCATTGACCAGCACGAGGTAAGTGCCGTCCGGGTCTTCGAACGGGTTGGTCATGGGTGTGCCTTTCCGTCGTCCGTCGGTGCACTTGGCAACGTACCCGGCGCACGCCTTGATGATCGGGCGTCCGGGAAAAATCACGGAGCGGTCATTCGTCCACGCGGACCGGTCCGCCCGTCGTGACCGAGCGGATGGCGGCGAGGGCGATGGACAGGGCGGCGCGTGCGTCCTCGCCGGTGACGGAGGGAGTACCGCCACTGCGCACCCGGTCTGTGAAGTCGGCGAGCTCGGCCACATAGGCGTCGCGGAAGAGGTCCTGGTCGTAGGTGACGCAGTCGGCCGCGATGCCGTCCGGGCCGTAGGCGGTCAGGTGGCTGCGGCGGATGTCGCCCATGGTGAGCATGGAGGCCGAGCCGAAGACCTCGCCGCGGACGTCATAGCCGTATACGGCCTGGAAGTTGGCCTCGGCGGTGGCGAGCGCGCCGTTGTCGAAGCGGATGGTGACGACGGCGGTGTCGAGCAGGCCGCGGTCCTTGAAGTCGGGGCGCAGCAACGCGTCGGCCATGGCGAAGACCTCGACCGGTTCGGCGCCGGGGTTGAGGAAGCGCAGGGTGTCGAAGTCGTGGATGAGGGTCTCCAGGAAGATCGTCCACGGTGGGATGGGCGCGGGGTCGGCCAGCTTGGGGTCCCGGGTGAGCGAGCGCAGCAGCTGCGGAGTGCCGATGTCACCCGCGACGATCTTGTCGTGGGCGGCGCGGAAGCCCGTGTCGTAGCGGCGGTTGAAGCCGACCTGGAGGAGCACGCCCGCGTCGGCGGCGGCCGTGATGGCGCGGTCGGCCTCGGCGAGGCTGACGGCCATGGGCTTCTCGCAGTAGACGGCCTTGCCCGCCCGGGCCGCGGCCTCGACGAGGTCGGCGTGGGTGCGGGCCGGGGTGGCGATGACCACCGCCTCGACCCCGGGGTCGGCGAGCAGCTCCCCGATCTCGGTGTGGGCCGTGGCGCAGCCGAGCCGGTCACCGAGGCGCCGCGCGGCGCCCGGGGCCGGGTCGGCGACGGCGGCGAGCCGGACACCGGGAAGGCGGTGGGCGAGGGTCTCGGCGTGGAACGATCCCATCCGACCGGCGCCGATGAGACCGACGGGGAGGGGGTGTCGCGTGGTCATGCGGGTGCTCCGTACGTCCGTAGGGGGTGTGGTCAGAGGGTGAAGGCGGAGCGGAAGCGCTCCAGGGCGAGTTCGCTGTCGTCGGAGGCCCATGCCTCCATGGCGACCGTGCCGTCGTACCCGAGGGCCGCGAGGGTGCGTGCCACGGCCGGGTAGTTGATCTCCCCGGTGCCGGGTTCGCGGCGGCCGGGTACGTCGGCCACCTGAATCTCGCCGATCAGGCCCAGGCCATGGGCCCGGCGGACCAGCTCGATCAGGTTTCCCTCGCCGATCTGCGCGTGGTAGAGGTCCAGGTTCATGCGCAGCCCGGGTCGGTCCACGGCGGCGACCAGGGCCAGGGTGTCGGCGGCCTTCGCGAACGGCACACCGGGGTGGTCGACGGCGGTGTTGAGGTTTTCCAGGGTGAAGGTGACACCGGTGCGCTCGCCCAGCTCGGCGAGGCGGGTGAGGGTGCGGTGGGCGGCGATCCACATCTCCCCGGTGGCCTCGCCCGCCACCGGCGCCACCGGCAGGCCTTCGCCGTCCAGGCCGGTGCCGTGCAGATTCAGCCGGGGACAGCCGAGCCGCCCGGCGGTCTTCACCGACTCCTCGGCGGTGCGCAGGAGTTCGGCCGCCCCGTCCTCGTCCGTCAGGCTGCCGCGGAGGTAGCCGGTCATCGAGGAGAACACCGCCCCCGTGCGCTCGAGGGCGGCCAGGTCGTGTCGCGTCCAGTCCCAGATCTCAACCTGGAAACCGGCGTCATGGATGCGTCGCGCCCGCTCCTGGATCGGCAGATCCCGGAAGACCATCTCGGCGCAGACCGCCAATGTGTACATCGCCGCTCACCCTCTCTCGAGCTAGAACGTTCTAGCCATGGGGCAGCAGTACGCCAGCCGCCGGGCGGGCGTGTCAAGAGGTGTCCGCGGTAAAATCGCTAGAACGTTATAGGCGTCGCGGGGGTCGGCAGCCACTCCCCTGGGCTACGATCGACGGCCGGGGGCCGAAACCTCGGCCGACCCGACCTCGACCGCGACACCAGGGAGATCTCAGGTGCCACCGACGCCGGCCAGCCCTCACGGGAAGCGCCCCACCCTCGCCGATGTCGCGGCGCGGGCGGGCGTGTCGACGGCGCTGGTCTCCATCGTGATGCGCGACGCGAAGGGCGCCGGTGCCGCCACCCGCGAGCGGGTGCTCGAAGCCGCGCGCGAGATCGGCTACCGGCCGGACGCCCGGGCGCGGCTGCTGCGCAGCCACCGGTCCCATCTCCTCGGGGTGCAGTTCGGCCTCCAACATCCCTTCCATTCCGACCTGTTGGAGAGCATCTACGCGGTGGCCGAGCCGGCCGGGTACCAGATCGCGCTGAGCGCTGTGGCCGCCGGACGCAGCGAGCAGCGCGCCACCGAAACCCTGCTCGCCGACCGCTGCGAGGCCCTGATCCTGCTCGGCCCGCAGGCGCCGGCCGCGCGGCTGGCGGAGCTCGCCGCGCAGCTGCCGGTGGTCTCCGTGGCCCGTCGGCTGCGCGGGTCCACCCCGGGCATGGAGGTCGTACGGACCGCGGACGACGAGGGTGCCCGGCAGGCCGTGGACCACCTGGTGGCGCTCGGCCACCGCGACATCGCCCATATCGACGGCGGCCGGGCGCCGGGCGCCGCGGACCGGCGCCGCGGCTACCGCACCGCCATGCAGCGGCACGGCCTCGCCGACCGCGTCCGGGTCCTGCCCGGCGGCCTGACCGAGGAGGACGGCGCCACGGCCGCCCGCGAACTCCTGGCCGCCGACCCCCGACCCACCGCCGTCCTCGCCTTCAACGACCGCTCCGCCACCGGCGTCCTCGACATCCTCCTCCGGGCCCGGGTGTCCGTCCCCGACGAGATCTCCGTCATCGGCTTCGACGACACCCATCTGGCCCGCCTGGCCCACATCAACCTCACCACCGTCGGCCAGGACATCCCGCGCCTCGCCGAACTCGCCGTCGGCCGGGCCATCGCGCGCCTGGAGGGCGCGAGCACCTCGAGGGAGAACACCACCGAGGACGCCCGGGGCGACGGCACGCTCCGCGCGGAAGCCGTCGTCGCCCCCCGCCTCGTCATCCGGGGCACCACGGCCGGGCCCGGCCGGGTCCCCGGCGGAATCAGCCCGGGGAGCGGTGGCTCCGGTGCGCACGGCGCGTCAGCGGGTGGCTGATCGCCTCCACCAGCCAGTCCAGTTCGGCCTGATCGACCCGTACCGGGTTGCGCAGCGTGCCGACGCCGTCGATGGATATCTCCACCACGTCCCCGGCGCTCAGCGTGAAGTCGAGCGCGGGCACGATGCCGGTGCCGGTGGACAGCACGGCGCCGTCGGGGAAGGGCTGGGAGCGCCACAGGTGGTCCACCAGCCCCCGCGGGGTGCGGTGGAACGCGGCGGTGGAGGTGGCGCCCCGGTAGACCGCCTCGCCGTCGCGCCACACCACCATGGCGATGTCCAGCGCGTCGGGCGCCGCCACCTCCCAGGCGGGCACGATGCCCGAGGACACCGCGGCGCTTCCGGCGTAGATCTTGGCCTGGGGAAGGTAGAGCGGGTTCTCGCCCTCGATGGACCGTGAGCTGACGTCGTCGGCGACCAGGTAGCCGACGGTCTCACCGTGCCGGTTGAGGACCAGCGCCAGCTCGGGCTCGGGGACGTTCAGCTCGGAGTCGTCCCGTACGGCGATCGGCTCGCCGTCGGTCACCACCCGCCAGGGCTGCGACTTGAAGAACAGCTCCGGGCGCTCGGCGTCGTAGATCCGCTCGTAGACCGACTGCTCGGTGCTCTCCTCCACCCTGGCTTCGCGGGAGCGTTCGTAGGTCACCCCCGCGGCCCACAGCTCCATCAGCCCGTCGAGCGGCGGCAGCAGCAGGACGTCCCGCTCGTCGACGGCGACCGGGCCGGCGGCGGTCTCCTCGACCAGGGCACGCAACTCGGCCGCGGGCGGCCGCAGCAGCTCGGCGACGAGCGGCGCTCCGGCGAAGGCCCGGATCGCGCCGGTGTCGTCGGAGACTCCGGTCCGGACGGTCTCGGTGTCGTCGGCGAAGCGCACGATGCGCGTCATATGGCGTCCTCTTCCTGTGGCGACAGTGTGATCGTCCTACCCACGGAAGCGGAATGCGACCGCCCGACCCGCATCACCTTCTTCTGTACCTACTAGTATGTACGATCATCACCGCCACGGGAGGAGCACCGCCGATATGCCATTCGTCCGCATCGACGCCCTGGGAGCCGACGGCGATCGGCTCGACGCGCTCGGCCGCGCCGTGCACGACGCCATGGTCGAGACCATCGGCTTCCCGCCCGACGACCGGTTCCAGGTCCTGACCGGCCACGACGGCGCCAGCAGCGCCCTGCGCTACGACGACTACCTCGGCATACAGCGCGACGACGGCATCGTGTACATCGCGATCACCATGCGCTCCGGGCGCCCGCCCGCACAGAAACGGGCGCTCTACCGGCGGATCGCCGAACTCGCGCACGCGTACGCGGGGACCGAGCCGCGGAACGTGTTCATCGTCCTGACCGAAAACGAGTCGATCGACTGGTCGTTCGGCCACGGGGTGGCGCAGTACGACACCTGACGCGGCATCGTGCGTCACCGGCTTGACCGGTGACGCACGCCCGTGCCAGAGTCCTGCTCACGGCACGCTGCGTCACGCCCTGTGGCAGCGGGATGACGGCGGAGGGGACTCGGATGTTCAACAGGCGGAGCTTCGGCAGGATCGCGGGCGCGGGCGCAATCGGCGCGTCGATCGCCGGCCGGGCCACCCCGGCGTCGTCGGCGCTCGCACGGCCCCAAACATCCTTCGACTCGCTCGAACAGATCAAGGCCGGTGTGCTGAACGTCGGCTACGCCGAAGTCGGCCCCGCCCATGGCCCGGCAGTCATCCTGCTGCACGGCTGGCCGTACGACATCCACAGCTATGTCGACGTCGCTCCGCTGCTGGCGGCGCGGGGCTACCGGGTGATCGTCCCGTATCTGCGCGGCCATGGGACGACGCGCTTCCTCTCGAGCCGGTCCTTCCGCAATGCCCAGCAGTCGGTGATCGCTCTCGACATCATCGCCCTGATGGACGCGCTCAGGATCGAGAAGGCGGTCCTCGCCGGATTCGACTGGGGGTCACGGACGGCCGACATCATCGCGGCGCTCTGGCCGGACCGCTGCAAGGCCCTGGTCTCCGTCACCGGCTATCTGATCGCCAACCGGGACGACAACAAGCAGCCGCTGCCGCCGAAGGCCGAATGGGCCTGGTGGTATCAGTACTACTTCGCCACGGAGCGAGGGCGGCTCGGCCTCGAGCAAGAGGAGTACCGGCGCGACCTGGCGCGGCTCGTCTGGACGTTCAACTCGCCGATGTGGGGCTTCGACGATGCCACGTTCGACCGGACCGCCGCCGCGTTCGGGAATCCGGACTACGCCGCCATCGTGATCCACAACTACCGCTGGAGGCTGGGCCTGGCGACGGGCGATCCGCGCTACGACGGCCTGGAGGAGCGGCTGGCCCGACGCCCCGTCATCGGAGTGCCCACGGTCACCCTCGACGGGGAGCGCGACCCCTTCACCCCCGCCGGGGACGGCGCGATGTACCGGGACAAGTTCTCGGGCCCGTACGCGCACAGGACCCTCAAGGGCATCGGCCACAACGTGCCCCAGGAGGCGCCGGAAGCCTTCGCCGAGGCCGTCCTCGAGGCCGACAGACTCCCCCGCCGCTGACCGTCGGGGAACACCCGGCCACCGCGCCGGACACGACCTAGTCGCCCCGCCAGATGTTGTCGAAGGCCGCCTGCTCGATGGCTCGCCGCTGGCGTACGGCTTCCAGCTCCATCACGGCGTCACTGACCGCGGCCAGCACGGTCACCACCGCTTCGTCGGCCACCTCCGCCGCGTCCCCCGTCGGCTCCTCGCGGATGCCGACGGCCGCCGCGAGGGTGGCGAGCACGGGCTCGCCCGATGCCCAGCGGTCCGTCGCGCGGCGGCGGGCGGGCGAGTCGGCCAGGGCGGCCCGGCCGGCCCCGAAGGGCGCCCAGCGGTGGTGCCGCCGGGTGACCTCCCCGTCCTGCTCCAGCGAGGCCATATAGGCCGTGGACAGGTCACGGCCCCTGCGCCACAGCCAGTCGTCGACCAACTCGTACGGCGCCTCCCGGTCGAGCGACGACGCCGCCTCGTCCAGCAGACGGTCGGCCATCGTCGGGCGCAGGCCGGGCACGACGCGGTCGCCGTCGAGGGTGAGGGCCTCGGCATCGAGGAGGTCGATCATCTCGGCTCCCGCGAGCGCGAGCGACAGGTCCCCGCGCTCCACCGGGCGGTCGGGCACCGTGTCCAGGGCGACGATCAACAGGTCCCGCGGTGTGGTCATGAGTGGCTCCACGTCAGAGGCATCGGTGGCCATACGTCGCTGAGCAGCCGCCCCGTGAACGGTGTCGGTGTCCGGCGAAGGAGTTCCCCGTACCCGGCCGACTGTAGCGCGGCTCGGCCACGGGTGGTCCGACCGGAGCGCGGCGGTTTCCACCGGTATGGATGTCCGTCCCGGGGCGGTGTGCTACGCGCCCGGCGGTAACCGCCCGTCTGGGCACGGACGGTGCGTCATCCGGTGTCGGTCACGGCTGACCGGGCGCGCCGCAGGGCCTCGGGATGTCCGAAGAGTCCGGGCAGGCCACCGGTGTGCAGAAACACCGTGCGTTGGCCGGGGCGCACGTGGCCGTCGTGGACGGCCGCGATGAGACCGGCCAGGGCGCGGCCGGTGTAGACAGGGTCGAGGACGATGCCCTCGGTGCGGGCGGCGGTGGTCATGGCGGCCATGACCGGGTCGGTGAGCGCGGAGTAACCGGCCCCGACCTGGTCCAGGCGCAGGCGCAGCCCGTCAGCCGCCCGGCGGTCGGCCGTCCCGCCGTCGGACAGGCCGCCGACCAGCGCGCTGACGGTCTGTTCGGGGTCGGCCACGGCGCCGCAGTGCACTCCCAGGACCCGCTCGGCTCCCAGGGCGTGGACGAGCCCGGCCATGGTGCCGCCCGAGCCGAGCGCCACGACGACGGTGGACAGGTCGGGGGCCTGCTCCAGGAGTTCCCGCCCCGCCTCGGCGTAGCCGCGGGCGCCCAGCACGCTGGAGCCGCCGAAGGGGATGACCGCGGGGCGGGCCCCCTTCGCGCGCAGGTCCTCGGCCACCGACGCCACGGCGGCCGCCAGCTCCGCCTCGCTCACCTCTCCGGCCCAGACGACACGGGCGCCGAACAGGCCGTCGAGCACGATGTTGCCGGTCATCCCGGCGCTCGGCGCGCCGGCCAGCACCAGCACCACGTCCATGCCAAGCCGGGCGCCGGCCGCGGCCGTCAGCCGGGCGTGGTTGCTCTGCGCGGCTCCGCTGGTCACCAGCGTGGTGGCGCCTTCGGCGCGGGCCGCGCCCGCCGTCCACTCCAGCTTGCGGACCTTGTTGCCCCCGCCGCCGAGGCCGGTCAGGTCGTCGCGCTTGATCCACAGGTCGTCAGGGGCCAGTCCGATCGCCCGGGCCAGCCGGGGCGCGGCCTCCAGCGGAGTGGGACGGCTCATCAGGCGGGCCCGCACGGTTTCCGGTTGCTCTTCGGGCATGGCTACCGCCTTCGCTGCGCTCTTCGGTCCAGACGGTTGACAGTACCCCGGACCTCACTGACCATGTGAAAGCCGTGGGAGCGCTCCCATTATCCCGTTCAGAAGGAGATCATGCGCATGACTCCGAGAACCGCGCTGGTGGCCGCGGTACTGCTGGTGGCCGGTGCCGGTCTGGCCGACCCCGTCCCGGCGAGCGCCTTACCGGGCGAAGGGGCGCGGCCCGCCGCCGCGGAAGGCCCCGCGCTCACGGTCGACGCCACCACCGGGCGCCACGCCATCGACCCGCACATCTACGGGATCAACTTCGCCGAGGAGGCGCTGGCCAAGGAGCTGCGACTGCCGGTACGGCGATGGGGCGGAAACGCCACCACCCGCTACAACTACAAGCTCGACGCCTACAACGCGGGCTCCGACTGGTACTTCGAGAATCTGTACTACGAGAACGGCACCGCCCAGCTGCCGGACGGCTCGGAGGCCGACAAGTTCGTCGAGCAGAATCGCCGCACCGGCACCGACACCATCCTGACCGTGCCGATGATCGGCTCGACGACGGCGGCCCGCAACGCCGCCTGCGGCTTCAGCATCTCCAAGTACGGGCCCCAGAAGGGCAGCGACGCCCAGTGGCGCCCGGACTGCGGCAACGGTGTGAAGACCGACGACACCAACGTCACCGGAAACGACCCCGCCGACACCAGCGTCGCCGCCGGCCCGGAGTTCACCAAGGGCTGGGTGGAGTACCTGAACCGCGCCTACGGGTCCGCGGACGCCGGCGGGGTGCGCTTCTACAACCTCGACAACGAGCCCGACCTGTGGTTCACCACCCACCGGGATGTGCACCCGGCCGGCACGGGCTATGACGAGATGCGTGACAGCACGTATGCCACCGCCGCCGCGATCAAGGACGCCGACCCCGGCGCGCAGACCCTCGGTCCGGTCGGCTGGGGCCTGAACTCCCTGATCTACTCCGGCCTCGACCAGAAGACCTGCAACGAAAAGGGCGGCGACTGCTGGTCCAACCCCCCGGACCGGGCGGCCCACGGCGGGCAGCAGTTCGCCCCCTGGTACCTCCAGCAGATGAAGGCCTACGAGCAGAGCCACGGCCGCCGCATCCTGGACTACTTCGACAACCACATCTATCCGCAGCAGTCCGGGGTGTCGAGCGGCAACGACGACCCGGCCACCCAGGAGCTGCGGCTGCGCTCCACGCGACAGCTGTGGGACCCCACGTACGTGGACGAGAGCTGGATCAACCAGCCCGTCCAGTACATCCCGCGCATGCGCTCCCTCGTCGACGAGAACTACCCGGGCACCAAGCTCGCCATCACCGAGTACAACTGGGGCGCGCTCGACCACATCGACGGCGCCCTCGCGCAGGCCGATGTGCTCGGCATCTTCGGCCGGGAGGACCTTGACCTGGCCACCTTGTGGTCCCCGCCCAAGTCCACCGACCCCGGTGCCTACGCCTTCCGCATGTTCCGGAACTACGACGGCAACGGCGGCTCGTTCGGCGACACCGCGGTCCGGGCGGCCAGCGCCGACCAGGAGAAGCTCTCGGTGTACGCGGCCGAGCGCGACAGCGACCACGCGCTCACCGTGATGGTCGTCAACAAGACCACCGGGGACCTGACCGCCCCGGTGTCCGTGACCGGCCGCACCGGGCCGGCCGGCTCCGCGCAGGTCTACCGCTACGGCCAGGACGACGTCACCTCGATCAAGCACCTGGCCGACCAGCCGCTGACCGACGGCGGGTTCACCGCCACCTTCCCCGCGTACTCCATCACCGAGTACGTCCTGCCCGCCGGTTCGTCCGAGGCGCGTCCGCCCACCGCCCCCGGCACCCCGACCGCCGGCGCGGTCGGCTCGGACCGGGCCACACTGTCGTGGGCCGCGTCCACCGCCGGTTCGTCCCCGGTGGCGACCTACCAGGTGTACTCCGGCGACCCCGCCGGCGCCGCCCCGGTCGCCACGGTCGACGCCCCCGCCACGAGCGCCACCGTCACCGGGCTGTCCCCGGCCACCGCCTATACCTTCCGCGTGGTGGCGAAGGACACCGCGGGCCGCAGCTCGCCGCCGTCGGCCCCGGTGCGGCTGACCACCGCCACCGCCCCGGCCGCCACCTGCACGGTCGACTACCGGGTGAGCAACGACTGGGGCTCCGGCTTCACCTCGACCGTCACGATCACCAACAAGGGCCCCGCCCTGAACGGCTGGCAGCTGGGCTTCTCCTTCACCGGCGGCCAGAAGGTCGCCCAGGGCTGGAACGGCGCCTGGAGCCAGAGCGGCACCCAGGTCACCGTCAAGGACGCCGGCTGGAACGCCGCGCTGGCCACCGGCGCCTCCACCACCATCGGCTTCAACGGCACCTACACGGGCACCAACCCGGCGCCGCGCGACTACACCCTGAACGGCAAGTCCTGCACCGTTCCCGGCACCGCGGCCGCCGCGCATATCACGGCCCCGACCGGGCACGCGCCCGGCGCGAACGCCGTGCGCGGACACGCCGTGCGCGGACACACGACCCCCTGAACCACCCCCGGTGAGCCGTGTTCCGGGGCCCGTGGACACCCGTCCGCGGGCCCCCGGGCACCGCGTCAGTGGGGGTCGGCGGCGGTCGGCCGGTAGTCGAACCAGTCGAAGGCGGCGCTGTCTTCGGTGACATACATGCCGATCACCCGCCCGGTGAAACCGCCGCACACCTCGGTCGACAGATAGCGACCGTCGAGTTCGGCCAGCCGCACGGGTTCGGGCCCGTCGAGCCAGAAGGCGATCGCGTCCGGTCCGCCCGGACGCACACCGAGCGGTTCGCCCGCCGCGTCCCCGGCGGAGGTGACGGAGGGGGCCGGTATGTCGCCGGTGCGGACCTCGACGGCCAGGGTGAGCGGGCCCGGCGCCACCGGGTGCCGCGCCACGCACTGGCGCAGCGGGCCGATCCGGGCGATCACGCTCACCTCTCCCCCGCCGACCTCCAGGTCGTAGTGGTGCGCCTCGTCCAGGCGCACCGAGAGTCCGGCGCGGGCCCGGCCGGGGTCCAGGCGCGCCGTCACCCGGCAGTCCGGGTGCTGCTGGCGGCGCCCGATGAAGGTGTGGCCCGGGCGGTCGAGGGTGGCCCCCGTCGCGGTGAGCGTCAGCCACCCCGGCCGGTCGCGCAGGGACCAGGAGCCGGCGGGGCGGCCGCGCGGGGAGATCCAGCGGGGCGCGAGCGCCGGGCCGTCGAAGTCGTCCCGGGGCGGCTCGGGGTCGAGCGGCCGCCAGGCGGCCGGGGCGGGGTGGCGTTCCCGTACGGGCCCGGCCTCGGGCCAGCCGTCCACCCATCGCACGGGCGTCAGAAACGTCTCCCGGCCCAGGACATGGTAGGCCGGGAAGAAGCCACGGGGGCGGGTGGCGAGCAGCAGCATCCACCAGGTGCCGTCGGGCGCGGACACCAGGTCGGCGTGGCCGGTGCTCTGGATCGGCAGGTCGGTGCTGCGGTGGGAGAGGATCGGGTTGGCCGGGGCGGCCTCGTAGGGGCCGCGCGGCGAGCGGGCGCGGGCGATCGAGACGGAGTGGCCGCGCTCGGTGCCGCCCTCGGCGAGCATGAGGTACCACCAGTCGCCGACGCGGTACAGGTGACGGGCCTCGGGGTGCTGGAGGCCCGTCCCGGACCACACCGGCCAGGGCCCCTCCAGCACGGTGCCGGACGCCGGGTCGATACGGGCCACTTGGACGCCGGAGACGGCGCACCAGCACGAACCGTCCTCGTCCCAGGCGAGGTCGGGGTCGATGCCCGGCAGATCGATCCAGACCGGGTCCGACCACGGCCCCTCCGGCCGCTCGCCGGTGACGAGGAAGTGTCCGCGGCCGCCGACATTGGTGGTGATCATGTAGAAGCGGCCGTCGTGGTGGCGGATGGTCGGCGCGTAGATCCCGCCGGAGGCCGGTGTCCCGTCCGGCAGCTCCAGCTGTCCCGGCCGGTCCAGGACGTTGCCGACCTGCCGCCAGTGCACCAGGTCCCGGCTGTGGAAGAGGGGCACGCCCGGGAAGTACTCGAAGCTCGAGCACACCAGGTAGTAGTCCTCGCCCACTCGGCACACGCTGGGGTCGGGGTGAAAGCCGCCGATCACCGGGTTGTTGTACATCCGCATGCGAAGCGCTCCTTCGGGAGGTCGAGAGCGGATGGGTGGCCACGCGGCATTGACGCGTCATCCGCCCGGACAAGGTCGCCGAGCCCTTCCGTCAGATGGTCACCCGCGACAAGGCCACCGGCGAGCTCATCGTCAAGCCGACCAACTGGATCACGTTTATGCGGATCAGGACACACAGATGACGTCCACCGGAACCCCGGCGCCCGCCCGGGTTCCGGTCCTCCGTCCTCGGACCCGCGTCCACTCCGTGGGACTGCCCCCTTTTGTCCCGGTCTCCCGGCCCTACTCTGAGCCGCATGTCTGACTCGCTGGTCAACGTGATGCTCACTCAGGAGGAGCGGCAGCCCGACCGCATCGCCTATCGCTACCTGGCCACCGGGGACTGTGACGGAGAGATCCAGGAACTGTCGTACGGGCGGCTGGGCCGGCGCTCCCGGGCCATCGGCGGCCTGCTTCAGGAGCGCGGCCTCGCGGGCTCCCGGGCGCTGCTGCTGTATCCGCCCGGCGTCGAGTTCATCTGCGGCTACCTGGGATGCCTCGCGGCGGGGGTCATCGCGGTGCCGGGCGTGCCCCCGCAGGGGCGGTCGCAGAACCACCGGGCCCTGACCCGGATGAAGCGCCTGATCGCCGACGCGGACGTCAAGGTGATCCTGGGCGGCCGGCAGGTCATGGCGGCCCTGGACGGCATGGAGGAACACCTTCCCCAGCTGGCCGACATCGCCCGCGTCGTCACCGACGACATACCCGAGGATGCGGAGAACACCTGGCGCGCACCCGACATCGGCCCGGATTCGGTCGCGTTTCTCCAGTACACGTCCGGCTCGACCTCGGCTCCGCGCGGCGTGACCGTGACGCACGGCAACCTGATGGACAACCAGCGGGTGCTCACACACGGATTCGGGCACTCCCCCGACGCGCTCGCGGAACATGACGGGGATCTCTTCGTCAGCTGGCTGCCGGTGTACCACGACATGGGACTCATCGCTCCCGTGCTCAACACCCTCTACCTGGGCGGGACATCCACCCTCTTCTCCCCGCTGCACTTCCTCCAGCGGCCCGAGCGCTGGCTGAGCGCCATCTCCCGGTTCCGCCCGCACACCAGCGGGGCGCCCAACTTCGCGTACGAGCTGTGTCTGCGGCACGCCACGCCCGAGCTCCTGGACGGCCTCGACCTGCGCCCGTGGCGGGTGGCGTTCAACGGCGCCGAGCCCGTGCGGGCCGCCACGCTGCGGCGGTTCTCCGACACCTTCGCCCCGGCCGGCTTCCGGCGTGCGGCCTTCCTGCCCTGCTACGGGCTCGCGGAGGCGACGCTGATGGTGAGCGGCAGCGCCGTGGACGCGCCGCCGACGCTGATCGGCAGGGCCGGCCCCGGGGCGCGGCCCGAGCCCGCGGACGCGGAGCTGGTGAGCTGCGGCCGGCCCGGTCCCGGCATGACCGTGGTGATCGTCGACGGTGATCGCCAGGAGGAGTGCCCCGAAGGCGAGGTCGGCGAGATCTGGATCGCCGGCGCGAGCGTCGCCCGGGGCTACTGGCGCAACGCCCTGGCGACCCGCGAGGTGTTCCGGGCGTCCCTGAAGGACGGCAGGAGCGGTTTCCTCAGGACGGGCGACCTGGGATTCCTGCGGGACGGGGAGCTGTTCGTCACCGGCCGGCTCAAGGACCTGCTGGTGATCGACGGACGCAACCACTACCCCCAGGACCTGGAGCTCTCGGCCGAGCTGTGCCACCCCGCGCTCCGGCCCGGCTGCACCGCCGCGTTCTCCGTCGAGGACGGGGCGCTGGGCGAGCAGCCGGTCGTCGTCGCGGAGGCGGCGCCGGAGGCCGCGCCCGAGTTCGACAGGATCACCGCCCTGATCCGCAGCACCATCGGCGAGGCCCACGGCCTGTCGGTGCGGGATGTCGTCCTGGTCAGCCCCGGCACCATCCCCAAGACGTCCAGCGGCAAGATCCAGCGCCGCGCCTCCCGGGCGGCATATCTCGAAGGGACGCTCTCCGTGGTCGGCTCCTCCAACGGCACCACGGGATAGCCCATGTCCGCGAGGAACTTCACCGCCGCCTCCCCCGAGGCCGTCCAGGCGTGGCTGGCACAGGCCGTCGCCGACCGCACCGGGCTCGACCCGCTGCGGGTCGAGGCCGACCGGCCGATCGCCGAATTCGGCCTGGGCTCGCGCGATCTGGTGGCGCTGACCGTGGGCCTGTCCGAGCGGATCGGCCGTGAGCTGGACCCCTCCCTGCTCTACGACCACCCCACGATCTCCTCTATCACCGAAGCGCTGTCCGGCGGCAAGAGCCCCGCGTCCGGGGCCCGGCCGCCCCGGGTGCCGGGGGCGCCGGACGACATCGCGATCATCTCGATGGCCTGCCGCTTTCCCGGGGGCGCGGACGACCCGGAGGGCCTCTGGCGGCTCCTGGACGCGGGCGAGGACGCCATCCGCGAGGTCCCGGCGGGCCGTTGGGACACCCGGGGGCTGTACGACCCGGATCCGGACGCCACCGGCAAGGCGTACACCCTGCGGGGCGGGTTCCTCACCGACATCGACCGCTTCGACGCCGCGTTCTTCGGGATCGCGCCACGCGAGGCGGCCGCGACGGACCCCCAGCAGCGGCTGCTGCTCCAGACCTGCTGGGAGGCGGTCGAGCGGGCCGGGATGGTCCCCAAAGAGCTGGGCGGCAGCTCCACCGGCGTCTATCTCGGCCTGTACGACAGCGGGTATCTGGCCTCGGCCGGTCTTGGGCAGCTGGACGGGCACGTCGGCACGGGCGCGGCGGCGAGCGTCGCCTCCGGCCGGCTCGCCTACGCGCTGGATCTGCGGGGCCCGGCCGTGACGGTCGACACCGCCTGCTCCTCCTCGCTGGTCGCCCTGCACCTGGCCGCGCGCGCCCTGGCGGGTGGCGAGTGCGACCTGGCCCTGGCCGGGGGCGTCACGCTGATGGTCACCCCGCGCGGCCACGTCGAGTTCAGCAGGCTCCGCGGGCTGTCGCCCACCGGGCGGTGCCGGCCGTTCTCGGCCGACGCGGACGGCGTGGTGTGGGCCGAGGGCTGCGGCCTGGTGGTGCTCAAGCGGCTGGCCGACGCGCGGCGGGACGGCGACCGGGTGCTCGCGGTCGTCAAGGGCTCGGCGATCAACCAGGACGGCCGCAGCCAGGGCCTGAGCGCCCCCAGCGGCCCGGCGCAGGAGCGGGTCGTACGCGCCGCGCTGGATGCCGCCTGCCTCGAACCGCACGACGTGGACTATGTGGAGGCGCACGGCACCGGCACCCTGCTCGGCGACCCCATCGAGGGCCGCGCCCTCACCGCCGTCTTCGGGCCGGGCCGCCCCGCCGGCCGGCCGCTGGGCGTGGGGTCCCTGAAGTCGAACATCGGCCACGCGCAGGCCGCGGCGGGGATCGGCGGGGTCATCAAGACGGTGCTGGCGCTGCGGCACGAGCGGCTTCCGGCGTCGCTGCACGCCGACACGCCGACCGAGCGGGTCGACTGGGCGGGCGGCGGCCTGGAGGTGTACGGCCGGGCGCGCGCGTGGCCGCGCGGCGAGCGGGTGCGCCGCGCCGGGGTGAGCGCGTTCGGGATCAGCGGCACCAACGCGCATGTGGTGATCGAGGAGGCGCCGGAAGACCTGGCACCGCCGCCGCGGTCCGCCGGTGACGAACGGCCGGAGGCGACGCTGTTCCCGCTGTCGGCCCACGCCCTGCCCGCCCTGCGCGGACAGGCCGGCCGGCTCCTGGACGCCCTGACCGCCGAAGCGGCCCCGCCTCTGCGGGCCGTCGCCGCGACGCTGGCGCATCGCCGTACGCACTTCGAGCGGCGCGCCGTGGTCGTGGCGCGCCACCGCGACGAGTTGCTGAGCGGGCTGCGCGGGCTGGCCGCCGGGCGGCCAGGAGAGGAACTGGTCGTGGGGCCGTCGGAGCCGCTGCCGCCGGGGAAGCTGGCCTTCGTGTTTCCGGGCCAGGGAGCGCAGTGGGCCGGGATGGCCCGTGATCTGCTGGTCGGCTCCCCGCTGTTCGCGGACGAGCTCGACCGCTGCGACGCGGCCCTGCTCCCGCACACCGGCTGGTCGGTCGCGGCCGTGCTGCGCGGCGACGCGGACGCGCCGCCCCTGGAGCGGGTCGACGTCGTCCAGCCGGTGCTGTTCGCCGTCATGGTGGCCCTCGCGGCGGTGTGGCGGGCCCGCGGGGTGCGGCCGGACGCCGTGGTGGGGCACAGCCAGGGCGAGGTCGCCGCGGCCTGTGTCGCCGGGGCGCTCGGTCTGCACGACGCGGCGGCCGTGGTGGCGCTGCGCAGCCAGGCCCTGACGGGCGTGGTGGGGAGCGGTGCCATGGCCGTGGTGGCCCTGCCGTCCGCGGAGGTCGAGGCCCGCCTCGCGGAGCTGGGCGGGGCGGTGTCCGTGGCGGCCGTCAACAGCGGCAGGTCGACGGTGGTGGCCGGGGAGGTGGCGCCGCTGGAGTCCCTGCTGGCCGGCCTCGAGCGGGAGCGGGTGTTCACCCGGCGGCTGGACGTCGACTACGCGTCGCACAGCCCGCGGGTCGAGCCCGTGCGCGAGGCGATCCTGGGGGACCTCGACGGCATCGTCACGTATCCGGCGTCCGTCGCGTGGTATTCGACGGTGTTCGGCGAGCCGGTCGGCGAGGAGCTGGAGGCCGACTACTGGTACCGCAATCTGCGCGAGCCGGTGCGCTTCGCCGCCACCGTGGAGCGCATGGCGGCCGACGGATACCGCTACTTCGTCGAACTCAGCCCGCATCCGTCGCTGATCACCGCCCTGCGGACGGTCGCCGAGGACACCGGCCACGAGCTGGTCGCCGTCGGTTCCCTGCGGCGCGACGAGGACGGGCCCGGCTGTCTGGACCGGGCGGCGGCCGAACTGCACGTCCACGGGCGGGACATCAACTGGTCGCGCCTGGTCGCCGACGGAGCGTGGGCCGAGCTGCCGACGTACGCGTGGGACCGGCAGCGGCACTGGACCGAGCCCGAGACCTCGGCCGGAGCCTCGGGCCTGCTCCCCCGCGCCGGGCATCCGCTGCTCGGGGTCCAGCTGCGGTCACCGGACGCGACGCGCTGGACGTTCCGGGGCGAGTGGTCCCGCGCCACGGCCGAGTGGCTGCCCGACCACGCGGTGTTCGGGCAGGTGGTGGTCTCGGGGACGACCGTGGCGGAGCTGTGCCGGGCGGCGCTCGCGGCGGCCCGCCCCGACCGGCAGGACGACGTCGCCGACCTGCTGCTGCTCGCGCCCCTGACGCTGCCCGCCGCCGGCACGGTGGAGGTGTCCGTCGAGGTCGTCGCGGCGGACGCGCGGGCCGTGCCCGAGGTCCTGGTGCACAGCCGGCCGCGCGGGCGGGAGACCGGGTCCTCGGAGTGGACGCTGCACGCCACCGCGTCGGCCGGTGAGCCCGCCACCGGCGCCGTCGGCCCGCCGCCGGTGTGGCCGGAGGACGCGTCGGAGCCGTGCTGGGGACCGGACACGTATGCGCGGCTGGCCGAGGCGGGCCTCGGCTACGGTCCGGCGTTCCAGGGTGTCCGGTCGGCGGTGCGCGTCGGCGACGGCGAGGTGCTGGCCCGGCTCTCGCTGCCGCCACGGGCCCGCGACGTGGCGGACCCGTATCCGGTCCATCCCGCCCTGCTGGACGCCGCGTTGCACGTGGCCGCCGCGTTCGACACCTCCGGCCGCGTGCTGCTGCCGGTCGCCGTCGACCGGTGTGCCCTGCCTCCGGGCGGTGCGGACGACCTCACCGCGTCCGTGCGGCGCACCGGTGGCGCGGGGACGGATGTCACGCTGGATGTGACGCTGTGGGACCCCGACGGCCTTCCGGCGGGGCGCCTGGAGGGCGTGCGGCTGCGCGCCGCCGACCCGGCGGATCTGCGGGTCGCCTCCGAGACCGCCCGGCATCTGTACGAGGTGGCGTGGACGGCCGTGGCCGCCGAGACCGGGCCGACGGACGGCACACCGCCACCGGGCGACAGCTGGACCCTGCTCGGCGACCCTTCGGACGAGCGGGTGGCGGCGGCCCTGAGGAGTCTCGGCCCGGCGGGAACCGGGGTGCGTACGGCCACTGCGGTGGACACCGTGCCGGAGTCCAACGGCACGTTGGTCAGGTTCTGGCCGCTTCCCGGTTCGGAATCCGAACCAGCCCTGCATGCCGAGGAGTTGGCGGCCGCCGGACTCGCCGAGCTGCGGGCCCTCCTCGCCCTGCCGCGCGACCGGGCGCCGTCACGGGTCGTCTGGGTGACGCACGGCGCGGTCGCGGCCGACGGCGACGACACGGTGCCGGGCCTCGCCCAGTCCGTGCTGTGGGGCCTGGCCCGCGGCGCGCGCACCGAACACCCGGAACTCGGGCTGAGCCTGGTCGACCTCGAAGGACCCGGCCCCTGGCCCGCCCTGACCGCCGCCCTGGTGGACCCCGAGCCGGAAATCGCGGTCCGCGGCGGCAGGTTGCTCGCACCGCGGCTCGTACGCGCCCGCGCCGGTGACGACCTCAAGGTCCCGGCCGACGACTGCTACGAGCTGGCCGGACCCCCGGATGCGGCGCCTCCCGGCGACCGGTCGGACCTGGAGCTGCGCGCCGTGCCCCGGCCGGAGCTGCCGCCCGGCCGGGTGCGGATCGAGGTGCGGGCGGGCGCGGTGCCCGGCGCCCGGGGCGCGCTGGCCGAGTGCGCCGGCGTGATCACGGAGGTCGGCGCGGGAGTCGACGGGCTGTCGCCGGGCGGGCGGGTCCTCGCCCTGGCCGATACGGCGCTGGGCTCCCAGGTGGTGGCCGAGGCGCGGATGGTCGCGGTGATCCCGGACGAGCTGCCGTTCACCGTCGCGGCGTCCCTCCCCCTCGCGTACGCCACCGCCCATCACGCCCTGCGCGACCTCGCCGACGTCCAGCCGGGCGAGCGGGTGCGCGTCGCGCCCGACACGGGGGCGCCGGGTGCGGCCGCGGCCCGGCTCGCGGAGGCGCTCGGGGCCCGGCTCGTCCGGGACGCCGCAGAGCCGTCGGACGTGCTGCTGGTGGCGGCGGAGGGCGAAAGGCACCCCGGGGCCGCGCCGGGCGGCAGGGTGGTCGTCCTCGGCTCGTCCGACAACGCCCCCTTCGACAACGACCCCTCCGACAACGGCCCTTCCGACGACGGCCTTCGCGAACGGCTCGGCGAGGCCCTGCGCGCGGTCGTGGCGCTGATCGGCTCCGGCCGCCTCCGCCCGCCGCCGCCCCAGGTGCTGCCCATCACCGCGGCGCGCGAGGCCGCGCGCCGGCGGGCCGCGGGCCGGGACGGCCCGGTCGTCCTGGAGCTGGGCGGCCGCGCCACGGTGGTGCCCACCGACGGCACGGTGCTGGTCACCGGCGGTCTTGGCGCGGTGGGTGGGCGTATCGCGCGGTGGCTGGCCGAGAGCGGCGTCCCGCGGCTGCTGCTGACATCCCGTCGGGGCCCCGCCGACCCGCGCCGCGGCGAGGTCACCGCGGAGCTGTCCGCGCTCGGCGCCGAGGTCGAGGTGGTTGCGTGCGACGTGGCGGACGAGGCGGCCCTCGCCGAGCTGCTCGGCCGCGTCGGTGGCGAGCTGCCGCTGCGCGGCGTCGTGCACTGCGCGGGCACGCTGGCCGACGGGGTGCTCGCCGAGCAGACGCCCGAGCGGCTCGCGGAGGTGCTGCGCCCCAAGGTGGCGGGGGCGGCCAACCTCCACCGGCTCACCACCGGCACACCGCTCGCCCTGTTCCTGCTGGTGTCCTCGGCCGCCGGGGTGGTGGGGAACGCCGGGCAGAGCAATTACGCGGCCGCCAACGTCTACCTCGACCAACTGGCCCACCACCGGAGGGCATTGGGCCTGCCCGGCGTATCGGTGTCCTTCGGGGCCTGGTCGGGGGGCGGGCTCGCCGCCGAACACGCCGATCTGGAGCGCCTGGCCCGGTCCGGCTACCGCGCACTGACCCCCGATCAGGCCTGTGAGCTGGTCGAGCTTTCACTGTCGCGCCGGGCCCCGCATCTGGTCGCCTGGGCCCTGGACCGGTCGCGGCTGCGTGACACCTTCGCCCGTGACGGCGGCCCGGCCGCGCTGTGGCGCACGCTGCTGCCCGCGCCACGGGCCGGCCGTGACGGCGCCGCCTTGGCGGACCGGCTCGCCCGGCTCCCGGAGGCCGAGCGCGCCGAGCGAGTGCTGTCCCTGGTCCGCGAGGAGGCGTCCCGGGTCCTGGGGCTGCGCTCGCCGGACGCCATCCGCCCCGGCCGGCCGCTGCGCGAGCTGGGCCTGGACTCGCTCATGGCCGTCGAGCTGCGCAACCGGATCGGGGCCCGGCTCGGCGCCCGGCTGACGGCCACCGTGCTGTTCGACCACCCGACGACGGCCCGGCTCGCGGCACATCTGCTGGACACCGTGGTCGCGTCGGGCGAGCGGGCCGCCAGGCGGCCCGCGACCGGCGCCCCGCGGGCGCGTGGCGGAGCCGACGAACCGGTGGCCGTGGTGTCCATGGCCTGCCGGCTGCCGGGCGGCGTGGCCGACCCCGAGGCGCTGTGGGAGCTGCTCGCCGACGGCCGCGACGCGGTCGGGCCGTTTCCGGCGGACCGATGGGACGTCGGGTCGCTGTACGACCCCGACCCCGATGCTCCGGGCAAGACCTACGCCAGGGAGGGCGGGTTCCTCCGGGACATCGACGCCTTCGACGCGGGGTTCTTCGAGATCACCCCGCGCGAGGCCGCCGCGATGGATCCGCAGCAGCGGCTGCTGCTGGAGACGGCGTGGGAGGCGCTGGAGCGCGCCGGGATCGTGCCGGCCGAACTCGCGGGCAGCACCACCGGTGTGTACGTGGGCATGTTCGGCAGCGACTATCTGGCCGGCTCCCGGCTCGACCAGCTGGACGGCTATGTCGGCACCGGCTCCGCGCTCAGTGTGGCCTCGGGCCGGCTGGCCTACGCCCTGGGGTTGCAGGGCCCGGCCCTGACCGTGGACACCGCGTGTTCCTCCTCGCTCGCCGCGGTGCACCTGGCCGCCCAGGCGCTGCGCTCCGGCGAGTGCGACCTGGCGCTGACCGGCGGCGTGACGCTGATGGTGACACCGCAGACGTTCGTGGAGTTCAGCCGGTTGCGGGGACTGTCCCCGACCGGCCGCTGCCGGTCGTTCTCCGACGAGGCCGACGGCGCGGTCTGGGCCGAGGGCGCGGGGATGGTCGTGCTCAAGCGGCTGGGCGACGCGCTTCGCGACGGCGACGAGGTGCTCGCCGTGCTGCGGGGCACCGCGGTCAACCAGGACGGCCGCAGTCAGGGGCTCGCGGCGCCGAACGGCCCGGCCCAGGAGCGGGTCGTCCGCCGGGCCCTGGAGCTGTCCGGCCTCGCGCCCGCGGACATCGACTACGTGGAGGCGCACGGCACCGGCACCACGCTGGGCGACCCGATCGAGGCGGGCGCCCTGTCGGAGGTGTTCGGCGTCTCCCGGCCACAGGGCCGTCCGCTGTATCTGGGCTCGCTGAAGTCGAACCTCGGCCATCTACAGGCGGCTTCGGGCATCGCCGGTCTGATCAAGGTGGTGCTCTCGCTGCGCCACGCGACGCTGCCGCGCACCCTGCACACCGCCCGGCCCAGCCGCCATGTGGACTGGGACAGCAGCGGGCTGCGGCTGTTGCGGGAGCCGGTGGCCTGGCCGTCGGGCGCGCGGCCGCGGCGGGCGGGGGTCAGCGCGTTCGGGATCAGCGGCACCAACGTCCACGTGGTCGTGGAGGAGGCCCCACCTCAGCCCCCGGTTCAGGCCCTGCCCGAGGGGGCCGAAGCGGCCCCGGGGCGGCGGCTGTTCGTGGTGTCCGCGCGCGGCGACACCGCCCTGCGCGGCCAGGCCGCCCGGCTCGCCGGACACCTGGCCGCCCTCCCCGCCGACGGATCCGCCCTGCCGGACATCGGCTATACGCTGGCCCGCCACCGTAGCCACTTCGAGCGGCGCGCGGCGGTGGAGGCCGACGACCGGGCCGAGCTGCTGGCCGGTCTCGACGCCGTGGCGAGGGGGGAGGCGCGGCCCGGCGTGTCGCTGTCGCCGCCCGGGGCCGCGCCCGCGGGCAAGGTGGCGTTCGTCTTCCCCGGGCACGGCGGGCAGTGGCCGGGCATGGGCGTCGAGCTGATGGCGGGCTCCGAGGCGTTCCGGGAGGAGCTGACCCGCTGCGACGAGGCGATCGCCCGCCACACCGGCTGGTCGGTGGGCGCGGTGCTGCGCGGCGAGGCGGGCGCGCCCGGTATGGAGGGGACGGATGTCCTCCAGCCGGTGCTGTTCGCGTTCAACTCCGCGCTGGCCGCCGCCTGGCGCTCCCTGGGGGTCGTCCCCGACGCGGTGGTCGGCCACAGCCTGGGCGAGCTCGCCGCCGCGTACGGCGCGGGAGCCCTCGCCCTCGACGACGCCGCGGCCGTGGTGACCCGGCGGGCCCGTGCCGTGGTGCCGCTGGCGGGCCGGGGCGGGCTGCTGTCCGTGGAGCTGCCGCGCGCGGAGGTCGAACGGCTGCTCGCCCCGTATCCGGACCGGCTGTTCGTGGCGGCGGTCAACAGCGGGCGGTCCACCACAGTCTCCGGCGAGCTCGACGCGCTGGCCGGGCTGCAACGGCGGCTCGACGAGGAGGGGGTGCCCGCGCGCCGGCTGTCGGCGGCGTTCGCCTCCCACAGCCCGCTGATGGAGCCGCTGCGCGAGGAGCTGCTCGGTGCGCTGGCCGGTGTCCGGGGGGTACGGACGCCCACCCCGCTGTACTCGACGGTGCTGGCGGAACCGGTCGCCGGTGACCGCCTGGACGCCGACTACTGGTACGCGAATCTGCGGGAGCCGGTCCGGTTCGCCGACACGGTGCGGCACATGCTGGACGACGGCTGTCGGTACTTCGTGGAGCTGAGCCCGCATCCGTCGCTCGGCGCGTCGATCGAGTCGGTGGCCGCCGAGGCCGGGATCGACGCGGTGAGCGTCGGCTCGCTGCGCCGCGACGAAGCGGGCCCGGACGGGCTGCTGCGCGGGCTGGGGCGGCTGTACGGCGCGGGGCACACGCCCGACTGGTCGGCCCTGTTCCCGGCGGGCCGCCGCGCCGACCTGCCCACCTATGCCTTCGCCCGGGAGCGCCACTGGCTGTCGGCCGCTCCCGCGACGGCCACGGGGCCGGGCACCTCGCCGCTGGTCGGCACGCATGTGGAGGCCAGCGACGAACCCGACAGGCACATTTTCCAGACCGACCTCGACCTGCGGGACAGCCGGTTCGGCTATCTGTCCGACCACCGGGTCGCCGGGGAGGTGTGGCTGCCCGCCGCCGCGTTCCTGGAGATGGCGCTCGCGGCGGCGTCGGCGCTCGACGAGGGCGGACGGCCGCGGCTGTCCGAGGTCGAGTTCGAGGCGCCGCTGCGGCTGGAGGCGGCGGCGCCCGTACGGCTTCAGCTGGTCCTGCGGCCCGAGGAGCACGGCGTCCGGGACTTCGCCATCGCCTCGACGGCCCTCCGCGGGCCGCGCCCGGAGTGGGTGCGGCACGTCCGCGGGCGTGTTGCCCGCGCCGAGGCCGAGCCGTGCCCCGGGCCCGGCGGCGGCCCTGAAGGCCTCGCCGAGCTGCGGGAGTTGTGCGCCGAGGCAGTCGACATGGCCGAAGTCCACGCCCGTCTTGCCGCCCTGGGCATCGACTACGGCCCGGCCTTCCGGGGCCTGGAGGAGGGCCATCGCTCGGCCGGCGCGGCGCTCGGCCGGCTGGCCGAGGTGCCCGCCGCCGGGCATCTGCTGCACCCCGCCGTCCTCGACGCCGCCTTCCGGACGGCCGCCCTGCCGGGCGACGCCCCCGCGGGCCGGGCGTTCGTACCCGCCGGGGTCGGGCGGCTGCGGTTCACGGGCCGGCGTACCGCACCGGCCTGGGCGACCTGCTCGCTGCGCGCCGTGGACGGGGACACCGCCACCCTGGATCTGCGGGTCTGGGACGCGGAGGAACAACTCGTCCTGGACATCGAGGGGTTCCGGCTGGCCGCGCTGTCTCCGCTCGACGGCTCGCTCTTCGAGACGCGGTGGCTGCCCAGGCCCGCCGCGCGCGAGGCGCCCGCCCAGGGCGGCTGGCTGATCCTGTCGGACGAGTCGGGCGTGGGGGCCGCGCTCAGCGGCCTGCTCGGACCGGTGCCGCACGTGGTGGCCCGCAGGGGCGACACGTTCGCGGCGGAGGCGCCCGGGCGCTACCGGCTCGATCCGCTGAACCCGCAGCACCTGGCGCGCCTGCTGGCGGAGGCGTTCCCCGAGGGGCCGCCGGAGCGGGTGGTCCAGCTGTCCGCCCTGGACGCCCCGCTGATCGAGTCGGCCGAGGCGGCCGCCCGGGCCGCCCGGCTGTGCTGCCTGTCCACCGCGCACCTGGTGCGCGCGCTCGCCGACCGCCCGCGCGGCCGGGCCCCGCGCCTGTTCCTGGTCGTACGGGGCGCCCAGGCCGCCGGGGACAGCGCGGAGGTGACACACCCGCAGCAGGCGCTCGGCTGGGGCTTCGGCCTCGCGGTGGCCCAGGAGTACCCGGAGCTGGCCACCACGCTGATCGACCTGCCGTCGGACGGCGGTCTCGACGCCCTGTGGGCACAGCTGCGGCACGCCGACGGCGAGCGCCTGGTCGCGCTGCGCGGCACGGGCCGCCTGGTGCCGCGCCTCGTCCGCACCCGTCCGGACGACGCCGGGCGCGGCGAGCCCCGCCCCGACGGCGCGTATCTGGTCACCGGTGGTCTCGGCGGCCTCGGCCGGGTCGTCGCCGAGCGCCTGGTGCGGCGCGGTGCGCGCCGGCTGGCGCTGTTGAGCCGGGGAGCGCCCACCGCGGAGGCGGCGCGCTGGATCGAGGACCTGCGGGGGCGCGGCGTGACGGTCCGCCACGCCCGGGCGGACGTCGCCGACCGGGCGGGCCTGGCCGCCGCGCTGGACGGGCTGCGGCGCGAACTCGGCCCGCTCACCGGCGTCGTCCACACCGCCGGCGTGCTGGACGACGCCACGGTGCCCCATCTGACGGAGGAGCGGGTGCTGCGGGTCCTCGCCCCCAAGGTGCTGGGCACGGCCCTGCTCACCGAGCTGGTGCCCGAGGCGGAGCGTCTGGTGCTGTTCTCGTCGGCTGCGGGCCTGCTCGGCTCGGCCGGACAGAGCCCGTACTGCGCGGCGAACGCCTTCCTCGACGCCTGGGCGCACCATCTCGCCCGCGCCGGCCGGCCGGCGCTCAGCCTCGACTGGGGCGCCTGGGCGGAGGTCGGCCTGGTGGCCGGGTCGGACATCCGGGCCGCGTCGGTGAGCCGGTCGGGCCTGGTGGGCCTCTCCCCGCAGGAGGGAGGCGAGCTGTTCGAGGGGCTGCTGCCCACGGCGCGCCGCCAACTCGCCCCGCTCGCCCTGGACCGGGAGGCGCTCGCGCTCGACCCGGACACCGTACGGTCGCGGCCGTTGCTGTCCGACCTGGTGCCCGCCCCGGCCGCGGCGCCGGGCGCGGGCGGACTGGTCGCCCGGGTGCTCGCGGCCACGACGGCGCGGGAGCGGACGGACCGTCTGGAGGCCTATGTACGGGCCAGGGTCGGCGAGGTGGCCGGCGGCGGGGTCGCGGACGCCGCCCCCACGACGGCCCTGAAGGAGCTGGGGCTCGACTCCTTGATGATCGTCCGGCTGCGCAACGCCTTCGCCCGTGAGCTCGGCGTCGAACTGCCCGCCTCGGCGGTGTTCTCGGCGGCCGACATCCGCGGCCTCGCACGGGACCTGGGCGCGGCGCTGGCGGAGCGGGACACCTCCACCGGGCCCGTCCGGAATGGGCCGCCGGTGGCCGATTCCGCGGCCGATGTGCCCGAGGTCGATCTGCGGCCCGCGACCCGTGACGTGGTGCGGCTGTTGCGCAGCGCCCGCCGGGACACCCCCGGTGCCGCACAGGCCATCGGCCTCGCGGTCCGGCTCGCCGCGCCCACCACCCGGGGGCGGTTGACCGACATCCTGGCCCGGCTGGCCGCGCGGCACGCGGCGCTGCGCACGGCGATCCTCACGGGGACCAGGGAGGGCACACGGCTGCGCGTCGAGCGGGAGCCCGCGGGGCCCCTGCTGCGCTGGTCGGAGCTCGGCGGCGGCGCGGACGAGGATGCCGCGGTGGGCAGGCGGCTGCGGGAGCTGCTGGAGCCGCCGTTCGACCTGGCGGCCGCGCCGCTGTGGCGGTTCGAGCTGCTCGACCGCGGCGACCGGGGCCAGGTCCTGGTGTTCGGCGCGCACCACGCGGTGAGCGACCTTCAGTCGCTGCTGCTCGTGGCGGCCGAGATCGGCCGCGAGCTGTCCGGCGCCCCGCTGGGCGACGCCGTCTCCAACCGCGACATCGACCTGCTGCTCCAGGCGCAGGAGGCACGGCCCACCGACCGCGCCGACGAGGCGGCGGCCGACTGGCGCGAGGCGTTCACCGGCAGCGCCCGGCTCGATCTGACGCTCGCGCGGCCGCGCCCGCCGGTGCGCTCCTTCCGGGCGGGCAGCGTGACCCTGCCGATCCCCGACGGGCTCATGGAGCGGGTGTCCTCGGAGGCGAGCCGGCTCGCGATCACCCCCGCGGCCTTCTGCCTGGGCACCCTGACCGTGCTGCTCGCCCGCGAACGGCAACGGGACCGGTTCGTGCTCGCCGTCCCGGTGGACACCCGTGTCCACGTCGACGCGTACGACGCGGTGGGCTTCTTCGGGGTGCCGGTGCCCGTCCCGGCCCAGGCCGCGCCCGGCGAGACGATCCACGAGGTGCTGCGCCGCACCGACGGCCGCCTGGACCGGGTCCTGACGAAGGGCGCCATGTTCTCCGACGCCCTGTCGGCGCTGGCCGCGCAGGGGCTGTTCCGGGAGAACGCGCCGATGGTGGAGGTGTACTTCAACTACGTACGGTCCTCGGCGGCGCGCCTGGAAGGCCTGGAGGTCCTTCCGGCCGGAACCGGGTACTCCGACCTGGACCTGATGGTCACGATGACGCCGGACGCCGGACGGCTGCGGCTGGACCACAACCTGGACATCATGGACGAGGCGAGCTGCGCCGCGCTCGGCGAGGGCTTCCTGCGGCTGCTCGCCGAGGTGGCCGACGACCCCACGGCGCAGGCCCGCCCCGCGGCCGACTCCCCCGCCACGCCTGCGCGCACCACGGCCCCGCGCCCCTCGCCAGGCCCTGTCCGGGCGGTCTTCTCGGGCCCGCGACGCCAGGGGGCACCTCCCAGCGGTAGCTGGGGGATACGGCGCCCCCAGCTACCGCTGGGGGTACCCCCGGCTGCGTTGTCGGAGTCGCCCGCCACGCCGCGGCAGCGGCATATCGATCGCAGCGCCCAGTACGAGGGCGACCCTCCGCCTTGCGATGCTCCCCCAGCCTTCGGCCGGGAGGTGCCCCCTCATCTGACGCCGCGGGCTGATCCTCAAAGACCGCCCGGACAGGGCCTCGCCCTCGCGGCCACCTTCGCCCTCGGCAACCTGCCGCTGCTGTGCGAGACGGCGCTGGCCGACGACCCGTCGGAGGCGGGCGGCGGTGTGACGGTCGTGGAGGCGCCGTATCACCACGTCCTGGCGGGCCTGCGGGATCCCTCCGGGGTCTTCGCCGACCCCTCGACTGCGCTCGGAGTGGTGCTGCTGAGGGCCGTCGACCTGGAGCGGTTCGGGCCGGTCGGCGACGCCCTGCTCGCCGAGTTGCGCGCGGAGTACCCGGCCGCGCTGCGGGCCCTGTCCGAGCGGACCCGCAGGCCGTTGGTCGTCGGGTTCCTGCCCTCCTCGTACGGCGACGAGCGCCTGGCGCGGTGGGAGCGCGAACTGGCGGCCGAGCTGGCGGAGCTGCCCGGTGTCGCGGTGCTGCGCCCCGACGGCTGGACCCGGCACCACGCCGTCGAGGACCGGTTCGACGACCGCACCGACAAGCTGGCGCACCTGCCGTTCACCCCGCCGTTCCAGGCCGCCGTGGCCCTCACCCTGGCCGAGGTGGTGCGGGCCGTGCGCCGCACGCCGCCGAAGGTGATCGCGGTGGACGGCGACGAGACGCTGTGGAGCGGGGTGGCCGGGGAGATCGGCCCGGACGGCGTGGACCTCGGCGGCCCCCGTGCGCTGCTGGCCCGCCGGCTGCTCCAGTGGCGGGCCGCCGGGGCGCTGTTGGTCCTGGTCAGCAACAACGACGAGGCCACGGTGCGGGCGGTGCTCGACCGCCCGGACAGCCTGCTGCGGGCGGAGCACTTCAGCGTGGTCTCCGCCACGTGGGGCCGCAAGGCGGAGCGCCTGGAGGCGGCGGCGCGCACCCTCAACCTGGGCCTCGACAGCTTCCTGTTCCTCGACGACAACCCGGTCGAGATCGCCGCCATGCGGTCGGCGCTGCCCGAGGTGCTGTCCGTGACCTGCCCGGCGGCCGGGGAGCTGGAGCCCTTCCTGGCCCGGCTGTGGCCGCTGGTCCCGGCCGCGGGCACGGCGGAGGACTCGCTGCGCGCCGAGTTCTACCGCCATGAGCGGGCCCGTGACGCGATCCGCGAGCGGGCCGGGTTCGAGGAGTTTCTCGCCCAGCTGGATCTGGAGGTCGACATCCGGCCGCTGTCCGGGCGGGATGCCGAGCGCGCCGAGCAACTCGTACGCCGCACCAACCAGTTCACCCTGCGCGCCCGGTCGGCCGACGGCGGCGATCTGGAGCGGTGGCGCCAGCAGGGCGAGGTGTGGACGGCCGCGGCCCGCGACCGGTTCGGGGACTACGGGCAGATCGGGCTGCTCGCGGTCCGCCGGGACGGCGACCGGCTCGACGTCCTGGCCTGGATGCTCAGCTGCCGTGCGCTGGGCCGCGGGGTGGAGGAGCGGCTCCTGGGGTGGCTGGCCGACCGCGCCGAGGCCCTGGGCTGCGCCACGGTACGTCTGACGGCGGAGCGGACACCGCGCAACGCACCTGTCCGACGGCTGCTCGCCGCGCTGGGCGGCGGTGAGCCGGACGACACATACCTGGCAGTCGTGACGACGCCGGAGCACCTGCGGGCGTTCCGGTCCTGGGAGCAGTGAGGGCAAGATGAGTGACGAGGGACGGCGGCCGGTTGGCGAGTCGATCGAACGGGGTGGCGGCGGGCTCAGCGTGGCCGACCTGCTGGCCCGGGCCCTGCCCGGGGCCGCATCGGCACCGGTCTCGGCGTCCGCGCCGCCCGGCGACGGGCCGGCCGCCGACGTGGACGCGAACGCGAACGCGGACACGAACACCGCCGCGGACGTGGACCGGCTGGCGGAGGCCATCGCCGCCGTGGCCGCCCGCTTTCTGCCCGACGGCCGGATGGGGCCCGACACCGACTTCTTCGACGCCGGGGGCACCTCCGTCGACGCGGTGGAGCTGGTGGCCGCGCTGGCCCGGGAGTCGGGCGTGGAGCTCGCCCTGGACGATGTGTTCGCCGACGCCCGGCCGCGCCGTCTCGCCGAGCGCCATCTGCCGGCCATCGGAGCCTCCGCCCCGAGCCCGACGGCCCCCGGCCCCGCGGCCAACGCCGTACCCGCGGCCCGGACCGCGTCCGTGGGCGCCGCCGACGAGGATCTCGAGCTGGTCCTGGCCGACCTGGCCCGCGCCGACGGCCTGCCGTGGACGGGACCGCCGGAGCCCGCCGCGCCCCGCCGGATCCTGCTGACCGGGGCCACCGGCTTCCTCGGCGGCCATATGCTCCTCGACCTGCTGCGGTACAGCGACGCCCACGTCTACTGCCTGGTCCGCGCGGCCGACGAGGAAGAGGCCACCCAGCGGCTCGGCACCGCGCTGGCCGGCTTCTCCCTCCCGTGGTCCTCGGAGATCCGCAGGCGGGTCACCGTCCTGCCGGGCGACCTCCGCCGACCGCGCCTCGGCCTGCCGGAGGACCGCTGGAGCGCGCTGGCCGAGGAGTTGGACTCTGTGGTCAGTGTGGCGGCGGCGGTGGACTTTCTGCGCGGCTACCCCTCGCTGCGGCAGAGCAATGTGGCGGGGCCGCTGACTCTGGCGGAGCTGGCGGCGACCGGGCGGCCCAAGCCGCTGCACCACATCTCGTCGATCGCGGTGTTCAACCAGGTCGGCATCGCCTCCATGGGCGAGGACGACCCGCTCGCCCGCATCGACCGCCTGGTCGCGGGCTACGACAAGTCCAAGTGGGTGGCCGAGACCGCGCTGCGGCGCGCCCGTGACCACGGCCTGGTGGTCACCGTGATGCGCCCCGGGGGCATCGGCGGACACACCAGGACGGGCGCGTACAACGCCCAGGACCTCAGCAGCGGGCTGATCTCGGCGTTCGGCCGGTTCCGTACCGTGCCCGCCTTCCGCTACCTCAACGCCGCCCCGGTGGACTGGGTGAGCCGGGTGGCGGCGGCCGTCATCTGCGAACCCGCCGCCTGGGGCTACAACTACAACCTGACGGGCGTCCCGAACACCCTGGACGACGTGGTGCGGGACATGGGGTTCGGCGGCATGAACGTGACGGTGCAGGAGTGGGACGAGTGGCGGGCCGACGCCCTGGCCCGGCTGGAGGCGGAGCCGGTCCCCGGGCTGGACTTCCTGACCAGGGTGCTGCGCAGCCCGGCCGCCCTGAAGCTGTGCGAGGCGACGCTGAAGGGGCCCGAGGCCACCGGCGAGCGCACCGACGCGTTCGTCGCCGCGCACGGTCTGCCGGCCGCGACCCGGTACGACACCCAGGCGCAGCTGAAGACGTTCGAGCGGCTGGCCGGGGACGGCCTCGGCCGGCTGCCGAACCGTCAGGACCCGCCGTATCTGTGGTTCCCCGAGACGATCGAGGGCACCCTGGGCCCGGTCGGCGGGCCCGCGCACAGCGAGTGCACGCTGTCGCTGACCCTGTCGATCGCGAGCATGTACCAGCTGGTGCGGGAGCGCCGGGTCGATGTGCGCGGAGAGCTGTCCTGCGCGCTGCTGCACCCCGATCCGGTCGTGGTGGAGCGGGGCGATCTGTGGGTCCGCCCGCAGGAGGGGATACCCCTGCGCCACGGCCTGCGTCATCAACTGCTGCTCTATCGGCTGCGGTTGCGTGACGCGGACGGCCGGCGGTGGTGGCTGGAGGGCCGGAAGTTCGCCCGCGCGCGGCGCGATGTGTGGCGGCAGACGCGTGCGCTGACCGTCGAGATCGGCCGCGAGGGCGAGCCCGCGAGCCTGGCGGGCGAGGTCGTGGTGCCCGCCGACAGCTATGTGCGCGACCAGATCGACGGCATCCGGGTCGATCCGCTCCTCTCCGGCCAGGAGAAGCGGGTGGCCAAGCTGACCTGGCTGGCCTGGTTCGGCCGGGAGATGGGCCGTGGCCTGCTCGGCCCGTTCGCCCGGGTGGGGGCGGACCTGCTCGACCTTCGCCGGAACCCGACACTGACGGAGCGCGACCGATGACCCCGCTGACCTCGAGGACCCCGCAGACCCCGCGATCCCCGCGAACCCCGGTGACCCTGCGGCCGCTGTACGCCCGGCTCGACGGGGCGACCGTCGAGGAGTTCCCCTTCCGGGTCAAGGACGGCACCCTGCTCGGCCTGACCAGGGTGACCACCGGCTCATCCCCCGGCCAGGGGCACCGGCCCGCGGTGCTGCTGCTGCACGGCCACACCGCGTCCTCCGACATGTTTCTGCTGCCCGAGACCCGCAACCTGGTCGAGGTCCTGCTGGACGAGGGCTATGAGCCGTGGCTGCTGGACTGGCGGGGCAGCTGTCGGCTCCCCTACAACGAGACCGGCCGCCGCTACACCTACGACGACGTCGCCGTGTACGACATCCCCGAGGCGGTGGCGCTGGTCCGGCAGCGGATCGGCGACCGGCCGCTGTTCGTCGTGGCCCACTGCATCGGCGCGCTCTCGCTGTCGATGAGCATGGCGGCGGGCCTGGTGCCGGGGCTCGCCGGGGTGGTGGCGCACGGGGTGTTCCTGACGCCGAAGCTTGCGGGCCGGACGTCCCTGCGGATGACGCTGGCCGCCGAGTTGCTGAAGTCACGTGTCGACCACATTCCCGTGGACTTCCGCAAGGTGGGCTTCTGGTCGCGGTACACCCCGCTGTTCGCCCTGGCTTCGCGGAAGGCGAGCTGCCCGGACCCGACCTGCCAGATTCTGCACAACTCGGCCTGGGGCACGGGCGCCTCGCTGTTCGTGCACGAACATCTGTCCGCCACCACGCACAACCGGCTGGCGGAGCTGCTCGGCCCCGCGCCGCTGTGGATCCTGCCGCATCTGCGCCGGATCGAGCTGGCGCGCAGCATGGTGCGCTGGCACCACGGGGACGGCCGCTACCGGGCGCTGCCGGAGAACGCCCTGGACCAGGCCGGCCGTATCGACTGCCCCGTCCTGCTGCTCTCCGGCAGCGAGAACGGGCTGTGGCTGGACTCCCAGAAGCTCTGCCACGAGGTGCTCGCCGCCCGGCAGCCGCGGCTGGATGTGGCGTACGCCGAGGTCCCCGGCTACGGTCACCTCGACATGTTCATCGGCCGGGGCGCCGCCCTCGATGTGTTCGGGCACATCCTCGACTTCCTGGGCGGGCGCCGGTAGTCGGCCGGTGGTGAACGTTCCGTACCCGCACGCGCCACAGCCCGGAGGTCGTGACCCATGCCGCAGCTCGAAGTCGTTGGCGCCAGACTGACGTTCGACGACGAGGGTCGCCGCGACGGTGTGCCGCTGGTGTTCATCCACGGCTGGACGGCGAATCGGCACCGCTGGGACCACCAGATGGCGCACTTCGCCCCGCACCGGCGGGTGATCCGCCTGGATCTGCGCGGGCACGGCGAGAGCGACGGGGTACCGCGCACCATCGCCGAGCTGGCCGGCGATGTGCGCGCCCTGCTCGACCGGCTGGAGGTCGACCGCTTCGTCCCGGTCGGCCACTCCATGGGCGGCATGATCGCCCAGACGCTGGCGCTGGACCACCCGGGGCGGATCGAGCGCATGGTGCTGGTGAGCTCGATCAGCCGGATGGTGTACAGCCGCGGCCGCGGTCTGCTGATGGCGGCCTCGACGCTGCTGCCGTTCCGTGTCTTCGTCACGGCCAACATCCAGCGGGCCTTCGGCCCCGGCCATCCGCGCGAGGAGGTGCGGCGATACGCCCGCGCCTCCGCGACCACGCCGCGCGAGGTGGTCATGACCTGCTACGACGCGATGCGGGCCTTCGATGTGCTCGACCGGGTCGGTGAGATCCGGACGCCCACCCTGCTGTTGCACGGCTATCACGACATCCAGCTGCCGGTGTCGCAGATGCTGCGGATGGCCAAGGGCTATCCGGACGCGGTGGTACGGATCCTCGACGCGGGGCACGAGCTGCCGCTGGAGAGCCCCGCCGCGGTCAGCTCGGCCGTCGAGTCGTTCCTGGGGTGACCGCCCGCCCCGTTACCAGGGGAGGGGGCCTTCGGCGTCGAAGTAGCCTCCGGTCGGGCCGTCGGGGCCCACCTGTGCCATGCGGACGATGATCTCGGCGCCCTCCTCGACGGTCTGTGTGCCGGTGTGCCGGTTCAGGTCCGTCGCGGTGTAGCCGGGCTCCACCGCGTTGATCCGCATCTGCGGGAACGCCTTCGCGTACTGCACGGTGATCATGTTGACCGCGGTCTTCGACGTCGGGTAGGCGACGCCCGGGTAGGCGTACGTCGGTGTGTCCGGGGTGGTGACCCGGGTCAGCGAGGCAAGGCCGCTGCTGACGTTGACCACGACCGGGGCGGCGGACCGCCGCAGCAGCGGCAGGAACGCATGGGTCACGCGCACCACGCCGAACACGTTCGTCTCGAAGACCGACCGCATCGCGTCGGCGGTCGCCTCCGCCGCGCCGATCACCCGTCCGTCCGGCTCCCGCGCTTCGACGCCGGCGTTGTTGACCAGCACATCCAGTCCGCCGTCGGCCTCGACGGCCTTCGCCGCGGCCGCGACGGACGCGTCGTCGGTGACATCGAGGAGGACCATCCGCGCGCCCAGCCGCTCGGCGGCCCGGCGCCCGCGCTCGGCGTCCCGGCTGCCGATGTAGACGGTGTGACCTGCTGCGACGAGCCGACGGGCGGTTTCGAAACCGAGCCCCTTGTTGGCTCCGGTGATGAGTGTTGTCGTCATGCCTCCAGGGTGCGGCGGGGCGGTGCGGTCAGCCAGACGTCCCGTGTTCCTGGGACTACCGGTACCAGGCACATGTGCGGCGCGGCGGTGCACACTGGGCTGCATGGCGACAGCGGAGTTCGGGCAGGCGGTGCGCCGTTGGCGCGACCGGGTGGCACCCGAGGCCGCGGGGCTGCCCGCCGGCGGGCATCGGCGGGCGCCGGGGCTGCGCCGCGAGGAGCTGGCGCTGCTGGCCGGGATCTCCGTCGACTACGTCACCCGCCTCGAGCAGGGCCGCGCGTCCAACCCGTCGGTGCAGGTCGTCGAGGCCCTGGCCAGGGCGCTGCGGCTGGCGGGCGCCGAGCGCGCCCATCTGTTCCGGCTGGCCGGGCTGGCGCCGCCGGGGCCGGACACGATGCCCGCGCTCATCACGCCGAGCGTCCAGCGGCTGCTGGACCGACTGACCGGGACCCCCGTCGCGGTCTTCGACGCGTCCGGGACGCTGCTCCTGGCCAATCCGCCGTACGCGGCGCTGATGGGCGACCCGTCGGGGTGGCGCGGCCACCAGCGCAACGCCGTGTGGCGACACTTCGTCGGCCCGGGCGGCCGGACCCGGCACACTCCGGAGTCGCTGCGCGCGTTCGAGGCCACGCTGGTCTCCGACCTGCGCGCGGCTGCGGACCGCTACCCGGCCGATCAGCGGCTGGGGCGGCTGGTGGCGGAGCTGCGCGCGAACAGCGACCGGTTCGCCGAGCTGTGGGCGTCCGGCGCCGTCGGCCGCCACGAGGCCGCACGCAAGATCATCGATCATCCGCGCGTGGGCCCCGTGACGCTGGACTGCGACGTGCTCACCGTGGCGGGCAGCGAGCTGCGCATCATGGTCTACACGGCCGAGCCCGGCACCGAGGACGCCGAACGCCTCGCGCTGCTCACCGTGCTCGGCACCCAGGATCTCGTCGGGTAGCCGCCCACGGCGGAGGTACGGCGGCGGGGGGGGGCCCCCCCCCCCCGGGGCCCCCCCCCCCCCCCCACCCCCCGCGGCCCCAAATTGGAGGGAGTGGGGGGCCGGGACAACCAAGAAACACGAAGCCCCCCCCCCCACCCCCAACAACAACCCGGGAGGG
>NZ_JBIRPV010000008.1:0-490675 GCF_044332865.1 Streptomyces sp. NPDC021225 | reverse complement strand
AGCACGGGATCTGGCCCGGTGTATGGCACAGCCCACCGCCTCGAAGCACAAACACCGTTCACCCGCCATACAAACCCCCAACACCTCCCGCACCGAGGCATGGCAGGAACTGGCGCAGGACGGCTGGCTCGACCTGCCCGACCCCCGGACAGCGCCGTTGCAGGTGCGGCTGCTGGATGACGCGGCGCTGAACCAGGCCCCGGGCCGCAGCGCCCGCCGACGCGCCGCCCACTGGGCCCTCAAGCCCGCCCCGCTCATCGTTGCCGCAGCGGCAAACCCCGCAGACCGCCTGACCGCCCTGGTCCTAGCCGTCCACACCACCGCGACCGGCCCCGCAGCCGACATGGCCGTCATTGCCCGTCTGTGCGGGCACTCCCCCCAGCAGACCGAAGTGCTGCTCGACCGGCTGGTCGCCGACCGCACCCTGGCGGCCTGGCACCATCAGCGCGACACCGACGAGGTGCACTGGCAGCCAGCTGTCCTGCACCGGCCCGCCTCCGGCTCCGGACTCGTCTGCGCACTGACGCCGCCAGGCTCGGCCCGCCTGCCCTGTGCCGTTCGGAAACTCGTCATTCCTGGTCAGGCGGCGTATCTGTACTCGTTGATCACGCCGCCGAGTATTCGGGTGCGTAGAATCCGGTGAGTGGACGGGCCGACCATGGGCGTCGGGTGCTCCTGGGCGAGGGGAGGGAGCTGTCCGCGAGCCTGGTGGGGGCGATGACCGTTGTAATGCTGGGCATAGGCATCGAGGACCTGCCGAGCGTGCGTCTCGTTCCAGATCAAGAGGTGGTCGAGGGCCTCGCGGCGCAGGGTGCCGATGACACGTTCGCAGTGCGCGTTCATCCGTGGGGACCGTGGCGCGGTCCTCATGACCTGGATGTCGTCGGCTTTGAAGACCGCGTCGAAGGACTCGGTGTACTTCGCGTCCCGGTCGCGGAGCAGGAAACGCAGCGAGTCCACCCGAACACCCAACTCGACGGCGAGGTTTCTTGCCTGCTGCACCGTCCAGGGTGCGGTGGGATGGGCGGTCACTCCCGCGATGTGCAGTCGGCGTGTGCCGTGTTCGAGGAACACCAGCGCGTACACCCGGCGCAGATCGACCAGGTCGATGTGGACGAAGTCGCAGGCGATGATGGACTCGGCTTGCGCGGTCAGGAAATGGCGCCATGTCGGATGGCTGCGGCGTGGGGCTGGATCGATGCCCGCCGCGGTGAGGATCTCCCAGATCGTCGTCGACCCGATCGGGTATCCGAGCCGGACCAGCTCGCCCTGAATTCGTCGACAGCCCCAACGTGGATTCTCCCTTGCGAGCCGCAGCACCAGAGCCTTCACGGCACCCGCCGTCGAAGGTCTCCCGGGCCTGCGTCGGCGCTTGCTGTAGTCCCACTTCCTGGCGATCAGCCTGCGGTGCCATGCCAACAGCGTCGCCGGCGTCACCGGGAACACCTGCGCCCACCGGCGCCGGGGGATCAGCGAGGACAGCGCTGCGGACCACAGCCGGTCCGCATGCTCGTAGCGCACCGGCCTCGTGAGCTGCCTGCGCAGCGCCGCGTTCTCGTGCCGCAGCACGAGCAATTCCGCGTTCTTGGCTGTGTCCCGGCGCAGCAGCACCGCCGGGACCGTGAGCAGCTTCCGAGTCACCTGGTATACGAGCGACACGATCACCCGAACAGGGTTCCAGCAGACTGTGATGCACGCCAGACCACCCGCGAGCAGGGGCGATGAGTTTCCGAACAGCACACCCACAGGCCGGGTTGGAGCGGGAAGGCTTCACAGTCACCAAGCCGCCGCGGACGTTCATCAGGCGCATCGGTGACGTCCGGCCAGCACAAACAAGAAATGGCCCTGCTCCTCATAGGCCACTACTCCTGCTGTGTGCCATTGGCCAGGCCGTGGCTGGTGCACCGCGCCAGCGCTCATGGTCGGATACGCGCGCCGCGCTGGCCCCGCTTCTGGAGAAATACGGGGATGTCCAAACGGAGCAAAGGCTGCCCTGTACCCGTTCAATGCGCTCGTCAATGATGCGCTGTGGGTTATCTCGCCGAGCGACGCTTCGGGGCTGGTACCGACAAGCGAAGGGCGCCGTCACACACTGGAATCACTGAATCGCACAAATCCGATGGCCGGATTGCCTCAGGCTGACGACCAGTTGTTGCAATCCCAGCCCGAAGAAGCTGCCGAAGCCGCAGCCGGGCTGCTTCTTCGGTACTTCTACCCGCTGCCAGCTGAACTCTTGGATGATCTCGGACTCCGTGAACTACTCACGGGCAGATGGGCCGATGCACTTACGCCGGGAGAGTGAATCAGCGCGCCCCGCCGCCTCGGACAGCGCCGCAGTCGTACAAGCCGACCGACGATGGACGCCATGACCAACCGGGCGATCTCCGGGCCATGAGCACACCGCAGCCGCCCGGCTGGGCGCACTGCGGGCACGGCGCTGACCCCGCGACCGACCCGGTTGGCTGCCTATGAAGCCCAACCGTGATCGACAAGTGCGGCCCGTGGCGTAGCCGCACGCTAAGAGTAGCTAATGAAGAGGAGGTCAGTTCATGTCGAAGCGAACGATTGGCTCTCTCGAAATCCACACTTTCCCCCTGTCTCCAAAGGACTTTAATCCTCTCTCCGCGCCGCAAGAGGAACTTGCGCATCACGGGTTTCCGAGGCGGCCAGATATCGTAGAGATGCCGGATGCGGCAGCCAAATGGGTCTCGGCGCTTCGCCGCTACCCGCGGCTTGAGCACATCACACCGGAGTTTACGCTCATGAAAGATCGCCCCGGGCCCAACGTGAACATCCAGCCGAACGTGCCCATCCAAAAGGGAACGGAGGGACACGTTGACTCCACCTCAGACGTTTGGTCAGGCTCGGTGCTGTATGTTAGTAAAGAGGATCGGTTCATTTGGATCGGGGGCGCTTGGACAGTTCCGCATGCATACCAGAGCCCGAGCTCACCGGGCACCCAATACTCCTCGGTATGGCTTGGAATCGACGGCGTCCGCGAATCGAGAGACGTCATGCAGGCCGGCACAGAGACTGACTCCGACGGCACCTGCTACGCATGGTTCGAGTGGTTCCCTGCCAACACTATCCAGATCAACAACTTTCCAGTCAGCCCAGGCGATGTGGTCCACTTGCTCCTCTGCGCTACCAAACCCACGACAGCTTCTGTGTTCATTATAAATCTTACCTCGATGACCTACACTAGCTTCTCTTCCTCCGCGCCGCCCGGTACCTTTCTAGTCGGCAATTCTGCCGAGGCAATCGTGGAGCGCAGTACGGTGGGTGGGGTGACCAGCCAACTGCCCCGGTACGGCGAGGTCTTCTTCGATGACGTTATTGCCGGGACAGTCAATGGGCTCACATATCCCATCGGCTTGGGCACCCCGGTGCTGATGCTGGCTGACGACCTTAAGACGGTAATTTCGACTCCCATCTTCGAAGGGGATACGGACGCGCTCAAGGTGTCTTACACGGGACCCTAACCTGTGCCGTTCAGAAACCCGTCGCGGCAGGTCAGGCCGTGTACCTGTACTCGTTGATCAGGCCGCCAAGGACACGAGTGCGGACTAGCCATCGCCTGGTGCCCAGGTCGGTCAACGGCGCGGTCCGGTCGTCGGCGAGGGGAGGTAGTCGCCCTCGGGGCTGATGCGGGCGATGCCCGTTGTAGTGCCCGGCATAGGTCTCGAGAACGCGTCGAGCGTGGGCCTCATTCCAGATCAGCACGTGGTCGAGGGCCTCACGCCGTAACGTCCCAATGACTCTCTCGCCAGTGTGCGTTCATCCGCGGGGTCCGTGGTGCGGTCTTCACGGTTTCGACGTCCTCGGCCGCGAAGACCGCGTCGAAGGACGCGCTGTATGTGCCGTCCCGGTCGCGGATCAAGACGCGCAGCGACTCGAAACGCACGCCCATTTCGACGACAAGGTTGCGAGCCTGCTGAACCGTCCACCGCGCGGTCGGGTGTGCGATCACCCCAGCGACGTGCAGGCGACGCGTGCCGTGCTCAAGGAAGACCAGCGCGTAGACCCGGCGCAGGTCCACCAAGTCGATATGGAGGAAGTCGCAGGCGGTGATGGAATCGGCCTGTGCTGTGAGGAACTCACGCCACGCCGGCCCGCCGCGGCGGGGAGCCGGGCCGATGCCGGACGCCGTCAGGATCTCCCAGACCGTCGAGGCGCCGACCTTGTACCCCAACCGCGTGAGCCCGCCCTGGATCCTGCGGCAGCCCCAGCGCGGATTCTCCCGAGCCAACCGCACCACCAGATCCCTTACCACATTCGCGGTAGGCGGCCGCCCAGGACTGCTCCGGCACTTGCTGTAGTCCCATCTGCGTGCAACAAGCCTTCGGTGCCATGCGAGCAGGGTCCCCGGAGTCACCGGGAAAACCGCGTCCAGCGCCACCGGGGTATCAGCGAGGACAGAACCGCGAACCAGAGCCGGTCCGCCTGCTCGAACCGCACCCGGCCCGCAAGCTGCCCGCGCCGCACCGCATTCTCATGACGGAGCACCAGCAGTTCAGCATCCTGGGCCGCCTGCCGACGCAGCAGCACCACCGGGACCGACAACAGCTTCCGCGTCACCTGACACCAGCGAGACGATCACCCCGGCGTGTTCCCAACATCCCCGGTCTCGCCAGCCCCCTATGAGCAGCAGCGACGCATTTCTGAACGGCACAGGCCAGCCACTCAACCCCTACTCCCTGGTTTGACAAACCACCAGTAACGAGTACAGGTACACCACCGACTGCCCGCTACCCGCCCCTACCGCAGAATCGTGAGGCGGGGAGAGAGGTTGGGTGGTCAGTCGTTCAGCAAGTCTCGGGCTACCTCGACGTCAGTGATCAAGATGTTGATCCATCCACCCCGTGCCGCGCCGCGGATAGCGGCGACCTTGTCCATGCCGCCTGCCACTCCGATGCGGCGTTCCACCGCATGCAACCGTTCAGGCTCGATGCCGATGAGACGGTCGTTGAAGGGCGCGTCCACGGGATTGCCGTCGGCATCGAAGTACCGGGCGCAGACGTCGCCCACCGCGCCGAGCTTCTCGAGCTGCTGCTGGTCTTGGGCGGTGATGGCATTGCCCGAGCGGCGCAGCAGCGGTGAGGGGGCGAGGCTGCCGATGCCCAGGAGAGCCAGTGTGAGGCGGGACCACGCCTGCATGACCTCGGCCATCGCCGGCTCCCGTGACAGCAGGTCCCGCAACTCACTGCTGCCTACTAGGGCGGCGGACGGAGCGAACACCGGCCGAGCGCCAGTGAGTTCCGCCAGACGACTGGTCAGGCGGGTGGCGTGCAGCTGTACTTCCGGGCTGCCGGAACCGCCGACGATCTGGACGACCTCGTGTGCCACGGACGACGTCTTGGCGCGCATGACCTTGACCGACTCCAACAGGGTCGCGCTCCAGGAGGAAACGCCGATGACGTCCCCTCCCTTGAGCGTCGCATCGAGGTATGTAGCGGTTGCCGCAGCGAGCGCGGGAATGACATCGATCCCCGCGCCTTCCACCTCGACCACCACGGCGTCTCGCAGGCCGAACCGCTCCACGAGCGCGTCTTCGAGTTCGGCATGCACGCCCTCTGGGGGAACCACCACGGTGCGTACGACACCGCGGTCGACAGCTTCCTTCAACAGGCGGGAGATGCGCGGTTGGGACATGTTGAGATGCGCCGCGATCTCCGGCTGGCGTACTCCGCGCTCGTGGTACATGCGGGCTACTTTCACCAGCATCCGCATGTGGTCGGAGCTGGGAGTGGACGACGCTGCCGCCACCATGCCTCCATCCTCGTTCCTCCTGGCGGCCAGGCTGATTGCCGGGCTGCGTGTCTACGCCGCGCAACACCCTATCGCCGAGGGTTTGTGCGTGCTGCTGACAAGTGGCACGCACAGTCCCGTGCCTCAGCGCTTGGCGAAGACGCCGTACTCGTCGGCGTTCTTCTTGGTGATCAGCTCGCAGTCGATGGCCTGCTTCTCGGGCTGTCCGGTCTTACCCGTCTTGACGAACTTGTCCGCCTGCTCTACGGCACGCTCGGCACCCAGGGCGGCGGGCTGGAGCGCGGTCGCTCGCATGGTGCCGGCCTTGATCTGGGTGATGGCGTCCGGGCTGCCGTCGAAGCCGACCACGGTGACACCGGTTCGCTTGGCGGACTTCAGTGCGGCCACCGCGCCCAGGGCCATGGTGTCGTTTCCGGCGATGATCCCGCGGATCTTCGGGTGCCGCTGCAGGATGGTCTCCATCTTGGTGAAGGCTTCTTGCTGGTCCCAATTGGCCGTCTGCTTGGCCACCTGCTTCAAATCCGGGTACTGCGAGATGACGTCGGCGAAACCCTTGGAACGCACGTCGGCGTTGGTATCGGATTCCTTGCCGGTGAGCTCCACGTACTGGCCCTTGCCGTCCATCGCTGTGACGAACTCCTGCGCAGCGATCTGCGCTCCCTGGGCATTGTTCGACACGATCTGGGCCTTCGCGATGCCGGTCTGGTTGATCTCCCGGTCGATCAGGAAGACGGGGATGCCGGCCTTGGTGGCCTTACGGACGGGGCCGATCGAAGCGTCGGCTCCGGCGTTGTCCAGGATGATCGCGGCGGCCTTGCGGGAGATGGCGGCGTCTATCAGTTCGCTCTGCTTGTTGGGGTCGTCGTCGTGCGAGGCGACCGAGGTCTTGTAGCCGAGGTTCTCGGCCTTCTTCTTGGCGGCGTCCCCTTCCGCCTTGAAGAACGGGTTGTCCGGGGAGGGCGTGATGATGGCGACCAGGTTGCTCTTTGAACCGCTCTTGCTGGACTTCGAGCCGTCCGTCGAGTCGTCGGAACTCCCGCACGCGGTCAGTAGGAGCAGTCCTGCTGTGATGGCTGCGGTGGTGGTGACGAGTTGGTGGCGGGTGCGGTGGAACATTCTGGTCTCCTCACAACGGCGTGCGGATATGCAAACGGACAACGAGTCAGGGATAGGCTGAAGAGGTGCTGCGTGCCGACTGTGTCAGTGGGCCGTCGTCTTGCTGGAGCCGACTGGATGCTCGGCGTCGGGCTCTGACGGTTCGGCGTCAGGTTTGACGGCGACCGCGGACGCGTCCGCGCGGCGGCGCTGGAAGCGCTGTTGGCTCTGGTCGAGGATGACCGCGACGATGATGACGGCCCCCTTGATGAGCATCTGCCAGAACGTAGAGATGCCGAGGATGACGAGGCCGTCGGCGAGGAAGCCGATGACGAACGCCCCGACAAGGGTTCCGCGTACGGTGCCTCGGCCGCCGGACAGCGCGGCCCCGCCGATGACGACTGCGGCGATGGCGTTGAGTTCGAAGGTCTCGCCCGCCTGCGGTGCGGCGGAGGTGAGTTCGGAGGCGATGATGAGGCCGGACACCGCGGCGCAGGCGCCGGAGATCACATAGACGATGAGTTTGACGCGCTTGACGGGAACACCGCTGAGCTCGGTAGCGCGCTCGTTGCCGCCGGTGGCGTAGAGCCAGCGGCCGAAGGGGGTCGAGCGCAGCAGTACGGCGACGACCACTGCCAGCACAATCATGATCCAGATTGCGACGGGGAGTCCCAGCGGGCGGCCCTGGCCCAGCCAGTCGAAGCCGGTGTTATGGGTGCTGGGGTTGCCTGCAAGATCCGGGTAGGTGGCACCATCAGAGATCAGCAGAGCGGTGGCCCGGGCCACGTAGAGCATGCCGAGGGTGGCAATGAAGGGCGCCACGTTCAGACGGGTGATCAGGATGCCGTTGACGGTGCCGACCAGTGCGCCCACCGCAGTGCACAACACGATGACGGCCCAGACCTGTGGGTAGGCCACAACGTCCAGCAGGCTCAGGTGCAGCCCTTGGAGGAGTTCTCCGGCGATCACCCCGGACAGGCCGACGGTTGATCCGACGGAGAGGTCGATGCCGCCCTTGAGGATGACCAGGAGCATGCCGAGCGCGAGGATCGCGTTGATGGCGACGTGCTTGGTCATCGTGATGACGTTGTCGACGGTGAGGAAGGAGTCGGACAACAGGCTGAAGATGACGATCAGGACTCCGAGGGCTATGAAAGCGCGGAGTTCGAAGATCGAGTCGACGGTCTTGAGGCGCCGGGCCCGCGCCGCAGCTGCACGGCGCTGCTGGAGCACCACTTCGTGGTCCTTGGTCGGGGTGTCACTCATCATGTGCCTTCTCGGTGGTGTCGGCGCCGTCGGCCAGGCTCATCAGGCGGTCCCGGGTGATGTCACCGGCCTTGAGGTCGGCGACCAGCCGTCCACGGACCAGGACCAGGAGGCGATCGGGTATGTGCAGTGCCTCTTCGGCCTCGGATGTGGTGAAGAGCACAGCAAGGCCGCGCTCGGCCTGCTGGGCCATCAGCTTGAAGACGTCGGCTTTTGCGCCGACGTCCACGCCCCGGGACGGCTCGTCGAGGAGCAGGACTCGGGGGCCGGTCATCAGTGCTTTTCCGATGACGACCTTCTGCTGGTTGCCTCCGCTGAGGGACCCGACGGGCGCGCGGGGACCGGCGGTCTTGACCGTAACGTCAGCGATCATCGCGGTGACGGCATCGTCCTCGGCGCGGCGATTGAGCAGCAGCTTGCGGACGAATCGGGTGACCGAGGCCAGTGACAGGTTCTGGCCGACGGACATGGTCTGGACGAGGCCGTCGCGCTGGCGGTCCTCGGGGACGAGGGCCAGTCCGGCGCGGATGCGCTCGCGGACGCTCGCAGGGAGAGGGTCGCCGTGCAGGCGGATCTCCCCGGAGGCGGCGGGGAGCCGCCCGGCCAGGCATTCCAGGAGTTCGGTGCGGCCGCTGCCCATGAGGCCGTAGATGCCTACGGTCTCACCGGCGTGAACGGTGAGGGTCAGGGCGTTCACAGCCAGCCGTCCGGGGACGGCGGGGTCAGCGACGGAGAGTTCGGTGAGCTCCAGGGCGGCAGGTCCCAGGGCGGGATTGCGTTCGGGGAAGAGGTCGTCCTGGTTGCGGCCGACCATCTTGCGCACGATCCACCCCAGGTCGACATCGTCGGCCCGTGCGGTGGCCACCATCGTGCCGTCGCGCAGAACAGCGACGTCATCAGCGATGGAGAGAGCTTCCTCCAGGTGGTGCGAGATGTACACGATCGCTACACCCTCGGCCTTGAGCTCGCGGATCACGTGGAAGAGGATCTCCACCTCCGGAGCGCTGAGCGCGGAGGTTGGCTCATCCATGATCAGGACACGCGCGTTCTGGAGCAGAGCGCGGGCGATTTCCACCAACTGCTGTTGTCCCAGTCGCAGTTCGCCTACCAAGGTCTCCGGGCTCAGTTGCTTGTCGAGCCTGCCCAGCACCCCCTGTGCCCGTTCGCGCTGGACGCTTCGGTGGATCAGGGTGCCGCCGTGGCGGGTGTGTTCACGGCCGAGAAAGAGGTTGTCCTGGATGCTCAGATTGGGACACAGGCTGAGCTCTTGATGGATGATGGAGATGCCCTGGTCGGAAGCCTCACGGGCACTTGCGAACTCCACTGCTGTGCCGTCGAGTTCGATGTGCCCGGTACTGGGCGACTCGACGGCGCTGAGGATCTTCATCAGGGTCGACTTGCCAGCGCCGTTCTCGCCGAACAGCACGGTGGTGCGGCCCGCCGAGATGTCCAGGGAGACGCCTTTGAGTGCCTGGGTGCCGCCGTACACCTTGGTGATCTCCGCAGCGCGCAGGACGGGTGGGGCCGGTGCCTGGGTCTCGGCGGTCATGATGCCGCCTCGATGGAGACGGGGGTGATGGTCAGCACGTCGGCGGTCAGCGGGGTCACGGCTCCGACGACTGTGATCTTCTTGCCGCGAACCGCCGCTGCGTCGAAGGACTTCAGAACCTTCGCTTTCATCCGGGTATTCAGGGCGGTCGCGGCATCGGCGTACTCGACCTGATTGGTGAACTGGCCGAAGCTGACCAGGCCGGACGCATCTCGCAACGATGTGCCGTTGATGGCCGGGCCGATCTGCACGGACAGGCGCGCCTTGTCCAGACCGGGCACCGTCACCTGCATCAGACCGCTCTTCACGGCACCCGCGGTTCCAGTGAGTGTCACGGCGTAGGTGTAGGGGCCCGTGCCCGCGCGGTGCCCGTACTGTTTGCCGGCTGCTTCCGGGTCTGCGTCGATGGCCCGGTGGAGCTTGACGACGTCGACGGCGTTCTTCTTGATCGCCGGCACGATCTTCGGCTCGAACGTTGCGGCCGCGTACTTCGCGGGGTCGAATTTTGGTTTGCTGCCGGCCCTGGGCTCGCTGTCGGAGCGGTAAGTCGTCGTGGCTGCGATGGCAATAAGCAGGAGCGTGAGTGCGATGAGGGAACCGCGGCCCAAGGTAAACAGGCCCGGGCGAACCACCGTGCTCCTTTCCTCCTGCGTCACATCAGTTGTCGTCATGGTGTCCTTCGCTTTCCACGTGTCCCGAGGTGGCGAGCGGCTGTGAGGCGCTGATGCCAGTGCCCCACCGCACTGCGGCGCTCTGCGTCGTTCCAGGTAGGCATGAATGTCTGCAGGCCGCTGTCAGCGCGCTCTTCCAGGTCAGCGGCCGTCCACAGGCCGAGCCCGAGTCCTGCCAGATGCGCGGCGCCAACGGCGGACAGCTCGTGATATCGGGTGCGCGCCACGGTGACACCATTGACATCGGCTTGAAGTTGCATCAGTGTGTCGCTTCGGCTCAGACCGCCATCGGCGACGACCTGCCGCAGACCGGGCAGGGCTGCCAGGGCGTCGCCGACCTGGAAAGCGACCGATTCCAGGCAGGCGCGTGCCAGTTGGGCTCGCCCGGTTCCCAGGCTGAATCCGGCCAGGAGGGGGACGGCTTGGGCGTCCCACCAGGGTGCCCCGATGCCACCGAAGGCCGGCACCAATGTCACGTCGCCTGCATCAGTGTCGGCCGCGAGCCGGATGAGTTGTTCTGTCTCAGTACCGAGCAAGTCCGCCAGCCAGGTCAAGGTGCGTCCGGTGGAGCGGATGTTGGCCTCATGTGCATAGGAGGGTTGACCGGTGGACCAGGCGATGGTGCTGCACACGCCGTCGGCTTGTTCGGGCGAGTCGGCGATCGTCATGACGGAGGAGCCGGTGCCGTAGGTAGTCTTCACGGTGCCCGGCCGCCAGCCGGCGTGGGCGAACAGGGCGGCGTGCGAGTCACCCATGACGGCCAGCACCGGGGTGCCGTCGGTCAGTGGCGCGAGCCCTCGCAGCGCCCCGAAAGGGCCGGTGGAGGGGACGATCCGGCTCAACGCTGCCCGGGGGATGTCGAACCAGCCGAGCAGGTCGTCGTCCCAGTCGCCGGTGGCAAGACTGAGCAGTTGGGTCCGTGAGGCGTTGCCGATCTCTGTGACCAGCTCTCCGGTGAGCGCGTGCAGCAGATAGGCGTCCACAGTGCCCAGGTGGAGCGTACCGGCCGCGCTGCGTGCACGGGCGGGGTCATGGCTGTCGAGCAGGGCCGCCATCTTCAGAGCGGAGAACATCGGATCGAGCGGGAGCCCCGTCCGGCGACGGATCTCCTCGCTGACGCCTGCGGCGGTGAGCCGGGCCGCACGTTCCCCTCCCCGCTGGTCCTGCCAACTGACCAGCGGGGCGACTGGCTTGGCGGTCGCGGAGTCCCACAGCACGACCGATTCACGCTGGGTGCTCAGGGCGATCCCAGCCACGCTGCGCGGGTCGACGTCCCGCATGCAGTGGGCAACGGCGGTGCGCACACTGTCCAGGAGCGCTGTCGCGTCCTGTTCCACCAGACCGGGACCTGGGTGGGACTGCGGCAGGGCCGCTTGGCCGCGGGAGACGATGTCGCCCGCGGCATCCAGGAGCAGGGTCTTGGTGGAGCTGGTGCCCTGGTCGATGGCGAGAACGTGCGGCTTCATCACACCCGTCCCAGAACCTCACGGGCGGTGCCGGCGATACCGTCGGCGGTCAGACCGAAGTGGTCGAGCAAAAACGCCGCGCTGCCGGTCGGGGCGAAGGCGGGCACGCCCACCATGCGTACCGCGACCGGGTGGCTTTCTGCCACGACCTTGGCCACGGCCGCCCCCAGACCGCCGGAGAGCAGCCCCTCTTCCGCGGTGACGATGGCCCCGGTCTCACGCGCGGCAGCCACAACAGCGTCCACGTCGAGCGGCTCCACGAAGGTCATGTTGAGGACGCGAGCGGAGATGCCGTCCTTGCCGAGAAGGTCTGCTGCCTCCAGCGCGCGCGAGACCATCGTGCCCACCGCGATCAGGGTGACATCCGTGCCCTGGGTGAGGCGCACGGCTCGGCCGGCTTCGAAAGCCGCGTCGTCGGGGGTGATTGCCGGCACCTTGAACCGGGGCACGCGGATGTAGGTCGGCCGGCCCGATGCGGCCGCCCAGCGCACAGCGCTGCGGGTCTGCGCCGGGTCTGCGGGCACGATGATCTCCAGGCCCGGGATGGCGCGCATCCAGGAAAGATCCTCGATGGAATGGTGTGTGGGGCCCAGCTCGCCGTAGGCCATACCGGGGCTCTGGCCGCACAGGACGACGTGCCGGTGGGTGTAAGCGATATCGGCCTTGATCTGCTCCAGGGCGCGGCCGGTGAGGAAGGGCGCGGCAGCAGACGCGAACGGGATGAACCCGGCGTTGGCGAGGCCGGCTGAGACGCCTACCAGGTCTTGTTCGGCGATGCCCACGTTGACCAGGCGGGTGGGGAACTCCTCGCGAAACTTGACGAGGTTACTGGAGCCCACCGAGTCGTTGCACACGGCCACGATCCGCTCGTCGGTGCGCGCCAGCGCGGCGAGCTCGTCGGCGAAGTCGACCCTGCAGTCGAACGTGGGGGCGGGGGCAGGGGCGGCCACGGTGCTCATCGGTTCAGCTCCTCGAGCGCACGACGTACCTGGTCGTCGGTGGGCACCTTGTGATGCCATTCGACGCGGTCTTCCATGAACGACACACCCTTGCCCTTGGTGGTGTTGGCGATCACGGCGACGGGGCGCCCTGTGGTGGAGGGCGCGTACGCCTCCTTGATCGCCTGGTGGTCGTGGCCGTCGATGACGCGGACTTCCCATCCGAAGCTCGCCCACTTCGCGTCCAGCGGCTCGAGGGACTTGGTGTCCTCGGTGCGGGCGCCTTGCTGCAGCCGGTTTCGGTCCACCACGGCGGTCAGGTTGGCCAGTCCGTAGTGGGCGGCCGTCATCGCGGCTTCCCAGTTGCTGCCTTCCTGGAGTTCGCCGTCGCCGAGCACCACGATCGTCCGCCAGGTCTCACCGCGCAGCGTCGCGCCGAGCGCGCAGCCGGTGGCGACGGGGAAGCCATGGCCGAGCGGGCCGGTGTTGGTCTCCACGCCGGGAACCTTCAGTCGGGCGGGGTGGCCGTTGAGCGGCGACAGCGGGCCCATGAACTCGTTCAGCCGGGTTCGGGGGAAGAATCCGCAGGAGGCCAGCGTGGAGTACAGAGCTGCGGCGCAGTGCCCCTTGCTGAGAACGAATCGGTCGCGTCGAGGGTTGTCTGGTTCGGTGGGGTGCATATGCAGCGTGCCCCACATGGCGGTCACCAGCAGATCGGTAACGGAGAGGTCACCGCCCACATGTCCCATACCGGCGGCCTGGATGGTGGTGAGGATGTCGCGCCGTACGGATGTCGAGATCTCGGCGAGTTCGGCCGCCGCCTCGGCGGGTGCCGCGGTGCGCAGTCGTGCGCTGCGCTGGTGGTAGGCGCGGGCAGCGCTCTCGTCGACCTGCAGCGGCGCGGCGGTGTCCGGGGTAGCGGTCACGCGGACTCACTTTCTGCGAGGGCGCGAAAGAGCGCGCGCTTCGCCAGGCGCTGCGCCTTGAGGGCGTCCTGCGCCGCTTGCGCTGTGGCAAGTTCCTCTCGATCGAGGTAGGCGAGGGCCTGATGGAAGGCGCGCATCGTGCGGATGCCGGTGCGGGCGGCCTCGACCGGGTCCTCGCGGAAGGGAAACTGGTCGAGCTGCCAGACCCCTTGCCAGCCGGCGTCGTGCAGGGCGAAGAAGAACTCGAAGGTCTCCAGCAGGTGGACGGAGCCGACGACCATGTCGTCGTCCCAGCCGCGAAAGTTGTCGTTGACGTCGATCGCGAACAGCTTGTCGCGGGCGATCGCCAGCCGGGCGGCTTCGGCCGGCGTTTCACCGCCGTACAGGGAGTGTCCGAAGTCCAGCAGGACTCCTACGTTGTCCACCCCCATGTCCTGGATCGCGAGCAGGGTGCGGGCGGCGGAGGAGAAGACCATCCGGTTCCGCGGCTCGCGCGGCTTGTACTCGATCGCGAACTTCAGGTCGGGGTGGCCCTGGGCGAGTTCACGCAGCGCGTCGACCGACTTCGACCACAGGTCGCTGTAGTCGGCCTGGAAGGGGTAGTCGTAGCCGTCCTGTCCGGGCCAGATCTTGATGTAGTCCACGCCCAGTTCACGGCCGACCTCGGCCGAGGCGGCGACCAGATCGATGGCCTGGCGGCGAACGGCGGGATCGGGGTTGGTGAAGCCGCCCTTGGCGAACTTGCCGGTATAGAACTCCGGCGTCACGGCGATGGCCCTGAGGTTCTGCTCGGCCAGGGCCGCACGTACCTCGGTGGTGCTGATGTCGCCCGGCGGGAAGGGCCAGTTCAGGTCGAGAACAGACAGGTCACCGACCGCGCCGGCCAGCTTGATTGCGTCCAGGATGGTGCGCGGTTCGCCGTACCCGTCCGTGGCATACCGGTCGACGTAGGTCGCGAAGTGCCAGACTCCGGCGCCATAGACCGGCTCCTCCCGACCCGACTCCCGAATTTCTATGCGTTGTTGAGTCGACATGCGGGACAAGTTACGAACGCGAGTCCAGCGCGTCAACCCCTCTACCGCAAGGACGACTACAGAGTTTCTGCCGGCCCTTCCTGCCACCCGCAAGCCTCTTGAGCGACTTGCGTCCGACCCGTTGACAGGGTCGCGCGCCCCTCCCAGAATTCTGGCCTGTCAACTCAAGCATGAATAGACATGCGTAACGCGTCGTCAGACAACCACCCACGCCCGACCGGGCCGGAGGAGGCAACAGGGCGCAATCCAACGGAATGCCCCAGCGAGCGGACCACCCCGGCCAACACCGCGAACTGCGGTGCACCATGGGCCGTGCGCGCCCTGAGCACGCACATCAAGTAAGAGCACACAGCGTCAGGCCAACGCGGCACCACGCGGTAAGCGTCGTGTATGCGACAGCCACGCCACCGGCCAGGCGGCGCCGCTGGATGCGTCCACGCAATCAGCTCGAATCCAGGAAGACACGGGCGCTGCGGCAAGTTGGCTGCCACACAAATCTCAACACCGCCAAACTCACCGTTGCCACCCACACAGCCACCGAGGCGATCACCGGCCTCAAAGAACGCGAACGATGACGCCTCAACAACAGCGTCCGTTACGCCTCGCCAGGGGCGGTCCCCTCTGCGCCACCGCCCGAGGCAAGGCGGCGCCGGCGACCCTCCATCGACACCTCACCCAGCAGACACGCCGGCAGGCGCCGCACGACATCCGCCGAGAGGTCCTGCACCTCCCGCCGGAATCCACCGGACCCGCGGCGCCCGCACCTCCAACAAGGGAGACACATGTACGCACGTGCCTCAAGCCCCCGCCGACGTCGAAGGCTTGCCATGGCGACCTTGGTCGCCCTCACCGCTGCCGTCCTGCCGGCCGCAGCGCAGGCAGCACCCAACGTTTCCGCCAGCACGCTCTCCACGACAACGGGTTCGGGTCATCAGCAAAAGCCTCGTGTCATCCTGACGACAGATGGCGAGGTCGACGACATGGACTCGTTCATCCGCTACCTCTACTACGCCAACGAATTCGACACCGCCGGCATCGTCCTGACCAGCTCCCGCTTCCACTGGGCAGGCGACGGCGACACGGTGAAGCCGTACCGCTGGACCGGAACGAAGTGGGTCAACGACTACATCGACCGATACGCCAAGATCTACCCCAACCTCCGCAAGCACGCGGCCGGCTACCCCTCCCCCGACCACCTGCGTTCGCTGTACAAGATCGGCAACATCGCGAACGTCAGCGATACGGCCGCCCCCACCGCAGGATCCGATCTGATCAAGAAGGCCATCCTCGACAACAAGCCTGGGCCGCTGTACGTGCAGGCCTGGGGCGGACTCAATACCGTCGCCCGAGCGCTCAAGTCGATCGAGGCAGAGTACTCGGGTACCAAGAAGTGGGACGCCATCCAGCGCAAGGTCAACAGCAAGCTGGTGCTCTACAACATCCTCGAGCAAGACGCCACGCTGAAGGACTACATCAAGCCCAGCTGGCCGGGCGTGAAAGTCATCGACAACCAGTCCCAGTTCTGGAGCTTCGCCTACGCCTGGAAGCCAACCGTCCCGCAGCCCTTCCAGTACACCCTTCGCTCCTCCTATATGGAGGACAACTTCCTCAACGGCCACGGCCCGCTGCTGAAACAGTACCGCACCTACCGAGACGGCAACCCGACTCCCGGGGACGATGAGAACCTGCGCTGGCGGCCGGAGGCCAGCGAGGAGAACGAAAACGCCGGCTACGACGTCCACGACTTCATCTCCGAAGGGGACTCCCCCGCGTTCCTGCACCTACTGGAATTCAACGGGCTGCGGTCGTCGGAAGACCCGACGTTCGGCGGCTGGGGCGGTCGCTTCACACCGAACGCCTCAGGCTGGGGGGACACCTCTGACGCCAACCCCTACACGGGAAACCAGACGGACCGCAGCTACCCCCAGACCCGCTGGGTCGAGGACATCCAGAACGACTTCGCGGCTCGGGCCGACTGGGGTCGCGCCTCCTCTTATGCCGATGCGAATCACGCCCCCAAAGCTTCTGTGAAGCAGGGCACGAACCTCAAGGCCAAGCCGGGGTCCAAGGTCGCCCTGCGGGGCATCGCCAGTGACCCCGACGGGGACCGTGTGTCGTACAAGTGGTGGCAGTACACCGACGCCGACACCTATCCCGGCGAGGTGCCCCTGAACCACACCGACCGGCCCAACGTCGCCTTCACCGTGCCCGCGGATGCGACGCCGGGGTCCACCATCCATCTCATCCTCGAGGTCAGGGACGACGGCAGTCCTGCTCTCAAGCACTACCAACGCGTCGTCGTAACCGTTACCGGCTAGATGTATTGACCCGGAGCGTTGTCTACGCGGCTGATGGGTGGCCGGCCGCCGAGTGTGGTGTGGCATCGGTGGTGGTTGTAGGCGCGGAGGAAGCCTGTCAGGGCGGCGGTGCGCTCGTCGTTGCTGGTGTAGGGCCGTAGGTAGGCCCACTCGTCGAGCAGGGTGCGGGGTAGGGCCGGCCGAGCGGCGAGGTCCCTGCTGGGCAGGGCCTTTTCCGCTCGGCCTCCCTCCGAACCGGACGGGCCCGATTTCCGAGCATCCGGCTCTCCAGTGACTACTGTATGATCGTCGTGTCCGGCTTCCCGGTGTGGACGCGCTCGTGTCAGGCGCCGCAGACCACGAGGGCCTTGCGCCGACGCTCGGCCATGGCTTTTCACCCAGTCGGGGGATGGCCCGGCCACTCGGCTGAGGTCGTTGAGTGACCGGATGTGGTGAACCTCCGCCTCACCAGTCCGCTCGCAGATCTCGCCCGCCCGCAGGGTGAGACGGACGCCGCCGCTCTGTACAGGAATCGACGGGCGTGCTGCATCGGTGCCCCGAGTGCCCGCCCGATCAAGCTGAACGACTGCCCCTCGCGCCAGCGTCTCCAGATCTCATCCTGCTGAACTGGCGAAAACCCGTAGTCACGCACCCGTGCCTCCACGATCACATGATCATCCGAAGGTGGTGCGTTGATCACTTGAGAGTGCCATCGAATGACGACAGGCGTGGCGAGCGTCCAATGAATTTGGACTTTTCAGAACCTGACGACACAGCGGATCCAATGAGGTCCGATGGCGATTGGATGCCTGTGGCTTCAAGGAGACGGCAGCCGGACTGATCGCCCTATAACGCGGTGGGCCAAGCTCTTGGCCTGTTACACGGAATCTCAGTCGTCACGCACAGTGGTGTCACCACACAAGTTGAGCCAGAGCCTTTCAGGGGGACACCCGCGCTGTTCTGCCAGCGGCAGAACAGCAGCCCGACCGGGCTTGACGATCACTACAGTCCAGTCTCATGACGACGATTACGACGCGTACGGTCGAGTACCCGGCCGACGGTTTGACGATGATCGGGCACCTCGCGCTCCCGGCCAGTGTCGACCGCCGACCCGCGGTGCTGCTCGGACCAGAGGGCATGGGGCTCAGCGACGTCGAGCGCCGCCGGGCCGATGCTCTCGCCGAGCTGGGATATGTAGCGCTGGCCTTCGACCTTCATGGCGGGCGCTATTTGGGTGACCCCGAGGAGATGCTGGCCCGTTGCCTGCCGCTGCTCGCTGATCCCGAGCGGATGCGGGGCATCGGCCATGCGGCGCTCGACGTGTTGCGCACCGAACCGCGGACCGACCCCGACCGGATCGCCGCCGTCGGTTACGGCACCGGGGGCGCCATCGGGCTGGAACTCGGGCGTGATGGCGTCAGCCTGCGCGCGATCGGGACAGTCAACGCACTGACCACGGGCCGACCGGGCGAGGCGGCGCGCATCCGCTGCCCGGTGTGGGCCGGGGTCGGGTCGGAAGACCCGATCATGCCGCCCGCGCAACGGAACGCGTTCACCGCTGAGATGCAGGCCGCGGGCGTCGACTGGCGCCTCGCGGTCTACGGCGGCGCCTTGCACGCCTTCCACCACCCGCCGGTCGACCACCCCGCAGTCCCCGGCGTCGGCTACCACCCACGGCACGCGCAGCGCGCCTGGCGCGACGTCGTCGACCTGCTCGCCGAGTGCTTGCCCGTGACGGAGGATCTGGGGCATGACCCAGGTAAGCATGCTGGCTTCGGGCACTGACAGTCCACTCCCCTCAAGTCCGCACAGCAGAAACGCATTCGGGCGGTTACTCGATCGCGGAGACGTATGCACAACTACCTTAGTAAATACCGGATTTACTGCGGCAGAGCCCCTACCGTGATCACCGCGACCTGCGGCGGACCAATCCGGCCGCCGGGGCGAGGTGTACGCATTTACTGCGGCAGTACTGGAAGGGCGGGACGGCGTGACGATCGAACCGGTGACCGAACTCGGGAGCGGGGGCGCACTTCGGTTGCCGCACGCTCGGGTCGTGCCCCTGTCCGCCCCGCCGTCGTCGTACACCGCGGCGGTCGAGCGGTACCTCACCAGCGCGGGCATCGCGAAGTCCTCCGCCCGGATCTACCGGATCTCGTTGACGACCTGGGGGTGGATGCTCGCCGGGGCACCGGCGCCAACCGGACCCGCTCGCCGAGGCGCGAAACCGCCCGTCTTCCCCGTCACTGCGATCGACGACCCCGCGCTGCCGGAGGTGCTCGCCGAGCTGGCGGCGGCGCGGGCGGACGAGATGGACGCCGAAACCGTCAACCGGGAGCTGTCCATCGCGCGCAAGGCGATCGGCTGGTGGCAGCGCCAGGGCTGGATCGAGTGCGATCCGACGATCGGCATCGAGCGGCGGCCGGCACCGCCCGACCGCACCAAGGCTCTCGCGGAGAACCAGATCACCGCCCTGTGGCGCCTCGACGTCGCACTGCGGGAGAAGACGCAGTGGAAGATGCTCTATGAGTCCGCCGCACGGGGCGACGAGGTGCTGTGCCTCAACGTGGAAGACCTTTGCCCGCAGGACAAGCGCGGCAGGATCACCGCCAAGGGCGGCGCGACCGAGTGGATTCACTGGCAGTCCGGCACCGCCCAGCTCCTGCCCCGCCTCTTCGCCCGCCGCACCCGCGGCCCGCTGTTCCTCACCGACCGCAAGGCCCCGGCCGGAACACCGACGCTCGACGTGTGCCCGGAGACCGGCCGGGCCCGGCTCTCCTACCGCCGCGCTGAGGAGATCTTCGAGGAGAACACCCGGCTGCTGGCCAACCCCCTCGCCTCACCCGACGACATCGAGGGCCTGGACGGCTGGACGCTTCACCGGCTACGTCACAGTGCCCTCACGCACGACGCGGAAGACGGCACCTCCACCCCGATGCTGCTGGCCCGCTCCCGCCACGCCTCCGTCCGCTCCCTGGAGCGATACGCACGGCCCGGCGTCGACTCGGTCGCTCGGCACGTCGCCGAACGAGACCCCGCTGCACGTCGCCGCACGTAAAGCCGAGCGGATCAAGGCTTCAAGATCATCCCGTTGCCCCTTTGGCGCGCATCTCGGTCACACCCCTACGACCTGTTCCGCCGCTGGCAGCGGAACGGCACCTGGGAGCGGATCTTCACCGAACTGCAGGCCCGGGCCGACGCGAAGGACCTGATCACCTGGGACCTCAACGTCGACTCCACCATCGTCCGTGCGCACCAGCACGCTGCCGGGGCGCGAAAAAGGGGGGGATCTACAGAAGGAGCCGGCCCGGCGGCGTCGCCGCCGAGCCGGTCGACCATGGCCTCGGACGCTCGCGCGGTGACCTGACCACCAAGCTGCACCTGGCCGTCGAGCAGCGGCAAAAGCCCATGTCGATCGTCATCACCGCAGGGCGACCCGATTGACTACCGCGAGCGGCACGCGGTCGAGTGCGGTATTAACCGCCTCAAAAGACACCGGGCCGTAGCCACGCGGTATGACAAGCCAGCGGTCCGCTACGAGGCGACCGTCCTTGTCGCGGCCATCAACGAGTGGCTGTGACCAGCACATTCGATCCACGGCTAATGGGGGGGCGACTCGTCGGCGAGCTGGTTGCTGCGGTCGATCTCCGGCATGTGCGTCTCGGCCCAGACCCGCAGGGCGGAGAGCGGGATTTCGAGGGACAGGCCGAGCTCGGTGAGCCGGTAGTGGACGGCGGGCGGCACGGTGGGTTCCACGCGGCGCGCGACCAGGCCATCGCGGACCAGGCTGTGCAGGGTGACGGACAGCATCTTCTGTGAGATGCCCGGGATATGGCGCCGCAGTTCCGCGAAACGGAGCTCACCCGGAGCCTCCTCGGCCAGCACCTTGACCGCCATCGACGTCCACTTGGTGCCGATACGGTCGAGCAACTGGCGGGTCGGGCAGCGCGGATCCAGCAGGTCCCCGCGCTCACCGGGTCGCTGGTCACGTCCGCCGGGCCTCGACGTGGTCACCTGGGGCTCACCACCTGAAGGGAAAGTGCCGTCTTGGGCAGACCAGAGTAGTTCCCTAGCGTGACCTAGTCACCATCACTCACCAAGCACCTGGAGTCCCTCCATGCCCGAGCTGCGACGCGTCCTCGCCAACGGTGTCGAACTGAACGTCGCCCTCTCCGGATCGGGCCCGGCTGTCCTGCTGCTGCACGGCTTCCCGCACACCTGGGAGCTGTGGACGGACGTCATGGCCGATCTGTCCGGCCGCTACCGCGTCATCGCGCCGGACCTGCGCGGGTTCGGCGCGAGCAGCCGGGCCGCCTCCGGGTACGACGCGGGCACCCTGGCCGAGGACGCCGCGGCGCTTCTCACCACGCTCGACGTATCCTCGGCCGCGGCGGTGGGCATCGACGCGGGCACCGCGCCGGCCTTCCTCCTCGCCCTGCGCCGCCCTGGTCTCGTCCGGCGCCTGGTCGTCATGGAGTCCCTTCTGGGCAGGCTGCCTGGCGCCGAGGACTTCCTCGCCGACGGGCCGCCTTGGTGGTTCGGCTTCCACTCCGCCGCGCCCAGCCTTGCCGAGACCGTGTTGGAGGGCCACGAGGCCGCCTACGTCGACTGGTTTCTGAGCGCCGGCACGCTCGGCGACGGTGTGCGCCCCGCCCTCCGGGACGCATTCGTCCGCGCATACACCGGCCGCCAGGCGTTGAGCTGCGCGTTCTCGTACTACCGGGCCCTGCCCGAGAGCGCAGTACAGATCGAGCAGGCGGTCGCCACTGCCCGCCTGACGGTGCCAACGATGGCGCTGGGCGCCCGGCCCGTCGGTCCTGCGCTGGAACGCCAGCTCCGCCCGGTCACCGACGATCTCACCGGACACGTCATCGAAGACTGCGGCCACATCATCCCGCTGCACCGGCCGCACGCCCTGCTCACGCTGCTGCATCCGTTCCTGGCCGGTGAGGACGCGAAAGCGGCGTGACCGGGGTGGGGCTGACATTCGATACACGCCCTGGATCCGGCGGAGATCACGGGCGGAGCCAGAGTCGGATCGAAGCGACGATGACGGTGCCGTGGAAGATGTAGCCACGCTTGTCGAACCTCGTGGCCACGGCCCGGGAGTTTCGAAGGCCACGTCCACGCGCTGCGGACCTTGGGCGGGGTCCCGCGGAGCAAGGTCCGCTACGACACCATCATCGAAACCGGCACCGACTCCTACCGCCTCGCCTCCACCCGGGCACGAGCCGAGGAGTCCGCCAAGACCGGCTGACCCAGAGAGCTGCCTGCCTCGATTGCCAGCCGCCCTCGCAGGCGGCAGGCAATCCCATATTCGCGGTGCTACCGCCCAGGCACTTCCGGTCCAGGCCGCGCTCGGCCGCCGCGTTGTGTCAATGGACCTCAAGAGTCGAGCACGGCGGCGACGGCCTCAATCTCGACGAGCTGGTCCTTATAGCCGAGGACAGTGACGCCCATCAAGGTGCTGGGGACGTCGTGGTCAGCGAACGAGTCCCGGACCACCTCCCAGGCAGACACCAGGTCCTCCCGCCGGGCCGATGCGACGAGAACCCTTGTACTGATGACGTCCTGGAGTGACGCGCCGGCGGCAGCGAGAGCAGCCCGCATGTTCTCGACGGCCTTCAGCGCCTGACCCGCGTAGTCCCCGATCGCTGCCGTCGAGCCGTCGTCGTTCAGGGGACACGCCCCGGCGAGGAAGATCAGGCGGGAGTCGGCGGGCGCCGTAGCTGCGTAAGCGTACTCGGCGACGTCGGACAGGGAGGCGGAGCGGATCAGAGTGATGGCACGAGCCACGGTCGTCGGGTCCTTTCCCATCGAGTGTTGAGCGTGGACATCCTGCCAACGGCCCGTTGGCACCCGCCTCCCTTTTCCTCGCCGCGCCCACGGCAACGCCGTCATTTCTGGTCGACACTCGTGGACCCGGTGATCATCAACTGACTCCGGAACCCGTCGAGAAACGCTGTTCCTAGAGATCAACGAAGCCACTGTGACGGTCGCCGAGTTCGCGGAAGAGATTAGCGGCCTGGGTGTGAGCGTCGATGGCCTCACTGAACCGGCGCGGCAGCGAGCCGCCGCCGGAGACTGGGCTGCCTACGCCGCTGATGTGAGCCAACGAAGCAAGGAGGATCCGGCCCCATGATCCCGCCCACTACCGACCAACCAGCGAACCGCAAGCAGCCCACGGCTACCGGACCGAGCACGAGCCAGGAGATCTACCTCATCACCGGAATCCCCGCGGCGGGCAAATCGACGATCGCCCAACTGCTGGCCGAGCGGCTCCCGAGGTCAGTGCACGTGCGCGGAGATCTGTTCCGGCGCATGGTGGTCAACAGCCGAGCCGAGATGACTGCCGACCCGTCCGAGGAAGCAGTACGACCGGCTGCGTCATCAGCTGACCGCACAGACCATCGACAGCTACTTCGACAACGGCTTCACCGTCGTTGCCCAGGATGTCATCCTCGGAGAAAACCTTGCCAGGATGATCGCGCAGATCCGCAGCCGCCCTCTCCACGTGATCGCCTTTACCCCACACCCGGACGCCATCGCCACACGCGACACCGCCAGATCCAAGACCGCCTACGACGCGTGGACCATCGGCCCCCTCGATCACGCTCTGCGGCAGGAGACACCTCGCCTCGGACTTTGGATCGACACCTCCGAACAGACCCCCACCCAGACCGTCGACGAGATCCTCGCCAGAGCCCCGGGAGAGGCACGAATCGAGCTCCGCAACACGTGATCCGCCAGGCATTCGGACACTTCCAATGCCCGACTCCACCGTTATGCGTGTCCTCGGACTTCCGCACCCGCACCCTGCGGCGACTTCTGGACTCCACCATCGCCGCCGCCCTTCAGACCCGGACCGGGAGGCAATCATGAAACGCAAGGTCGGCTACACCTGGCGGCTTCGCGAGGTCATGGCCCAGCACCAGATCTTCACGGCCACCGAACTGGTGCCGCTGTTGCGCGAACGAGGCATCGACCTGTCCGCTTCCCAGGTGCACCGCCTGGTCTCCGGCACCCCCGAACGCCTGTCGTTGCAGGTCAGGACAGGAGGTCGGCGATGAGCTCGGCGAACTCGCCGGGCGAGACGATGCGGATGCCGAGGTCTTCGGCCTTGGCGCGTTTGGCGCCGGCGCCCTCTCCGGCGACCAGGAGGGAGGTGCGCTTGGAGACGCTGGAGGAAGACCTGCCGCCGGCCTGTTCGATGAGTTCGTTCATCTGGTTGCGGCCGAGCTGTTCCAGCGGACCGGTCATGGTGCCGGTGACGACCACCGTCATGCCATGGAGCGGGACTGCCGTCTCGGCGGTAAGGGCCGCGCCGTTGCCGGCAGGTGGAGTGGCGCCGGGTTCGTTCGTGTTCACTCCGGCGGCGATGAGTTTGTCGATGACGGGTGCGAGCTGGGCCAGCTCGGCGACAATCACGGGTGCTTTCTCGATTCCGATGCCGTCGACCTGCTGCATCGCATCCGCGTCAGCGGCCCGGACCGCCTCCATGGTGGCGAAGTGGCGCGCGATGCGGCGGGACATCGACCGGCCGGTGCCGCGCACACTCAGCGCGCACAGTACCCGCGACAGCGGCCGGGTCTTGGCCTGCTCGATCGCGGCCAGGAGGTTGTCGGCGCTGGTGGGGCCCATCCGTTCCAACGTCAGGAGCGCATCGCGGGTGAGGGAGAACAGGTCGGCGAAGTCGCTGATGAGGCCCGCGTCAGTGAGCTGGACGACTCGGGTCAGGCCGAGGCCCTCGATGTCGAGCTGGTCTCGGCCGACCGCGTAGGAGACGGAGGCGACCAGGTGGCAGTCGCGTCCGCGTTCGCACCGCCAGCGCTGCTCGGAGGCATCGATGCCGGATCCGCACTGCGGGCAGGTCTCGGGGAACGCGATGGGCTGCTCGGCCCCGGTGCGCAGGTGGGCGACGGGGGCTTCGACGCGCGGGATGATGTCGCCGGCCTTGTAGACCATGACCTGGTCGCCGATGCGCAGATCGCGGCGGGTGATGTCGGAGGGGTTGTGGAGGGTGGCGTAGGTGATGACGGAGCCGTCGATCTCGACCGGTTCCAAAACGGCGCGGGGAGCGATGATGCCGGTGCGGCCCACGTTCCATTCCACGTCCAGCAGTCGGGTGATCTTCTCTACCGCGGGAAGTTTCCAGGCGATGGCCCAGCGAGGCGCCCGGGATCCGGATCCGGCGGCCTGCCGGTCGGCGGCCAGGTCGGCCTTGATGACGATGCCGTCGATACCGAACGGCAGGTCGGCCCGCAGGCCCGCGAGCTCCTCGACGCGGTCCTGGACGGCCATCACGGAGGTGACGGTGCGGCCGGGCACCTCAGTGGCTGCCGCCGTTTGCACACCCCAGCCGACTATGCAGGCCATCACCTCGCTGTGAGAGGAGCCGGTCAGACGCTCCGCGAGCCCAGTGTCCGTGGTGGGCAGAGGCAGGCAGCCGTAGCCGAAGAACGTCATCTCCAGCCGGTACGCACGGTCTCTCGCCCGCAGCGTGCCCGCCGCGGCGTTGCGCGGGTTCGCGAACGGCTCCCCACCATGCTGGGCACGCACCGCGAGCGCCGTCTCGAACTGGACCGAGGTCATCAGCACCTCGCCGCGCACCTCCACCGTGACCGGCTCGGCCAGCTGACCGGGCAGGCCGCTCAGAGTGCCGATCGCGTGCGAGACGTCTTCCCCGGCTGTCCCGTTGCCGCGAGTGATCAGCTGCACCAGTCGGCCGTCGCGATAGCGCGCGGCTATCGCAAGGCCATCCAGCTTCGGCTCCACGCTCCACGCCTGAACCGGCCGGCGGATTCTCCGTTCCAGCGAGGCGGCCCAGGTGGTGAACTGCTCGCGGGAGAAGACGTTGTCCAGACTCAACATGGGCTGAGTGTGTGGCACATCCCCCTGCCCAACGCCTCCGGCCACCTTCCCCGTCGGCGACCCGGGCACGATCTGCTCCGGGTGGTCCGTCTCCCAGGCGGTGATCGCCCGTATCAGCCGGTCGTACGCGTCGTCGTCCAGCGCACTGTCCCCACCCCCGTAGTAGGCAGCCGCAGCCTTCACCGCGGACTCGACCGCTTGCACGTACCCAGTGTTATCGGCAATCACAGCATCAGTGATGGTCATGACCGCCATCGTGACTGCCACCACTGACAACGCTGCGAAAGCCGCAGCCGAAATGGCCGCCACCAGATGCGCCGAGCTCAGCCGCAGATCACCGGACTCAGCCAGGAGGTCGCCCGTGCTGTTCAGCGCGGTCCGTGCGCCATACGTGCAGTCGCAGCGCGAGCGGCGCACGCCAGGGCGTCTGTACGGGCCGTTCGTTCTACGGCTGGTTGCAGGCCGCGGTGTTCTCGCGGATGGCTTCGGCAACGGACCGCGCATATCCACGAAGGGACGGAGGCTGCCGTTAGGCCGCAACCGGACTGTTCCTCCAGAGCCTGGGCACGATGGCGTAGGACGGCACCATGCGGGACACCGCCGACAGCGCAGCGAAATGCGTGGCGTTTCTGATGACGACAGCCAGAAAGGGAGCGCGGTGATTAGGGTCCCCGGCGTTCGCGTCTGAGCACCAGTCCGGCGAACGCGGCGATGCTGGCGCCGAAGACACTAGTTGCGCAGGCCGGGGCATCGTGGTCGACCAGGTAATTCGTCAGCCAGAAGACGCCAGTGATACCTGTGGCCGCCAGCACGGCGCCGAAGACCCGGAAACCTACCTCCACTCGGTCCAGCCAGCGCCGGTGTTTGTAGTCGCTCGCCCTGCACCTGCTCCAGTCCAGTCTCGTGCATGTCAACACCCTGCTGCTTCAGCAGGTCCTCACCGAACCGGCCCGGGCGAAGAAGCTCACCGAGGAGGCCCGGCGCGGGCTGACCGCCTTGTTCTGGTCGAACATCAACTCGTACGGCACCTTCCGCCTCGATATGGACAAGCGGCTCGATCTGACGCCCATGGCCATTCCCCACCCCCCCCGGCAGGCGGTGGACCGCATGGCACAGGCGGCGCGATCGACGCCGTAGGCGTCAAGGCATCGCAGGTGGCAGGTATAGCGGGCCTTCGAGATTGAATGGGGTCTGACCGCGTATCAGGGTCCTTGGGGGAAGTGATCTTGTCCGGGTTCATCCGGTGAGGCCGAGGCCGGTCAGGGATCGGCGGTAGTCGCGGGCGGTGTGGCGGAGGGCTGCGGCGATGTTTCGGTGGCCGTTTTGGCGGTGGAGGCCGATCGCGAGATTGCTGAGGCTGGCCATCATGCGGGGCAGACCGACGGTGCGGACCTTGAAGGCGTCCTCACAGCCTGCTGGGCTCGGACCGCTGCCTGGTGCCCTCGTTGACCAGGCGCTACACGCGCTGTGGTGTTCGGCCAGCAAGCTCACCCGGCCGTTCCGGTACCTCCAGCGCAGATCAGGCGGGGCACTTGGACGGGGGTGGTGTCCGGGCTGGTCGCTACGGTGTCGGCATGCGTACAGCGGAGCTCTTCGACAGCGGTGAACTGGCAACGATTTTACGGGAGGATCAGGACAAAGTCGGGTATGCGGTGCAGTCCGCGGCATACGACGATCGTCTGGATGTGCTCGAGTTCGTCCTGCGGCACGAGCCGTTGCAGTTCGATCTCGATGCCGCGTTGTCGACGGCGACCGAGCGTCGAGGGAGTGCGGCGTTCGTGCAGGCGCTCCTGGCCGCTGGGGCTCGGCCGACACCGGGGTGGCAGAGGTTCCCGCTGTGGGCCGCGGCGACAGCGGGGGATGTGGATACCGTGCGGCTGCTCCTGGAAGCCGGCGCGGACCCGAACGCGCGCACGGACGACCGGGACAGCCCGGACGGCTGCCGCCTCCCGCTGGTCGGCGCCATCCGCGCCGACGCGCACGCCGCGGTCGCGGCCCTGCTCGACGGAGGCGCTGACCCGAATGTGCTGACCGACGCTCTGCGTCGCCCGCTCGACGTCGCCCTGGAGACGGGCGACACCGCGACAGCGGAGCTGCTGTGCGCCCGGGGGGCTACGGTCTTCGCACCTGAAGAGGCTGACCTGGTCCAGGCGACACGGCGGGGCTTCCTCGCCCGGGTGCGGGAACTGCTGCCGACGCAGGAGCCGGCCGCACAGGGCCGCGCGCTGATCGTCGCCGTACAGGAGCGGCAAGTCGATGTCGCGGTGGTGGTCTTGGACCGTGGTGAGGTCGGGTCGAACGACCTGGGGGTGGCGCTGGGCCAGGCGATCGCTTTCGACGTGCCTGCGGTGGTACCGCACCTGATCGCCGCCGGGGTCAACATGGATGCACCCGACAACTACTACCGCACACCGCCGATCGTCCTGGCCGCCGACCGCGGGCGTGTCCAGGTGGTGCGCGACCTGCTCGACGCCGGGGCTGACATCCAAGCCCGCGACGAGGACGGCCGCAACGCACTCGCAGCGGCTCGGCAGCAGGGCCGCACTGAGGTCGAGCGGCTGCTGCGCACCGCCGGTGCGAACGCGCGGACGCCACAGGAGATCGCACGGGCGGTGAAGGCCAAGCTCGCCCATGTCGCCCGCCTCGCATGGAGCCCGCTCATCGGCGCCACAGACGGGGACGGCGAACCGGGCGCCTCGCGGTTCGGCGGCCTGCCCTGGCTGGGTGCGGATGAGCCGTGGCCTGGCTGCGCCGACTGCGTGGCCCCGCTGACGTTCTTCGTGCAACTCGACCTCGCGGGCGCGCCCAAGCAGGCGCGGGATCTGGGCACGGGGTTGTTGCAGTTGTTCCACTGCACCGCGTGCAACCCGTACCACGCCTTCTCGGGTGGCCACCTGGTTCGGGTCGTCGACGCGGCCGGCGAAGCGTCGTCGCCGACACCGCCCGACGGTGTCCGAGTGTTCCCGGAGCGGCCGATTGCCGGGTGGGCGCGTGCGGTCAGGGACTATCCGTACCGTGAGGCAGACGAGTCGGAACTGCTCCCGGAGGAACGTGCCGCCGTGTTCGGGCTCAACCGTCAGGGCGACAAGCTGGGAGGATGGCCGAACTGGGTCCAGGACCCCGGGTACCCGAACTGCCCCCGCGGGGACCGCCGCATGACGCAGCCGATCCTCCAGATCGACTCCGGACGCGGGGTGCCTCATGTGTGGGGCGACAACGGTGCGGGCTACATCGTGCAGTGCCCCACGCACCGCGACCAGGTCGCCTTCCTGTGGCAGTCGGCGTGACCGCAGCGCCCGGTCGAGGCGAAATTTGACCCAGGAAGGAAGACCGGGGGGCGTTTCATAGGTGGTCGCTCATGAAACGCCCCGCCGCGCAGTGCTCGACCTGCGGCGATCATGTTTCGTGAGTTGTTGCAAGAGACTGGGCGCCTGAAACACCCTCACGAATCAGGGCGTTCCTGGTGGCAGCGGGGTTGAGGGGGTCCCCCCGATGACCGAGACACTCATGATCCGTTCCAACCGGTTCAGGAGCGTCGCAGACAGTTCCGCACGGGCGGTATCAACATCGCCCAGTGCGCGATTGAGGGTTTCGGTCCGTCTGGCCTCCAGCGGAGGAATATTCTCTCCGAATCCCACCTGCCGGATCACTTCCGAGCGTATGAGGTCGGTCAGGCGGTTGAGAGCCTCCAGGACACGGAACTCGCCATTGTCGGGGACGGGAAAGGGAGCCCCGTAGTTGGTCTGGCTGACCCAGATGCCGTCGTGCAGGGCGTGGTCGAGGGCGGATTGCGAGGCGTCGCGGCAGATGGTTACCGCTTCGTCGAAGGCGGCATGGGTCACGGGAAGCCCCAGCCCGAGTGAGGTGATGGTCTGCGCCAGGTGATTGCGCCAGGCGCGGGTGGTGTTTCGCATGAGGATGACGCGCGTGATCTCGGCTTCTCTACGAGTCCGCGCTGCGGTTTCGCGGGCATCCTCGCGGGCGGCTTGCGCAACCCTCCAAGGGCCCCAATAGGCGGCGGCCGCGGTGATGAGGGCCCCACCGAGTGCACCCAGTAATCCGTAGATTGCCTCCGACACGAACTTGCTCCCCCTTCAGGGCGATGCGCTTGCGCGACTGCCTCGTGCCTGCCTGTCGCAATGGTCACACGGTGAGTGAACCGCCACTAGCCCATCAACCTGAGCGTGCTTCGCGCGTGCTGGACAGGGCGAGGTGCCCCAGACCCACTCAGTCCCCGGAGCGTCCACGGACACGCCCATGAGTGCAATCAGCCCGCTGCCACCACCCGCGAAGCCCGCCGGGCCTCGCACTTCCCACCGAGTTCACGTACCAGCAGCGACCCGAGAGCGGATGTGCCGGCACAGGTAGTCCGCTTCTTTCTCCAGCCTCTGGGTGATCTCCTTTTCGATCTCCCGGACCTGCCCCTGGAGGGTCTCGTCCTCCAGATGGGTCTCGTAGCAGCTGTTCAAAGCGGTGCGCGCCGCGTCGTCCGGGCTCGCGTCTTTGCCGCCGAACGCCAGCAGCCGCGGCAGCTGTGTCTCGAGGTCCTTCGGCAGCGGCTGTCACTCGTCGATCTGCGGGACCATCGTGGTTGGCGCGCCGAGGTCGAGCCGGTTGGCGATCCGCCCGGCGGTGACGTTGGCGAGCATCCCGGGGGCGTGTGTGGTGAGCGCTGCCAGCAGGTCTTCCTTGAGCGTGCCGGACGGGGTGAGGCCGTACTCGGCGACCGGTTCGGTCAGGTCCTTCTTCTTGAGCTGGCCCAGGCGCTGTATTGCGCCAGTTAGCGTCCGGGCGAGGAGATGCTGAGCCTCTCCGCCTGAGGGGCGGAACGCCGCATCCCGGTGAAGCCGGGCGCTGCGCCGGCACAGGGTTCGGCGAGCGTCTTGACCAGCGCGAACCGAAAAATGCACGTTTCCGCGCACTGCGGCTGTGAGCCGAGGTTATGGACAGGGCTTGTTCTTGTCCGTTGTCCATGGCTGAACGGGCTTGAGGTCCTGCCTGCCCGGGGCTTGGAGCTTGTGATCGGCTCAGAGGCTGCCGGGGCGGACCAGGCCGGTCCTCTTCACTCCGGTGAGGATGGGTGTGACCTCAAGGGTGGTGATGTGTTCGAGGGCGCCGATGGTACTTCACCATCACCGCAGGCCAGGCAGGTGATGCACCCTTCGAGACGGTGATGTCCCGCATCCGCGTGCCCCGCGCTGGCCCTGGCAGGCCCCAGACCCGGCCCCTGGCCGTTCTGGCCGACCGCGCGTATTCCTCACGTGCCATCCGCATCCACCTGGGGCGCCGGGGCATCCGTGCGCTCCTCCCACAGCCGTCCGCCCAAGCCAGCCACCGTCTGCGACGAGGCCGACTCGGTGGCCGCCCGCCCGGCTTCGACAGCGAGGCATACAAGCAGCGGAACACCGTCGAGCGGTGCATCAACCGCCTCAAAGCAGTGGCACAGCCTGGCCACACGAACCGACAAACCCGCGATCGCCTACCAGGCCGCACTCCACCTCGCGAGCATCGTCATCTGGACCCGACGCTGACCAAAGAGACAGAACCTAGGAGCGCGTCTCAGTAACCATGCGGGTTGATGGCGGCTTCTAGGTTGTTCAGGGTTGGCGGCGGGCTCGGAGCTCACGTACTCTGCGCGGGTGAGTGAGATCTTGACCTACGTCGAGATGACGTCGTGTGACCAGCTCAAACCGGCCGTTTCCGTGCCCAGCCTGGCTCTGGAGCCGCTGGACCGCGATTCATCGCTGATCACCGACCTTCAAGCCCGTATCGGCGCACCTTACGGCTGGGAGAGCGCCAGCCGCTCCGCCGAGGAGTGGGAGGCCTGGTTCGCCGGGTGCCCGGCCAGGAGATTCTGGCTGCTGTCGTTCGGCGGCAAGCCGGCGGGCATGGTCAACTACGACCTGCATCCTTCTCGCGAGATCGAGATTGAGACCTTCGGTCTTCTGCCGGAGTTCATCGGCAAAAGGTTGGGCGGTTTCGCGCTGACTCTCGCAGTACGACAAGCGTGGGAACTGCTGCCGTCGGCAACGCGTGTCTGGCTGCACACCTCGTCACTGGACCACCCCGCTGCGTTGCCCAACTATCACCGTCGAGGCTTTCGCACTTTCAAGATCGAGGAAGGCGATCGAAAGCCATTGCCGTACGGCGTCAGCTGACGCTGGTGGTCGATTCGCGCTCGGTCCCGGCGATTTGGCCGGACAGAAGCCGGCCAGCGCCCTGCGCGCATATCTCGGGCTCGACCACCTGCTGTCGCCGGTGCCCGATCCCGGGTCAGCGACGTTCAGGCCGTTCGCCCCGGAGCTGACAGACGCGGTCGCCTCGCGATGCTTTGCCCCCCCCCCTGATCAGTAACGGCGACCCGCATACAGATCGTGATCATTCATACGGGATGATCATGGCATCCGTGCTGAGGAGCGACTGTTTGAGGCCGAGCTGGTCGAAAAGAAGCGTCTGCAGGCCCGTGCAACCGGCGTGGGCAAGCGGTTCCGGGCGTTCGACCCGCACCAGGTCTTGCTGCTGCCGCAGTCGCTGGACGACTGGCTCCCCGAGGACCATCTGGCCCGGTTCGTCGCTGACCTGATCGACCAGACACTTGACCTCACGCCGATCCTGGACGACTACACGGAGAAGCGCGGCTACCCGCCCTATGACCCGCGGCTGATGGTGCGCCTGCTGATCTGCGGCTACACCACTGGCGTGCGCTCCTCCCGGGCGATCCAGCGCCGTTGCGTCGACGACGTCGCCTTCCGGTTCCTGGCCGCCGACCAGGCTCCCGACTTCCGCTCAATCGCCCGGTTCCGCCGCCGCCACCTGGACGCGCTTGCCGGCCTGTTCCTGCAGTCTCTGCATCTCGCGCAGAAGCTCGGCATGGCCACGATGGGCCGCGTTGCTCTGGACGGAACGAAGCTGGAAGCGAACGCCTCCAAGCACAAGGCGATGAGCTACGGGCGGCTGGTCCACAAGGAGGAACGCATCGAGGCCGAGATCCCCGCACTGGAGACGAAGGCGGCCGCCCTGCTGCCCGATGCCGAGGCCACCGACATGGCCGAAGACGCCAGGCTCGGCGTCGACGGCAAGGAGGTCGCTCTGCCCGCCGAGCTGGGCCGCCGCGAGCAGCGCCTGGTCAAGCTGCAGGCCGCCCGCGCCCAGATCGAGGCCGAGGCCGCCGAGAAGGCCCGCCGCCACGCCGAGGACAAGGAACGCCGTCGCCAGGAACGCGCCGGCAGCGGCGACGAGCAAGCCGTGACGAACGCCGGGAACAAGGCCGCAGACAAGGCCCGGCCCAAGCCCAAGGCGCAGGCCAACTTCACTGACCCCGCCTCGCGGATCATGAAGAACGGCGACGGCACTTACATCCAGGCCTACAACGCCCAGGCCGTCGTCGACGAGCAGCACCAGATCATCGCCGCCGCCGACGTGGCCACCAACGCCTCCGACGCCCTGAACTACACTGCCGTGCTCGACCAGTCTGCGCAGAACACCCGCGCCCACCCCAAGCATGCCCTGGTCGACGCCGGCTATTGTTCCGAGACCAACCTCGAAGCTGCCGGAGAGCGCCAACTGGCCTGCGGCACTGAAGCGTTCATGGCCACTGGCCGACTCAAGCACGATGAGCAGGTCCCGCCTGCACCCCGCGGACGCATCCCCCCAAGGACGCCACGCTGAAGGAGCGCATGGCCCGCAAGCTGCGGACCAAGACTGGTAAGGCCGCCTACGCTCGCCGAAAAGCCATCGTTGAACCCGTTTTCGGTCAGATCATGACCTGCCAGGACGGCCACCGGCTCCCCCTGCGCGGCGAGGACGGGGGGGGCGAGCCGAGTGGCGACTGCCGGCCGCATGCCACAACCTCCGCAAGATCTTCCGCCACGCCGGGACCGCGGGACTCGCCATCACAACCGGCTGACCCACCGGGCTTCTCGGCCCGGTCACCGGGTCCCGCCAGGTCGGCTTCCCACCCGACAGGCCCCCGAGTGTCGCCCCATCACTGACGCACCACGCTGCTGCCTGCCCGTTACCGAGACACGCTCCTAGCCGATATGTTCGGCCAGAGCGACGATGACTCCCGAGGGGCCGCGGAGGTTGCAGAGTCGGTAGATGTCCTCGTACTGCGCCACCTCGCCGAGGAGTTCGGCGCCATGGCGGCGCAGGCGGGTGATCGTGTCGTCGATGTCGTCGACGGCGAACATGACACGGTGCAGGCCCAGAGTGTTGGGTGGCGGGTTGAGCGGTCCGGCAGTGATCGCCGCGGGGGTGTGGAACTTCGTCAGCTCCAGCTTGCCGTGGCCGTCCGGGGTGCGCATCATCGCGATGGCGCTGCGGACCCCGTCGAGGCCGACCGTCTGGTCTGCCCAGACTCCCTCGATCTGCGCTTCGCCTTCCAGCTCCATGCCAAGCTCGGTGAAGAAGGCGATGGCAGCCTCCAGGTCGTCGACGACGATGCCTACGTTGTCCATCCGCTGAATCGTCACGGGGTGCTCCTTCTTCGTCGCGCAGTCCGTTCTGGCTACTGGTACCCCTGAGACGGAGCCAGTGCCGCATTCTCGACACCCGGAAGTGTCGATGTTTTGGGCGCTTCACATTGCCGACGACCTACGGCTCGCGATCGCCTACCAGACCGCACTCCACCTCGCGAGCATCCTCATCTGGACCCGACGCTGACCAAAGAGACAGAACCTAGCCCGTGCACGGCGTACTCCAGGACGACCACGGACTTATCGGCGTCGTGATGGACTGCCAGTTCGTCCGCGCTGGCCAGGACCGTCGCGTCCCCATAGCCGCGGTACAGGTCGGCGACCGCGCGCCGTCCCTGGACTCGCCGCGGGTAGCCGGGGACGGAGACCACGTACTCGACCACGACGTCCTCGGCCAGGAAGTCGAAGAAGTGCTCCCCGTCGACAAGGCCCGCGAGCCTTTCCTGGATGATCCGGAAGAACGGGTCCAGGGCCGCGAAACCCTCAAGGTTCTCCCTACGTTGTTGACCGGGACAGGGCGAACCCTTCGTATGGTTCTTCCACCCAGGGGCGTCGGGTGTGGCTTTCAAGGTTCTGCCGCTTGTGGCTTCCATCGATTGGCCGCCCGACGCCCCGCGACGACTCGGCTGCCAATGAGGAATTGCGAATGATCGCTCCGTAGGGAATCGACAGCGAGGTCGTCCGTCGGGAGGCACCAGCAACACCACCGCACGGAGGCACCACATGGCCGCGATCTGGGCCGGCATCGATGCAGGCAAGACCCACCACCATTGCGTCGCGATCGACGAGAGCGGCCGCCGGCTGCTGTCCCGACGCGTTACCAACGACGAGACCGAACTGCTCGAACTACTCGCCGATGTCCTGGCGCTGGGTGATGAGGTGACCTGGGGCATCGACCTGGCTGACGGCGGAGCCGCCCTGGCCATCGCGCTCCTCCTCAACCACGACCAGCCTGTGCACTACATCTCCGGCCGAGCCATCCACCGGGCTTCCGAGAGCTACCGAGGCGAGGGCAAGACCGACGCCAAGGACGCCGCGGTCATCGCCGACCAGGTCCGGGTCCGACGGGATCTGCAATTCATACGCTCCGGCGACGAGACCGTCACCGACCTCAAGATCCTCACTGGCCGCCGGATGGACCTGGTCGCCGACCGCACCCGCACCGTCAACCGGCCCCGCGCCCAGCTCACCAGCATCTTTCCCGGTCTGGAACACGCGCTGGACCTCACCGACACTGGCCCGCTCATCCTCCTGACTGGCTACCAGACGCCGGCCGCCATCCGTCGGCTCGGTGCCAAGCGGCTGGAGAGCTGGCTGCGCAACCGCAAGGTTCGCAGCGCCGACCAGCTCGCCGGGGCGGCCGTTGAGGCCGCCGACCGTCAACACACCAGCTTGCCTGGAGAGAAGTTGACCGCGCAGCTGGTGCACACGCTGGCCAGGGAGGTGATGGCCCTCAACCAGCAGATCGCCGAACTCGACAAGCTGATCGAGTCCCGGTTTCGCGACCACCACACCTTCGAAGTGATCACCAGCATGCCCGGCCTGGGAGTCATCCTCGGTGCCGAATTCCTCGCCGCCACAGGCGGTGACATGACGGCCTTCGGTACCCCCGACCGCCTTGCTGGCTTCGGCGGCGTCGCTCCGGTCCCGCGCGACTCCGGCAAGATCAGCGGGAACCTCCGACGCCCGCAGCGATACAACCGTCGCCTCCAGCGGGTCTTCTACACCTCAGCGCTGTTCAGCATCCGCAAGTGCGAGGAATCCCGCCGGTTCTACGATCGCAAACGAGCCGAGGGCAAGCGTCACACCCAGGCCGTTCTCGCGCTCGCTCGACGCCGCGTCAACGTCCTCTGGGCCCTCCTCCGCGACGGACGGTGCTATGAGCTCACGCCGCCCGTCGCCCTCACTGCTTGACAAACGGCATGAGGAATCGTTGGACATCGTCACACGGCCGCCGTTGCCGTCCGGGCGTGGGCGTTGCGCTGCGCGAACTCACGGAAGATGGTCGCCTTCTGGCCGGAGACCTTCTCGATGTCGTCGTTGGGCGTCGAGCCGTGGCCGGTGATGGTGGTGCCGGTCTGCCACCGGAGCATCACCGCGTAGTCGATGGGCACGATTCCGGCGGCGACGGCGCCGCCGATCCAGGCCTCGGGGTCGAGGTCCTGGTGCGTGACGGACTGTCCGGTCACGGTGGTGATGATCTCGGCGACTTCACCGACCGTGAGGGCCTGCGGGCCGGTGGGCGCGTACCGGGCCCCGTCGTGGACCGGGCGTGGTCGGCGCCGTAGGTGCTCAGGTAGGTGACGTGGCGTACGCCGGCGGCTTCGGCGAGGTCGAGGAAGATCGCGACCTGGTCGGCATACGCGACCCGCATGACGGGCGTGACGAGGTAGAGGCTGTCGACGCCGCACAGGGCGTCGGCGTGGGTGGCCGGGTTGTCCCAGTCGAACAGCACGTCCGCGCCGTGACGGGCCGCGGTGCGTGCGTTCCGCCCCCGCTCGGCGAGCCGCCTCGCCAGAAGCGAGCCGGTGCGGCCGGTGCCGCCGAGAACGAGGGTGGTCTGCAGTGATTCAGTCATGGATTCATCACGAGAGAGCCCTTAGGAGCGGATCAATGTGCGATTCGCTCGTTTTTTACGTTAGACGCTCTGATCGTTGCCGACGGCGATCGCTCTGCTGATGCTGGTTGGATGGACCTACTGCGTGATCACCTTGCGCGGGCACGCGCCGGCGGCGCGGTCTTCGCCTGGACGGTCGCCGAGCCCCCGTGGGGGCTGCGCCTGGCCGGAACGATCCAGCTGTCCGTGCAACACACCGTCGTCCGCGGCCGGGGATGGCTGTGGTTCGACGCCGACGACCCGGGGCACGCTGTGGAACTCGTACTCGGGGAGGTGACCCTCGTACGCGGCGGCACGGACCACTACGTCGGCCACGAGCCCGGCACCGACTGCCTCGAACCGGAGGAGTTCCGGGCCCGGCACGCCCACGACGGGGAGTCTGACACCCCCGGGCGGCGGTGTTCCTCTGCGGTGCCTACCGATTCTCCAACCAGAGTCGACGCGCGACAGGGGGGCGGCCGCCCGGCACCATGCAGGAGATAGAGGCGGGCTTGAACCCCCGTGACCGGGGTTCAAGCCCGTGTTCTTGACGATTGTGATCAGCCGGCGTTCGGGTCTTGCCCGACCAGCCGCGTGAGCAGCGCCACGATCTGCGCCTGGTTCCGGTCCATCTTCTGGCCGAGCTCCTCGAGGCGGTCTTCCAACCGGTCCACCTTCTGATCGAGGTTCCCAACCTGCAGACGCACCGCCGTCAAGTCGGACTTGATGATCCCGAACTCGCGATCGCTCTTCTCCGCGACCTGCTCGAAACGCCGGGTCAGAGCAGCGAGCTCACTGTGGGCTATGGGGTCCTCAGGCACTCGCAGCGCTCCCGACAGATCATGAAAAGCGGACATCAGGTCCCCACAATATCGCGCTCGCAGAGCCCAAGCCCGGTTCAGCTGGAGGGCTGTCGGGAGCGGGGCGCCGTTCTCTTCAAACATCAGCTGAGTACGGTGGTCCGCTGCCTCTAGGAGAGCGAGGCCGTAGGTCGTCAGCGCGCGACAGGTGCGCACCCCACCGGTTGCAGCACCTCGGTTCGAGTTATTTGCTAATAAGTACAAAACCGATTAAACGGGGCAGTCCTCGGGGTGCGAGTACCGAAGAATGCCGTCGGCGACGAGGGCATCGGAACGTGGGCGTGGATCACCAGCCCAGCAGAGGCTCACGGCCCTGTCTACAGGTCTCTGAACGAGTTACTTCAAGGAAGTCGACATCATGGGACAGCTCGATGACATGATCGCCCTGGTGACCGGCAGCTCGACCGGGATCGGTCTGGCCATCGCCCGTCGATTCGCCACCGAGGGCGCCACTGTGTACCTCACCGGTCGGCACAAGACCGGGCTGGATGCGGCCGCACAAGCCGTCGGTGAACGGGCCATCGGCGTCCAAAGCGATGTGTCGAATCTCGACGATCTCGACCGCCTCTTCGCGACCATCAAGGAGCGCAGCGGCCGGCTGGACGTCGTCGTCGCCAACGCCGGCGTCGCCGAGCTCGCGCGACTAGGCGAGATCACCGAGGAGCAGTACGACAACACCTTCGGCATCAACGTCAAGGGGACGATCTTCACAGTCCAGAAGGCACTCCCCTTGCTGCCGGACAGGGCTTCGGTGATCGTGCTCTCGTCCACCAATGCGTCGATGGGCGTCGAGGCGATGAGCGTCTACAGCGCCACCAAGGCCGCAGACCGCAACCTGGCCCGCACCTGGGCCGCCGAACTCGCGGGCCGCGGCATCCGGGTCAACGCTCTCAGCCCGGGCCCGATCGAGACCCCTGGCATCCGCGGCCTGGGGAGCCCCGCAAAGGGGGAACAGCAACTGGCGGACGGCCTCGCGGCGATGATCCCACTCGGCCGGATGGGCCGCGCCGACGAAGTCGCCGCCGCGGCCGTCTTCCTCGCCTCGGACCAGAGTTCCTTCACCACGGGAGCCGAACTCTTCGTCGACGGCGGCCTCGTCCAGATCTGAATTCCGAGCGCCAGCCGTCGGGATACGCGCCGGCTGTGCGCGGGTTCTGCCGGAGCCGATCCTTGTCGCCATCGATCTCGCTGAGATTTCTGTCGCCTGACCACGACGCGAGTACACCGCGCTGGCGTCCATCAGCGAGATCGGCCAGACGCCGTCCTTGCCGGATTTGCCGCCGCTCAGGGAGAGGGCCGACGGGTTGCCGTGCCGGTCGCAGACCCGCCTGCGGCGATCGCCGGCCACCACCCGGCACACCGATCTCATTGCGAAATGATCAGTTAAAGCCGCACCCCGACTACTTGGTGCACGGAGAACACGGCGCTTGCCCCCTCACCTACTGCGGCGGCGACGCGCTTGATCGATCCGTGGCGCACATCGCCTGCCGCGAAGACCCCGGGGATGCTGGTTTCGAACGGCAGTGGCCCACGCCCGAGGTTTTGCCAATGCTGGCCAAGATCTTCCGTCGGGATGTGCGCGTCGGTGCGGATGAATCCGTTCCCGTCCACGGAGCAGTCGCCGTACAGCCAGCCGGAAGCGGGATCCGCCCCGATGAAGCAGAACAGTCCTCTGCACGGCTTCACGGCTTCCTCTCCGGTCACCGAATTGGTCATCCGGACCGACTCCAGCGACGTATCGCCTTCAAGGGCAGTGATCTCGGTGGAGGCTCGGACTGAAATCATAGGGTCCGAAACAATCCGATTGACAAGATAGGAGGACATGCGAGCTCCGATATCCTCCCCGCGGACCACGAGATCGACGGTACAGCCCCTGCTGGACAGGAAGAGCGCGGCCTGTCCGGCGGAGTTCGCCCCGCCGACGACGGCTACTTCTCTACCCGCGCAGGAACGGACTTCCAGCTCCGTGCACGCGTAATATATTCCTGCGTTCTCGAACTCGCCCCATCTTGCAATCGGAAGGGACCGGATGGGCACCGGTCGCGATAATGACAGCTCGTGCGAGAATTTCTATTCCGCCGAACAGGGAGATTCTCAGCCGTTCGCCGCTTGTGTCGACGGTTGTCACCTTGCTCGGGAAGTACATGCGCGCACCGAATTTGAGAGCCTGGATCGAGGCGGCCTTGTTCTCGGTCATGGGTGATGGGTAGTTCTCTTTGCGGACGAAGAGTACATATTGCTGCGTGCGGGCGTTGTAGATGACCCTGGGCCGCCAGACTCCGGCGTTCCGCAGCTCGGGGCCGAGGTCAGGCTCAGCGCGCTATTGCGGAACTCCCAGGTATGGAGGTCGGTGGAGCGGTAAACCGGGATCGACGCGAAGGGGCCGTTGGGGTAAGTGTTTTCGCCGAACCAGTAATAGTATCCGCCCACTTTGATCATGCTGCCGCCATGCCCATGTACCGCGTCTCCGGCGGTGTTGATGAACTGGGTTCCATTGGTGAACGTCACCGGGACGGCCTGGGCTTTGTCGGAGCCCTGTAACGGTAGGAGGAATCCGATGCACACTGCGACGACTAATCGCAGAACGGCATGCAGTCCGCTACGCATAGCGATACGTCCTTTCTTGCGAGCTCCTTGATCCGGCAGCGCCTGCACGTGGCTGGTCCCTGCCGCAGGGCCCCGAGGGCTTTCAGCCGCAGTCGTTGCGATTGATACATAGAGAGCGGGTCCGGTCGTTGCGGTTGTAGCCGCGCAGGTCGTGGATGGAACCGCCACTCCTGGTGACGCACACCCACCGGCCGGCGAAGTTGCGCCTCTCGTAGACGCGTGCGGTGCCATCGGAGTTGTTACGCACCGAGCTGCCGCGATCGCGGATGGTGGAGGGCAGGTCCTTCACGCTGCCGTCGACGACTCGTTTCGCCCAAGGCTGTCCGCCGAAGTCGATCTCGGGTCGATGCACACGTAGCCGCCGGGGCAGTCGACCTCTACCGACCTGGTGGCCGCCGGCGCGGCGGCGGGAGCCGCGGGGCCTGGTCGGTGCAGCGGCCACCAGGCGGCGGGAGAGAACGTTCACGCCACAATGAAAAGCCCCGAGCGCCGCCCACGGGGGCGGCGGGACATAAAACCACACGATCGGGGGCGAGTATCCGCCGAACCTGATCGCATCACGGCCGAATCGATGCCTGACGCGATGTCAGTGGCTCGGGCCACGCTGGCTTCTGCTCCGACTGGCAGGGGCCAGCATGGCGTTCAGGGCCGTGCACGCGCAGTGGGGTGCCATCTTCGCGCACCTGCCTGACCTCGGGAGCGGACAGAGCGGGAAGCCGTGTGGAAGACCCGGCCCTCCGCGCCGCTACGTCAGCGACGAGTGCCGCCACCCGATGCACGCGAAGACCTCCCGCACCGGCTTGCGGTTCTTCGCCCACGCACCCGGCGCCCCCGCCTGCGCGCTCGGCCTTGAATCCGCCGCCCACCACCTCCTCACACTCGAACTGACGGCAGCCGCCCCCGACGCCGGCGCCCACGCCGAACTCGAAGTCCCCGGGCCTGGCAGCGCCTGGAGGGCCGACGTCCTGGCCACCGACCCCACCTGGGCCTGGAAGACAGCCCCCGGAGCCCAGCTCGCCTCCCCCATCACCAACACCGACATCACCGCCCGCACCGAGAAGACGCGGACCGACAGCCCCGCCCGCCCTGGCTCAGCACCGTCCCCTCCATACGGCTCACCACCGAGGTCTGGCGTCGGGCGTCGAGTACGCCACGTTCTCGGACTGGCCCTGGTGCTCCATCCCGCCGGGCCGGTACAGCGAGCGCCGCCTCACCATCGGCCTCGGCCGATGGTGACACGGTGGACCGGCCCATGCCGAACTCCGGGACATCGGGGGCCGGGGAGGAGTCCACATGGCCCAGAGCACCGAGCACAGTGTCGGCCGCGCCGCTCAGTTCGCGATCAGCTTCGGCGCCCTTGGCGCCCTTAGCACCCGGATCGCAGACGGTGGTCTTCAGGGACGGCCTGCATACTCGCGGGCGTCGTCATGGCGGTCGCCATGTTCACCATCCGGCTCGTCGGAATCCTGGCCGCTGCCCGGGGATGACATAAGGCAGCCGCGGAGCCCCAGGGCAGCTCCGGACGCGGCGCCCTGAGGAGAAGGCGCACCCGAGCAACGCGGACCCCATACCTACTGCAATCCGTCTTCCGCCCCGGGCGCCCTCGAAGTTGCTGATCCGCCACGCCGGTCATCAGCACACTCGCCCTCATGGGGCCACTCGCCGAGACCTGAGCACACATCCACGTCGCGCTCGGTGTCACTCGCACCATCAGGTGGCCGACTGCTCCGTTTTCCCCAGACTTTGAGGATGGGGGCAAGTGCGTTGGCCAGCGCGAAATCTGCCTGCCCCGGGGCGGGGCAGACCGTCTGTCCGTCGGAGTCGCGCGTGACTGTCGACATCTGTCCGGCCCTGCGGCCATCGCGCGTCGGGGCGTACATGGTAAGCGCCTCCATGCGGTCCAAGCGGTCGCGGGGAGGGAAGAAGATGGTGTCCAGCTCTTCTTCCCCAAATGCCCTCGCGATGTTGGTACGGCCCCTCCTCGGCGGCCACTGTTGCGGCCGTGTTCCCATGAGCTTCCGCACACAATTTGACGCATGCTGGGGCCCGCTCCATTGTGTTGCATCATTCGGCAGCCACAAGGAGGTTGGACATGCGTCGACCCTGGCGGGCGGTACTCATCCCCGTTGCGTTCGGAACACTCCTCAGCACCCAGGGATCCGCCCTCGCCAATCCGCTGGGAGGCGGCAGCCAGCGGGCGGCCGCAACCGTGGCGGTAAAGGAGTTCAAGGGCGACGTCGAGTACCCGACCGCCGGCCAGACCGGCACCTTCACCGCGAAGCTGGTCGCAGACAGGGCCATCACGGTCGACGAGCTCGTCTTCGCGGTACGGGACAGCTCGGACGCGCGCCTCGACTTCGGGCACCGTACGAACGTCCAGCTTGGCACGACGGCGCAGACGTTCACGGCCTCGCGGTCGTTCCCGGCGGGCACATTCAAGATCTGGATGGCCTACCGCCAGGGCACCACCTGGACGAACCTGGCGCCGAGTCCGGCGCAGACGTTCACTGCCACCAAGTCCTCGTCCGGTGGCGAGAACCCGCCGACCGGGGTGCAACCGCAGGGCGGCGGCACCGGCTGGAACGTCAAGTGGTGGGACGAGTTCAACGGCACCTCGGTCGACTGGGGCACCAAGTGGCGCGGCAACTCCAGCTCCCTCGTCGACAACGGCCGCGGCAACAAGGACAACCAGCAGCTGGAGTACAACCTCGATCGCAACTGCCAGGAGAGGGACGGCGCGGTCACCATCACCGCAAAGCGGGAGAGCTACACCTCTCCGTCGGGCACGGGCTACGGCTGGACGTCCTGCCTGCTCACCTCGACCGGCTCCAGCGGCTACACCTTCAAGCACGCCTTCATCGAGTCGCGCGCCAAGCTGACGTACAACGTCAAGGACGCGAACGGCAAGCCGGTCTCCGACAAGCGCGGCTTCTGGCCCGCCTTTTGGACCTGGCAGGCGGACGGCGTAAACTCCTGGCAGGAGACCGATGCCTACGAGCAGTACAGCGACAACCCGCGCAAGCTCTACCTGACCTCGCACGCGGGCTCCGGCGGCGGCTGCCAGCCGACGCTGGAGTTCGACCCGGGCGACGGCTTCCACACCTACGGTGCGGACATCTCACCCAGCGGCACGAGGTTCTACATCGACGGCCAGCTGGTGTGCACCGTGGCGGGCACCCCCTCGGAGAACACGAACATCATCGAGGACCTGTACGTGTACTCCAGCCCCGGTCATGAACCGAACCCGGCGACGGTCTCGGCGCAGAAGTCGGTCGACTACGTGCGCGTCTGGCAGAGGTAGACGGGCCACGTGATGCGGGGCAGGGCCGCTGCGGTTCTGCCCCGCATCATGCCCACTCAGCGCCGGACCACCTTGCTGGGGTGGGGAGCCGAGTACGACGCCGCGCTCGCGGAGCTGGGCCAGGGGCTCCAGCCCGTAGTTGGAGGCGCGGCGCCCTGTCGGACCCGGTTCCTCCGTCTCCTTTCAATCCGTGCGTGCGGCTTTCCCGCACACGGCTTACCGGTGGTCTTCTCGACATGGCTACGCCGCCTTCGGATAGCGAACCGTGCCACGCAGGCGGTACAGCCCATGCCCATTGTGGAACTCCTGGCCCGCACCGCAGAGCACGACGTTCTGAGCGCGGCCTTCACGCCCGAGGGGCACCTCGGTTACGACCTGACAGCGCGATCCGCCTTCACCTTCCGTTTCCTGGACTCCGGGGAGGAAGAAGCGTGGCTGACCGAGCGCGGCCACGCCCACGCCTCGGTCGCGGGACCCCGGTACCCCGAGCTCCTGTGCAAGGACTCCGTCCGGCCATCAACTAAACAAATCCTTGACTGCTCAAGCTCCTGATATGCTTGAGCAGTCAAGGAGGTGGCAATGAGTGATGCGCTGGATGCGTCGCTGCGTCTCGTGAGGGCCCAGACGGCCCTGGTGAAGCGGTTCGACGCGAGTCTGGGAGGGCTGCACGGGGTGAGCCTGGCCGACTTCACGATGCTGCTGCGTCTGGGGCAGGCGCCCGGCGGTCGGATGCGCCGGGTGGACCTGGCCGAGGCGCTGGGTCTGACTGCCTCCGGGGTGACCCGGGGACTGGCGCCGCTGGAGCGGATCGGGCTGGTGACGCGCGAGACGGACGCCCGTGACGGCCGGGTGGCCTACGCCGCGCTGACCGACACCGGCCGCGCACGTCTGACGGACATGCTCGCCACGGCGGAGCAGATCGCCGCCGAGATCTTCGCCGCGCCCCCGTGGAGCCAGGAGGACATCGGCCGGCTGTCTGCGCTGCTGACGCACCTGGGCGGCACCGGCCTGCCCGGTCACACCCTCGCCCGCTGACCCCCGCATGCCTCCCGACGGATGTCTCATCCGCACCCTGGAGAACACCCACATGAAACCAACCGCCGCCACCACGGCCCACGCCCCGACAGCCATCCGCATGGAAGGCCTGCGCAAGGTCTATCCTCACGCACAGGGTGGCCTTGTCGCCGTAGACGGCCTGGACCTGACGGTCCACCAGGGAGAGTTCTTCGGCCTGCTCGGCACCAACGGCGCCGGCAAGTCCACCACCATCGGCATGCTCACCACCCTGGTCGCGCCAAGCGCCGGAAAGGCGTGGGTCGCCGGGTACGAGGTGAGTGCCGGCCCGGTCGGCGTGAAGTCCCGCATCGGTGTGGTCTCTCAAGCCAACACCCTGGACCGCGCGCTCACCGTCGCGGACAACCTCGCCTTCCGCGGCCGCTACTTCGGCATGTCCGCCCCCGCCGCCCGCCGCCGCGCGCTCGAACTGCTGGAGCGCTTCGGCCTCGCCGACAAGGCCGGCGCCAAAGCCCACCAGCTCTCCGGCGGCCAGGCCCGCCGCGTCATGATCGGCCGGGCCCTGATGCACCTGCCGGAGGTGCTCTTCCTCGACGAACCCACCGCGGGCGTGGACCCGCAGGCACGCGACGACCTCTGGCAGATCATCGCAAGCCTGCACGAGACCGGCCAGACCGTGGTACTGACCACCCACTACCTCGACGAGGCCGAAGCCCTGTGCCAACGCCTGGCCGTCATCGACCACGGGCACCTGCTCGCCTGCAACACCCCCGGCGCGATCAAGGCGTCCAGGGGAGCGCAGACGGTCATCACCGTCCACTACGACGCCGATGCCACCCCGGCCACCGAAGCCCTCCACAGCATCCCCGGCGGCCCCCACGACGTGGCCGTCGACGGCCCGACCGTACGGGTCAGCACCACACATCCCGACGGCCTCCTGGGCCACCTGCTGCGAGCCGGCAGCGCGGCCGGCCTCACCGTCCGCGACGCCACCACCACGCCCCCAGCCTGCAGACCGCCTTCCTCACCCTGACCGGACGTGACTACACGCCATGACCACCGCGAACCCCCTCGCCACCACCCCCCGCCCGCTGTCGTCCCCCCGGGCCGCCTGGCACGCCTACCGCGCGCTGACCACGCGCGACCTCCACGTCCTGGGCCGCAATCTGCCCGCGCTGCTCGTCCAGGTCGGCCTCCAGCCACTGCTGTTCACCTTCGCCTTCGCCTACGTCATGCCCAGCATCGGCAGCGGACTCGGCGGCGCGACCTCGTTCTCCACGATCCTGCTGCCCGGCCTGATCGCCAGCACCCTCACCTTGCAGAGCATCATGTCCGTCACCGGGCCGCTGGCCGCCGAACTCGGCCCCGGTCGCGAGATCACCGACCGCGCCCTGGCGCCCCTGCCCGTCTGGGCCCTGGGCCTCCAGAAGATCACCTCATCCGCGATCTTCGGCCTCGTCTCGACCCTCGTCGTCGTCCCGATCGTCTGGCTCGTCCACGCCCCCGGCAACGCGCCCCGAGCCCACATCGACAACTGGCCCCTGCTGCTGACCACACTGGTACTCAGCGCGCTGCTCGCCTCCACACTCGGACTGCTGCTCGGAACCGCGGTCGACGCCTCCGCCTTCGGGCCGCTGCTCGGCCTGCTCCTGGCCGCCGCCACCATGCTGGGCTGCGTCTACTACCCATGGACCGCTCTGCAACCGATCCGCTGGGTCCAGGTCCTGACCCTGGCCAACCCGCTCGTCTATATGAGCGAGGGCCTCCGCGCCAACGTCACGCCCTCCACCGGCCACATGCCCACCTGGGCCTACCTCACCGCCCTCACCCTCGGCACCGCCGCTCTGGGCTACCTCGCCCTGCGCCGCTTCGCCCGGCGAGTGCAGACCTGACTCCGGTCCTGCCGCAGCAAATACCGGATTTACTGCGGCAGGACCGGAAGGGCAGGGCACCCGCCCGCCGGGGCGCGAGGCCGCCCGTCCTCCCCGTCGCCGCGATCGACGACTCGGCGCTGTTGGAAGCCCTGCGTGCCCGGAGACCGGCCGGGCCCGGCTCCCCTACCGCCGCGCCGAGGAGATCTTCGAGGAGAACACCCGGTCGCTCGCGAACCCGCTCGCCTCGCCCGAGGGCATCCAGGACCTGGACGGCTGGCCCCTTCACTGGCCACGTCACAGCGCCCTGACACACGATGCCGAGGCCGGCACCTCCACCCCGATGCTGCTGGCCCGCTCCCGCCACGCCTCCGTCCGATCTCTGGACCCGTACGCCCGCCCCTGCGTCGACGCAGTCGCCCGACATGTTGCTGAGCGCGACCCCGCCGCACGGCGCCGGACCTGACACCGCCCTCGTTTGCGGCTGGTGACAGCGTTCCTACCGGCACGTCGGCCGTGGGTTCAGCGTGACTGAAGTGCTTTCACTGGGAACCCACGGCGTTTCCGGCAGGCAGGCGTGAAAGTGCGGCGGGTCCGTTGCCGCTGAATCGGCAGGTCCTTCACCACTGGGCTCACTCGGCCCGCTGTCCGACACGGAGGACGCTCAGGTAACGGCGTGATGCTCGATCGCCCATCCGCGTGCGGATGCGCTCGGCTACGGCGTCGAGCAGGGGCTCTCGGACGTCGCGGTCGAGCCTCCGGTACAGCGACAACGAGCGAAGGTGATCGGCAAAGCCGTCCCCGTTGAACCACTGAACGGTCGGATACCAGCGCACGATCGTTGGGCCGAACAGTCCTCCGGGGTCTTCGACCAGGCCCCAGCCCTCGTCGGTGGTGCGCACGTCGTCCTCCAGGGGAGGATGACCCCAGTCGGGGTTCCCGGGGCAGAACTGCTCGAGGAGATCGGCGGTCTCGGCGTACACCTCCGGCTCTCCCGGCCGGCGGACAACGACGTGGCCGAGCAGCGCCATCCAGCCTCCGGGATGGAGCACGTCGTGCGCCCGCTGCCAGCCGATCGACGGGTCGACCCAGTGCCACGACTGCGCGGCCACGAGAGCATCGAAGCGTCGGCCACGGTCGTCCCACTCCTCGAACGTCGACGTCTCGACTTCGACGTTGCGGAAGGAGGCGATCCGTTGGCGAGCGAGTGCGGCCATGTCTGCGCCCGGCTCGATGGCGGTCACTGAGCATCCGAGTGCTGCCAGCGAGCGCGTCGCCTGACCGGTTCCGCAGCCCACCTCCAGCACCGACGACCTGTCGTCCGTGCCGGTGACGGCGACAAGGTCTGCGAACAGCTCGTCGGGGTATCCCGGCCGGACCCGGTCGTAGAGCTCCGGCACCTCGTTGAACACCCGGCCGAGGTCGTGTGGATTCGGGCGCATCTTCGGAGCGTCAGTCACGAGTGCACAAGCTATGAGGTTCGTCGGCGGGGACGCCACTGGTTTAACGGCAGCTCCTCGACAGCAGCCGTGTCGTCGAGCAGGTTCTGGGCGATGGCCGCGTAGCTGCTCGCGGTGGTGTGGGACAGGTTGAAGACCAGGGCGAGGTGCAGCGGGTCGGCGCCGGCGGTCAGTGCTTCGTGCAGGACCCGGTCGCCGCGGATGCGTTCGAGGTAGACGCCCTGGTGCAGTAGGTGCCGCTTGAGGTATTCGGGGCTGACGGGCCTGGTTCCCAGGGCGGTCTTCGCGTTGATCAGGACGTGCCGGTTGGGGGTCTTCGGCCAGGTGGCCCGGCGCTGGTCGAGCCAGGCCAGCAGGGTCTGGTGGGGCAGTTCGCCGAGCCGTTGGCCGTGTCCGGCGATGGTGATCCTACGGTTGGGCAGGTCGAGGTCGTCCAGTGTGAGGCGGCGGATGGCGGTGGCGCGGGCGGCGTGGACGGCGGCCAGGGCGACGATCAGCCGTTGCGCCGGGGTGACGGCGATCCGTTGGACGGCGAGCACTTCGGCGTCGGTCATCGGCAGCAGGCTGCGTGGGATGTCTTCCATCCTGAGGCGAGTGGTGGGGTTGGCGAAGATCAGGCCGCGCTTCTTGGCGAAGCGGAACAGTGAGCGCAGTGCGGCGATGGCGTTGCGCCGCTGCCATCCGCGCAGGGGTGACAGCGCGGCCGTGACGTCGGTGACGGTGATCTCGCGCAGGTGTCCACGGGTCGTCGCCCAGTTCTCCAGCAGGGGGTGGACGCCGAAGTAGACGTAGACGCAAGCGTGGGACCGGGGCTTGGCACGGCTGTCGCCGTCGAGCAGGACCAGCAGCCAGGCGCGGACGTCGCTGGCGAACCCGGCGGGCAGCTCGGCGGTGCGGTTCTCGATCCAGGTGCGGACCGCCAATACGCTGTCGTTTTCCAACAGCTCCAGGTCGGTGAGGACCTCGGCGACCCGAAGGCTGGAAGCGTGTCGCGGTATTCGCGCACGGACTTCGGTGAGTTTCACGGGCTTGCCGGGCGGGCGGTCGGCCAGCACCGCAGTCAGGCCGTCCATCGCGCACCGCACGAGTGACGGCGACCATCCGTTGGCCTCGCTGAGCTGCTTGGCATGTGCTGCGGCCGACCGCAGCACTGGGTTGTCCGAGGTGAGGGCGGGGTGCTGCCAGTGTGGTGGGGGTGGGACACCCGCCTTGCGCCGGTAGTAGGAGCCCAGGCCCCGGCACTTGTTGTCGCAGTACGCCCGGTCCCGCCGCGATTCTTCGGGCAGCGGCTTGCCGCAGTGCACGCAGGTCATCGTGGCGGCAGGGACCGGCCGGTGCGAGGACGCGGGGCGACGGCGCGTGGCTGGCCCACCGCAGTGGCCTGTGAGTCAGTTGCTGGTGTCGGCTCCGGCACTCGCGCCGGCTCGGGCAGCAGCAGTTCGTCGACGCCGCAGGCGAGCACCGCGCAGATGACGTCCAGCTCGTCGAGTTTGACGGTGTTCGGCTGACCGGACCACAGGCCCGACATCTTCCCCGCGCTGATCACCACGCCGCGTTCGGCGAGCATCCGCTGGAGTTCGCTGGCCTTCCAGATGCCGCGGTTGGCGGCCGCCAGGCGAAGGTTCCACTTCACTGGGCCAGTCCTTTCCATCGGTCGGTGGCGCGCTGCTGTCCGGCGACCCAGGCGTCTTCGACATGGGTGCCGTGGACGTGGATATACCGGGCCGTGGTACCGGTCCAGGTATGTCCGAGGAGCTCCTGGATCGCGAACAAGGTCATGCCGGCGAGATAGAGCTGGGAGGCGCAGAAGTGCCGCAGCACGTGCGGGGTGAGCTTCCCGGCCCAGGTGGGCAGGTGCTGGGCGGCGGCGTCGGCCAGCGACCGGCGGAAGACGTCGGCGGTCGCCCGCGAGCACGAGCCGTCCTGGTTCTTGCGCTCGGAGGGGAACAGTGGGGCGCCCGGCCGGGTGTGGTCGGCGTCGAAGTGGCCCCACACGTCCTCGATGAATCACCGCAGGTTGCGGTCGGCGCCGTTGATCAGCGGCACCAGCCGTGGCTTCGGCCCGCGTCTGCGGGAGCCCTTGCCGTGCCGGATGTTGAGCTTGCCGAAGCGGCCCAGCTCCCACCGGACGTCGTCCAGGTCGAGCATCCGTGCCTCGTTGATCCGCAGCCCCACGTCCGCCGCCAGCCGGGCCACCGCGTAATTGCGGGCGGCCGGGCCGAACTTGCGGCAGGTCACCAGCTCCTCGCGCCACCCCGCGAACAGCTCCTCGATCTCTGCTTCGCTGGGCGGGATCCGCAGCTGCGGTTCCAACGAGGCCCGCGGCCGGTTCATCTCGTCCAGCGGGCACTCGACCACACGGCCGGTGAGGTTGTGCAACTCGACCTTGTGCCGCAGCTCAAGGAATTGGAAGAACACCGCCAGCGCACTCGCCCGGCCGGTCCGGGTCGACGGTTTGGCGCCGCGCAGCACCTTGCCGAAATAGACGTCGGCGTCGGCCGGCTCCATCTCCCACAGCGGACGGCCGAACCAGTCCCGGATCAGCTCCAGATGGTTGGTGTCGTTGCGGATCGTGCTGTCGACCAGACCGGCCGAGGCCCGCGCGAGTACGAACCCCGCCAGCACGTCGGTCTCGAACTCGGCGAGCTCCTCCTCGCTCACCGGCGCCCGGTACTCACGCAGATCGCGCACTACGGCCAGAGCCAACCCACGCCTCCACGACTTCACCCAGACTGAAGGAATCCCGACAGGGATGAGAGTTGCGCACTACGGATGAGGTTGGGTCAGAACGGCCGGCAGTCACCCGGACGAGGTAACAGGCCCAGGTCCAGGCACTCTCAGTCGTGCCAGGGAACTGCGGACGAACACGGAACCCGGGGACTATTGCTCACCCATGTCCTGTGACGGCTGCCACGGCGCCCAGCTCGAGCGCTTCGACGAGAGCTTGCACGTCGCCTGGACCGTCTACCGGCTCGCCCCCGCACCGCCAGCCGGCCCGCTGCTCGCCGCCTACGTCGCGACGCGGAGACCCCCGCAGGGGTCGGAACAGGAAGACACCGGGAATGGCGGAACGCTCGGCTCACGCAGGCGGATTGGGGTGGGCAGCCGAGTACGCCGCGCTCGCGGAGCTGGGCCAAGTGCTCCAGTCCGCCGGGCCGGCACAGCGGCGCCGCCTCGACATCGGCCTCGGCCGCACTGCGGAACCACGGGACCTGGGGGTGCGGGCCGCAGCCCAGCGGCCGACGCGCGGTGCTCATGATCGGCCAGTTCCGCGGACCGCCGCCTGGCGCGGGTGAATGGCGCCCGCAGTCCCGGGGTGGTTCGCCTCGACTTGCAGGCGAAGGCGGGCGAGTCCGGGAGCAGATCGGGCTGCCTGGTCTCCAGGTGGAACGCGACGGCGTCGACGTGGCTGGGCAGCTGCGGAGCGACGACGGCCGCAGTGTCGGGCCATTGACCCAGCACCCTGCCCCCCAGCGGCCAGCGCGGCGGTCTTCACGCCGCGGGTGCAGCAGGCGCTGTCGGCGGGTGCGTCACGGTTCGGGCAGTCATGACTTTCCAGTGCCAAATGCAACCTGATCGGATGTCAAGTCCACCGTCGTCGGCCGTGGAGCGCTGTCATGACAGCGGGGCCTGATCGTGTGTGGTGGTGAAGCGCTTGCGGTACTCGGTGGGCGTGATGCCCAGATGGCGGGCGAAGACGCGGCGCAGGGTCTCGTCGCTGCCGAGGCCGCTGTGGTGGGCGGCGGAGGTGATGCTGTGTCCGTCGAGGAGGAGTTGCTGGGCACGGTCGAGACGCACACGCTCGACCCAGCGGGCGGGGGTGGTGTGCAGGTCGGTCTGGAACAGCCGGGTCAGGTGCCGGGTGCTGACGGCGGCGGATGCGGCCATGGCGGGCAGGCTGTGGTCGGCGGTGGGGTCGGCGAGCACGGAGGCGGTCAGCGTGCGCAGCAGGTCGCTGCGTGCGGGTGGGGTGGCCAGTGCGGTGGAGAACTGGGACTGGCCCCCGGGACGCTGCATGAACACGACCAGCTCGCGAGCGATGTCGCGGGCGGTGTCGGGGCCGTGGTCGTGTTCTACCAGCGCCAGCATCAGGTCGATGCCAGCGCTGATGCCTGCCGAGGTGATGTAGCGGCCGTCGTGGATATGCAGGGCGTCCGGTTCGACGTGCACGCGAGGGTGGCGGCGGGCGAGGGTGCGGGCGTGGCGCCAGTGGGTGGTGGCCCGGCGGTCGTCGAGTAGGCCGAGTGCGGCCAGGACGAAGGCGCCGCTGCAGACCGAGGCGACCCGTGCCGTCTGAGCGGCGAGGGCGTCGGCCGCGGCCAGCAGTTCCTCCTGGGGACCCTGGTCGGCGAGGTGGTCGGCCCCGGCGACCACGAGGGTGTCGACGGGCCCGGCATCGGCCGCGGCGGTGGTGCCCGCCAGCACCGGCCCGCTGGACGTAGTGACGTCACCGCCGCGGGGCGAGACCAGGGCACAGGTGTAGGGGTGCCCGAGCCGGCCGGCCTGGTGCAGCACCTCCAGGGGGCCGCTGACGTCGAGCAGGGTCACGCCGTCGAACACGAGGAAGGCGATCCGATGCGTCATGTCTGAATCTGTGGTTCATATGGCTGGACAGACATGGTGCCAGCCTACGGCACGGGCGAGGGTGGAGGAGTCCACCGACCAGGTGCCAAGGAGAGGAAACCCTGATGAGCGAGACGATCGCAGGTGTGCGGATCCCGGACAGCGCCCTGGCGCGTGAGGCGACCGAGCTGGTGCGCGAGGTCAGTCCGCCGCTGCTGTTTGACCACTCACGCCGGGTGTTCTTGTTCGGGTCGCTGCGCGGCGCCGAGCAGGGGCTGCACTTCGACCCTGAGCTGCTGTACGTGGGGGCGATGTTCCACGACCTGGGGCTGACGGAACGCTTCCGCCGTACCGACCAGCGCTTCGAGATCGACGGCGCCGACGAGGCCCGCCGCTTCCTGCAGACCCACGGCATCACCGGTGAGCCGGCCGAGCGGGTGTGGACGGCCATCGCCTTGCACACCACCCCGGAGATCCCGCTGCACATGGCTCCCGAGATTGCTCTGGTCACCCGCGGCGTGGAACTGGACGTCCTGGGCATCGGCTACCACGCGGTCCCCGACGAGCAGCGCGCTGCGGTGATCGCTGCCCATCCCCGCCCCGACTTCAAGAACCGGATCCTCGCCATGTTCACCGAGGGCATCAAGGACCGCCCGGACACCACGTTCGGCAACGTCAAAGCCGACGTCCTCGCCCACTTCGTCCCCGGCTTCCGCCGCGGCGACTTCGTCGACGTCATCAAGAGCTCCGACTGGGCCGAATGAGCCCCTCTGCTACGGACAGCGCAGCTCGGCGCGTAAGAACCACAGAGGTGCGGGCGGGCTGCCCGCGGATACGGCGACAGCGGACGCGGGGTGCCCGCTGCGCGCCCGCGCCGTGGGCGGCGTGGGAGAAGGAGGCCGTCCGAGGCGCTTGAGCTGTGGCTTCTCGCGGCCTTCGCGTCAGGTCCTCAGCATCGTCGTCCAGTTCGACCACGTCCGGGTCGCGCAGCAGCCTCAGGCCCTCGTGCGATACAGACTCGATGAGGCAGAGATGTAGGTACGAGCCGCAGGCTGTCCGAGGCGCGGTGGATCCGGGCTGGTCGCGTAGGCGTCCTGGCCGCGTCCGGGCCGAACTACCCCGCCGGCACCGGGGCGCACGACGACATCACGACCATCCGTGGCCTCTCCTCAGCAGCACTCGCCGAAGTCCGACGGATCGAACGTCGGAAGAAGTACCCGTGCGCCGGGCTCGACCGGCTCGGCGCTGGCGCCGGCGGAGCTTCGTCCACCAGCCGAATCGACGGCTGTGGGGGTACGAGACGGGCGGCTGCACGGAGTGGGCCTGCTGTGGCGACCCATGGCAGGCCCGCGAGTTCCTCGAAGGGGTGATGCTGGCGGTGTCCCGCCGCAGAGCGCGCGAACTCCGGGGCCTTGCAGAGGCTTTGGACCGGCAGTACTGATTTGAGGCGCACCGCCGTCACTGCTCGGGATCAAGGCTCCCGGTTCTCCGGCGGCGAGGTCTCCTTCGACGTGGATGTTCACGAGAAATAGCAGCAGTCCATGGGGGACAGCCCGCCGCTCGGAGGGCGGCGGGCTGCCGAGTAGGAACCCGCGGTCGTCAGTCGGCCTTGGCAGGCCTGCACTGGTCCGGTTCCGTGCAGCAGAACGGCAGGTCCGGTTGCTGGTTCGCTGCCTCAGCGCCCCACGTCTACCCGAAAAGCGGGTTGTGGAAGCGTTCGCGGAACGGTCGCTCTGACCGTTCCGCTTCTCCCGGAGGCCGACCAAGCCGGGCCGTGCGCGGCGGACAAGCTCAGGCGGGCAGCTTCGTGTCGACGACGAAGCTGATCTCGATGACCTGGCCGGGGAAGGTCAGCTCGGTGACGCCCAGGACCGTGCTGGCCGGGCGGTGGTCGCCGAAGTACGCCAGGTTGCCCTCGGCCGTCGCCGTGGCATTCTGCCGCAGGTTCACCACGTACAGGGTCTGGGAGACGACCTGGTTCCGGGTGACGCGGTAGTGGTTCAGGACCTTGTCCAGGTTGACGTAGGTCTGCTTCAGCTGGGCGGCGAAATCGTCCGCGTAGAGGAACTCGCCCACCTTGTCGAGCGAGAGCTGTCCGGAGACGTGGATCAGATCGCCGGACTTGATCGCCTGCGAGTAGCCGAAGTCGCTCTCGGCCGGCACGTTGTGGTTGAAGACATCGATGGTGGTCAACGGGGTTCGCCCTCCTGGCTTACTCTCTCACGGTTACTCAGAAACTGTAGGAGAGTGAAAGTCGACCTGGAAGAACGCACTTTTCGGTGACTGAGGAACCTGATGGTGACCAAGCAGCTGCTCAAGGGCCTGCCCGAGGACGCTGACCTGAGGCGCGCGGACTCCCTGGCGCGGGAGATCTTCTCGGACGTCGCCGACAAGTGGGCATTCCTGATCATTGAGGCGCTCGGCGAGTGCACCCTGCGCTTCAGCGAGCTGCGGCACGAGGTCGAGGGGGCGTCAGCCACAAGATGTTCACCCAGAACCTGCGCATGCTGGAGCGCACCGCCTGGTCGAGCGGACGGTGCACCCCACCGTGCCGCCGCTCTGCTGAACCTAGGTCTGGCTGGTCCACCTTCACCGGCCCCGGCACGCCACTGCGGTGGTAACGCCCGGATGCATGGACCACAACTGCGTGCTTGGTGACTTGGTGTGCTCGCGGCGGGCTCGCCTGCGTCCCGAGGATGCGGGGGTGGCCTTCGGTCTGGCCCTGCCCGCCGACCCCGGCCTGAGCATCTGCCTCTACACCACCGAGGCGGGCTCCGCCTCTAGGCCAGGCCCTCAGCCGAGCCGCGTCAGCAGTGGCCCCGGCCGGCCCAGCGCACGACATGACACCCCTCCGGGCCAAGAAAGACCCGCGCGCACATCCGCAGCACGAATAACGCATTTGTCCCAGTAAGGAACAAACGTCTTGGCCAAGGGCTCGGGCACATCGAGGCGTTGGCCAGTGGCTACCGCCACGTCCCAGGCGTGGATGGCGAATTCCGTGATGAGGATTCCACCAAGTGCTTCGGCGGGCATGGGGCGGCCCACCGAGGCCCGCCTCTCCCTGCCACGCCGCCGGCTCGGACCAGGCTCTGGCCGCCGGCTCCGCCTGGCTGTTCACGAGCCGGGCCCACTCCGTCTCCGGCCGCCCGGCAAAAAGGGGCACCGGGTTCGCAGCCAGCAGGGCGGAATCCCAATCCGTGCGGGTGCCCACATCCCGTGTCAGCACGAGCATCATCGCGATGTGATTGACGAGGTCTTTCACCCTCCATTCCGAATCCGGAGTCGGATTCTCGTACTGGTCCACCGGCGTACCGCCGACAGCGTCGGCGACCAGGCCGATGCTCTGCGCCAACTGTTCCGCTCTGGCCACTGGCACCATGAGAGGTCCTTCCTTCGTGGCGCCGCGAGGCCGCACGCCTCGCGCGCGGATGGACATACCGCGGCTCGCCCCTCGCCACGTAGGCCTTCGGCCTAGTCGATGAAGACGCTCCAGGCGACCGCGTTGAGGTTGTCACGCAGGAAGATGTCGGTTCCTGCCAGGCGCTCGTCCCAGGAAGGCATCAGCTCCGCCGCGTGCGTGACGACCGCGTCCATCCAGACCTTCAGTTCGGCCTGTCGGTTGTTGTGCGGCACCTTGGCGGCGGCTGCGGCTTCCTTCAGGTCGACCGTCCGCAGCGCCTCGGCGGCTGCGGTGCGCAGGTCGCGGATGAACTCGCGGTTCGTCGCGACATCCTCGGGGGTGCCGGGCAGCGCCATGTGGCCGGTCACGATGGTGTCGAAGTCGTACTCGAGCAACTCGTCCATGGCGTCGTAGTACGCGGGCACGTGCGCGGAGAAGTACAGCCGGAAGAACGGTGCGCTCTTCGGCGCGAAGCTGTCCATCGCTCCCAGGAGTCTCTGCTCCGGGAGGTGGATGAACAGGTTGCCGGCCACGTGCCAGTCCCCCGTGTAGTCGAGGACGAACCTGACCCCGTCGATGTCCATCTCCTGGTGCCGACCGCTGAAGGTCTCGGTGGGCAGCGGGCGCCGGTCGTCCTTGGCCTCCTTGATGAGGTCGCCGGTGATCTCGTGCGCGATGATCTTCAGGCCGTCCCGGTTCAGCAGGTGAGCGGCCCCGATGTGGTCGGCGTGCGCGTGGCTGTAGATGAGGTGGGTGAGGGGCTTGGGGGTGACCGACTCCATGGCCCCCAGCAGTTTGTCCCCGAGGAACGGCGAGGCGTCCACGAGGACGACGCCGTTCTTGGTCACCAGGAACATCGTGTTGATCATCCCTTGCGTGACGAGGTAGACATCGCCGCCCAGGTCAGTGACGGCATACCCGGTGGACTCCGGAATGTCCGGCCCGAGGGCGAAGTCAGGCACGGGCTTGAACTCGGTCACGGTGATCTCCTTTGTGCGGTCCGTCCAGCGGACGGCGTGGCGATGCGGCTGTGAACGGAGCATGTTCGGGGCCCGCTCGACCCCGGGAGTTCGAGACCCGGGACGGCGAACTCGTCGGTGGCGGCGATGGGCGTTCCGGCCGAGTCGGAGCCGGTCAGGCGGGCGGCGATCTTGTGACCCATGCTCCGTCGGCCGGCTGGACGGTGCGGGCACGGTCCCATTGCGGAGCCCCGCCGTACAGCGTCGAAGAGGCCGGCGGTGTGACCGTATCCGGAGTTGAAGGCGATGCGCGGCTGTACAGAAGTTGCCGGAGGCGTCGAAAGCCTCGACTCTCTAATGGTTTCCAATGTAGACCACGTCTCCTTTGAGGGGCCCAGTGCCCGATGGAGTCCCACAGCGGCGGCTTCTTCAGGGGTCGTCATTTGGTCACCGCCAGGGCGCGCGCGGCCCGAGCTCGCAGCGGTCGCCAGATTGCACAACGGAACTCGCATCGCCCTCGGCGGGCGGGTGACTCGTTGGCCTGTCCTTGTCCGTCGCCGACGAGCGGGCCGAGCGGTTGCCGGTGACGGACACCGCCATGGTTTCGCGGAGCGGCCGACAACGACATCACCTGAATATGTGATCGGCCATCCAGGCGCAGCGTGGCCCCTCCGGCGGCTTTCCCTGCCGGGTCTTGTGCGGGCGGATATGAGGCTGAGCGGGCCGCGGAACGCCGTCGAGTGGAGGACGGGACGGCGTCGGGGCCGCTGTCTCCGGCAGCACTCCTGAAAGCCCCGTTCACTCCCCGACTCGTGCTGCCCTCACTCAACGGATCAGCCATCTCCGCTGCGGCAGACGGTTCGACGGTCATTGCCAGCTGCCTGCGTCACGCAACAGCTGTCGGCCGATGGCTGGCATCGACGCGGGGCGATCGGTTTATTCCACATCCGAGGACGTGCCGCCCGGGTCCACCACAGGGTTCGGAACCTCCGAGCGCATCCACCCTTCGGATCGAAGGACAGGTGGCCCGTCACCCGCCGCGACGTGGGGAAATCCGTCAAAAACCCCGAGACTCTGGTCGAGCGAGACCACGCCGTCCTCCGGCCGTTCATCGGTCCGCTTCCGAGCCCGGCCGATCTCGGCCTCGTCAGGGGTGAAGGGAGGTGGGGCCGTTGTTCACCGGTGATTCGATCACCGACTGCCAACGGCTGGAGAGCGAAGACGGTCTCGGGTTCGGCTACCCGCTGCGCGTCGCGGGCGAGTGGGGACTCCGGCACCCGAACCGGCCCGTGACCTGGCTGAACACCGCGAACGCGGGCGACAAGGTGATGGACCTCGAAGCCCGCTGGCAGACAGACGTACTCGATGCCCGCCCGGACGTGGTATCAATCCTCGTCGGGGTCGACGACATGGGCTGGCACACCCTGGACCGAAGGGGTACGTGATCCCCGTGGAGGAGTTCGAAGCGAGTTATGACCGCCTGCTCGCGCCCCTCGCCGAGGCGGGCACAAAGCTGATTCTCATCGAGCCGTTCCTCACACTCGCCCGCAAGTACGGCGCGCAACTGCTTGCCGCCGACCGCATGTTCGCCAAGCTCGCCGCGACGACCGGGCCGGAGTACTGGGCCGCCGACGGCGTACATCCGACGCCGGCCGGTCACGCCGCACTCGCAGCGGCCTGGCTGCGCCTGGTCGCGTGACCAGGCCTCGCGATCACCCGCAACACCGGTGATCCATGGACACGCGGATGTGGGACGCGCTGGTCAGCACGTGAAGAACGTGTACACCACCGGCCGACCATCAGGCCGCTGGCGCGCGGCAAGCAGGTCGGCGCCGACGGGGTGATGCTCGCCCGGGAGAGGCACGACATCGCCACCGCCACCAGGCCGAGGCCGTCGCTCGTCCACGTCTCTCCTGTCAGTGAGTCAGGAGAAGTTCTCGGTACAACGGTGAGGGTCCCTGCGGACCAAGCCGCCGGAGACTGGTGCGGTGCCGAGGTCGCTGTCGCCGTCCTCGTGGCGCAGCACCCAGTCGTCGAGGTCGAGGGCCGTCTCCAGCGGTTGCCTGGCCATGTGGGCCCGCAGGCTGGTCACCTCGGCGGCGGCTTCGCCCGAGCGAGTCTCCTCGGGGGAGAGCAGTTCTTCCCGGAAGGCCGTCTCGGGCATCGCGAACCGCATCCGAGCGGTGTGGGGAGTCACGTACAGGACCTCGCCGATGAGCTGCCAGTCGGTGCCGCCCATCCGCTCGAACACGGCGGCGGCTTCGAAGAACCGCTGCGCGGCGGCGAGCACTCGGGCGGCATCGGCCAGCACAGTGCCTGGCGCACGGGTGGTGCCGTCGGGGTTCAGCTCATGCTCGCCGATGGGGACGGCGGCACGCGCGAGGTCGGCCAGTTCGCATGCTTCGTAGGCCATCACCAGCCTCGCTCGCGCCGCGTCCGTGTAGGGCGCGGTGGCTCCCGCGCCGCTTTCGGTCATGTCGTCAGCCTCCGTTTCGGACGAGGGGCGGTGATTACTGCGGCTCCCCGTGTGGTCAGCCGCGCAGGAAATACAGGACGGTCGTGATCACGGCGGTCGCCGGGACGACGCCCCGAGGCAGCCAGGCGGGAAGACGACGGGCGAGATGGGCGTCGGCGAAGCCCCCGGCCACGGCGCCGACCAACATGGCGGTGAGGAACAGCACCTCGCGCTGAGATAGATGGCCGCGAGCTGGGCGATCCGCATCGGTTTGCCGACCGCGGCGTCAAGGCCGAGGCCGATGCTCCACAGGGCCAGCATCAGGATGCCTACGGCTCCGCCGAAGTATCCGCCGTACACGGCGAGGACGAACTGTCCGATCAGGACGGCTCGTGAGTTCAACACGCTGTCAGCGCCTTCGTAGACGTAGGCCCGAAAGCGGCGACGTCGCGTCGGTACACCCACGCGCCGGCCACGGCGCCGGGTACGCGGAAGGCCCGTGACACTGCGTTCGCCGTCACCGGTGGCAGGCCGAAGGCGACGAGAGCGGGCAGCGCCACGAACGTGTCCCCACCCCCTATGGCGTTCAGGACTCCGGCTGCGACACCGGCCAGCAGGACGAGGGAAAACTCGGTCACACACCGAGCATCGCTCCGTGACGCGTGGGTTCACAATGCGTGATCGGCGTACCCAGCCTAAGCCTGTGCCTTAGCCTGAGTCGGTGCGCTATGACCTGGACGACCTGCGGCTCTTTCTCCACATCGTCTCGGAGGGGTCGATCACGGGGGGCGCTCATCGCATGCACCTGAGCCTGCCCTCGGCCAGTGCCAGAGTGCGCTCGCTGGAACACCACGCCGGCGTGGCACTGCTGATCCGTGGCCGCCGGGGCGTGCGGCCCACGCCGGCGGGGACGGCCCTGGCCCGGCACGCACGCGACGTACTCGCCCAGACCGTACGGCTCGAAAGCGCCGTCGCGAGCTACACCCGGTCCCCGTCCGCTCCCCTGACCCTGCTCGGTGGCGGCTCCGCGATGCACCGGCTCGTGCCGCAGGCCCTCATCTCGTTCCTCCGCGCCCACCCGGACATCGACGTCACAATGTCCGAGAGTCGCACCCCCCAAACCGTGCGGATGCTCGCCGACGGCGAAGCGGACCTGGGGGTCGTCCTCGACGACGAGGCCCGCGACTGCGGCCTGCACATTGAGCCCCTCGGCGACGACTCCCTGGTCGTGATCGGCCAGGCCGGAGGAATCCTCGCCGGACGGACCGCGCTGACCTACAGCGAGGTCGCCGAACACCCTCTCGTCGGCCTCGACGCCGAATCCTCGCTGCGCCGCTGGATCGAGGAACACCTCGGACCGCACGCGCCGGTGGTACGCCACCGCACCACGGTCGCCAGCTTGAGCGTCCTCGTCTCCCTCGCAGCCGCCGGCGTCGGGCTCGCCGTCGTACCACGCCGCGCCATCGACCCCCACCAGCCCCTCGACGTCTGCGAACTGGGGGACCCCTGGGCCCGCCGCCACCATCTACTGGCCTGGGGCGTCAAGGATCGCACCGCGTCGACGGCCACCACGGCACTCGCCGAACACCTGCGCCACGCCGCCCTGTCCGAGCCTTCATTCCGCAACGCACACGCACACGCACGCGCAGACGCAGACGCGGACGCGGACGCCGTCGGTCAGCAACCCTTCCACGACGGCTGACCGAACATCACACGTTGGCGTTACATGTCTGCTCGACGAAGCTATGCGAGAGCAGGGCCATCACGCCGCATCCGTGTCGCGTGACCACTCTCAAAATCCCGTGGCAGGTCACGATGGGCAGGTGGCACACTGACCGTGTCAGAGGGGCGTAGCTCAGCCCGGCCAGAGCAGCGGACTCCAAACCCGCGCGCCGCAGGTTCACATCCTGCCGCCCCTGCCAGTCGCACCTCCTGGAGCGCCGAGAACGGGTCATGATGTGCTCGTGTGGGCGGCCAGCTGTCCTTGTGGCCCCCGGCCGGCGAGGTGTTCAATCTGTCTCGGAGAGCAGCGGTGTCCCGGTAGTTCGGCGCCAGTAGGGCGGTGCGGCCGAGAGATCGCGCAATGCGTTGGTCACACAGTGAATCTCTCCTCCCACGGTGCCGACGGCATGGGCGTAGTCCCAGTCCTCCACCCAGGCGACCCGGGTGCCGATGGCCGACAGCGCTGTCTCGGTGGCGCGTTCGAAGACGTCCCGGCCGTCGGGGCCGGCGTGGGAGTGGGGGGCCGGAGCAAGGTAGGTGCGGGTACCCGTGGCGACCCCGTTGGCGATGGCGGGCAGGCGGTTGGCGACGATGTCCTGGCGGGGATAGCCAGGGACCTCGAGACGGGTGAAGATCGCCGGTGCAGGCACGATGTCCTGGTTGCTCAGGCCGAGTTGGCCGGCCAGCAGGTCCAGTGCCCGGTCTATGCCGGCCGTGGCCAGATGGTTGCCCTCGAGCACGGACTTTTCGCGGAGCAGGCCGCTCGCCCCGGCCTTGCGCAGGAGGTCCGTGCCCAGGGCCGGGTCGGCGACGACGGCGGCCCAGCCGCGTTCGGTGTCGGCGGGGACGAACGAGAGGAACTCGTCGATGTGCCCGACGGCCAGCCAGCTGGTGTCGACCGCCAGCGGTGACTGTTCTCGCTGAGCCTGAAGCAGCTGGGTGAAGGTCGGATCCGGGGCGGCCTGTCCCCCGTCGGATCCGTACAGCACCCGTCCCGGGGGGAAGCGTTTGTCGGGCGGCGCGACCAGGAAGTTTCCGGTGGAGCTGAACGAGCCCCACAATTTGCTGCGTTCGCTGTCGCCGACCCGGCCGGTGTCGTACTGCTGCACGGCGGCGGTGCCCGGGCCGCGCAGTACGGTGAACGCGGAGCGTCCGGCGTCGCGCAGCGGGAAGGCGCGGGTGCTGCCCTCGGGCATCACATCGCTCGAGCGCAGCAGCACCCGCATGCGGCGCGGTGTGCCGGCGGGGCCGGGGACCTCGAAGTAACCGGTGATGAACTGGTCGCGCATCCAGCGGTCGCCGCCGGTCGGATACTCCAGCAGGCGGTCGTTCAGCCCGGCCTCGGCCAGGGCCGCGCGGAGCCGGCCGCGGAAGGTCTTCTCGCCCTTCTCGACCGGGCGGGCGGGGACATCGGGGTCGTGGCCGTGGCGCTCGGCACTCTCGGGGGTCGTGCTGTTGTCGCTGATCACCATGCGGTCGACGGGCAGCAGGTCGTGGGTGAGGATCAGTGGCGCGACCCGGAGCCGCGCCGTGTCGCGGGTGACGCGGTCACCGTCGACGACCTCGAGGGTGACGTCGATCAGGCCGTCGAAGACCTTCGGGTCGCGCACCAGGTCGCGGGCTTCCAGCGCCAGATCGACACCGGAGCGCAGTTCGTCGGCGGTGAGCCGGGCGTCCGTTCCGAGCGGCGTGGGTAGTCCGCCCTCGTGCCGTCGGAACAGGCGTGTGTAAGGGGCGGCCGTGTGATTCACGCTGATCCTGCCGTACGCTCCAGGGCCCAGTTTCGGCAGGGCGGCCAGCCGCAGCGGAGCCAGGTCGAGGGCGTCGCGGGCGCCGTTGACCTGCTCGTCGGCCGCGTCGTTGCACGCGGCCAGGGCGTCGTCGCCGAGCCGGGATCCGTTGTCCCCGAGGGTTGGGCAACGGTCGGCGCTGTCGTCCAGGTTGGGCATGACCAGCGCGCCCCGGCCGTCGCTCCAACTGCCGCGGCCCGGGAGGTCGGCGTCGGAGAGCCGGCCGTCACGGTTGGTGTCGGCGATCAGGGTGACGGCGTGGGGTGCGGCGTTGACGCTGGGCAGGTGGACGGCGGTACCGGCGAGGGTGACCACGGCGATGGCGGTGGCGCGGAGCGGCCGGGATGCACTGCGAGTCGAGGCGATGTTCGGCATGGCCCCAGCATTCGACGCGAACATCGGGTGGCGCATCGGCGCGTTGGCAGATGTTGCGGCCTCGGTCTCCGGTGAGATCTCTGCCATTCGGCAGAGGCGGCCCGACCTGCGGCGTCGATAAGCTGGCCGGATGCGTGGCGCGGAAGTGGCCTGTGGTGTCGCGGCGGCCGCCGTGGCCGTCGCGGCGGTCGTCGCACTCCCTGAGGCCGGACCCCTGATCACTCTGCCCGCCGTGGCGGCCGCCGGCTCGGCGCTGTTGCGACGACCGCGCTGGGGGGCGTGGGCCGCCGTCGTGTCGGTGGCTGCCACGGTGGCCTACCGGGGGCCTGCCGGGGGCCTGCCGGGAACGAGACCGGGCCATGGTGGCTCGTCGAGACGGCCGGGCTGCTCACCCTGCTGGTACCGGCCGCACACGCCGCCGAAGGCCGCCGCGGGTGGGCGTTGTGTGTGCTACCGGCGACGACGGTCACCGTCCTGCCGCTGCGCATCACGCCAAACCTGGAGCCACCCGCGCAACCGGCCGAGACAGCGGTCATCTGCGGACTGGCCACGATCGCCGCCCTCGCCACTCTGCTCGCCGGCCGGTATCTGCGCGCGCTCGACCGGAGGCGGGCCGGTGCGGTGGCGGAGGCCAGGCGGGCCCAACGCCTCGCGCTGGCCCGGGACCTGCACGACTTCGTGGCCCACGAGGTCAGCGGAATGCTCACCCAGGCGCAGATGGGCCAGGTAGTGGCGGCAACGGATACACACCAGGCGGTGGCCACGCTGCGGCGCATCGAGGAAGCGGGACTGCGGGCGATGGAGACCCTGGACCGGACCGTGCGGATGCTCGACGAAGAGACGCATGGAGGTGAGTGCGAGCAGCCCGCCCTGGCGGAGCTGGCCGCAGTGGTGGCACGGTTTCGTGAGGGAAGCGCCGCGCAGGTGGAACTGGACCTCGACCCGCGCATACGCGAGGTGCCGACACTGGCCTACCGGATGGTGACGGAGGCCCTGACCAACGTGCGGCGCCATGCCCCCGGTGCGACACGGATCCGGGTGGCGGTGCGCCGTACAGGCAGAGCCCTGTCGGTGAGCATCGTCAATGACGTCCGCGACATCAGCGCGTCCGGAGGTGACGCGCCGACCGGACTGCCGGGTGGCGGCAGGGGGCTGGCCGCCCTGCGCGCGCGGCTCGCGGCTGAGGCGGCCACACTCACCGCCGGACCGACGGGGACGGGCGGTTGGCAGACGGCGGCCAAGTGGCCCGACAGCCGCATCGAAAGGCGGACAGCGCAGTGATCCGGGTACTGATCGCGGACGACCAGGAGTTGGTGCGCCACGGGTTCCGGATGGTGCTCGACGCTCAGCCCGACATGATGGTCGTCGGGGACGTGGCGGACGGAGTGACCGCGGTCGAGGTGGCGCGTCGACAGCGTCCGGACGTCGTTTTGGCCGACATCCGCATGCCCGGCCTCGACGGCCTCGAAGTGGTCCGTCGGCTCGTGCCGGAAGGCCATCGAGTCGTCGTGGTCACCACATTCGACGACGACACCTACCTCGGTCCCGCCCTGCGCGACGGAGCCTCCGGTTACCTGCTGAAACGCTCCGGCCCCACGATGATGGTGGAAGCCGTACGGGCGGCGATGGCGGGCGACACCCTGATCAGCCCGTCGCTGACGGTCCGCCTGCTGCGTGGCCTGGCGTCGCCGGTCAAAGCGTCCGTGCCTGACCGCTCGTTGCTCACCGCACGGGAGACGGAGGTGGTACGGCTGGTCGCCCGGGGACTCACCAACGCGGAGATCGGGGCCGTGTTGCATGTCTCGCCAGGCACGGTCAAAAACCCACATCGCCGCCGTGCAGCGCAAACTGAACGCCCGCAACCGGGTAGCCGTCGCCGCCTGGGCATGGGCCTCGGGGCTGGCCGACCCCTGTCAACCGCAGGCCGGTCCCGGACGGGCGTGAACCCGTCCCGGCGGCGGACGGCCGATCAGGAAGGGGACGGGGAACGAGTGTGGTCCCGCCCGTCCAGCGAGCAGGTGTTCAGGAGGGTCGCGGCGTCCGCCCCGGCGGGCAGGCCGACGGTCCGGGAAGAGGGCGGTCGATGGCCTGCGGTGAGCCAGCTCTCGAGCGCCGTGAACGCCGTTCGGTGGCACGGGGTGAGGGGACGGAGCCGGTCCGGGAACATGTCGACCAAGGAGTCGGTGTGGGTGCCGCCCTCGATGCGGTAGTAGCGGTACAGGTGGCCGCGGCCGGCCTCGCGCACCATGCGGGCGTAGACATCGGAGTCCTGGCTGATCGGCAGCAGAACGTCCAGCGTGCCCTGCACGGTGATCAGCGGCCTGCCGATCCTCCCGGTGAGTGCGATTTTCTCCACGGCCTGCCTGACCTCGTCCGGACGCGCCGCGTAGTCGTAGTCGGTGTCGCAGGCCGGAGTCCCCGTCGGGCAGTACGGGGTACCCGCCTCGGCCGCCCCGTCGAAGCCGGGGTCGATTTCCTCGCGGTAGATGCGCTGGGTCAGATCCCAGTAGAACTGGTAGTAGTAGGGCCAGAGGAACTCCGACCCGGCCGGGAACCCTGCGGCGTGCAGGGCTTCTCGCGCCTGCCGGGCGCCCTCGCCCCCGGCGGCGTACACGGGGTAGTGGCGCAGCGCCTTGGGCAGGAAGCCCAGCAGGTTGGGTCCGTCGGAGCGCCACAAGGTGCCCTCCCAGTCGACTCCCCCGTCGTAGAGTTCGGGGTGGTTCTCCAGCTGCCAGCGCACCAGGTACCCGCCGTTGGACATGCCCGTCACCAGGGTGCGGGAGGGCGGGCGGTGGTAGCGCTGGGTGACCGTGGCACGGGCGACCCGGGTGAGCTGGGTGAGGCGGTCGTTCCATTCGGCTATGGCGTCGCCCGGTGCCTTCCCGTCCCGGTAGAAGGCGGGGCCCGTGTTCCCCTTGTCGGTGGCGGCGTAGGCGTAGCCGCGGGAGAGCACCCAGTCGGCGATGGCCCGGTCGTTGGCGTACTGCTCACGGTTGCCGGGGGTGCCGGTGACCACCAGACCGCCGTTCCAGACGTCGGGCAGGCGGATGACAAACTGGGCGTCGTGCCTCCAGCCGTGGTTGGTGTTGGTCGTGGAGGTGTCGGGGAAGTAGCCGTCGATCTGAACGCCGGGGACGCCGCTGGGGACGGCCAGACGCTCCGGTGTCAGCCCGGCCCAGTCGGCCGGGTCGGTGTGTCCCGAGGCAACCGTGCCCGCAGTCGTCAGCTCATCCAGGCAAGCCGACTGCTGACGCTCGGCACCCGGTACGCGTATCTTCGCCAGGTGCGCGCAGTGAGCGCCCGGGTTTCCTGGTGCGGCCGTGGCCGCCGTGGGGGCGAGCAGGAGAGCGGCCAGGGCGAGGGCTGTCGGAACACTCCGTCGCCGGATACATGGTGTGGAGCTTGGAGAGAGACGCATCGGTGTGCCTCCGAGAGTGTGCAACGATGCGCGCGAGGCTATGAGGCCCGACGTGCCCCGGTACATAGGTCTGCCGACCACCATCCATCTCCTCACAGTGGTTCGGAACTCCACCTCCTGGGCTCGCGCCGCGAGGGACGTGACCGGCCTCCAGGTCCGCGTCCGGGGCGTCCATGGTGACCGCGGCGGGCGCGTGTCCGGCAGGTACCTCGACCTGCGTCTCGCCACCGGCGACCCGGATGGCCGGCGCTCCAGCGGCCGGTCGAGGTTCCTGCGGGTGCCCGAGCGGTACGACTCCGATGCAGCGGCCGTGGTGGTCGAGCAGACGCCCCATGTGCTTGACCGCCCGCAGTACCACCGAGCGGTCCGACACGGTGAGGCGCGGCAGCTTGCGCGACAGGTGGGCCTCAAAGGCGTGCACGTCGCGCAGGTCCCGCAACCAGACGTCGATCACCAGATTGTGCGGGCCGGCCGTGATCGCGCATGAGCAGACCTCCCGCACCTCGGACAGTACCCGGCTCATCCCCTCCACGTGCTGGCCCGGGACCGATGCGAAGTAGACGGCGGACAGCGGCCATCCCGACAGCGGCCGGGCCAGATCGCAGCGCAGGCTCAGCCGGGACGTCAGCAGAGATTGCAGCCTGCGGCGCACCGTGGTCAGACTCGTGTCGGTCGCCGCCGACAGGTCGCGGCACGCCCCACAGGACCGACACCACCGTGGCGGCCAGGGCCAGCTCCAAGGTGTTCGGGAGTCGTTCCTTGATGAGCTCGAGGACCGGCATACCGTTGTAGACCGAGAGACCGAAGTCACCGTGGAGCAGCCTGCCGAGCCACAGCAGGTACTGCTCGGTGACCGGTTGGTTGAGTCCGAGATCCTCCGCCAGCCGTGCCCGGGTCGCCGCGTCGGAGTACGGTCCGGCCAAAACGTCCGCCGGATTACCCGGAAGCAGCCGGACGAGCCCGAACGCGACGACCGACAGGACGAACAGGACGGCCAGTCCACGAAGGACCCGTCGGGCGACGAACGGTGGGTACTGCGTGCGGTCCCATGCGGGATACGTACTGAGTACGGCGGATGGTGAGCGGTACCTTGCCCATTCGGATACGGAGGGCGAAGCCACTCGTCCCGCTCAGCGGACCCCCTGTGCGTCGGGAGAGCGCGGCACTACGGCTCTGTGCCAAACAGCGGGCCAGCCGCCGGGGGCAAACCACGCGCCGGCGGGTGTGGTGGGACTGCGTCGACCAGGAACGGCGGATCGCGCGTTGCCCCGACAGGTGTCGGCATCCCGAGGGGAGGGTGTCGGGCGCCTGATCGTGTGTCAGCCCCGGGCCGCGATCGCCAAGGCGGTGGAGGTATGCGGCCGCGCCGAACGAGTCATCGTCAAGGCCTATGGACGGGAGCCGCACCGACCCAGCGGTGATAGGCATCCACGTCGACGTTGCTGCCGCACACGATGGTGACCACGTGTCGGCCGGCGAAGCGGTCGCGGTCTTCGAGGATCGCCGCGATGCCGAGCGCGGCCGACGGCTCGACGACCAGGCCGGCGTGGTCGAGGAGCATCCGCATACCGGCGATGATCGACGCCTCCTGGACCAGGACGGCGTCGTCGGCGACCAGCAGGAGGTCGTCCAGGACGGCCGGGATGGGACACCGGCCGGCGACGCCGTCGGCGATGGTGTCGGTCGAGTCGGTGGTGACGACGCGCCGCCAGCGCCACGAGTGTGTCATCGCCGGTGCGCCCAGCGGCTGGACGCAGATCACCTCGGCTTCGGGCGCCATGGCCTTCACCACATGACCCACGCCGGTGGCCAGTGCCCCGCCGCCGAGAGCGATCAGCACGGCGTCGAACGACGGCGCGGCGTCCACCAGCTCCAGGCCGATGGTCGCCGCGCCCTCGCAGGTCTCGAGGTCCAGGCTGTCCTCGACCAGCCGGATGCCGTCGCGGCGCGCGATGGCCGCGGCCCGCTCGCGCGCCATCTCGTGGTCGCCGTCCACCAGTTCCAGCCTGGCGCCCAGTGCGCGGATGCGGTCAAGCTTGGCCACCGTCGCGAAGCGGGATGCCACGACGGTGACGTCGAGCCCCCGGCCGCGACCGGACCAGGCGAGGGCCTGGCCGAGGTTGCCCGCGCTGGCGCACACCACGGCTCGCGAGCCATGGTCGGCGAGCAGGCTCGCGACCACCTCGGTGCCGCGGGCCTTGAAGCTGCGGACCGGGTTCGCCGTTTCGAGCTTGATGCTCACCGTGCACCCGAGGGCTGGCTCCAACGCCTCGCAGCGGTACAGCGGGGTGTCGAGAAAAATCGGGTCGATCACCCGGCGAGCCGCCCGGATCCGAGCAGTGTCGAGGCGTGTCTCCTGCATGGCACAGCAGCGTAGCGCCGCCGGCCATGTTCGATGCGTTGATCAAGCGCCCGGGTCGGGGCGGGCCTGGTCACGATGGCCGCGGATGATCTCCGCGTAGCGGTGGCCGGTCCCCTTGATGGTGCGGGCCTGGGTGCGGTAGTCGACGTGGACGAGCCCGAAGCGCTTGTCGTATCCGTAGGCCCACTCGAAGTTGTCGAGCAGCGACCAGGCGAAGTAGCCGGCGAGCGGGGCGCCCTTGCGGGCTGCCGAGGCGCAGGCCACGAGGTGTTGGATGAGGTAGTCCTGGCGCTCGGGGTCGTCGACGGTGCCGTCCGGGCGTATGACGTCGGGGTAGGAGGAGCCGTTCTCGGTGACGTACAGCTTGCGGGCGCCGTATTCGTCGGTCAGACGCAGCAGGAGGGTTTCGATGCCGGTGGGGTCGATCTCCCAGTCCATGCCGGTGCGGGGCACGTCCGGGCGGCGGATGCCGTGGGCGTGGGGGGCCGGGGCGGTGGGGGCGTCGGTGACAGTGACCGGGAAGTAGTAGTTCAGGCCCAGCCAGTCCAGGGGCGCGGCGATGGTCTCCAGGTCGCCGGGTTGTTCCGGCAGTTCCACCCCGTACACCTCGCGCATGTCCGCGGGGAAACCGCGGCCGTGGACGGGGTCCAGCCACCAGCGGTTGGTGTGGCCGTCCAGGCGCCGCGCGGCCGCCAAGTCCTCGGGCCGGTCGGTGGCGGCGTGAACGGTGGAGAGGTTGTTGACGATTCCGACCTCGGCGCCCGGTGCGGCGGCCCGGATCGCCTGGGTGGCGAGGCCGTGGCCGAGCAGCAGATGGTACGAGGCGCGGACGGCTGCGGTCAGATCCGTAAGGCCGGGCGCCATCACGCCGTCGAGGTGGCCGATCCAGGCCGAGCACAGCGGTTCGTTGAGCGTGGTCCAGTGGTGGACCCGGTCGCCGAGGCGGCCGGCCGTCGCCGAGGCGTACGCGGCGAAGTGCTCCGCGGTGTCGCGCACGGGCCAACCGCCCCGGTCCTGGAGCACCTGCGGAAGGTCCCAGTGGTACAGGGTGACGGAGGGGGTGATGCCCGCTTCCAGCAGACCGTCGATCAGCTCGTCGTAGAAGGCCAGTCCCTTGGCGTTGACCGGCCCGTCGCCGCCCGGCATCACCCGTGGCCAGGCGATGGACAGCCGGTAGGCGTTGGTGCCCAGCTGCTTCATCAGGCCGATGTCCTCGCGCCAGCGGTGGTAGTGGTCGCAGGCCACGTCGCCGTGGTCGTCGCCCGCGATCCTGCCGGGGGTGTGCGAGAAGGTGTCCCAGATCGAGGGCGACCGCCCGTCCTCGGCGACGGCTCCCTCGATCTGGTAGGCCGAGGTGGCCGTGCCCCAGAGGAAGTCGTGCGGGAGGGCGGTGAGGTCCAGGAGTTCGGACACGTACGTCCTTTCGGAGAGGGGATGGCCGGTCACTTCACGGCTCCGGCGGTGAGTCCGGCGACGAGATAGCGCTGTAGCAGGAGGAATCCGGCGACCACGGGGACGCTCACCACGAGGGAGGCGGCCATGATCTGGTTCCAGTAGACGTCGTTCTGGCTGGCGTAGCCCTGGAGGCCGATGGCGAGGGTGCGGGTGGTGTCGTTCGTCATCACGGATGCGAAGAGCACCTCGCCCCAGGCGGTCATGAAGGCGTAGACGGCCACGGCGACGATGCCGGGGGTCGCGGCCGGGACGACGACCCGCAGCAGCGCGCCGAGGGGGCCGCAGCCGTCCACCAGCGCGGCCTCGTCCAGGTCGCGCGGGACCGAGTCGAAGTACCCGATGAGCATCCAGATCGAGAACGGCAGCGAGAAGGTGAGATAGGTGAGGATGAGGCCGCCGCGGGAGCCGAAGAGGGCGATGCCGGTGGTGTTGCCGATGCTGACGTAGATGAGGAACAGGGGCAGCAGGAAGAGGATGCCGGGGAGCATCTGTGTGGAGAGCACGGTGACGGTGAACACGCGCCTGCCCCGGAAGCGGTAGCGGCTGACCGCGTAGGCGGCGAAGACCGCGATCACCACCGAGCAGACCGTGGCCGCGCTCGCCACGATGGCCGAGTTCACGAAGTAGTCGGCGAGCGGGACGGTCGACCAGATGTCGATGTAGGGGCGGATGGTCAGCCCGCTGGGGAGCCAGCGGAATGTCCCCGACACGTCCTGGAGCGGCTTCAGGGAGCTGGAGATCATCACGTACACCGGCACCAGGACGAAGCCGGTGAGCAGGGTGAGGAAGATCCGGCGGGCCCAGAGGAAGGACCTCGGGGCGGCCATCGGTGAGCGGGGCTTGGATGTGGCGCTAGACATCGGCCGTCTTCCTTCGTCGGGAGGTCAGCAGCAGGTAGACGCCCGTCACCACGAGAAGGAAGAGCAGCAGGAGGACGGACATGGCGGAGCCGGTGCCGAAGTTCCAGGTGACGAACGACGACTGGTAGATGTGGATCGAGATGAGGTCCGCGGCCTCCGGCGCCGCCTTGCCGAACAGCGCGAACGGCGTGTTGAAGTCGTTGAACGTCCACAGGAACAGGACCAGCACCAACACCTGGTTGACCGGACGCAGCGAGGGCAGGGTGATGTGGCGGATCTGCTGCCACATACCCGAACCGTCGAGAGCTGCCGCCTCGTAGAGCTCCCGGGGGATGTTCTGGAGGCCGGCCATGACGATGAGAAACGCGAACGGCCAGCCCTTCCACACCGACACGGTCAGCAGCGCGATGAAGCTGTTGTCGCCGATGAGCCAGAAGGAGGGCTTGTCGGCGAGGCCGAGCTGGTCGTGCAGGACGTGGTTCACCAGGCCGTTGTCGTGCTGGAACATGAACGCCCAGGTGATGACGGCGGTGTATACGGGGAGCGCGTACGGGATGAGGAACAGGGTGCGCAGGAGGCCGCGGCCGCGGAAGGTGTCCTGGAGGAAGATGGCGGTGGCGGTGCCGAGCAGCCAGCACAGTCCGACCGACAGCAGGGTGAATCCGCAGGTGACCAGGAACGAGTGGAGCAGCGCCTCGCCGACCGGCGCGTCGAAGTCCACCGAGAGCTGGTAGTTGTCGAAGCCGGACCAGGGGGCGGTGGTCCAGTCGCGGATGAAGAACTGGGTGAGCTCCTTGAAGCTCATCAGGATGCCGATCGCCATCGGCACCAGATGGACCAGGAGTTCCAGCAGCAGGGCCGGCAGGAGCAGCAGATACGGCAGTGCGATGCGGCGGATCCGCCCGGTGCGGCGCGGGCCTCGCGCCGCACCGGGGGATGTCCCCGGCGCCGCCTGCTGGTCGACCTGTGCGGTGGCGGTCGTGGTGGTCATGGGGATGTCCGCGGTCACTTCGCCGGCATCTGCTGCTGGGCCTTGTGGAGCCGTGCCTTCACCGACTCTGTGGTCACGGCGCGCCCGGCGGCGGCGTCGGCGAACAGCTCCTTGACGGCTGTGCCCACCGCCGTCTCGAACTGGGACTCCTGGGGGACCTGCGGCAGCGCCTCGGCGCTCTTGGCGAGGGTGTCGCGCAGGACGGTCGTGGCCTGGGTGTTGAACGCGGGGTCGGACTGGGCGGCCTTGACCGGCGGGATGGAGCCGTACGCCGTGTTGAGGATCTTCTGCTCGGCGTCGCTGGTCATGAACTTCACGAACTTCAGTGCGCCGTCGTGGTTGTCGGTGTTCTTGAAGACGGCCATGTTGATGCCGGCGACCATCGAGTTGACGGAGGTGCCGGTGCCGGGGGTGCCGGAGGGGGTGGGCGCCGGGGCCACGCCCCACTCGTCGTCCTTCATGCCCAGCGATTTGAAGGTGGCGGAGGCCGTCTGCCACAGCACCATCGCGGTCTTGCCCTTGGCGAAGTCGCTCAGGGACTGGTTCTGGGCGTATTCGGCGTTGCCCGGCGGGATGGCCTTGTCCTTGGCCATCAGGTCGACGTACTGCTTGACCGCGGCGACCGCGCCGTCCGAGGTGAAGTCCGGCTTGCCGTCGGCGGTGAAGAAGTCAGCGCCGTGCTGCTTGGCGAAGACGAAGGCGTGGTGGATGTTCTCCGACAGGTTCGCCCCCTCGGCGCCCAGCGCCGCCGCGCCGTGCTGCTTGATCTTCTTGGCGTCCGCGACCAGCTCGTCCCAGGTGGCAGGCGGCTTGGCGATGCCCGCGTCGGCGAAGATCTTCTTGTTGTAGTAGAGCGCGTACGCCATCGAGTACAGCGGTACGGCGGCCGGGTCCTTGCCCTGCGCTCCCGTCGAGCCGAGGGCCGAGTCCACGAAGCGGTCCTTGCCACCGATCGTGCGGAAGTTCTCGGCGTCCCATGGCAGCAGGGCCCCGGATGCCTGGAGTGAGGCGCTCCAGGTGTTGCCGATGTTCAGCACGTCGGGGCCCTGGCCGGAGGTGGTCGCGGTGAGGATCCGGTTCAGCAGCTCCGACCAGGGCACCACCTCCAGCTTGACGGTGATCCCGGTCTGCTCTTTGAACTTGTCGAGTTCGGGCTGGAGGACCTTCTTGTCCACGTTGATGCTCGCGCCCTGGTTGGAGGCCCAGTACGTGAGCGTCTTCGGCGAGTCGTTGGACCCGTTTCCGGCCGTGGACGAACCGCCTCCGCAGGCCGTGGCGGCAATGGCGAGTGACAAGGTGACGGCGCCGATGGCCGCGGCTCGGATGCTGCGCATGGCTCCAGGTGTCCCTTTCCGGGAGTCGAGTACGCCGAAGAGGGCCCGGGCACGTCGATGTGCGTTCAACTCCCGAAGCCTCTCATGGCTTAATTTACGACGTGAGTTAAACCTCAAGAGATAGGCGCGTCAAGAGATCCGGCAGTAGGTATCTTGTTACGCGGAGCCGGGACTTGAGGAGGTCAGGTGGCTGCACACAACAGCCGCACGGTGCGTGACCTGCGGCGGGAGAACCGCACCGCCGTGCTGCGCCGGTTGTTCTTCGACGGGCCGATGAGCCGCCTCTCGCTTGCCCCCGCGACCGGGCTGAGTTCGGGCTCCATCAGCAATGTGGTCACCGAACTGCTCACCGAGGGGCTGGTGGAGGAGGCCGGAAGCGTCGACTCCGACGGCGGCCGCCCCCGCACGCTGCTGCGCATCGCCCCGCGCAGCGGCCATTTGATCGGGGTGGACGTCGGCGAGACCCGGGTCCGCGTCGAGCTGTTCGATCTGTCGCTGGCCGAACAGGGCCGCGCGGAGCGGCCATTGCCCACGCGCGGGACCGCCCGCCCTGACCGCTACGACAGCGAACTGATCGCGGGCCACATCCGAGACGGCATCACCGAGGTCCTGAACACTGCCAGGCTCACCCCCGGGCAGATCCTCGGTGTCGGCATCGGCACCCCCGGAATCATCGAACACTCCGAGGAGGACGGCGCGGTGGTGCACTGCACCCCGATCGGCTGGGAAGCGGTCCCGCTGGAACGGATGCTGCGCCGCCCTGGCCATCTCCCCCAACAGGTACCCTACTTCATCGAGAACGGCGCCAAGACGCTGGGCCAGGCCGAGATGTGGTTCGGCGCCGGGCGCGGTGCGCGCAGCGCGGTGGTCGTCCTCTTCGGATCGGGCGTCGGCGCCTGCGTCGTCACCGATGACGTCGAGCACGGCCGGGCGGTGGAGTGGGGCCACCTCACCGTGCGGGTGCGGGGCCGGCGGTGCCGCTGCGGGGCGCTGGGCTGTCTGGAAGCCTACGCGGGCGCGGAAGCACTGCTCGAACGCTGGCAGGAGGCGGGCGGGCAGCCGCCGCCCGACACCGACGAGGAGACCGCCCTGACGGCGATGCTGGCCGGCGCCTACCCCCCGGACGGCGCCGGTCCCACGGACGGCGCCAATCCCACGGCCGGAGCTGACGGTGGCGCCCCGGACCCGGTGGCGGCCGCCGTCCTCGACGAGACCGCGGAGTACCTGGGCGCGGGGCTGTCCGACCTGATCAATCTCTTCCAGCCCGAGCGCATCCTCGTCGGCGGCTGGGCCGGTCTCCAGCTCGGCTCGCGTTTCCTGGAGTCGGTGCGCCGCCACGCGCTGTCCTACGCGCTGCCGTACCCCTCCGGACGTGTCGGCATCGACTTGGGCGCGCTGGGGCCTGACGCGGTGACCGTCGGCGCCGCGACCCTGCCGCTCGCCGACTTCTTCGCACGCGGCGGGCGCCGCCTGCCCGCGCCCCCCGTGCCGGAGCCGGCCCCCGGGTGGCGCACCAGCCTTGGCACGCGACTGGTGTGAGGGCTACGCCGACTCCCGTATCACCAGGTCCGGTTCGAAGAGGACCGAGGTCGGCTCGGTGCGCATGCCCCGCACGTGTTCGTCGAGCAGCCGGGCCATGGTCGCCGCCATGTCCTCCACCGGCTGGCGCACCGAGGTCAGCGGCGGCCGGCAGGTGGTGGCCACGCTGGAGTCGTCGAAACCGATGACCGCGACATCGTCCGGCACCCGTCGGCCGCGTTCCCTCAGCACCTGGCAGACCCCCTGCGCCATCAGGTCGTTGGCGGCGAACACCCCGTCCACATCGGGATGTTCGGCGAGCAGTGCCGTCATCGCCGTCACCCCGCTGTCCAGTGTGAAGCCCCCCTCGGCCACCGGAACGTACGGATGGCCCCCGCGGGCCATGGTGTCGCGAAACCCCGCGAGCCGCTCCTGACTGGCGGACACGGTCGACGGCCCCGACACGGTGGCCACCCTCCGGCACCCCCGGGCCAGCAGACGCTCGGCCGCGAGGCGGCCGCCATCCCAGTGCGCAAGGTCCACATGGCTGAGCGCGACCGGCCGCACGGGCCGGGCGAACAGCACGGCGGGCAGTCCGGCCTCGGCCAGCAGCGTGGGCAGCGGATCGCCGGAATGGGTGGACACCACGAGGGCGCCGTCCGCGTTCCCCTGCCGCAGATACCTCAGCACCTCCTGCCTGGCCTCGGAGGACTCGGCGAACATCAGCACCGGGTGCATCGAGCGAGGCCGCAGAAATCCGACCACCCCACCGACCACCCGGCCGAAGAACGGGTCGGTGAACACCCGCGCGGCGAAAGCGTTCCGCTCGTCCTCCGAGGACTCGCCGACCCCGGAGACGACGAGCGCAACGGTCCCGGTACGCCGGGTCACCAGCGATCTGGCCGCCCGGTTGGGCGTGTATCCGGTCCTCTCGATCGCGAGGCGCACCAGGTCCTGGATGGCCGGATCCACATTGCGGACACCATTGACGACCCGGGAGACGGTCGCCCGGGAGACACCGGCCTCCCGGGCGACATCCTCCAAGGTCGGGGCCTGTCGGTTCATGCCCGCACCCTAATGGCAGCGCGCTCTGCCGTCATAGAGCGCTCTCCCGCCCCGCCACGGGTCAGCGGTAGACGCCGAACTCGTAGAGCGAGTAGCCGTAGCCGGTGCCACGGGCCGTGCCGTGGACACGGACGTAGCGGCCGGTGCCCGAGACGTCGAAGTCGTCGACGCCGCCGTTGCCGTCGGTCACCTCACGGACGGTCCGCCAGCTCTGGCCGTCATCGGAGGTCTGGATGGTGTACGCCTTGGCGTACGCGGCCTCCCAGGCCAGCTGCACGTGAGTGAAGGCGGTGGACGCCCCGAGGTCCACCTGGAGCCACTGCGGATCGCTCCAGTCGCCGGCCCATCGGGTGTCCATCTTGCCGTCCACGGCGTTGGCGGCGGTGCAGGGGCAGTCGCCACCGCCCGTCTGGTGGGAGGAGGCGGTGGCCGACTTGCCGAGGGCCACATTGGTGCCGTTCACGGTGGGTGGGACGATCCGTACGGAACGGGTCTCGATGCCGACGTTGCCCTTGCCGTCGGTGGCCTTGACATAGACCTTCCACACGCCGAGCCGGTCCGGCGCGGTGACCCTCAGCCGGCCGCCGCCGAGGTCGGTGGCGGGCAGCGGGGTGAGCTTCTTGTCCTTGTCGATGTACATGGTGCTGCCCAGCACCTGGTAGGAGATGGCGTCGCCGTCGGGGTCGGTGGCCTTGACCGTAAGGGTCAGGGGGCGGCCTGCCTCCACCTTGGTGGCATCGCCGTCCACGGCCAGTCCGGAGAGGACCGGTGGTGTGTTGTCGCGCGAGGTGTCCGCGCCGTACGCGTTCTTCACCGCGTAGTACGACAGCCGCTTCTGGCCGGCGGGCAGCAGATTGAACCAGACGCCGCCGAAGTCGTCCTCGGTGCCGTAGTGGAACATCGTGGCGCCGAGCGCGACACCCTTGTGACCGGTGACGCAGTTCCACGCCTTGGTGTAGCCCTCGGCCTTGGCCCGGTCGGTGGGCTCCTGTGGCACACCGTTGGGGTCGTCGGGGACCTCCCACTCCCCCGCGGGGCCGGTCTCGGTCACGATGTACGGCTTGGTGTAGCCGCCCTGTTCCCAGGTGGCCTTGATGTCGCAGACGGCGTTGTAGGAGTTGACGGCATACAGGTCGAGGTCGGGGGCGTTCTTCCGGTAGTACGGCCAGGCGCCGGTCCACGCGTCGGTGGAGGTGACCGGGTGGTCGGGGTCGATGCCATGGATCTTCTTGGCGATGTCGTTGACGAACGTGGTGTAGGCGTCACGCTGTCGTTCCAGCTCATCGCCGGTGTAGCAGTTCTGAAGGCCGAGTACCGACTCGTTCCCGACGTTCCACATCAGCACGCCCGGGTGGTCCTTGTAGGCGGAGACCCATGTGGGGAACCCGGCGAGCATCTGGTCCTTGTAGGCGGTGTCCGTCCGGTAGTTCACACAGCCGCCGCTGCCCGGCCCGCCGCCGGGTTGTAGCCAGAAACCGGCGATCACCTTGATGCCGTGGGCGGCCGCGGAGTCGAAAAGGGGTTTGCTGGTGGCATCGGTGCCCCAGGTGCGGATGGTGTTGACGCCCATCGTCCGCAGGTCGGGCAGGTAACGGTCGGCGTCCGCGATGGCGGGGCCCCAGGTCAGGCCCTTGATCTGATACGGCTGGCCGTCCACGGTCAGCCGCCAGTCACCGGGGGCGCCGGCGACCTTGACGACGCTTCCGGCGGCGTGTGCCTGCTGGCCGGGCAGCGCGAGGGCGCCGGCGGTCAGCAGGCCGGCGGTGAGGGGCGCCGCGATGCGGCGTGGAACGGTACGGGTCCGGGTCATGGTCGGGTGTCTTTCGGAGTGTGGGGAAGTGGGGGGAAGCGGAAGTGGCCCGGCCGCGCCGGTGTCCACCCGGGCGGCCGGACCACGGTTCAGGGCAGTTCGTAGTGGTCGTTGAGGGCCGCCCCGGCCTCGGGGTGGGTCTGGTCGTAGCCGCGGGCGTCGCACTGGAGCGCCCCGACGACGCAGTGGTCGACGAGCGCCTTGAGCGTGCGCGCGTCCCAGGCGTTGAAGAAGTCGTAGTGGAACGACCAGCTCGGGCCGCTGGCCAGCCTCACCTGGGAGAGGTCACCGTTGACCGGGAAGGCCATCTTGAACTCGACCATCGGCAGCGCGACCGGGTGGTCGGCGGGGCACACATTGTTGTTCGTCCCGGGGTTGACCACGGGGTACGCCATATGGCTGCGGTGGTCGGGCGTGTCCAGATACTTGCCGTCCCAGCAACTGGGCGCCTGGAAACGAATGTTGAGCTGGACGTCCGGCCGGCTCGGGCAGTCCTTGGGGAACTCGACGTTGAAGAAGCTGTCGCCGCACTCCCAGCCCTCGACGAAGCCGGGGTGGCGGCGGAACTCCTCGGCGCTCTGCATCGGGTTGCCCACCACGAACCGCAGCCCCTTGGGGAACGGCCGCACGCTGGTGTAGTCGGTCACGCCGGCCTTGTAGTAGATGGTCTGCGGGCCGACCGACAGCACCGGCCGATCGCCCTGGAAGAGCGTGGGCATCCAATAGCCCGACTTGTCCCCCGGCGCCTTGCAGGTGGTGCGGCCGGCGTCGAGGGAGGCTGTGGTGCTGGCCGCGTCGGTGGTGGTGTTGCCCATGAAGGTGTGGTCATGGGACGCGCCCGGCTGCCGCGGATACACGATGGGGTCGTCCGCCTTGGTGTGGCTCACCGAGCAGTTGGCCTGGAACTCGTGGAAGTAGCGGTGGGGCGGCTCCTTCGTGGACGGGGTGACGCCGGTGACCGGCGGGTCCGCGGGAATGTAACCGTCGCCGTCCGGGTCCTCGGGCGAGGAGGCGGACGGCGCCGCCATGGCATGCCCCGCGTGGGCGGCCGTGACGCCGCCCACGGGCTGCGCCGGGGGCGCTTCGGCGCTCATCGCGATGCCACCGAGCCCGAGCGAGGTCAGCAGCAGCGCGCCTGCGATCAGGGTTCCTGAGACGATCTTCGATCTCCGTGCCATGGAGACTCCTGCCACATGGAGAGAAGGCGAAAGTGGTCAGGCGGCCGGGCACTGCGAGGATCCGCTGCGCCGTGGGGTGCGGGCCCGGCCGCCCGTATGACGGGCCGTCACAGGCCCGCGACAACGAGTGGGAGAGCGCTCTCCGAGATGGGAGTGTCACGGCGGTGACGTGACAGTGTCAAGGCGTCGAGCGAAGAGGATCAGCGCCAACTTCTATTACTTCTTGAAGAGAATGACCGCAGACACCGGCGTCCGCATCCCACCCAAGAGAGCCTAAAGCACCCCAGCGACCACGGGAGTTGGCGATCGAAGAGCAACAACGGACAAGGAGTACGGTCACAACTCTTGACGTGTCGTTCACATGGATGAAGCATGCGACGGCAAGAGAGCGCTCCCTCACCCCCCATCTCGTTCATTTACTGAACCAGGAGAGTCGCCCCCATGACGCCTTCCCCCAGGCATTCCTCCCCCGACCGCTCCCCCGACCGCCCCGCCGTCGGCCGTCGAGCGGTCCTCGGCGTTGCGGCCGCCGCCGCATCGGCCCCCGCCCTCGTCGGCCTGTCCGCTCCCGCCTCCGCCGCCCCCACGGGCCGGGGCAGGAGCCCGCGCGCCCTGCCGGGCGGCGGCGACCTCGGTCCGAACGTCATCGTCTTCGACCCGTCCACGCCCGGCATCCAGGCCAAGCTGGACGAGGTGTTCAAGAAGCAGGAGTCGGCACAGTTCGGCACCGGGCGCTACGCCCTGCTGTTCAAACCCGGCACCTACCAGGGCCTCAACGCCCAGCTCGGCTTCTACACCTCGATCGCGGGGCTGGGGCTGTCCCCCGACGACACGACGATCAACGGTGATGTCACCGTCGACGCCGGGTGGTTCAACGGCAATGCCACGCAGAACTTCTGGCGTTCCGCGGAGAACCTTGCGCTCGTACCGGTCAACGGCACCAACCGCTGGGCCGTGGCGCAGGCCGCGCCCTTCCGGCGGATGCATGTCCGCGGCGGCCTCAATCTCTCCCCCGACGGCTACGGCTGGGCGAGCGGCGGTTACATCGCGGACAGCCGCATCGACGGCCAGGTGGGACCGTACTCCCAGCAGCAGTGGTACACCCGCGACAGCGCCGTCGGCGGCTGGCTCAACGCCGTGTGGAACATGGTGTTCTCCGGTGTCGAGGGCGCGCCCGCGCAGAGCTTCCCGAACCCGCCGTACACCACGATCGACACCACCCCCATCTCCCGGGAGAAGCCCTTCCTGTACCTCAACGGCACCGAATACCGGGTCTTCCTGCCCGAGAAGCGGACCAACGCCCGCGGGGTCACCTGGGGCAACGGCACCCCCAGAGGCACCTCGCTGCCTCTGTCGCAGTTCTATGTGGCCAAGCCCGGCGTCACCGCGGCCACCCTCAACGAAGCACTCACCCAGGGGCTCCAGCTGCTGCTCACCCCGGGGATCTACCACCTCGACCAGCCGATCCAGGTGAACCGGGCGAACACTGTCGTCCTCGGGCTCGGCTATGCCACCCTCATCCCCGACAACGGTGTCACCGCACTGAAGGTCGCCGACGTCGACGGGGTCCGGCTGGCCGGTTTCCTCATCGACGCCGGACCGGTCAACTCCGCCACCCTGCTGGAAGTCGGCCCGCAAGGGGCCTCGGCCGACCACTCGGCCAACCCCACCACCGTGCAGGACGTGTTCATACGCATCGGTGGCGCGGGGCCCGGCAAGGCCACCACCAGCATGGTGATCAACAGCCGTCACACCGTCGTCGACCACACCTGGGTCTGGCGCGCCGACCACGGAGACGGCGTCGGCTGGGAGACCAACCGCGCCGACTACGGAGTCCGGGTCAACGGTGACGACGTCCTCGCCACGGGTCTGTTCGTGGAGCACTTCAACAAGTACGACGTGCAGTGGTTCGGTCAGCGGGGCCGCACCATCTTCTTCCAGAACGAGAAGGCATACGACGCCCCGAACCAGGCCGCCATCCAGAACGGCTCCCTGAAGGGCTACGCGGCCTACAAGGTGGCCGACTCGGTGACCACGCACGAAGGATGGGGGCTCGGCAGCTACTGCTACTACAACGTCGACCCGAGCATCGTGCAGCACCACGGCTTCGCCGCCCCGAACGCGCCGGGGGTGAAGTTCCACAATCTGCTGGTCGTCTCGCTCGGCGGCAACGGCCAGTACGAACGCGTCATCAATGACACCGGTTCCCCCACCTCGGGCACCTCCACTGTGCCCTCCACCGTGGTGTCATATCCCTGATCCGCGATTCCTCGCGAGCCGGGGCCCCGATGAGCCAGGGGGTCCGGGTGGACCGTCCAGCCGAACGAGGCGCGGCACCCGCCCGGCCCCCGGCGACGACGGTGCGGAGTCAGCCCAGCAGCAGGGACCTTGGCTGTGCGGACAGTGCCCGGTCGAGGACGAGGGACGCCGCCCCCACCGCGGCCACGTTCTCACCCAGGGTGGTGGAGAGGACCGTCGTCGGATGGGTCGCCCTGACGAACGGGGACTGGGCGACCATCGTTTCGATGGTCGTGAGCAGACGGTCCGCGAGCAACTGCCAGGTGGGTCCGCCGAAGACGATGGTGCCGACGTCAAGGAGTGTCGCCGCCGCACACACGCCTCGGCCGATGCGGATGCCCAGGCGCTCGATGATGCCGTCCGCCTGCGCCTCCCCCTCGCCGGCGAGCTCCGCGAGCCGCTTCAGGCCGCGCTGGGCATCGGCCGGGTCGCGGACCGTGAACTCGGCTCCGAGCGCGCCCAGGGAGATGGCCTCGTCGACGAGCGTCCGGGTCGAAAAGGCCGCGCCCAGTCCGCCGACCTCGCCGGCGTTCCCCGACACACCGCGCAGCACGGTGTCATCCACCACGAGCCCCATTCCGGAACCGGTGCCGAGGTAGAAGAAGAGCAGGTTGCGGCTGTCGGTTGCCGCCCCGGCCCAACGCTCCGCGACGACGGCGGCCGTGACGTCCTTGTCGAGCAGGGCCGGAAATCCGGTTGCCTCACTGAGCCGGTCGCGCAGCGGATAGCGGCCCCAGCCACGCAGTTCCGGCGGGTCGACGACCCATCCGGCGGCCGCATCGATCGGCCCCGGCGCTGCGATGCCCAGACCCAGGACCGCTGCCGTGTCAACCAACGCTTCCGCCACGAGCGCACCTACCGAGGCAGCCATGTCGGCGACGATCCCGTCGGTGTCGCCGCCGCTCGGGGTCCGCCGGCTGCGCTGGGCCACGACCGTGCCGAGCAGGTCCACCAGGACGCAGCTGATGACGGCCGGGTCGAGGTGGACTCCCACAGCATAGCGGGAGGTGGGGACGGCTTCGAGAAGTGTGCGAGGCTTTCCGCTGCCTGTGTTGTGCTTGCCCGATTCGCGGGCCACACCTTGGTCGAGCAGCCGCCGGGTGATGTTCGAGACGGTCTGCGCGGACAGGCCGGTGGCCTGTGCGAGTTCCACGCGGCTCAGGCCGGTGGGGTGGCGGCGGATGGCGTCGAGAATCACGGATTCGTTGAAGTCGCCCATGCGCGGCAGGTTGGTGCCGCGCCGAATGGCGGCCTTCTCGGTTCTCGCCGTCTTGGCCGTCAATGTGCCTCCTCGGCCACGTCGGGGCGCAGGCGCAGAGTACGGATCTGGAAGGGCCGGAACCGGAGATCGACGGCCCGTTCGTCGTCGGGGCGGGCCGTCAGTTGCTGAGCCGGCACTTCCAGCAGGTCGCAGTCGAACGCCGCGGCGAGCGGGAAACCCACGCGCAGGCGCGCGGCGACCGCTCCACCGCATGCCTCGTACAGGCGGACCACAACGTCCCCGCTCCGGTCGTCCGCGAGCTTCACCGACTCCACCACGATGTCCGTGGTGTCGAGTCCGGCCAGGGAGCGGGCCGAGGCCGGGGCCGGACGCAGCGGCAGGTTCAGCGCGTAGCCCCCGGCGATCGCCCCCTCGATCCCGGTGCCCGCGAGGAGGGCGTAGCTGAAGCTGTGCCGCCCGCGATCGGCCTGCGGGTCGGGGCTGTGCGGGGAACGCAGCAGCGAGAGCCGGACCGTGGTGGTGGTTCCGCCGTCCTCCCGGGTGTCGCGGCCCACATCGTGGCCGTATGTCGAGTCGCTCAGCAGGGCCGCACCCCAGTGCCGTTCGCCGACGTGCACCCAGCGGTGCGCGCACAGTTCGAAGCGGGCCGCGTCCCAGCTGGTGTTCTCGTGTGTGGGGCGCTGCACATGGCCGAACTGGATCTCGGCGCTCTCCCGGTCCGCGTGCACATCCAGCGGCCAGGCCGCCTTGAGGACGGTGTCCCGCTCCTGCCAGTCGATGTCGTTGCGGACGATCACCTGGCGGGACTCGGCGGGGACCTCGACGTGCTGGACGAACCGGGACGCTCCGTAGGCGCGCTCGACCCGGACCGACGCGAGCAGCGGTCCCTCGTCCACGAGGGTCACCGACTCGGCCTCGTCCAGGTCGCGCACGGTGTCGCGGTAGTACGGGTCGATGTTCCACGCCGACCACAGGTTGGGGTCGTCGGGGTGGAGCTGGAGGAGGTTGCCCGCGGTGCCGGGGGCGATGGCCTCGCGCTGTGCCGTGTGGTCGTACACCGACGTGATCAGGCCGCGGCGGTCCACGACGACCGTCAGCACCCCGTTGTCGAGGATGAAGCCCGCGTCCTGTGCCGTGGCGGTCACGGAGCCCCGGTGCGTGTCCACCGGGCCGCCCGTGGCGAGCGGCGGGACGTCGGCGAGGACGGCGCTGCGTCCGTCGAAAAGACGCTGCGCTCCCGCGAACTCCCCGCCGGTGACGACGGCGACCTCGCGACGGGCGTAGGGACCGGCGTTGAGCAGCGCGGGCGCGCCGGGCAGGTGACCGACCGCGTCGGCGATCAGCATCTCGAGCTCGGCGTGGATCTCGGCGTACTCACGCTCGGCCTGCTGGTGCACCCAGGCGATGGACGAGCCCGGCAGGATGTCGTGGAACTGGTTGAGCAGGACCCGCCGCCACAGCGATTCCAGGCGCTCGTACGGATACGGCGCCCCGGCCCGGACAGCGGCGGTCGCGGCCCAGAGTTCGGCCTCGCGCAGCAGGGCCTCGCTGCGCCGGTTGCCGCGTTTGGTGCGCGCCTGGCTGGTGTAGGTGCCGCGATGGTTCTCCAGGTACAGCTCGCCACGCCAGACGGGGAGTCGGTCGCGTTCGGAGCGTGCCGCCGCGAAGAAGTCGTCCGGCGCCTCGATGACGACCTTGGGCGAACCTTCGAGGTCGCGCAGGCGGCGGGCCCTCTCCAGCATCGAGCGGCTGGGACCGCCACCTCCGTCGCCGTAACCGAACGGGACGAGCGAGCGCGTCGCCACGCCCTTGTCCTGGAAGTTGCTCTCGGCGTGGGCGAGTTCGGCTGCGGTGAGGGAGGCGACGTAGCTGTCGACGGGCGGGAAGTGGGTGAAGATACGCGAGCCGTCGATGCCCTCCCACGCGAAGGTGTGGTGCGGCAGCTTGTTGGTCTCGTTCCAGGACAGCTTCTGGGTGAGGAACCACTCGGCTCCCGCGAGCTTCGCGAGCTGCGGGTAGGCGGCGGTGTACCCGAACGAATCGGGCAGCCATACGCCCTTCTGCTCGACGCCGAACTCCTCCGCGAAGAAGCGTCGCCCGTAGATGAGTTGGCGTGCGAGCGCTTCGCCGCCGGGGAGGTTCCCGTCGGCCTCGACCCACATACCGCCAACAGGCACCCAGGTGCCGTCGGCGACCGCTCGCTTCATCCGGGCGAAGATATCCGGGTGGTGTTCCTTCATCCACGCGTACTGCTGTGCCGAGGAGCAGGCGAAGATCAGCTCCGGATACTCCTGGGCGAGGGTGGTCATGTTGGTGAAGGTGCGCGCGCATTTGCGCACGGTCTCCCGGACCGGCCACAGCCAGGCCGAGTCGATATGGGCGTGGCCGACCGCGGCGATGGTGTGCGCGGAGGCGTGTGCGGGCCGGGCCAGCACATCGGCCAGCCGGCCGCGGGCCTGCACCGCGGTGCCCGCCACGTCGCCCGGGTCGACGGTGTCGGCGGCGCGGCGCAGCGCGTAGCGGATCTCGTGACGCCGCGATGAGCCGAGCGGCAGCTCATGCATCAGCTCGTCGAGCACCTCGATGTCGTGGATGAGGTGCCATACGTCGTCCTCGCGTACTGCGATCTCGGCCTGCTTGAGGCGGTAGATGTGCTCGGCGCCGGCGGTCTCGCGCGAACCGTGGTGGATGTGCAGACCCGCGCTGGCCACGATGGGCGGGTTGGCGGCGAGCTCGATCAGCAGGTCCACGCGGGCGCCACCGTTGGCGGAGTCGGTGAGCAGCACGCTTCGGTGGTAAGGGTGCAGGCCCTGGATCGGTGTGCCGTGGGCATCGTGCACCAGGCCCTCGGCCTGACCGCCGGGCCCCCGGGTGAGGTCGAAGTCGAGGTCGAAGACGGCCTCGACGCGACGCCCCGTCCACTGCTCGGGTATCTCCGCAGTCGCCCGCATCCACGTTGTCGCCCACGGGCCGCCCCAGGTGGAGCCGAGGGTGAAGGGCTCGTAGTCGGCGCGCAGGGCGTCGGCCGCGGGGACCGGTTCGCCTTCGACGAGCCAGGCGCTCAGGGTGAGCGGGCATACGGAGCTGTAGAGGGCGGGGCGGATCACACGGTCCAGCAGTTTGCGGATCCGTGTCTCGATGATCCGGCGGTCGTCATGCACGGAGCTGGTCCTTCCATGCCTCTTTTTCAGCGGCGGGCAGTCGAATGGCGTCCCGTGCGCCGTCGGCCCAGGTCACGTCCGCGACCAGGGTGGTCCCCTCGGCACGGGTGGTGACCCGCGGCAGGGAGTCGGGATCCGAACCGCCGAGGTGAACGAGGGCGACGTGGAGGGTGCCGTGGGCGACCGGGCCGTCGGTCCGCACGACGGGGGTGGCGGATGCGGCGCCCAGCGCGTTGCTGTCGGCTCCCGGCACTACGGACGCGGCGGACAACCCGTGTGCTCCGATGAGAGAGGAGACCAGCCCGTCGACGCCTGCTACGCGGGCGGTGGCGCCTTGCGCAGCGCACGGCGCGCCCTGCGGATCGACAGCGAGGGACCATCCGCCGATCCGCAGCACATGACCGGTCGGCTCATCCCCGGCGGCGGGGTCGACGCGCACGGCCCGTACCTCGATCGACCCGCGCAACGCGGAACCGACGGTGACCCAGGGACCGAGCACGTAAGGGGTATCGGGCCCGCCGAACGGGTCCCACGTCGCGTCCTGTGGCCAGTGCGCGCGCGAGCGCGAGACGGCTGTGGCACCGGCCATGGAGATCCTGGTCGCCGGGCGGCGGTGCGAGGCACGGCCCGCCGCGTCGAGGAGCACGACCGCGTTGTCGAGCGGGCCGGTGTCCGCGCAGGCGCCCGGACCGGCCGTGGGGTCGCCGGGGGTCTCGGGTGCCGTGTGTGTCGAGTAGGCGAACCGGGCGTAGCAGGGGTCGTCGGCATGGGGCCGAGCCGGGTCGGCGTGGTCGCCGCCGTGGTTGACGACTCGTACGACACCGTCGGCGGCCGTACCGGAGACCAGCCAGCCGGGCGCGGGCAGGGCGCGTGTGACGTTGCCCTGATCTATGGCGAGTTGTGCCTCATCCTCGGTCCACACCGGGTGGTCCGGCGGCAGAGCGAGACCGATGAAGCCCTTGCTCGCCCAGTACGGGGACGCGGGTCCCGAGTACGCCTGGAGGATGCCGCGGTAGGGCCGGTGCCAGCCGAGCGTGAGCAGTCCCCGCTCGTCCATGGCGCCGTGGTCGGTGAAGTGGTGGAGCATACGGTTCGCCAGTGCCCGGGTCTCCCCCGGTGCCAGTGGCGTCGCGTCGAACAGGGCGCCGGTCCACAGCGAGGCGAGCGCGGCGTGGCGGTACGTAAGGGAGCGGCCCTGGATGAGCGGTGAGCCGTTGGCGCCGATCAGGAGGCGCTGGTCCGCCAGGAAGCGGTGCAGCCGGGCCCGGTAGCGGTCGAGGAGTCCGCCGGGTGCCGCATCGCCGAGGATGCGGCAGAACCACAACGGGTACAGGTGCATGGCCCAGCCGTTGTAGTGGTCGAAGTTGCGGTGGGCGCCGCCGGTGAGGCCGTCGGAGTACCAGCCGTCGCCCGCGTACCAGCCGTCCGTCAGGGCGATGATCCGGTCCAGGTCCTGTTGCCGCCACTGACCGCCGACCGTGCGGGCGAATGCCTCGGTGATGCCCTGGAACCAGATCCAGTTGTTGCCGGGCATCGGGTCGCCGACCATCGGGGCGAGCCAGTCGAGGACCCGCTGCCGCACCTGGTCGTCGAGCCGGTCCCAGATCAACGGCCGCGTCTCGTGCAGCGCGAGCGCGATGGACGCGGCCTCGACCTTGGCCTGGTTGCACTCGGTGAACGTGGGCCAGCGCTCCGGGTTCTCCGGGTCGGTGCCGGCGGCCAGGCCCCGCGCGTACCACCCGGCGATGTCGTGCGGATCGTTCCCGCCCCCTCCCGCGAGCCGGAAGCCGGCCAGCAGGAAGGTGCGGGCGAAGCCTTCGAGTCCGTCGCTGTGCGCACCGTTCGCGCTCGGCACGCCGGGCAGGTCGATCAGGGCGTGCTCGTGGGTGGCGTAGGGCCGGACGGCGAGCAGCAGCTGGTCTGCGGTCCGCTCCCAGTGGGCACGGTCCTCGGCTGGGGTGCGATTCATGACCGCGGCAGGCGCAGGGTCACCATCTGGAACGGTCGCAGTGCGAGCACGACGCCGCCGTCGGCGTGTGTCGGTGGCCCGGCGTCCGGGAGCGGCCGCTCCAGCAGATCCGTCGGAGCAGCGCGTTCGATGGCGAAGCCGTCGATGCGGACGATGGCACGGGCGCGGCCGCCGTGCGCCTCGTAGAGGCGGACGACGAGGTCGCCGCTGCGGTCGTCGGCCAGCTTCACCGCGCTGACCACCACGGCGTCGTTGTCCACGGCGACCAGAGGCGCGACCGCTTCGGCGGTTCCGGTGATCCGGCGCTCGGGCAGGTTGGCCCGGTGGCCCTCGCGGACGGCGTCACCGATCGTCGCACCCGGCGCGAGCGCGTGATGGAATCGGTGCACACCCTGATCGGTCTCCGGGTCCGGGTAGCGAGGCGCGCGCAGCAGCGAGGCCCGCACCGTGGTCGTCGTACCCGCGTCGGCACCCGTACGGACGGCGCGGGTCACGTCGTGGCCGTACGTCGCGTCGTTGACGAGCGCCACGCCCCAGCCCGGCTCCTCGACATGGACGAAGCGGTGGTTGCAGGCCTCGAATCTGGCCCACTCCCAGCTCGTGTTCTGGTGGGTGGGACGGTACACATGGCCGAACTGCGTCTCGGAGGCGTACCGGTCGGCCTTCACATCCAGCGGGAACGCCAGCTTCAGGAACTTCTCCGTCTCGTGCCAGTCGACCTCGGTGTCGATGTCGAGCCGCTTCGCGTCGGCAGGAACGGACAGCAGCTGAACCGCCTTGGAGCGCCCGAAGACCCGCTCAATCCGCACCGCGCCGCCGTCGACACGTACGTCGGCTGCCTCGGTGAGGTCGCTTCCGACGTTGCGGTAGAAGGCGTCCACGTCCCAGGCGTCCCACTGGTTGGGAAAGTCGGGGTGCAGCTGAAGCAGGTTGGCCGCCTGCCCCGGAGCGATCACCTCCCGGTCGCCGATGCGGTCGTAGACGGAGACCACCAGGCCCCGCCCGTCGATCTCGACCCGGAGCAAGCCGTTGTCCAGGACGTAGCCGCCCCCGTCACGCGGGACAGGAGTAACACCGTCCCCGTCCGTGGCCTGTGCGGAGGCTCCCCGGGCGGGGACCGAACGGCGGTTGTGGGGAGCTGAGTTGAAGACGATCTCGGTGCCTCCCGATGGATCACCGGCCAGCGCGCGCTGCGCATCCGCGATGATGCCCTCGAGTTCCGCGGCGAGGCGCGCATAGGTCTCGCGTGCCTCTCGGTGCACCCATGCGATGGACGAACCCGGCAGGATGTCGTGGAACTGGTGCAGCAGCACCGTCTTCCAGATCCGGTCCAGCTCTTCGTACGGATACGGGAAACTGCGGCGCACCGTCGCCGTCGCGGCCCACAGCTCCGCCTCGTACAGGAGGGACTCGCTGCGCCGGTTGCCGCGCTTCGTCTGCGCCTGGCTGGTGAGGGTGGCGCGGTGCAGCTCGAGGTAGAGCTCGCCGACCCAGACGGGCGGGTTCGGGTATTCGGCCTCGGCCTTGCTGAAGAAGGTGGCGGGGGTCTCCCACACGACGGCCGCGGCGCCCTCCAGGCTTCGCATCCGGGCCGCCTTGGCGACCATCTCGCGCGTGGTGCCGCCTCCGCCGTCGCCATAGCCGGTCGGCGCGAGGGAGTGCGTGGCGACACCCTTCTCCTTGAAATTCTTCGCGGCATGGGCCAGCTGGCGGCCCGTCATCTCGCAGTTGTACGAGTCGACGGGCGGGAAGTGCGTGAAGATGCGGGTGCCGTCGATGCCCTCCCAGAAGAAGGTGTGGTGCGGGAACGTGTTGGTGCGGCTCCACGAGATCTTCTGGGTGAGCAGGCGTGTCGAGCCCGCGGCTTTGATGATCTGCGGCAGGCCGGCCGCGAAGCCGAACGTGTCGGGCAGCCACGCCTCGTCGCTCTCGATACCGAACTCTTCGAGGAAGAAGCGCTTGCCGTGGACGAACTGGCGGGCCATCGCCTCCGACCCGGGCATGTTGGTGTCGGACTCGACCCACATCCCGCCGACGGGTACGAACCGCCCGTCGGCGACGGCCTTCTTGACCCGGGCGTACACCTCGGGCCGGTGCTCCTTGATCCAGGCGAACTGCTGCGCCTGGGACATGGCGAAGATGAACTCGGGCTCGTCCTCGATGAGTTGCGTCATGTTCGACGCCGTGCGGGCGACCTTGCGAACCGTCTCGCGCAGCGGCCACAGCCACGCGGAGTCGATGTGGGCGTGGCCGACGGCACTGACGCGGTGGGCCGCGGGGACGGCGGGCGCGGCGAGCACACCGGCCAGTTCGTCCCGTGCGGCCTGCGCCGTACCGTTGACGTCCTGGAGGTCGACGGCGTCCAGGGCGCGGCCGACCGCGCGCAGGATCTCCCAGCGGCGGGCCCCGTCGACGGGAAGTTCCGCCATCAGTTCCCCGAGCACCTCCAGGTCCATGGCCAGGTTCCAGACCGTCTCGTCGAAGACGGCCAGCCGCATCTCGCCGAGCACGTACTGGGGTGCGTCACCGGCGGTGGCCTTGTCGCCCATCGGTGTCGGCTGGAACGGGACGCCGCTCGCGTCGAGGTCCGGGTTGGAGGCCGCCTCGATGCGCCAGTGGATCCGCTCGCCGCCGGACACGGGCGAGCCGACGCCGACGTGGTTGTTGCGCGGGTGGAGTCCCTTGACCGGGGTGCCGTCGGGGGCGTGGACGAGGCCCTCACACTGGAAACCCGGGGTGCGCGGGGTGAATCCGAGGTCGAGGACGGCCTCGACGGTGCGGCCCGCCCACTCGGCGGGGACCGTCCCGGTGACCTTGAACCAGCTCGTCCCCCACGGCGTTCCCCACGGGGTGCCGGGGGCGATGGGGCGGGTGGGTGCCGCAAGGCCCTCGGCCACCGGCACGGGTTCTCCGGGGGTGGACCAGATCTCCACGGCGAGGGGTGTCGTGAGGGGGTGGACGGCCGGCCGGATGCGCTCTCTGAGGACGCGTTCCAGGCGTGCTTCGACCAGCTTCCGGTCGTCGTGCATGAAAGGGGTCTCCCTGTTGCTGCGAGCGGGCGAGAGGTGGTGCGGGTGTCGTTCAGCGACCGTCCACCGGAGCGGGGCGCTCGCAGGAGCTGGTCACCTGGAGCGCTCGGCCCTGGGCCGCCGCGTCCATGAGGGTGAGCATGATGTCCAGGACGTGTGCGGCGAGTTCGGCCGACGCCCGGTGCGGTCGTCCGGCCGACAGCGCATCGGCCAGGTCGGCGAGGCCCACGCCGCGTCCCGCGTCCGGGTAGCCGGCGGAGACGGGCAGCATCTTCCAGCCGTCTCCGCGGTGGATCTCGACGGCGCCGTCGAAGCCGTTCGGGTCGGGCAGGGACAGCGAGGCTTCGGTGCCGTGGACCTCGATGCGCGGCAGCCGCGCTGCGTGGATGTCGAAGCTCATCACGAGCGTGGACAGGGCTCCACCCGCGTGCTCCAGGACGCCGGTGATGTGGGTGTCCACCTCCACCGGGAAGGTGTGTCCGGCGCGCGGGCCGCTGCCGATCGTGCGCTGTGCGCGCGGTCGGGAGGAGGCGCCGGTCACCCTGACCACCGGGCCGAGCAGGTGGACCAGGGCCGACAGGTAGTAGGGCCCCATGTCGAGCAGTGGGCCGCCACCCGGCTGGTAGTAGAACTCCGGGTCCGGATGCCACTTCTCATGGCCCGCGGTGGTCATGAACGCGGTGGCCGCGACCGGCGCGCCGATCAGGCCGTCGTCCACCGCCTTGCGCGCCGTCTGGGTTCCGGTGCCGAGGACCGTGTCGGGCGCGCAGCCGACCCGCAGGCCTGACATGCGCGCCGCCTCCAGCACGGCGTCGGCCTCCTTGCGGTTGGCCGCCAGGGGCTTCTCGCCGTACACATGCTTGCCCGCGCCGAGCGCCGCGAGGGCGACCTCGGCGTGCGCGGCCGGGATCGTCAGGTTGAGCACGGCGTCCACGTCGTCCCGGGCCACCAGGTCGGCCACGGACTCCGCGACGGCCGGTTCTCCCCCGCCCGTGCCCTGCTCCGCAACGGCCCGGGCGCGGCCGCGGTCGAGGTCGGTGACGGCGGTCAGCCGCAGCGAGGTCAGCCGCTCCAGCGTCGCGAGGTAGGCGCCGCTGATCTTTCCCGCGCCCACGATGCCGATGTTCAAAGGCTTCAGCGGCTCGCCCACAGCAGTCCCCTTTCGGTCAGCGTGCGCACCTCGGGCACGTCGAAGTCGTCGGGCTTGTGCCCGATGGTCGAGACGAAGACCCGGCCCGCGCCCCAGGTCCTGGTCCACACGGCGGGCATCACCGCGGGCCGGTCCCGCAGTTCGTCGGCCGCGAAGGTGGTGGTGGCGAGGACGTCGATATGCGGGTCGGTGAGCACCCAGTACTGCTCGGTGTGCACGGTGAAGTCGTCGAGGCCTTCGATGACGGGATGGTCGGCTCGCTCGGGCAGCAGGCGCACGGTGTGGTCGTGGAAGCCCGGCGGGTGCATCACGAACTTGCCGCCGGTCAGCAGGTGGTAGCCGTGGTCGTGGAAGCAGTCGACAATGCCGCCGTGCCAGCCGGCGAGGCCGGTGCCCGCGCGCACCGCCACGGCGAGGTTTTCGCTCTGCTCGCGGGTGATGGTCCCCATCGTCCAGCACTGCACGATCAGGTCGGTCGCGGCCAAGCGCTCCCCGTCCTCGTACACGGCGAGGTCCTCGGAGGTTTCCACAGTGAATCCGCGGTCCTTGAGAAACGGTACGAAGCTGTCGCTGATCGTCACGGGCTGATGCCCGTCCCAGCCGCCACGGACGACGAGCGCCCGCCGGATGTCGCTGGTCAAGGTAATGACACGCTCCCATCGGCGCCGCAGGGTGGAGTGCGGCGGTCGGAGTCGGATGAAGTCGCTCAACGGGTCGTCGCGGCCCAGCGGAAGTTGATGCTGAGCGAGAAGCTACGAACCGCCGTCGCATTTTGTCAATACGTTGGAGGAAGCATGGGAGGGCCCGCGCACCCCGAGTCGACGAAGGTCTTGTTCACGCCTACCGGCTCAGGTGTCAGGCCACTTATTTTCCACTCTCCACTCAATTTACTACCGGCAACAAGAATTCTCCTTGACCAGTTTCCGATTCGCGGGAGAAATGCCCACGCCGGCCATTGACGCCGGGCGACGCCATGGTTTTGCTGGCACGCGGAGAAATACCCCCACTCCCCCAACCCCACTGGAGGAACTCCATGGCCCTCACCAGGCGCAGAATGATCGGCGGCGCGATCGCCGCGACCGCGGGCCTGGGCACCGTGGCCGGACTGACGCGGGCCGACGCGGCCGAGAGCACCGGCGCTCAGCCCGCCGCCAGCGGGCCAGGTGATGTCGTCGGCAAGATATCTGTCGGCTATCAGGGCTGGTTCGCCTGCACAGGCGACGGCTCCCCCATCAACAGCTGGTGGCACTGGAGCAGGGACCGGTTCCAATCTCCGTCACTGTCCAACACAACCATCAAATCATGGCCGGACATGGCCGATTACCAGCGCGGGTTCACCACCGCGTACCCGAACCTCAACAGCGGCGGGCCCGCTCAGCTCTTCTCGTCGTGGGACCAGCAGACCGTCGACACGCACTTTCGCTGGATGCGCGAGAACAACATCGACACGGCCGCTCTTCAGCGCTTCAACCCCTTCGGCGACGAGGGTCCGACGCGTGACGGCATGGCACAGAAGGTGCGTCAGTCGGCCGAGGCGAACGGGCGCAAGTTCTACATCATGTACGACGTCACCAGCTGGACGTCCATGCAGTCCCAGATCAAGCAGGACTGGACGGAAAAGATGAAGGCGCACACCGCGTCCAGCGCTTATGCGCGACAGAACGGCAAGCCGGTGGTGTGTATTTGGGGGTTCGGCTTCAATGACTCGGGGAGACCATTCGAGCCAGGGCCATGCAAGGACGTCGTGGACTGGTTCAAGGCACAGGGCTGTTATGTGATCGGCGGTGTGCCCACACACTGGCGTACCGGTACCGAGGATTCACGGCCCGGATTCTCCGCCGTGTACCACTCGTTCAACATGATCTCCCCATGGATGGTCGGGCGCATCTCCAGCCCTTCCCAGTCCGACGACTTCTTCACCGACATCAATTCGCCGGACAAAGCGGATTGTGATGCGAACGGCATCGACTATCAGCCGTGCGTCATGCCGGGCGATCTCCAGGAACGCCACCGCAGGCACGGTGATTTCATGTGGCGGCAGTTCTACAACATGGTGCGGCTGGGTGTGGGCGGCATCTACATCTCCATGTTCGATGAGTTCAACGAGGGCAATCAGATCGCCAAGACAGCGGCGAGGGCGGCCGATGTGCCGTCGGGTTCGGGGATCTGGGCGCTCGACGAGGACGGTACGGCGTGCTCGTCCGACTACTACCTGCGGCTGACCGGTGACGGCGGCCGGATGCTCAAGGGGCAGATCGCTCTCACCCCCAACCGGCCGACACCGACCACGTGAGGGCGGCCGGGGCCGAGGCGGGGCGCTCCCCCTGCCTCAGCCCCGCTCGCGTCCCTTCAGGCGCGGGGTGAAGGTGGCGTGGAACAGCGTCGACGCGGCGCCCACCGCGGCGGCTTCCGCGCTCAGCACCGAGCGCTCCACGTGGACGCGCCGCAGCCGGCGGGCGGTGGGGAACTCGTTGACGGCGCGGCCGATCTCCTCCAAGTAGCAGTCGGCGACGTCGTCGGTGAAGAACGGGCCGCCCAGGACGATCAGGTCGATGTCGAGAAGGTCGACGAGTCCCAGGGCTCCTCGTCCGACGGCACGTGCCACTTCGCGCAGGGCGGCGGTGGCGGCCGGGTGTCCGGCCGCGGCCGCGCGCCCGACGGCGCGGTATGCCTCGGTGCTGCTGTGCTCCGTGCCGACGGTGCGCAGGCCGAGCCGCTCGGCGAACTGCGGCACGGACACGGGCGGGTTGCACTCGGGCAGGATCTCGGGCCGTCCGTCCGCGGCGACACGGTCGAGGGCGAGCGCGCACAGCTGCCCGAACTCCCCCGCGTTCGCGCTGACTCCACGGTAGAGGTCGCCGTTGAGGTAGAGGCCGGAGCCGACGCCGGTGCCGAGATAGAGGTAGGCGAAGTCCCGGGCCCTGCGGTCGCGCCCGATCCAGCGCTCGCCCGCGGCGGCGGCGAGCGAGTCCTTCTCGATGAGGACCGGGCAGGGGAAGTGCTCCTTCAGCAGGTACAGGAGGGGCAGGTCCTGCCAGGCCCGCATCAGGGGCGGCCCGAGGACGGTGCCGGAGGCGATGTCGACCGGCCCCGGCACGGCCACGCCGACGCCGAGGAAGCCGTTGGGCTGAACGGCGCCACGCGCCTTGCCGAGCGCTTCATGGCCCACCTCGACGGCTTGCGCGACGAACTCCGCGGGGTCGATGTCGGCACTGATGGTGCGTGTGCACGTACACACGAGGGCTCCGTCGAGGTCGATCACGACGGCGGTGAGCACCTCCGGGTCGATGTGCAGGCCGAGCGCGTGCGCGGCGGAGCCGCACAGCCGCACCGGTGTGCGCGGCTTGCCGGAAGTGGCACGGCGCTGGGCGTCCTCCACGAGAAAGCCACGGTCCAGCAGCGACCGGGCGATACGGGACACGGACTGCTGGGTGAGGCCGGTCCGGTGGGCGATCTCGCCGCGGGTGACGGTGCCGACGAGGCGTACGGTCTCGATGACCACGCACTCGTTGAAGGATCCGAGGTCGAGCTGGTTGACTCCGCTGAACGACGGTGCGTCCGGGGCGTGCCAACCGCCATCCGGACGGCTCTGGTGCTCGGCGACGCGCTCGCGCAGCCAGCGGACCGAGCGCCCGGCCGACTGTGCGGGGCGCTCGAGCGCGGCCACCAGGTCGAGGAAGACCCGGCGTGACGACTCCGGGTGGCTCGTGCTGTCCAGGGCGATCAGGGCATTGAGGAAGCCGCGCCAGCTCGCGCGCACCGGCAGGTCGTGGTGGCTGACGAGCGATCCGGCGGGCCACCGCTCATCGGTCGACCACAGCGTGACGGCGTGCAGGGTGATGTCCGCGTGCAGGGCCGCCGCGTCGGCGAGGAAGGCGCTGAACTCCTGGTCCTCCGAGGCGGGTTCGAGGCGCAGCGTGTCCAGGGCCCGGTCGAGTCCGGCCAGCACCTCGGCGTCGATCACGGTGACCGCGGCCGCGGGCCTCGGGGCCTCCGTGCGGGTGCCGACGAGCAGGACGCCGCGGTCGGCGTCGGCGTACAGGCCCATCACCCATGCATCGGCGCCGGGCAGTGGCGGACGGGTCGGGATGCGGGGGACGATCGGCTGGTCCGGCATGATGTTCCAGCGGCGGCGGATCGCCGCGACCGTGGCGTGGGAGACGCCGAGTTCGCGGGCGACGGCACGGCTCGCGCCGCTGCCGCCGGGCGCGAGCAGGGTCCGGGTGACGACGTCCGCCTCGTCGACCGTGACGGGCCGTCCGGTGCGCCTGCGCTGTTCGAGCGCGGCGAGTCCGCCGCTGTACCAGCGGTGCCGCCAGGCGCCCACGGTCTGCCGGGACACGCCGAGGCGCCGTGCGATCTCCGCGTCGCGCCGGCCCTCGGCGGCCAGCAGCACGATCCGAGCGCGCAGCGCGAGGGGCCCGTCGGCCGCGGCCCAGTCGCGCAGCGTGGCCCGGGCCTGGGACGTCAGCGTGTCGGCGTGGAGGGGATCAGGCACCGAGCGGCTCCTCGTCGGCCTCGGCCCGGCTGATCCTCAGGGTGCGGATCTCGAACGGGCGAAGTTGCAGGTGGATGTGGGGTCCGTCGTGGGCGTGCGGGACGGCGTTCTCCTCGAGCAGGTCGGTCGTACACACTTCGGCGACGTTGAAGTCTGCGGTGAGCGTGGTCAGCGCAGCGTTGCCGCCGGCTTCGTACAGACGTATGACGACGTCTCCGCTGCGGTCCTCGGCGAGCTTCACCGTCTCCACGACGACGTCCGGGTGGTCGACGCGCACCAGCGGACGCAACGACGACGCCCCGTCCGACAGGCGCAGAGGCATGTCCAGGCGGTAGCCGTCCACGACAGCGTCGCCGACGGTGGCGCCGGGGCGCACGGTGTGCCGGAAACGGTGCACTCCCCGGTCGGCGTACGGGTCAGGGCTGTGCGGGGCGCGGAGCAGGGTGTGCCGCAGCGTCGTGTCCGTGCCGCCGTCGCACCGTTCGCGACGGACGACGTCGTGGCCGTGGGTGACGTCGCCGGCGAAGCCGACCGTCCACGTGGGGGCGCCGACATGGATCCAGCGCTGCGCCACCCGTTCGTCTCCGTCGCCCGGTGCGTGCACGGTGTGGCCGAAGGCGATGCCGCAACGTACCTGGGATGCTTGCCCGCTGAGCGGCCAGGCCTGTTTGAGGGTGGTGTCGCGCTCGCGCCAGTCGACCTCGGTGTCGACGGTCAGCGAGGGGCCGCCAGCGGTCAGCGTCAGATCCTGTGTGAAGACGGAACGGCCGTTTCCGCGGCGTACCCGCACCGTGGCCACCAGCGGCCCGCTCGCGAGAAGTTCGACGTCCTGCGCGTGGATCAGGTCCCGGCGCGTCCGGTCGCTGCCGAGCGCGAGTGTGCGGGCAGGATCGGCGACCGGCTCGTCACGGTGGAGTTCCAGCAGGTTTCCGCGCCCGCCGGGGGCGATGACATCGTGACCCGTGGCCGGGTCGACGAGGGAACGCACGAGACCGTCGCCGTCGATGGTGACGCGCACCAGGCCGTTGTCGAGGACGCGGTGCCCCTCGCGGGTGCGGCGGGCCATGACCGGTGCCGTACCGTCCAGTGCGATGCCCACCGGGCCGCTGCCGTGGGCGGGCGCTTGGGCGAGCATCGCGCACCGCCCGTCGGGCAGCCCCTGGGCGACGGCGGCGCCCTCGACCACGCCGTCCAGCACGACGACCTCGCGGCGGGCGAACGGTGCCGCGTTGTGCGCGGCGACGTCCCCGCCCGGCCCGAGGGCGCGGTGGACGATCCGGGTGAGCCGGCGCGCGGCCTGGTGGTGCGCATCCTCGGCGTCCTGGCGGGCCCGGGCAACCGCGGCGCCGGCGAGGACGTCGTGGCTCTGCTGGGTGAGCACCGACTGCCAGATGCGGTTCAGTGCGTCGTACGGATAGGGAATGCCGCGCCGCACCGCCGCCGTAGCCGACCACAGCTCCGCCTCATGGAGCAGCACTTCGCACATCCGGTTGCCTCGCTTGGTGCGCGCCTGGCTGGTGTACGCGCCCGCGTGCGGGGCGAGGTCGAGGGCGCCACGCATGGTGGCGCCGACGTCCGTGTCGTGTGCGGGGTGCAGGGTGTGTGACCGCGGACCGTCCAGGTCCGCAAGGCGGCGGGCCCGCTCCAGCGTGGCGCGGTCGGGGTTGCGCAGGGTGTGGCAGGACCGGGCAGAGGCGTCATCGTTCCCGGGGCCGGCCGCACGGCCCGCGAGGCGGGTGAACATGGTGGTGCCGTCGATGCCCTCCCAGGCGACGGTTGGCCCCGACCGCGACTCGTCCAGTCGGGAGACCAGCAGCCAGTGCGCGCCCACGGCCCTGGCGATCTGAGGCAGGGCCGGCGAGACACCGTCCGCGTCGGTCAGCCAGACACCGTCGCTGTCGGCGCCGAATTCGCCACGGAGAAACCGACGCCCGTGTACGAACTGCCGTACCAGCGACTCCGCTCCGGCCAGTTCGGTGTCGGCCTGCGCCCACAGGCCGCCGACCGGCAACCAGGCGCCGTCGGCGACCATCTTGCGCAGCCGCTCGAAGACATGCGGCTCATGCTGTTTCATCCAGGCGTAGTGCTGCACCGCGGGCGTGGCGGAGACGAATCCGGGGTACTCGTCGGCGAGCGCGGCGAGCGTGCTGAAGTCACGGGCGCAGGCACGGATCGCCTCGTGCAGGGGCACCGCGCCGAGCGAGGCGGGTGCGCTCTCTCCCACCACAAGGGCGGGACGGCTCGACGGCGCGACGGCGCGGGCGAGTTCGGGCGCGAGCACGGCGCATGCGGCGGAGGCGGTGCGGCCGACGGCGCGCGGGTCGACGGCGTCCATCGCGCGCTCCAGGGCGTCGCGGATGCGGGCCCCGCGCGGTACGTCGTCGGACAGCGAGCGCTGGAGTCGGTGCAGCGCCCGGATGTCGTGCGACAGCCGCCACACCGCCTCGTCGCGCACGGCGAGGTCGGCACGGCCCACCCGCAGCGGCAGGGCATCGGCTGCGGCCGCGGGGACGGAGGCCTCGACGAAGAGTCGTACGTCGTCGCCTCCATGAGCGCGCCCGGCGACGAGGACCGGGTCCGGATGCCCGGCGCCCAGTCCTTGCAGCGGCGCTCCGTACGCGTCGCGGACGAGCGCCTGCGGCCTGGCGCCTTCCCCACCGCCCAGGTCGAGGACCGCCTCGACGCGGCGGCCCGCCCAGCGCTTCGGTACGGTCGCCCGGAGCGTGAACCAGGAGGTTGACCACGGCCGCCCCCATGTGTCACCCACGGAGAACGGTTCATAGTCGGCGCGCAGGGCGACATGTGCCGGCACGGGCTCGCCCGGCAGATGCCAGGCGCCGACATCGAGAGGGATGCGGAGCGGGTACAGCGCCGGTCGCAGCCTTTGGGCGAGGAATGCGGCTATGCGCTCTTCGAGCATGGGCGGTCCCCTTCGCGTCCAGCCAGTAACCGCTATGTAAAACCATGTGTGTTATCAAGTCAACGCTTCGCACCGGCGCCCTTGAATTGCAGATGAGAGCCGGGGAGATTTCTTTTGTCAGGGGACTTAGATTCCAAATCCGAGATCGCTTGTAAAGAAAAGGATTGACGTTTCGGGTATGCGAGCGCGACGAGAGCACACCCAGCGGGTGTGCTCTCGTCGCGCTCGGTGCCTTAAGTCAAATCGATGGACTTACACGGGGCGCCGTAGAGCTCCCCTGTGTGCGCGACGGACTCAGGGCCGCTGCACACTGCCGTCGGTGTTCCGCAGCAGCGCCCACCGGTCGTGGCCGAGAGGCTCGGGCACGGGGTAGCGCCGGGCCGCGGCCTCGTCGAAGTCAACGCCGTGGCCTGGCGCTCCGGAGGGCACAAGCAGCCCGCCGTGTGCCACCACGGTGCCGGGGAACACCTCGTGCACCGGCTCCTTGAAGACGGCTGCCTCCTGAACGCCGAAGGCCTGGCTGCTGACGTCGAGCGCGAGGGTCGCGGCCTGGGCGACGGGGCTGACGTCCGCCGGTCCGTGCGGGGCGAGGCGAACCCCGTGCAGTTCGCACAGGGCTGCCAGCTTCCGGACAGGGGTCAGGCCACCGAGGGTGGGGATGCGCACGCGCGCGAAATCGATGTCCGGCCCCCTCAGGAGCGCCACGAACTGCTGTGGGTCGCTGAAGAGCTCTCCCACGGCGAGGGGAACCGGCGAGACGGCGTGCAGCCGCGCGAAGTGCGCGGCGTCCTCGGGGGCGAGCAGGTCCTCGACGAAGTACAGGCCGATGTCCTCGACACGGCGCAGAAAGTCCGCGGCCTGACGAGGATCGAGCCGTTCGTGCACATCGTGCAGCAATTCGACGTCCTCGCCCTCGAGTTCGCGCACCCGTGCCAGCACCCGGGGGACGGTTCGCAGATACGCCGCGGAGTCCCATGGCACCCGGCGCTCGCGCACCGCCTGCGGATCGGCACCACCACCTGCCCCGTAGGTGTCCGATCCCGGCACCGCGGCCTGGATTCGCACATGCCGGTAGCCGCGCTGCCGGGCCGCGCCTACCTTGTCGGCGATCTCCTCGGCGTCGACTCCGTCGACATGCGTGTACGCTTCGGCGCCGGTGCGCACGCGGCCGCCGAACAGGGAGTACAGCGGCACGCCCAGGCGCTTCGCCTTGAGGTCCCACAGGGCCACGTCGACGCCACCGAGGGCGTTGCCGGTCACTGAGCCGCCCCGCCAGTAGGCGCTGTTGAGGATCAGCCGGTGCAGGTCTTCGATGTCGTCCGGGTCGCGTCCGGTGAGCAGCGGGGCGAGGTAGTCGTCGAGGACCGAGCGGACGGCAAGGGTGCGCTGCGGATCGCTGGCGCAGCCCAGGCCGTACAGCCCCGGCTCGTTGGTCTCGACGCGGACGATGAGATGGGGGCAGCCGTGCGGGGCGGTCAGGAAGGTGCGGACGGCCGTGATGCGGATCTTGGACCCGCGCTCATCGACCCAGGGGGCCGGAGCGAGCAGGCGGGCGAGGGCGATGACATCAGGCTCCGTCATGCGGACTCCAGCATTCGAGTAGCAGAATGACGTACTGCTATCCGAACGTATGAAGCGGGAATCCTTTTTGTCAACGGCCATGCAGATATGGCGCTTGAGGGCCGGGGGCTCGAGCTCCCGGCCCTCAAGCGCGCATGGCGCCTCGCGTATGCGCTCAGTGCTGACCGAGGCGCTTGAGGAGCATGCTCAGGGAGTGCGCCGCCTCGGTCACCGCCTGGGCCACTTCTTCGATCCGGTCGTCGCCCATCCTGCTGCGCGGCGCCGAGCAGCTCACCGCGTCACCGCCGTCCGGGGACACACCCAGCGGCACGGCGACGGACCGGATGTCCACCGCGTTCTCCCCGTCGTCCATGGCCCAGCCGCGCAGCCGCGCCTCCGCGAGTTCGGCCAGGAAGGCGTCCGGGTCGACGACGGTGTCCGGCGTGAGCTTCTCCAGCGGCCAGGTGAGCCGGCGCTGCACCTCCGCCTGGTCCAGCTGGGAGAGCACGGCCTTGCCCAAAGCCGTGGCGTGCGCCGGCAGCCGATACCCCACCGCGGAGTACGTCCGCAGCGCATGCCGTGACTCGCGCTTGGCGAGGTGGACGACGTGCGTGCCGTCGAGCCTGCCGAGATGCACCGCCTCTCCGGTCTCCTCAGCCAGGGCGTCGAGCACCGGCCCGGCCAGGCTCGCGACGTCGTCACCGGCCAGATACGCGGTGCCGGTGAGCAGGGCCTTCAAGCCCAGGCTGTAGCGCGTGCCGGACGGGTCGACGTCCACCCAACGCCTGGCCTGCATGGTCCGCAGGATCGCGTGCAGGCTGCTCTTGGGCACGGCCATCGCGCTCGCCATTTCCGCGAGCGAGAGGCGGGCACCGTCCCGCCCGAGGAGTTCGAGCACCTCCAGGACCCGAGCCGCGGACTTGACCTCTTCGACCTTGCGGACCCCCGCGGCGTCCGTCACCGATTCCACTGCCCCTCCGCTTCCCGCCCAGATCCCGACTGGACCGTCACCCACGCTCAATCCCGCCCTGCGTCTTGACGCTATATCACGACGAGCCTAAGTTCAGTCACTCCAACGCCATTCGGCCTTCTGAACGGTCGACCCTAGGTAGGGGTTCATGCGTATCTCAACTTCCCGCAAGGCCAAGTACGTCGCCACCGCCGTGGCCACCACGCTGACACTCAGTGCTCTGACGGCTTGCGGCGGCAGCGGCTCCGGTGGCTCGGACGCCAAGAGTCTCAAGATGTGGACCTTCAAGCAGTCCCATGTCAAGGCTCTGCGCAACGCAGCCAAGGAGTTCAAGAAGGAGACCGGCATCTCCGTCGGCATCGAGGTCTTCACCCCTGAAGAGGCCTATATGACCAAGGTGCAGAGCGCCGCCAAGACCGGCGATCTGCCCGACGTCCTCGAGGTGCACTCCGACGGCGAGGACCGCGTCCTCGGCGCGGCCGGCATCGCCGTAGACCTGCGCGACGACTACAAGGGCGACTGGCTCAACGAGATCCAGGACTCCGTGCACGAATCCGGCCTCATCACGCCCGAACGCTTCAAGAAGTCCCAGAACACGAAGTCCTCGGACAACGGCATCAAAGAGGGCGCGCGCTACAGCGTCCCGCTGACCATCGGCACGTTCGGCATCGTCTACGCGAACAAGCAGAAGCTGGTCGACGCCGGGATCAAGCAGCCCCCGGAGACCTGGGAGGACCTGATCTCCGCCCTCAGGGCGACGACGAAGAAGGACCCGAAGAACGGCGGCCTCACCACAGGTCTCAAGGCCAAAGGCCCCGGCCTCAACTGGATACTTCAGCCGCTCGCCTTCGCCCAGTTGGGCAAGAAGGGCTACGAGGACCTGTGGGGCAAGGACAAGAGCGCCGACTTCGGCTCCCCGAACGGCGTCAAGGTGCTCTCCCAGTACAACCAGCTCACCCCGTACTGGACACCCGGCACTCAGTCGCTCGACGTCGACCAGGCGGACCAGACCTTCGCCCAGGGCAAGGCTGCGTTCGACGTCGGCGGCACGTTCACCCTCGCCTTCCTCCAGCAGAACGGCATGAACCCGGACGACGTCTACGCCTTCGGCCTGCCCGCCCCCAAGAGCGGCGCGGTCCCCGACCGGGCGCTGGCCCCGATGGCGCTCACCGGCATCACCCTCAGCTCGGCGAGCAGGCAGCCGGACAACGCCAAGAAGTGGATGCGGTTCCTGGCCGGCAAGAAGGTCGCCGCCCAGTTCGCGCAGGACGCCACCGACCTGCCGGCCACGGACCTCGGCGCCGACGCCGCCAAGGCGCTCGGCCCGACGCTCAACTCCATGGTCCAGAGCTTCAAGGGCACGCCCGAGACGACGTACGACGCCAACCTCAACCAGAACTTCCAGTCCCCCGGCTACGAGCAGAACGACGTCGGCGACATCCTCGCCGACATGTCCCCGCTCAAGCGCGCCTCCGTCGAATCCACCGCGCGCAAGATCAGCAACCTGAACCAGTCGTACTGGAAGGCAGCCGGCCAGTGACGCTCCAGCCCACGCTCCCCGCGAGGGTGGAGAAGGGCCGCACCGCGGTGCCCGGGGGCGGGCCCTCACGACGCAAGGACCGCCGGTACGAGGCGCTCACGGGCTATCTGTTCATCGCGCCGGCCGTCGTGCTGTTCCTGGTGATGGGCCTGTACACGGTCGGCTACGGATTCACTCTGTCCTTCGCCAAGTGGAACGGTTTCGCCCCGAACTGGGAGTGGGTCGGCCTCGACAACTACAAAGACCTGTTGTGGCGCGACCCCGTGTACGCGCCCCGCGTCCGGCATGCCGCCGCCAACACGATCTGGGTGATGGTCGCTGCCCCCGCACTGACCGTTGTCGTCTCGTTTCCGCTCGCGGTGCTCCTCAACCAGGTCAAGCGGTTCCAGGGCGTCCTGCGCTCGGTCTACTTCCTGCCATATGTCACCAGCGGCGTCGCGGTGTTCTTCGCCTGGCAGTACATCCTCCAGCCGGACGGGGCCATCAACTCCCTGCTCAGCGGCCTGGGTCTGGGCTCGCTCCAGCAACCCCAGGGCTGGCTCGGCAATCCCTCCACGGCCATGCCCACCATGATCTTGATCACCGTGTGGGGCCATGTCCCCGTGGCGATGCTGCTGTACCTGACGGGGCTACAGGGCATCGACCGCAGCATCCTCGAAGCCTCCGAACTGGACGGCGCGGGCTGGTGGCGCACCAACATGTCCGTCGTGTGGCCGCTGGTCAGACCGATCACCGCGATCGTCCTGCTGCTGAATCTGCGCGAGGCGCTCCAAGGGTTCCAGACGTTCCTCGTGATGACCAACGGGGGCCCCGGAGACCACACCAATGTCCTCGGCCTGGAGGCCTACCGGCTGGCCTTCCTCAAAAACCTCTCCCCCACCCTCGGCCTGGCAAGTGCCCTGGGCTGGCTCCTGTTCGCGGCCGCCCTCGTCCTCGCCCTGATCAACCTGCGAGCGCTGCGGAGCAAGACATGACAACGATATCAACGGCCCGGCCCCAGCCGGTCCGCCCCGCCCGACGAGCGCCGTCCGGCCGCTCGTCGGCCCGGATCGTCATGGGCGTGCTGCTCACCCTGTACGCGCTGGTCAGCGTCTACCCGTTCCTGTGGATGGTGTCGGCGGCGTTCAAGGACCAGGTCGAGGTGGTGCGCGGCGGTCATCTGATCCCGGACCACCCCACGCTCCAGACCCTGGTCGACACCTGGAACGAGCTGCACTTCTTCGACTTCTTCGTCAACAGCGTCCTGGTGACGCTGTACACGGTCGTACTGACCGTGGTGTTCTACGCGGCGGCCGGCTACGCGTTCGCGGTGCTGCGCTTCCCAGGACGCGGTGCGCTACAGAAGCTGTTCGTCGCGCTGCTGTTCGTGCCGGGTGTGACGGTGATGCTGCCGATCGTGCTCCTGGAGAACAGGATGGGCATCCTCGGCACACACTGGGGGCTGGTGCTCCCGTTCGTGAACGGCGGAGCGCCCCTGTCGATCCTGCTGATGACCGGGGCGTTCTCCGCGGTCCCCACGGAGCTGCGCGACTCCGCGCGGGTCGACGGCGCCGGGGAACTGCGCATCTTCACACAGGTCTATCTGCCACTCGCCCGGCCCGCGTTGATCACCGTCGCCCTGCTCACGGCGATCCCCACCTGGAACGAGTACCTGCTGACCCGTGTGTCGCTCAACGATCCGTCCCAGTACACCCTGCCCCTCGGTCTCCAGGTGCTCTCCTCCGAGAACGTGCCGCACTACAACAACCTGATGGCCGGCGCCCTCATCGTGGTGGTCCCCGTGATCCTCCTCTTCCTGTGCCTCCAGAAGTACTTCGTCAACGGCCTGGTCGGGGCGGTGAAGGGCTGATGCGTGTCCTGATCACCGGCGCCGCGGGACACATCGGCGTCCATGCCACCCGCGCACTGGCCTCCGCAGGACACGAGTTAACGCTCATGGACCGGGTGCCGTTCGACGCCCCTGCCCGTACCCGTGTCCTGATCGGCGATCTGCGGGACGCCGACCTCGTCCGCAAGGCGGTGGACGGTGCGGAGGCCGTCGTCCACCTCGGGGCGATCCCCCACCCGAACGCGGAGGACGGCAGCGCCCTGTTCGCCGCCAACTGCCTCACGGCCCACCGCGTCCTCGACGAGGCCGGACGGGCGGGCGCGCACCGCATCGTCGCGGCGTCCAGCCTGGCAGCCGTCGGTCTCGCCTGGTCACCGATCCCCGTCTCACCCCGCTACGTCCCCCTGGACGAGGACCACCCGACGCTCGTACGCGACCCGTACGGCCTGTCCAAACTCGTCCTGGAGGAGACGGCCCGCAGCACACACCGACGCTGGGGCACGGACATCGTCTGTCTGCGCTTCCCCTTCACCGGGACCGGTCAGCGACTCACGGACCAACTGGCCCACGTCGCGGCCGATCCCGGCGCCCACCGGCACGACCTGTGGGCCTGGCTCGACACCCGGGACGCGGCCGCCGTGATCAGCCGTGCCCTGGCTGCCACCGTGACCGGCTGCCACGTCCTCAACGTCGCGGCAGCCGACACATCATCACCGCTGAACACCGGCGAACTGCTGCACCAACACCACCCGGGCGTACCGGCCTTCGAACCGCTGCCCGACCGCATTTCACTGATCGACACCAAGGCATGCGCGGACCTGCTCGGCTTCACCCCGCGCCATTCCCGTCCATCCGTCCAAGGAGAGTGCCCCGGATGACCGCACACCCCAGATCTCTGTCCCGTCGAGGATTCCTCGCCGCCGGCGCCGCTGCGACCACCGCCGTCGCGGCGGGTACCGGCAGCGCCACAGCAGCCCCGACACACAAGCCATCCGCACGCGCCCACATCTTCTACTACCCCTGGTACGGGAACCCTGAGGTGTACGGCGAGTGGCGGCACTGGCAGCAGGGCGAGCTGACCCCGCCCGAGGCGCTCAGCTCCAACTACTACCCCGTGCTCGGCCCCTACGACTCCGGTGACCGGCGCGGCGCCGTCGACCGGCACATGCGCTGGCTACGGCAGGCCGGCACCGGCGTGCTGGTCAGCAGCTGGTGGGGGCAGGGCAGTTACGAGGACCGGATGGCACCGGTTGTCCTCGACGCCGCGGCCGCCGCCGGCCTCCAGGTGGCCTGGCACATCGAGCCGTACGGGGGCCGCGACGCCACCTCGGTGGTCGCCGACATCCGCTATCTCACCGAACACTACGGCGACCACCCGGCCTTCCACCGCGACGCGGAGCGCGGCGGGCGGTGCGCCTATTACGTCTTCAACAGCCTTCTGACGGTGGACTGGTCGCCGCTTCACGAGGTCGACGACCGGGCGATCGTGATGGCCCAGACCTGGGACCTGTCCCGGATCGGCGACTTCGGCGGCGTGTACACCTACGACGCGATCGCCACAGCCAACAAGCCGGACTGGTCCCAGGTCGCCGCCTTCTGCGCGGAGCGCGGCATGGTGTGGGCGCCGTCGCTCGGCCCCGGTTACATCGACGACCGGGCCGTCCCCGGCAACACGACACCGACCCTGGACCGGTCGCGGGGACGGACGTACGACCTGGAGTGGGAGTACGCCCTGTCCACCGGGAACTCGGGCGGCGTCCCGGACTGGGTGAGCATCACCTCGTTCAACGAATGGCACGAGGGCACCCAGATCGAACCGGCCACCGCCGACACTCCAGGCCCTCTCGACTACCTCTCGTACGAGGGAGCCTACGGCCGTAAGGGCGACCGCGCGCAGACGGCCTACCTGGACCGCACGGCGTATTGGGTCGCCCGCTTCGAAGCCGCCCACGCTCGGCAGCGGGACTGACGCGGCGTTGCCGGTGCCCGGGGCGCCGCGCCCCGGGCACCGGGGGGCTCACCTCTTCTGCTCGACCCGGACCCAGTCGATCTCCGCCTGCACTCCCCCGGCGGCGATCTTGTCGACGCTGGACTGCGGCAGACCCCAGTAGGGGGTGGTGACCTGGTTCCAGCCGGCCGGGTAGGCGCCGCCGAGGGCGAGGTTCAGGATGACGTGCTGATTGCGGTCGAAGACCCACTGGCCCCGCGTGGACTCCAACTTGTTGCGGGTCGTCTCCTGCACCAACTGGTCGTCGACGTAGAACCGCATGGTCGTCGGCGTCCACTCCACGGCATAGGTGTGCCACTGGTCGGCGCGGCCGCCGCTCGGGTAGATCTTGGCGCGCGCCGATGTTGCCGTCGGCGGAGTAGCCGGGTCCGTGCAGTGCGGTGCTGGTCCAGTCGGCGTAGCCGATGTTCTCCATGATGTCGGTCTCACCGGAGGAGGGCCACGACACGGCCGGGTCGTCGACATTGCTGCCGAGCAGCCAGAACGCGGGCCAGAAACCGTCCCCGACGGGCAGTTTCATACGGGCGCTGACCCGGCCGTAGGTGAAGTCGAACTTGCGGAGGAGACCTCGATCTGCTGCGGGATGTCCTGCTCCGTCCGCACCCGGCAGCGGTGCGGACGGATCTGGCCCGTACGGCAGCCGGTATCACCGGGCCGCGGGCGGAAGAACGTGCGGAGTGCGGACGCACCCGCCCCCGCTGGACCGTCGTGGGCCCGGGGCCCGCAGTTGCGCCCGGCTGGGGTGACGGCCCGGTTCGGCCGCGTCAGGGAGCGGTGTCGGGGCCGATGCCCTGCGCACGGGCGAGGCGAACAGATCGGCTGGTCCCCCGGCACGCCGACGGCGTCGAAGGAAATCAGGGGCGACAGCCAGACGGACAACGCACGGCGTCCACTTCGCCAGCCAGGTGACATTCACAGTGGTGTCCTCGGCCGACGGCGCACGGAGCCTACTCGCTTCCGGTGAACATGTTGATCAGGCCGTGGGGTGCGTCGTATCCGTAGAACAACTCGTGGACGTAGGCGCCTTCGGTGGCGGCCGCGGAGATCCCGACCGCCGAGCCGAACTGGGTGCACGTGTACAACAGCCCGCCCTCCAGGCCCTGATCGTCCTTGGCCACGCCGTCGGTCGCTGCGATGGTGAGCGGACCGTAAGCGAGGGCGAAGGCGTGGCCCGCGATGATCAGGCTCAGAACACCGGGGCGAAGAACACGCGCTGCGCCCCCTCCGCAACCCAGGCCGCCCCCTTTATCTGTACCCGGAGGTTCGCGTGAGTGCCCAGCGCAGAGGTTAAAGATCAAGCTAAGCTAAGTTCCCGTTCCACATCCCGAACCCGTTCAGACCAGCAGTGCATGACCGGCCATCATGAATTCCGACCCGTAATGTCGATAGTAGCCACACTGGCGCCATAATGGCACATCGAGCTTGTAATGAATTTAGGTGATTAACATGTCCGAGGTCAGGGTGGCGTTTACCCGGGGCGTTGAGTTTGATGAATTGGTCGAGCATGCTCGCGATCAAGGCTGGAGAGCGGAGACGCCTTCAGGTTATCCGGTTCCCGCTACCGACCCCCTTGAAGCAGATGCCTACGTTTTCCTCTGGCGGTTCGGTGTCGATGGAATCGCTCGATTCGTGGACGACGAGGTGACTGAGGTCCAGTTCATTCAACTAGACGGAGAGGGTGCTCATACTACCGCCACCATCTTGGCGGAAAAGTTTTCAACTGTAAGTTATGCCGACTGCCTCAATCTCCTTAATGGCCAGATTTCCACCGACGAGAGCGTCTTCCGGGGAGCCGAAGGGCAAGCCGCTGGACAGTACGCTGTCCGCATAGCCGCCACTGGCGAGATAGAGGGCGAGGCCCCAGGTGTGCAGGATGCCGGTGAACGGTAGTCGGCACAGCGGAAGCGGATCGCTGTCGGGCAACTCGCCTGCTGCATAGGCAATCCGCTGAGGTAGGTCACACCTGTCAGCTGCGGCCAGTTTTGGCGGGCGTGGTCGTTCAGCCGTTGGCACAGGTGGTGCTGCATGGACTCGGGCGGTGTGCGGCGGTGGCCGTGGTCGTCGACGAACAGACTCGCAGGGCATTGCTGCGGATCGCCTCCGCGGCAAAATAGCAGGTCAGGCAGGTGCTGCGAACCCGGATCGTGCTGGCGGCACCGGACGGGGTGGGCAGACGAATGGACTATGACCGTCTGCTGCAACGCAACGCCACGCGTTGCGCAGGCGTCGTTCGGCGCGCTTGACACCTACCAGTGCGGAGCGGTCCGAATCGCGTCGGCTGCGGCACGCAGAAGGCAACAACTCTCAGGATGACACTCCGTAGCAGGTGGCAATCGCGGCGGCGCGGTCGCGCAAGGAGGAGCGCAACCACTGCGGGGCCAGGGCTTCCGCGTTCGTGGCGAGCTGCCACAGCGCCCATTCGGCGTGTCGTGAATCCTGGAAGGTCACCTCCAGCCGCAACCAGCCGTCAGGGTCGGTTTCTTCGGCGATGACGGCCAGCGCTGTGCCCACCAGGTCCTCGCGCCGCGCCGGGTTCACCCGTACCAGCACCGCGACTTGGTCGCCGCCGGTCCGGAACCGTGTGCTGCGTTCCTGCCAGGCCCGGTCCAGATCGACCCGGTCTGGTCGCTGTGCGGGTTCGTCGAGTTCCTTGGCGGCCAACACCCGGGCCAGCCGGTAGGTGCGGTCCGCGCCAGACCTCGTGGCCAGCAAGTAGCCCTGGCCGCGTACGGTGACCAGGCCGATCGGGTCCACGGTGCGCCACTTCGGGGCCTGGTCCACAGCCGCGTAGTGGATGCGCAGCTTGTGTCCGGCGAACACCGCGCGCCGGACCTCGGCCACTACGGTGTCGGGCACCTCCTCAGCGACCACGCGGCGCGAGAGGAGGTCGGTCTCCGGGTCGATGAGCAATCGCTGCGCCGCGCCGGCCGCGGTGTCCCGATGGCCTTCGGGCAGCGCGTCAACCACCTTGAGCATGGCCGAAGCGAGCGCCGAGCCGAGGCCGAACACCTGCGCGCCACGCCGTGATCCGGCGACCAGCAGGGCGAGCGCCTCGTCGTGGTTCAGTCCGGTGAGCTCTGTCTGGAAACCGGGCAGCAATGCGAAACCGCCGTGCCGACCGCGTTCGGCGTAGACCGGGACGCCGGCTGCGGACAACGCCTCGATGTCACGCAGCACGGTCCGGGTGGACACGTCCAGCTCGCGGGCCAGCGTGGCCGCGGACAGTCGACCGCGCTGGCGCAGCAGCAGCACCAGTGAGACCAATCGGTCGGCGCGCATACGAAAAATTCTACCGGAATACACGACACAGGATGTCGTGGTTCGTTGAGAGGCTTTCAACACGACGTCAGCGATTGGCCGGCTACCGAGCCGATGGACGTACGTACGCCTAATGAATCGAATGGAGCCGATGTGGCATTGGAACGAACGGCAGTCAACCCGGTGACGTGGTCGATGGAGATGGGATTCAACCAGGGTGAGATCGTCTCCGGGCACACCCGCACCCTGTACTGCTCCGGGCAGACCGCGATGAGCAGCGACGGCAAGCCCCAGCACGACGGTGACATGGCGGCCCAATTGGCGCTGAGCCTCGACAACCTGGAGGCCGTGCTCGGCGAGGCCGGCATGTCCCTCACGAACCTCGTCCGGCTCAACGTCTACACCACCGACGTCGATCTGCTTTTCCAGCACTACGGCGTGCTGGCGTCGCGGTTGGGCGCTGCCAGGGTGGCGCCGACCACCACGATGCTCGGGGTGACACGGCTGGCGATCCCCACACTGATGGTCGAGCTCGAGGGGACCGCCGTCGCGTGATGCGACCTCGCCACCTCCGCTGCTCGTGCCGGTTGAACCGGCACGAGCAGCAGGCAGGTGGGTGATTTCCGGTGCTCAGAATGGTGACGATCGGAGACGGAGCGATCGTTGGGGGCTGCGACGCTACCGCGGGTAATCACTGGCCTCGGCTCCCAGGACGTTCAGCAGGGCCAGGGCCTCGGCGTCGGGGGATTCTGGCGGCGCGCTGTAGAGCACGAGGTGCTGGTCGCGGTCCGTGAGTGCGAGTGTGTCGCAGTCGAGGGTGATCTCGCCGACGGCCGGGGGACGGAAGGTCTTCGTGAGCATCGGCGCGGCCTGTACGTCGTGCCGTTCCCAGAGCCGGTGGAAGTCGGGGCCGGCGTTGTGGAGTTCGTCGATGAGGCCGGTCACCGCGGGATCGGTGGGGCAGCGGGCGAGGGTGGCGCGGAGCTGCATCACGACGTTCAGCCGGAACTCGGCGGCGATCCCGTAGAGCGTCACGTCGGCGCGCTGTGGCCCGGGGAAGGCCCGGCGCGCGAGGTTGCGGTCCTCGGGGGCGAGTGGGGCGAAGTCCTCCATGAGGGCGGCCGCGAGGTCGTTCCAGGCGAGGACCTCGAACGCTGCGGACATCACGAAGCCGACCGTCTGCGGCAGCCGCTCGAGGAGTGCGAGGATGCTCGGGCGGACGTCGCGCCGGTGCAGCCGGGCACGGGTCGGCGCGGTGCCCGCGAGGACGTGGAGGTGGTCGGTCTCGGCGTCGGTGAGCCGCAGCGCGCCTGCGATCGCGGCCAGGACATCGCCCGAGGGGCGTGGCGCCCTGCCCTGCTCGAGCCGGATGTAGTACTCCGTGGAGATGTGCGCGAGGACCGCCACTTCCTCGCGGCGAAGACCCGGTGTCCGGCGTCGCGGGCCGGAGGGAAGGCCGGCGTCCTGCGGCCGGAGCCGCTCGCGGCGGCTGCGGAGGAACACCCCGAGTTCCTGCTTGTCCATACGCCCAGTGTGCGCGGCGCGGCGGCGGATCCTGGTACCGCTTGTGCCTGTATCGGGCCGGCAGCGGGCCGGACGCTGTTGCCATGACGAACAACACGAACAACATCGACAGCGCACCCATCGGCCTGCTCACCGGCAAGGTCCTGTTCATCACCGGCGCCAGCCGCGGCATCGGGGCCGCCGCGGCCCGGCTCTTCGCCTCCGAGTGCGCCGGTGTCGTGCTCGCCGCCCGCAGCACCGACGCCCTCGACCGCATCGTGAAGGAGATCCGCGCCGACGGCGGTGTCGCCGACGCCGTCACCCTGGACCTCGGCGACCCCTCAAGCATCCGCGCCGCCATCGACCGCGTCGAGGAACTGCACGGACGGCTCGACGGCGCCCTCAACAACGGCGCGGTGATCCAGCAACCCGGCCCACTCGACACCACCAGCGACCAGGACATCAACACGCAGTTCGCCGTCAACTTCCGCGCGCACTGGACCGCCATGACCGCCGAGGCCGCAATCATGCGCCGCAACGGCGGCGGGGCGATCGTCAACACCTCCAGCATCGGCAGCCGCCGCGCGAACCCCGCCCTGCCCGCGTACGCCGCCATGAAGCGCGCGCTCAACAGCCTCACCGAGACCGCCGCCGTGACCTGGGCCGGTGACAGTATCCGAGTGAACGGCATCACCCCCGGCGGCACCGCCACGGAGATGATCGACGAGTGGGAGGCAGCGACTCCCGGCATCGTCAAGCAGATGACCGCGACGATCCCGCTCGGCCAGATGGCCGAGCCCCGGCAGATCGCCGAGGCGACCGCGTGGCTGCTCAGCGACCGGGCCTCTTACGTGACCGGCGCGATCCTGCCGGTCGACGGCGGCGCCGGCGCCTGAAAGGGAGAGCCTGGGCAAGCCGTGGCGGCACCACGCCGTACCTCATCAGCAGCAGCAGCCCAGGGCCTCGGCCAAAGCCCGGAGCCGGGCTGTAGCCGCCATCAGCCTGCGCAGTGGTGCCCCCTACGATCCAAGGTCAGCCGTACATCGCCACGCGGTACAGAGTCGCAAGCGCGTCGTCGATGGGATGGGGCTGCGGCTTGCCGAAGGAGTCGAGCCTGTTCCACCTCTGCATGTTCACCGCGACTGCCATCTGCCGCGTGCCGTCGGCACGGGTCATGGCCAGGGCTCCACCGCCCCAGACCGTGCCGCCATGGCCCCAGAAGGTGCCCTGACCGGGACCCTCCATTAGGTGCAGGCCGAGGCCATAATCGATCGTCTTCCCCTCTTGGGAGACGACCGGGACAGTGCGCTGCATCTGCGCCAGCGATGACGGACTGACGATCTTCCCGGCCAGCAGCATGCCGTAGAAGCGGTTGAGGTCCGAGACGGTTGATATCAGCGAGGCCGACGGCCCCACCCACGACATGTCGTAAACGCTGTAGTCGCGCGGCGGGTCGATCATGCCGAACCAGGCCTCATAGAGCTGCGAGTGCGGCCCGTTGACGTGCGGTCCGGCGGGGAGTTCGGTGTCCCGGAGTCCGGCGCGCTCGATGACGTTCCGGGTGATGTACCGCTCCGCCGTGATGCCGGTCGCCTGTTCCAGCAGTTGGACGAGAAGCAGGTAGTTGGTGTTGGAGTACACCCCCGGAGTGCCGCCCGGGGCGCCGACGGCAGGTGCGGTGACCCCCATCTCGATCAGTTCAGTGGGGTCGAACCGCGTGAGCCGGTGGTCGTCCAGGCTCTGGGGTCCAGTGTCCGCGAGGACGGGGTACGCCTTGAGTGAGGGGTAGGCGTACGGGAGGTACTCGGCGAGGCCGCTGGTGTGGTTCATCAGCATCCGGACCGTGATCGCGTCACCGCGTTCTCCGGGAACCAGCTTCGGGAGGTATCGGCCGATCGGTGTGTCGAGCCCGATGTGGCCGCTCTCGACCTGCTGTAGGACCGCGGCGGCGGTGAAGGTCTTGGTGATGCTGCCGACGCGGTGCCGCATGTCGGCGGTGACGGGGCGGCCGGTGGCCACATCGGCGACCCCGGCGGCGCCGCGCCAGACCTGGTTGCCGTCTCGCACCTCGGCGAACAGGCCCGGCATCCTGGCGCGGTGGACGATTTCGATGGCCGCGTCCAGCGCCGCGGAATCCAGTGGGTTCTTCACGTCATGCGTCCTTTCGTAATCCCCGGGGTGAGCTACGCATCGGCCGCCTGACCCCCGGATAACAGGGCACGAGTGGCATGCCGGCCCACCTCCTGCCGGACTGTCCGGCATACTCATGCCTTCATGCCCTCATTATGCACGCGGTGCGTGCAACGCCAAGCGCATAGGTCAGGCTGAGAACCGTCGAAAGGAGCGAGATGGCAGGCCGAAGGTGCTGGTCGACCGAGGAGATCCTGGATGCGGCAGCGGAAGCTCGCCGTGATCGGGGGGCGTTACGCGTCAAGCGGCACCGGTTCCCGGCTGGTCAACGAAGAGGTGCTTCAGGCGCTGCGGGCGTCGGGCCTGCCCGACGAGGTCCGCCCCCTCGGGGCGGACCGCCGCGCCGCATTCGCAGAGATCCTCGCGGCCCGCACCTGGCCAGGTGCACGAGAAGGCGTCCCGCCACGGAACTGGTACTGAGAAGCCGCGAAACTCAGATCATGCGGCGTAGCGCGGTCTCCACGGCATCGATCAGCGGATCACCTTCGGATCGTGGGTGCCGTGCGAGACCGAGTTCGATGTCCGGCAGGGTGGGCAGGGCGTCCGCGTCGTGGCAGACCATGGCCGGTTCGAGGTTCGTCGGCAGGAGCGCCGCGACGCCGAGTCCGGCCCGTATCGCGGCGAGCACACCGACCAGGCTGTTGCTTTCGAATGCCACCCGCCAGGGCCGATCGGCACGTTCCAGCGTTTCCAGCACCGACGTACGCCAGGAGCACGTGTTCGAGAACAGCACCACCGGCAGCGGATCGGCAGCCACGTCCACACCCTGGCCGATCGCCCAGACCAGCGGGCGGCGTACCGTCCAGCGCGGCGGTCCGGGAACGGCCGGCACCTCGTTGAGCACCAGTTGGACGCGGCCCTCGTCGTAGGCCTCCCGCATCGCGGCGCTGGACATGCTGAGCACCTCCAGCGTCGCGCTGGGGTGCAGCCGGGCGAGGTCGGCGAGGGCCTGCGGAAGCTGGGACGCGGCGAGGTCTTCGAGCAACCCGACGCCGCAGCGGCCGCTGAGCGTGCGCCCGGTTTCGCTGAGTGCCTGTGCGGAGAGCGAGAGAATGCGTTCGGCGTACGGCAGGAGTTCCTCCCCCGCCCTGGTCAGCGAGACACCGGACGGTGATCGGTGAAGCAGCGGACGGCCGATGGCCCTCTCCAGCTTGCGCACTTGCTGGCTGAGCGCGGGCTGGGTATGTCCAAGCGTGGTCGCGGCGCGGCTGATGCTGCCCGCCTGCACGATGGTGACGAAGGACCGCAGCAATGCGGTTTCAAGATCCCTGGCCATAAACGTTCATTATGTCGGCTCCAGCAAATGAACCACTACCTATGGCATGACGGAGGATCTAGCGTCACGCAGGTGACCGGATACCGACAGATACTCGCCATGCCAGGGATGGCATCGCTGTTGGGCGTTTCCTTCCTCGCCCGTACCGCGATCACGGCTGTCGTGATGGCGCTGACGATGTATGTCGTGCTGGGCCTGAACATGAGCTACGCGGCAGCCGGCGGTGTCGCGGCAGCTCTGACCACCGGGCTGGCGCTGGGCGGGCCGCTGCTTGGCCGCATGATCGATCGGCGGGGCCTGCGCACGGTGCTGCTGGTCACTGTCGCAGTGCAGTTCGTGTGCTGGCTGAGCGTGCCGATCCTGCCGTACAAGGCCCTGCTGGGTGCCGCTTTTGCGGCGGGTCTGCTGATGGTGCCGACCCAGTCGGTGACCAGGCAGGCGATCGCCGCGATGACGACGGCGGGACAGCGCCGGGCGGCGTTCGCGCTGGAATCGGTGCAGGGCGAGCTGTCGTACATGGTGGGCCCGGCAGTCGTGATCCTGTGCGCCGCGACGGTGTCCCCCGGTGTGGTGGTGTGGGGGCTCGGCGCCGCGATCGTGGCCGGCGGAACCGGGGTCGCCTTGCTCAACCCGCCGCTGCGCGCCGAGGACGAGGCGGATGCCGGCACGGCCGGACGGCCCCCGCGACGGGAGTGGCTGGGCATCGACATGATTGCCGTACTGGCGATGGCGTTCGGTACCACGACGCTGCTCAGCGGCGTCGACCTCGCCATCGTCGCCACGCTCGAAGAAGCAGGTCAGGTGTCCTGGGCCGCTGTGGTCGTGGCCGTGCTCGGCGTGACCTCTGTCGTCGGCGGGCTGATCTACGGCGCGCTGTCCCGGTCGCTGCCCATGTGGTTGCTGCTCGGCTTGCTCGGGCTCGTGACGATTCCCGCCGGGCTTGCCCACGACTGGCCCTGGTTGTGTGTGGCCGTTGTCGGCACTGGGCTTTTCACCGCGCCGACCCTTTCCGCGGTGGCCGACGCGGTGAGCCGGCTGACGCCAGCCGGCGTGCGGGGTGAGGCGACAGGTCTGCAATCCTCAGCGCAGAGCGCGGGTTTCGCGCTCGGATCCCCGATCGTCGGGGTGGCGATCGACGCCTCCGTGCCGGCGGGCGGCTTCGCGGCAGCCGGGCTGGCCGGCCTCGCCGCCGCGCTGACTGGATGCCTGCTGTCCCGCCGCCGTCCCTCGCCCCGGCCGCCCACTCCGGCTCGTGGCGAGTCGGTGAGAAGAACAGAGGCGACTCACGTGCAGTGATCGGCCAAACGCCTCCTGCCGGGGCCCGGGGGCCGGATGGTCTTGGCAGCAGCGGCAATGCCGACAGCAGCCGTGAAGCGGGCCGCGAATCGCCACCTGGACGGTACGCGGGGCATTAAGTTCAAGAGTTCGTCTCTCCCCCTCGTGTGGGGCCTTGAGGGGTCGCGGGCGGCGCGTGAGGCCTCCGTGACGTGTACGCGCTGCCCGAACACCGTAGCCCCCACGAGCCCCAAGCACACCTGCCAGCCGCGCCCACTCGACCTCGTTCGCCTCCTCGTCCAGGTCGACGCCGGCATTGTCCGGCATCCAGCCCTTGAAGTCCAGGGAGGCGATCAGCTTCGAGATGAGCTGTCTTCTCCTCCATTCAGGTGCGCCGGTTCATCCGATGTATTGATGATCGGCGCGCTCCGGCCGTGCCCGACGGCGAATCCGGCCGTTCCCGCGCCAAGCTCCCCCTCGGAAGGAGCACGTACATGAGCCCTGAGTGCAGGTCAGCGTCCCGGCTGGGACCGCCGCCCCGTCGCCGCGCGTGGACGACCAGCGGGGCGCGAGCCTCGCTCGCGCTGGTTCTGGCGGCCGGGGTGGTCAGTCCGGCCATGGCGGCGGGGCAGGCCGTGGGCCACCACGCGAGGGCGGTGAGCCGCGTGGGTGACGAGGGCAAGCGGGGCCCGGTCGGCGCCACGGAGGCGACCAGGGCAATCGGGACCTTCGCCAATGTCGGCGCGAGCATCTTCGCCGATACCAGCCAGACGATCCCGACCAACATCCCCACCAAGATCAATTTCACCGGTGCGGACTTCGACACGGACATGATGTTCGATCCGATGAACTCGACCCTGGTGGTCCACACCGCCGGGCGGTATCTCCTCAAGGGAAGGATTCTCTGGGCCAACCTCATCCCGATCCCGACTGAGGGAGCGAATCGGGAACTCCTCATCAACCTCAATGGCAACGCCATCGCCGGAGACGCACAGAACACCGTGGACCCCGGCGGCTTCGAACTGTCGCAGGACGTGTCCACGATCGTTCAGCTGAACGTTGATGACGTGATCTCCCTCAGCGCCTTCCAGACCACCGGACACGACGCCACCTCGTTGCACTCCGGCGGAGGGATGTCGGGGAAAACACTGGCCCCGCAGCTCGTGGCGGAATGGCTCGCCCCATAGTCAGCGTCCCCTGAACCGAAGGCGAGCACCGGCCAAACGGCCAACGCCCCCTTCCATCACGTGCCATCAAGCCGCCTTCAGGGTGCACGGGACACGGCGAGGGCCGCCTTCGCCTCGATGCGCAGGACGCCGTCGCCGTGTGCAACCCGGGTCTGCTCCGCAGCCTTCACGTCGCGGTCCTACGAGGCGTCTTCGGACAGGATCTCGACCGTGGTGTCGGCCCGGTCGGCGGGGATGTCGAGGACAGCCGAGTTAACCCGGTGACATCCACACGACGGATGAAAAGAATACCGACACAGGATGTCGGGTTTCGGGTCGACCATGGCTTCACCGGTCGGCGCCGAGGGTGGACGCGGTCCGGGCCCCACAGACAGACAAGGACCTCCATGCGCGAAACGCCAGAAGATCTCAAAGAGCTCCAGGCCCTCCTTGACGCCTCCCTCTCCCGCTCCACTTCGCACCTCCGCTCGATCATCAACACCGCGAGCACACTGACCGCGGATCAACTCACCCGCGTCCTCACCGGCATGTGCACCCTCGCCCTGTCCACCGTGACAGCGAAGGGTGAACCGCGGATCAGCGGCGTGGACGGACACTTCCTGCATGGAAAGTGGCACTTCGGCACGGCGCGCGGCGCTGCCAAGGCCCGCCACCTCGCCGCGCGGCCCGCCGTCAGCGCCGCGCACATGCGCGGTGAGGACCTGGGCGTGTTCACGCACGGCACGGTGGAGATCCTCAACCCCCAGGGCGGTGAGCCAGCCGCGGACTGGCCGGACCTGCTCGCGTACTTCAAGGACTTCTACGGCGACGACCTCTTCGACTGGGACAACGACGTGGTCTACTACCGGCTGCATCCGCACTGGATGGCCGTCTACGCCCCCGACATCGCCAGGCTCACGCCTGCGTCTTCCTCCTGATCCACGGCACGGCCCGCACCGCGACCGGCCACGTGATGAGAGACCGGTGAAGCGGCCGCTGGGCGCCATTGATGACGAGCGGCCGCGGCACCGAGAGGGCGGACGAAGGTTGGCCGTAATCGTCCGGGGCCGACCGGGCGAGGGCATCCACGCGAAGTCGCTGGCAGGGATGAACTTCATGTTCGCCGAGACCGAGCGGTACGTGCGGGAGAAGCAGACCGCCGAGGAGCCGGGAAACGGGCTGGTCGATGAGCTGCTGGCGGCACACGAGCGCGGCGAGCTCACGTGGCGTGAGGTCCTGGAGACCACGGTGCTGCTGTACATGTCGGGCGGCCCGAATCCCGCCTACCTCATCGGTGCCGGGTTCAAGCTGTTCGCCGAGCGACCGGACCTGATGAAGCAGTTCAGGGAGAGGCCGGAGATCCGGGACGCGTTCACCAACGAACTGGCGCGCCTGAACCCGGTGGAACTCATCATCACGCGGTTCCCGAACCAGGACATCGAGATCCAGGGCGTGCACATCCCCGCAGGATCGTGCATCAAGTACCCGATCGGCGCCGCGAACCGGGACCCCGCGGTGTTCGAGAACCCGGACGCGTTCGACTACAACCGTCCGCCGGACGCGAGCCGCAACCTGACCTTTGGGCTCGGTACCCACGCGTGTGCCGGGCAGCTGCTGGCGCGGGCCGAGACGAACGTGATTCTCGGCCTCGTCGCCGAGCGGTACTCCTCGGTCGAGCTCGCCGGCGAGCCGCTCGAGGTCCGCACCGACCGCCTGGTCGCGTTCGACAAACTGCCGGTCCGGCTCTCCTGAGCCGGGCCGCCGGCCCTCCTTGCGCCGACCACTCCCCCACACGTGGCAGGAGTGCCTGCTTTCGTTAGAATACCGCCATGACCGTCCATCGAGTGGCTGTGCTGGCGCTGGACGGGATGGCCCCGCTCGACCTGGCCATCCCTTTGCAGATCTTCGGCCCGCGCACGGAGACCCCCTACGAGGTCTCCGTGTGCGGACCGAGCAGTCCCGCCTCCACCACCAGCGGCTTCCCGCTGGCCGTCACCAGCGGACTGGACGTCCTGAGCGGAGCCGACACGCTGATCGTGCCGGGGTTCGGTCCGGGGTTCCGGTCACACCCCGGGCCATTGCCGCCGGCGGTGCTCGACGCGCTGGCCACGGCCCGCGACCGGGGCCGGCGGGTGGTGTCCATTTGTACCGGCGCGTTCGCGCTGGCCGCGGCCGGCCTGCTCGACGGGCTGCACGCCACCACACACTGGCAGCACACGGACGAACTCGAACGGGACTACCCCTCCGTGCGCGTGGATCGTGACGTGCTCTACGTGGACGAGGGCAACGTCCTCACTTCGGCCGGGGTGTGCTGCGGCATCGACCTGTGCCTGCACATCGTGCGCCGCGACCTGGGTGCCGTCGTGGCCAACCGGATCGCCCGGGGCATAGTCGCCGCTCCCCACCGCGAGGGCGGCCAGGCCCAGTACGTACCCGCACCCGTCGCGGTCACCGGCGACACCGCGCTGGCCGACACCCGGGCCTGGGCTCTGGAACGCCTCGGGCAGTCGCTCACCGTGACCCAACTCGCCCGCCACGCCGGCATGTCCGAGCGCTCCTTCATGCGCCGTTTCGTCGAGGAGACGGGCACGACGCCGCTGCAATGGCTGGTGGGCGCCCGGCTCGGCCTGGCACGCGAACTCCTGGAGACCACCGACCGCTCCATCGACCTGGTGGCGCGCGACTCCGGCCTGGGCTCGGCCGCCAACCTGCGCCTGTATTTCCGGCGCGCGCTCAACACCACTCCGACCGCTTACCGGCGCGCTTTCACCCGCCACGTCCCGCACCCACCCACATGACGTCCGATCGAGCAGGCGAAGTGAGTCACGTGCCCCGGAACACCACCGTGGCCGGCACTGTCGGTGAGGACGAGCGGACCGGCCCATGCCCTCGTCCCCCGTTTCCCGTACCGTCCTCCCGCCTGCGTCGAGTCGCCGTCCTTGTGCTCGAGGGTGCGAAACCGCTCGACGTCGGCATTCCCGCGCAGGTGTTCACGACCCGGGCGAGTATGCCGTACGAGGTGCGGGTGTGCGGTGCGGCACCGGGGCTCGTGGCCGGCGGCGACGGCCTGGCGCACCACGTCGCCCACGGCCTCGACGCGCTCGCGTGGGCCGACATTGTCTTCGTCCCCGGCTATCGGTTCCCGGACCGCGACGACCCGCCCCAGGCCGTGGTCGATGCGCTGATCGCCGCACACGACCGGGGCGCACGGCTTGCCGCCATCTCGACGGGCGCCTTCGCGCTCGCCGCCACGGGCCTGCTCGACGGCAAGCGCGCCACGACGCACTGGCACTACACGCGGGCGCTCACGGCGAAGCATCCGCTCATCCGGGTCAACGAGAACGTTCTGTTCGTCGACGAGGGCAGCGTGCTGACGTCGGCCGGCGCCGCCTCGGGCATCGACCTGTGCCTGCACATTCTGCGCGGCGACCTCGGGGTGGCCGCGGCGAACCACGCGGCCCGGCGCCTGGTCGCGGCCCCCTACCGCAGCGGCGGCCAGGCGCAGTACGTGCCGCGCAGCGTGCCCGAGCCGCTCGGCGAACGGTTCGCCGCCACCCGCGAATGGGCCCTGCACCGGCTCGACGAACCCCTCAGCCTCGAGGCCCTCGCCCGGCACGCGGCGGTCTCGCCGCGCACGTTCTCGCGGCGCTTCGTCGAGGACACCGGGTATACGCCGATGCAGTGGGTCATGCGCGCCCGCATCGACCTGGCCCGTGAGCTGCTCGAGCGTTCGGAGCGCAGCATCGAGCAGATCGCGAACAACGTCGGCCTCGGCACCGGCGCGAATTTGCGCACGCACTTCCAGCGCATCCTGGGGACCACACCGAGCGAGTACCGGCGGACCTTCACCCGGGGAGAGTAGCCCGCCGCCCGGCCTGGCGCGATCCTTTCGAACCATGGCGCTCACGCCACAGCCGCGGCCGGATCGCGCACGCGAGGCTGGTGCCGAACCGAAGGGACACCACTCATGACTCGCATCGCCATCAACGGATTCGGCCGCATCGGGCGCAACGTGCTGCGCGCCCTGCTCGAGCGCGACAGCGACCTCGAGATCGTCGCCGTCAACGACCTCACCGAGCCGGCCACCCTCGCCCGGCTTCTCGCCTACGACACCACGGCCGGACGGCTCGGGCGTCCGGTGACCGTCGACGGCGACACCCTCGTCGTCGACGGCCGCCGCATCAAGGTGCTCGCCGAGCGCGAGCCGGCGCAGCTGCCGTGGGCCGAGCTCGGCGTCGACATCGTGCTGGAGGCGACAGGCCGCTTCACGTCGGCCAAGGCCGCCCGCGCCCACCTGGACGCGGGCGCGAAGAAGGTGCTGGTCAGTGCGCCGTCGGATGGCGCCGACGTCACGCTCGCGTACGGGGTCAACACGGAGACGTACGACCCGGCCGTGCACACGATCGTCTCGAACGCCTCCTGCACGACCAACGCGCTCGCGCCGCTGGCCGCGGTGCTCGACGAGCTCGCCGGCATCGAGCACGGCTTCATGACCACGGTGCACGCCTACACGCAGGAGCAGAACCTCCAGGACGGCCCGCACCGCGACGCCCGCCGCGCCCGCGCCGCCGCCGTCAACATCGTGCCGACCACGACGGGCGCCGCCAAGGCCATCGGCCTCGTGCTGCCCAACCTCGACGGCAAGCTGTCGGGCGACTCGATCCGCGTGCCGGTGCCGGTCGGCTCGATCGTCGAACTCAACACCACCGTCGCCCGCGACGTGACCCGCGACGACGTGCTGGCCGCGTACCGCGCCGCCGCGCAGGGCCCGCTCGCCGGCGTCCTCGAGTACTCCGACGACCCGCTCGTTTCGTCCGACATCGTCGGCAACCCCGCCTCGTCGATCTTCGACGCGGCCCTCACCCGCGTCGAGGGCCGCCACGTCAAGGTGGTCGCCTGGTACGACAACGAGTGGGGCTTCTCCAACCGCGTCATCGACACGCTGGAACTCCTCGCCGCACGCTGACCGGGCCCCGAGCCTGCCGGGGCGCGCCTACGGCGCAGGCGGTCTTGTGGGCTTCGTAGCCCACAAGACTGCCGTGATCCCGGCCCGGGTTTTCAGCCGCGCGCCGTGGTGGCGGGTTGAGGGAAGGTGACGCCGGTCAGTTCCTCGGAGACGGTCCACAGGCGACGGGCGGTGACGGGGGCGCTGGCAGCGGGCGAGCGGCCGACCAGGGTCGGGGCGCCACGCATTTCGAGCCTGCCGTCGGGGCCGACGTAGCTCCCACCGGGCAGATCCTGGACCGCGGCGTACAGCGTGGGCAGCGCACCGGCCTGGCTGTCCTGGGCGATGAGCCGGTTGCCCAGACGCATGAAGAGGCCGCGCAGGAGGCTGGCGTCGTGGCCCTGGAGGTTGGTGGCGGCCCAGCCGGGGTGCGCGGCCAGGGCGCGTACGGGCGAGCCCGCCTCGGTGAGCCGTCGCTGGAGCTCCAGTGTGAAGAGCAGGTTGGCGAGCTTGGACTGGCTGTAGGCGGCCATCGGGCTGTACTCGCCGGTCAGGTCGAGATTGTCGAAGTGGATGCGAGGGCTTCCCGGGGTTTTGTGCGCTGCGGAGGACAGCGTCACCACGCGGTCGGTGATGCGCGGCAGCAGCAGGTTGGTCAGGGCGAAGTGGCCCAGGTGGTTGGTGCCGAACTGCATCTCGAAGCCGTCCTTGGTGCGGCCCTCCGGGATGTTCATGACGCCGGCGTTGTTGATGAGCAGGTCCAGGTCGCCGTCCCAATCGGCGGCGAACTCGCGCACGGACGAGAGGTCGGCCAGGTCGAGGCGGCGTACCTCCACGCTGCCGTTCATGCTCGCGGCGGCGTCCTCGCCGCGCTTCGGGTCCCGTATGGCGAGCACCACGTGGGCACCAGCGCCGGCCAGTGCCTTGGCGGTGGCGAGGCCGAGCCCGCTGTTGGCGCCGGTCACGACGGCCGTACGGCCACTCTGGTCGGGAATGTCACTGATGGTCCAGGGCTGTGTATTCGCGTTCTTTGCCATGCCCTCAATGTATGCGGTGCCCACAATGTTTGCAACGACTACAATGTGGGCGTTGCTCACACCGGGCTAGGCTGAGGGCATGAAGAACCGCCGTTACCACCATGGAGACCTCCCTGCCGCCCTGCTCGCCCGCGCCGAACAGACCCTGCGCGAGCGGGGAGCGGGCGCGCTGTCCCTGCGGGAACTGGCCCGTGACATCGGGGTGAGCCCCGCCGCGCCCAGCCGCCATTTCAAGGCGAAGCAGGACCTCCTGGACGCCCTGGCGCGGACCGGCTTCGAGCGGCTCGCCGAGGCCATCGCGGACTCCCAGGAGGGTGCCGGCGAGTCGTTCCCCGAGAGGCTGGATGCCGCTGCTCGCGCCTACGTGGGCTTCGCAGTGGACAACGCCGCGCTGCTTGATCTGATGTTCTCCGTCAAGCACTGCCCGGAGGCATCAGAGGCGCTGGGGGCGACAGCCCACCGCTGGTCGGAGCGGCTCCTCGAACTGATCAGCTACGGGCAGCGCAGGGGCGAGGTGCGCGAGGGGCCCCTGGAGCGGGTCGCTCTGCCTCTCTTCGCGGGGCTGCACGGCTACGCCGGCCTGAGCGTGAGCGGCATGCTGCCACCACAGGTGGCCGAGCACGGACTGGACGACGTGATCGCCTCCCTCCTGCGCGGCTGCGAGCCGGATTAGAACCGTGCGGGACGAGCGGGTCGGCCCTGGTCAAGGTCGGCCCTGGTCAAGGTCGGCCTTGGCTGCGAAGGCCACGGCGGCGGAAAAGGGCGGCTGCGCTGATGGTCGCTCCAGGAATCGCCGATGGGGCGGCCGGAATCGCACAGTGGAAGGGGGCGGTTCCAGGCACGTCGGCTCGCGGAGGAGTTGACGGGCAAGCGGGTGCGGCACCGCCGCACCCGGCCCTCACCTCTCCGATACGGAGGACGACCTCATGGGTTCTCTTGATCTGACCGGACGCGTGGCCCTGGTCACCGGAGCGACCAGCGGCATCGGCGCCGCCACTGCGGCGCTGCTGGCCCGGCGGGGCGCGCATGTGCTGGTCGCCGGCCGGGACGCCTCCCGCGGCGAGTCCGTGGTCGCCGCCATACGCGACCGCGGCGGCAGGGCCGACTTCATCGCCGCCGAGCTGGGCCAGGCGCAGTCGGTACGGCAGCTGGCGCGCCGGGCCATGGAGCTCGGCGGCGGCCGGGTGGACATCCTGATCAACAACGCGGGCATCTACCCCTTCGGGCCCACCGAGCAGGCGACCGAGAGTGAGATCGACACCGTCTACGCGCTGAATGTGAAGGCGCCGTTCCACCTGGTGGCGGAACTCGCGCCCGCCATGGCCGAGCGCAACACAGGCGCTATCGTCAACGTGAGCACCCAGGTGGCCGCCTACGGGGCGCCGGGCATGGCCCTGTACGGGTCGAGCAAGGCGGCCGTGGAACTTCTGACCAAGGCGTGGGCCGCGGAGTACGGCCCGCGCGGGGTCCGTGTCAACGCCGTCCGGTCCGGGCCCGCCCGGACGGAAGGCACGGCGGGCATGGGCGAGGACCTCGGCGCGCTGGCCGCCCAAGCCCCGGCGGGCCGCCCGGCCGAGCCGGAGGAGATCGCCGAGGCGATCGCCTACCTGGCCGGCGACGCGGCAAGCTTCGTCCACGGCGCCGTACTGCCCGTCGACGGCGGCCGCACCGCCGTCTGACCTCCCGCCAGGACACCGCACGGCGGTCGGCTGGTCGAACCGGACCGGGCTGCCCGAGCGCGGGAACTGCGGGAACCCGTCTGGTCAGCCGGTTACGTTGGCGAAGGGGCGGCCATCGCCGAACGCGAGCCGCGCGAAGTTCTCGCCGATGCGGCGGTGTCCTGCGGGATCGGGGTGGACCTCGTCGGGCAGCGGGAATTCGGCATAGTCCCCCTCGCCGTACAGGTCGCGGCCGTCGAGGTAGTACAGGTTCGGGTCGTCGGCCGCACGCTGGTGGACGACCCGGGCGAGTTCGTCGCGGATGACGTTGAGCGTCAGGCGCCCGGCGGCGCGTTCGGCCGGATCGCCCGTCGCCCTGAACCGCAGAGTGCCCCCGTCGAAGTCGGGCGCGAGGGGGCCGGGGGTGTCCTCCTGGACCGGGCACAGGATGGCGGACACGAGCAGCAGCGGCGTGGCCGGATGTCCCTCGCGGAGGGTGTCGAGGAAGCCGTGGACCGCGGGGGCGAAGGCGCGCAGGCGCATGACGTCGGAGTTGACGATATTGATGCCGACCTTGACGCTGATCAGGTCCGCGGGGGTGTCCCGCATCGCGCGGGCGGTGAACGGGTCCAGCAACGCGCCGCCGCCGAACCCCATGTTGACCAGCTCCACTCCGCCCAAGGCGGCTGCCAGGGCCGGCCAGGTGGCGGTCGGATGCGTGGCGTTCGAGCCGTGGCTGATGGAACTGCCGTGGTGCAGCCACACCCTGCGCCCGCTGTCCGGCGCCCGCTCGACTGGGGCGTCGGTGCGCAGGGCGATCAGCTCGGTGATCTCCGTGTGCGGGAGCCAGATCTCGACATCCTTGTCACCCGCCGGCAGCCCGGTGAACCGGGCGGTGCGGGCCGGCCCCTCCGACAACTCGGAGGACTGGGTGACCATGTCGGTGATCATGCGCACATTACCGCCGGCCACCGTGGCCTGAGCAGCGAGACGGCCGTCGACCAGCAGGTCGTACACGCCGTCCGCCGGGGCCGGGAAACCTCGGTAGATCCGCTTGGTGGGCAGCGTGTCCAGTTCGATCGTGGTGGCCCGGGTACGGAAAACCAGCCGCACGCCGGAGGGCTGGGCCTCGGCCACGGCCAGTTGGTCGTCAGGGATCTGCCGACGCGCCCGGGCGGGCAGCCGATGCGGGAGCAGACCGTGCGCGGTCGCTTCCACGTCGAGATGACCGCGCAGGATGTCGGCGGTGACGGGTGTGGTGATCGTGTCGTGCTCGGTCTTCATCGCTTCAGCCTGTTGATCAAGATTTCCGGATTGTGCATGTGCGCCGCCGCGCGGCGCGGCGAACCTCCTCCGGCGGCCCTCCGGCCGGCTCCAGGCCGACGTAGCCGTGGAAGACGCTGCCCAAACAGCCGGACGGCGTGTGTCCCGTCAGACGGTCCGGGGTCGGCTCGGCTCTAACCATAACCCTCCCCCTATGCGGCGACAACCATAATGCAATCGCCTAATAGCTTTAGGCAAGGTTTACTCATCGCCGAGTTCACCGCCGCCGGAACGCTGGGAGTGGTGCGGGAGGCGGCGGTGGTGGCCGCGGGAGGCGGCGGTGGTGGCCGCGGGAGGGACGGATGAGGCGCGGTCCGTCCCTCCGGCGGCGAAAATCGTTGTTCACATCGCCTGTTGTCGGCGCTGGGGAGTCGGCGGGCAGTTCGCGTTCCCCGTATCCACGATGTCAGTGATCGTGGGCGGATTTCCGCTTTCCGGCCACCGGGCGCAGCGCGGTCGGGGTCCGGGTGTCCGGGGGCATCTGTACGGCCAGGCCGTCGGCGTTGTCGGCGAGGGCGAGTTGGGAGATGGCGTTGACCAAGGTGAGTGTTCCGTCTGTGGCGGTCAGCTGCCAGCGCTGTGTGCGGGTGTTGTCCGAGCAGGTCTGCTGGGTGATGGTGGCGCCTGCTTCCAGGGGCGCTCCGAGGTAGCGCCGGCCGGTGGCCATGTCCAGGCACTTGCCGGTGGTGGTGCCGCCGCGGACCGCGCGGATGCGGTAGTAGCCGTCGGGGGTCGCCGACAGGGCCCAAGCCGCGTCGGGGTCGGCCGCCAGCCTGGCCGGGGCACCTTCCGTGGTGCCCGCCGTGGTCAGGCGCTTGGCCGTGCCGGGGAGGGTGAGGGCGTAGGTGCCGTCCTTCAGCGGGAGGCGTGTCACGTTGTTCCAGCCGGGGGCGTGGCCGAGCCGGTCGGCGAGTTCGGCGAAACCGGTGTAGGTGGGGGCGGGTTTGGGGCTGCCCCAGGTGGTCTGGGCGACGAAGCGCAGCGGCATGAACGCGTCGGTCTCGACTTCGTTTTCGGTCTGTTCGGATGCGAAGTCGGGCCACATCGTGATCTTGGCGCCGGTGACCCGGGGCTGGGGGCCGGTGAGTGTCTCTCCTTCGAAGCGCAGGGGTGTCCAGTCGCTGTCGTACAGGGCCTGGGTTCTCATTTTCGAGCCGCCGCGGATCAGGTAGAGGGAGTAGGCGGAGTTCATGACCTGGTGGCCCTGGGCGAGAAGCGCGGAGGGCGGCTGCTTTGCCTCGGGGGTCCAGTGCTCGACGTCGATGTTCGAGTCGAGAGGGATGGTGTTGTCGCCGGTCAGTCCGTCGTTCCAGATCCGCAGGGTTCTCCCGCCGGCCCGCACGTGGGTGTTCACGCGGTTGACGAAGTCGATGAACGCGTCCTGAGGAGTGGCCGATGCTCCGTATTTGGCCTTCGCGTAGGCGGCGATCTGGGGGTAGGCGGCGTAGTCGGAGCCGAGCATGTACTCGTCGGCGCCCATGTGCCAGTAGGGGGTGTCCCAGACCGTGAGGGCCTCGTCGAGGAGCCGGGTGTAGAAGGTGTAGGCCTCGGGCCGGGTGATGTCCAGCCGCGAGGGCGAGGGGGTGCCGGAGGAGTCGGTGAGCTGGAGTTCGGGGTGGTTCTGGAGGTAGGGGTCGATGTGTCCCGGGGAGTTGATCTCGGGAATGAGGGTGATGTGGTATTTCTTCGCCATGGCCGAGAGCTGTCGTATCTCGTCCTTGGTGTAGTAGCCCCAGAACTTGGTCTTCGGATAGTCGTCGCTGGCGACTTTCGCCTCGATCCACAGCTGGTTGAGCTTGAGATAGGACATCTCCCGCATCAGCCGCTCGAACCAGGGCATCGAGATGTGGATATAGCAGGCGCACACTCCCACGCCGCGCTCTGCGTACCGGGGGACGTCGACGGTCCGGCCGCGCGGCAGCACGGTCTGGGTCTGGCCGTTGAGCATCTGTAGCACGGTGCGGGTGCCGAGGAAGACTCCGTCGGCGGTGGCTCCGGTGACCCGTACGGTGTCGGAGACGAGAAGTTCGTATCCCTGCGTGCCGAGGTCTCCGGCGCCGGGGTCCAGGCGCAGGACCACGTCGCCGGAGCGGGGCTCCTGTCCGGTGACCACGGGCAGTCTCAGTCCGGTCGCGCCGGCCAGGTCGTCGGCGAACGTGGCCGCATCGGCCTGGGCCTGCCCGGTCGCGGGCGCGAGGATGCGGGAGCCCTGGTGCAGTTGGAGGGTGCCGGTGCCGGCGGTCCACCCGGCAAGGGCCGGTATCACCTGGGGCGTGGCGGGGGTGCGGGCGGCAGCGGACGCGGGGGTGAGTGCCGACGCGGGCAGGGCCGGTGGCACGAACAAGGCCAGGGCCAGGGTGGCCAGGAGGCAGACGGCCCAGCGGGGGCGTCCGCGCGTGGAGCGCAGTCGTTGGATCACTGTGTCCATGGGCATGAGGGTTGTTACCCACTTCCCAGCCGTGGACACGGTTACTAGGCTCGTCGGCCGTGACCGGTGTCCAGGCATCGAGAGGCGAACACATCCGATGAATCTGTTCCCGTACTCGAGAAAAAGTTCCCTGCGCAGCGCTCTGACCGCCGCCGCGATCACGGCGTTGACCGGGTTAGCGGCCCTACCGCCCGCAGCCTCAGCAACCACCACGACCACCGCGACCACCGCGGCCACCGCGGCCACCGCGACCGAAACGGCGGCGGGCGGCGCCGCGGGGTGCCAGGAGCCGGTGACGCCGGCGCCGGTCATGGCCGTGGAGGAGTGCGACAGCCCCGCGCGCATCATTGAGAAGGCCGCGAACATCGTGCCGCGCCCCTCCCAGGTGGCCTGGCAGCAGCGCGGCATCATCGGCTTCACCCACTTCGGGATGAACACCTTCACCGACCGCGAGTGGGGCTCGGGCATGGAGAAGGAATCACGCTTCGCCCCGCCGGACGTCGACGTGGCCCAGTGGATGCGCGCGTACCGGGGGATGGGCGCCAAACAGGTCATCTTCACCGCCAAACACCACGACGGCTTCGTGCTCTACCCCACCCGCTACAGCGGCCATTCCGTGATCGCCAGCCCCTGGTGGGTCAGCACCACGGGCTGCGAACGGGCCGAGGAGGCCACCGCCGCCCGGACCGCGGCCGAACGCGAACGTGACACCGACCCCGCCGCGTACTGGCGGGCGCGGAAAGCGGGCTGCGAGCGGCAGGGCGGGGACATCCTCGGCACATACGTGAGCGCGGCCCGCGCCGCGGGACTGCGGGTCGGCGTCTACCTGTCCCCCTCCGACGGAGCCGAACTGCCTCCCGCATGGCACCGTGACACCTATATCCCGGCCATCGAGGCCAAACCGGCCGGCTCACGCTCGACCGCCGAGAAAGCCACGCTGGAAGACGCGCCCGCAAGCCCGGCCGGCCACGGCCGGTACGGCGACTCCAGCAAACCCACGGCACGCACGATCCCCACCCTGGTCCCCGGGGACGACCGCACCCGCGCCGTGGCACAGGGCACCCTGCCGGTCTTCGACGTCACCGCGGACGACTACAACGCCTACTACCTGAACCAGCTCTACGAACTGTTCACCCAGTACGGGCCGATCGACGAGTTGTGGCTGGACGGCGCCAACCCATGGGCGGGCTCAGGGATCAGCGAAACATACGACTTCACCACCTGGTTCAAGATGATCAAGGCGCTGTCGCCGGACACCGTGGTCTTCGCCGGCCCGCAGGGCACCCGGTGGGTGGGCAACGAGGCGGGGGTGGCGCGGACCAGCGAGTGGAGCGTCACACCGGCCACCGGTGACCCGGACACGGCACACAACGAAGGGCTGATCCCCGGCGGCGCATGGGCCCAGGACATCGGCTCCCGCACGGTCCTCGCCCGGCCCGATGTGCGCTATCTCCAGTGGTTCCCCGCCGAGGCGGACTCCTCGATCAGGCCCGGCTGGTTCTACCACCCCGGCGAACAGCCCCAGTCCGCGGCCGAGCTCGTCGGCAAATACCAGCAATCCGTCGGACGCAACGCCGTGATGCTGCTCAACGCGCCGCCCGGCACGAACGGGCGGATCGCCGACAGCGACCTCGCCCATCTCACTTCCTTCGGCACAGCCATCCGCGACACCTACCGCACCAACCTGCTCGCCCCCCAGCAGGATGCGACAGGCGCCGCGCTGACCGACGAGGACCTGTCCACCGGCTGGTCCCCCGCCGGCCAGGCCACCACCGGCAGCGTCACCCTGAATATCCCCCAGGCGCAGACCTTCGACCAGATCCTCCTCCGCGAGAACATCACCCGCGGCCAGCGCATCGAAGAATTCGCCATCGACACCTGGAACGGCACCACCTGGACCCAGGCAGCCAGCGGCACCACCATCGGGTACAGCCGCATCCTGCGACTGGACGCGTCCGTCCGCACCGACCGCATCCGCGTCCGTGTCCAGGCCGCACGCGCCACGCCACAGCTGGCAACCGTGGGCCTGTATCGCACGGTCACACCCACCACCCCAAAAAAATCGGGCGGCGATGTCGAGAATCCGTAGCCGGCTTCGTCCCCGGGGTGAAGGTGACCACAATGGGTGGCACCAGCACCAAGGAGTAACACGATGGCCAAGTACTTGCTGCTCAAGCACTACCGCGGCGCCCCGGCGCCGGTCAACGATGTGCCGATGGAGCGGTGGACGCCGGAGGAGGTCTCGGCGCATGTGCGGTACATGCGCAACTTCGCGGACCGGCTCGAGGAGACCGGTGAGTTCGTCGACAGCCAGGCGCTCGCCCCTGAGGGGACGTTCGTCCGGTATGACGGTGAAGGGCGCCCGCCGGTCACCGACGGCCCGTTCGCGGAGACGAAGGATCTCATCGCCGGCTGGATGGTGATCGACGTCGCCAGCTACGAACGCGCCGTCGAGCTGGCCGGGGAGCTGTCGGCGGCTCCCGGGGCGGGCGGGGAGCCGATCCACGAATGGCTGGAGGTTCGCCCGTTCCTGGCCGAGCCGCCCACCATCACGGAATGACCTCACCGATGGACGATGCCCTGCTGAGGAGCCTGACGCCGGGCGTGCTCGGAATCCTCGTCCGCCGCGGAGCAGACTTCGCGGCGGCCGAGGACGCCGTGCAGGACGCGCTCATCGAGGCGGTCCGCGTCTGGCCCACCGACCCCCCGCGCGATCCGAAGGGCTGGCTGGTCACCGTGGCCTGGCGCCGGTTCCTCGACACCGCCCGGGCGGACGCCGCCCGCCGCCGACGCGAGGACCGTATCGACGAGGAACCGGCGCCCGGGCCCGCGCCCACGGTGGACGACACACTCCAGCTCTACTTCCTGTGCGCCCACCCGTCGCTGACACCCGCGTCCGCGGTCGCGCTCACCCTGCGCGCCGTCGGCGGGCTGACCACCCGCCAGATCGCCCAGGCCTACCTGGTGCCAGAGGCGACCATGGCGCAGCGCATCAGCCGGGCCAAGCGCACCGTCGCCGGTGTGCGGTTCGACCGGCCCGGAGACGTCGCCACCGTGCTGCGCGTCCTCTACCTGGTCTTCAACGAGGGCTACTCGGGTGACGTCGACCTCGCCGCCGAGGCCATCCGGCTCACCCGTCAGCTCGCGGCCGCGATCGACCACCCCGAAGCCGCGGGGCTGCTCGCCCTCATGCTGCTCCACCACGCCCGGCGCGCCGCCCGGACCGCGCCCGACGGCAGCCTGGTGCCGCTCGCCGGGCAGGACCGCGGCCGGTGGGACACCGCCGCGATCGCCGAGGGGATCGAGATCCTCCAGGCGGCCCTGGCCCGCGACCGGCTGGGCGAGTTCCAGGCCCAGGCCGCCATCGCGGCACTCCACGCGGACGCGCCCACCGCCGAGGAGACCGACTGGGTACAGATCGTCGAGTGGTACGACGAGCTCACACGCCTGACCGACAGCCCGGTCGTCCGGCTCAACCGCGCAGTCGCCGTCGGCGAGGCCGACGGACCGCGCGCCGGCCTGGCGGCCCTCGCCACCCTGGACGCCTCGCTGCCCCGCCACACCGCGGCGGCGGCCTACCTCCACGAGCGCGACGGCGACCCGGCCACGGCGGCACGTCTCTACGCCGAGGCGGCCCACAAGGCACCCAACCTCGCCGAGCGCGACCACCTGACACGCCAAGCCGCCCGACTCAACACCCACCTGCGCCGCTGACTGATCTCCAAGGAGCCCGTCCGGAACCAGGTCCTGGACGGGCTGCGGACCCTGGCCGACGGGGGCGGACAGACCTGGTGAGAAGTCTCGGTCGACTCCACGATCACACGGGCGCACTCGGCATGCCGCCGGCGCCCGACGGGACAGCGCCGGGCAGAAGGAGCCGCCAGGGGTCGAGCCCGCCCTGTATGGGAGCAGGGGCAGAAGCTCATGGGGATGGTCGTCACCGCAGGGCAGCGGGCGCAGGCCGGGAAGCTGGGCGTTTCCCGTTCGGTCGGTTTGACCATCTGTTAGCGTGCGCGGATGGAGGATCTGGGACTCGTGGCTTGGCCGCCTGAGCCGATCAGGACCGAGCGGCTCGTGCTGCGTGAGCCCGAGGCGCGGGACCGTGCGGCGTTCATCGAGCTGCTCGCCTCGCCAGAGGTGAACACCTACGTCGGCGGTCCCCGCCCGCGTGACGAGCTTGAGCGCGAGACGCCTGAGGTGCCCGAGCGGTGGCCCGGGAGTTTCGTCGTTGATCTCGAAGGGGCGATGATCGGCCAGATCCTGCTCAGGAGAGCAACCGGGCACCGTCGCCCGGCTGCCGTGGGGAAGGCCGATCTCGGCTACCTGTTCCTGCCTCGGGCGTGGGGATTCGGGTACGCCGCCGAGGCGTGCGCGGCGGCACTCGGCTGGTTCGACGGCGTCCTTCCCGGCGAGCCGGTGGTGCTCACCACCCAGACCGCCAACGTCGGCTCGATGCGCCTCGCCGCGAAGCTAGGGTTCACCGAGGTAGAGCGGTTCGAGGCATGGGGCGCCGAGCAGTGGCTCGGCATGTGGTCCCCGGTCACGCCGTCCAGTTGAGTTCGTGACGGAACCCCCGGGGAGTACCCGCCCGTACGCGCCCAGGCTGCGGCCCTCTCATGTGCTGGGCGACAAGGGCTACAGCTCCCGCGCGATACGCACCTGGCTGCGGCGGCGCGGCATCGCCCACACCGTTCCCGAGCGGGCCGACCAGAAGCGCAACCGGGCCCGCCGCGGCAGCCGAGGCGGACGCCCGCCCCGCTTCGACAGGCAGCTCTACAGACGGCGCAACGTCGTGGAACCGTGCTCCAACCGCCTCAAGCAGTGGCGTGGTATCGCGACCCGCTACGACAAGACCTCCGAGTCCTACCAAGCGGCCGTCACCTTCGCCTCGCTCCTGAGGTTCGCTTCGGTACGGCCGTGCCCGGTGGGGGCGCCGGGATCAGCGGCGCAATTCGCCGCGCCCGCTTGGCGCCGTAACCCGAAAAAGCAGTGGCCGTACGGGCTCGGTGCCACATACGTTCGCCTCCATGGTTGACGCAATGTTCGGGCATCCGCGCCTCGCCGCCATCTACGACCCACTCGATCCGGACCGCAACGATCTCGACGCGTATCTCGCGATGGCGGAAGAGTTCGGCGCGCGGTCCGTGCTGGACATCGGGTGCGGTACGGGCGTGTTCGCGCTGCTGCTCGCCGAGCGCGGCATTACGGTCACCGGGATCGATCCCGCGCGAGCGTCCGTCGACGTCGCGCGTGGCAAGCCGGGCGCCGAGCGGGTGCGCTGGCTCGACGGCGACGCGGGGGACCTGCCGCCCATGCAAATCGACCTGGTGACGATGACCGGGAACGTCGCCCAGGCGATCGCCGATCCGCAGGCGTGGCGTACGACGCTGCGCGGCGCGTACGAGGCGCTGCGGCCCGGCGGGCGGCTTGTCTTCGAGACGCGCGATCCGGCGCAGCGCGTGTGGGAGGAATGGGCGGAGTGGACGCGCGAGACCACGTACCGCATGACGGACATCCCGGGCGTCGGTCACGTCGAGGCCTGGGCCGAGCTGACGGACGTGAGCCTGCCGCTGGTGAGCTTCCGGGGTACGCACGTGTTCGCTGCGGACGGGGACGTACTGACCTCGGAATCGACACTTCGCTTCCGCGAACGTACGGAGGTCGAGCGGGACTTGCACGAGCACGGCTTCGTCGTCGAAGACGTACGCGACGCACCCGACCGGCCGGGCAGCGAGTTCGTGTTCGTGGCGCGGCGCGGTACCGCGGAGCCCGTCCCTCCCGGAATGCCCTAGGGAGCGTGCGCACCACACAGCGCCGGGCAGACGGGACTTTGAAGACGCTCCCTTGGCCGAACTGCCGCACCCGCCTGGCCTTGCGACGCGCGCGACTCCCCAGTTCTCGAACGCGTGCCGAAACAACAAGTACTTTGCCTCAGTGTTCACGCCCGTGCCCTGGGCCGAGGCTGCGAGCCAGGTGAAAGCAACCTCGATCGCGCACAGGCCGTCTCCTGTAGGCCACAGTCGCGGATCCCAGTAGGCCGTGGCCCCGACCACCCGTCCCGACGCCTGTTCCACCTGCGCGTACGGGCCCAGTTTCCCAGCAGCGGCACGGGCGGTAGACGTGCTCCAGTGCCGCCGGCACGGCGAGTTTCATGGCGCGTCTGAGGGTGCTCCCCGCCGACCCGCAGGCAGGGCGGCGGGGAGCCCTGGTCCATGCCTTGGTTGAGTGAGCATGCGGATGGATTCAAGCTGTTCACACGGCATCGGCCAGCCTCGCGTTCGGCCAGCAGGACCTTGCCGTCTTCGCCCTGTCGCCCGAGGCCACCCCTCTCAGCCTCGCCCAGGACGAGGTGCGCTCCTTGCACCAACGCCTGTTCACCCGACACACAGCTCCGGTCGAGGCGCGCGGATGCACAGTTCCGATATGCGGTGAATACTGGAGGCGAGCGCTTTGGTTCCTCGAGTTCGTCACTCTGCAAGTGGCGTACGCACCAGAACCGGGCCCGGGCCCGGGCCGGGGCCGGGGCAGCACAACGTCCCTCACCACCATTACAGCAGGCCGATAGCGCGATGCTCACGCGACGGTTCAGCTTGTTGTTGTCTTCTTCCTCGCGGTGGTGCTGACGAACCTGACCCGTGGCTCGAGGAACGAGAAAGGACAGCGCCATGGGCTATGACAACTCGTGGTCCTTCAATGTGTGGGGCTGGGGCAATGCCGATCACACCACAGTCTTCAATGTACCTGACCAGCCGAGGCCGATTTTCACCTACGGGAATCTGAGTGGACTGATCGGCAGCGCGAAGGCAGGAATCGCGAATTTCACCAGCGATGGACATGTTCTACGGAACGACGGGAGCGAGGGGCATCCAGTCGGTCAAGTGCTGCGTCGTGTACCACCCGGCGACCGGGGTCATCGTTCATGTGCACCGCGTCGTTGACTCGGCAGGTAACCCGGTGACCCCCGACCACAAAGTCAGGGAGCAGGCACTCGATCTCGCCGCCCGAAACGGCCGCGACATAAGCCAGTTCGAGGCCGTTGTAGTACCCGCAAACGACATTGCGCCGGGCTACATCTACCAGGTAGACCCGAATACCAAGCATCTGCGACGAGGCGAGGCCGCCCCCGGCTTGCGCCCCCCTGCGGGTCCTTATGGCTAGTTCTCTGACCGGGGAGGTTTACCGGGTCGGCGGTTCCAGAGGTTGGGTGTCCGGTGACGTTCAATCGACTGAGTTGGCGAGCTCTATGTCTGCCCGGCATCTCCGGAGCATCCGCACACCGACCTGATCCAGTGAGTTGTCGCTGAGCCTTCTTTCGCGAGGCCGCACACACCGCAACAGCCCTGGGCGGGGCCCGGGTCCGGCCGACCGTGCGGCGGTCGGGGATTCAGACACTTCCCGAGTATCAAACCGGCCGGACTGGCCGCCCGACCACAGTCACTGGCGAAGTCCTTGGCCGTCGTGGAGCGCTGTGGCCAGCCGTTCGGCGTGGGCGTCGCGCAGCGGCTTGAGCGCTTGGTAGGTGGGGTGATCGTCGGGCGTCTTGATCGGTCCCATTCGCCACGTCATCCGGCTCTGCCGATGACAACTATTGAGCTTCGGCTCATCGCTGGAGGTGTGGTGGCTGAGCCTGTCCGTGTGCGCAGGTTGACCGACCAGGAAGGTCAGAAGCTGCAGCAGATCGTGCGCCGGGGAAGCACGAGTTCGGTGCGGTACCGGCGCGCGATGATGCTGCTGGCTTCGGCCGGCGGGAACCGGGTTCCGGTGATCGCCAAGTTGGTCCAGGCCGACGAGGACACCGTCCGGGACGTGATCCACCGGTTCAGCGAGATCGGCCTGGCCTGCCTGGACCCTCGGTGGGCAGGAGGCCGTCCCCGCCTGCTCAGTCCTGACGACGAGGGCTTCGTCGTCCAGACGGCCACCGCCCGACCGACCAAACTCGGCCAGCCCTTCACCTGCTGGTCCATCCGCAAGCTCGCCGCATACCTGCGCCGCCTCCACAGACACGTGATCCGGATCAACCGCGAGGCATTATGGTGCCTGCTCGCCCGCCGCGGCATCACCTTCCAGCGCACCAAGACCTGGAAAGAGTCACCCGACCCGGAGCGCGACACCAAGCTCGACCGCACCGAGGAGTCCCGGACCGCTTCCCGGACCGCGTGTTCGCCTTCGACGAGTTCGGCCCGCTCGGCATCCGCTGGGGCTGCCGGCCGCTGACCAGCGCCGCGTGAGCGGTGAGCCCGACCACGAGCAGTACCGTGCCCGCATGGCAGGCAAGCGGCAACCGCACTGGCCAACCCTTGGGACACCGACGGCCCCCGTCCCGTCCCGACCCACGGACAGATGGCGGTACGCCGTCTACTTCACCGAACCGGACGGCGTCGCCGACGGCGCACTCGGCGATCCCGCATCCACTGGCGGCCGGAAACAGCCCTGGCGTACTGCGGCGCGCCGGTCGACCCACGCAGTCAGCGGACCGGCTACGACTCCTCTTCAAGCTGTGCCCAAGTGTGGGTGTCCAGGCCGTCGTAAGGGCCGATGCGGGAGAGTTCGGAGCCGTCATGCCCGAGAGCCACAATGACGGGACGGGCTCCGCGGTCGGCGTGAGGAGACATCCAGGCGGCGATGAGCTTGCGCTGCTCGGGAGCCTTGATCCGGCGGTTGCCGATGAGGACGTGGCCGACGTCCTGCCCGAGGTGGACTTCGACACAGCTGATCCATGGGGCCGTCGCGATGGAGTGTGGTGGATCGTGGCGGCGAGTGAGGCTGCGCACGCCCCCGCCGCTGTGGATTTCGATGACGTCGACGTCGGCGGTGTCATTCACCGGGCCACTTCCGCCGCCCACGTACTGCCACTGATCGTCGTACCACTCCAGGAGTACGGTGTGCTCACGGGCCCGCGCGGACTTCGGACGCCACACGAACCAGACCGCCCCGACGCCGCCGGCGGCGTCGATATCGGCCGACACCACCGTCAGCGCGCGCCGCGGCACCCATCGCGGCTGCGGCTCTGCGCCCTCCAGCACGCGCCGTACCACCCGCCGCAGAAGAGTCTCCTCCCAGCGCCCCGCCCACAGAGCCTGTCCCCATGCCCGCATACGCTTGCGGTACCCGGTGCGCCAGGACATCAAGCCGCAGAGACGCTCGTTCAATAGCCCCCGGCGCCACCTTCACCGCAGACGGCGGCAGCCTGGTCCGTGCCGCGTTCCGCCCGATCGAAGGGGGCGAGCGGATCGCGCACAACATCGTCGTTGTCGCCGGCAGGACAGCCGACGGCGTGACGATTCCGGAGCATACGGTCAACGGCCGGCCCGGTCTGATGGTCCAGCGAGCCGGCGGCACCCAGGCGGCGTACGCGTTCGACGTCGCAGACGGCCGGATCAAGCACATCTGGGCCGTCCGCAACCCCGCCAAGCTCCGGCCGCGGGCGGCGGGCTGACCGCGACGTCGGGGTGATAGCCCCGGCCCATAAGCGCGTCATCCGCGGTTCTCTCGTGGTTCGGCGGTGCTCCAGTTCCAACCGGTGATCGTGGTGCGCATCAGGCGGGCGGCGGTCGACAGGTGGCTGTCGGCGCCCCAGTACAGGGTGATGGTGCGACGGCAGTCGGGACTGTCGACGGCGATCCAGGCGAGCGGGGCACGGGTGGCCGTACGCCGGGCGAAGGCGGGGACGAGACCGATGCCGAGCCCCGCGCCGATCAGGTCGGCGATGGCGCTGGGCTCGTCGCCTTCGCAGACGATCTTCGGCGTGAGGCCTCGTGCGGCGAAGAGCCGATCGAGCAGGCGCCGTTGCCAGTGCCCCTTGCGGGCGGTGATGAACGGCTGGTCGGCGAGTTCGTCGATGCTCACCGACGCACGGCCCGCCAGCGGGTGATCAAGTGGCGTGGCCACCCCGACGGCATCGTCGAGCAGTTGCACCCGCTCCAGGCCCCCGGCATCGATCGGCTGGGAGGCGACGCACAGATCGACGTCCTGGGCTCGTAGGCGGCGGGCCATGTCCTCAGCCGGCGACCAGTGGAGTTCGATCTCGATGGAGGGATGCGCGCGCTTGTAAGCCGCCAGCGGCCCGGTGAGGGTGAGGAAGGTCTCCGACGCCAGCCTCACGGTGCGCACACCCTCGCTGGTGGCTTCCGCGACGGCTCGCCTGCCCGCCTCGAGCTCTCCGAGGGAGCGTTCGATTGCGTCCGGCGTGGCCGTTCCTCGCCACGCTGGCCCTGGTGGCGGCCGAGACGGTGCAGTACTTCGCCGGGCTGGACGGGGCGCTGTGGCTGCACCTTCCGCTGGGCGTGCTGACCATCGTCGGGCTCGTCGTGCTGTTCATCGCCGTTTGGCGGCAGCCCGTCTCCCGTGAGGAGGCCAACGGTGCGTGAGCCAACCGTGGACAGGCGCCAGGTGCTGGGCCTCGGCGGGGCGCTCGGGCTGATGTCGGCCACCGGGCTGTCGGCCGCGGCCGTGCTGTCGCGCCGACCGCCGGCCACCGGTGCCGAGTTGCGCAGCGCGGTACCGCTGCCGCTCGCGTTCCGGGTGCCGTTGCCGCTTCCGTCCGTGCTGAAGCCGGTGAGCACCTCGGGCGGCGTCGATCGATACGAGATCACCCAGCGCGAGGCGGCCCTGGAGATCCTGCCCGGAGTCAGGACACCGATGTGGACGTACAACGGCACCTTCCCGGGCCCGACGATCGAGGCGCGCCGCGGCCGGCCGATCACCGTGACGCACCGCAACGAGCTGCCCGTACCGACCGTCGTGCACCTGCACGGTGGACGGAACACGCCGAGCTCCGACGGATACCCGACCGACCTCGTCCTGCCCAATGGCTGGCCGGACCCCGCCCACACGATGCACGGCATGCGCGGGATGCACGATCCGCGGGCGGTGGTGACCAGGCTGACGCGGGACTACACGTTTCCGATGGACCAACGGCCGACACTTCTCTGGTACCACGACCACCGGATGGACTTCACCGCCCCCGCGATCTGGCGGGGACTCGCCGGGCTTCAGTTCGTGCGCGACGACGCCGAGGAATCACTCGGCCTGCCCGCGGGGCGGCGCGAGCTGCCGCTCGTGATCGCGGACCGTGCCTTCGACGACCACGGCCACCTCCACTACCCCGCCCTCGACCCCACCCTGCGGAAGCAGCCGGGCGTCCGCGAGGCCAACGTCGCCGGAGTGCTCGGCGACGTGATCCTCGTCAACGGCGCCCCGTGGCCCATGCACGAGGTCGACGCGGCCCGATACCGGCTGCGCATCCTGAACGCCTCCAACGCCCGGCACTACGAACTCGAAGCGGTCACCGACGACGGCCGCCGGCTCGATCTCGTCCAGGTCGGCGCCGACCAGGGACTGCTCGCGGCGCCGGCCACCCACCGGTCCCTGCCGATCGCGCCGGCCGAACGCTACGACGTGGTCATCGACTTCTCCAGCGTCCCTGTCGGCAACCGTGTCAGGATCGTCAACCGGCTCGGCTCCGGCCGTACCCGCGACGTGATGGCCTTCCGGGTCGCGCGCAAGGCCGCCGACGGCAGCCGCATCCCGCGCGTCCTGTCGAACGATGTGCCGGCCTGGCGCCGGTCGGACGCCGCGCGGGTACGCGACTTCTCCTTCCGCGCGGGGCGGATGCACGGCGGTCACGGATGGCTGATCGGCGGGCGGCCGTTCGACCCCGCCCGCACCGATGTCACCGTCCCTCTCGGCGATGTCGAAGTGTGGCGGCTGATCGCCGACGTCCACCACCCCGTCCACCTGCACCTGGTCGGCTTCCGGGTGCTCTCGCGCAGCGGGAAGCAGCCACTCCCCCACGACGCGGGCCTCAAGGACACCGTCTCGCTGCGGCCGGGCGAATCGGCAGAGATCATCACCCGCTTCGACGGCTACCGCGGCCGCTACCTCTTCCACTGCCACAACGCCGAACACGAGGACATGGGAATGATGGCCAACCTCGAGATCATCTGAGGCGCTCCGCTTGCCCACATCATGGACACGAGCAGCACCCCACCCAGCCTGCCCTACGAGCGCCCCTCGCTCTCCAAGGACTACCTCCTGGGCACCACCGAGGCCGATGCGCTCGACGTCTGAAGCCGCGGATCCGTGCCGACCACGACATCACGCTCGCCTCGGCTCCCCCGCCGCCACCCGCGACCTCGACGTGCCCGGCGCCGACCTCACGGCGTCAGGGTCGGTCCGAAAGCAAGCAGGATCGCGCGGCGAGTCGTCGGCTTATGAGGTCGGTCAGGACTACGGCCTGGCGCCGGGGGCGCAGGAGGCAGAATTCGTTGCTTTCCGGGTCGGCGAGGACGTGCCAGCTCACGGTGCCGGTCTGGCCGACGTCGGTGGGCCTGGCGCCGAGAGCGAGCAGCCGCGCCGGCTCGGCGTCCTGGTCGCGGTCGGCCGCGTTGACATCGATGTGCAGTGGGAGCTTCCCGGTCCGTGGGTCGCTGCTGGGGCTGAGTTCGAACCCGGCCTGCCGGTCGAACGCCGCAGCCCCTCGCTCCGTGCACAATCACCCCACCGGCCTGCGGCGATATCCAGTGGCAGGCCCCTGCCCCGGGCAGTGAAGATCGAGGCATGCATACCTTCCTGGAAACCGAACGGCTCGTGCTGCGCCCGTTCACCGACGCCGACGCCGACGCCGACCACCTCTTCGCACTGGACGACGACCCCGAGGTCATGCGCTTCATCAACGGTGGCAAGCCGGCCAGCCGCGAGACGATCCAGCGGCAGACCCTGCCCCGGCTCCTCCACGACTACCCCTGCTGGGGCACCCGCGGCTACTGGGCCACTGAGGAAAAAGCCACCGGAGTGTTCCTCGGCTGGTTCGAGTTCTGCCCCCTGGACGAACACAGCGGCGCCGTGGTCGAACTCGGCTACCGACTGAACAAGACCGCCTGGGGCAAGGGGTATGCCACCGAGGGATCCCGGGCGCTGACCAGCAAGGGATTCACCGACCTGGGGGTCGAGCGGATCACCGCGAACACCATGGCGGTCAACACCCGATCCCGGCGGGTGATGGAGAAGTCGGGCCTGTCGTTCCTGCGGCACTTCACCGGGGACTGGCCCGAGGCGATCGAAGGCTCCGAGCACGGCGAAGTCGAGTACGGCCTCACCCGGACCGACTGGGAGCGGCCCCGGTAGCCGCCCCCTGCCCAGCCGACCGGCCCGTTCCCGCGACTCCGGGACCAACCGCACGTCCTGACCGTTGCTCCCGGAAGTCCCGGCGGGAGGGAGCGGCCCAGCGATGAGTTCCGGGGGGCGTACTGCGTCTACAGAGTGCAAGGACCGCTAAGGACCGCCGTAGAAGGGACCGGCCAAGTCCATCGCAGAGCCCCCGCACAACGCCGACACCACGACGGACCTGACCGCTCACGGCTACAGGGTGGAGGACGTCCGCGACGCGCCTGACCGGCCGGGCGCAGAGTTCGTCTTCCTTGCGCGACGTCCATAGGCCAGCCGTCCAGATGTGTGCCATGCAGCGCTTACATCAGGACATGATCGACAGCACTGCCGCAACCGAACATAGGGTTTGCGGAATGAGTTGTTCCCCGTGCGTCGGCCCTCTGGCGCCTACGGCAAACAGAACGAGGCGTCCGCTCCTCGGCCCCAGTTGGTTCGCGGCCGTGATGGGCACTGGCATCGTCGCCAACGCGGCGGTCACCCTGCCAAGGAGCTTCCACGGGCTGCGGACTGCCGCCATGGTGGTCTGGCTGGGCGCCGCGCTCCTGCTGCTCCTGCTGGCTGTCGCTTACCTCCGGCAGCGGGCGCTGCGGTTGCACTCCGGTGATCCGGTGACAGCCCAGTTCTTCGGCGCGCCGCCGATGGCGCTGCTCACGGTGGGCTCCGGGGCGCTGCTGCTCGGCCACCGGCTGATCGGGCTCGAGGCGGCGCTGGACGTGGGCTGGGTGCTGTGGTCGCTCGGTACCGTGCTCGGTCTTGTCACGGCCTGCACGGTGCCTTATCTGATGGTCACCCGGCACCGCTTCGCGCCGGACGCGGCGTTCGGGGGCTGGCTGATGCCGGTGGTGCCACCGATGGTCTCGGCCGCGACGGGCGCGCTGCTCGTCCCTCATGCGCCGGCTGGACAGGTACGGCTTGCCCTGCTGCTGGGCTGCTACGCGATGCTCGGGCTCGGCCTGGTCTCGGCGCTGCTGGTGCTGGCCATGATTTACGGCCGCCTGGTGCACCATGAGGCCCCCACGGGAACGGTGGTGCCTACGGTGTGGATCGGGGCGGGGGCGTTGGGCCAGTCGGTGACGGCGCTCGGAGCGCTGGCCGCGGTAGCTCCGAGCGCGCTGCCCGCGCCCTACGCGGGGGGCGCCGCGGTGTTCGCGCTGCTGGGCGGGATTGTGGTGTGGGGCTTCGCCATGCTGTGGCTGGTGCTGGCCACGGGGCTGACTGTACGGGCGATCCGGGCCGGGCTCCCTTTCGCGCCCACCTGGTGGTCGTTCATCTTCCCGGTCGGCGCCTGCGTGACGGCCACCGGCGCCCTTGCGGCGCGGACCGGTTCGGAAGTGTTCGTCTGGATGGCCGTGGTGTTCTACGGGCTGCTCGTCATCGCCTGGGTGGTGGTGGCCGGCCACTCCCTGCGCCATGCCGCCCGGCACGTGTGGCGCCGGCCCGTCGGCGGACACGCGCACCGGGGGACCGTCGAGCCGGAGGGACGGTGACGCGACCACTACACCACCGTCGCCGCGGGGTACCCGAGCAGTCGTCGATCGGCTGGGCCAACTGCGGACGGAAGTGGTCGCAGGCGCGCAGCGTCGCCTCGACGATCCCCAGCCCGGGTGAATCGCGGGACGGTTGTTCGCCGGTCCGGCTCCGCCGGGCGGCCTCGCCCAGTACTGAAAGCCGGGCCACTTGCCGGCCCATAGGGTCGCGACCGTCGCCTGCAACCACCATCCGGACAGCAGTGACCTCGGGCCGCGGGGACTCCACGGCGTCGGATCAAGACGCGCGGCGCCATGCCAGCATTCCACGCAAAGACCGCCGCCTTGATGCCATGTCCTCATCTGCCGCCGTTATGGCACATTCACATGTCTCTCTCATCTCCCACACTGTCATACCGTCGATGGCGTGACGGTCGGATGGGTTCGCTTCGTCAGCGGATACCAGGCGGAAGCAGCACCCTGGGCGGATGGGGATAATCAGCCAGACTGGCCGTGTCCGCCATTGGTCGCATGGAATGAGGAAAGAAGGCGATCCACATCGTGGCGTCGCAATCCCGCGCCGGACAGCCGGCGCTGTATGGGCTGGAATTCGGCCTCAATGAATGGCTTGTGTTCGTGGGGCCACACGTGCAGCGGCTGGCGAACCGTCCTGTCGGATGCGTCAGCCGACCCCCGGCGCCGACGCCGGCCGTGGGCTCTGCCCGGCGGCATGCCGGCGAGCAGAAGGATCTCGTGGCATCCGCTTTCCGCTGACCACGCCGCCTGCCGCAGTGCGGAAGGCGGGTTCCCGCGCCACAGCGCGATCCGCTGTTGCGGACCCCTCTCGGCCACACCCGAGGGGGTCCGCTCGTTCGGGACCACCACCACGTCTGTGACCTGGTCCACGGCCATGACCGCGAGGTCTACAGCGAGACGGATTCGGACTCCGAATCCTTCGTGCCCACGCCGGTCATGCGGAAACTGACCCGGTAGGCACCGGGCGTCACACCCAGGTGCTGTACAAATGCTCTGCGCATCGACTCAGGCGAGCCGAAGCCTGTACGCCGCGCCACCACCGGCAGGGAGTCATCACCCGTCTCCAGCAGCACTCGGGCAGCTTCCAACCGGACCTGCTCCACATACCGGGCCGGGGTGGTTCCCACCTCGTCGTAGAAGAGCCGGGTCACGTGACGGACGCTGATGCCTGCCCTGCGTGCCATGGCCGACACGGTGTGGTTGGCCCCGGGGTTCTGAGCGACCTCGTCCAGCATCCGGCGGAGCGTCTCCCGGCGGGAGTGCGGGACCTGGGAGCGGACACTGAATTGGGACTGGCCTCCCGGTCGCTGCATGAAGACGACCATGTCCTTGGCCACCGCTCGCGCAACCTCTGCACCGTAGTGATCTTCGACGAGCGCCAAGGCCAGGTCGATGCCGGCACTCACACCTGCCGAGGTCATCATTCGCCCGTCCCTCACGAAGATGGCGTCTGGTTCGACTCGCACGGACGGGAAACGCAGGGCCAGTTGCCGTGAGTGCCGCCAGTGCGTCGCTGCGCGACGCCCATCCAACAGTCCGGTCGCTGCCAGCAGAAACGCCCCCGTACACACCGATGCCGTGCAGCGGGCGTTGGCATGCAGCCGCCGAACGGCATCCAAGAGCGCGTCATCCTTGATCAGCGTTTCCCATTCCGGACCGCCCGGGATCACCAAAACGTCGGACGGCTCATGTACGTCGTCGACACGCAGGTCAGCGCTGAGGCGGGTCCCGGCGGAGGTGATCACCTCCGCCCCGCCCTCGGACGCAATCTGCACTCGATAGCGCCCGCCGAACTCGTTCGCCGAAGCGAATACCTCGATGGGGCCGGTCACATCGAGCAGCCGAACCCCCGGGAAGACGAACACTGTCACGGTGAGCGGCCCCGTTCCAGGGCGCTTGTGGTTCCCAGGGCGCTTGTGGTTCATCGGATGCCTCCGGGCCGATGCGCGGTGCGGAGACCAGCGACCCGTTGCGTGCTGGTCGGCGAGTGTTCCAAGGCGGATCAGGAAGCCGATCACAGCCGGGCCGGACCCCCGTTCGCCGGATTTCCCTGCGCCCATTCTGCGCCTTCGGCCAGAACCGAGACCATGACCGGCTTGCTCCCTGCTGGGAGGCAAATCCTCCGAGTCCGCTCTTCATACGCGTACATGCCGCGCACGACCTTTTCCTCGGCGCCGGACAAGATCACAGCATTTGGTCACGCCACATGCCCGGAAAGGGTGCCTTGGCAGCGCGGGAATGTGGAGCCACCCTGGGAACCATGGCGGCGGCCGAGGTGATGGGCGCGGCTCAGTGCGCGCCAGGGCGAGGCGGGGCCATGCCGCACCAGTACGTGGAGCAGCGTTCGGACGCGATGGTCTACCGGCGGCTCGCCGAGTTGCTCCGGGACGGGCACCGACGGGGACCGGTGGGCATACCGACAGCCAGCGGTGATGAGCAGGAGGTGGGCCCGTGAATGGGGTAACCGGCAGGGTGGCATTGGTGACGGGGGCCAGCAGCGGAATCGGGGCGACCACCGCGGGCCTGCTGGCCGAGCGGGGGATGCGCGTGGTGGTCGACTACCTGCGCAGCAGCAGCGCAGCCGAGAAGGTCGTGGCCGACATCAAGGCCGCAGGAGGCCGGGCCATGGCCGTGCAGGCCGATGTGCGCGAGGCAGCGGCGGTCGAGAGCATGGTCGAGCAGGTCAAGGCGGCATGGGGCGGCATTGACGTGCTGGTACACAACGCGCTCATCCCGTACGCGATCAAGTCGTTCCAGGACATGACATGGGAAGAACTGGGCGGCAAGCTCAACGACGAGATGCGTGCGGCGTTCACGGTCACCAAAGCCGTCCTGCCCGCCATGACCGAACAGGGCTGGGGGCGCATCGTCTACATCGGTACCGGCCTCAGCCGCCGGCCCCGGGAGTACATGATCGCGCTGGGCACGTCCAAGGCCGCCCTGGAGCAGTTTGCCCGGTACCTCGCCCAGGAACTGGGCCCGCAGGGCATCACGGTCAACATCGTCGCGCCGGGCCCGGTGGAGGACACCCGCATCGCGGATGTGCTCGACGATGCGCACAGGCAGCGCCAGCTGGCCGCCACCCCCCTGGGCCGCCTGGCACACCCTGCCGACGTCGCCCAAGCGGTCGCCTTCTACGTCGGCGAGGACAACACCTTCATGACCGGCACCACGGCCGCGGTCAACGGCGGGATGTCCATGTACTGACGTCCCGCTGTCCCGCGCACGGGGCACGCGCGGCCGCATGGCGGTGACACGACCAAGGGAAGCGATCATGTACACGATCGATCTCGCCTACGTCGGGCGGGGCCTGCACGAGGAACTGGTCGCCTACATCGCCGACCAGGAGGGCTACTACGCCGACGAGGGCGTCCACGTCGCACTGCGCGACGGCTGCTCCTGGGACGAGGAGCAGCTGCGCCACGGCGCCACCATCGGGCTGGGTCGGGCACTGCTGTCCCGACTGACCGATGGCATCCCCTGGGTCGCACTCAACGTGAACACCTACAGCCCGCTGTTCTGGTTCCTCGCTGCCCGCCCCGGCCTGACCTCCCTGGCCGACCTGGCCGGCCGGCGGCTGGCGGTGCACGCCCCGCACACCGCGCCCGGGTGCTTCGCCCGGATCGTGCTGCGCCAGGCCGGCCTCGACCCGGACCGCGACGTCCAGGCCATCGTCCGCCGCCCCGGCGACTACGGCATGGACCTGCGCCGACTACAGGACGGCAGCATCGATGCCGCCCTGGTCGGCAGCACCATGGCACCGGAGGCGGTAGCCGCCGAGCACGGCTGGCAGATGCTGGCCTGGGTCGGCGGCCACTTCAAGATCCCCACCGTAGGCGTGGCCGTCGACCCCACCCGCACCGACCCGGACGACCCCGCGGTCCAGGCCGTCGTACGAGCCCACCGGCGCGCCCTCCAGGTGATCCACAACGACCCCGACACCACGGTGCGGCACATGCAGACGTTCCTCGGCCGACATACCGAGGACGAAGTCCGAGCCCACTACGAGGCGTTCATCGCGCCGTCTTACACCACCGACGGCCGAGTCGACCTCGCGGTCGGCGCCACCGCGATCACCGCGGTCGCCGCCGAACTCGGGGTCCCCGCCACCGTCACCGCGGCCGAGTTCTACCGCACGGCAACCACCACACCGTAGGGGTGTCCGGCGGATCTTTCCCCACCCCTTCCCTCAGTGTTGATGTGCGGCTCCGCCGCGTGGCAGGGACCGCCGGGTGCGACACCGGAACCTTGCTGTCTCACTTGAAGTTGTCGGCAGAGCGGGAGTGGCAGTCTCCCCTTCACGCGAGGTTTGTGTTGGACTGTCGGGACATAATCCGTACACGACAATGGGGTGAATGCGATGCCTCTTGAGGGCGAGTACGAGCCGAGTCCGGCGCAGTGGGTGCGCGAACAGGTCGAGCTGTATGAGAGTTCGGGTGGCACACAGGGCACAACACTCTGGGACACGGGCCTGCCGGTCGTCATTGTCACGATGCGCGGCGCGAAGAGCGGCAGGATCCGCAAGATTCCACTGATGCGCGTGGAGCACGAGGGGCGGTACGCGGCGGTGGCCTCGAAGGGCGGCTTCCCGCGCCACCCGGTCTGGTACTTCAACCTCAAGGCCGACCCGCAGGTGGATCTCCAGGACGGCCCCGAACGCCAGGGCATGATGGCCCGTGAGCTCACCGGGGACGAGAAGGTCCAGTGGTGGCAGCGAGCGGTCGCCGTGTATCCGCCGTACGCCGAATACCAGGAGAAGACCGACCGCGTGATCCCAATCTTCGTACTCGAACCCGAGCACCTGGCCGGGCCGGCGAAGGCCCCGGCGCCGACGAGGAACTGAGCTTCGGACCCCACTCGCTCGGCCCGGCAAGGCGCCGCGCGGCTGGGGATAGGAGCCCGGCGCCGGCCTGGACGGACTCACCTACCTTGTTCCCGGAATGCGAACTGAACAAGGTTCGGTGAGACAGAGGCGAGGCCTCGTGAGACGGGACAACACCCCTGCCTCCGCCGTCTGCCGACGTCCGCCAGGGCGGGCGCGCCTCCTCCCCTACCGTGCCGGTGGGGCGGCGGGGCGCGGCATCAGTCGCCGGTGTGCAGGGACTCGGCTGCCGCGGCGGCAATCGTCTCCGCCACGAGTGCGAGTGCCGGCACATCCAGCTTCCACTGCTGCCAGTAGAGCGGCACATCGACCCGCCGCCCCGGCGCCAGTTCCGTAAGAGCGCCCGACCGCAGCAGCGGTTCCGTTTGCGGCTCCGGGACCAGGCCCCAGCCGAGACCGGCGGCCACCGCGTCGCAGAAGCCTTCCGACGTGGGTACGTAGTGCCGGATCCGACTGGCGCCCGACCCGTCAGGTGTGAGGGACCGAACGAACCGGTCCTGGAGTTCGTCACGCCGATCGAAAACAATCACCGGGGCGTCGGGCAGACAGCGCTCCAGCGGCCCGGTCGACAGATGGCGCTCCGCAAACCGCGGGCTCGCCACCGCCAGGTACCGCGCCCGGCCCAGCGGGCGCACCATGCAGCCCGCCACCGGCTCCGCCGACGATGTCACGGCCGCCATCACCTGCCCCTCGCGCAGCAGCGCCGCGGTGTGTGCCTCGTCCTCGCGGTGCAGGTCGAAGCAGACCGGCGGGCTCTGCGGCACCCGCGTCAGGGCTGGCAGGAACCAGGTGGCCAGGGTGTCCGCGTTCACCGCGATGGGCAACCGGGCCGGACCGGCTCCGGCCGCGATCCCCAGCTCCGTCTGCGCCTCCCGTTCCAGGGCGGCCAGCTGGCGCGCAAACCGCACCACCACCTGCCCGGACTCCGTCGGCCGGACCGGTTTCGTACGCATCAGCAGCACCCGCCCGGTGCGCTGCTCCAGCGTCTTGATCCGCTGGCTGACCGCGGAAGGTGTCACGTGCAAAGCGGCGGCCGCGGCGTCGAAGGTGCCCTCGTCGACGACGGCCAGCAGCGTACGCACCTGATCGATGGGCAGCTCAGTCATCATAGCAACTAATGGTAGTTAAGAAACTTTAGCTGTACTAATGCCGTGGTGATCCATAACGTCGGAGGCCATGAACAGCGGCATTCTCTCGGCGGGCATCGCCGGATTCGGTACAGGCCTGTCCCTCATCGTCGCCATCGGCGCACAGAACGCGTTCGTCCTGCGCCAGGGCGCGCGCGGGCAGGCTGTACTCGCGGTGGTCGGCATCTGCGCCGCGTCCGACGCAGTCCTCATCGCCCTCGGCGTGGCCGGGCTCGGCGCCGTGGTCACCGCGTGGCCCGCCGCACTGACCGCGGTCGGCCTGGCCGGTGGCGCCTTCTTGATCTGTTACGGCATTCTGGCCGCCCGTCGCGCGCTGCGGCCCGCCACCGGGCAAGCGCTCACGACGCAGGGCGCCTCGGCGGGCTCCGTGCGCACCGCAGTGCTCACCTGCCTGGCCATGACCTGGCTCAACCCGCACGTGTACCTGGACACCGTGCTGCTGCTCGGCTCGGTCGCCGCCGACCGCGGCTCGCTGCGCTGGGTCTTCGGCCTCGGGGCGATGCTGGCAAGCCTGGTCTGGTTCGCCGGCCTCGGCTACGGCGCCCGACTCCTCAGCGGCGTCCTGTCCCGCCCCACCGCCTGGCGGGCGCTGGACACCCTCGTCGCGGCCACCATGCTCGTGATGGGCGCCATGCTCCTGGTCCGCACCCTCTGACCGCGCTTCCAGCGGATCTGCCGTGTTCTACGGGGTGCCGTGGCCGTCGAGGAAACGAAGCAGGGCGCTCACCGCGGTCTTGTCGCGGGCGCGCATCGCTTCCGGGAGGGCTTGACGTCGTCCCTTCCCTGGGCAAGACGGGCAAGATCCGTTTGAAGACGGCCCCTAGATCACGCGGAAGAGGTCGGCGGCGGCGTGGACGTCGGTGAGGTCCTCAATGGAGCGGAGGTTGTCGCACAGGGCCTCCAGGACCGAGTCGGTTTCGGCGGCGCGCGGGGCGCCGATGGCCACGCCGAAGACACGGAAGCCCAACAGGCGCTTGGCGTCATTCCAGCCGCGCATCCATTCCTCGGTGACACCACATTCGTCGTCGGTGATCATCACGATGTCGCCGCGTGTGCGGGCGGCGTCGTTGAACTCCTTCTCCAGCAGTTCACCGGCCGCTGTCAGCGGCGTCTGGTAGCTGGTTCCGCCGCCGAGGAAGGTCTCCGCGAAGTCGAGGATCCGGTCGATGCCGGCGGGCCGGCCGGCCGGGAAGCGGAAGACCTGGATCTTACCGGCGGCGGAGAACAGGATGCCGACGAAGTCACGCCCCGCGTGGCGGGCCTGGTCCAGCAGCGCCAGGGCGCACGCCTTGGCCCATGCCTCCCGGGTGACTCCGCCTGGCCCTGCCTCGTACATGGAGTGCGAGGTGTCCACGCACGCGATGATGGCGCCCTGGCCGGTGGCCTGCTCTCCCTGGCTGTCGTAGAGCATCAGCTCCCCGGCGGCGTAACGCACGGCGAACACCGCGCGCAGCTCGGGCAGGCCGAGGTTGGCCAGCTCGGAGGGGATGACGCGGGAGAGGTCGTTGCCGAGCGTGACGCCGACCAGTTCCCCGGCCGCGTTCTCCACCTTGCGGGCGCGCTCACCCCTGGCCATCGGCCGGAAGCGGCCAATCAGCTCGGCCCACTGCGCGAGGCGGCCGGTGCGCAGTCGCTCGGCGAGCCGTGCGCGCTGGTCGAACGGCATCCGCTCCAGCTCGCCGGGAGCAACACCCCACGCCTGCATCAGCGCGGCCTCCTGCCGCACGGCCTCGGCTGCCTGCGCCGCCGCGTTCCGCGCGGCGGCGCGAATGCCGGCGGCTGCCGCCGTCAGGGCCTGTGCGGCGTCCTGGGCGGCCTGCCGCGCCGCGGCCGCGGCGTCTGCGGCGGCCTCGATCGCCTGTTGTACGGCATCGGCGGCCGGGGCCGGCACGGTGCCGTCCCCATCGGCCTCGCCGGCCGCGTCGGCGGCCTGCTGGAGTGCCTCGCCCACGGCGGTCGCCGCGTCTTCGGCGTCCCGCTGTGTCTTCTTCGCCTGCTCGCCCTGTTCCTGGGCCTGACGGGAGTACTCCAGCATCCGGCGCAGCGCGGCGGCCTGGGCGAGCACGGCCATGGCGGCGGCGTAAGGGTCGCCGGCCGTCTCCCGGCGCAGCTCGGCGAACTCCAGTGACTCCATCAGTGAGGTGATGACCTGGTGGTTGACCAGCCGGGAAGGGGCCATCTCCGTGCGCTCGCGCAACCGCGGGCCGGCCTTGTAGGCAGCCAGGAACGCGTCGGTCAGGAGGTCGGCGGCGTAGTCGTAGCGCTCGTTCAACTCCTCGGCCAGATCGCGCAGTCCGGCCGACTGTTCATAGGTGTCGCGCCATGCGATCCGGTCGAACCGGTCCGCGACCACGGCCGCGGTGTGCTGCTCGGGAACGGCGGCGGACACGCCCAGCCGCTTCCGGGATCGGCTCGCCGACTCGTCGGGCTCGCTCGGTGTCCTGTCCATGGTCCCGTCCGTGGCCCTGTCCGTGGTCCTGTCCGTGGTCCTGTCCCGCCGGTGTTCAGAGGTGGGCCTGCACCATGCTCGCGTCCACGCCGAGGGCCTCGGTGAGAACGCGGGCGCGGACGGCGCGCTGGCGGCCGGTGACCCGATCGATGGCGGCGGTGGAGCGCCCGGCGCTCGCCGCCTCCTCACGCAGCTTCTCCAATTCGGGCATGACCCAGATACGCCAGAAACCCGCCACCGGGTGATCTTGAGGTCCTGTGGGTGGCGTGCTCCTTGACGAGGCGGGTCCAGCCAGCCCCGCAGGACTTGCCGCATGCAGTTGTAACAGATATAGTTACGATTAGAATCGAGGGGCACGGGAGGTGGAGTCCGACATGAGTGCCAACAGCAGGCTGACCATCGCGGCGCACGCCCTGACATGGATCGGGTTGTATCAGCGGCGTGGCCACGAGGTCGCCACCTCCGAGCAGATCGCGACGAGCGTCAACACCAACCCCGTGGTGATCCGCCGCCTGCTGGGTGAGCTGCGCAAGGCCGGCCTGGCCGATTCACGGCGAGGTGCGGGGGCGGGCTGGATGCTCGCGCGGGACCTGTCGGCGATCACTCTGCTCGACGTCTATCAGGCGATCGAACCGGGGCCGGTCTTCGCCCTGCATCGCGCGACACCGGACCCCGAGTGCGTCGTGGGCCACGGCATCGGGCCGGCAATGACCGCCGTGTACGACGACGTGGAGGCCGCCCTGTGCAGGGAGCTGGCCAAGACCACGCTGGAGGACGTACTGCGGGACGTCTTGAAAGCCCCCTGACCTCGGACCGCGCACTTCCCCTGACCGAGGGGAGTCGCATTCCACAGCCACCGATGTAACCAAAACGATTACGTCGACGAAGAGATAGAAGACAAGGACAAGGACGATGACAACAGACACTCAGACATCGCGGACCGTGGCCGAGAAGTTCCTGGAGCGCCTCGGCAGGCAGGACCCCGACGGCATCCAGGAACTGTTCTCCGAGGAGATCGACTGGCACGTCCCCGGCAGTGACGCGCTGCCCTGGACCGGGCGCCGTACCCGCCGGGAGGAGGTCGCGCCGTACTTCACCACGATGTGGCCGCACTTCGCGCACGGCCAGAGCAAGGTCGTGCTGGAGCGCTTCATCGTCGACGGTGGTGACGTGGTGCTGCTGGCGGTCTTCACGCACACCGCCGTGGCCAGCGGCAAGGAGTTCACCACACCGGTGGCCATACACCTGGCGGTCGAGGGCGGCCGGATCGCTCGCATGCGCCTGTACGAGGACACGCTGACCGTCGCCGAGGCGTTCAAGGCCGGCTGAGCGGAGGGCACTCAGGGGCCCCTGCGGCCCGGGGCAGCCGGGCATGTGCGCAGAGGGTCAGCCGAGACACGGCCGCAGCTGTCGGCGGATCTCTCTCCCCGGTCGCGTACAGGCGTCCCAGTCGTCAGATCAGGTGGTGCCAAGCCGCGCACTCCTCGGCGGGCCGACGCGACTCCTAAAACGAATCAGGTTGAAACGGTGCTCCTTGGAAACCACGAGCATCGGCAACACGGAAAGCGGAACGAACCATGAACGAAAACGACCTCCACGCGCAGCGCGAAGCAACAGCCATCCAGTACTTCCGCCTGGTCGATGCCGCCGATCCGGCACTCCTCGAACTCTTCACGGACGACGCGCAGATGTTCTTCCCGAAGTTCGGAACCGCCAAGGGCCTGGCGCAGATCGGGGCCTTCGCCCAAGGCTTCGCCCGGGGCATCGCTGACATCGAGCACGACATCGCGCACTTCAACGTCCTCACGTCCGGCGACTACGTCGTCGTCGAAGGGGCCGTCAAGGGAGAGACGACATCCGGTGTGAAGTTCCCCGACGGATCCTCATCCTTCGGACTCTTCTGCAACGTGTTCGAGTTCCAGGGCGAAAAGATCAAAAGGCTCCACATCTACGAAGACCCCGACTTCGCAGGCACCCACACCGACGGAGCGTCCTGGGGTCAGTCCGTACGCGACAGCATGTAGCCGGCACGACCTGTTCGTAACTGCACCAAGGGGACCGATGGGCTCCGCTCTCCCCCCGCGCATCAGCGGCCAGCCAGATTCCCCCGCTCGGGCCACTTAAGTACCGCTCAATGGCAATCGATCACGGTTCACCTGCCGTTCCCGCGCATCAGGTGATGCTGGTGGGGAGGCTCCGGACGGGACTGCGCTGGGTGTTGTTGTCGGTGCGCCGGTCCAGCTCGGTGCGGAGTTCGTGGATGACCTGGGCATAGACGGCAACGCGCTCGCGAAGCCGGCCGTTGTCCTCCCGCAGGGCCTGGGCGGCGGCTTCGGCGTCGATGGCGCGGGCGTGCAGATGCTGGAACGCGGGTGGGATGCCGTTCGCTTTGGACTTTCGGCGGGCGAATTCTTCTTTGAGGTCAACGTGCTTGTGCGTGAGGACCCAGCGCTTGACGCCTGCCTCGGCGGCGAGTTGCAGCGTGGTGAGCGCCCCGGTGGACCGGGTTGGACAGCCGTCGAGGAGCCGTTGGATCGCTGCGGTGATGGCGGCGCGTTCGTCGTCGTGGTCAGTGGCCATCGTGGGGTTCTCCGGTCGAGCCGTGGGCGGTGACGATTCGTTCCAGGCGGTCGAGTTCGTGCTGTTCGCGGGCGTGCCGGAAGGCGGGAGCCAGCGGGTCGTCGACGAGCGGTCGTAGCCGCTCGATCTGGACGAGGACGTGTTCGATGTCGCGATCTGTCCGCGCGATGTTGATGCAGTTCGGGCGGCAGTCGTCGAGGTCGGGGGTGCGACGGGTGCTGTCCTCCTCGCTGCGCAGGCGGCAGGCTGCCCGCTTGGGGTCCAGGACGCAGGTCATGCCCTTGCCGGGGAAGATCTGCAGGTCGGGGTTGGCGAGCATGGTGTTGGCGTGCCGCTTGGTGCGCAGGACCCGGCCGGCGAAGCGAGTGGCGGCCTGGACGCGGTGCCGGTAGGTCTCGGCTGCTGGGCCGCTGACCTGCTCGCCTTCACGTAGGCGCTGGTGTGCGTCGGCGAGGGTGTCCAGCCGGGCCAGCCAGTCTTCGAAGGCGAGGTCGTCGGGGAAGCCCGAGGCGTAGTTTCCGGCGTAGCCGAGGGTCATCTGGACGCGGAGGTGTCCGTATTGGATGGCGGCGGCAACCAGGCCCCGTGGCCGGCGGACGATGAACCAGGCCAGGGTGCGGCGCAAGCGAGCGGAATAGATGACCGGGTGGACCGGGTCGGGCGGGATGTGATCGCCGCGGCCGTGCTCGGTGCAGTAGGTCTCGACCCAAGCCAGGAATTCGGCGATGTCGTGGTTGATTCGGATCTCCGACCGGGAGCCGCCGACGCGGCTGCGCAGGATGGTCGCGCCGTCGCGGCCGTCGGTGAACAACGTCGCCGGGAACAGCCAGGTGCTCGTGTGCAGCCGTTCCAGGACGGCGACGGCGGTGGCGACGGCCTCGGTGACGACCCACGGATCGGCCCGGATCTCGCCCTCGGGCATCTTGTCGCCGGCAGCGTCGCGGACACCCTTCCAGTGTCTGCCGCGCAGGAGGACCAGGTGGTGGGCGTGGTCTCGTTCGACGCAGCCACGTTCAAGGCTGAGGACTTCGCCTGCCCGCATCCCCGACAGGTAGCTGATCACGATGAAGCAGGCCGTGCTCAGGTGCCGGGCCAGAAAGCCGGCATCGCTGTAGTCGATGGCCCCGTCGTGCCGGGGCTGGCCGTCCAACCGCCCGTTGACCGGCGCGTCCAGCGGCGCGCCTCCCAGTACGCCGCCCCCTCGACTCTGCCCGTGAGCTCCCGGGCCATCTCGGACTTCGCCGTTCCGGGCGGGCCGAGTACTAACGAGTGCTGCCCGACCAGCAGCGTCACCACCAGCGTCCGCACCACGTCGGCCCGCTCGTAGAAACGGTCCGACAGCTCGCCGCTGATCGCCCGCAGCCTCTTGGAGGTGTCCTGCGCGTCCTGTGAGCTCACACTCAAGTCCTTGCCTGTAACGCCCTGTCGGGCTGACGAGACGGCCCTGGTCCCCGAAGCCACGACGAAGTGACAAGCAGCTGAGGGTGATAGAGGCTACCGGGGCTGTGCTCGAAAACGATCCTCCATCCGAGCAAGGTCACAGAGAGCCGCGCGGGTAGCGCGGATCTCCAGCGGCGATACCGGCCGGGCCGCGCCGGAACGGACGGCGGGAACGACCCCATCAAGCGGCTCCAGCTACCCCGCCCCGGCGACTACCGGCTGCGCGTCCATGGGCACAACCGTGACGACGGCGACCCGTGCGAGGCCCACGACCCGTAGAGCAATACCCGCTCCAGGTGGCCCGCCCCGCCGGACAAGCCCACCGCCCCCTGTGTTTCACAGCAGCAGTTCGCCATCGACAGGAAAGCCGATCCCGGCGGCGGCAGCTGCCACGGCCGACAGCGACACCGTGCTGTTCAGAGCGCGAACCGTCTGCCGGTTGAGCGGACGGAGTTCATACACGTGGCGCACCGCGTCGATATCCACCGCGGTCTCGTAGTAATCCTCGGCGAACCTCTGGAACGCTTCCGGCGTCGGGTCGGTCAGCAACTGAAACAGCCAGTCGGCACCGTCGGGGTCCGCGTACCCCTCGGGGAAGTGGATCTCTCCTGTCTGCCACCGGTCGCTCGCGGCCTCACGCCACATGCAGGCAGTCACGCAGGGCACGCCATCGTCGCCGAAGGCCGGCTCCAAGACGTGCCCACGAAACACATCGGGGACCGAGTCCACAACCCCGGGCCACAGCCCATCGTCGACGTAAGGACTCATTGGCGACTCGTGATCGAAGCCCCGGACATACGTGCCCGCCGGGGAGAACACGACATCGAACTCGTCACCGGAGCCGTTGCGCATCGAGGCGATCTCCTCCGTCGGTGACCACGTCGCGCTGAACGAGTAGTACCGCTCACCATCCGGGCTCAACACCGCCTCCGCCATGGCCATCGACCGGCACAGATCCCGAAGGGCGGGAATGTCAGGAAGAGCTCGCGCAACATCATGAACCGTCATGCGGACATCCAAGCCGACACCACTGACACTCCAGAGCCCTCGTCTCCGCCCAGGCATACGAGGTGGACGACGCACATATCAAAGGTCGCCGACCAGGCCGAACGCCAGGCCCGCCGCCAGCCTGTCCGAAAACACCGCCCACCGCGAGATCCCGTCGGGGCCGCGGTGAACAGTTCGCCACCGAGGGGCCGGTGGATCGTTAGCGCTGGCGGAGGCTGCCGACCCTGGCGGCCCGGGAGGGGAGGTCCGGAAGTGGTGTGGAGCGAGGGGGCGTTCGGCGACTCGCCGGAGCTGCGCGAGGCGTACGAGGCGTGCGAGACCGAGGTGCGGCAGTCCCTGGCCGCGCTGTGGACGGCAACCGACACGCTGCCCGCAGCGGTCAGGCCGTTCGTCCACGCGATTCACGGATGGACTGTGCAAACGGACCGGATCGCCGACGAGGGCTCGCCGGAGGGCCGCCAGGAGCGTTTCGCCCGCTGGCAGGCCGACACCCTGGCCGAGCTGCGATCCGGGCGCAGCACGCATCCGGTGCGGCGGGCGTTCGTGGACACGGTGCACAGGTGGGATCTCGACCAGGCGCTGATCGAGGAGTATCTCGACACCGTGCGGGCCGACTGCGCGGCTGTGCCGGTGTTCGAGACCTTCGCGGACCTCCGGCGCGACTACCTGCGCGGAATCGCGGGTGCCGTGGCCGAGCTGTGGGTCGCCCTGCTGGAGCCGCGCGGCCCCGAGGCCCTGCGGCTGGTGTCGGCGCTGTTCGAAGCGTGCCAGGTGGCGGACATTTTCGAGGACCTGCCGGCCGACCTCGCGGCGGGCCGCTGCTACCTGCCGAGGGAGGACCTGCGCCGGCTCGGGCTGGAGGTCGGTGACCTGCGAAGCGGCGTACACCGGCAGGCGTTGGACGCGTTCGTGGACGTCCAACTCGCCCACTGGCGCGAACTGTTGGATGAGGCCGCACCGGTCACCGGGATGGTAGGGGTGCAGTACCAGCCGTTCCTGCACACCCTCCTGCTCGGCGCGCAGCTGCCCTACGACGAGGCGACGCTGCTGCGCTCCCAGGTGCTGGCGGACGGAGTGGATCCGATGAGCCTGGACGGCAGTGCGCGCCGCCGCCCGGCGCGGCCGGATCAGGGACCGGTGCCCGGCCATGTCGCAGTGATCATGGACGGAAACCGGCGCTGGGCCGAGGCCCGCGGCCTGCCGGTGCCGCAGGGCCACCGCGCGGGTGAGCGAGCGGCCCTGCGGCTGGTCAACGCGGCTTTGCGGCTGGGCATCCGGCATCTGAGCGTCTACACGTTCTCCACGGAGAACTGGGGCCGCTCGCCGGAGGAGCTGGCAGCCCTGTTCGACACCCTCGCCGACGGGATCACCCAGGGTGCGCAGTGGCTGCACAGGCTCGGCGTGCAGGTGCGCTGGTGCGGGCGGCGCGACAGGATCGACACCTCGCTGGCGTCCGCGCTCACGCTGATGGAGAGCATGACCTGCCACAACGACGTGCTCACGTTCACTGTCTGCGTGGACTACGGCGGGCGGGAGGAACTCACCGCCGCCGCACGTGCGCTGGCCGCCGAAGCGGTGGCGGGCACGATCCGCCCCGAGGACATCGGCCCCGCCGACCTCACCCGGCATCTGTATGTGCCGGAACTCCCCGACGTCGATCTGCTGGTCCGCACCTCCGGTGAGCAGCGGATCAGCAACTTCCTGCCCTGGCACCTCTCCTATGCGGAGCTGGTCTTCGACCCCACCCTGTGGCCCGACTACGACCTGGCCCGGCTACGCGACGCCGTCACCGCCTACGCGGCGCGCGAGCGCCGCTTTGGCAGTCGTAGTGGCCTGCCCGCTCAGGCCGGCCGTGAAGAGCCGGCCCGGACCGGCTGAGCAGTCCGGGCCGACGATCCCTCACGCCTTCGGCGGCGGCGTGTACACGCCCTCGGCGGTCACGTGCGCCAGCACTGTGTCGGTGGTGAAGCCGGCGTCGCCGAAGGTGTTGCTGAACGTTTCCACCAGCTCGGGCGTGGGCCGCAGCGGCACATCGGTCATCCGGACTTTCATCGGCTTGCCCAGCGGCACGCTCTCCGTCTTCAGCACTCCCTTGTCCAGGCCCGGCCGGACCACCGCCTGGTGTCCGAGATCGACTCCGTTGACCACACACTTCCCGGACGCGAGCCCGTCCTGAAGAGCACCTTCCAGGCCGGTCACCCGCACGTTGCCATCCGGTGTGCGGATGTCGACTCCGCCGTCGAGCCGACCGTCGCCGTGAGCCCTCGGCGGGTCGGCCGCGGACGGGTCGCCCTGCCCGGACCGCACCGGGAAGCGGATCGCCCCACCCTGGGCGTCCCGCACCAGCTGAGCCGGGGCCACCGCCTCCACCACCGCCTGGAAACGGTCCAGAAGCACCTGGGCCTGCTCGGTCCAGCGGACCTCGACCCAGCCCTCGGAGACCGTGCCCAGCGTGCCCGGCTCGGCGGTGGCGGCGGATGCCGCCCCTGTGAACTGGGCCAGTAACGGCCCGGCCATGGCCGCGCCCAACACCGAACGTCGCGTTGCGCTCATCGATGTGCCTCCATCCCTTCTCGGGCCGCAGGCCACGGCCCGGGGGTTGGGATCATCGGGCCACGCGGGCACCCCCGGGATCGCAACGAAGAACAAACCACTCGAAAGCGCGACAGCCAAGGCCAACACGCTTCACCCCCGCCACGGCGACCTCAGCCGGCCCCCTTGCGTCGCGCCTCGCCCGGCGCCTTCGCCAAACGGCACGGTCGCAGCGGTTCCCAAGCCAGGGGTCTCATGGAGGGGATACGGAAGTGCTCACAGCTTTTCGAAGGGGTCGTGCTCGGCGAGCAGCTTCTCCATCCGCGCCTGGTCGACCCGGCTGACGATCTGCCCGGCCTCCTGCCGGTCCCGAATCACCTTGGCCAGGGTGAAAGCGGAAGTCACCAGGTAGAGCACGGCGATGGCCAGAAAGCCGCGCACCCAGGCGTCGGCGTTCAGCCGGAAGATGCCGATGGCGGTGGCCGCCATGGCGACAGCGAACGAGGCGACCGCCTGGCCGTAGAACGCGGCCGTACTCTGCTGCTTGACCGGTGTCTCACTCATGCGGGCAAGAATCGCTGAACGTGGCCGACTCCGCATCCGACCAGATACTCAGGAGGTACTCAGAAGACGGGCGCCCTCCGCAGAACCTCGTGGTGCACCGCGCAAGAACCAGGTACCGCCGCCGCGGTCTCCGCGATCCGCTCCGGCCACGCCCGGCTTGCTCACTGAGAAGGCGTGGTTCACTCCTGACTCCGCTCTCCCAGCTCAGCCAACATGGGGCCGAGCCTTGTGGCGAGTTGGGAGTCGGCACGCTCGAGTTCGTCTGTCAGCACCGTAACCGCTGCCTTCAAGGCCCGTCGTAGCTCCGGTTCTGTGACCGAGCGGACGAGCGTTGCTTCAAGTGGCACAGTCATTGTCATCGGGAGCAGGTGGGCGCCTTTCGCGTGGACGGCTGTATGGCCGAGGCGTAGGCACGCCAGTGCCACAACATGATCACGTAAGGCGCTGATCCAGTATTCAGCCTGCCATGCCCGGCCTCGCTGGACGGAGATGTGGGCATGCAAAGCGTGGTGCCAGGCGAGGCCGATCAGGGCGTCACGGTCGGGCCGCGGGAAGGGGGCCAGGGATCGTTCCTCACCGAAGATGGTCCGCCACTGCGGGCCTCGTGGGCCGAACTCCTCTTCGGGACAGAAGCTGATGTCGACTTCCAGCCAGCCGGGCAAGAGGAACACGCGGATGATCCTGCGATCGGCCGGCAGGTCCCAGTGATGCAGGGCGCCGAACTCGTCGTGGAGCCACTGTGTCCAGCGGCTCGAGGACACAGCGAGTTCGTCGCGGATCGCGAGAACCAGGTCGGTGTCCGACCATTCGTCGCTGTGCCCGTTGGCTTGTGACCCGGTGAGAGCCGCTCCAGTGACCGCCTCGTCAGCTTCGGCAAACTGGATGAGACGTTCTCGGAGGCGGTCCCGATCTTCGACAGAGAACATGGCACGGATCCCTTCCGCTGCTGCCACGGCGGCTCTCGCCTGCCGGTTGATCGTGGCATACGCCCAAGGAGCGCTACGGGTACGGCTACCACAGCCAGGCCCACACCCGAGCCACGGACCTGTACCGGTCAATCCCAGCCCAGCACCGCCGGGAGCCCGCCGTACGTGACCCGCGAAGCGCGGGACGGATCTTCAGACGGCGGCCAACCCGGTGTTCGCGCGTTCCGTGATCAGTGGAGAGCCCTGTGTGGTCGGCGAGCGCTCGACTGGACGGTCGGGCATCGCCGCGTCGACGGAAAAGATCTCTCTTCTATATATGACGCTAGATGTCATAAATGCAGCTTTACGGTGGGAGTGTTCCCATCGAGTGATGACCCCGAGGAGAAGCGCGATGACTGACAACCGTTCGCCCGAGACGTCGACGCGCTGGAGAACCTGCCGGCCGGTGAGGTGACCGGCAAGTAAGGCTACCGGGAGTTCTGGAAGGACTTCGCCCCGATGGTCGCCGCCCGGTGGCCGAATCATCGGAGACAACAAGGAGGTGGGCTGTGCGTTCGGAGCGGCTACTGGCCCTCCTGCTCCTGCTGCAAACGCACGGGCAGACGTCCGCCAGGGAACTGGCCGAGCGCCTTGAGGTGTCCGTGCGGACGGTGATGCGTGACATCGAGGCCCTGTCAGCGGCCGGCGTCCCCGTCTACACGGAGCGCGGGCCGCACGGCGGCATCGCGCTGGTACCCGGTTACCGTACGGACGTCAGCGGCCTCACGGCGGACGAGACACGGGCGCTGTTCGTGCTCCTGTCCGACAGTGCCCACGCCGATCTCGGGCTGGGCCAGGCCATGGGGTCCGCCCTCCGCAAGATCATGGCAGTGCTCCCCGAGGTCCACCGCCCGGAAGCCGACCTGGCCAGCCGCCGAGTGCTCATCGAGCCCGACCGGTGGCACACCGGCGCCACTCCCGCTCCGGTCCCGGGGCTGGCCTGCCTACAGGACGCGGTGTTCGGCGACCAGCGGCTGCGCGTCCGTTACCGCCACGGCCGTGACGGAAGCGAACGCTCCTACACGTTGGATGCCTACGGGCTCGTGAACAAGGCCGGCGTCTGGTACCTGGTAGCCGACCACCAGACGCGGCCGAAGCTCTTCCGCGCCGATCGGGTCGTGACCGCGAGCGTCCTGTCCGAGCAAGCCCGTCTCCGCCCTGGCGTGGAGCTACAACACGTGTGGCGGGACCTGCGACGCGAGGTGGAGAACGTGGAGCGACCGGTAAAAGTCACGGTCCGCGTGGCCCCTGACACCCTCGCCCGGTTCCTGCGGGTCCACCACACCGAACTCGCAGCCCCCGCAGGCACACACAGCCGCCCGGACACCGAGGCGACCGAACTGACGTTGCAGTTCCGTTCCCTCGGCCACGCCACCACCCTGCTGTCCTTCGGTCCGAAGGTCGAGGTCGTCGATCCACCCGAGCTCCAGGACGCACTCCGGGCGACGGCCCAGGCAACGGCGGCCCTCTACCCCCCAACCGCCCCGGCCACCCTCGCTCGTCCACCGGACGGTTCCTGAATGGTCTGCGCACAGGCATCCGCACCGCTGCTCACAGCCCGTCGCCGGGCACCTGTTGCCGCAGGTCAGGGGCCGATCCCGACACCGGAGGCCGCGTTCTCGGACATGCCGGTGAACCACGCCGGCGCTGCCCGTGGAGTCAGGACACAGGAAAGGAGAAGAAGACCGCCATGCCCGCCGAGGACATCCATGTGACCGACGGCATGATCCACTTCGCCGCGCCACTACAGCCCGCGACGATCATCCGCCGCCCCAACCGGTTCATCATCGAGGCCGACATCACGGGCACATCCGTGGCCTGCCACTGCCCCACCACCGGCCGGATTGGCAACTTCGTCCTCGACGGCCTGCCGTGCCTGCTGTCCCGCAGCGACAACCCTGCCCGCAAAACCACCCACACCGTCGAGGCCATCTCCCTCGACCCACCCGACGCCCCCGAGCCCACCTGGATCGGCATCAACCAGAACGCCGCCAACCGCTCTATCGAGACCGCCCTGCGCCACAACCTCCTGACCGACATGATTACCGCCCGGACCGTGCTGTGCGAGCAGGCCCTGGGCCACTCCCGCCTCGACTTCCTCGTCAACGACGACACCTATATCGAGGTCAAGACGCCGCTCCAGCACGTCCAGGCCCCGCTGGGCAGACACATCAGGACACGCAGGCAGGCTCCCTTCGATTCCACCGACCGCATGATCCGGCACATCGGCGAACTCGGCGACAGCCTCGGCGGCCACCAGCGCGCGATCCTTATCGTCTGCTTCCTCTACGACAACCCTGGCTTCCAGGTCGGACCCAACCCCAGCACCCGACAGGCCGCCGTCCGGACGAAGGTCGCCGCGGCCGTCGACCAGGGCGTCGAGATCTGGCAGGTGAACTTCCTCCTCGACGCCAACGGCGTCCGCGTCGGCCGTCAGACCGAACTCACCGCCCAGTTCACCCAACGACCCGCGAGGCCCGCCGACCGACACTGATCCCTCACAAAGCCGGAGGCGACGGGGAAGAAGTGGTCTCCGCCTTCGGGGCACGGCGATGCCGCGGCGAGAAGCATCGGCCGGAATAACGCGGCAGTTCAACAATTCCGCTTACGGCACCGCACCCCGGCCAAACTCCCCACCTGAAGACTTTCATTTCTCCTCAATTTACAGGCCATCCGATATCCGAGTCGGGTGGCCATTTGGCGTGCATTATTCCCCGGGGCGATCCGGTAGATTTTCAGTGCCCACACAGCAACTCACCTTGTCAAGCCGGACTTTCGTCATATCCGTCTCGGTCCGAACCAAGCAGCGGACGATGCTAGGGTCTTTCTCATTCGCATCCGCGATGCCGCTTTCCGCCGCTGCCGCAGACTTCCACAACGAAGCGTTTGCGCGGCAGTGCCAATTCACTCTCCTCTGGAGCCCTCTTTCATGTCTACCGGCATGTCCACCGACCGCGCGGCCGCAGCCGTCGCACCGGCCGATACGCCCACCGCGCCGCCGGGGCGGGGCCGTCACCTCGGGCTGGCCCTGATCGTCATCGCGGCCGCCCAGCTGATGGTGGTCCTCGACGCCACCATCACCAACATCGCGCTGCCCGCCATCCAGACCGACCTGAACGTCACCGACGCGAACCTCGCCTGGATCGTCAACTCCTACGCGCTGGCCTTCGGCGGACTGCTGCTGCTCGGTGGACGGGCCGGTGACCTCTTCGGACGACGGCGCATGTTCCGGGCCGGCATCGCCGTCTTCACCCTGGCCTCGCTGCTTGGCGGCCTGGCCCCGGGCGAGGGCCTGCTGATCGCCGCCCGCGTCCTACAGGGCGTCGGCGCCGCGCTCGCCGCACCCAGCGCCCTGGCTCTGATCACCACCACGTTCCCCCAGGGCAAGTCGCGCAACACCGCGATGGGCGTGTACGCGGCGATGGGCGGCGTCGGCGCCACGGTCGGCCTGCTGCTCGGCGGCACGCTCACCGATCTCCTGGACTGGCGCTGGGTGTTCTTCGTCAACATCCCCATCGGCCTGGCCGTGCTCGTCGGCACGAACACCCTCGTCGAGGCGGAGCGCCACCCCGGCCGCCTGGACATACCCGGCGCCGTCACCGGCACCGGCGGTCTGATCGCCCTGGTCTACGGCATCACCCGGGGTGGCGAGCACGGCTGGACCAACGCACTGACCCTGACCTCCTTCGTCGGAGCGGCCGTACTGCTCAGCGCGTTCCTGCTGCTCCAGGCCCGCACCGCAGACCCGATGATGCCGCTGCGCCTGCTCAAGGACCGCAGCCGCTCCGGCAGCTACGCCACGATGCTGTTTATCGGCGCGGGCATGTTCGCCACGTTCTACTTCCTGACGCTGTACATGCAGTTGATCCTCGGCTACAGCCCGGTGAGGACCGGCTTCGCCTACCTCCCCTTCAGCTTCGGGATGGCCACAGCAGCCGGCATCAGCTCCAAGCTGGTCACGCACTTCGCACCCCGGCTGATCGCCGGCCCGGGGTTGCTGGTCGGGGCCGCCGGCATGTTCTGGTTCGCCACTCTGGAGCCCGGCTCCTCCTATGCCGCGCACCTCATGCCCGCGATGTTCGTCACCGCCCTCGGCCTGGGCATGAGCTTCGTACCGATGACCCTCGGCGCGGTCAGCGACGTCGCCCACCACGACACGGGCATCGCGTCGGCGCTGCTGAACACCGCCCAGCAGATCGGCGGCGCTCTCGGCCTCGCCGTGCTGTCGACGATCGCCACCTCGGCCGCCAACGACAAGCTCCCCGACGCGGCGACCACTCTCTACCGAGCGCTCGCCACCAAGGACGTCGGCCTGGCGAGCCGCGCCGGCGAGGCTCTGACCCACGGCTACACCATGGCTTTCGCCGCCGCGGGCGCCATGTTCCTCGCGGGGCTTGCCATCACCGTGCTGGCCATCAACGCCGAACGGCAGCACACCGAGGACGGAGCCCCCGCCGTTCACATGGGCTGACCCCTCGGGCTGAGCACTCCCGAAACCGCGCGCGGTGCGCCGACTCCCCCTCGCAAGACCCCGAGGACCTCAGCGGGACCTGCCTGCCCGCGCACCGCGCGCCCCTCCAAGAGCAGGGACTGGCCGCCGAACATCGTGTTGCGTCGTGTTGCGGGCTGACCCCACACTCCTGTCACCATCAAGCCGGGCCTCACATCGGCTCGATGACGTTCTTGCGCAGGTGCCCGTAGACCACCGAGGTGCGTACGTCCGCGAGCTCCTTTCGCTCGGTCAGCTTGTCCAGGACCACCGAGTGCAGATGGTCGGCGTCGCGAACCGCCACATGGATGAGGAAGTCGTCGGTGCCCGTCAGCACGAAGACCGCGATCACCTCGGGCATCCGAGCCACGAAGGCCTGGAACTGCTCGATGACCGCACGCGTCGGCGGCCGTACCCGCACGGCGATGATCGCCTGCAACCCCCGGCCGATCGAAGGGAGGTCCGCCTCGGCGTGGAATCCGAGCAGTACGCCGCGCTCACGGAGGGAGCGCACCCGCTCCAGACAGGTGGAGGGGGCGATTCCCAACTCCTGTGCCAGATCCCGGTTGGTGCGCCGACCATCTTGCTGAAGAAGCCGCAGCAGCGCCGAATCTAGTTCGTCCATATTCCGCCAAGCCCCCAGAACGCCGAATTATGTTCGGCCAGCGTGCCATATCCACGGACCGATTGCTAGCATCCCCGCGATGTTTCCGTCTATGATTCGCATCTACGCCATGCGGTCGGGCGGAATCGGAGAGTTCGGACGGGAAGGGGCATCAGGGGTGGACGAGCGGAAGACCAGGATCTTGGCGATCGGTTCCGTCGTGGCGGCCGCGCTGTTCTGGAGCAGCTCGTACGCGGTGACCAAGGAGGTGCTGGCGGACGTCGGGCCGCTGACCATCGGGGCCATCCGCTTCACGATCGCCGCCGCGCTGCTCGCGATCATGGTGCGTATGCGCCGCAACCCGGTAGCCCGGCCGGATGCCCGCCAGCGACGGCTGATCTACCTGAGCGGCCTGCTCGGCATTCTGGTCTACTTCGTGCTGGAGAACATCGGCGTCGAGCTGTCGACCGCCTCCGACGCCTCCCTGATCGTGGCCTCGTATCCGCTGATGACCATGCTCCTGGAACTGGTGGTCTTCCGGACCAGGATGCCGCTGCTCCGGGTCAGCGGTGTGCTGCTCGCCACGGCGGGAGCCTTCCTGGTCGTACGCAACGGGGCGGAAGTCGGAGGCACCGCACGCTGGTTCGGCGATGTCCTGCTGCTGCTCGGCGGGCTGGTGTGGGCCGGGTACAACGTGCTGGGCAAGTACGCGGGTCGCGGGCAGGACGCGGTGAACCTCACCTACTACCAGACCGTGGCGGGCGCCGCCGGCTTCCTGCTCGCCTCGCTCCTGGAGATCGGGGACTGGCGGGTGCCGGATGCCACGGCCTCTGCGCTGCTCGCCTATCTGGCCGTGGCGTGTTCCGTCGGCGGCTTCCTCCTCTACAACTACGGTCTGCGCCGGATGACCTCGAGCGTCGCGGTCAACATCCTCAACTTGGTGCCGGTGTTCGGTGTGCTCGGTGCCGTGGTGATCAACGGAGAGACGGTCCGGCTCGCGCAGGTCTTCGGCGGCGTGATCATCGTCGCGGGAGTGGCGCTCGGGTTGGTCGAGCGCCGAACGGCCATCGTGGAACCCGAAGCTCCCGAACCGACTCTGGTCGGCGAGCGCACCTGAAGGAGTCCCTCCACCGGGCGCCCCCGGTCGGGGAAGACAACCGCGCCCCCGGCTTTATCCTGCCTGTGGATGAAGCTCGGCCCGCTTGCGTCAAAGGGGTTTCCGAACCGGACAAACACCGCTACGGTCCTTGAGATGTACCGGTCACATAGGGGGTCCCCTCTCCCCGGACCGGTCACCCCGGCGCGACGGCGCGCGCCTGTGCCAGCCACAGTGGCCTGACGGCCCGCCCGTACACCCCCTCTTTCCACGGAGGATCAGCGTGCACAGGAAAAGGCTTCGACTGCGCGGGCCCCTCGCGCTCGTCACGAGCGGACTGCTCGTCGGCGCGGGGCTCGCGTTCAGCGCTCCGCCGGCGGTCGCGGACCAACCAGCCCCGGCCGCCGAGGAGTTCCAGCAGGTCACCCTCGCCAAGGGGGCCGAGGAGACCGGTGAGCCGATGTCGCTCGCCGTACTGCCGGACCGCTCGGTGCTGCACACCTCGCGCGACGGCACCCTGCGGCTGACCGACGCGGCGGGCGACACCATGGTGTCCGGCAAGCTCCCGGTCTACTCCCATGACGAGGAGGGGCTCCAGGGCGTCGGCATCGACCCGCAGTTCAGCGAGAACCGCACCATCTACCTCTACTACGCGCCGCCGCTCGACACCCCCTCGGGCGACGCCCCCAACGAGGGCACGGACGCCGACTTCGCCAGGTTCGACGGGGTCAACCGGCTCTCCCGCTTCACCTTGAAGACCGATGGCGTCCTGGACCTGAGCAGTGAGAAGAAGGTCCTCGACGTGCCCGCCTCACGCGGTATCTGCTGCCATGTCGGCGGCGACATCGACTTCGACACCGACGGCAATCTATACCTCTCCACCGGAGACGACACCAATCCGTTCGCCTCCGACGGCTTCACCCCCATCGACGAGCGGGAGGGCCGCAACCCCGCCTATGACGCCCGGCGCTCCGCGGGCAACACCAACGACCTGCGCGGCAAGATCCTGCGGATCAAGGTGGCCGACGACGGTACGTACACCGTCCCGGACGGCAACCTCTTCGCGCCCGGCGCCGAGAAGACCCGGCCCGAGATCTACGCGATGGGCTTCCGCAACCCCTTCCGGATGAGTGTCGACAAACCGACCGGCACGGTCTACGTCGGCGACTACGGCCCGGACGCGGGCGCCGCCGACCCCAAGCGGGGACCGGGCGGCGCGGTCGAGTTCGCCCGGATCACCAAGCCCGGCAACTACGGCTGGCCGTACTGCATCGCCGACAACAAGCCGTACCTGGACTACGACTTCGCCACCGGCACCTCCGGTGCGACCTTCGACTGCGCCGCGCCCAGGAACACCTCGCGCTACAACACCGGGCTCACCGAACTGCCTCCCGCCCAGCCCGCCTGGATTCCGTACGACAACGACTCCGTACCCGAGTTCGGCTCCGGCTCCGAGTCGCCGATGGCCGGGCCGGTCTACCGCTACGACGCCTCGCTCGACTCCCCGGTCAAGTTCCCCGAGTCCTACGACGGGGACTTCTTCGCGGGCGAATTCGGCCGCCAGTGGATCAAGCGGATCGAGCAGGGTGACGACGGCACAGTGCAGAAGATCAACGACTTCCCGTGGCGCGGCACCCAGGTCATGGACTCGGCCTTCGGCCCGGACGGCGCGCTGTACGTCCTCGACTACGGCCTCGGCTACTTCAACGGGGACGAGCACTCCGCGCTCTACCGGATCGAGAACGCCACGGGCGGCCACTCACCGATCGCCGAGGCGAGCGCCGACCGCACCTCCGGCAGGGCGCCCATGAGGGTCGCCTTCTCCTCGGCGGGCACCTCCGACGCCGACGGCGACGCCCTCGCCTACAGCTGGGACTTCGGCGACGGCACCACATCGAGCGCCGCCAACCCCACGCACACCTACCGGAAGAACGGCACCTACACCGCTACCGTCACCGTCAAGGACCCCTCCGGGCGCACCGGCAGCGCCAGCGTCCACCTGACGGTCGGCAACACCGCGCCCAAGGTGACGCTGCGGCTGCCCGCCGACGGTCAGCTGTTCACCTTCGGCGACGAGGTCCCGTTCGAGGTCAAGGTGACCGACCCCGAGGACCGGACCATCGACTGCGCCAAGGTCAAGGTCACCTACATCCTCGGCCACGACAGCCACGGCCACCCCGTCACCACGGCGAACGGCTGCTCCGGCACCATCAGGACCAACGCCGACGGGGAGCACGACCCCAACGCCAACATCTTCGGGGTCTTCGACGCCGAGTACACCGACGGGGGCGGGGGCGGCCAGCCGCCGCTGACCACCCATGACCAGAGCAGGGTCCAGCCCAAGCACCGGCAGGCCGAGCACTACGGCGACAGCCAGGGCGTCTCGGTGATCTCCCACGCGCCGGCCAACGGCGGCAAGACGGTCGGCGACATCCACAACGGCGACTGGATCTCCTTCACCCCGTATGTGCTCGGCAACGCCAAGGACTTCACCGCCCGGGTCTCCTCGGCGGGCGCCGGCGGCACGCTGGAGATCCGCACCGGATCCCCGACCGGACCGCTGCTCGGCACCGTCACCGTGCCGGTGACCGGCGGCTGGGAGACCTTCCAGGACGTCAAGACCACACTGCGGAACCCCCCGACCGGTAGCACCACTCTCTGTCTCGTCTTCAAGGGCGGCGAGGGAGCGCTCTTCGACGTGGACGACTTCACGATCGGCACCGGCTGACGAACAGGGCCGGGGGCGGTCCGCGCGGCCGCCCCCGGCCCGGAGGAAGGAACACAACGGACATGCACCCGCACTCTTCTCCGCATCCCGGGCCTCGTTCCAGACGCCACACCGGATCCCCGCGCTCGGCGCGCCTCGCCGCCGTCGGGGCGGCCACCTTGCTGCTCGCCCTGACGGCGCTGCCCGCCGCCGCGTCCGGGCCCGCCCCGTCCAGGGCCGCCGCGTCATCGGCCGCGGCGGGTTCGTCGGACCCATCGGACCGCGTACTGGTCTTCTCCAAGACGGCCGGCTTCCGCCATGACTCGATCCCCGACGGCATCGCCGCCATCGAGGAACTCGGCGCGCAGGGCGGTTTCGCCGTCGACGCCACCGAGGACGCCGCCGCCTTCACCCCCGACAACCTCGCCCGCTACGCCGCCGTCGTCTTCCTCTCCACGACCGGCGACGTCCTCGACCCCGCCCAGCAGTCCGCCTTCGAGCGCTATGTGCGGGCGGGCGGCGGCTATGTCGGCGTCCACGCCGCAGCCGACACCGAATACGACTGGCCCTTCTACGAAGGCCTGGTCGGGGCGTACTTCCAGTCCCACCCGGCGATCCAGCAGGCCACGGTGGACGTCGAGGATCGGGCCCATCCCGCGACGGCGCATCTGGGACCGCAGTGGGAGCGGACGGACGAGTGGTACAACTATCGCGCCAATCCCCGGGACCGGGTGAAGGTCCTCGCCTCGCTCGACGAAGCCTCCTATGAGGGCGGGGCGATGGGGCAGGACCACCCCATCTCCTGGTGCCAGGACTACCGCGGCGGCCGTGCCTTCTACACCGGCTTCGGCCACACCAAGGAGTCCTACGCCGACCCCGCCTTCCGGCAGCACCTGCTCGGCGGCATCCGCTACGCCACCGACGCCGCCCAAGCCGACTGCCGCCCCGAACAGGGCTACCGCCCGCTGTTCGACGGCACCTCGACGGACGGCTGGAAACAGGCGGGCCCGGGGAGCTTCACTCTCGACACCGCGTCGGGAACCCTCACCTCGACGGGCGGCATGGGCCTGCTCTGGTACCAGGCGCGCGAACTGCGCTCGTACTCGCTCAAGCTCGACTGGAAGGTGTCGGGCGACGACAACTCCGGTGTCTTCATCGGCTTCCCGGCCTCCGACGACCCCTGGTCGGCGGTCGACAACGGCTACGAGGTGCAGATCGACGCCACGGACGCCCCCGATCGCACCACCGGGTCCGTCTACGGCTTCCAGTCCGCCGACCTCGCCAAGCGGGACGCGGCGCTGAACCCGCCGGGAGAGTGGAACACCTACGAGATCCGGGTGCAGGGCGAGCGGCTGCGGATCTGGCTCAACGGCGTGAAGATCAACGACTTCACCAACCAGGACCCGGCGCGCAGCCTGCGGCAGGGATACGTCGGCGTCCAGAACCACGGGGAGGGGGACGAGGTCTCCTTCCGCAACATCCGCGTCAAGGACCTGCCGGCGAAGAGCGGCGGCCACCACCACCGCTAGCCGCCCGGTCCGCCGTCCCTACGGCCCGAGGGGAGTCGTAGGGACGGCCGGCGGCGGGAAGGAGTACGCTGCCTCCTCCCCGCCGCCACCTCATCCACCCATTCGGAAGCGGGCCCTGGTCCCCGAGGTCGGGACGCAGCTGCTCGGCCCCCTCACCGCGCCCATCTGCGTGACCTCTTACTCTGGGCCGAATGCTGCGGCTACGGCTCCACCTGGACGACCTCGCCTCGGTCTGGTTCGCGTGTTCGCCCCTCCAGGAGACTGTTCTGAGCCTGTGGGCGTGGCAGAACCCGGTCCGGCACGCCGAACATCGGCACTCTCTGCGCCGATGCACCCCGCTGCTACGGCAACTCGACTGGCCGTTGCTGCAATCGCTGGTCGGCCCGCATCGGCGCATCCCCGACTTCCTGACCCCGCACCCGATCGGCCCGTCCCCCGATATCGACGACGAGTTCACCGCTGCGCGGGCAACGCCGGCCGAGCGCGTGAAGACGGAGCTGATCCAGGCCACCAGCGGTGCGGCAGTGCGGCGGGGGCCGCGGCGGGCCCCCGGGGCGCGGGCGGGGGGGGGCGGGCGGGGGGGGGGGGGCGGGGGGCGGGCCGCCACGCCCCGCCCCCCACAAACCACCCCTCTTACACCGCGGGGCGGGCACCGCCGCCCGTGGGCGTTATTCCGGGGGGGGGCCCCCCCCCCGGGGGGGGGGGGGGGCCCCCCCCCCCCCCCCCCCCGGCCTCCAGCAGGCGTACGAAGACCCCGTCGGCCTGCTCACCCGCGTCGCCGACGCCGTGCACACGTACTGGTCCCTCGTGATCGCACCGCACTGGCCGCGCATGCAGGCCGTACTTCGCGCCGACATCCTGCACCGGGCCCAGCGGCTGGCGGCCGGCGGGGCCGCGGCGCCGTTCCCCGGCATCGACCCGGGCCTGCGCTGGCGGGCCGGCACCTTCACCGTGGACGCCCTCATGTGGTGTGGGCCGAATTCCGCACCTCCGCCCCAGCGTGAACGGCCCGGCGGGCAGCAGCACGGCGGCGGACGGCCCCCGTTCCCTGGGAGCGTCGGGGTGTGCCCCCGCCTGAACGGCAACAACAAACCGTAAAGACTGCCTGATTCCGGCAATGATCTCCAGCGCGTTCAGAGCGACCATTTTCGCACCGGCGGATGGGGCACCAAGGCTCAGGGCGGGCCATGTGCCGCCGCTTCCTGAGGACGTGTGCCATCCCTCGGTTCTGCGTGAAGTCCCCTGCTCGACGTTCGCAAGGAAGGTTCACACGTGAGACTGACCCGCGCTGCCCTGACCCTCGCGGCCACCGCTCTGACACCGGCGCTGCTCCTCGCCGCCACTCCTGCCTTCGCCACTGACGCGACCGGCGCCTCGACCACCAGCGTGGCGGCGACGTCGGACGCGGAGGACTCGACCACGCCCGTGGACGAGATGTCCGACGACGACGTCCGGGTCGCGATCATGCGCATCATCGCCGCCCCCGGCACCGGCAAGGCCGTCTACGCCGCCGCGCAGGCGGCCATGGACGGCACCATCGAGGACCAGCGGTACTTCCTGAAGACGGGCCGCTGGGCAGCCCAGTTCGAGGACGACCGCGTCGCGGTCTTCCGCATCCTCGCCCTCGCTCAACAGAACAACGACAAGGCGGTTGTCAGAGAGGCCAACAAGGCCCTCGACGAGGGCACTCCAGAAACCCTGCGCGCCTTCCTGGAGACCGGCTACCGCCTCGCCCAGGCCGAGGACGACCGCGTCGCGATCTTCCGCATCCTCGCCAGTCCGACCACCAGTGATGCGCTCCGCGCGGCGGCGGAGCGGGCCCTTGACATCGGCACGCCGGAGGCATTGCGGTATTTCCTGGAGCACGGCCAGTACGAGGTGGATGCCTAGCAGATCTGCACCTCCGCCCTCCTGCCCGTCGCCCACCAGCTGATCGCCGCGCTGCTCGAGGACGGACGAGCCTCCTCCACCGACCTCGCCCACCGCGCCGACACCTCCCTCCTCACCGCCCGCCGCCGGCTGGAGGCGCTGGTGGGCGGCCAGGTCCTCAGACTCGCGGCCGAAGTCGACCTCGCCCGCCCGGGCAGCCGCTGAGCCGACCACACCCGGCGACGGGGCCTGCCGCCTGGCCCGGCCGGCACGGTGCGCCGCCGCAGGACCCTGCCGGAGGGCCTTTCGACGTACGTTCCTGGCCACGGTCGCACTCTCCCGCAGACCTGTAGCTTGCTGGAAAGCCGGGTGAGATGTCATCGACCGGCTCCGCCGCTCGTTATCCCCCATGTCCAGGTACGCAGTCATCGAGCAGGAGAGCACATTGGCCACCGCAGCCCCGCAAGGCGTCCCCTCTCCGTCCCCCCGGCCCGGCTCCGTTCCCCTGCCTCCGGAGCTCGACGCGGCGGCCGTCGAGCGGTGGCGGGCTTCCTCGGGGGCGGTGGTCGATTTGCTGGCCCAGGCGCGCGAGCTCGGCGGGGTCAGCGCGGTGCGCCTCGGCCCGCGCCCCACGGTGCTGGTCACCGATCCGCAGGCGGTGCAGCACGTCCTCGCCCTTCATCCCGACCGCTACGTCAAGCGCTCCCACCGGGCCCGCGTGCTGGTAGGGGACGGGGTGCTCTCTGCCGTCGGGGAGCCGTGGAAGCGTCAGCGCCGCCTGCTCCAAGCCCAGTTCACCGGAGCGGGGATCCGCCGCTACGAGCAGCGGATCGCCGGCGCCGCGCGCCGCGCCGCCGACCACTGGGCGCAGTGCGTCCGTACCGGCACGCCGACCGATGTCGGCGAGGACATGCGCTTCTTCGCTCTGGACACCGTCTGGCGCTCTCTCACCGGCCACCCCCTCGACGAGATCACGAACCGCGAACTCGCCGCAGTAGAGGCGGTGGGGGCCGCCCTGCCGACCACCCCCTCCGGGTCGGCCGGCGCAGCCGAGTTGCGCGCCGCCGTGGCCGCGGACCTCGCGAGGATCGACGCCGTCGCCGAACACGCGATCGCGGCCGCCCGCCGAGGAGAGGCGGGCCCGGAAGGCCCCGGCTTGCTGCGCGTCCTGGTGGACGCCGGGGCGACCCACCCCGAATACACCGACCAGTTGATCCGCGACGAGCTGGTCACCCTGCTCGCCGCCGGTTACGAGACCACTGCCAAGACCCTGTCGTGGCTCTATCTGCTGCTCGACCGCCACCCCGAGGCCCGCCGTTGGGCGCTGAGCACGGGACCCGCGGGCTCACCCGAACGCGAAAGTGCCATCCGGGCGCTCGCCTCGGAGACCCTGCGGCTCTATCCGGCGGTATGGCTGATGCCCCGCCACGCCACGGAGGACGACACCCTCGCCGGCTACCGCATCGCGGCCGGCACCGACATCTTCGTGTGCCCGTACCTCACCCACCGCGACCCGGCGCTGTGGCCCGAGCCCGAGCGATTCGACCCCGAGCGGTTCACCGCCGCGGACGAGAGCCGTCCCTCCTCCCGGCACGGCGCGTACTACCCCTTCGGCATCGGCGCACGAGCCTGTCTGGGCGCACAGTTCGCGATGCGCGAGATGACCGTGCTCCTGGAACACCTGCTGCCCGCCTTCACCCCCTCCTTCCACACCACCCCGACCTCGGCCGTCTTCGGGCTCACCGTCCGCCCCGACGGCCCGGCGCCCGCCACCATCACACCCACTCCGGACGGCTCATAGGACGCCAGGTCACCTGCGGGCTCTCAAGGGTGCGCCGGAGCCGGGGGCGCTGATGGCGGGGCGAAGACCGTCGCGGCCTGCCCGACTGCCTCAAGTCTCCCTACGTTTTTGGGACTGCGTCGGAACGCACGACCACGCGATGGCGGCGGCGGCCAGGTAGGCGAACGCGCCGATGACCATGCTGGTGCGCAGCCCGGTGGAGTAGTCGGTGGCCATGGCGAGCAGGCTGCCGCCGAGTGCTACGCCGGTGGCGCTGCCGATCTGGCGGGTGGTGTTGAACAGGGCGGAGGCCGCCCCTGAGTACGCCTGGGGTGCGGCGCCCATCACGGTGGCGGTCGAACCGGTGAGGGCGAAGGAGGTGCCGAACCCCGCGGCCATCATCGGGGCCACCAGCAGCGGGTAGTCGGGGTCGGCCCCCGCCGCGGCCCAGCCGGCGAGCCCCAGGGCAGCCAGGAGCATGCCGGAGATGACCAGCGGACGGTCGCCGGTGCGACGGGTCAGCCTCCCGGACAGGGCGGAGGCGAACATGGTCATCGCCACGGCCGGGAACAGCGCCAGCCCGGTGCCGAGGGCGCTGAAGCCGCGCTGATGCTGGAATTCGAGGCTGGCGGTGAACACCATGCCGTAGAAGCCGAAGTTGAACAGCAGCCCGATGACGGCTCCGCCGCTCATCGCGCGAGAGCGCAGCAGGTTCAGCGGCAGGGCAGGAGACCGGGCCAGCCGCTCGCGCACCGCGAACGCCGCGCCGGCCAGCACGGCCAGGCCCACCGCGGCGAGTACAGCCGGATCGGACCAGCCCCGCCGTCCGGCCTCGTTGAGCGCCGCGGTGAGCAGCGCCACCGCCGCCACGACCGCGCACTGCGCCGGCCAGTCCAGGGCCCGGGCAGCGCGCCGGGGCGAGCGTGCCACATGCCGCAGCGTCAGCACCAGACAGGCCGCACCGACGGGCAGGTTGATGAGGAACACCCAGCGCCAGCCCACCACGGTGACGAGCAACCCGCCCAGCAGCGGCCCGGCGGAGGCTGCGATGCCCGCCATCGAACCCCACAGCCCGAAGGCCCGCGAGCGTGCCGTCGGTGCCGGGTAGGCCTGCTGGAGCAGGGCGAGGGAACCGGGCACGATCAGCGCCGCGCCGAGCCCCTCCACCAGCCGGGCCGCGACCAGGAAGGGGGCGCTGGGCGCCAGTGCGCACGCGGCTGAGGACACGGTGAACACCGCCACGCCCGAGCAGAAGACCCGGCGGTTGCCCAGCCGGTCGCCCAGCGCGCCACCGGTCAGCAGGAACCCGGCGAAGACCAGGGTGTATCCATCGGTGATCCACTGGATACCGGTGAGCGAGGCCGACAGTTCCCGGCCGATCACCGGCACGGCGACATTGATGATCGTCACATCCAGGATCACCATGAAGTAGCCGGCGCACACCGCCAGCAGCGGTGCCCAGGACTCTCGCTCGGGCTCCGGTGCCGCCTCGGGAGAGGGCATGGGCTCGCCGCCACCGGCCGATTCCGCGAACGCCACGGCCCCAACTCCATCCCGTCCACGGAGGCCCTACACCAAAAGTCACAGTAAGGCACACTTTGACGGTTCAAGTGGCGGCTCGTGAGGCACGCCGAGGGTCAGCCGAGATACGGCCGAAAGAGATAGCGGGGCCTCTTGAGCCGTTCGTAAGGGGATCCCCAGATCCTGCTCGGCCTCGGCGTCCCGAAGGAGGGATGACCAGGCGCTGGCTGCCGTGCGCGCCGGCGACACCCTCGTGGTGCCCAAGCGCCTCGCTCCTGGCCACAGTGTTGTTCGCTGGACGGCACCACCTCGTCGAACCCGCCGACTGGCCCGACACTCTGCCCGACACCGGACTCGGCACGATCCGTCAGGCCTCCGCCATCAACAACGACCTCACCATGCACAGCTTTCGCGACACCGGCGAACCCCGTTGAATGTCGCGCGTACAGGGTGATTCAGCTTCAAGATCGCCCTGCTATCCCTTCCGGCCGTATCTCGGCTGCCCCCACGCCGCTCTTGCCACCGACCTGGGCGCTCCGGGCCGGTGGCTTGCTACCTCGCCGGAAGTTCCCACCTGATCTCGCCTTCGTGCCACTGACCGGTGGGAGCCAGGCCGGCAGCAGTGGCAACGGCAGCGGACGCATGATGATCCGGATGAATGTGGGCACAGATCGCCTGCATGTCCTGTTCCTGTAGCCAGGCAACCAGCCCTCGCGCCGCCTCGGTGGCGATCCCGCGCCCTTGCCACGGAGCCCCGACCACCCAGGCGACCTCGGCCGCACACCCGTGCTCGCCGGCGCTGATCGTCGCCTGCACCGTCCCGGTCAGGCTTTTCTCCTCGCGCAGCCGGATCACCCAGTTCCACCAGGTCACGGAGGGATCAGGTGAACCGGCGACCAGGCGTTCATACCGTGAACGCAAAGCCTGTGGAGAGTGCGGGACACCGCCGATGAAGGCATGCAGAGCAGGGTCGGAGAGCACCTCGGCCATCTCGTCCGCGTGCTCGACAGCGAGCGGTACGAGGCTCAGTCCGCTCGTCTCGATGGCCCCGATCTTCATGACGCCCACGCTGGCTCCTGCCCGACCGCTCCCGCTGCTGATGACCATCCGACACTACGAGAAGATTCGCCGTCGGATCAGTCCTCAGGGCACGAGGACGACCTTTCCCCGATTGGCCCGGCCCTCGATCGTCGCGTGTGCTCGTGCCGCGTCCGCGAGGGCGAACTCCGCGTGGACCGTGGGCCGCAGCGCGCCCTCGCCGAACAGCCTCCACAGCTCCTCGATCCACCCCGCATACCGCTCAGGCCGGGTCCTGGCCACGATCGCCACCTGGAACCCGATGGCCGACTTGCCACCGGCGAGGAGGTCGTACGCCTCGATGGTGCCGCCGCCCGAGCTGTACGCGACCAGCCGTCCGCCGGGCGCGAGCGCTTTGACGGCGGGGGTGAGCAGTTCGCCGCCGACCGCGTCGAGCACGATATCGACCGGCTCGCCCCAGCCATCTTGTTCGTATGTCACCACGGCATCGGCGCCGACGGAGCGCACGAAGTCCGCCTTGGCGGGATCGCTCACGGCGGCGACGACGCGTGAGGCACCCCTCAGCCGGGCTAGCTGTAGGGCGAGATGGCCGACCCCGCTCGCCGCCGCGGTGACCAGGACCGACTCGCCCTTCTCCGGGCGCGCGGCCTCCAGTGCGCCGAGCGCCACCACACCGCTGCGGACCAGCGCCACGGCGTCCTTGGCGGTGGCGCCCGCCGGGACGGGTGAGGCCATCGCGGTGTGCAGCAGCGCGTACTCCGCGTACCCGTACCCGAAGCAGAGGCCGGTGACCCGGTCGCCCGGCGCGTATCCGCTCACGCCTTGGCCGACGCGTACCACTTCACCGGCCAGCTCGCCGCCGAGCGGGATGGGCTGCGTACCCTCGCGCACTTTGCGTACGACGGGGAGCGTGACGCCGATCGCCTCGGTCCTGACGAGCAGTTCACCGGCTCCGGGGTCCGGGACGGGGACTTCTTCCTGGAACAGAGTTTCGGGTCCGCCGATGTTTTCATACCGAATACGCCGCATGCGCGATCGCCTCCGACATCCTTGAGATTCATTGGAGTTCCCAACAGTATCCGGAGATCATTGGGAACTCCAACGTTTTCTCGGTACGCTGCCGCGCATGGCAGAGAACCCCTCGGCGCCCAGCCGAATCAGCGCCCTCCCGAGCTGGCTCCTCGGCCGGGCGGCGGCCCGTGGGCGCGGCCTGGTCGCTGAGGCGCTCGCGCGACACGACATGAAGATGTGGCATCACGTGGTCCTTGCCGCGGTCGCGGATCTCGGCCCGGTCGCCCAGGCCGAACTGGGCAGGACGGTCTCGCTCGACCCGAAGGACATGGTCGGCATCCTCAACGATCTTCAGGCGGCAGGCCTCGTCGTGCGCGCCCCCGACCCGGCCGACCGCCGCAAGAACGCGGTGAGTCTCACCGCCGAGGGCGAGCGCCGCCTGGAGGAGTGCACGCGGGCGGGGAAGTGGGCCAACGACGAACTCCTGGCTCCGCTCTCGGCAGCCGAACGGGAGCAGTTCCTGGAGATGCTGCGGAGGATCAGCGGCGTACGGTGATCCGGCGGGCGGCGGCCCCCGCCCTGAGGCGGTGAAGCGGGTTGGTTCATCGGCTGCTCGCGGTCGCGGCGATGGCCGGCAGGATCGCGAGGGCGAGGACGCCACCGGTGAGGGCGAGGATGGGGTAGCTGGTGGTGGCGACGACGATGCCGGAGGTCAGTCCACCGGTGGCGCCGGCGATGGCAATGGAGACGTCGACCATTCCCTGGGTCTTGGCGCGGGTGGCCAGCGGCACGGCGTCGGTGATGATCGCCGTACCGGAGACGAGGCCGAAGTTCCAGCCGAGTCCCAGCAGGGCCAGGGCGAGCGCGAGGAGGGCGACGGAGTCGTCGGGAGCGATGGCCGCGAGAATGCCCGCAGCCAGGAGGGTGAGCCCGGACGCGGCGGCGACCTTCAGCCGGCCGTAGCGGTCGACGAGCCAGCCCGTGACCGGTGAGGGCAGGTACATGGCGCCGATGTGGATGGCGATGACGAGACCTGAGGCGGCGGTGCCGTGACCGTGGTCGTGCATGTGGACCGGGGTCATCGTCATGATCGCGACCATGACGAGCTGAGTGAGGATCATGACGAGCGCGCCGAGGACCACGCTTCCGCGGCCTTCGTGTGCGTGGTCGGCGGCCGGGGACGCGTCGGTGGCGGAGCTGCCGCTCTGTTCGGCGGCGAGGGTACGGGCCATGAGCAGCGGGTCGGGTCGCAGCCGGACGGCGAGGACGAGCGCGGCCAGGGCGTAGGCGGCGCCGGACAGCAGGAACGGGCCGGCCAGGCCGGGGACACCGAGGGTTTCCGCGAGGTCGCCGGTGGGTGCGGCGAGGTTGGGGCCGGCGACGCCGCCGAGGGTGGTGGCGACCAGGACGGTGGACACGGCGCGGGCGCGGTGGTTGGGGTGGGCGAGGTCGGCTCCGGCATAGCGGGCCTGGAGGTTGGTGGCGCTGCCGGCGCCGTAGACGAACAGGGCGATGAACAGCAGGGCGGGGTTGTCCAGGGCGGCGGCGGTGATGACACCGGCGCTGCCGATGGCTCCGGTGAAGTAGCCGGCGGCCAGGCCGGGACGGCGGCCGCGGGCTTGGGAGATGCGACCGACGGCGACGGCGGCGAGTGCGGATCCGGCGGTGAACAGGCCGCTGGGCAGTCCGGCGAGGCTGGTGGTGCCGAGCATGTCCTGGGCGAGCAGGGCGCCGACGGTGACGCCGGCGGCGAGTCCGGCCCCGCTGAGGGTCTGGGAGGCGACCAGGACACGCAGGATGCGGCGCTGTGCCTGGGCGGCGTCGAATATGTCGGATGCGGCGCCCGTGGTGCCGGCGCCTGGTGCGGATCTGGTCATGTCTCTTCCGGTGGCGGTAGGTGGGGCGGTGGTGTTATCCGAGGTGAGGCCTGTGCAGGGGGAGGTGGGGGTCAGCGCTCGGTGGCCGACTTGATGGCTGCGTCCGCCGTCGTCTCGATGTCGTCCGCCGTGGACCAGCGGCCCAGCGACAGCCGCAGTGCCCCGAGCGAGCGGGCCAGATCGAAAGGAGTGTGGTTGCCGCGGTGGCAGGCCGAGCCTGTCGAGGCCGCGATCCCGTGGGCGGCGGCGCGGAGTTCATGGCCGAGTGCGTCGTCGATGCTGACGTTCAGGGTGTTCGGCAGGCGCTTCCGTTCTGGGCGGTTGAGGCGGACGCAGCCGGGCGGCGCCGCCGCCAGGCGCTGGTGGAGTTCGTCACGCAGAGCCGCGATCCGGGCGGGAGCGCCGTCGGCCAGGTCGTCCGCGGCCAGCCCGGCGGCGCCGAGGGCCACGGCCAGGGCGACGTTCTCCGTCCCGGCCCTCACCCCGTGCTCCTGGCCGCCGCCGTGGACGACCGGCTCCAGCCGCAGCCCGTCGCGCACGTACAGCGCGGCCGCACCCTTCGGGGCGCACATCTTGTGCCGTACGACGGTGAGCAGGTCCACGCCCAACTCCTCGACGTCGAGGGGATCTTCCCCACCGCCTGGGCGGCGTCGCAGTGGAAGAGCGCCCCGCATCCGTGTGCGAGGGCCGTGCCGCACAGGGCGAGCAGATCGGCCTCGGAGCCGGAGGCGGTGAACACGGCCTCGTCGGCGCGGGCCCCGACCAGGGCGGCGACCTGCGCCCGGGCCTCGGCCGGCGCCCACCGGGGCTCGGCGCTGTAGTGGTGGCTGCTGGAGGGGTTGCCGAAGAAGTCCGTCAGGTGCGGCCACATCGCCTCGGCCACGCGGGGGTCAACGGGGGTGGTGGCGTTGTAGTCCAGGTAGACCGGTGCGCCGGTCAGCCCCGGAGGAAGGGCCGGGTGGCCACCGTTCACGCCAGGTCCCCGGCGTCGACGGGCAGTTCGGCCAGCCGCCACTCCAGCATGCCGTCGTTGAGGCGGATGGCCCGCCGGCCGAGGTCGGTCAGCAGCCGCACCGCGTCGTAGGCGAGCACGCAGTACTCGCCCCGGCAGTAGACGACGATCTCCGCCTCCTCGGGCAACTCGCCGATCCGCTCGGCCAGTTCCCCGACCGGAATGGACACCGCACCCGGAATGTGCCCGGCCCGGTATTCCTCCGCCGGCCGTACGTCCAGCACCACCACGTCCCCGGCCGCCACGCGGGCGCGCAGTTCCTCGTGGGTCACCTCCGCCGCGCCGTCCTCACCGAGGTAGGCGTCCCGCGCCGCGGGCACGGCGGCCTGGTGGGCTTCGGCGACCTTGCACAGCAGGGCGAACAACTGGGCCACGTCGTCGCCGGCGAGCCGGTAGTGGATGCGTACGCCCTCGCGGCGGGTGGCGACGAACCCGGCCTGCTTGAGGGTCTGAAGATGCGCCGAGGCCGTCGTCAGGTTCAGCCCCGCCGCCTTGGCCAGGGCATCGACCGTGCGCTCGCCCTGAGCGAGCAGATCGAGCAGTTCCAGACGCTTTCCGCTGGCCAGCGCCTTGCCGCTGGCCGCGAAGGCATCATATAGCTGCGCCTTCGGACCGGCCGTGGTGTTTCCCGCCATAGGCTTCCTCCATAAATCCATGGAATATCGTAGATGATGCTGGAGGCGATGACCACGCGCGGTGGCGAAGGCCGAATCGCCAAAGGCGTTGACGCTCCCCGTGAGGCGCCTATCATCCAAGTCACCCGACGGACCGGCCGACGTTCGACGCTCCGAACGAAGGCTTGGCCGCAGCGGCCCGTACGCTCCGCCCGAACCGAGCACAGCAGCAGCCGCACCGGCACAGCGATCCCCGCCCTGGCACCTCTTCGTCCCGTCACACAAGGAGGCGATCAATATGTCATGGCTCCATCAAGAACACACGCGCCGGAACGTACTGACGGCGGCCACCGGCCTGACCGCAGGAGCCGCCCTGCCGGGCACCGCGGCCGCACAGGCGGTGACGCCCACGCCCTCGGCCGCCGCCGCCGCACAGTACGGGAATCCCGTGCTCTGGCAGGACTTCGCGGACATCGACATCATCCGCGTCGGTGACACCTACTACTACTCGGCCTCCACGATGCACTACTCCCCGGGGGCGCCGATCCTGCGCTCGTACGACCTGGTCAACTGGGAGTTCGCCGGCCACTCGGTACCGGTCCTGGACTTCGGCACCAAGTACGACCTCAACGGCGCACGCGGCTACGTCCGGGGCATCTGGGCCTCGTCACTGGCCTACCGTCCGAGCAACAGGACGTATCTCTGGCTCGGCCAGATCGACTTCGCCAAGACCTACATCTACACTGCCGCCGCCGTCGAAGGGCCCTGGTCCAGACTCACCACGATCGACAACGCCTACTACGACGCGGGCCTGCTCGTCGACAGCGACGACACCCTGTACGTGGCGTACGGGAACACCACCATCAGCGTCGCCCAGCTCTCCCCGGACGGACGCACCCAGGTCCGCACTCAGCAGGTGTTCAACACGCCCTCCAGCATCGGCACCCTGGAGGGCTCCCGCTTCTACAAGATCAACGGGAACTACTACATCTTCCTCACCCGCCCGGCCAACGGCCAGTACATCCTGAAGTCGACGAGCGGCCCCTTCGGGCCCTACACGCTGCGCCAGGTCCTGCTCGACCTGCGCGGCCCGGTCTCCGGCGGCGGGGTGCCGCACCAGGGCGGACTCGTGCAGACGCAGAACGGGGCCTGGCACTACATGGCGTTCGTGGACGCGTACCCCGGCGGGCGGATCCCCGTACTGGCCCCGGTCACCTGGACCTCGGACGGCTGGCCCCTCATCCAGCTCGTGAACGGCGCCTGGGGCGCCTCGTACCCCAGCCCCGCCGTCCCGGCCCCACCCCGCCAGGTCGCCCCGATGACCGGTGTCGACACCTTCGACGGCACCACCCTCAAGCCGAAGTGGGAGTGGAACCACAACCCCGACAACAGCAAGTGGTCCGTGAACAACGGACTGACGCTCCAGACCGCGACGGTCACCGGCGATCTGTACTGGGCCCGCAACACCCTCACCCACCGGATCCAGGGGCCCACGTCCACCGCCACCATCCAGCTCGACTACTCCGCGATGCGCGACGGCGACCGGGCCGGGCTCGCCCTGCTGCGCGACTCCTCCGCCTGGATCGGTCTCAAACGGGACGGCGGCACCACCAGGGCGGTGATGGTGAACGGCCTCACCATGGACAGCAACTGGAACACCACCGGAACCGGCACCGAGGCCGCGAGCGCCGGCGTCTCCGGCGGCCGCATATGGCTGCGCGCCACCGCCGACATCCACCCCGGCGCCGCCCGGCCCGGCACCTTCTCCTACAGCACCGACGGCACCAACTTCACCCGCCTCGGCCCCACGTTCACCATGGGCAACGACTGGCGGTTCTTCATGGGCTACCGCTACGCCATCTTCAACCACGCCACCCAGGCACTCGGCGGATCGGTCAAGGTCGCACGGTTCGAGCTGTCCACGCCCTGACGGGCAACCGCCCTTCAGGTAGACGTGACCGCGTTCGAATGTCCATTTTGGGAGCGCTCCTATACCGAAGCCCTGATCCCGCGAGGAGAGAGATGAACCTTCGGCCCCGCCGACCAGATCGTCAACCACGCCACCTCGCGCGGCCAGCGGGTACGGGGCCACACCCTGGTCTGGCACTCCCAGCTGCCAAGCTGGGTCAGCTCCATCGGCGACGCGAACACCCTGCGCAGCGTGATGAACAACCACATCAACGGCGTGATGGGCCACTACAAGGGCAAGGTCTACGCCTGGGACGTGGTCAATGAGGCGTTCGCCGACGGCGGCAGCGGAGCGCACCGCCCCTCGGTGTTCCAGAACCTGCTGGGCGACGGCTTCATCGAGGAGGCGTTCCGCACCGCGCGGGCGGCCGACGCGTCGGCCAAGCTCTGCTACAACGACTACAACATCGAGAACTGGACCGACGCCAAGACCCAGGGCGTCTACCGCATGGTGCGCGACTTCAAGGCGCGTGGCGTGCCCATCGACTTTGTCGGTTTCCAGGCCCACTTCGGCACCGGCGGCCCGCCGGCCAGTTTCCAGACCACCCTGTCCAACTTCGCCGCCCTCGGTGTGGACGTGCAGATCACCGAACTCGACATCGCGCAGGCGCCGACGACCGCGTACACGAACACGGTCAAGGCCTGCATGAACGTCGCGCGGTGCAACGGCATCACGGTGTGGGGCATCCGGGACACCGACTCCTGGCGCGCCGGGGAGAACCCCCTGCTCTTCGACGGCCCTCCCCTGGCGGCTCGGCCTCCTCACCCAGACCAACTCCACCTGCTGACCGCGCCGGGAGACCGCGGTGCCGGGACACGCGTCCCGGCACCACCCGCGTCCGCCCTCACCTCATGACCGAGTCACCCATCCGGCCCTCTCTGACGTGCGCTGCGCCATGGCGTCCGTTTATGTGATGGTTGGCAACTTTCTGTGACCGTCGTGAGACCGCCGGATGGCGCACGACGCTTGAGGAGGCATGACCTGATGAGGCTTCTTTCCGCTTCGCGTCTCGCGGCGGCGGCTGTGACCGCGGCGACGGCGATCCTGACGGTGGGCCAGACGGTATCCGCCGCGCCGATGACTGGGGACGGGAGACCGTTCCTCGGGCCGCTGCGCACCGTCTCGACCGTCGCGTCGACGGTTCCGGACAACGGCGACGTGAACCCGTACGGCACCGCCCTGGTCAAGAAGAGTGTTGGTGACCTGCGGCGCGGCAACGTATTGGTCAGCAACTTCAACAATGCCGCGAACGAGCAGGGCACGGGGACCACGCTCGTGCAGGTCAGCCCGAAAGGCACGACCAGACTGTTCGCCGAGATCGACCCGCGGAACCTGCCGGGACCGTGCCCGGGAGGTGTGGGTCTGACCACCGCGCTGTCCATCCTGCCGGGCGGCTGGGTGGTGGTAGGCAGTCTGCCCACGGCCGATGGCACATCCGCCACGGCGCAGGCCGGGTGCCTGCTCGTGCTGGACAACCGCGGAGAGGTCCGGGAGACCATCAGCGGCCACGGGATCAACGGTCCCTGGGACATGACCGCGAAGAGCCACGGCGACGAGACCGATCTGTTCGTCACCAACGTGCTCAACGGCACGGTCGCCGGCGGCGGCGACATCGTGCGGCGGGGCACCGTGCTGCGGATCACCCTGCGCACCCACGGCCACCGGCCGCCGACCCGGATCGCCACGACCAAGATCGGTTCGGGCTTCGCCCAGAAGACCGACCCGGCGGCCCTCGTGATCGGGCCGACGGGTGTCGGTCTGCGGGACGGGACGCTCTACGTGGCGGACACCGTCGACAACCGCATCACCGCGATCCCGGACGCGCTGACCAGGGACGACAGCGCCGGCACCGGCCGAGTGGTCACCTGCGACCAGCACCTCAACGGCCCGCTCGGGATGGCGATCACCCCGAAGGGCAACATCCTCACCGTCAACGGCGGCGACGGCAACATTGTGGAGACCACCCCGGGCGGCGATCAGGTGGCCGTGCGCACGCTCGACAGCAGCGGCTCCCCGCCGGGAGCGGGCGTCCTGTTCGGGATCGCGATCGCCGAAAACCCCGACCGGGTCTACTTCGTGAACAACGCGACCAACACTCTGAACCTGCTGAGCCGACGCTGATCCGCTTGCGCGGGGCTGATCCGGCCCTGCGCGAGCCCAGGCGCGCGGGGCGCCCGACCGGCTGAACGAAACGGCTGGTCGCGCGCTTCCGCTGACGGCGCAACGCAGTACGGCCCATGGCCCCGGCGCACCCCGGAACACCCCGGGGGCGCCGGGGCCCCGGTGTCGGAGGGCGGATCTCGACGCCCCGTGTGGGGGGATCAGGTGGTCAGCGTCGTGAGCCGTTCTTCCAGGGCGGCCAGGAACTCCTCGCCGTTGGGCAGCATGCCGGCGATCACTCGTACCGTCATGCCGGTCGGGGCGCCGGAGCCGCTCCCGATGTACTCGGCGGCCTCCGGGACGTAGGAGATGAGCAGCTCCTTGAAGACGCGGGCGGCGTCCTCCCGGTCCAGCAGCTCGTCCACCGTCATGTCCACGGACAGCGGCGCCCGCTCGGCGGGCTCCGCGCCGAAAGGCACCGTCCAGGTGTGCCGTCCGGATCCGACCTCGACCACATCGCCGCCGTCCGGCGGGACGACCTCCGCCGTGGTGTTCGGCGGGACCAGCGCCCTGACCGTGAGTTCGCCGTCGGACAGCGTCCAGGACACCTCGGCGGTTCCGTACGGCGTGCGCAGGCGGGCCTCGGCGTGGGTGAGGCCGCCGCCCGGTCGCGGTGCGACGCGCAGGCGGCGGTAGCCGGGCTCGGCGGGGGCGAGGCCGGCGACCGTGCGGTGCAGCCAGTCGGCGACGGCACCCAGCGCGTAGTGGTTGAAGGACGTCATACCGCTGGGGTTGACCGTGCCGTCGGGCAGCAGGCTGTCCCAGCGCTCCCAGATGGTGGTCGCGCCCATGGTGACCGGGTAGAGCCAGGACGGGCACTCCCGCTGGAGCAGCAGGCGGTACGCCGTGTCGGCGTGACCGGTGCGGGTCAGTGCGTCGCAGATCAGCGGGGTGCCGACGAAACCGGTGGCGATCTTGTAGCCGTTGCCGCGGACCAGCTGGGCGAGGCGGTCGCCGGCCCTGCCACGCTGGGCGCCCGCGTCCAGCAGGCCGAAGCAGAGGGCGAGGGCGTACGCGGTCGGCGCGTCGGACATCATGCGGCCCGCGCCGGTGACGTACTCCGCCCGGAAGGCGGCGCGGATCTCATCGGCGAGGGCCCGGTAACGCTCGGCGTCCTCGGTCCGGCCCACGACCTCGGCGGTGCGGGCGACGATGTCGGCGGAACGGAAGAAGTAGGCGGTGGCGACCAGTTCACCGGCGGTCGCGGCGGCGTCCGGGCGGCCGGCTGGGGCCGTCGGGTCGAGCCAGTCGCCGAACTGGAAGCCGCTGTCCCAGAGCCGGTCCTCCCCCGCGAGCGAGGCCACGTGATCCACCCACCCGCGCATCGAGTCGTACTGCGTGGCGAGGATCCCGGTGTCGCCGTAGCGCTCGTACAGCACCCACGGCACGACCGTGGCCGCGTCCCCCCAGGCGGCGGTGGGGGTGTCGGCGCCGGGCACGACCTTCGGCACGACGAAGGGAACGACGCCGTTCTCGCCCTGCTCGGCGGCGAGGTCCGCCAGCCAGGAGCCGACGAAGCCCGCGCTGTCGTAGAGGAAGGAGGCGGTGGGCGAGAAGACCTGGATGTCACCGGTCCAGCCCAGGCGCTCATCACGCTGGGGGCAGTCGGTGGGGACGTCGAGGAAGTTACCGCGCATGCCCCACACGACGTTCTCGTGGAGTCGGTTGACGAGCTCGTCCGAGCAGGAGAAATGCCCCGTGCGCATCAGGTCGGAGTGGAGGACCACGGCCCGTACGGCGGCGGCCGGGTCGAAGTCGTCCGGAGCACCCGTGACCTCGGCGTAGCGGAAGCCGTGGAAGGTGAAGCGGGGTTCGTAGACCTCGGTGCCCTGCCCGCGCAGGGTGTAGGTGTCGGTCGCGGCGGCGGTGCGCAGCGGCCGGGTGCAGAGTTCGCCGTCCTCCAGGATCTCCGCGTGCCGCAGCGTGACGCGCCGGCCGGCCTCGCCGGACACGGTCAGGCGCAGCCGGCCGACCAGGTTCTGCCCGAAGTCGAGAATCGTCTTCCCCGACGGGGAGGTGGCCACCGCGACCGGGGCGATCTCCTCGACGCGCCGCACCGGTGGTCCGTCGGGCGCCACCAGGGTGGCCAGGTCCCGCTCCAGCACGCGCACGCCGCGCCAACCGGAGGCGTCGTGGCCGGGCTCGGACCAGCCGGTGCGCTCCAGCCGGGCGTCGTACGCCTCGCCGTCGTAGAGACCGGAGGAGACGACCGGGCCGGTGGCGGCCCGCCAGGATCCGTCGGTCACCACCCGCTGTGTCGTGCCGTCCTCGTACTCCACCTCCAGCTGGGCCAGGAAGGCGAGCCGGTCGCCGTAGATCGCGCGGGTCCTGCCGTCGAAGCCGATACGGCCGCGGAACCAGCCGTCGCCGAGCACCGCGCCGAAGGCGTTGCGGCCGGGGCGCAGCAGGGTGGTGACGTCGTGGGTCTGGTAGCGCAGGCGTTTGTCGTACGCCGTCCAGCCGGGCGCGAGTACGTGGTCGCCGATCCGGCTGCCGTTGAGCTCGGCCTCGTAGACGCCGAGGGCGGTGGCGTACAGACGGGCAGAGCGGACGGGGCCGCGCAGCTCGAACTCGTGGCGCAGCAGCGGGGAGGGCTGGTCGGACTGGGCGTCCTCGTCCCAGTCGGGGGTGACGAAGACGGCCGACCAGTCCTCGGTCGAGAGCAGGCCCGTCTCGACCGCCGCTGGTTCGCTCCAACGCGAGACCGTGCCGTCGCATCCCGTCACACGCACCCGGACGGTGGCCCGGCCGCGGGCCGTAAGGGGCTCGAACGGCCACGGCACGAGGACGGATTCGGCCGAGTCGACCGTGACGACGGTGGTGTCGGTCGCGGTCAGCTCGATCTCGTACGCCGTCTGGTGCCAGTCCTCGGCGTTGGTCAGCGTCGTCCACGACAGGCGCGGGCGACCCGTGCCGATCCCCAGCGCGTCGCGCACATGCTCGAACCTGACATCCGTCACGATGCCTGGCTGGTTACGGGTTTCCTGCCTCACAAAGCGTCCTCACTTCTCGCGCCGGGCGGGTGTGCTCACGTCCGTCACGGGCTGCCACTCGCGCGATGAATCGATTCAAGCAAGAGGGTCGAGACACGACTCGATCCAGGGCGAGATGACGACCAGCCCGAGCGGCGACTCAGAACCATTGACCGAAACCCTAGCCACGAATCCCGAATGACGCTAGGTTTTCATCCTGTGAACTACTGGTTCACCCTTGATCACGACTGCTCAGACACCTGAACGCGAGGATCACTCCTCCGTCCGCCCTTCTCACCCGCACGGCGAAATCGGCCGCGGGCAAGGGGGTTGACACTCAGGAGCGCGGTTCCCACTATGGCCGCCACGGAATTGAAAGGTTCCAATCCCCCGAGGTGGGTGCCCGAAGGGCCGCCCGCCTGACCGGGGCCGCTCACATCACCACCGCACGTCGTTCCGGGTCTCCCCACGCCCGTCGACGTCCTCGCAGGGCCGCCGAGCCGCGCGGCCCTCCCCCTGCGACGAGAGGTCACATCGCTGTGTCTTCTTCCACCACCCCGTCCACGACCGCACCCGCACCCGCACCCGCACCGGTCGACGCATCCGGGAGGTCGGGACTCGGAACCCGCCTGGCGCTGATCGCGCTCGCCCTGATGTGGCCGACACAGTTGCTCTCCCTGGCCGGCATGCTCGGCGGAAACGCCCAGGCCTCTGTCGCCCAGCACTTCCACACGACGGAGATCGGCTGGTTCATCCTGGTCAACGCCCTGGTCGCGACGGTGATCACACCGTTCGTCGTGAAGTTCGCCGACTTCTACGGCAAGCGGAACGTCATGATCGTCATCACCGTGCTGGGCCTGGTCGGCGACATCGTCGCGGCGCTGGCCACCAGCTACGGCATGCTGCTGGTCGGCCGTGGCATCGCGGGCTTCTACGGCCCCATCGCGGCGCTCGCCTACGCGTCCGTCCGTGAGCTGTTCCCGCCCCGACACGTCGGCGCGGCCAGCGGCATGATCGGCAGTGGCATAGCCTTCGTGGCCCTCGGCGGCCCCTTCCTCACGGGCCGGCTGCTGGACTCCTACGGCTTCCGCGGGGTGCTGTGGGCGCTGGCCGCCGCCACCGCCATCGGGCTGCTGCTCCTGCTCACCGTCGTCCCGAAGACCCCGCAGCGGGTGGCGCGAACGAAGGTGAACTGGCTCGGCGGCGCCCTGCTGGGCGGCGGCGCGGCGGCCCTCACCTATGGCATCGGCAAGGGCGGCGAGTGGGGCTGGACCGATACCGACACCCTCGGCTTCATCGTCGGCGGCATCCTCGCCGTGCTGCTGTATGTGGTGACCGACACGCGGAGTGCGCACCCGCTGTTCCACCTCGGCATGATGTCCCGTCGCTCCGTCTGGACCGTCATGCTGGCCGCCTCGCTGGTCGCCGCCACCGTGTACGGCACCGGCGTCATCGCCCAGCTCCTGGTGCTCTTCCCCAAGATCCCGCAGGTCTCCGAAGGCCTGGGCATGTCCGCCACGCACTTCGCGGTCATCGGCATCCCGTCCAGCGTTCTCATCCTGCTCGTCGGCTTCGGCACCGGCGTCGCCCTGCGCAAGGTGGACGCCCGGATCCCGCTGGGCCTCGGCGCCCTGCTCGCCGCCGTCGGCTTTCTGCTCCAGCGGCAGTGGCACTACACCGACACCCATCTGATGCTGCTCGGCACCGTATCGGCCCTGGCCATGGGCATGATCGTGTCGTCCGCCCCGGTACTGATCATCGAGGCCGTGACCCCCGAGGAGCAGGCCACCGCCAACGGCCTTCAGACCATGATCCAGGGCGTGCTGACCACCGTCATCACTCAGTTGGTGTACGTGGTCCTGGCCCAGGACAGCCGGATCGTCCAGGGCACCCGCTTCTACCTCGACGCCGGCTACAAGAACGGCATGCTCCTGGCCGCCGGCCTCGCCGTGCTCGGAGTGCTCGCCGTACTCCTGATCCCCCGGCTCCGACCGGCGCGCGACGTCGAGGCGGGATCGGCCGTCACCACGGCCTGACCGCGGACACCACACCCCCGGGACCGCCGTCCGACCTCCGCCCCGCCATGGCGGTCCCGGAAACCGCCCCCTCTCTGAAAGGCACCAGCCCATGACCCGTCGGAACCCGGTCGACGAAGCGGACCTCACTCGGCGCCTCGACGCCATGTCCCTCAAAGAGAAGGTGACCCTGCTCACCGGCGGCGACGCCTGGACCCTGACACCGGTCGCCGCCGCCGGGCTCGCTTCCGTCGCCCTGTCCGACGGGCCCGTGGGCCCCCGCGGCACGTCATTCGGCGGCGACACCCCGCCCGCCCTCCTCTTCCCCAGCCCCAGCTCGCTGTCCGCGGCCTGGGACGAGGGCACCGCCTACGAGACGGGCCGGCTGATGGGCCTGAAGGCCCGGGAGATGGGCATCCACGTCCTGCTGGCCCCCACGGTCAACCTCCACCGCTCCCCGCTGGGCGGCCGTCACTTCGAGTGCTACTCCGAGGACCCGCACCTCACCACCCGCGTCACGGTCGGCTTCATCAAGGGCGTGCAGTCGGCGGGCGTCGCCGCCACCGTCAAGCACTTCGCGGGAAACGACTCCGAGACCGAGCGCATGACGTACGACGCCCGGATCGATGAGAAGACCCTCCGCGAGGTCTACTTGCCGCCCTTCGAGGCAGCCGTGCGCGAGGCCGGCGTCTGGGCCCTGATGGCCGCGTACAACGCGGTCAACGGCCCATCCATGACCGAGAACGGCCGACTGCTGACCGAGGTACTCAAGGAGGAGTGGGGCTTCGACGGCGTCGTCGTCTCCGACTGGCAGGCCACCAGGTCGACCGAGGCCTCGGCGCTGGCGGGGCTCGACCTGGTGATGCCGGGGCCGGACGGGCCCTGGGGCGACGCGCTGATCGCCGCCGTCGAACAGGGCAGGGTGCCCCTGTCCGTGATCGACGACAAAGTACGGCGTGTGCTGCGGCTGGCCGCCAGGGTCGGTGCCCTGGACGAGACGGCCGCCCCTGAGGACAGCGCGCTTCCCCCGGACGTCCATCGCCGCATGCGGGACCTCGCGGTCAAGGGGTCCGTCCTGCTGCGCAACGACGGACTGTTGCCCCTCGAGCCCGGCACCCTGCGCAAGGTGGCCCTGATCGGCCCCAACGCGGTCCGCTTCGCCATCCAGGGCGGCGGCAGCGCCCATGTCACCCCCGAACACGTCGTCAGCCCGCTCGAAGGACTGCGCCGGGCGCTGGGCGAGGACGTCGAGATCACGGTCCACCCGGGCGTCTTCCCGCACGCCAAGCTCCTGCCGCTCGACGGCGAGACGGCCACCGACCCGGTGAACGGCGAGCCCGGCGTACGCCTGGAGTACCGGGGCACCGACGACAGTCCGATCTCCGACGAGCACAAGGACCCGGCGGACCGGTGGTTCCCGATCATCCTCCAGGACGGAGTCGAGGAACTGGTCGTCCGCACCCGGCTCGCGCTTCGGGCCTCCGGCATCCACCGGCTCTCGGCCATCGGCACCGGCCACTTCACCCTGCACGTCCCAGGGCACGAACCGCAGGCCCACGAGCAACTGCAGGAGGACGACGACATCGCCGCGCTGCTGCTCAACCCGCCGTCGCACACCTTCGCCTTCCGGGCCGCACAGGGCGAGACCGAGGTCGTGCTGCGCATCCGCCCGCAGCGCAACCTCCCCCACCCCATCACCCTGCTCGGCCTCGGCTACGACGTCCCCCGAGGCACCGACGAAGAGGAACTGGACGCGGCCGTCGCCGCCGCGGCGAACGCGGACGCCGTCGTCCTGGTGGTCGGCAGCGACTCCGACACCGAAGCCGAGAACGTGGACCGCACCACACTCGCCCTGCGGGGCCGCCAGGACGAACTCGTCGACCGGGTCTGCGCCGCCAACCCGCGTACAGCCGTCGTCGTCAACGCCGGCGCCCCGTTCGTCCTCCCCTGGGCCGAGCGGCCCGCCGCGCTGCTGTGGTCGTGGTTCCCCGGACAGGAGGGCGGCGACGCCATCGCCGACATCCTCACCGGGACCGAACCGGGCGGACGGCTGCCGACCACCTTCCCCGCCACCGAGGCCGACGCACCCGTCCTGTCCACCCAACCCGTCGACGGAGTGCTCGACTACGCGGAAGGCCACCGCATCGGCTACCGGGCCTACGCCGCCTGCCGCACCACCCCGCTCTTCCCGTTCGGCCACGGACTGTCGTACACCACCTGGGACTACCAGGACATCACCGTCACCGGTGACATGGCCCGCGGACTCAGCCTCGAGGTCATCGTCCGCAACTCGGGCGACCGGCCGGGACGCGAGGTCGTCCAGGCCTACCTGGAGCCGGCCGACGGCGGTGAGCCCCAGCGCCTGGTCGGCTTCGCCACCGTCGAGGCGGGGCCCGGCGAGGCCGTCGTCGCCACCGTCACCGTGCCGGCGCGGACGCTCGCGACCTGGACCGACGGAGGCTGGGCCGCGCGTTCCGGAGGCCATCGGCTGCGGGTGGGGCGCTCGTCGGCGGACGTACGGCTCACAGCCGCCGTTCCCGGATTCCGGTGATCATCGGTGGCTGCCCGGCAGTCGGCGAAAGCCACGGGTGAAGTACGGTCGGAGCGTGACGACACCACGCAAGCCCCGGGGCCCCTACCGCAAGGGCCTCGAGCGTCGGCAGCAGATCCTGCGCGCGGCGCTGGAGGTCTTCAGCGAGCACGGCGAGCGGGGCTCGTCCCTCAAGGAGATCGCCGATCGCGTGGGCATGTCGCAGGCCGGGGTGTTGCACTACTTCGACTCCCGCGAGGAACTGCTGCTGGCTGTGCTGGCCGAGCGGGACGCCCTGGACGTCGAGGCGACGGCCGACGTGACCTCGCCCGGCGAGGCGGTCGCCCGCACCGCGGCACACAACGCACGGCAGCGGGGCCTGGTGGATCTGTTCGTCACCCTGTCCGCCGCCGCCTCGGATCCGGAGCACCCGGCCAACGCGTTCTTCGTCCGACGGTACGAGGCTCTGACGGAGTCCATCGAGGACGGGCTGCGCAAGGCCCAGGAACGGGACACGGTCCGCACGGACATCCGGCCCGACCACATGGCACGGATGCTGCTCGCTCTCTCGGACGGGCTCCAGTTGCAGTGGCTGCTGAACCCGGGCATCGACATGTCGGAAACCATCCAGGCGTTCAACCTCATGTGCCTCGGCCCGTCGGGCGAGCGCGACGACGCCACCCCGGAGACGGGTTCGGGCGACGGCGCCTGAGCATCGGGCTCGCGTCGTGCGGCCCCCGGCCTCACGACATCCACAGCCTCAAAAACCTGTCCTTGTTTGACTTTTGGCCTTAGAGTCATCCGCCGTGCGCGCGCCACGCGGCGCACAGAGCCGTTTGCTCGTTCTCCGCGACACCCGCACACGGGCGGCTCCCTTGCCTGCGCCCACGGCACCGGAACCCACTCCCCCGAGAAGAACGACGAGAGGTAACCCCTATGAAACGCCTGGACAATCGACGCATATTCATCACCGGGGCCGCCTCCGGCATCGGCCGTGCGACGACCTTGCGGCTGCTCGCCGAAGGTGCGCATGTCGTCGCCACCGATGTCGCCGAGGAAGGGCTTGCGGAGACCGCCGCCCTCGCCACCAAGGCCGGAACCGGCGACGACCGGTTGAACACCGCCGTCCTGGACGTCTCCGACGAGAACGCCGTGAACACGGTCGTGGCGGACGCCGTCACCCGACTCGGCGGACTCGACGCCCTGGTCAACGTGGCCGGCATGCTGCGCGGCGCGCACACGCACGAATGCTCGCTCGACCTGTGGAACCGCGTGATCGCCGTGAACCTCACCGGCACGTTCCTCGTCACCCGGGCCGCGCTGCCCGCCCTTCTGGAGACGGGCCAGGGCGTGGTGGTCAACTTCAGCTCCACCTCGGCGCAGTTCGCCCACCCGTTCATGGCCGCGTACTCCGCGAGCAAGGGAGGCATCCTGTCCTTCACCCACAGCATCGCCCAGGAATACGCCAAGCACGGTCTGCGCGCGGTGAACATCAACCCGGGCAGCATCTCCAGCGGCATCACCGAGAACATCTTCTCGCTCGTGCCCGAGGACACCGACTGGAACCTCTTCACCAAGCTCACTCCGGCCATCGGCGAAGGCTTCGGCTCACCCGACACCGTCGCCGGCGTGGTCGCCATGCTCGTGTCCGACGACGGCGCCTTCATCACCGGGACCGAGATCCGCATCGACGGCGGCACCCACCAGTAGCCGTCCCCACCGGGTCTCCGGCTCGGATCACCGGGTGGAGATCTTGTGGACGGTGGTGTCGTCGGGGTTCAGCCGTCGCCCGTCCTCAGACAGCACTTCCAGTGCGCGGAGGCGATGTCCCTGTCTGCGGTCGACCAACTGTGAGTGTGGTTCGCCGGGGGCGAAGAAGTGCTGTTCGCCCCACTGCCGCAGTGCCACGATGACGGGGAAGAGCGCCTGGCCCTTCGGAGTCAGTACGTACTCGCGGTAGGCGCTGCCGTCCGAGGCGGGGACGGATTCGAGGACACCGCCGGCGACCAGGGTGCGCAGACGCGCGGTGAGGATGTTCTTCGCCACGCCGAGGCTGCGCTGGAACTCGCCGAAGCGCCGGCTTCCGTCGAAGGCGTCCCGCACGATCAGCAGGGACCACCAGTCGCCGATCGCGTCCACCGACCGGGCGACGGGACAGTCGCTCTCGTCGAAGCGCGTCCTGGTCACCATGGCGTCCCTCACTCTCACAACGGTTGCAACATGCTACCAAAAAGCCTACGGTCGCCATTGGTAGCAAGATGAAACCAGATGTGCGGAGGAGTGCTGATGCCCGGCAGCGGTGAGGCCGTGACACAACGGACCGAGGCCCGAAGCGAGGAGGGTTCCGCGTTCGCCCTGCCCCGTGGCGTCGTCATACTGTTCGCCGTCGCCTGCGGGGCAGCGGTGGCCAACGTCTACTTCTCCCAGCCGCTCCTGGTGACCATGGGCCACGATCTCGCCATGAGCCCGGCACTTGTCGGCAGCGTGGTCACCCTGACGCATGTCGGATACGGGCTGGGACTCTTCTTCCTCGTCCCGCTGGGCGACGTGGCCGACCGCAGACGGCTCATCGTGGCCCAGTTGCTGCTCCTGGTGGTGGTGCTGGCCGTGGTCGCCACCGCCCACTCGGCGGCGATCCTGCTCGCGGGCATGGCCGCGATGGGACTTCTCGCGGTCGTCACGCAGACGCTGGTGGCCTTCGCGGCATCACTGGCCCCTCCCGCCGGGCGCGGACGGGTCGTCGGTCTGGTCACCAGCGGCGTGGTCATCGGAGTCCTGCTCGCCCGCACCGCGTCCGGCCTCATGGCCGATCTCGCGGGCTGGCGCTCCGTCTACGTCGCCTCGGCGTCGCTCACCGCGCTGCTCGCCCTGGTCCTGTACCGAGTGCTGCCGCGCCACCGTGACGCTCCGCCGACACCCCTGCGCTACGGACAGCTCCTGCGCTCCACGATCACCCTGTTCGCACGCGAACGACTGCTGCGGCTCCGGGCCCTGTTCGGTCTGCTGATCTTCGCCGCCTTCAGCACCCTGTGGAGCAGCGTCGCGCTGCCGCTCAGCGAGGCCCCGTACTTCCTGCCCCACAGCGCGATCGGGGCGCTGGGGCTGATCGGTGTCACCGGCGCCCTGGCCGCGACCGTGGCGGGCCGACTGAACGACCGCGGACTCTCCCGGCGGACCACCGGCATCGCCCTGGCACTGCTCACCGTCTCGTGGTTGCCCTTGGCCTTCACCCACAGTTCGCTCTGGGCCCTGGTCGTCGGGGTGATCCTGCTCGACCTCGCCGTGCAGGCGGTCCATGTCACCAACCAGACCCTGATCTACGCGCTGCACCCGGACGCGGGCAGCCGGCTGATCGGCGGATACATGGTCTTCTACTCGATCGGCAGCGCCACCGGCGCCATCGCCGCGACCTCCCTCTACACGGTGGCCGGCTGGGGCGCCGTATGCGTACTGGGCGCCTCGTTCAGCTCGCTCGGGCTCCTGCTGTGGGCGTCTTCCGGCCGCCGCTGAAATCGGGCTCATTCCCGTCCGTCTCAGTATCCCTGACCCCGTTTCCCTCCCAACGTTTTGTCTCATCCGAAAGCGCGCATAGAGGCCGCTTCTCCTGATCCGCAGTCAAAATCAACCCGATTTGCGGGCTTTTAAAAAGCTCTCAAGACTTCGACACCGGTGTCCCAATGATGACCCGTTTGCGAGGCTTTCCGGAGCGCCGTATCCCTCAGTGTTCCGCTACCGGAAATTTCCAAAATGGCAACAGAGTCGAACCTTTATCGAGCGCTTGTTGTAACCTCTTATTTCTCGTCCGACCGCCCTGTCTCTAAGAGGAGCATGTGTGGGTTTATTCCCCGGAGCCGATCCCCCGCCCATCCGCGTGGCAGGGAAGGCACGTGCCGTCCTCTACATCGTCCACAACCGGGTTTCCCTGCGGACGCTGCGCCGGGTGCACCGGCTCCTGGCAGACGACAGCCGCCTTTCCTTCGCTGCGACGCTCGCCCCGGACCACTTCGGGCGGGGCTGCGAGGCGGAGGTCGGCCGCTGGGGCCTGCCCCTGGTGCCGTTCGAGGCGGCAACCGCCGAGCCGTGGGACCTGGCGATCTTCGCCAACCACGGCGGAGCCCACCTGTTCACCCGGGCCGGGGCCCGGGTGTTCGTCCCGCACGGGGTGGGCGCGGGCAAGCAGGTGCTGGGCCAGGACTTCACCTACGGCCCGGACTTCGTCCTTCGCTCGGAGGAACCGATCTACACCGCCATGTTCGAAGCGAGCGAGGAGGGGCGGGCGCGGGCCGAGGGCCTCACCCCTCAGCTCACCGGGCGAATACGGGTCGTCGGTGACCTGGAGACCGACGAGTTCCTCGCCGTCCTCGCGCGCCGCGCCACCGCCCGTGCCCTGCTGGGCGCCGGCCCCGAAGATCTCCTCGTTCTGCTCTCGGCCACGTGGGGCGATGCCGGAATGCTCGCTTGGCACGGCCCAGCCCTGCTGAAGAGCGCCCGTCTGTTGCCCGGGCACGTCCGGGTCGTCCTCAAGCCACACCCCCACAACTGGGACCAGCGCGGACGCCCCCGTCCCCACCTCGCCCGCGCTCTTGCCGCGGCCCCGGAGACGGTGTGCCTCGTCCCGCCGTGGCAGTCCTGGATGGGCGCGTACGCCGCCGCCGACCTCGCGGTGTACGACTTCGGCTCGCTCGCCCTGCGCTTCGCCCTGCGGCCCAGGCCGATGGTCGCCGTCCCCGCCGAACCGGGTGCCGTCACCCCCGGGTCCCCGGTGGACTCGCTGCGCGCCATGACGCCCCAACTGGCCGCGCCCTCGCTGCCGCAGGCGCTCGAACTCGCCCTGGAGACGGGGGTGCCGCCGGGGCTCGCCGACCTCGCGCCCCGGTTCGTCAGCCACCCCGGTCAGGCCGCGCCCCGCACCCGCGGCGCGCTGTACGAGCTCCTGGACCTGGCCGTACCCGGCCCGCAGGACAGGGAGGAGGAGACAAAGGAAAGGGAGCTGGAGGCGAGCGGATGAGGGCCGTCGTCGCAGGCATCGCCAACCAGCAGACGCGGCTGCCGGTGCAGGGCTTCCCCCACCCTTACAGCCCCGCGCGTCACCTGCCCGGCCGGATCGAGGACATGGTCGGCGGGGTGGGCTTCAACGTCGCCGCGGCCCTCGCACAACTGGGGGCCGCCGTCGAGCTGATCGCGCCGTTGGCCGACGACGCCCCCGGGCAGGCCGTGCTGGCCGCGGCACACCGTCTGGGCGTTGGCACCGGCCGGTGCACCAGGTCCCTGGAGCGCACCCCGCGGTCCGTCATCCTCGTGGACACCGCGGGCCGTCGCCAGGTCAACACCGACCTCGGCGGGGCCCTGGCCGCCTCCTTCGACGCTGCCGCGTTCCGCGCCACCGCCGCCGGGGCGGACGTGTGCGTGCTGGGCAACCTCGACTTCTCCCGCCCGCTGCTGCCCGCCGCCCGAGGACTGGGGGTGCCGGTGGTGGTGGACCTTCAGGACGTGCGCGGCCCTGACAACCCCTACGATCGGGACTTCCTCGCCGCCGACACCCTCGTCATGAGCCACGAGCGCCTCTCCGGCCAGGACCTGCCCGGCTTCCTGCTCGCGCTGCGCTCCCGCTCTCGCGCCTTACTGCTCGTCCTCACCCTCGGCGCCGACGGCAGCCTCGCCCTTGCGCCCGACGACGCCGACTGCTGGCACACCCCGGCTGTGGACGTCGGCCCGGTTCCCGACACCACCGGGGCGGGCGACGCCTTCACCGCCGCCCTCGCGCATGCGCTCCACGGTCTGCGCCTGCCCGCCCGGAGGGCCGTCCGCGCCGCCACCGCCTACGCGGCCTCCCACCTCTCCGCCGGCGAGCTGCGGCGATGACGGGGCTGCGCATACTGATGGCGGCCCAGGCGGTGTCGCTGGCCGGCTCGGGGATCAACGCGGCAGCCGTGGCCTACCTGGTGACGGTCCGCTCGGGTGTCCCCGCCCTCGGCCTGGTGCAGGGGATCCCGCTGGTGGCCACCGTCGTGTGCGCGCCCTGGATCGGCGTCCTGGTGGACCGTCACGACGCCCGCCGTGGCCTGGTCGTCTCCTCGACGGTGCTGGCGGTCCTCACCGCCCTGATGCTCCACTACGGGGCCTGGTGGTACGCCCTGGTCCTGGCCGTCCGCACCCCGTGGGAGGTCGCCCTCTCCGGGTCCCTGACCCGTCTCCTGCCGGCCGCCGCCGCCCGCGCCGCCGTGCCCGTGGCCAAGGCGAGCGGGACGATGTCGCTCACCGGCCGGCTGGCCACCGCCGCCGGGGTCGCCGTCGGTCCCTTCCTCGCCGGGACGCTGGGACCGGCCGTCTTCCTGGCCGACGCGGTCACGTTCGCCGTCACCGCCTTCGCCTTCCACGGCCTGCGCCTGCCCGCCCCGGCCACCGCCACACGCACCGGATCCAGCGTGGCCCGCCAGTTCCACGAGGGGCTGCGCTACCTGCACGGGCGGCCGCTGGCCCTGTACACGGCCGTGCTGTACACCGTCGCGGGCGTCGCCTGGGGGGCCAAGGACACTCTCTACGTCGCCTACGTCGACGAACGCCTGGGCCTGTCGGCGCACGTGTGGGCCGGTCCCTACGGGGCCGCGGCGCTCGCAGGGGAGACCGCCGCCGCGGCCCTCATCGCCTCCGGCCGCCTGGGCCGACCCGAGCGGATTCCCGCCGTGGCCACAGGAGCGGTGATGCTGCTGGGTGGCTGCCTGCTGACGGCCGCCGCGACGACCTCTCCGCCGGTGGCCTTCGCCGCCAAGGTGCTGGAGGGAGCGGCCACGAACGTGGTCGGGGTGCTTGCCGTGACCTTCGTGTCACTGCTGGCGGCCGAGCACATGCGCGGCCGGATGAAGACCCTGCTGACCACGGCCAACCGCGTCTCCCTCGGCGGGGCGAAGGGGGCTCTGCCGCCCCTGGCCGGGGTGCTGGGCGTCCACAGCGCCTACGCCGCGGCAGGCGCGGTGGTCCTGGCCGGGCCCGCGCTGGCCGCGCTCCTTGTGCGCCGCCGGCTGCGGAGCCTGTGAGGGCCGGAAACCGCGTCGCCTTATGCGACGTGCTTTCCCTTGCTTGAGCAAGCAGATACAGTCCCTGTGTGATGGCTCCGAGGCAGAGATCGCACGAGACGCCGCCGCGCGCCGCCGACGACGCGCAGGACGACCGCTGGTGCATGGCCGTACGGCTGTTGGGCCGCGTGGAGAAGCAGTTGGACCAGGCCCTACAGCAACGCCACGGCCTGCCGCTGTCGGAGTACCGCGCCCTGTGTGCGCTGACCCGCTCCGACGGGGAATCCGCCCTGCGTATGGGCGAGTTGGCCGACCGGATCGGATTGAAGGACAGCACGGTGACGCGCCTGGTCGGCCGGCTGGAAGCCCGAGGGCTGGCGGAGCGGGCCGCCTCGGCCGGTGACGGCCGGGCGGTCGCCGCGAGCATCACACCGGCGGGCCGGCAGTGCTACGCGGAGGTGACACCCACCTATCGGGCGGCCCTCGGGGACACCCTGGGGGCCTCGCTGACCAACGTGTACCTCGCCGATCTCGCCGCCTGGGTGCTTACGGGCGAGTCCGCGGTGAACAGCGCTCCCGCCCTCGACCCGCCTGCCGGGGCGTAGGCGCCGCCAGCTGATCGGCCTTGGTGCCGTACCGGCCCCGTGTCGACGGACTTCACGAATGGAACACGTATGACCACTGCTGCCGAACACTACGACGACCTGCTCGCCGAGCACTACACATGGATGCTCGGCGGTGACATCGAGACGGCGGCGGCCGCCCAGGCCGAACTCCTCGGCGAACTGGGGCTGTTCGCCCATCCGGGCGAGGAAGACGCCGCCGTCGATCTCGGCTGCGGTCCGGGCCCGCAGACTCTGGCCCTCGCCCACCTCGGTTTCGCGTCGGTGACCGCCGTCGACACCAGTGCCGCGCTCCTCGACGAACTCCTGGAGCACGCCAGGCGCTCCGGAACCGCGCAGGCCGTCCGCCCCGTCCACGGAGACATCCGCGAGGCCCTGCCCCGCCTTGCCCCGGGTTCGGTCGCCGCCGTTGTATGCATGGGCGACACCCTGCCGCATCTGCCCGACCGGACGGACGTGCAGGAACTGATCACAAGCGTCGCCAAGGCGCTGCGCCCGGGCGGAAGTTTCGTCGCCACCTACCGCGATCTGACACACGAACTCCTCGGCCCGGACCGCTTCATCCCCGTCCGCAGCACCGAGGACCAGATCCTCACCTGCTTCCTCGACTACCTCGACGAGGACACGGTCCAGGTCCACGACCTGCTGCACACCCGCCGTAACGACACCTGGCACCTGAAGACCGGCAGCTACCCCAAACTCCGGCTGAATTCCGAGTGGTTGACCACGCAGTGCGATGCGGCCGGCCTCCACGTCCGCCGCAACGAGGCGGGCCCCCGCGGCTTGTATGTCCTGCATGCCGTCAAACCCTGACCATCAACGAGTACAGATACGAGGCGCGTGGCGCATCGATGACTTTCCAAGCAGCACAAGATAAGATCCACGCAATTACGGCCATGCATGAGAGATGAATAATGACGTCAATGGATGACATCCTGAAGGAAATCGCCGATCTCCGGAAGGTTGTGGGGAACAGTTCCAGGCAGGTTGAGGCCCTGACGGATCTCTACGAAATCATTCCCGTCAAGCATGCAATGCCCAAGACCACAAAATGGACGGCCTGGCCAGACCTCCTCCTGTTCCTGGTTTCACAGATCCAGGAGCGACGTCCGGTTTCCATCCTGGACGTGGGGAGCGGCGCCACAACGGTCTGGATGGCAAACGCGCTTCGCCATTTCGAAATCCCCGGAACGATTGTCTCGATCGACCATGACAAGGACTTCGGTGATGCAACCGCCGCCACCTTGAAGCACCAAGGGCTGGACACATACGCGCAAGTGCGTATCGCCCCACTGGTTGAGGTGGACATCAAAGGAGAGCGGTGGCGCTGGTACGACCCGACACAGATAGAAGATGTAGAGAACTGCGACATGGCGGTGATCGATGGGCCTCCAGGATTCTTGCAACCACTCTCAAGGTACCCGGCACTCCCGATGCTTGAGTCGAAAGTAAACGGCGATGCGCGGATATTCATGGACGATGCGAGCCGCCCCGACGAGCTGGAGATAGTCGAGCGCTGGCGCCGCGAGTATCCGGATTGGTCCTCTGATTTCATTGAGCACGAAAAGGGGACGGCTGTTCTGAGGCGTTCCCGCTGACCGGTTGACCCGAAGTATGCGGGCGGACCGGCTGCGGAATATCTCGTCAGTGTTCGGCCGTTTCGGACGAGTCGAGGCTGGTCCGCAGCGTCACCGGCTTCAGCAGGACCGCCGCGACGATGCCGAGGGCCGCTACCGCGGCGCCGATGAGGAAGACGAGTCCGGTCGCGTCGCCGTAGGCGACGCGGGCGGTTTCCCGGCCCTGCGCAGTCCGTTCGGCGACGTGGCGAGCCAGGACTGCGCCCAGGACGGTGACGCCGAACGTGCCGCCCAGGGAGCGGAAGAAGGTGACCGTGGTGCTGGCCGTGCCGATGTCCTTCAGCGGGACGGAGTTCTGCACGGCGAGGACGAAGTTCTGCATGGTCATGCCGACGCCGAGGCCGATGCACAGCATCGCCGCGCTCATGAAGACCAGGGACGTCCTGTGGTCAATGGTGCCGAGTCCGGCGAACCCGGCCGTGAGCAGGACGGAACCGACGATGACAAAGGGCTTGAGTTTCCCGGTCCTGCTGAGCAGCCGCCCCGCGAGGATGGAGGAGACCAGGATGCCGCCCATCATCGGAATGGCCAGCAGCCCCGCCTCGGTGGCCGTGTAACCGCGGCTGACCTGGAAATACTGGCTGAGGTAGACCGAGGCCGCGAACATGGCCGTGCCGGCGGCGAGGCTTCCGAGGATCGCCAGCACGGTGGTGCGCTGCTTGATGATGTGGAGCGGCACGATGGGCTCGGCGGCGCGCGCTTCCACCCACAGCGCGACGGACAGCAGGACCACTGCCGCACCGACCATGGCGGCGGTCTGCCAGGACGCCCAGGCGAACGAGCTGTCGACGAACGAGATCCAGATGAGCAGCACGCTGACGCCCGAGGCGATGAGTGTCGCTCCCAGGTAGTCGATCTTCACGTCGTCGCGTCGGATGACCGGGAGGCGCAGCGTCCGCTGGAGGAGGACCAGCGCGGCGACGGCGACCGGAATGCTGATGAAGAAGCACCACCGCCACCCCAGCCACGAGGTGTCGACGATGAGGCCGCCCAGCAGCGGACCGCCGATGGTGGACAGGGCCGTGACACTGCTGAGGTAGCCGCTGTACCGGCCGCGTTCGCGCGGCGGGATCATCGCCGCGATGGCGATCTGGACCAGGGACTGTACGCCGCCGACGCCTACGCCCTGTAAGGCGCGCGCGGCGATGAGCTGCCCTGGTGACTGGCTCACCCCCGCCGCCACCGACCCGAGGACGAAGACGGTGACGGCGATCTGTACGAGGTTCTTCTTGTTGAACAGGTCCGCCAGCTTGCCCCAGATCGGGGTGGTGGCGGTGGTGCTGAGCAGGGTCGCGGTGACGACCCAGGTGTACTGGGTCGGCGAGCCGTGCAACGCGCCGATCATCTTCGGCAGCGCGGTGGAGACCACCGTGCTGCTGAGCGTCGCGACGAAGAGCGCGCTGAGCAAGCCGCTGAGGGCCACCAGGACCTGTCGCCGGGCCTTGGGCGGCTGGGGGTCCGCGGTGGTGGCGGGCTCGTTCGCCGCGGCTGTGCTCATCAGGCGGGCTCCGGGGAGGGTCGGACAACGGACAGCGAACGCGACGGACCGGCGGCGGACCGGTCCCGTCGGCACATCAGGTGGTCCTTCACGGCTCCTGGCTTCCTCCCGCCGTGCGCGTGCCGGGATGAGGAGCGTGGTCGACGACGAGTTGACGGAGTTTGCGCAGCTCGCGATGGCTGTTCCAGCCGAGCACTCCGACCACCTTGCCCTCGTGGCCGTAGGCGGCGACGAACCGGCGGTCGTCCAGGCTGCCGTGCACGATCTTCACGTCCGCGTCGTCGGGGAAGATGCCGTAGGCCTGGATGCGGGCGTCGTACTGGTCGCTCCAGAAGTAGGGAATGGGGGCGAAGGGGCGCTGTTCACCGAGGAGGTCCGCGGCCACGGCCATGCCCTGCTCGGTGGCGTTGAGGCGGTGTTCGACGCGCATCCGCAGGCCGAAGTGCGGGTTGTGCCAGGACGCGACGTCTCCGGCGGCGTAGATACCGGGGGCGGCCTGGCAGCGGGCGCCGCACTCCACGCCGTTGCCAAGGGGCAGTCCGGAGTCGGTCAGCCAGTCCGTCGCCGGTGTGGATCCCACGGCGACCAGGACCAGGTCCGCGTCGAGCTTCGTGCCGTCGGCCAGTTCGACGGCGACCACCCGGCCGGCGGATTCCAGGAACCGGGCCACGCCGACCCCCAGGCGCAGTGCGACCCCGTGATCGCTGTGCATCTGTCCGACGAGTTCCCCGATCCGGTCGCCGAGTTGTCGGCGCATCGGCACCGGCAGCGGGTCGACCAGCGTGACCTCCAGCCCCATGGTGCGGGCCACCGCCGCCACCTCGGCGCCGAGGAACCCGGCGCCGACCACGACGGCCTTCGGCCGGGCCAGCAGATGGGTCCGCAGCGTGAGGGCGTCGTCGAGCGTGCGCAGGACGTGCACGCCCGCCAGGTCGTCCCCGGGCAGCCGGCGCGGGGTGACGCCGGTGGCGATGACCAGGGCGCCGAACGGGAGGCGGTCACCGCCGTCCAGCAGGACCTTCCGCCGGGCGATGTCCAGCCCGGCTGCCCGGCGGCCGAGTCGAAAGTCCGCGTCCAGCCTGCCGATGGCCTCCTCGTCACGCAGCCTCACCCGCTCCGGCTGCCAGTCACCGGACAGGACCTGCTTGGACAGCGGCGGCCGGTCGTACGGAAGGTGCGGCTCGTCGCCGATGAGGGTGAGCGCCCCGTCGTATCCCTTGTTGCGCAGGGCCTCGGCCGTGGCCAGTCCGGCGGCCGAGGCTCCTACGATCACCAGGTCCCTGGGCATCGGCGTCATCACCAGGTCACCGGAAGCTCGTAGGCCCCGTAGACGAACCCGTCGTGCTTGAACGGGATCTCCCCCAGGTCCGCGGCCAGGGCCAGTGTCGGGATCCGCCGCAGGAGGGCGGGGTAGGCGACTTGCAACTCCATGCGGGCCAACGGCTGGCCCAGGCACTGGTGGATCCCGTATCCGAACGTCACATGACGGCGGGCGTCGCGGGTGAGGTCCAGCCGGTCCGGGTCGGGGAAGACCAACGGATCCCGGTTCGCGGTCTCGTTGACCGTGATGATGCCTTCGCCGGCCCGGATGACCTGGCCGGCGATCTCGATGTCCTCCCGTGCCGCCCGGCGCAATCCGCCGTGCGTGATGGTGAGGTAGCGCAGCAGTTCATCGACCGCCAGGGCGATCGCCTTCGGGTCCTCGGCGTCCCGCAGGAGTGTCAGCTGGTCAGGGTGGTGAAGCAGGGCAAGCGTACCCAGCGTGATCATGTTCGCGGTGGTCTCGTGTCCCGCGAACAGCATCAGCACCCCCATCTCGGTCGCCTCTTCCCGGGACAGCTCGCCGCCCTTGATCCGCTCGGCGAGTCCGGAGAGCAGGTCCTCAGCGGGGTGGACGAGCTTCTCGGCCAGCAGCCCGTCCAGGTACTCGGACAGTCGCTGCCTGGCTCCCATCCGCTGCTCGGCGGTCGAGTTCCGGTTGATGATGGTCTTGCTGTTCGACTGGAAGAAGTCGTGGTCGTCGTAGGGCACGCCGAGCAGATTGGAGATCACCAGCGACGGCACCGGCAGCGCGAACGCCTCGACGAGATCCGTCGGCTTGGGGCCGTCGAGCATCTTGTCGATCAGGTCGTCCGTGATCCGCTGGGTGGGTGGGCGCATGGCCTCCACCCGCTTGATGGTGAACGCGGACGTCACCATGCGGCGCAGGCGGGCATGTTCGGGATCGTCCATCATGATGAAGCTGGTGCCGGTTGAGCGCTTGCCCTGCTTCTTCAGTCGGTCGATCGTCTCGACCTCCCCGGGGGAGAGCTTGGGCGCGCCGGGCTGGAACGGGTCCACGCTGACCCGCTGGTCGGACAGCACCGCCCGGTGTTCCTCCCAACCGGTCACCAGCCATGCGAGGGTCCCGTCCCACAGCCGGACCCGGGTCAGCGGGCCCTCCGCCTGCCGTGCCCGCATCGCGGGTGCCGGATCGAGCGGACACCGCGCGGACCTGCCGATGTCGTAATCCGGAGTGTCCACCGGGGTCCCGCTCGGCGAATTGCCTGCTGCACCGGTCACTGCTTCTCCTCGCTCGTGGGGGGGGGCACGGGGCTCGGGGGCGCGGGGATGCTCCAGCGAGAGATCGTCGAGTCCGCTGCGGTGCGCGGCCGTGACCTGCGCGCGCAGCCGCTGCGCGCCCCCGGTCTCCCGCGACTCGACATCGCTGCGGACCAGGCAACACCAGCGGGAGCAGTTAAGTCAATTCATTGATTTAATTTCGGCCGGACCCGGCGCCACGCGAACGAAGGCGCACCGAACGGGTCGGCCGGTCAGTCCTCGCGCGTGACCGGCGCCTGCCACAGCGCGACAATGGCGTCGATCAGACCGTTCGCCGTGTCGTGCCAACTGGCCCGGGGTGTCGGCGCGTTGTCCGCAAGGGCGCGCTCCCGCTCCGCGGACATCTGGGCGATCAAGTGACGCGTCATGGCGCCGCGCTCGGCATGCACCTCGGCCGGCAGCTCGGGCAGACAGCGGTCCAGGCCCTCCTGCAACCGCCGCATCGACGGCGAGCCGGCCGCGAACTCCTCGGCCGTGACAGCACGCAGGGCCGGGTCGGCCGTGACCTGGGCGATGAACCGGGCGTACCAGCTGGGGGTACCCAGAGCCTCCAGATGCTCGGTGACAGGGCGGACCGCGCAGGCCACCCAGTCCCGCAGATCGGCGGAGTCTCCGATGGCCTCGATCATGCGCAGACGGCCGACCTCGACCGGCTCGGCATGCCGGCGGGCGATGGCGCGTATCAGGTCGATCTTCGTGCCGAAGTGATAGCTGACCGCGGCGTTGTTGCCCTGTCCGGCGGCCTCGCTGATCTGACGGTTGGCGACCGCGTGCACCCCGCGTTCGGCGAACAACCGCTCCGCCGCGTCCAGGAGTGCCAACCGCGTCGCGCTGACCTGCTCGTCTCGTCTCGTCCTGTCGGCCATCGCCACCACCACCTCGGGACGTCACACCCGTCCACGAGAGCCCGTCCCCCAGGCCACCGCAGATCCTCGGCCAGGTCGGCGAGGCCAAACGACGAAAGCGTACGCAATGACGTGGCCGGTCCCGGCCGACGGAGAGACCAGCCATGCCCCCACGCCCCTGAAGCACTATGGCGCAATCCCCTCTGTTTCGGCCGCACGCATGCGATACGGTTAAATCAATCGGTTGATTTAACCGTGACATGACCAAGGCCGTCGTCGACACCCTGGTCGAGCAGATTCCCGACTTCGCGATGGCGCGGGCAGCCGGATGCCCATGCGCCCCGCCACCTCGGCTGCGACGACTGCACCCGAACAGCCGCTCACCCAAGCCCGGTTGTGGGACGGCAGCCAGCCCCGCCCACCTGCCGGGCGGCAACCGCTGCGCAAACCACACCCCTTCACCCCCACCCGAAGAGGCCAGATGAGCCAGAACGACCCCATCGTCCGCCTGCCACTGCCCACCGACGGTCCCCTGGACCCGCCGCCCGAATGGGAGTTGCTGCGCGCACAGTGTCCGGTGGCCACCGTCGAACTCCCCAGCGGAGACACCGGCACGCTGCTGACCCGCTACGAACACGTCAAGGCACTCCTGTCGGACCCACGCTTCTCGCGCCCGGCCGCCGAGGACGACAGCGCGAGGATCGCCCCGGAAGGGGGCGGCGGCGTATCGACCAACAGCGGCACGTCGCTCTCGCTCCACATGAAGGGCGAAGGCCACCAGAGGTGGCGCCGTCACGTCGGCAAGTACTTCACCGCAAAGCGCGTGACGGCGCTGCGCCCCGGCATGGAGGAGATGGCCGAGGCCATCGTCGCCGCCATGGTCAAGAGCGGCCCGCCCGCCGACCTCAAGGCAGCGCTCGGCTTCCCGCTGCCGGTCTACGTGATCTGCGGCCTCCTCGGCGCGCCCGTCGAGGACCGGGACCGCTTCTCCTACTGGTCCGACGCGTTCCTGAACGTCAGCCGCTACTCGGAGGAGGAGACCGGCGCGGCCCACGACGACTCCGTGGCCTACATGTCCGAGCTGATCGCGGCCAAGCGCGCCGAGCCCGGCGAAGACCTGATCAGCACCCTCATCGAGGAGAGCCGGGCGGAGGGTGAGGGGCTGACCGACCCCGAGCTCCGCGACACCGGCATGGCCCTGCTGGTCGCCGGGCACGAGACCACCGCGAACATGATCGGCAAGATGGTCGTCATGCTGCTGGCCGACCGCACCCGGTGGGACGGCCTGCTGGCCGACCCCTCTCTGGTGCGCACCGCGGTCGACGAGGTGCTGCGCTCCGACGCCAACCTGGGCGGCTACGGCCTCCGGCGCTATCTGACCGAAGACTACGAGGTCGACGGGACGGTGCTGCCGGGCGGCACCACCGTCTTCTGCGGCCTGTCCGCAGCCAACCGCGACGAGCGGGCCTTCACGGACCCGGCCGAGATGGACCTCACCCGCAGCCCCAACCCCCATCTCGCCTTCGGCGCCGGTGCCCACTCCTGCCTGGGCCAGTCCCTGGCCCGCACCGAACTCCAGGTCGTCCTCGAGGTCCTGCTGCGCAAGCTGCCGAGCCTCGACCTGGCCGTACCCGTCGCGCAGTTGCGCCAGGTCGAGGGACTCACCGTCGGCGGCCTGCGCGAGGTGCCCGTGCGATGGTGACCCGCCCCGCCGAAACCTCCGTACCGACCGACCGCACAGCCGAAGGCACGGCCGAAAAGAAAGGAGCGACCATGAAGGTCACCGTGGACGAGGACAAGTGCTGCGGCGCCGGGAGTTGCGTCCTCGCCGCACCGGACGTCTTCGACCAGCGCGACGAGGACGGCATCGTCGTCCTCCTCGACCCCGAGCCGGCAGCGGACCAGCACGCGGCCGTCCGGGACGCGGCCGCCGTATGCCCCGCCGCCGCCATCGCGCTGAGCGACGTATAACGCGCTGAACGCAGATCCCCTCCAGGTCGATGACGCAGTCGGCCTGGAGAGGTTCGCCGTGCGAGGTAACGGTGCCGATGGTGGTCGGCAACTGGGCTTGAGGGCAGCCTGTGAAGCGCTGAACGTCCGCCAGGGTCCAGGGCTCGGGGAGATGCCCGTCGTGGTGCTACGTGGCGGGGAGGAGCTCGACCACGGCGTGGCCCAACCGGGGCCGGATCCACTCACCGCTGCGTTCGATGCCGATGACGCCTCCGAGGAAGGCCATGTCAAAGGTGCCGGTGGGGGTCTCCCAGCGGAACGGAACACATGAGACATGGGAGGGGAAGTCGTCCTGGGCGGTGGTGCCGGGGCCGAACGACTGTAGGGGACATGGCCCGTCGTCGGTGTACCGGTGAGCGAAGAAGGCGGTGATCCAGCCGGTGACCCGGTCGCCGCCGGACCCCGACTCCCACTTGTAGAGCGACCGCCAGAATCCGTGGTCGACGCCCCAACCGGAGGCTGTCTCGCTGATCGCCTCCAACACCGGGTGCAGGGCGGTGAACCACGGGCGCAGGCCCTCGAACCACTCCGACAGCTCCCGCACGCGGGCCACCAGCAGGCGCCAGTCCCGGTCCGTGCCCTCCAGCCGGATCCGTGGAATGCCGCAGAGCGTCTGCCACCGGAAGCGGTAGTACGGACTGACCACGTCCATCAGCGCGACCAGCGCGGCGGTGGCATCGGCAGGGGTGGTAGTGGAGAAGGCGGGCTGGAACAGGTCGGCCACATCGTCGCCGATCCGGGAGCGCAGCGGCTGCTGTACCAGGTTGATCGAGCGCTCCCAGTCCTCGGGAGCGAAGTCGTCGCGGACGGCGATGGTCCGCTGATGACCGGGCGTGTCGGTGAAGAGTCCCTCGTACGTGCCGCGGTTCAGCCGGACGTGGACGGCCACCTCGTGCACGACGGCGTACCAGAGCAGGTCGGGTGACAGGCTCAGTGGCAGGTGGGCCGTGAAGCAAAGGTGGATGGCACGCAGCAGAAGGCTGGAGGTGGTCTCGGCGAGCTCGGTGAACTCGGTGGTCTCCGGACCGTTGGTGGTCCAGCCGACGAGGCGGTCAGTGCTGCGGTGGTGGAAACGCGCCTGGTCGCGGACCACCGCCCGCAGGAAGCGCTCGTTGCCGAGTTCGGTGAGTTCAGCTGCGAGCCGATCGGCATTGCGGTCTTCGCCGAGCGGCAGATCTATCTCGAAAGCCATCCGTATCCCCAGGAGCAGTGATCGGTCCCGATCTTAGAAGAGTGATGAAAACGTGGGCGCTGGCTCACATGCTCGGGACCGGCCTGGCAGCAAAACTCACGTGACTGTGACCCACGCGCTTCCTAGGATCGGATCTTGTGCGTACCCGTCCGTCCTTTATCAACGATGAGGCGATCGCCAGTGCGGTTGCCACCCACTGGCTGCCTGAGATCGCCGAAGTCGACTACCTGCCCTGGGGTTTCGGCGCACACCACTGGCGGGTGGCCGGTGGCGACAAGACGCTGTTCGTGACGTTGGACCAGTTGGCGCCCCGTCATACCGCGGCCTCGCTGGAGGCTGCCTACGCGGGGGCGGCCGCGCTGGCCGCCGGGGGTCTGGACATGGTGTGTGCGCCGTCGCCCGCGCGGCCCGGGCGGTTCACGATCGATGTCGGGCCCGGCGTGCTCAGTGTGACGCCGTGGCTGGACGGACGGTCTCCGACTGAGGCTGAGGCTCGCGCACCCCAGCACGTCCGCGAGGTGATCGCGGCGCTGGTCGCGTTGCATCGCACGGCACCACCGGACGGCCTGCCGTGCTGGGTTCCACGGGTCGGCCCGGGGTTCGCCGACGAGTTGCGGGCTCGCACCGCCCAGCCCTGGACGTCCGGCCCGCTGGCGGAGGAAGCCCGGGGTGCGCTTGCCTCACACCATGACGCGATCAAGCGCTGGACCGGCCGTTATGGAGAACTCGCGGACATCGCGCACTCCCATCGTGATCTCTGGGTGCCGACCCATGGCGAGCCGCACAACGACAACCAGGTCATGGTTGCCCGCGGACTGAAGCTGGTCGACTGGGAGTCGCTGGCTCTCGCGCCGCGTGAGCGGGACTACTCCGACCTGCTCGATACGGGTGAAGCCGACGGTTTGGCCCCCGACCCTGCGATGGTCGAACTGTTCGCACTTGATTGGCGGCTTTCCGAGATCGCCGAATATGCACTGTGGTTCACCACGCCGCACACCGGTACAGACGACGATCGCATCGCGTTGGAAGGACTGTACGAGGAATTGTCAGACGCCACTGATTGACCCCGCGACCAGAGTGGTCAGGCGACCCCCAGTAGGGTCCCCGCATCCAGCGTGGTGCACGATCGGAGACTCCAGCCCACACCCAGCAACGCGAGGGCCACCGCGAACACGGCGACGGAACCGCCGGGTGCGTTGGCGGCGGCGCCGTGGCCGTGGTCGCGCGGGTGGCGTCGGCCGGCGTCCGGCCCGCACCGCCGTATGGTCAGCCCCGGTCACCCAGGTCCAGGCGGTCGAGCAGCCCGGCGTCGGTGAAGGCGGCGACCAGTTCGTCACGGCCCTCGGTGAAGTGCGCCCAGCTGTCGTAGTGGACGGGAACCACCCGGCGGGCGCCCAGGATCTGGGCAGCGTGGGCGGCCTGTGTGCTGTCGAGGACGATCAGAGCGCCGTCGAAGAGGACGGGGAAGCGGGGAGCCCCGGCGAACAGGATGGCAGTGTCCACCGGACCGAACCGTTCGGCGATCTCCTCGACCAGGTCGAGCGAGGCGTTGTCGCCGCTGACGTACACCGTGGGCAGGCCCTCCCCCGTCAGGACGAATCCGACGACCTGGCCGGTGATCGGCTCGACGTCCTCGCGCACGCCGGGCCCGTGGAGGGCGGGCACGCCGGTGACGGTGATCGTGCCGCCGCCGGGGCGGTCCAGCTCGATCGACTCCCAGTCGGCCAGCCCCCGGGCCCCCGCACCGAGGCGCTGCCCGCCCCCAGGCGTGGTCAGGGTCAGTGGGACGTCGGCGAGCAGTGCCCGGCCGGAGGCGTCGAGGTTGTCGGGGTGCTCGTCGTGGGAGAGCAGGACCACGTCGATACGGCCGAGGTCGGCCGGCGCGGCGGCGGAGGAGGGCGCCGTCTTGGTCAGCCGGCCGCCCGGCACGTGGTAGTCGCGAGGCGCGTCGAAAGTCGGGTCGGTCAGGAAGCGCAGGCCCCCGTATTCGAAAAGGGCCGTCGGGCCGCCGAAGACGCGGACGGAGATCTGCTCAGCGGTCGTGCTGGTGCCGGCCATCAAAACCTCACGGATGGGTGTTGGGTTATCCGTGAGAGACGATAGCGGCGTCTCACGGATGAACACAAGCCGTACCATGACAGCCATGAGCGAGACCCCGACCTCCGAATCCGTGTCTCCGCCCGCGCCGGGGGCGGAGGAATACCTCGCCCTCGACTTCGTCAACAGCGCCGTCGCACTGCCCGGAGGGCACTTCATCGATCTCCTCGGCACCCCCGAGGCGGCCAATCGGTGGCTCACCGAACACGGTCTCGCGCCGGCTGACGCCGGGGTGCGGGAGATGTGCGCGGCGCAGCTGCGCTCCCTGCGCGAACACCTCAGATCGCTGTTCGCCGCCCGCGTCGCCGGGCTGCCCGCCCTGCCCGCGGCGCTGTCCGCTGTCAACGACGCGCTGAGCAGAGCCCCTTCGGCCGCCCTGCTGCACTGGGACGAGAAGAGCGGCCCCTACCGCGCGGCGCCGTGCCCCACCAACGAGATCCTCGACCGCGCTCTGGCGGCCCTCGCGGCCAACGCGGCCGACCTCCTCACCGGCCCCGACGCCGACCGCCTCACCGGCTGCGGTTCCACCCCGTGCAACCGCTACCTGCTGCGCCACGGCCGCCGCCAGTGGTGCTCCACCCGCTGCGGCGACCGCGCCCGCGCCGCCCGCGCCTACGCTCGACGCCCCCGGCCCACAGCAGGCTGACGAACCCATGCCACCCGGGAGAGTGACGCCGACATCGGCCGGCCGGACGGCGCGGGACAAGCATCGAAATTGATCATCCTGGCCACAGCAGTCGCGGGCCTCCCAGCGCCACAGCGTTGGGAGGCGCGGCCATGATCAGCCCAGCGATCGGCGGGCGTCTCGTTCCGGGTTGACCAGCAGTGCGAAGCACAGACCGCCGAAGGCCACGAGCACACCGAAGACGAGGAAGGCATCGGTGTAGCCCTGCTGCTCCGTCGCCGACCGGTCGAGGAGCCAGCCGGTGAACATCGGGCTGATGATCCCCGCGCTGGTACCGAGCGCGGTGAGGACCCCCAGCGCACCGCCACGCCGGGCGGCGGGGGCGATCTCGGCGACGGCCGGATTGGCGACGGCCTGCACGGTGGTGGACAGCCCGTATCCCAGCATCAGGAGAGCCACGGCGACGACGGGCGACGTCACCCAGTGCAGCAGAGTCAGGATGAGACCCGCGGCGACGAGGCAGCTGCCGCCGAAGACACCACGTACGAACCGGGAGGAAAAGCCACGGCGCAGCAGACGATCGGTGATCGGTCCGACCGACAACAGGGCCACGATGGCCATCGCGCTGGGCAGTCCGAAGAGGGAACCGGAGGTCGCGGCCGAGAAGCCGAGACCGTCCTCGAAGTAGGAGGGCAGCCAGGTGAAGACGACCGCGGCGAGCGCCCCTTGAGTGAAGTAGGCGGCCAGAGCGCCGAGGAAGGTGCCGTTCAGCAGGATCCGGCGCCACGGCACGCTGTCGCGGACGGCACGCTTCTCCTCCTCCTGCGGGTCCGAGGTCTTCTCGTGTGCCCGTCCGGTGGCCGCCTTGTCCGCATAGGGGCCGAGCCGACCGGTGAAGAACCACACGACGCTCCACGTCAGGGCGAGCAGCCCGACGGACAGGAAACCCGCCCGCCAGCCGAAGTGCAGGATGACCAGGGTCAGCACCGGGGCGAGCGCGAGCTTGCCGATCGCCGCGCCACAGGTGATGAGGGCGGCGGGCAGGCCGCGCCGCTCGTTGGGGAACCAGGAGTACGCGGCCATGTGCGCCAGGGGCTGGGCGGGGCCCTCGGCCGCGCCCACCATCACTCGGCTCGCGTAGATCGCGGCGCCGCTCACGGCGAACAGCGCGGGGACCTGCCCCGCTGCCCACAGCAGACCGCAGACCAGCAGGATCCAGCGGGGCGAAATCCGCTCGGACAGGAAGCCCGCGATCAGGCAGGTCACGCCGAACAGCAGGTAGGCGGCGCTGCCCAGCGATCCGAACTCCGCCTTGCTCAGGTGGAGATCCGCCATGAGCGGCTTGGCGGCCAGACCGAGCAGAGCCTTGTCCAGGAAGATCACTGCCGACGATGCCACGACGACGGCCAGGACCACCCAGGCACGCGCCGGTCTCGGCTCGGCCTCGCGTACGGCGGCGGGTGGGGCGGGGATGGGCCGTCCGTCAGGCCGATACGCGGGCGATCGTGAAACAGGCCGGGGCGGCGATCCCCGGGATGCCGGCCGCGGCGTCGGCCGAGGTCGTCACGGAGCCGCTGACGGATTGAACGCGTTGGTCGTTGGCAGGTCGGTCACGAGCAGCCGGTATCCGACGTCAATGGTGTCGAGCGTGAGCAGTTCGGCGTGGTGTGTGTGCCAGCGGCCGGTTGCCAGGTCGTCCGCGAGCCGGGCCAGACCGGGCGCGATGGCGTCTTCGCCGGTCTGGGCCAGCATGGAGATCCCCGCGCGCACCCGCGGGTCGAGATAGGCCGCGGGGCGGCGCCAGTATGCGGCGCCGAATCCGTCCACGCAGTCATGGGGGACCATGACCGGTTCCTGGCGCGCACCGCCGAGCAGGTCGACCAGCTGGTCGGTGGGGGTGGCGCGGGTGTCGTCGAGCGCGGCCGCCTCCGGGAGGTAGTCCCGGACGAGCCAGAACCGCTCGCGGAAGACCTGCTGGTCCCACGTCAGGATGACGATGCGGCGGCGGGCGACCCTGCGCAGCTCGGCCATTCCGGCTGCCAGGTCGGCCCAGTGGTGGACGGTCAGCAGGGCCATCGCGGCCTCGGCGGCGTTGTCACGCAGCGGGAGGTGCTCCGCGACGGCCCGCACGGCGGGCGCGGATCCCGGCGGGCGCTGGGCGATCATGACCTGGCTGGGCTCGACCGCGAGCGCGGTCCGCGGCGGCTCGTAGGAGCCGGTGCCCGCCCCGACGTTGATCACGTCGGTGACGTTCCCGAGGGCGGCGTGGATCTGCGCGGCGATCCGCGGATCAGGCTGTCGTGTCCGGGCGTACGCGGCGCCGAGCGTGTCGTAGGTGGCCATGCTCGTCAGTATGCGAAACGGGCACGGCCCCTGCCCTGCCTACGCGGGAAGCCGGTTACCGCCCCCGGCGAGGTTCCTCATGGCATCGACGGCCGACAAGGCCTTGACCGGACGCGAAGCGGCCCCTACATTCCTCACACCCTCGAGGTAGATCGATTAACCACTCGTTAACCGCCTGGTTGGAGACACCCCGCTGTGCACTCACCGCTGACTAGGCGCGGCTTCCTCGCCGCCGGTTCCGGCCTCGCCGCCGCGACCGCCCTGCCTGCCCTGTCCGGCTGCTCCCTTGTGGCCGCGGCGGACTCCGATCCCCATACGCTCGTCGTGCACAGCCAGCTGGGCACCACCTCCCCGGGATCGCCCACCTACCTCGCGGGCCTGGACCGATTCCGCAAGGAAAATCCGGGACTCAAGGTCAAGAACCTGATCAACGGCGATGACCTCGCGCAGGTGTACGAGACCTCGCGCCTGGCCCGCAAGGAGCCGGACGTCGTGATGGTCAACCTCTACGACAAGACGCTCGCGTGGACGGACGTCGGCGCCACCGTCGACGTCAAGGGCTACCTGGACGACTGGGGGCTGCGCGACCGGGTGCGCCCGGAGGCTCTCGCCGCGTGGACCGACGCCAAGGGCAGGCTGCGGGCCTTCCCCTACTTCGCCACGAACTGGCCTATCGCCTACAACAGAGCGCTGCTGGACCGGGCGGGCGTCGACGCGATACCCACCACGGGTGACGAGCTGATCGCCGCGGCCCGCAAGCTGCGCGCCAAGGGGATCGCGCCCGTGACCGTCGGCGGCAACGACTGGACCGGGCAGAAGCTGCTCGCCCAGATCATCCAGACCTTCCTGACCGAGGACGAGGCCAGGCACGTCTACTCCACCGGGGACTTCGGCAGCAGGGGCGCCCGGGAGGGCATCGAATACTTCGCGACGCTGCGGGACGCGGGCGTCTTCGCCGACAAGGCACAAGGCCTCACATCGGACCTGATGACCACGCAGTTCAACACCGAGTCCGCGGCGATGGAATCGGCGATGTCATCGGCGCTGGCGAAGGTGCCCGAGAAGGTCGTCCGGCACACCGAGGTCGGCGGCTGGCCGCTGGCCGACGGCGCCGTGCACGACAAGCCCACCATCCTGCGGACGTACACCCTGATCGGATTCTGGATCAGCCCGAACGGCGCCAAGAAGATCGATGCCGTCGAGAAGTTCCTGCGCTTCATGTACCGCCGCGACACCGTCTCCCGGTTCATCAAGGAGAGCGGCCGCGACATGGCGCTGCGCTCCGACACCGTCAGCACGGACTTCCCGCTGGTCGCCGCCGCGCAGAAGCTGGGCTCCGATGTGAGCCAGGTGCTGTTGCCCGATGTGTATGTTCCGCCCGCCGCCACCCAGCCGCTGATCACCGCGACCAGCACATCGTTCACCCGAGGCACCAGCGCCGCGAAGGTCCGCGCCGCGCTCGAGACCGCGTACCGCTCCGCGTGACCCGCCCGCCCGCTCGCTCGCATCCCGAGCCCGACCTCACGGAAGCCACCTCATGACGACGCTGACGTCGACCCCGGGCGGGGCCGCGGTCCGCCACCCCGCTCCGCCCTCCGCCACGCCCCGTTCGCACAACGCCCGACAGGGCGGCACGATCCTCGCCGTCCCCGCGCTGATCTGGTACGCGATCTTCATGATCGGTCCGGTGATCGCCATCTTCGTGATCGCCGCCCTGCACTGGCCGGGGATGCTTCAGCCGGTGTCCTTCGCCGGTCTCGACAACGTCCGCACGGTCTTCGACGACCCCGTGTTCTGGGACGCGGTGAACAACACCGCCGTCCAGCTCGCCGTGGCGCTGCCGATCATGATCGTATGCGCCTACATGCTGGGCTACTACGTCGCCCAGAAACCCCCCGGACACCGTGTCATCCGCTATCTGCTGTTCATCCCCGGCCTGATATCCACCCCCGCGAAGGCCATGGTGTTCTACGCGGCGCTGTCGCCGGACGGGCTGGTCAACGGCACGTTGCAGTCCGCGGGGCTCGGTTCGCTCACCGACGCCTGGCTCGCCTCGCCGTCGACGGCTCTGGCCTGTCTCATCGCCCTGGACGTATGGAGCGGGATCGGCTTCACCGCCGTCCTGTTCGCCGCCCGGCTCGACAGCGTCCCGGACGAGCTCGGCGAGGCGGCACAGCTGGACGGGGCCGGGCACTGGCGGACCATGTGGCGCATCCACTTCCCCGTGATCCGTGACTATGTCGGCGTCGTCACCATGCTTCAGTTCCTGTGGACCCTCTTCGGCTCGGCACAGCACGTCCTGCTGCTCACCATGGGCGGTCCCGGCAGTTCGTCGACGACGCTGTCGTTTCTCGTGTATCAGAAGGCGTTCATCGCGGCCGACCTGGGTTACAGCCAGACCGTCGGCGTCGTCCTCTTTCTGGCCGGGCTCGTCGGGCTGCTCGCCATCCGCCGCGCGTTTCGCCAGAACTACTGATCGGAGCGGTCACCATGAAACTCGGCAAACGCTGGCTGCCCGCACACCTTCTGGTGTGGACCTACGCGGTGCTGCTGATCGTGCCGCTCTACTACTTCCTCGCCTCCGCGTTCAAGAGCAACGAGGAGATCTTCGCCCATCCCTTCGCGCTGCCGGACTCACTCGGCTTCGACAACTTCCGGACGGCCTACACCAGCGCCTCCCTGGGGCCGGCCATCGTCAACTCGGCTCTGGTGACGGTCCTTTCGCTGGCGCTGACCCTGCTGCTGGCGCTGCCCGCGTCGTTCGCCCTCGCCCGGTCGACCGGACGGCTGGCCTCGGCGATGGAGAAGGTCTTCTCGCTCGGCTTCCTGATCCCGACGTTCGCGGCGCTCTTCCCGACGTTTCTGCTCGCCGCGGCCACCGGGCTGTTCCATACACAGCTCTTCATGGTCCTTTTCCTGCCCGCGACGGCGATGCCGCTGTCGGTGGTGATCCTGGTGCAGTTCATGCGGACCATCCCCAGGGAGATGGAGGAGGCCGCCCGGATGGACGGGGCGTCCACCTACACGGTGCTGCGCCACATCTACACGCCGATGTGTCTGCCCGGCATCGCCACCGTGGTCCTGCTGAACTTCCTGACGTTCTGGAACGAGTACCTGTACTCGCTCGTCATCATCGGCCCGGACCCCGACCAGCGCACCGTCCAGGCGGCCCTGCCCACGCTGAAGGCGGTCATCGGCACCGACTACGGCGTCCTCACGGCCGGCACGGTGCTGACCCTCATCCCCGTATGGATCGTCTACACGGTGCTCCAGAAGCGCATGCAGCAGGCGCTCATCAGCGGCGCGGTGAAGATGTGAGCGCGCCTGCCGGGAAGCAGGGCCGCCGGCCCACCATCAAGGCGGTGGCGGCCGCCGCCGGGGTGTCTACGGCGGCCGTGTCCCAGGCCTTCCACGGCAAGGGCCGGCTGTCGGAGCCGACCAGGCAGCGCATCCTGGACACCGCGGGAGAGCTCGGCTGGTCGCCGAGCGCGCCCGCCGCCGCCCTGCGCAACGCCCGTACCCGCATCCTCGCGCTCGTGGTGCGGCGCCCCACCGACGTGCTCGGCGCGGATCCGCACTTCAGCGAGCTGATCACCGGTATCGAGGGCGAACTCGCGCCCCGCGGCTACGGCCTCCTGCTGCATCTGGTCGCGGGGGCGCAGGAGGAGAACGCCCTCTACAGGCAGCTCACGGCCGAAGGCCGGGTCGACGGAGCCGTCCTGACGGACGCGCACACCGACGACCCGCGCCCCGCCCTGCTGGCCCGCCTCGGCCTGCCCGCCGTGCTGCTCGGTCCCCCCGACCGTGCCGCCCGGGTGCCGAGCGTCGGCCTCGGCCACCAGGGCGCCGCCGTCGAGGAGGTCGTCCGCCACCTGCTCGGCCTCGGACACCGACGCATCGCCTATGTGGCGGGCCCCGCCGACCTGCTGCACACACGGCTGCGCGGCGGTGTCTTCGAGACGGCCCTCAAGGCGGCCGGTCTGCGGCCCTACGCGGTCCTCCACACCGACTTCACCGAAGTGTCCGCCGTGGCCGCGACCCGGGCGCTGCTGGACACCGCCGACCGCGCCACCGCGATCGTCTACGCCAACGACTCCATGGCGGTGTGCGGCATCGGCGCCGCCCAGCGCGCCGGTCTGCGGGTCCCCGACGACCTGTCGGTCGTCGGCTACGACAACCTGCCGCTCGGCCGGTGGCTGCACCCCCGGCTGACCACGGTGGACCAACAAGTGCAGCGGGTCGGCGCGGCCGCCGCCCGGCTGCTCCTCGCCCGCTGCGGCGAGGACGTCGAGGAGACGGTGCTCGACGACCGGCCGCGTCTGGTCGTCCGCGAGTCCACGGGGCCCGCCCCCGCCTCCCCCGCCTGACGCCCGCGCTGCCACCACGACCAACAGATCCACGAGTCTCCCCCACACCGCACCACGAGATCCGAGAAGGACCATGCGACGCCACAGCGCCCAGCTCACCCACCACCCCGCCGTCCTGCCCTGGCTCGGCGCCAACTTCTGGTCCCGCACCGGCGGGCCCCTGATGTGGCGCGACTACGACCCGAAGACGGTCCGCGCGGAACTGCGGGTGCTGCACGAGCACGGCCTGACCATGACCCGGTCGTTCTTCTACTGGCCGGACTTCCATCCGCAGCCCCACCGCGTCGACGAGACGCTGTGCGAACGCTTCCGTGACTTCCTCGACGCCCACAGCGAGACGGGCATGGGGACGGTACCCACCTTCATCGTCGGACACATGTCGGGCGAGAACTGGGACCCGGCCTGGCGCGGTGGCCGCGATCTGTACGAGGACGTGTGGATGGTCGGCCGCCAGGCGTGGTTCGTGTCCCAGATGACCCGCCGCTTCAAGGACCACCCGGCGGTCACGGGCTGGCTCATCACCAACGAGATGCCGGGATACGGCCGCATCTACCAGGTGGATCCGCCCTCCTCCGATGTGGTGACGGCCTGGGCGCAGGCCATGTGCAACGCCGTGCGGGCGGCCGGCGGCACCCAGCCCGTCTCCCTCGGCGACGGCGCCTGGGGCATCGAGGTCACCGGCCGCGACAACGGCTTCTCGCTGCGCGAGACCGCCGAGTACGTCGACTTCGTCGGCCCGCATGTGTACCGCTCCGACACCGACCGGCCCCGTCAGCACCTGCGCGCCGCCTTCGAGTGCGAGCTGGCCTCGGTCACCGGACACCCCGTCGTACTGGAGGAGTTCGGCCTCTCCACGGACACCGTGTCCGCCGAGAACGCGGCGGTCTACTACCGGCAGACCCTGCACAACTCCCTGCTCGGCGGAGCGACCGGCTGGATCGCCTGGAACAACACCGACTACGACGATCTGTGGGACCGCTCGCCGTATGACCACCACCCCTTCGAGATGCACTTCGGTATCACCGACAGCACCGGGGCCCCCAAGGCTCCGCTGCTCGAACTCGCCAAGTTCGCCGAGCTGTTGGAGACCGTGGACTTCACGCGGTGCCGACGCCCCGACGCGGACGCGGCGCTGGTCGTGCCCGCCTTCCTGGAGCGCGGCTACCCGTACAGCAGGCCCGCCGACCGGCCGCTGATCTTCACCTCCCTGCACCAGAGCTACGTCGCCACCCGCGCCGCGGACCTGCCGGTGGGCTTCACCCGCGAGGCCGACGGGCTGCCCGGCGACGCGGCCCTGTACCTGCTGCCGGCCACCCGCCAGCTCACCACGCGCACCCGGCGTGAGCTCGAACGCCGCGCCCACGCGGGCGCCACCGTCTACCTCTCGTTCTGCTCCGGCGAGCACCCCGGCACCCGCGGCCCGTGGTTCGACGACCTGGACGGGCTGTTCGGCGTCGAACTACAGCTCTCCTACGGTGTGGCCGAGCCCATCGAGGACGATGTCCTGGAGATGACGTTCACCGACGACTTCGGCGGGCTGACGGCAGGGGACACCTTGCGTTTCCCCGTCGCGGGCAACGAGGACAGCCGGGCGTATCTGCCGGTCCTCCCCCGTGACGCGCGTGTCGTCGCCGTCGACGCACACGGCCGGCCCGCCCTCCTGGTGCGCGACACCGGGCGTGGCCGCACCGTCCTGGCCACCTATCCCCTGGAGCACATGGCCGCCCGCACCGCCCGCGTCAACCCCGAGGACACCCACCGCCTGTACGCGGCGCTCGCCGACATCGCCGGGGTCCGGCGCCCGGTGACGGTCGACAGCCCCCACATCGGAGCGGACCTCGTCGTCCACCAGGACGGGCGCCGCTTCGTATGGCTGGTCAGCCAGAGCCCCGAGGAGCTTGACGTCCGCCCCGTCGCCGACGGCACACTGCACGACCTCGAGTCGGGCGCACCGGCCGCGGACGTGACGCTCGACCCGTACGGGGTGCGCGTCCTGGAGCTGAAGTGACCGATCACCTCTACCGCGACCCGTCCGCGTCCGTCGCGGACCGGGTCCGCGACCTGCTGGCGCGCATGACGCTCACCGAGAAGGTGGGCCAGGTCAACCAGCGCATGTACGGATGGCACGCCTACGAACGCACGGCGGACGGCCACCGGCTCACCGACGCCTTCCGCGCCGAGGTCGCCGCGTACGACGGCATGGGAGCCCTGTACGGGCTACAGCGGGCCGACCCCTGGTCCGGCGTCGGCTTCGCCGACGGCATCACGGCGGCGGACGGGGCCCGGGTCGCCGACGTGGTGCAGCGGTACGTCATGGAGAACACCCGGCTGGGGATACCGGTGCTCCTCGTCGAGGAGGTTCCGCACGGCCACCAGGCTCTGGACGGCACCGTGATGCCGGTCAACCTCGCCGTCGGCGCCACCTGGGACCCCGAGCTGTACGAGGCCGCGGCGGCCGGTGCCGCAGCGGAACTGCGGGCCCGTGGCGGCCACGTGGCGCTCGTCTCGGCCCTCGACCTGGTGCGCGACCCGCGCTGGGGCCGTGCGGAGGAGTGTTTCGGCGAGGACCCGTATCTGGCGGCCCGGCTCACCGAGGCGCTGGTGCGGGGCATGCGCGGTGCCGGAGTCGCCGTCGTGCTCAAACATTTCGCCGGCCAAGGGGCCACCGTCGGCGGACGCAACAGCGCGGCCACCGAGCTGAGCGCCCGCGAGCTGCACGAGATCCATCTGGCTGCGGCCCGGGCCGGCGTACGAGCCGGCGCCGCCGGGGTGATGGCGGCCTACAACGAATTCGACGGCCTGCCCTGTGTGGCCAACCGGACGCTGTTGACCGAACTCCTGCGGGACCAATGGGGGTTCGACGGGATCGTCATGGCGGACGGCGGCGCCGTCGACCGTCTGGTCCGGCTCACGGGAGACCCGGTGGCCGCGGGTGCCCTGGCCCTGAACGCCGGATGCGATCTCAGTCTCTGGGACGCCTGCTATCCGAAGCTGGCCGAGGCGGTGGCGCAGGGGCTCGTCGCAGAGCAGACCCTCGATGCCGCCGTGGCCCGGGTCCTGACCCTCAAGTTCCGTCTGGGCCTCTTCGACCAGCCCTCCTCGCGTGCCGAAGCGCCTGGGGAACAGCGCGCCGATCCGAGCGAGCTGAGTGAACGCGTGGCCCGCGCGTCGATCACGCTGCTGGCCAACGACGGAGGGGTCCTGCCGATCGCATCGGCGCCCCGCCGGATCGCCGTCCTCGGCCCGAACGCCGACTCGATCGCCCAGCAGATCGGCGACTACACCGCGCCGCAGCGGCCCGGCTCCCATCACGTCACAGTCCTGGACGGCATCCGGTCGGCCGCCCCGCCGGACACCGAGGTCGACTACGCGCCGGGGTGCGATCTGGTGGGCGGCGACCTCTCCGGTGTCGCGGAGGCGGCCGCGCTGGCGGCAGCGGCGGACATCGCGGTACTCGTCCTGGGCGGGTCCAGCGCCCGGTCGGGCGACACCGTCTTCGACTCCAACGGCGCGGCCGTCGTCACCTCCGCCGACCCCGTGGGCATGACGTGCGGGGAAGGCGTCGATCTGGCCGATCTCCGGCTTCCCGACGGGCAGTTGGCGCTCCTGGACGCGGTGGCGGCCACGGGCGTGCCGGTGGTCGTGGTGCTCGTGCAGGGCCGTCCGCACGCTCTGCCCGACCTTCCCGGCACCGCCACGGCCGTGCTGAGCGCCTGGTACCCGGGCCCGTGGGGCGGACGGGCCGTCGCCGACGTGCTGTTCGGCGCGGCCGAACCCGAGGGGCGGCTACCGGTGTCCGTACCGAGGTCGGCCGCGCAGCTGCCGGTGTTCTACAACGCGAAGGATCACGGGTACCGCGGCTATGTGGACCAGCCCGCCACTGCCCGCTACGCCTTCGGCCACGGCCTGTCCTACACCACGGTCGCCTACGCGCCACCGCGGCTGTCGCGCGCCGGCGTGACCCCGGCCGATCCCACCCTCACCTGCCGGGTCACCGTGCGCAACACCGGAGAGCGACCGGTACGCGAGACGGTCCAGCTCTATGTACGGCGGCTGTCGGGAGGGTCCTCGTGGCCCCGCACACGCGAACTGCGCGGATTCGCGCGCCTCGACCTGCGGCCCGGGGACGAGGCCGACGCCGTGTTCGAGATCGACGCCGACACTCTCGGCTCCGTCACCCGGGATCTCGGCCTTGCCGTCGAAACCGGAGAACTCCTCCTGGAGACCGGGCCCTCTTCCGCCCGGACACGGGGGGCGAGGCTGGTGATCGCGCGCCCAAGCTGATCACGACTGCTCGGCCGGGAGCGCGCCGGCGACTGCCGCTCAGTGGAACTCGTGAACCAACTGGATCTTGCCGACGATGTGGGCGTTGAACTCGTCAAGCTCTTCGGCCGGTACCCACAGTTCAAGGATCGTCTCTCCCCCTGCCTGCTGGACCGGATACCTGCGCAAGAAGCCGGACTCAACCTCGAACCGGGTGACGAAGCCGGCGCCATCGTGCTTGACGTTCCAGTCCCGCGCGATCTTGACGGCGTAGTCCTCGTTGAGGACGGGATAGAAGATCGGCTGCTCGGCAAGCCGCGGCGGCCAGGCACGCCAGTGCAGCTTCCGCACCAGTTCCAGCTCCTTGGGGCCGGTGGGACGCCACAGGGTTGTCGTCGCTGGCTGGCTCGTCACGGGGTTCACTCTCTGGACATGGCAACCGCCGGCGCGGCTGGTGGGGAGCCTAACAGTAGCGACAGCCGGGTATGCCGGCCACGGGCTGTTGCGGCGCGGTCCCTCGACGCGGTACCGACCGCCCCCCAGAGTTCCGATGTAGGGGATGTCCCAGGTGGGGCCGGGCCGGCGGCTTCGACGACGTCAGTCACACCGCGACTGTGCGCAGCCCGGTCCACGGAATCACAGAGTCCCCCTGGCCCGGAAAATCCCTGCGCCACACCGAGCCCGCCGCCTACCATGCCATCTCATGACCTGGCGACATTGATCCCGCAGCCGTGCCTCCCGAGGGCCGCCTCGGACGCCCTGCTCCCGGCGTCCGAATTGTTGTCCCTGCGGGAAGGCCTCATGACACCCTCTCTTGCACGCGTGCCCGCCACCGGGATCCGGCGGCTGACGGCGACGCTGTACTGCTACGCGTTCCTCAACGACCTCATCCTGCTCTACCCGGTGTACGCGCTGCTCTTCAGCGACACCGGTCTGTCGCTGTGGCAGATCTCCTCTCTCTTCGCCCTCTGGTCGGTCACCGGCGTGCTCGTGGAAGTGCCGTCCGGCGCTTGGGCCGACACCGTTTCCCGTCGCCTGCTGCTGTGGCTCGGACCGCTGCTCACCGCTGTCGGCTTCGCGCTGTGGGTGCTCGCCCCGTCGTACGGGGCCTTCGCGCTCGGCTTCGCACTCTGGGGCACTGGCGGGGCGCTCGGCTCCGGAGCGTTGGAGGCGCTCGTGTACGACGAGTTGGGCCGGCTCGACGCGGCCGATCGGTACGCCCACGTCATGGGCCGGGTCCGCGCGGCCGGTCTGGTGGCCGTGATGGCGGCGATGGCGCTCGCCGGACCTGTCTTCGCCCTGGGTGGCTATCCGGCCGTCGGTGGGGCCAGTGTGCTGGCCTGCCTGCTGGCGGCAGCGACCGCCACCCGGCTGCCAGAACACCGGACTCCGGCCGCCCGAAGTGACAGTTGGGCCACGACGCTGCGGGCGGGCCTCGCCGAGGCTCGCGGCAACCGCTCCGTGCGCGGAGCCCTGCTGCTCGTCCCGGCGGTGGGTGCCGTGTGGGGCGCGCTCGACGAGTACACCCCGCTCCTGGTACGGGAAACCGGCGTCGCCGGCGCGACCATTCCCTGTCTGCTCCTGCTGATCTGGGCCGGGGCCACAGCCGGCGGCCTGATGGCCGGGGCATGCGCGCGCCTGGGCCGGGCCGGACTCGCCGCGCTCCTCGCGGGCGCCGCGCTCGCCCTGGCGACCGGCGCCGCGCTTCGGACTCCAGCCGGCCTCGTGCTCGTGGCCCTCGCCTTCGGTGGCTTCCAGCTGACAACCGTGCTGGCCGACGCCCGCCTCCAGGCGCGCGTCGACGACAGACACCGTGCGACCCTGACCTCGGTCGCCGGCCTCGGCACGGACCTGGCCACGTTGTCGGTGTACGGCGCGTACGCGGCGGTCAGCTCGGCCACCGCGCACGACACCGCCTTCGTTTGGGCCGCGCTGCCGTATCTGGTCACGGCGCTGGTGCTGGCGGCCGGCAGAGCCCCGGGCTGAGGACTGGGGACGTCGAATCCCCTCTCAGCAGCCCGGGGCCTCGCTCGGGCGACGGCCCTCAGCTAGTAGATGCAGAACACGTCATCGAAACGGAACTCCTTCTTCTCGAGGCCGATCACCTTCACCTCCCCGTGCAACCCGAAGCAGTAATTCTCACCATAGAACCCGAATTCCAGATCAGCATGGAACAGAAATGTCCCAGGCTTGATATGGACGACCTGCTTCTCCTTCGAGAAGTCGACGAACTTCTGGGAGTAGCACTCCTCACCGAACACCAGAATCTTGAAAGTTACGCTGGCCTTCCAGTCGTCACCGCCCGTGAACTCGGCCGAGAGCTTGAAGGCCAGCACACCCGGGATGAGCGGGATTTCATACTCTTTCTTCAGGAGCTCCAGCGGGACGACAAAGGGCTCGGAGGACTCGTCTACGGACTCCAGAGCCTCCTTTACCTCACCGACAGGACGCCCGATCGTCGCGGCGAGGCAGTCCCAGTCCGCCTCAGAGATGCCTTCGATCTCGCTGGAAATCATTCGAGTACCCTCTCCTTCAGTTGTGCCGCCGGATAGCGGCGGCCGGCAGAGCAACACCCGCTACAGCACCAGCGCTGTGCGGCGGCGCGTTGTCCCTAGCACCATGTTTCTAGTCAGCCTCTGCGCCGCCCCCCTCGCACACTCTCGGGTCAGCGATACCTCTTCCGGTATCGGTGAAGTAGTTTCTCAACTCCCTTGGGCGTGGTGCTCAGACGTCCGGCGATTTCACGTTGGGAGTATCCGACCGCGGTGAACGCGAGTACGGCGCGGGTCCGGATCGGGGCTCGCCCGAGGATCCGTAACGACTCAATGTGAAGTTCCGCTGAACGTTCCGGACCTGGGGAATCGTCAGGAACGTCAAAATACTCCTCGCGCGCGGACACAGGCGTTGGCAGGCGCCCGTCACGATGCTCCCTGAGCCATCGACGGTATTCGTTGGGGAAACACATCAGACACTGCCCGACGAAGTAGGTCTTAAGAGACGACCCGCCCCCCGGACGCCACCCGCCGCCCCGCTCCATTCGCTCCAGAAACGACTTCAGGGCAACCGCGACCGTCAACCCGGACAGCTCCGCGGCGGCGTCCGGATCCTTGGACAGCTCGCCGGCGACATTCAGGCGAATCCTGGTCAGTCGCTCAATTTTGGAGAAGATGACACCGTTGGAAATCCATACACACAGAACGGAGTACGCGTATCGCGCCAGTGGATCTTTGAGGGACTCCCAGTCATCCCGAACATCCTGCTGACACTCAATTCTGGCGATCCGGCAATCAAGATCCGCCTGGAGGTTGCCGTCAGCCGTCATCTCTTGTCCTGATACACATAGTCGCGGTCCGGGCGTCGTGGCGGAGGCTGGTGACGTGGGCGAGGAGCGCGCACACGGACTCCGTGCGGGTAGCGGTCCCCGCGTGGTTGGCGGTGGCGTACAGGGCCACGGTCGTGGTGGTGTCCTCGTTCGCCCATGCGGCCAGGAACCGGGCGGCGAACGAGTCGTGTGCGTCCGCGTCGCGCCTGATGGCGCGGCGGATGTGTCCGGGTTGCCACACCCGGCCATGGGCCGGTGCGGACGGGCCGCCGGGGTACAGGGTGAGCAGCTGGGCGCGGCCGACCTCGGCGAACCCGCAGCACGCCACGTACATGTCGGCCGCGTCACCGCTGTCGGTGATCTCGGTGACGGCCGCGGCGGCCGGTTCCCAGTCCCGCGCGAACGCGTGCCGGAGGGCGGACTCGGTCAGCCGGGCAAGGCGGTCAAGCTCCATGGATCGGTTGGGGCCTCTCGTTCTCGTGTCATTCGGTGGTCTCCGTGATCGGACGAGGCATCAGCTCTCCCCCGTCTGCTCCGGCGTGGACACGTCCAGGCACGTCCGCGGACACCAGTCGGGACACCAGTCCGTGCAGGTCGGAACCCTGAGCGTGACGGTGTCCGGATCGCTGTACGCGCCCGGCCGGGCAGTGTTCCGCTCGGTCGTCCTGGCGCGGGCCCGCCGGCGTGCCGACCGCCTCAGGCGGCAGAGGACCGCCGCGCAGCATGCGGTGATGACGATGGGCGCCCACACATGCGCGGATGCGATGGCGGCGTCGATCGGCTCCGCGATGGCGATCAGTAACTCAAGCAGGAGCACCGGTCGCACCCCCTTCACGACGCCGTCGCCCCGAGATCCGGCACTCGGCCGGGGCACGACGCTCAGCCATACGACTCCGCCCCCGTCCAGCTCTCGGGGAGCGGCGGGGCGATACGGATCGAGGTCAGCACGACGTCGTCGGCCTCCTGCGTGCGGCAGTTCGCGATGGCCTCCAGGTGCTTGCCCGGAAGCTCCTCCGCCGTGCATCCGGTGGCATGGGCGAGCTGGTCCAGGAGCACGGTCACCCCGGCGGTGGGGTTCCAGCCGACGACGACCACGCGGGCCGTGCACGTGTCGACGTCGACCGCCTGAACCTCGACCGGTGTCGCGAACCGCGGCTCGCCCCGGGCCGTGAGGTAGGCGTGGCCGAGGTCGGTGATCGACGGCGCGCCGTTGTCGACCGCGACGTACCGGAGAGCCCGTAGCGGCGTGATCAGTCCGGCCGGGTCGCTCACCGTGCCCGTGCCGTCGGCGAGCCCCCGCAGGATTCCCTCCGCGGTGTCCGGGAGCGGCACTTCGAGCGCGTGCCGGGTCACTCGGATGCGCGCCATCCGCCACGCGTGCGTGCCGCGGGTGGTCTCCGCCGAGCAGGGGCATCCGGCAACCGTGGCCGCGAACTCGGTCCGCGTGTTGCCGATGCACTCCAGCGTGCTGTTGCGCCCCTTCTGACACAACGGCGCCGTACAGCAGGAGCAGTTCGGGCACTCGGGCTGGAGAGGGCGGAGGTACTCCGGGCCGATCGGCTTCACTGTCTGATCAGTCATGGGTTCCTGCTGTCCTGGTCGAGCACGTCCAGCGCCGGCTTGGGCCGGAGGCGTGCCTCGTGTGCGGGGTGGTCCGGCCCTCGGCGGGCAGCAATCGGTGGCGGCCGGGACGTGGGGCAGACGGACGGCGGGCGCGGGTACCGGCGTTCTTCTCCGGCCCTCGGCCCATGAGGAAGCAGAACGGCCCGAACACCACACCGAACAGGACGATCGAGATGGCCAGGCAGGCGAGCAGGTCGCTCGTGGTGGTCGTGTGGCTCATTCGTCGGCCTCGCCGCCGTACTCGGAGGCGACCGTAACGGCGGTGACGGTGAACCCGGTGTACGACACCTTGTCCGCGGCGACGAACAGGCGCTCCACCGCCTCGTTGTCGGGGTCCGGGTACCAGTCGAGTTGCTGGTGGCACGGCTCACGGCGCGCGTAGGCCTCGCAGTGGGCGCGGGCGGCCTCCCGGTTCGTGTACAGGTCGAGGGCGAAGCGACGGTGTCCGGCTTCGGCCTGGTAGACGGTCAGTTCGGGAGGGGCCTCGGCGGCCGCCGCGTGGCCCTCACGTTTGTCTTTCAAGGGGGTGCCTCTTCTCCCGGTGTCGCAGTGGCTTTGGTGATTCGGGGCTGTCGGACGTGGCATGGTCGGGGCGGCCCCGCTCGCCGTCGCGAGACGGCGGCGTGTGACGTGCGTTTCGGCGCGGGCTTGACGGCTGCCGGCGGCGTGATGGTGGCCGGCTCGTCCTCGAGCACACCCGCGAACGTTTTTGGGCATGACGCCGTGCAGGAAAGGCCGCTGAGCGGCAGAAGTTCTGGCGAGGCGCGCGACCTGAGCTTCAGGACGCCTTCCGCTTGGGCATCCCGGTCGGTGCCTCCGCCTTGTCGGTCGACGTCGGCACACCGGGGCGCTTCGACTGGAGTACGACCAGCGGACAGTTCAGAACGGCGGCCATCCGGCGCAGGGTCGCGGGGGTCGCGTTGCGGCGGCCGGCCTCGATGTCGCACATCAGCGACTGGCTGATGCCGCAGCGCTCGGCGAGTTCCTTCTGGGACAGTCCGGCCTGTTCCCGGGCGTACGTCACCGCCTCGGGCGCGTGATGGAAGGGGGCACCTCTGCGGCGCCGCTGGGGACGATCGCTCATGACCTGAAGGCTAGCGCGCAGTAGCGCGCATAGCAACTACTGCGCGCGCAGCACGCGCTAGTCGAGCAGGTACGCGCTAGGACGCCCGATGAGCGCCACATCCTCGGCCGAGGTGGCGCAGTAGCGCGTAGTCGTGCGAACCTGCAAGCATGAATCGAGACACGCGGCCAGAGCCGCCCCTCGAAGCCGTGCTCATCAGAAAGGCCCTCAAGCGAAACCGGATCTCCGGCCGCGAGGCAGCCAGGCGGGCCGGGATCAGCGACGCCCGGTGGCGGCAGATCGTCGGCGGTTACCAGACCGTCAGCGGCTCCCATATCCCCGTAAGGGCGCCGGACGAGACACTCGCCCGCATGGCACATGTCGCCGGGGTCACCGCCGGCGAACTCAGAGAGGCCGACCGCGAGGCTGCTGCCGAGGCGCTGGAGGAGCTCGCCGCACCGGCGGCAGCGGCAGACTCAACAGACGCCTACGCGAGCGATCCGCACCTCGCGGCGATCACCGCGCTCCTGGAGAGCCTCTCCCCCGAGGCGCGAAACGAAGTCCTTCGCAGGGTTGGCCACCTGACACCCGCGCAGGTGGAGAAGGAGCGGGGCGAGCAGCGCCGACACATCAGCTGACCCCACGTCACAAACACATCACGTATTCGCCCAGGGCTCCCATGGCCTGAGAGCGTCAAACCGTACCCCCACACCATCAGAAATCAACAAGGGGCAATACGTGGTTGACGTTCTACTGGCTGGGATCCTCGGCGCGGCGGTCCTGGCCATCACCCTCCTCCACAAGAAACAACAGAGGCAGGCGAAGCAGCTCGACCAGCTCCACGCCGAGGTCACCGCTCAAAAGATCGCCGCGCTCCAGCAACTCACGCCCACGGCCCTCGTGGCACCGGAAGCGGCACCGGACGCGCCGCCGGAGCCCGCCCATCGAAAGCGGCACTTAGCGCTGTACATCGGTGGCGGTGTCGCTGCCGTTCTCGCCTCGCTCGGCGAGCGGATCCGTTCCCTCACACTGCGCCGCCCTCGCGGTGTTACCACCGCGGCCACCGCGATCACCCTCGCCGCGGCCTCAACTGCCGCCGCCTTCTACGTCACCTCCGGCAGTGGCCACAACACACCTGTTCCGGGCGGCAGTTCGACACCGTCCGCAACCGCACCGGAGCACCCCAACTCGGAAGCGACGAGCACGGCTCTCGCTGCCTCCCCGTCGGCCTCGCCATCAGTCCCTCCGACTGCCTCCCCCAGGACGGCCGACACACCGGGCACGAGCCCTGCATCGCAGCGGCCCCAGCGGTCATTCACCTCCGGCCGGCCCCTGACGCCGACACCGACCGAGACCACCCCGGGCGCGTCGACAACACATGCCCCGACACCCACGGCGCAGCCGAGCACCAGGCCACCGGCGCCGAGCGCCCCCACACCGAGCACACCGACGGTTCAGCCGAGCACCACACCACCGGGATCGAGCGACCCCACGCCCACGCCGACCGCTACGTCGACTCCGAGTCCGGATAACCCTGACGACTGCCTCTGCGTCTGGTTTCCCTGGCTCCCGCAGTGCACCGGCTGACAAGCCATCCCGTTCGGGAAGTCTGCCCCAACGCCACCCGGCCGTGCTGACTCATTGTCATCACGACCGGGTGGCACAGCCGCCGACCGCGCAGAACTCGCGCAATCGGCGCGCTTGGCTGCTCAGCCGATGCCGATGTCCGTTACGCGGTCATCACGACCAGGTCGAGGGCGCCCCAGGCCCAGGGTCACTGCGCAGGACTCACGTCGATCACGTAGCTGACCTCGTAGTCCCAGTCACTCCACGCGAGCAGCCCTGTCTCTTCGACGATGTTCGGCTTCCTGTCCGAGAACTTCCACTTGAACGGCCCGCTGCGCCCGTCCGGATAGGCGGCCACATTCACCCTCTTCTGGACCGTCCCAAGGACGTCGTCCTTGTCGATGCTCGCCAGAACCGAGATCAGCGCCGGCGGCGTGGCGGCAAGGATCGCTCCGGCAACCGCCCCCACGGCGGGGGTGGCCAGGGAACCGACGGCGGTTCCGATGGCTCCGGTAAGGGCAGAGACCAACGCCACGTACTTGGCGTTGAAATCATTCTCGCTGAAGTCCTGATCACGGAATTCGAGGCCCAGCTCGACGAAGTCGTCGACATACACGTTGTCGTCGAAGATCACATACTCGTCACCGGAGAGAATCTTCTGCTGCCCACTATTGATGTCGATCGCCTTGGTCAGAATCGCCTTGTGCTTGGCCCCGGACCGAGGGCCGGTCCCCGCGCCACCCGCGACGTAGAGCTCATCGGCGCCGGTAATGTCTTCGGTGTCAACGCAGTACACGGACTTCAGCGCGATGGTGACGCGCTTCTGGTTGTCGTTCGAATCTGCCATGGGATTCTCTCCTCTTCGGGGAATCGTTCTGAAGCATGTGCCCATGGTCGGCATCCCTTGGGCGCAGCCTGCAACCCATACCTAGTCGGTGGCGCGGCATTTCCCCCTCGCTCACATGCCGCGGGGGATACATGACGCCGGCCGTCATGTAGGTGCACCATGCTTGAGGCATGAAGTCGGACCGGTTGCTCTCCATCCTGCTGTTGCTACAGACACACGGGCAGGTGTCCGCCGGCGAGCTGGCATCGCGCCTGGAGGTGTCGGTGCGCACGATCTACCGGGACGTCGAGGCGCTGTCGGCCGCAGGGGTGCCGGTGTACGCGGAGCGCGGGCGCAACGGCGGTATCGCGTTGCTGCCGGGGTACCGGACCGATGTCACCGGCCTGACCGCCGACGAGGCCCGCGCGTTGTTCGTGTTGGTCACGGAGCAGGCGCATGCGGATCTGGGGTTGGGGCCGGCGATCGGTTCGGCGCTGCGCAAGGTGATGGCGGCGCTCCCGGCGCCGTTTCGCGGGGACGCCGATCTGGCGAGCAGGCGGATCATGATCGATCCGGTGCGCTGGCGCAGCAGCCCGCGGCCGTCGACGGTCGATCTCGGAGTGCTCCAGGCCGCGGTGTTCAACGACCGGCGGCTACGGTTGCGCTACCGGCACGGCCGTGACGCTCAGGTGCGGTCGTACACGCTGGATCCGTACGGGCTGGTGAGCAAGGCCGGGGCCTGGTACCTGGTGGCGGACCACCGGGGGCAGCCGATGATGTTCCGTTCGGATCGAATGCTGTCGGCGTCGCTGGTCGACGAGCCGGTGAGCCGCCGTGACGGGGTGGAGCTGGCGGATATGTGGGAGGTGCTCCGGCAGCGCGTCGACCGGATCCCGGCGCCGGTGCGGGTGATCGTGCGGGTGCAGCGGTCGGTGCTGGCCCGCTTCCTGCGTTATCACGAAGCCGACCTGGTGGGTCCTGCGTCCGCCTTGACCGAGGCGGAGGCGGAGGCGGAGGCGGGCAGCGAGGGGGAACCGGTGGAGCTGGAGCTGCGGTTTCCCGCGCTTCGGGCGGCTGAACAGCTGTTGGTGTTCGGCCCGGCGGTCGAGGTGATGGAGCCTGCGGAGCTGCGCGAGGCCCTGGTCCGGCGGGCGCAGGAGACCATCGCTCTGTACGCCGAGGGCCGCGGCGTCTGACACACCCGGCACGGGCCCCTGGGGCAGCCCCGGGGCGCGCGGGTGATTCCTTGATCTGGCGCACGATCGGCGCCAAATTTCCATAAATACATGACGTTCGCTGTCAAGTATCGCGGCCCAGGATGGGACACGAACCTGCCGGAACACCGACCAGGCGATCCGGCTCTCCCTCCGATATGCGACCCACGTGCACCGGTACCACGCGTCGCGCGGCGGGGACGAAACACCTTGAAAGGAACACTTCCCATGACTGCCACCAGCGGCTCCGCCCAGAAGATCGCCGACCAGTTCGTCCGTGCCTGGCTCGGCCGCGACGTAGAGAAGGCACTGGGCTTCCTCGCCGACGACGTCGTGTGCGAGGCCCCGAACGGCCGCTTCGAGGGCGTGGCCCGCTATCGCGAGTTCCTGGAGCCGTTCGCGACCGCGCTCACCAGCGGCACGGTGATCAACGTGCTGGCCGACGACACCCACGCGGCGACCGTCTACACCACCGACACGCCCTTCGCGAAGGACTTCCGCGGCATCGACTACATCACCGTCGAGAACGACAAGATCACCCACGTGATCAGCGTCTTCGACCTGCTCCCGGCGGTCCAGGCCGGAGCCAAACCCCAGCACTGACCAGGAAGGAAAGCGGGTCTGCCGTCCGTCCGCGCGACGGCGGCGGGCCCGTCCCGACCCCGCCCCTCCGCCAAAGAAGCCTCCCACGTCATGACTTCTCCGTGGCCGGCGCAGGCGAGGTCGTCGCGCCGGCCGACAGCAACTTCTCCGCCAGCACATGACAGCGCCTCCGGAGCTCCGGAGGGTCGAGCACCTCGAAGTCGTGCCCCAGCAGGAGCACATGCATGAGCACGAAGTCGAGGCTGGCGGCGCCACTGAGCACCTCGCAGAGCTCGCTCCCCCGCCGTCGTACGACGGCCGCGGACGCCGGGATCTGCGCGCGCACCGTGTCGGCCGACGCGTGCACGAGGAAGCGCGCCTGGTGCGGATAGACCCGACTCGCCACACTCTCCTGCACATACGTCGCCGCGTCGGGCGCCTCGCGCGGGCGGAAGCTCCAGGACCGTGCGGACACATCGGTCATCCGGTCGACGCGGAAGTTGCGCCAGTCGTCGCGGTCGAGGTCGTAGGCGAGGAGATACCAGCGCCGGTCGGAGGCGACCAGACGGTAGGGCTCGACCCGCCGCCGCCGTACCTCACTCCCGGACGGGTAGTCGAAACCGGCCTCGACCTCGTCGCGGCTGGCTCTGGCCAGCGTCATGAGCACCTCCGGGTCGACCGGCGTGCGGCCTCCGCCGAAGAATTCCACCGAGCCGGAGAGCGCGCCCACCTTGTGCCGCAGCCGGGTGGGCAGCACCTGGTCGAGCTTGGCCAGCGCCCGGAGTGCGGCGTCGCCGGCGCCTGCGACCGCGCCACCCGCTCCGGCGAGCAGCGAGACCGCGGTGGCGATCGCCTCCTCGTCGTCGAGCAACAGCGGCGGCAGGTCGTGCCCCGGGCCGAGCTGATAGCCACCGCCGACGCCCTGGCTGGCATGCACCGGATAACCGAGCGTCCGCAGTCGCTCGACATCACGCCGCACCGTGCGCGGTGTGACCCCGAGCCGGTCGGCGAGCTCGTTGCCGGTCCAGACCCGGCGCTGCTGCAACAGCCCGAGCAGGGTGAGCACCCGCTCCGTCGTGCCCCGCTCATCACCGCTTGCCACGTCCATGCCGCCCACTCTGCCAGACGATAGCGGACCGATTCTGTCCGCTAGGAGTGTCAGGGTGGCTTCATCGATACAGACGCACGATCGCCCGGCGACTCGGTCACGTCGTCCGTGGAGTACGTCTGCCACGCGACCTCTGCCTGCCCACGAAATCCACTACGAACGGAGCAACCCGATGAGCCGACACATCCAGGTCGCCTTCGACGCCCATGACCCGCGGGCGCTGTCGTCCTTCTGGCGCGACGTACTGGGCTATGTCCACCCCGGGCCGCCCGGAGTCGACCTGCCCGACGGGGCCGACCCGCTGGCCGCGTGGGACGACTTCCTCGCGCGGATCGGCGTACCGGAGGAGCAGCGCAACACGAAGTCGGCCGTCGAGGACCCTGACGGGCGCGGCCCACGGCTGTTCTTCCAGCAGGTGCCGGAGGGCAAGGTCGCCAAGAACCGTGTCCACCTCGACGTCCGTGCGGCTCCCGGGCTGCGGGGAGAGGAGCGGATGGCGGCGCTGGAGGCCGAGTGCGACCGGCTCGTCTCGCTGGGAGCCACGCGGGTACGCCGCGACGAGCCCGCTCCCCCGTTGAGCGCCGGCTTCATCGTGATGGCGGACCCCGAGGGCAACGAGTTCTGCCTGGACTGACGCAGCTGAGGTCGGCTCACCGGATGTCGTCGCCGCGGGGGCAGCAGCGGCACATTCTTATGTCACGAAGACAATGCCGCCCGCTCGGATTCGGCCAGCAATACGCAGAACTCGTTGCCTTCCGGGTCGGCGAGAACAACCCAGCCCCACCCGTCGGGCTTGCGGCGGTCGGCAACCAGAGAGGCGCCCAGCCTCAGCAGTCGCTGGACCTCTGCGTCCCGCGAGGTGTCGGGGCGCAGGCACAGATGGAGTCTGTTCTTGGCCGACTTGGGCTCCGGCACCTCGTTGAAGTGCAAGGCCGGGCCGCCGGGCAGCATGACCTCGGTCTCGTCGTCACCTGGTTCATCCTCGGGATCCATCGGGTGTCCGGTCACATCGGCCCAGAACCGCGCCAGTTGGTAGGCGTTCGCACAGTCGATCGCAATGTTCGTCACCGTTGATCCCATGCGCGCGATCATGCCCGAACGGCACCCCGCCCGCCACCGGCGCGGGCCGGTGGCGGCGGCCATCTCACCGTCGAGGGCAACCGTCTCGTGCTGTTGATCGGCTATGGATGGCGCTTCTACGACTTCGATTCGACCCGTCCGAGCGGGTTGGGGCCACCCGTCAGCGCGTCACACGCCGTCTGCCACGCGGAATCCCCGGGGTAGAGCTCGGTGCGGAGGTAGGCCCAGGTGAGCCGCTGGACCGCAGCCACTCGCTCGGGGTTCTCGTCCGTGGTCTCGGCGACGTCATATCCGGAGATCCCGCCGAGCCCGTGCTCTGCCTCGAACAGGGTCAGGAGGGACTTGCGGCCCGGGGAGAGGACGTACGGATCGGTGTGCCAGTCCGGGCCGCGAACTGTCAGATGGGCAGAAGCGTCCTGGTCGCCGGCGACCACGAGCGTGGGGGTCGTCATCTCGGAGAAATCCGTGGTCAGGAAGAACGAATAATTCTCGGCCGCGAACTCGCTGAGGGCATCGCCACCCCTGCCGGGCGCGGCAAGCAGTACACCCGCCTTGATCCGGGGCTCGGCCAGGTTCACTTCCGTTCCGTCGTGCGGATCGGTGAGCCGGGCGCCCAGCAGCAGGCTCGCGGTGTGCCCGCCCATCGAGTGCCCGGCCACGGCGACCTTGCTGTGGTCCAGGCGCCCGAGGAGCTGTGGAACGGCGGCCTCGATCGCGTCGAGCTGATCGAGGATGCGCTGCATGTCCTCGGCCCGTGATCGCCAGTGGAGAGGCGCCCCGGGGGTGCCGGGGTCCAGGCTCAGTGTCCTGGAGCTCAGATGGGTGGGCTGGATCACGACGAAGCCGTGCGCCGCCCAGAAGTTGGCGAGTGGGGCGTATCCGTTCAACGAGGAGAGGTTGTTCGAGTATCCCTGGCCGTGCGAGAGGAGGATGACCGGCAGGTCGCCCCCGGTCACGGGCGCTGAGACGCGCACCTCCAGGTCCACGGCCCGGCCGGGAGCCGACAGCACCACCGGACTGACCGAGAGGACGGGAGTGGGTGAGCTGAACATGTCCGCTGTGTAGGTCGATTCACTCATGATGCGTATTTCCCTTCAAGGGCCTCTGTCACCGCTCTCATTCGGCCGGCGGCATGGCAAGGCGGTCAGGAGCGTCCGGCTTCAGCCACAGCCAGAAGCGGAGCGCCGTTCCACTTAACATACGGAGCGCCGTTCCGCTTTGTCAACGGCCGCCGGAAGAGGGACCGCCGGCCTACGCGGATCGGCGCCGAAGGGTTATGGAGAGGACGAAGAGGACGAGCCCCGCTGTCGGAGCCAGCGCGAAGGCGGCGGAGGCGCCCAGGCTGTCGGCAGTGCGGCCCGCGAGGGTCGCCGCGAGCGCCGACCCGGCCGCGCTTGCGGAGTTGTTCCAGGTGAAGGCCTGGGTGAGGACGGCCGGGTGGACGGACTTCTCGGTGAGAACGTTCAGCAGGACGAGCGTCGGCGGCACTGCCGCCTCCGTGGCCACCACGGCCGCGCCGAGCCAGATCGGAGATGGCGCGAGAGGAAGCAGCAGCCCTGCGCCGGTCAGGTACGCGGTGGCGACGACGAGTTGGAGATGCGCCGGAGCACGATGGCGACCCAGCCCGTAGAGCCAGCCGGAGAGCAGCCCGCTGAGGCTGGAGACGGTGATGATCGGCGCGACCGCCTCGGGTGCGCCATGTCCGAGGGCGAAGGCGCTTACCGAGACGCCCATGGTGCCGAAGTAGAGCCCGATGGCCAGGTTGAGCATGGCGAGGAGGAGGAAGTCCGGTCGCACCAGCGCCTGTTCGGTGTGCATACCCTCGGTGTGCCCGCGGGTGGGCCGGGGCGCGGTGCGGCGCTGGGCGGCCAGGGCTCCTCCTCCGCTCAGGATCAGGGTCGCGGCGATGGCACTGGCCAGGGCCGCGTCGTCGGCCGCACCGAGCGCACTGACCAGGACGGGCCCGAGGAGGAAGGCGGTGGAGTTGGCCAGCGATTCCAGGGAGAAGACGGTGGGTAGTTCATCGGCCCGTCCCTCGCGCAGCAGGTGGGCCCAGCGGGCCGCGGAGAGAGCTCCGAGCTGAGGGATTGCCGCACCGGCGCAGGTGGCGGAGACGATCAGTGCGGCCGAGGAGGTGGCGGCCAGGACACCGACGATGGCGGCGCCGTGGGCGAAGAGGGAGAACGGCAGGACACGGGTCTGGCCGAACCGGTCGACCAGGCGGGCCAGATGGGGGCCGATCAGGGCCTCGGCGAGGGCAAACCCGGCGGTGGCAAGGCCGGCGGTGCTGTAGGAGCCGGTACGGGCATGTACCAGCCAGACCAGGCCGAGGCCGGTCATGGCGATGCCGACGCGCCCCACGGCGGCGGCGAGGAAGAATGCGGAGGCACCGGGGATGCGCAGCAGCGGACGGTAGCCGGATGCGGCGGACGACATAAGGAGTCCTTCGTCGCCGCCAGGCGGGGCGGGCCACCCCAGGTCGCCGGCGCCTGACACCCCGCCGGGGTGCGAAGAAGTCAATGGTGCGACCCGTAGCCCGCCAGGGGCGTCCAGGACTGCGGAAGGACGGGACACGCGCCCTCGCCGCCACCCCGTTCACCGGGCGGAGGAAAAAATGCCAGGCCCGGGCCAAGACGGGACCGAGCGACTGGGAGGACGGTAACAGGGCGGAACACGGTTCGCGCAAGGGCTTTGCGGACAGTTCCGGTGCGGTCACCCAAGATCGCAAGGGGAGGGTCATCATGCGCGACGGAAAGTGGCTGGAGTAGTCGCCGGGCGGACTCCGAACCTGCGCAGCAGCTCAGCCGGAACCCGAGGGCCGCCCGTCACATCGGGAGCGAGAACAGGCGCACTGCCCCTGAAGGCCAGGGCGCGTTGTCGCGCAGAGGCGTCACCATGGTTCGCAGTGGCATGGTCACCAAGCGGTTTGCGGGCTGTTCGACGAGTACGTCCTCGTCCAGCGCGTGCCATCCGAGGCGTTGGTACAGCGGCACGAGGGGAGGTCGGCAGAACAGGAGCGCGTGCTGAGGACCCATCGTGCGAGCGTGGTCGAGCGCCGCTGCGACCACGAGTCGAGCCAGCCCCTGGCCTTGCATGTCGGGTGCGACGGCCACTCCACCGACGCCCATCACCTCCGTCTCGGCGTCGCCGATCGCAACAGGCAGCCGCCGCAGACCGGCATGTGCAACAAGCCGGTCGCCGTGTCTGATGCCGAAGTGTTCTTCTTTGGGCAGCCAGGTCAAACCGGCCGCGGCAACGCCGAAAGGGTCATCGCCGTCGCCGAGGATCTCCTCCTGCTCCGTGTTCGTGTACCGAGAGAGCCGCACGACGGTCGGTGCTACGAAGGATTGGTTCTCAGACATCCCCACATCATGATCTCTCCACCGGGAAATGGCCAAGCGATCGCTCAGCCGATCGTCGAGAAAGGGCCCGGTGTGAAGTCGTTGTTCACCCAGTGCGTCGTCGCCCGTCAGTGACTGATGGCGTGCTGGTAGGCCCGTCGCAGGAGGCCTGGTATCAGGCGCAGCCGACCGCTTGGGAGTGGATAGCCATTGACGGTGGCCCAGGCACACACGGCATCGAAGTCAGGGTCTTCGGTGGTCATGTCCGGCGTGCCACGGACCGCGTACGCGGGGAGTCGGGCCTCGGTGAGGAACACCGGGGGCAGGGAGAGCCCGAAGCGCTTTTCGACGACGGCGAGAGTGCGGCCGCGAAGGGCCGCGTAGTCCTGGTCGTCGTCCTCGTCCTCGTCCTCCTCCTCGGGAGCACAGTGTGTTTTCCCGTCGGGGCGCAGAATCCCAGCGGCGACGAGGTCGGGCAACAACAGGTCGGGCTCCTCGCCCCAGCGGATGGCCTCCTCGCACAGTCCGAAGCCGCACATGGAGCGGCCATCGCGTGCGTAGAAGAAGGTGGCGGGAGGATGTTCCCCGACCGGCACATAGTGAATGGCCTCCGCTCCCTCGCGGGAGATCTCTTCCAGGCGTTGGCCCCCGGTGGAATCACCGTACTCGATCGCGAACGCCCAACCGGCGTGCTCGCCGACCCGGACAACTCCGTCGCCTCTCCCGTCGGGCCGGTAGATCTCCATGTCCAGCTCCACCACTTCGGCACCGGTGATCGGCTCCGTTCCCGGCCCGGGCGCCCCTCCCATCCGTACCGCCAGCTCCTCCGCGTCGATCTCGCGGGCAAAGACCACACCCGTCATCGAGCCCGTCAGCGCGTCCCCATCCGCCAGCCACCGAATACCGTCGCCCATGTCCCCTCCAACTCGTAGGCATTGCACGCGCGTTGCCCACGGCAACCCTAGGGGGCTCCACTGACACCCCTTCCCGCTCATACTGTGACACCTGCTGGCCCTCACGCCCCAGGGCTGACAGGCTTCGCAGGGAACAGCATTGGGGAGGCCGGCGATGAGGGACGAGGTGACGGTCCTGGACGAGCAGGTTGCTGTCGGGGACCCCTGGGAGGGTGTGGACGCGACGGCCTTGGCGGAGGCTGCCCGGCAGCAGGCCGAGCGTCCGGTGCCGGGCATCGAGGACATGGCGTCGTATCTCGCCGCCCAGGTATCCGATGACTCCCACCGGGAGGTCATCGGCCCGCTGCTGGATGGCCGGGGCGCGAGTGGTGTCGTCGTCCGGCGTGGCACGGTGATCGCGTCCTGGGGTGATCCGGCGCGCGTGGAGATGGCGTACAGCGCGACGAAGAGTGTGCTGTCTCTGGTGGCCGGCGTCGCCCATGACGACGGCCTGCTGGACCTCGACGAGCCGGTGTCCGCCCGTGTCGGGCTGGAGCAGTTCGCAGACGCCCATGGGCGTGCGGTCAGCTGGCGCCACTTGCTCGACCAGACAAGCCAGTGGGAGGGCCGGCTGTGGGGAAAGCCCACGTCGGTCGATGCGCAGAGCAGGAGGGAGGGCACCGAGTCGGCCGGCGGTCCACCCGGGGAGGGGTGGGCGTACAACGACGTCCGGGTGAACCTGACCGCGTTGGCCCTCACCGCCCTGTTCCGCCGCGCTGTGCCGGAGGTTCTGCGAGACCGCGTCATGGCCCCGATCGGCGCGTCGCCGTCCTGGTCCTGGCACGGCTATGCCAACTCCTTCCTGGACCTCGACGGCGCCCGGCTGCCGGTGGTCTCGGGCGGTGCCCACTGGGGCGGCGGGCTGTGGATCAGCGCGCTCGACCTGGCCCGGATCGGACACCTGTGTCTGCGAGGCGGCCGATGGGGCAGCACACAGGTTGTGTCCACTCGCTGGATCGAGCAGATGTGGACACCGTGCCGGGTCAAGCCCAACTACGGCCTGTCCTGGTGGCTCAACGACGACCGCACGGTGTGGCCCTCCGCTCCGTCGACCGGGCGCTGCGCCCGCGGCAACGGCGGCGGACACCTGATGTGGGTCGACCCCGCCCGCGACTTGGTGATCAGCTCCCGCTGGGGCGCCGAAGTCGAGACCCTCCTCGCGACCGTGTCCGAGGCGGTCAGGCCCGACGGCCCCATCACCTGAGCTTGTCTTCCACGGTCCGGCACCCTCGGCCGACCCGAGGGGCTGCCCACGCCGCACGTGGCGGGGGTCAGGTGGTGGCCACCAGCAGGTCCTCTCCACTCGACGGGCGAAGGCCGTCGGCGCGATCGGCGAAGTAGCGCTCGGCGAGCTGAGCTCCCGATACGTGTCGGACGTCTGTGAAGCCGGCCTCGCGGGCCAGTGTCAGCATTTCCTGCGGGGCGTAGAAGCTGATGAACGGCGTACCGGACGCTCGCGCGCCTTCCTGGCTCGCCCGGAGGCCGGGGCGGTCGGCGTCGACGACAAGTTCGGTCGGCAACATGAAGGTCATGGCGAGCATCGAGCCGGGGGCGAGCCCCGCGATCTGACGCAGGGTGGCCGCGGTGGCGTCTTTGGTGAGGTACATGGTGACACCGGTGGAGACGATGAGCGCCGGCCGGCCGGGATCGAAGCCGACGGCGGCCAGCTGCTCCAGCCAGGACCCGCCGGCCTCGAAGTCGACCGGCACCAGGTGCAGCCAGTCGGGGACGCCGTAGCCGAGTTCGACCAGGCGGTGGCGCTTCCACGCCTGGGGGCCGGGCTGGTCGACCTCGAACACCCGCAGCCGGGAGGCGATCTCGGGTCTGCGCTGGGCGAAGGTGTCCAGGCCGGCTCCCAGGATGACGTACTGAGCTACACCGCGGTCGGCCTGCTCGGCGACCAGGTCCTCGATGTAGCGAGCGCGGGCCACGATGGCCGCCCGGAACCCGCTGGTGGCGTGCGGGTCCATGTCGGGGCGGCGGCGCCAGTCATCGTCGGGGGCCGCCAGCTGTCGGCCGATGTCGTCCTCGAGTACGTGGGGTGGTGGGTCGACCTGGACGTGCATCGCCCGCCAGAGGGCGACCCGTACCGCCGTGCTGTCCGGCGCCTCGGCCTGCTCGGCCTGCTCGCCTGTCATGGCGCTCCCTTCTCGTTCCGTTCGGTTCCCGACGGGAGCCTGGAGCCTCCACAGACGCCCGCCGGGGTCGCGGACGGAGGGGACATTGTCAGTCGGGCAGTGCTGGTCGCTGAGGGTCGGCGGGCGGCCAGTCCTGCGCCGGCCAGAACCAGCAATGTACCGACGACCGTGCGTGCGGTCACGGGTTCGGAGAGCACGAGCACGCCTGCCGAGACCGCGACGACCGGGGCCACGTAGGTGATGAACGCGGCACGCGCCGGACCCTCGGCGCTGACCAGGGCGAAGAACGCGGTGAAGCCGCCCGCGGTGCAGGCCGTGCCCAGGCCGATGACCGCGAGCAGGACCCGGGCGGTGACCTGGGGAGCCGGTTCCGTGGCGGCGACCACCGCCAGCAGCGGGACGGAGGCCGTCGCCAGCATGCCGGCGGTGACGGTCAGGGGCGGTACGTCGCGGAAGAGCCGGTGCATCAGCAGGGCACCCACCGGGTAGCAGGCTGCGGCTGCCAACACCAGCCCCCAAGCCCGCCGCCCGCCCCGGAGCCCGCACTCCACCCGCACGCCCGAGGAGAGACCAGCATCGGCTGCATAGCCGACGATTTCACCGGCGGCACCGATGTCGCCGCCGCCTTCCGGCGTGCCGGCCTGCGCACCGCTCTGGTCTTCTGCGTCCCGGACGCCACCACGGCGCTGCCCGCCGGCTGCGACGCCGCCGTCGTCGCCCTCAAGTCCCGCTCCGTCCCCGCCGATGAGGCCGTCGCCGGCTCCGTAGCCGCCCAGCGCTGGTTGTGGACCATGGGTGCGGCGCAGATCTACTTCAAGTACTGCTCCACCTTCGACTCCACGCCTCAGGGCAACATCGGCCCGGTCGCCGACGCCCTCATGCACGCCGCCGGGGCCACCGCCACGCTGCACTGCCCGGCGTCCCCGCCCAACGGCCGAACCGTCTACCAGGGTCATCTCTTCGTGCACGACCAGCTGCTGCCCGACTCGCCCCTGCGCCACCACCCCCTCAACCCCATGACGGACTCCGCGCTGGTGCGCCTGCTGTCCGCGCAGACCCCTCACCGCGTCGCCCTGATCGACTGGCCGACCGTGCGCCGCGGGGTCGACGCCGTCCGCGACGCCCTCGCCGAACACCAGCGGGCCGGCGCCCGGCACATCATCGCTGACGCCCTCACCGACGACGACCTCTCCGTCCTCGGCGCCGCCGCCCTCGAGCAGCCCCTCGTCGCGGGCGCCGCCGGGCTGGCTGAAGGACTCGGCCAGGCCTACCCTGCCGCCGGCCCCGCCACCGGCGACCCCGTGCCGCGCCAGGGCCGCGCCGCGGTGCTGGCAGGCAGCTGCTCCGCCCGCACCCTGGAACAGATCGCCCAGTTCTACGCCGCCGGGCTGCCCTCCCTCCACCTCGACATCCTCGCCGCCGCAACCGGCCGCGACGTCACCGGCGAGGCCCTCGACTGGTACGACACCCAGGACCCGAACCTGCCCGTCCTGATCTACGCCTCGGCCTCGCCCGAGGAACTCGCCGCGGTCCAGGCCCAGTTGGGCGTCACCGAAGCCGCCGCCCAGGTCGAGGAGCTCCTCGGCGCCCTCGCTTCCCACCTCGTCGAACGCGGCGTACGACGCCTTCTGGTCGCGGGCGGGGAAACCTCCGGCGCCGTCACCACGGCCCTGGGCATCCGCGCGGTTCTGGTCGGCGATGAAGCCGATCCCGGAGTGCCGTGGACCTACGCCACGACCAAGGCCGGCGATCTGGCCCTCATGCTCAAGTCCGGCAACTTCGGCGCCCCGGACCTGTTCACCCGCGCCCTCAGCACCACCGGCAAGGAGTAGACATGACCCCCTACGACGACGAGAAGGCCGCCCGCGCGCTGCTCGTGCGCACCGCCCGCTCCCTGTTCACGCGCGGCCTGACCCACGGTTCCACCGGCAACCTGTCCGTCCGTCTCGCGGGCGGCAGCCTTCTGCTCACCCCCACCGGATCCAGCCTCGGCACCGTCGAAGAAGCCGAGCTGTCCCTCACCGATCTCACCGGACGCCACCTCGACGGGCCGCGGCCGACGAAGGAGGCGTTCCTGCACGCCGCCTTCTACCGGGCCCGGCCCTCCGCCCACGCGGTGGTTCACCTGCACTCCACCCATGCCACCGCTGTCTCCTGTCTCGACGGCGTCGATCCCGCCAACGCCCTGCCCTCGCTGACCGCGTACTACGCCATGCGCGTGGGCACCCTGCCGCTGCTGCTCTACCATGCCCCCGGCGACAGCAGCCTGGAGCCACTCGCCGAGCGGACCGCCCGCGGCCACCACGCGATCCTCCTCGCCAACCACGGTCCCGTCATCGCCGATGCCACCCTGGAGAAGGCCGCCGACGCGATCGAGGAACTCGAGGAAACCGCCAAACTGCACCTTCTCCTCCAGGGACACGCCACCCGTCCCCTCACCCCCGAGCAGGCTGCCGCCCTCGCGCCCAATCCATCCTGACGAGGGAAGTTCTGGTGCATCCGGGCCACAGCGGCCGCGGTCGGTGATAGGCGCGCCCGCCCGGGGTACCCATACGACCCTCACCGCCGCCCAGCCGCGAAGGACATCACGATGCGGAACAGCGCCCGCCCGCTCGGTCGCGCCTGGCCCGCCAGGCTGGCGGGGGCGCTGCTGTGTCTGGCGGTGGCCGTCATCCACGTGACCGATCAGGGCGGGTTTCCCGGGTCCAAGGCCCCGAAGTACGTGGCGGTCCTTTACTACGTCCTGGAGACGGCCGGTGTGCTGACGGCGGTCCTTCTACTGACCCGCGCCGTCAGGCTGGGGTGGTTCCTCGCGGTGGGAGTCGCCGCGGGCCCCATCCTGGGGTATCTGCTCTCGCGCGGGCCCGGCCTCCCCGACTACAGCAGCGACATCGGCAACTGGACCGAGCCCCTGGGGCTGCTCAGCCTCGCTGTGGAGGGACTGCTGCTGATCCTCTCCGTCTCCTGCTGGTTGTCGGTGCGGAAGGCGTCGCCGCGTATCGGAGCCGCCTCCTGACCTGCCCGGGCGTCGTCACCAGCCCTCGCTCCGGCCGCCGTTCCTCAGCCGGCTGGTCCAGCGGCGGGTTCGACTTCGAGGTAGCGGCGACCGCGTGGCCCGCGGTATTCCAAGGCCTCCCAGCCCAGGCGGCGCAGCACGGCCGCGCAGCGTCTCAACTCATCCTGCGCCGCGTACGCGGCACCGCTTCCTGGCGGACCCAGCCACTCCACTCTCACGACGCCGACCTGGTCGGCGGGACCAACGCAGTATCCAGTCGCGATCCGGTGCCCATCCGAATCGACCGCGGACGCCGGGATGCCCGCGGCCTCCAGGGCGAGAGCCACCGCGCGGACCGGCTGGCGCCTTTCCCATTCGGCAGGAACCCGATCCGGGCTCGGGATGTCGGCGTTCATCAGCCGACGGATCTGCAACAGCCCTTCGAACGCGACCCGGACCGCAGCTTCACGGTCCCGGGCACTGCCGCCGGCCATATCGTCCGCGCCGGTGGCCGGCTGGAACCCGATGGGGTTCGAGGCGGCGTCGCCCTCACTTCCATCCACTGATTCCTCCGCTCTCGACGTGGTTGCTCAACACCAATCCTCCCGCGCCCGGGCACAGGCGCGGGACACCGGGCATGGGAGCGCCAGGAGACATCGGCGTCGGAGTGGACCCGCCGCCACGCCACGGCGGCACGCTGATCGGCCTTACTTGCTGTGCACGATCTGAATCAGGTTGCCGCAGGTGTCATCCAGAACCGCGGTGGTGACCGTGCCCATGATCGCGATGGGCGCGGCGGCGCCGATGACTGCATGGTCATCTTTGCCTCGGGTTCACCCGGCAGTTGGTATGGAGGTACTGGGCAGTGCCGTTCGTGAAGTCGTAGATCGCGACCGTCTGGGTGTCCTCCAACGGATCGGTCGACGGCATCAGGAAATGGGTCTCGCTCACCGGGAGCAGCTCATATCTGATGCGGTCCGGCTTCTGGAGGAACTCTGCCTGCATCGGATCGAGGACCAGGGTCAGGTACAGCTTTCCGCTTTCGGCTGACACCTCGTACCGTGCGCCGGGTCGCCCGTAGACACCTTCGTACCTGGACAGGTCGAGGTTCAGCGTCGCGTCCGGTGCCGGCAGGTCCGGGATGGTGACCGCGCCGAGGTCGGTCAGGATTTCGTTGAACACCTTGCGGTAAAAGCTCTCCCGCGGTCCGCCGTTGGTCAGCATCGTAATGGCGGTGTTCGCGTCCGGCAGGAGCCGGAGCCGGGCGTTCTGGCCGATCGTGCTGCCGTCGGTCGCGTAGACGGTTTCGCCGTGCCAGTCACACACGATGAGGCCGAGTGCCCATGCCGGCCCGAACATGTGGGGATCCGGTACGGGCACCCGCGAACGCAGCATCTCTCGAACACTCTCGGCCGAGACGATGCGCTTTCCACTTGGCGCCGTGCCGTCGTTGAGGAGGAGGTGCGCCATGGCGAGCACCTCCCGGGAGGTCGAGGTGATGTTTCCGCCGGGGCCGAATGCGCGTGGCAGGTAGCGCACCGGTGTGACGATGGGGCCCTCGTCCAGCGAACGGATCAGGTGCCCGGTCGCGGCCCGGGCTTCGTCCACCTGCTCGTGCCGGCTGTTCGTGCTGGTCAGGCCCATGGGTTCGAAGAGGCGGTGTTGCATGATGTCGTCCCAGCATGCACCGTCGTGCACCTCCAGGATCCGCGCGAGAATCGCGTAACCCAGCACCGCGCTGTAACCGTGGGTGTGGCCCAGTGGAAAGACCTGGGGTGCGTCGGCGATGTTCTCGACCATGCGCGCGCAGACATCGTCGCCTTCGCCAGGGTCGCCGTAGGCTTCCTCGATACCGTTGGTGTGGTAGAGCAGGTGACGAGGGGTGACTTTCGCGCTTGCCTCGGGATCGGCCACCGCGAAGCCGGGCAGGTAGGTTCGCACCGGCTCGTCGAGGTCGACTTTCCCCTCGTCGACGAGTTGCATGAAGGCCAGTGCGGTCCACGTCTTGGTCATGGAGCCACATTGGTAGACGGTGTCCGTGGTCGCGGGTTCCCGCGTTTCCACGTTCTTGACGCCGACCGCGAGTTCGGTGAGCTCTCCGTCCTGGAGCACGCCGATCGCGGCGCTCGGGATCGCGTACTCCGCCAGGAGTTCGGCGACACGGGCCCGGATCCGCGGTACGTCGAGCGTCATCGCGGAAGACCGACCGCGTTCGCGGCGTCCGCTTCGCAGTACTCCGTCGTGGCGTAGGGGCCGACGTATGCCTCGAAGAAGTCCCGAACACCGTCGACGGAGTCGTGGGTGATGATGTTCACCGCCTGGGCCCCGTCCTTGCTCGCGACCGCCAGCTTCCACGTGGCGCCCTTGGGGAGTCCGGCGTGTGCCTTCTTCAGCTCGCTCCAGAATTTGCCGTCGTCCGAGACTGTCGACACGACCATCACGTACACCATTGGCCCCTCTCTTTCCAGGTGAGGAAAAGCTACGTTGCGTTTCAACTTGCGTCAACAAAATGAGAACACAAGTGCCTGTTAAATCAGAATCGTTGCAGCAGATATGCGAATGAATGCAATTCACGCAATCGAGTCGTTGCAATGTACTGTTACTGAAAGCAAGAGAGGAGTTGCATCGGTGCCAGGAGGCAGGCTGACCCACGAGGATCGCCGGAGGATCGCGGCGTGGCTGGCCGAAGGGCTCGGGTACGCCGAGATCGGCCGACGGCTAGGCCGATCGACGTCCACGATCAGTCGCGAGGTCGCACGCAACAGCGCACCCGGCGACTATGTCGCCGACCACGCGCAGCGGGTTTCCGGCGACCGTGCACGCAGGCGCAAGCCGGCCCGACCCGCCGAGCCGACGGCCGATGAGCGGCCGGCCGACGTGGTGCGCGGCTTCGTAGAGCAGTTCGCGACGCTGCTGGCCGCGACCGGCCTTCCCCGGATGACCTCCCGGGTGTTCGTCTGCCTGCTCACCGCTGACGCCGACGGCCTGACGGCAGCCGACCTGGTGCGCCGGCTACAGGTCAGTCCTGCGTCGGTGTCCAATTCCATCGGCTACCTCGAAGCCATGGAACTGGTGGCGCGCCATCCGAATCCCGGCGGGCGCCGCGAACGGTACGTCATCGATGACGACACCTGGCTCCGGGCGTGGCAGGCCGACACCGGCGCACACTCCAAGATCGCAACCGCCGCACGGCGAGGCATCGAGATCTTCGGCGCCGACACGACCGCCGGCACCCGACTCGGCGCGATGGGTCAGTTCTTCGCCTGGCTCAGCGAGCAGATGAGCGGCAGCACCCTCACCGAGAGCGCCGTGTACGACGCGCTGACCGTGCTCGCCGCCCTCGTGCATGCCGGCCGACCGCTCACCCTGGGCACGCTGGCCACCGCGCTCGGCTGGCCCGAAGGCCGCGCCACCGCCGCCCTGGACGCGATCCGACGGCAACCGGCCATCGCCGATCCCCTCGCCCTGAGGACCGTCGGACCCCGGACGTACACCCTCATCACGAGACCGGACCGCCTCAGCCCGGCGCAATGCAAAGCACTCCACCAGTAAGTGTCGCGCCGGCGCCTCCACGCATCTGGGCGGTGAACAGACAGCGACCGACGGGGACTTCTCCTGTGTCCAGACGTCAGACGGTCTCGTCGAGGAGGCGGCGATGTTCGGCGGGCAGCCGCAGCCGGGCTCCGGCGAGTGCCTCGTCGAGCTGCTCCGGGGTGCTGACGCCGACGATCGGAACGGCGGCCGGCTTGCCGCCGATCAGCCAGGCCAGGACAACCTGATTCCGGCTCACTCCGAGTTCTCCGGCCACCTTGTCCAGGGCCGCCAGCCGACGGGAGGTGTTGGGGTGGTCATAGGCATCGGCGAGCGGGCGGTCCGGGCGGGTGTAGAAGCCGTTCAACAGGGCGGTGTACACCCACAGGGACACGTCCGGTTCGCTGTCGACATAGTCGATGACCTCTTCGGTGACCCAGCCGAACCGGTGGCCCTGGTCGGGCACCGGCACGCCGGGGTGTGGTTGGAGATACGAGTGCCGCAGCTGGAGCGCGGTGTACCCGGCCCATCCGTTGTCCTTGGCGATCCGGCGTGCCCGCTCCACCCGCCACACCGGGTGGTTGGAGCAGCCCAGCCGCCCTACCGCGCCCGTGGCGACCAGTGCGCCGAACGCCTCGGCGGACTCCGCCAGAGGGACCGTGCGGTCCTCCATGTGGGCCCAGTACAGATCGATCCGGTCGGTGCCCATCCGGCGCAGGCTGCCCTCGACAGCGGCCTTGATCGCCGACGCCGACAGGCCCTCGCGGTTGGCCGGCCAGTCGCCGGGGCCGACGGGCTGGGCGCCCGCCTTGGTGCTGAGGTACACCTGGTCGCGCCGCCCGCCGCGGCGGGCCAGCCATCGTCCGATGACCTCCTCGCTCTGCCCGCCGCGACTGCTCGGGTCGGACCAGAAGGCATAGCAGTTGGCCGTGTCGACGATCGTCCCACCGGCGTCCGCGAACCGGTCGAGCAGGTCCAGCGACGTGGCAGCGTCCACCTTGGTGCCGAATCCCATCGTTCCTAACGCGAAGTCCACAACCGGCATTGTTCGGTCCTTCCCTGGCGAAGTACGAAGACTCACGGTGCGCGTCGGCCATCCTGGCAATTGAAGTGCACTCGAAAGCAAGCCGATCCCAGCTCGTCTTCCCTGGAGGCAGACCGTGTCCGCATCATCCGCCCGCGTCCACGCCGATCCTGCGTCGAGCCACCGGGCCATCGAGAACCTGATCGCACGTTACGCCGAGCTCGTGGACGACGGGGATTTCACGGGGCTCGGCTTCCTCCTCGACGACGCCACATTCACAGGAAGCGGCGCACCGGTGAGCGGCCGCGAAGCGATCGAGAAGATGTTCCAGGACACCGTGATCGTCTACGCCGACGGCACTCCGCGGACCCAGCATGTCACGACGAATGTCGCCATCGAGGTGGACGAACAGGCGAACACGGCGGTCTCGCGTTCGTATGTGACCGTGTTCCAGGCACTGCCCGATCTCCCTCTCCAACCCATCGCCGGCGGCCGGTACCACGACCGATTCGAGCGCCGTGGCGGGCAATGGCGCTTCGTGGAGCGAAGAGTCCGCATCACCCTCGTCGGCGATGTGAGCCGCCACCTGCGCCCGAACGCCGAACAGCGGTAGGACCCACAAACACGCCACAGGGAGCCTCCGACCGGCCCGTACTTCCGGAGCGGGACGGCGAGGTCCCCGTCGCCCCGGGAACGTGATGTCCGAATGCCGCCAGCATCCGGTCGGAACGGACGCGATGCTCGGATACGAACCAGGGGTGGCCTGCATCGAGGCGATCGCCGGATGCGCGGGTCCCTCCCGATCAACCCCGTCGTCCCTGCAAACCGCGCCGGCCCAGGAAAGACCTCCATGAATCAGCCCGCTCTCACCGCCGACACCCTGTTCTCCCCTGTCCTATCGGCCGGTACGGCACCGCGTGTCCTTCCCACCCCGGGCCTCGAAGCGCTCAGCGAGCTCGACTGGGACGAGCTGTATGCGCGGCTGAACGAGGAGGGCGTGGCCGTCACCGCGCCGCTTCTCTCGCGCGCTCAGTGTCAGGAGATCATCGACACGTTCGACGAGCCCGGACTGTTCCGCTCCACCGTCGTCATGCAGCGGTACCAGTTCGGCCGCGGCACCTACAAGTACTACGCCGACCCGGCCACCGTCCCGCTGGTCCAGACCCTGCGCGAGCGGCTGTATCCGCCGATGGCGTGGATGGCCAACCGGTGGGCTCCGCAGTTGAACGAGCGCACCTTCCCCACCTCGCTGGAAGAGCTGCTGGCCGAGTGTGCGGACAACGGGCAGCACCGCTCCACCCCGCTGCTCCTGCGGTACGGCCCCGGCGACTACGCCTGCCTGCACCAGGACATCTACGGCGACATCGTCTTCCCACTACAGATCGCCATCATGCTCAACCAGCCCGCCGAGGACTTCACCGGCGGCGAGAACGTCTTCGTCGAACAACGGCCCCGGTTCCAGTCCCGGGCGATCGTCGTCAAGCCCCGGCTCGGCCAGGGAATGATCTTCCCCGTGCGGCACCGCCCGGTCCACGGCAAGAGCGGCTACCGCCGCCACCCCATGCGCCACGGCACCAACGCCGTCGAGACCGGACACCGCAACACCCTCGGCATCATCTTCCACAACGCCCGCTGATCCCCTGGCCGTGCCTGCGCACGGCACACCGCTGAGACACCGCCGTCGGCCGGAACTGCGCCCCCGCGGCGGCAGCACCGACGATCCAAGGACCCTCACCATGAGCCAGACAACCCGAGTCGCGGGCCCCGTCGTCGACAGGCTCGCCCAGTGCGACTGGGCGGCCCTGGCCGACGAGCTGGGCGAGTACGGCAGCGCCCTGACCGGCCGGCTTCTCACCGTCGCCGAGTGTCGTGAGATCGCGGCGCTGTACGACGAGCCCGGCCACTTCCGTACGACCGTCGACATGGCCCGTCATCGCTTCGGCTCCGGCCAGTATCGCTATTTCACCCACGACCTGCCCCAGGCCGTGCGGGAACTGCGCGAGGCGTTCTACCCCCGTCTGCTCCCCATCGCCCGCGACTGGGCGGCCAAGCTCGGCCGTCCCGCCCCGTGGCCGGACACGCTTCAGGAGTGGGTGGCCAGGTGCCACGAGGCCGGGCAGTCCAGGTCCGCGCAGATCCTGCTGCGGTACGGCCCCGGGGACTGGAACGCACTGCACCGGGACGTGTTCGGCGAGATGCTCTTCCCGCTCCAGGCGGTCATCGGCCTGGATGCGCCGGGAGTGGATTTCACCGGCGGGGAGTTCCTGATGACCGAGCAGCGGCCCCGCGCCCAGTCGCGGGGGTCGTCCACCACCCTGCTCCAGGGACACGGGCTGGTCTTCACGACGCGCGACCGGCCGGTCGCCACCAAGCGGGGCTGGGCCAACGGGCCGATGCGGCACGGTGTGAGCACTGTCCGCTCCGGTCGTCGGCACACCCTCGGCCTCGTCTTCCACGACGCGGCATAAGCCCGGGTTCCTTTGCGGCGGGCGGGCAACACTGCTAACGTACAACCAAATGGTTGTAGATGACTTGAGCGATGAGGCAGTGGACCGCCTGTTCCATGCGCTGGCCGACGCCACCCGCCGCAGCATCCTCCACCGCTGTGTGCGGGGTGAGCTGTCGGTGTCGCGGCTGGCCGAGGTCTACCCGATGAGTTTCGCCGCGGTGCAGAAACATGTCGCCGTGCTGGAGCGGGCCGGCCTGGTCACCAAGCAGCGTCGCGGGCGTGAGCAGCTCGTGCGGACCGACCCCGAGGCCATCGTTCGCGCGCGGCAGGTGCTCGACGAACTCGAGATGGCCTGGCGCGGACGGGTGGACCGGATGGCCCGGCTGCTCGCGCAGGACTCCGACCCCGAACAAAACACCCCGACGAAAGGACGAGACAGATGAGTGTCACCAGTGTGGACAAGGACTTGGACAATCTGACCCTCACCCTGATCGCCGACTTCACCGCACCGGTCGAACAGGTGTGGCAACTTTGGGCCGATCCGCGGCAGCTGGAGCGTTGGTGGGGGCCGCCGTCCCACCCGGCCACCATGGAGCAGCACGATCTGACGCCGGGCGGAGACGTCACCTACTTCATGACCGGCCCGGAAGGCGACAAGCACCACGGCTGGTGGCGGATCACCTCGGTCAACCCGCCGACGTCCCTGGAGTTCACCGATGGCTTCGCCGATTCGGAGGGCAAGCCGGCCGCCGACATGCCGATCACCACGGTGCGGATGCGGCTCACCGAGCGCGACGGCGGCACCCGGATGGAGTTGCACTCGGTCTACGACTCCCGGGAGCAGATGGAGCAGCTGCTGAACATGGGCATGTCCGAGGGCCTGCGGCAGGCGGTCGGCCAGATGGACGCGCTGCTCGAAGGCTGACCTGGCCCGATCCGGCCCGGGCTACCGCGGGGGGACTCCCACGGTACGTCGCCCGGGCCGGGCTCCGGCCATCAGCGGTTGGCACGCGCAGAGGATCACCGGGTTCAGGACAGCCCGAGTTCGTTGTCCAGCATCTCGAAGACCTCGCTGTCGCTCGCCGCGTCGAAGTCGAACTCGTCGTCGGCCTTCTTCTGGTCCGTGTCACCGTGCAGGGCGCCCCATTTGCTGCGCAGCACCTCCAGGCGCCCCGCCACCCGCTCGTGCAGGACCGGATCGACCGCCGCCTGCGCGAAGACCTGCTCCAGGCGGTCCAGCTCGGCCAGGATCGACTCCGGCCCGGCAGCCTCCGGGACCAGCTGCCGGCGAATGTGGTCGGCCAGCGCATCCGGTGTCGGGTAGTCGAAGACCAGGGTGGCGGGCAGCCGGAGCCCGGTGGCGGCGTTGAGACGGTTGCGCAGTTCGACGGCGGTGAGCGAGTCGAAGCCCAGGGTCTTGAACTCTCGGGACGGCTCGATGGCGTCGGCCCGCGCATGGCCCAGCACCTCGGCGGCCCGCGCACAGACCACTCCGCGGACGGCTTCCGCCCTTTCGGTGTCGCTCAGGCCGGTGAGCCGCTGGGCCAGCGAGGCCGGAGTGTCCACGCCGGCTCCGGATCCGGCCCCGGCGGCTCGCCTGGGCCTCGCCCTGATCAGGCCGCGCAGTATGGAGGGGACCTCGCTCTGGGCGCGCCAGGCGGGGAGGTCCAGCCGGACCGGGACGACGGCCGCCACCCCGGTCGCCAGGGCCGCGTCGAAAAGCCCCATCCCTTCCTCGATCGACAGCGGAGGCATGCCCGACCGCGCGAAACGTGCCAGGTCTGCCTCGGTCAGCTTGCCGGTCATCCCTTCGGTCCGGGTCCAGGGACCCCAGGCGAGCGACACCGCGGGCAGACCGGCCGCGCGCCGGTGTTCGGCCAGCGCGTCGAGGAAGGCGTTGCCCGCCGCGTAGTTGGCCTGTCCCGCGGCGCCGAACACGCCCGCCACCGACGAGTAGAGGACAAACGCCGTCAGGTCCAGATCACGCGTCGCCTCGTGCAGCACCCATGCCGCGTCGGCCTTGGGCCGCAGCACGGTGGCCACACGCTCCGGTGACAAGGACTCCAGCACGCCGTCGTCCAACACCCCCGCCGCATGCACCACCGCCCGCACCGGGCGGTCCGGCGCCACCGTCGCCAGCATGTCCGCCACAGCGCCGCGGTCCGCGACGTCGCAGGCCACCACGCGGGCGTCCGCCCCGTACCCGGCGAGCTCCGCGACGAGTTCGCCGGCACCGTTGGCGTCCGGGCCGCTCCGGCCGACCAGCATCAGATTCCGGACGCCATGCTCCGTCACCAGATGGCGGGCCACTTCGCGCCCCAGCCCGCCCATACCGCCGGTGACCAGCACCGTACCCTCGGGATCCCAGACCACGGCCGGGGTGTCCGGTTCCGCCGCGGCGGTGGACGCACGCACCAGCCGCGGGACGGCGATCGTGCCGGCGCGGACATCGGACTGCGGCTCGCCCGAGGCGACGGCCTGTCGCAGCGCGGCGACGGAGGCATCCGTGTCGTCGAGGTTCACCAGGCCGAATCGGCCGGGGTGCTCCGTCTGCGCCGAGCGGACCAGGCCCCATACGGACGCGGCGGCCAGGTCGTCACCCGTCGTCGCCCCGCGGGTGACGAACACCAGGCGCGAGTGGGCCGCGTCCTCGTCCTCGAGCCACGACTGCGCCAGGCACAAGGCCCAGGACACCGCCCGGTGTGCCGAGGGCACCGGGTCCTCGGCAGTGGTGTCCTCGACCGGGACCAGCACGGCCTCCGGTACGCCGCCGCCCGTCGGCGGCGATGTGACCGCCGCCAACTCGGCACGCACCTCCACCGGCGTTCCGGCGGCCCGCAGCGCTTCGGCCAGCCAGGAGTGCCGGTCCCCCAGCACCACGGCCGTAGCGGCCGCGGCCGTGGGGGCGGCGTCGGCTGCGGCGGCGGCGCCAGTGGGCGATGGCGTCCAGTCCAGCCGGAACAGCGCGTCCGCGCCGCCCGTGTCCGCCGCGCCGAGCTGGTCGGCGGACACCGTCCGCACGACGAGCGAGTCAATGGCGCCGACCGGGCCGCCGGCCGCATCGGCCAGCGTGATCGACATGGCATTGTCGCCCGCCGGGGACAGTCGGACACGCAGCGCCGACGCGCCGGACGCGAACAGGGAGACACCCTCCCAGCTGAAGGGCAGGCTCGCCTTGGCGTCCGTACCAGCCACCCCGTCCCCGTCATCCCCGCGCTCCTTGTCGAGCCCCGCGAGGAGGGCGGTGTGCAAGGCTGCGTCGAGCAGTGCCGGGTGGAGTCCGTAAGTCGCGGCGTCGGCCTCGCCCCGTTCGGGGAGGGCGACTTCCGCGAAGAGTTCATCGCCGCGCCGCCAGGCGGCTCGCAGCCCCTGGAACAGCGGGCCGTAGTCAAACCCGATCTCCGCGAAGCGGTCATAACAACCGCTCAGTTCGATGTGCTGGGCACCCTCCGGCGGCCACACCGCCATTGGTTCCGTCCGCGCCGCCCGCTCATCCACCGCCAGCACTCCACTGGCGTGCAGAGTCCACTCCTGCGCCATGCCTTCCGGCCGGGAGTGGACGCTGACGGGGCGACGGCCGGTGTCATCGGCCTCGCGAACAGCGAGCTGGAGCTGTACGGCGCCCTGTTCGGGCAACACGAGCGGCGCCGCCAGCGTCAGCTCCTCCACCCGGTCACAGCCGACCTCGTCCGCGGCCCGGAGTGCGAGCTCCAGCAGCGCCGTACCCGGCACCACCACCCGGCCCATCACCACATGATCGGCAAGCCACGCATGTGAACCCGCCGACAGGCGGCTGGTGAACAACGCTCGCTGACTGTCGGCCAGCTCGACGGACGCTCCGAGCAGCGGGTGGTCCGCCACGCCGAGGCCCGCCGCGCGCACATCGCCGGCCCGGTTCAACAAACCCGTCGGCCAGAACCGCCGGCGCTGGAAGGCGTACGTGGGGAGATCCACCCGGCGGGCACCCGGGAACAGGGCCGCCCAGTCCACCGCCGCACCGTGCACGAACATCCGCGCCATCGCCATCAGAGCGGACCGCTCCTCCCCCCGGTCCTTGCGCAGCACCGGCACCAGCAGGGGCTCCTCGGTGATGCTTTCGGCCGCCAGGGCCGACAGCGCCCCGTCCGGTCCGAGCTCGAGGTACCTGCGTACGCCCGCCTCGTTCAACACCGTGATGGCATCGGCGAACCGTACCGTCGCCCGCACATGCTCGACCCAGTAGTCGGCGGAGCACAGATCCGCGCCCTTGGCGGGCTCACCCGTCAGCGTGGACACCACCGGAATCGCCGGAGGCCGGTAGGACAGCCCCTCGGCCACGGTACGGAAGTCGTCCAGCATCGGGGCCATCAGCGGGGAATGGAACGCATGCGACACCCGCAACCGGCTCGTCTTCCTCCCCTGCGCGGCGAACCGCTCCGCGATCTCCAGCACCTGCCGCTCCGCCCCGGACACCACCACCGAACCAGGACCGTTGACCGCCGCGATGGACACCTCGTTGGAGAGCAGCGGCACTACCTCGTCCTCGCCGGCCTGCACCGCCACCATGGCCCCGCCCTCAGGCAAGCCCTGCATCAGCCTTCCTCGCGCCACCACCAACGCACACGCATCCCGAAGAGACAAGACGCCGGCCACATGCGCCGTCGCGATCTCCCCGACCGAATGCCCCACCAGGTAGTCCGGGACAACCCCCCAGGACTCCAGCAGCCGGAACAACGCCACCTCGATCGCGAACAAGGCGGGCTGGGTGAACTCGGTACGACTCAGCGCGACTTCATCCTCGCCCCAGACCACATCCCCCAACGCCACGTCCAGCTCCCCCGCCACCTCGTCCCACGCCTCGGCGAACACCGGGAAGCGCTCATACAGCTCACGCCCCATCCCCAACCGCTGCGCCCCCTGCCCCGCGAACAGGAACGCCGTCCTGCCACCATCAGCCACCGAACCCTCGACCACTCCCCCGTCGGACTCGCCTGAAGCCAGCGCCGACACACCCCGCACCAAGCTCTCCTGGCCCTCCCCCAGCACCACAGCCCGGTACTCAAACGCCGACCGGCCTGCCGCCAGCGACAGACCCACATCCCGCAGCCCCAGCTCAGCGCCTGCCGTCACGTGCGACAGCAGCCGTCCGGCCTGAGCTCGCAACGCCGCCTCCGACGCACCCGACACCACCCACGGCACCACGCCGGTGCCCTCAGAGGACACCGCAGGCACACTGTTCAGCGCATCGGAGGGATCCGGCTGCTCGACGATCAGATGGGCGTTGGTGCCGCTGATGCCGAACGAGGACACGCCCGCCCGGCGCACCCGGTTCATCGACGGCCACTCCACCGCCTGAGTGAGCAGTTCGACCGCGCCCGCCTCCCAGTCCACCTCGGACGACGGAGCCTCCACGTGCAGGGTCTGCGGCAGCACCCCGTGCCGCATGGCCATCACCATCTTGATCACACCCGCCACACCCGCCGCCGCCTGCGTATGACCGATGTTCGACTTCACCGACCCCAACAGCAGCGGACGATCCACGTCCCGGTCCCGGCCGTACGTCGCCAGCAGCGCCTGCGCCTCAATCGGGTCGCCCAGCCTTGTGCCCGTTCCGTGCGCCTCCACCGCGTCCACGTCCACCACAGACAGGCCCGCGCTCGCCAGCGCCTGCCTGATCACCCGCTGCTGCGACGGACCATTCGGTGCAGTCAGGCCGTTGGACGCACCGTCCTGGTTCACCGCCGAACCCCGCACCACCGCCAGCACCTCGTGCCCGTTCCGACGCGCGTCCGACAACCGCTCCAACACCACCACACCCACACCCTCGGACCAGCCCACACCATCAGCCGCATCCGAAAACGCCTTGCACCGACCATCCGGCGACAGCCCCCGCTGCCGCGAAAACTCCACAAACGCGGCAGGAGTCGACATCACGGTCACACCCCCCGCCAACGCCAACGAACACTCACCCGACCGCAACGCCTGCCCCGCCAGATGCATCGCCACCAAAGACGACGAACATGCCGTGTCGACCGTGAGCGCCGGGCCCTCGAAACCCAGGGTGTAGGACACGCGGCCCGATGCCATGCTCCCCGCGCTGCCATTCCCCTGATAGCCCTCGAACTCGCCACCATCGAGAAGATCGGCGTAGTCGTTGTACATCACCCCGGCGAACACGCCCGTCCGGCTGCCCCGCAGCGACACCGGATCGATTCCGGCCCGCTCGAACGCCTCCCACGACGCCTCCAGCAGCAGGCGTTGCTGCGCATCCGTCGCCATGGCCTCACGCGGACTCAACCCGAAGAACGCCGCATCGAATTCCCCCGCATCATGCAGGAACCCACCCTGCCGCGTGTAGGAAGTGCCCAGGTGGTCCGGGTCCGGATCGTACAACCCCTCCACATCCCAGCCCCGGTCGGCCGGGAAGCCCGACACCACATCCGCCCCCTCGACCACCACCCGCCACAGATCCTCCGGAGAACGCACCCCACCCGGATAACGGCAGGCCATCCCCACGACCACCACCGGGTCATCGGATGCCGCAGGGACGGTGTGCGTCGGTGCCGAGCCCTCGGTTTCGGCTCCGAACAGTTCGTCGAGGAGGTGATCGGCGAGCGTGGTGGGCCTGGGGTAGTCGAAGACGAGGGTGGCGGGCAGTCGGAGCCCGGTCGCGGCGTTGAGGCGGTTGCGCAGCTCCACAGCCGTCAACGAGTCGAAGCCCAGATCCTGGAACGACCGAGCGGCCTCGACGGAGTCAACTCCTGCGTGGCCCAGGACGAGCGCCACCTGACCGCGCACCAGGCGCAGCAGGGCGTCACGCCGCTCTTCCCGATGGGTCAGCGTGCTCAACCGCTGGATGAGCGAGGCGGCTGCCCCCGAGCCGGTGACGGCGGCACGGCGGGCCTTGGCCCGGATGAGTCCGCGCAGCAGCGAGGGGACGTCGTCCTGGGTGCGCAGCGCGGACAGGTCGAGCCGGACGGGCACAACGGCGGCCTCGCCGCTCGCCAGGGCCGCGTCGAACAGCGCCAATCCCTGTTCGGCCGACAACGCGCGCATGCCCGAGCGCGCCATCCGCCTCGTGTCGGCCTCGCTCAGCGCACTGGTCATCCCTCCGGTCGGCTCCCAGGGGCCCCAGGCCAGCGACACCGCCCGCAGCCCGGCGTCCCGGCGGTGTCCGGCCAGAGCGTCCAGGAAGGCGTTGCCCGCCGCGTAGTTGGCCTGTCCCGCGGCGCCGAACACGCCTGCCACCGAGGAGAAGAGGGCGAAGACGGAGAGATCCATGTCCCGGGTCAGCTCATGCAGATGCCAGGCCGCGTCCACCTTCGGCCGCAGTACGGCCTCCAACCGCTCGGGCGACAGCGACTCCACCACTCCGTCGTCGAGCACACCTGCCGTATGGACGACGCCGCGCAGCGGATGCGCCTCGGGCACCCCGGCCAACACCTGTGCGAGCTGGTCGCGGTCGGCGGTGTCGCACGCTTCCAAGGTGACATCCGCGCCGTGAGCCGTCAGCTCGGCAACGAGTTCCCCGGCGCCGTCGGCCGCCGGGCCGCTGCGGCTGACCAGCACCAGATGGCGTACGCCGCACTCGAACACCAGGTGGCGGGCCACCAGTCGGCCCAGTCCTCCCGTGCCCCCGGTGATGAGTACGGTGCCGTCGCTGTCCCACGCGAGGGCCGACCCGCCGGGTGCGGGGACGCGGGCGAGCCGGCCCGCCCGGATCGCGCCGTCGCGTGCGGCCAGTTGCGGCTCCGCGGAGGCGAGGGCCTCCAGCAACAGCGATCCCGGTGTCCTCTCGCCGTCGACGGCACGGTCGTCGGTGGTAGGGCCGGGTGTGGAGTCGAGGTCGATCAGGCCGAACCGGCCGGGATGCTCGGTCTGGGCCGAGCGCACCAGGCCCCACACCGACGCGGCGGCGAGGTCGTCGGCGGTCGTCGCGCCACGAGTGACGAACACCAGCCGGGAATTTGCCCACCGCTCCTCAGCCAGCCAGGTCCCGAGGCGTGCCAGCACGCTGGTCGTCGTGGTCCGGACGCGTTCCACCACGGGCGGCCCGGAGTCGGCGTCGGCCACGGGCACCAGGACGACGCCCGGTGCCACGTCCCCCGACACGGCCGCCAGGGAGGCGAGGTCGGCGTGCGATTCCACCGTAGCGCCGCCCTCCCCGACCAGTGCGGCCAGACCCAACGGGTCCGGGCCGACCACCGCGATACGTTCGTCGACGGGGGCCGCCGCAGGGGTCGGCGCCCAGTCCAGGCGGAACATCGCTGTACGCGCCACGTCCGGGACACCGTCACCGCCCTCCCCATGCTCGGCCGGGAGCTCGGCCACCACCAGGGAGTCCACGGTGGCCACCGGGGCACCGGACGGATCGGCGAGCGCGATCGACAAGGCGCCGTCCGCGCGGCGCGACAACCTCACCCGTACCGAGGCGGCGCCCACGGCCCGCAGCGAGACTCCCGACCAGGAGAACGGCACGGCACTCGAGCCCGTGTCGGGGCCGGCCAGGACGGCCACGTGCAGGGCGGCGTCGAGGAGCGCGGGGTGCAGCCCGTAGGCGGCCGCTTCGGTTTCCATGCGCTCCGGCAGTTCCACCTCGGCGAAGAGATCCTCGCCCGACTGCCAGGCGGCTCGCAGGCCTTGGAACACCGGGCCGTAGCCGAAGCCCTCGGCCGCCCGGCGCTCGTAGAAGCCGTCCAGGTCCAGCGCCGCCGCCCCGGCCGGCGGCCACACCCCCGCTTCCGGCGCGGCGTCGCCGGGTTCCGCGTCGGACGGCGTCGCGGTGGAAGTGGCGAGGGTGCCGGTGGCGTGCCGCAACCACGGTGTGTCCTCCGCGCCCTCGGGCCGGGAGTGGACGCTGAGCGGGCGGCGGCGGCCCGTCTCATCCGGCTCGCCCACGGTCAGCTGGAGCTGTGTGGCGCCCTGTTCGACGAGCACCAGCGGCGCCGCCAGGGTGAGTTCCTCCACCCGGTCGCAACCGACCTGGTCACCCGCCCGGAGCGCCAGCTCCACCAGCGCCGTCCCCGGCACCACCAACCGGCCCATCACGCGGTGGTCGGCCAGCCACGGGTGCGACCGCGCCGACAGAAGGCTCGTGAACAGATGTCCTCCGGCCCCCGCGAGCTCGACGGCGGCGCCCAGGAGCGGGTGATCCGCCGTCCCGAGGCCCGCCGCGCGCACATCACCCGCACGGCTCGCCGTACCCGTCGGCCAGAACCTCTCGCGCTGGAAGGCGTAGGTGGGCAGGGCCACTCGCCGTGCGCCCGCGAACAGTGCGGACCAGTCCACCTCCACACCGTTGACGTGCAGCCGGGCCAGGGCGGTCAGGGCCGACCGCTCCTCCCCCCGGTCCTTGCGCAACACCGGCACCAGCACCGACTCCTCCGGCGCCGACTCCCGCGCCAGGGCGGAGAGCACCCCATCCGGCCCGAGCTCCACAAAGACGGTGGCGCCGTCGTCGGCCAAGGTCCGTATCCCGTCCGCGAACCGCACGGCCTGACGGACGTGATCCACCCAGTAGTCGGCGGAGCACAGCTGCTCCTCCGTCGCAAGGCCGCCCGTCAGGTTGGAGACCACCGGAATGGCCGGGGACCGGTAGGACAACCCCTCGGCCACGGTACGGAACTCGTCCAGCATCGGATCCATCAATGGGGAATGGAACGCATGCGACACCCGCAACCGACTCGTCTTCCGCCCCTCCGCGGCGAACCGCTCCGCGATCTCCAGCACCTGCCGCTCCGCCCCGGACACCACCACCGAACCAGGACCGTTGACCGCGGCAATCGACACCTCATCTGACAGCAGCGGCACCACCTCATCCTCGCCGGCCTGCACCGCCACCATCGCCCCACCCTCAGGCAACCCCTCCATCAACCGACCCCGGGCCACTACCAACGCACACGCATCCGCCAGCGAAAACACCCCCGCCACATACGCAGCAGCAATCTCCCCGACCGAATGCCCCACCAGATAATCCGGAACAACCCCCCAGGACTCCAGCAGCCGGAACAACGCCACCTCAACCGCGAACAAGGCGGGCTGGGTGAACTCGGTACGGCTCAGCGCGACTTCATCCTCGCCCCAGACCACATCCCCCAACGCCACGTCCAGCGCCGACACCACCTCGTCCCACGCCTCGGCGAACACCGGGAAGCGCTCATACAGCTCACGCCCCATCCCCAACCGCTGCGCCCCCTGCCCCGCGAACAGGAACGCCGTCCTCCCACCATCAGCCACCGAGCCCTCGACCACACTCCCATCGGACTCACCCGCGGCCAGGGCCGCCACACCCCGTAGCAGGCTCTCCTGGTCCTCCCCCAGCACCACAGCCCGCTGGTCGAACGCCGACCGGCCTGCCGCCAGCGACAGACCCACATCCCGCAGCCCCAGCTCGGCACCTGCCGTCACGTGCGACAGCAGTTGCCTGGCCTGAGCACGCAACGCCGCCTCCGACGCGCCCGACACCACCCACGGCACCAGACCGGTGCCCTCAGAGGACTCCTCAGGCACGGTTCCCACCGCATCAGGAAGTTCCGGCTGCTCGACGATCAGGTGGGCGTTCGTGCCGCTGATCCCGAAGGACGAGACGCCGGCGCGGCGCGGGCGCTGCCCGGTCCCCGGCCACTCCACCGCCTGCGTGAGCAGTTCGACCGCGCCCGCCTCCCAGTCCACCTCGGACGACGGGGCGTCCACATGCAGCGTCTGCGGCAGCACCCCGTGCCGCATGGCCATCACCATCTTGATCACACCCGCGACACCCGCCGCCGCCTGGGTGTGGCCGATGTTCGACTTCACCGAGCCCAGCAACAGCGGACGATCCCCGTCCCGGTCCCGGCCGTACGTCGCCAGCAGCGCCTGCGCCTCGATCGGGTCCCCGAGCCTCGTTCCCGTACCGTGCCCCTCCACCACATCCACATCCGAAACAGACAGCCCACCACTCGCCAGCGCCTGCCTGATCACCCGCTGCTGCGACGGACCGTTCGGCGCGGTCAGGCCGTTGGACGCGCCGTCCTGGTTCACCGCCGAGCCCCGCACCACCGCGAGCACCTCGTGCCCGTTGCGCCGTGCGTCCGACAGCCGCTCCAGCACCACCACGCCCACGCCCTCGGACCAGCCCACACCATCAGCCGCATCCGAAAACGCCTTGCACCGACCATCCGGCGACAGCCCCCGCTGCCGCGAAAACTCCACAAAGGCGGTAGGAGTCGACATCACCGTGACGCCGCCGGCGAGCGCGAGCGAGCACTCCCCCGCCCGCAATGCCTGCGCCGCCAGATGCATGGCCACCAGCGAGGACGAACACGCGGTATCCACGGTCACCGCCGGGCCCTCCAGGCCCAGGGTGTACGACACCCGACCCGAGGCCACGCTCCCCGCGCTGCCGCTGGTCTGATAGCCCTCGAACTCCGGACCCCGCAGCAAGGTGCCGTAGTCGTGGTACATCACCCCGGCGAACACGCCCGTCCGACTGCCCCGCAACGACACCGGATCAATCCCGGCCCGCTCGAACGCCTCCCACGACGCCTCCAGCAACAACCGCTGCTGCACATCCGTAGCCACCGCCTCACGCGGACTCAACCCGAAAAACGCCGCATCAAACTCCCCCGCATCATGCAGGAACCCACCCTGCCGCGTGTAGGAAGTGCCCAGGTGCTCCGGGTCCGGGTCGTACAACCCCTCCACATCCCAGCCCCGGTCGGCCGGGAAGCCCGACACCACATCCGCCCCCTCGACCACCACCCGCCACAGATCCTCCGGAGAACGCAGCCCACCCGGATAACGGCAGGCCATCCCCACGACCACCACCGGGTCATCGGACACGACCGGCAGTGCCTGGGCGGGGACCGAACCGTCGGTCCGGGTACCGAACAGCTCGTCGTGCAGGTAGTCGGACAGCGCGACGACCGTCGGGTAGTCGAAGACCAGAGTGGCGGGCAGCCGGAGCCCGGTGGCGGTGTTCAGACGGTTGCGCAGGTCCACCGCCGTCAGTGAGTCGAAGCCCAGTTCCTTGAAGGAACGGGAGACACCGACCTCGCCGGAGCCCGTGTGCCCCAGCACCAGCGCGACCTGGCCGCGTACCAGGTCGATCAGCGCCTCCCGCCGGTCGGCGTCGATCCGACCGCCGAGGCGCTGGACGAGGGTGGCGGCTTCGCCCGAGGTCGGCAGGGCATTGCGGCGGGTGCGGGTCCGGATCAGGGAGCGCAGCAGCGGCGGAACCTCTCCACGCGCGCGCAGCGCGGACAGGTCGAGCCGGACGGGGACGACGGCGGCCTCGCCGCTCGCCAGCGCCGCGTCGAACAGCGCCACGCCTTCTTCGGCGGACAAGGGCGGCATGCCCGCACGCGCCATGCGTTCCATGTCCGCGTCGGTCAAGCCACTGGTCATTCCGCCCGTCCGGGACCACGGGCCCCAGGCCAGCGACACCGCCGGAAGCCCGGCCGCACGTCGATGCTCCGCCAATGCGTCCAGGAACGCGTTGGCCGCGGCGTAGTTCGCCTGTCCTGCCGAGCCGAACGTGCCCGCCACCGAGGAGAACGTCACGAAGGCCGTCAGATCCAGCGCGCGGGTCGCCTCGTGCAGCGCCCACGCCGCGTCGACCTTGGGCCGTGCCACCTTGGCAAGCCGCTCCGGCGTCAGCAACTCGAGTACGCCGTCGTCCAGGACGCCCGCCGTGTGGAGCACGGCCCGCACCGGTCGGTCCGGCGGCACGTCTTCCAGCAGGGCCGCCACCGCAGCGCGATCCGACACATCACACGTCACTACGCGCGCATCGGCGCCATGCCCGGTCAGTTCCGCGACGAGTTCGGCCGCCCCGGCGGCCGTGCCGCCGCTGCGGCTGGCCAACAGCAGATGGCGGACGCCGTGCTCGACGACCAGGTGCCGGGCCAGCACACCGCCCAGTCCCCCCGTGCCACCCGTGATCAGCACCGTGGCCTCGGGGTCCCACTCCACGGCCGTGGACGTGGACGTGGCCGGGTCGACGGCAGGGGTACGCACCAAGCGGCCCGCCAGGACGGCGCCGCCCCGGACGGCCGTCTGCGGCTCGTCCGCCCCAAAGGCCGCGGCCACCGCGGTGGCGGACAGCTGCCCGCCGTCGAGGTCCACCAGGGCGAACCGGTCCGGGTGCTCCGTCTGCGCCACTCGGACCAGGCCCCATACGGACGCGGCCGCGAGATCCTCTCCCGTGGTCGCGCCGCGCGTGACGAACACCAGACGGGACGGCGCCCACCGCTCGTCCGCCAGCCACGCCTTCAGTACGCCCAGAATCCTGGACGTCACCTCGCGCGTGGAGCCCACCACATCGCCCTCGGACCCGGTCACCGGCATCAACACCACGGCCGGCGGTGCGTTATCCGCGGCCGCGAGGGCGGCGAGGTCTTCACAACCGACGACGGCCAGCCCGGTCGTCCGCAGTCCCTCGACGAGTCCGCCGTCATCGCGCCCGACGACGGCCACGGAGGCGGGTGGCACGACCGAGGCGTGCACCGGTGTCCAGTCGAGGCGGAAGAGCGAATCCGCCGCGGACCTGCCGCCTCCGCCGGTTGGTTCGGCCGACATCACGCGCAGGGCGAGCGACTCCACCGAAAGTACCGGGCGCCCGGACGGATCGGTGGCTTCCAGGGACAGGGTGTCCGGACCGGCCGACGACAGCCGCACCCGTAGCGCGGACGCTCCCGCCCCGTACAGACGTGCTCCCGACCACGAGAAGGGCAGCACACCGGGCCGGACCCCGGTCCCCGCCCAGGTGGCCGCGTGCAGCGCGGAGTCGAGCAGTGCGGGATGCAACCCGAAGGCAGCGGCGTCCGTATCGGGATCGTCCGGCAGCGCTACCTCGGCGAAGACGTCGGCACCGCGCCGCCAGGCGGCCCGCAGGCCCTGGAACAGCGGCCCGTAGTCGAAACCGCGCTCGGCGAAGCGCTCGTAGCAACCGGTCAGGTCCACCCGCTCGGCACCCTCCGGCGGCCACACCGGCCAGGCTGGCCCGCCGCTCGAGTGACCGGACGGCCCGGCCACCGAGAGCACCCCGTCGGCGTGCAGCACCCACTCGTCCGACCGGCCCTCCGGCCGGGAGTACACGCTCACCGGGCGACGGCCCGCCTCGTCCGGCTCGCCGACAGCCAGCTGCACCTGCACAGCGCCCTGCTCCGGCAGCACGAGCGGCGCCGCCAGCGTGAGTTCCTCCACCCGGTCGCAACCGACCTCGTCGCCCGCGCGGACCGCCAACTCCAACAAGGCGGTGCCCGGCACCAGCACTCGCCCCGACACCCTGTGATCGGCCAGCCACTCATGCGACCGCTGCGGCAGCGACAGCCGTCCGGTGAACAGCCGCCCTTCGGAACCTGCCAACTCCACGGCCCCGTTGAGCAGCGGATGCTCCGCCGCGGTGAGGCCGAACGCCACGGCATCTCCGACCGACGGTGCCGTGCGCGGCCAGAACCACCGGCGCTGGAAGGCGTAAGTGGGCAGCTCCACCCGCCGGGCGCCCGCGTACAAGGATGCCCAGTCGGCCTCCACGCCGTCGACGTACAGCTGCGCCAGCGCGGTGGCCACCGCGCTCTCCTCACCCCGGTCCTTGCGCAGCGCCGAGACCAGCACCGCGCCGTCCGACGCCGTCTCGGCCGCCAGCACCGTCAGTGCGGAGTCCGGTCCGACCTCGAGGAATCTGCGTACGCCCGCCTCGTTCAATACCGTGATGGCATCGGCGAACCGTACGGTCGCCCGCACATGCTCGACCCAGTAGTCCGCCGAGCACATATCCACGTCCCCGGCAGGCTCACCCGTCACCGTGGACACCACCGAAATCACCGGAGGCCGGTAGGACAGCCCCTCGGCCACGGTACGGAACTCGTCCAGCATCGGATCCATCAACGGGGAATGGAACGCATGCGACACCCCCAACCGACTCGTCTTCCGCCCCTCCGCGGCGAACCGCTCCGCGATCTCCAGCACCTGCCGCTCCGCCCCGGACACCACCACCGAACCAGGACCGTTGACCGCGGCAATCGACACCTCATCTGACAGCAGCGGCACCACCTCATCCTCACCCGCCTGCACCGCCACCATCGCCCCACCCTCAGGCAACCCCTCCATCAACCGACCCCGCGCCACCACCAACGCACACGCATCCGCCAGCGAAAACACCCCAGCCACATACGCAGCAGCAATCTCCCCAACCGAATGCCCCACCAGATAATCCGGAACAACCCCCCAGGACTCCAGCAGCCGGAACAACGCCACCTCAACCGCGAACAGAGCGGGCTGGGTGAACTCGGTACGGTCGAGCAGCTCTGCTTCAGGGGTATCGGCCTCGGCGAACAGAAGCTCACGCAGAGGACGGCCCAGACGCCCGTCCAACTCCTCAACAACGGCGTCGAGCGCATCCGCGAAAACCGGATACCGGTCGGCCAGTTCACGCCCCATACCAGGGCGCTGGCTGCCCTGACCAGTGAAAAGGAATGCAGTGGCGCCCGGCCGCGGAGCCACCGAACCGTACACCACATCGGCCCTGGGCTCCCCTCCTGCCACAGCCGCGAGACCCTGCAACGCACCGTCCCGATCATGGGTCAGCAGCACGGCACGGTGCTCGAAACCCGACCGAGACGACGCCAACGACAGCGCCACATCAGCCCTGCCCCACCCGGACCGATCAACCAGATGGGACCGCAGACGCTCCGCCTGGGCACGCAACGCCAGCTCCGTCTTGCCCGAAACCAGCAGCGGAACGACAACAGGCCGGCGCGGCTCCTCGAGGGCCGGAGCGACCGGCTCGGACGGGACGTGCTCCAGGATCACATGCGCGTTCGTGCCGCTGATGCCGAACGAGGAGACACCAGCCCGGCGCGCCCGCGCCACCTCGGGCCAAGCCCTGTGTGCGGTCACCAACTCCACAGCGCCGGCTGACCAGTCCACATGAGTGGACGGCGCCTCCAGATGAAGCGTCCTGGGCACCTCCCCATGACGCATCGCCATCACCATCTTGATGATGCCCGCAGCCCCCGCCGCCGCCTGCGTATGACCGATGTTCGACTTCACCGACCCCAGCAGCAGCGGACGATCCCCGTCCCGATCACGACCATAGGTGGCCAGCAGCGCCTGCGCCTCGATCGGGTCCCCGAGCCTCGTTCCCGTACCGTGCCCCTCCACCACATCCACATCCGAAACAGACAGCCCACCACTCGCCAGCGCCTGCCTGATCACCCGCTGCTGCGACGGACCGTTCGGCGCGGTCAGGCCGTTCGACGCGCCGTCCTGGTTCACCGCCGAACCCCGCACCACCGCGAGCACCTCGTGCCCGTTGCGCCGTGCGTCCGACAACCGCTCCAGCACCACCACGCCCACGCCCTCGGACCAGCCCACACCATCAGCCGCATCCGAAAACGCCTTGCACCGGCCATCCCCCGACAACCCCCGCTGCCGCGAAAACTCCACAAACGCGGCAGGAGTCGACATCACCGTCACACCCCCCGCCAACGCCAACGAACACTCACCCGACCGCAACGCCTGCCCCGCCAGATGCATCGCCACCAAAGACGACGAGCACGCCGTATCCACCGTGACCGCCGGGCCCTCCAGGCCCAGGGTGTACGACACCCGGCCCGACACCACACTGCCCGCGCTGCCGCTGGTCTGATAGCCCTCGAGTTCCGGACCCCGCAGCAAGGTGCCGTAGTCGTGGTACATCACCCCGGCGAACACGCCCGTCCGACTGCCCCGCAACGAAACCGGATCAATCCCAGCCCGCTCGAACGCCTCCCACGACGCCTCCAGCAACAACCGCTGCTGCACATCCGTAGCCACCGCCTCACGCGGACTCAACCCGAAAAACGCCGCATCAAACTCCCCCGCATCATGCAGAAACCCACCCTGCCGCGTATACGACGTGCCCACGTGGTCCGGATCCGGGTCGTACAGCCCCTCCAAGTCCCAGCCCCGGTTGGTCGGGAAGCCCGAGACGGCGTCCTCGCCGCCGACCACCAGCCGCCACAGGTCCTCCGGGGAGCGCACCCCACGCGGGTAGCGACAGGCCATCCCCACGACCACCACCGGGTCATCGGCGACAGGGACGGGGACGAGCGTGGCGTGGGCCGTGTTCCCCTCCTCCGTCGTGTCCGTCGCCTCCGGGCCGAGCAGTTCCTCCAGCAGGTAGCCAGCGAGTGCCTCGGCGGTCGGGTAGTCGAAGACGACGGTCGCGGGCAGCCGGAGGCCGGAGGCGGCGCCGAGCCGGTTGCGCAGTTCCACCGCCGTCAGGGAGTCGAAGCCCAGGTCCTGGAAGGCGCGTGTCGGGGCCACGATGTCCGCCGTCGCGTGTCCCAGCACCAGCGCCACCTGCGTACGGACCAGGTCGAGCGCCGCCTCCGAGCGCTCCGCCCGAGGCAGGGCGGCCAGTCGGTGCGCGAGGGAGGCGGAGGCGCCAGGCCCAGAGGCCGCCGAGCGGCGGAGGGGGGTACGGATGAGCCCTCGCAGCAGCGGCGGCACTTGGCCGCGGGCCCGCAGCGCGGGCAGGTCGAGCGGCACGGGCAGCAGGACGGGCTCCGACGCGGCGAGGGCGGCGTCGAACAGCGCCACGCCCCGCTCGGCCGGCAATGCGGGCATGCCCTCCCGGGCCAGGCGGCGCATGTCCGCCTCGGTCAGGGTGCTGGTCATCCCTCCCGCCCGGGTCCACGGCCCCCAGGCCAGCGACAGCGCGGGCAGCCCCGTGGCGTGCCGGTGTTCCGCCAGCGCGTCGAGGAAGGCGTTGCCGGCCGCGTAGTTGGCCTGGCCCGCGCCGCCGAAGGTGCCCACCACCGACGAGAACATGATGAACGCGGCCAGGTCCAGGTCGCGGGTCAGTTCGTGCAGGTGCCAGGCGGCGTCCGCTTTCGGGCGCAGTACGGCGGTCATGCGCCGCGGGGTGAGGGTCTCGATGACGCCGTCGTCCAGTACGCCCGCGGTGTGCACCACGGCCGTCAGCGGGTGGCTCAGCTCCACACCGGCGAGCAGCTCGGCCAGGGCGTCGCGGTCCGCGATGTCGCAAGAGGCCACGGTCACCTGGGCGCCGAAGGCGGTGAGTTCGGTGGCCAGTTGGTCGGCGCCCTCTGCGGCGCGGCCGCGGCGGCTGGCCAGGAGGAGGTGCCTGACCTGGTGTTCAGTGACGAGATGACGAGCCAGTACGCCGCCCAGCCCCCCGGTCCCGCCGGTGATGAGCACGGTACCTTCGGGGTCCCAGTCGGCGCCGGGCCCGCCGGGTACGGACACCCGGGCCAGCCGGCCGACACGGACCGCGCCGTCGCGGATCACCAGCTGCGGCTCGGCGCTGCCGAGGGCCCCAGGCAGCGCCGCTGCCGACTCAGGTATGTCGTCGAGGTCGACGAGGACGAAGCGGTCGGGGTGTTCCGCCTGCGCCGAGCGCACCAGGCCCCACGCCGTCGCGGCCGCCACGTCGTGGGCGCCTGGCGGGTCCCCGGCGACCCCTCGGGTGATGAACACGAGCCGGGCCCCGGCCAGGCGTTCCGCCTCGGCCAGCCAGGTCTGCACATGCGTCAGCACCTGGGCGCTGAGGTCGTGAGCAGTGGCAACGACGTCGTCGGCCGCGTCGGGCGCTCCGGCGAGCGGGATGAGTACGGCACCCGGTACGGCGGACTCGTCCCCGGCCTCCCTGGCCGCCTCGGCAGCCGGGGCCACCTGGGCGAGGTCGGCGTACGGGCGTACGGCGTGGCCCGCGGCCTCAAGCGCTTCGGCGAGCCCGAGGGGGTCGGGGCCGACCACGGCCAGCGGCCCGGGGCCGGTGGGGGGATCGGCATGGTCGGCGGTGGCGGCCGTCCAGTCGAGCCGGAACAGGGAGTCGCGCTCCGCCGCGCCTGCCGCGGTGTTCAGTTGCCCGGCGGACAGGGACCGCAGCGCCAGGGAGCCGACGGTGGCCACCGGGGCGCCGGAGGTGTCGGCGAGGTCGACGGACACCGCGTGAGGACCGACTGGGGCGAGCCGGATCCGGACGGCCCTGGCGCCGCTCGCGTGCAGGGTGACGTTCTCCCACGAGAAGGGCAGGGCTGTGGGCGGTATGTCCCCGTCGAGCAGCGCCACCGCGCGCAGACTGGAGTCGAGCAGCGCCGGATGCAGCCCGAAGCCGTCGGCGTCCTCCGCTTCCGCCCCCAGCGTGGCGCCGTCCCCGGCGTCGGGGAGTCCGACCTCCGCGAAGACCTCCGCGCCGCGCCGCCATGCCGCGGTGAGCCCCTGGAAGAGGGGGCCGTAGCCGAAGCCGTCCTCCTCGAGCCGGTCGTACAGGCCGTCCAGCGCGATGGGCACCGCCCCCGTCGGTGGCCACTGAGCCGCCTCAAATGCGGTGTCGGGCGCGGTGGCGTGCGTACCGGTGGTGTGCGTACCGGTGGTGTGCGTACCGGTGGCGAGCACGCCGTCGGCGTGCCGGGCCCACTCCTGGCCGACCGCTCCATCAGGCCGCGCGGATACCGTCACCGGGCGGCGGCCGGCCTCGTCAGCGGCGCCGACCCTCAGCTGCACCTGGATCGCGCCGTGCTCGGGGAGCGCCAATGGCGTGGCGAGGGTCAGCTCCTCCACCCGGTCGCAGCCGACCTCGTCACCGGCGCGGATCGCCAGTTCGAGGAACGCGGTGCCGGGCAGCAGCACGGCGCCCGCGACGGCGTGCTGTGCCAGCCATGGGTGTGTCCGCAATGAGAGCCTGCTGGTGAACAGCGCTCCTTCGCCATCGGCCAGTTCCACGGCGGCCCCGAGCAGCGGATGGTCCGCGGAGCCCAGCCCGGCAGCGGTGATGTCGCGCGCCGGGCTCGACAACGCGGACGGCCAGTAGCGCTCGTGCTGGAAGGCGTACGTCGGCAGCTCGACGCGGTGCGCGCCGCGTCCGTCGGCGCTCCCCGCCAGGAACGCGGCCCAGTCGGGGGACGTGCCGCGCACATGCAGCCGGGCGAGCGCGGTGGCCGCTGACAGCTCCTCTGGGTGGTTGCGGCGCAGCAGCGGTATGAGGGCCGCGTCGGTGGTCAGGGACTCCCTGGCCATGGCGGAGAGTACGCCGTCGGGGCCGACTTCGAGGAAGGTGTCGACGCCCGCGCTTTCGAGTGCCCGGACACCGTCGGCGAAGCGTACGGCGGCCCGGGCGTGGCGTACCCAGTAGTCCGCGGACGCCGGCTCGTCGTCGGTGACGGGTGTTCCGGTCACCATGGACACCATGGCGATCCGCGGCGCGTGGTAGGTCAGTCCCTCGGCCACCGCCCGGAACTCGTCCAGCATGGGGTCCATCAGCGGGGAGTGGAAGGCGTGCGAGACCGCCAGCCGCTTGGTCCTGCGCCCGCGCGCGGCAAGTTGGTCCGCCACGTCCCGTACGGAGTTCTCGTCACCGGCGACGACCACGGCTTCGGGGCCGTTGACGGCGGCGATGCCGATCAGGTGTTCGCGGCCCGCCAGCAGCGGAGCGACCTCGCCCTCGGTGGCCTGGAGCGCCACCATGGCGCCGGCCACGGGCAGGGCCTGCATCAGCCGGGCGCGTGCCGCCACCAGGGCGCAGGCGTCCGGCAGGGTGAGCACGCCCGCCGCGTGTGCCGCCGCGAGCTCCCCGATCGAGTGTCCGGACACGAAGCGGGGTGTGACGCCCCAGGACTCCACGAGCCGGAACAGCGCCACCTCGACCGCGAACAGAGCGGGCTGGGTGAACTCGGTACGGTCGAGCAACTCTGCTTCAGGGGTATCGGCCTCGGCGAACAGAAGCTCACGCAGAGGACGGCCCAAATGCCCGTCCAACTCCTCAACAACGGCATCGAGCGCATCCGCGAAAACCGGATACCGGTCGGCCAGCTCACGCCCCATACCAGGGCGCTGGCTGCCCTGACCAGTGAAAAGGAATGCAGTGGCGCCCGGCCGCGGAGCCACCGAACCGTACACCACATCGGCCCTGGGCTCCCCTCCTGCCACAGCCGCGAGACCCTGCAACGCACCGTCCCGATCATGGGTCAGCAGCACGGCACGGTGCTCGAAACCCGACCGAGACGACGCCAACGACAGCGCCACATCAGCCCTGCCCCACCCGGACCGATCAACCAGATGGGACCGCAGACGCTCCGCCTGGGCACGCAACGCCGACTCCGTCTTACCCGAAACCACCAACGGCACCACACCAGGCCCAGGCGGCTCCTCGACGGCCGGGGCAACCGGCTCGGACGCGACGTGCTCCAGAATCACATGCGCATTGGTCCCGCTGATGCCGAACGAGGAAACACCGGCCCGGCGCGCCCGCGCCACCTCGGGCCACATCGTACGCTCGGTGATCAGCTCCACGGCACCCGCAGACCAGTCCACATGAGTGGACGGCGCCTCCAGATGAAGCGTCCTGGGCACCTCCCCATGACGCATCGCCATCACCATCTTGATGATGCCCGCAGCCCCCGCCGCCGCCTGCGTATGACCGATATTGGACTTCACCGACCCCAGCAACAACGGCCGCTCACGCCCCTGCCCATACGTGGCCAGCAGCGCCTGCGCCTCGATCGGGTCGCCCAGCCTCGTCCCCGTGCCATGCGCCTCCACCACATCCACATCCGCCACGGACAAACCGGCACTCGCCAACGCCTGGCGGATCACCCGCTGCTGCGACGGACCATTCGGCGCCGTCAAACCATTCGACGCGCCGTCCTGATTCACCGCCGAACCCCGCACCACGGCCATCACCTCATGACCGTTCCGCCGCGCATCCGACAGCCGCTCCAACACCAGCATGCCGACGCCCTCCGACCAGCCGGTGCCGTCGGCGGCGTCGGAGAAGGACTTGCAGCGTCCGTCGGAGGCCAGGCCGCCCTGGCGGGCGAAGTCGACGAAGGTCTCCGGGGTCGCCATCACGGTGACACCGCCCGCGAGCGCCAGCGAGCACTCCCCCGAACGCAGCGCCTGCGCGGCCATGTGCACGGCGACCAGCGAGGACGAGCACGCGGTGTCAACGGTGACGGCCGGGCCCTCGAGACCCAGGGTGTAGGCCACCCGGCCCGAGGCCACGCTGCCTGACGTGCCGTTGACCACGAAGCCGCGCAGGGCCTCGGGCAGGCCGTCCCCGGCCGTCGGGTAGTCGTGATACATCACTCCGGCGAACACACCGGTGGCGCTTCCCTTGAGCGTCAGCGGGTCCACCCCGGCGCGCTCCACGGCCTCCCACGAGGTCTCCAGCAGGAGACGTTGCTGCGGGTCGATGGCGAGCGCCTCGCGTGGGGAGATCCCGAAGAAACCCGCGTCGAAGTCGCCCGCGTCGTGGAGGAACCCTCCGACGTGGGCGAAGGACGCGTCCGGCAGTCTCCAGCCCCGGTCGTCGGGGAAGTCGGAGATGCCGTCGCGGCCTTGTGCCGTCAGCTCCCACAGCTCCTCGGGGGAGTTCACTCCGCCCGGATAGCGGCAGGCCATTCCCACGATGACGATCGGATCCCCGGTCACGGCGGGGGCGGTGGCCACCGGCCGGGTGGCGGTGGTGCCCTGCCCGCGCTCGCAGAGGAAGTCCGCGACGGCCGCGGGGGTGGGGTGGTCGAAGATGAGCGTGGTGGGCAGCCGTACGCCCGTGGTCTCGGTGAGCCGGTTGCGCAACTCCACCGAGGTCAGCGAGTCAAGTCCGAGGTCCTGGAAGGTCAGGGACGGGTCCACTGCCTCGTCGGAGGGATGGCCGAGCACCGCGGCGACCTCGGTCCGCACCAGCCGGGACACCGCGTCGGCGAGGTCAGCCCCAGTCAGCCCCGCCAGCCCGGCCAGCGGGCCGGACCCCGGGTCCGGCGCACCGGCCGCCACCGCGCGCCGTACCGGGGCGGGCACCAGAGTGCGGAAGGCGGCCGGCACGGTGCCCCGGGCGCGCAGCGCCGCGCGGTCCACCCGGGCCGCGACCACGGCCGTCTCGCCCGCGGTCCGCGCGGCGTCGAACCAGGCCAGTCCCTGGTCGACGGCGAGCGGGGGCAGGCCGGCCCGCGCCATGCGGCGCATCTCGGCGTCCGTGAGGGTGCTCGTCATGCCGGTGCTCCGGGGCCACGGACCCCAGGCGATGGCCAGGCCCGGCAGCCCCTGGGCAGCCCGCTGCCGGGCGAGGGCGTCGAGGAACGCGTTCGCCGCGGTGTAGTTGCCCTGGCCGGCGTTTCCCAGGACGCCGAACACAGAGGAGAACACGATGAACGCGGTGAGGTCATGGTTCCGGGTGAGCTCGTGCAGATGCCACGCACCGGCCGCCTTCGGCCAGAACACGGTGTCCAGTCGCTCCGCGGTCAGCGCCTCGATCAGCCCGTCGTCGAGCACACCGGCGGCGTGCACCACACCGGTCAGCGGGTGTGCCGCCGGGATGTCGTCGATCAGCCGGGCGACGGCGGCGCGGTCCGCGACATCGCAGGTGGCGACGGTGACCTCGGCGCCCAGCCGCGTCAGTTCCGCCACCAGGTCGTCGGCGCCTTCGGTGGCGCGGCCCCGGCGTCCGGCCAGGACGAGGTGGCGCACGCCATGGGCCCCGGCCAGGTGCCGGGCCACCTGTGCGCCCAGCCCGCTCAGCCCGCCGGTGACGAGGACGGTGCCCTCGGTGTCCCAGACGGCCTCCGGGCGGGGCTCGGCGGTCGGCTCCGAGGGGCGCACGGGGGCCAGCCGGGGCGTCAGCAGGCGGCCTTCGCGTACGGCGAGCTGCGGTTCGTCCAGCTCCAGCGCCGCGCGCAGTGGCCCAGCTGCGGGCGGGACATCCGTGCCGTCCAGGTCCAAGAGGACGAAGCGGCCGGGGCTCTCGTGCTGGGCCGAGCGGACCAGCCCCCACACCGCCGCGCCCACCAGGTCGGGCGAGGCGTCGGCGTCCGTCGCGACCGCGCCCCGCGTCACCAACACCACCGCAGGAGTGTTCTCGGGCCCGTCCGGGTCCCTCAGGTGCTGCTGCAACCGGTCGAGCACCGCCGAGGTGGCGGCGCGCACCGCGTCGAGCACGTCGTCCTCGGGCACGGTCCCGGCCGGTGCGGCGACCGGGACCAGGACCACATCGGCCGGTGCCGTCGCCTCGTCGACCACGTTCTCGCCCGCGGCTCGCAGCGCGTCGGCCAGCCCCCAGGCGTCCGGCCCGGCCACCGCCCACCGCAGGGCGCGGTCGTCCGGGGCCGGTGGCGCGGCGTCCACCCAGTCCAGGCGCAGGAGAGGTTGCCCGCCCCGGCCGCCGCCGTCGGGCGTGAACGGAAGGAGGGCCAGCGAGCGTACGGAGGCCACCAGCCGGCCCTCCGCATCGGCGACGGTCAACGTGATCGCGTCGTCGCCCGCGCGGCTCATCCGGACCCGCAGCACCGAGGCACCCGAGGCGTGCAGCGACACCTCGGTCCAGGCGAACGGCAGCCGCGCGCCCGCGGAATCGTCGAGCCCGGTGTACGAGACGATGTGCAGCGCGGCGTCGAGCAGGGCCGGGTGCACTCCGAACGCGGTGGCGTCGCCCGCGATGTGCTCGGGCAGGGCCACCTCGGCCAGCACGGCGTCCTCGGTGTGCCAGAGCGCGCGTACGCCCCGGAAGGCCGGGCCGTAGTCGAATCCGGCCGCGCTTCGCCGCTCGTAGAAGCCGTCGAGGTCGAGCGGCGTGGCGTCGGCCGGTGGCCATGCTCGGCCGTAGGGCCATCGATCGGCCGCGCCGGGCCCGTCGGCCGTGTCCGGACGGTCCGGCTCGCCCGGCCACCCGGGTGTGTCAGGCGGTGCGAGCACGCCGGTGGCGTGCTGAACCCACGGCGAGTCGGGTGCGTCGTCGGGGCGGGAGTAGACGCCCAGGGTCCGGCAGCCGGTGTCGTCGGTCGGGCCGAGGGCCACCTGGACGGGGACGCCACCGTGTGCGGGCAACACCAGGGGCGCGGTCAGGGTGAGTTCACGTACCCGGCCACAGCCGGCCTCGTCCCCCGCCCGGACCGCCAGCTCCACGAACCCGGTGCCGGGGAAGAGCACCTGTCCGGCCACCACATGGTCGGCCAGCCAGGGTTGGGCCGTCGTGGACAGGACGCCCGTGCACAGCAGCCCTCCGGTGTCCGGGAGCGCCACGACCGCGCCCAGCAGCGGGTGTTCCGGCCGGTCGAGGCCGGCCGACACGACGTCGGCCGTTCCGGTCGGCCGCCCGGCCCAGTAGCGCTCGCGCTGGAACGCGTACGTCGGCAGCTCCGCCCGCCGCGCTCCGGCCCCGGCGAACAGGGCGGGCCACTGCACGGGGACGCCGTGCGCGTACAGGCGGGCCATGGCGGACACGGCAGCGAGTTCGTCGCCGTCCTCGCCACGGTCCGTGCGGAGCATCGGCACCGCGATGACACCGGGTAGCTCGGCGAGGTTCTCCCCGGTCAGGGCCGCGAGCGTCGCGTCCGGGCCCAGTTCCAGGAAGGCCCGGGATCCGGCGGCGGCCGCCGCGCCGATCGCCTCGGCGAACCGCACCGGGCGTACGACATGGTCCACCCAGTAGTCAGGTGTGCTGATCCGTGTCGCGTCGACCGGCTCGCCGGTGACCGTCGAGACGATGGGGATGCGCGGCTCCTGGAAGGTCAGGCGCTCGACGGCCACCCGGAAGTCCGCCAGCATCGGGGCCATCAGCGGGGAGTGGAACGCATGGCTGACCCGCAGCCGCTTGGCCTTCCGGCCCCGCGCCTCGAAGTGGGCCGCGATATCCCCCACCGTCTCTTCGTCGCCGGAGAGGACCACCGAGGACGGGCCGTTGACCGCCGCGAGCCGCGCCCGGTCGGCGCGGCCCGCCAGCAGCGGCTCCACCTCGTCCTCGCCCGCCCGCAGCGCCACCATGGCCCCGCCCGCCGGCAGCGCCTGCATCAGGCGGCCACGCGCGGCCACCAGGGCACACGCGTCGCCGAGTGACAGCACTCCGGCCACATGCGCGGCGGCGATCTCGCCGATCGAGTGGCCGACGAGGAGCTCGGGGACGATCCCCCACGACTCGGCCAGCCGGAACAGCGCCACTTCGAGGGCGAACAGCGCGGGCTGCGCGTACTCGGTACGGTCGAGCGCCTCGGCGTCCTGGCCGAACATCACCTCGCGCAGCGGCCGGCCCAGCTCGCCGTCCAGCAGCGCGCACACCTCGTCCAGGGCGCGGGCGAACACGGGGAAGCGGTGGGCCAACTCGCGGCCCATCCCGACGCGCTGTGCGCCCTGGCCGGCGAACAGCAGCGTCAGGGGGCGCGCGGCCGCGGCGACGCCCCGTGCCGCCTCCACCACGCCGTCCGGTGTGGACAGCAGCACCGCGCGGTGCTCCAGCTGCGCGCGGGTCGTGGCGAGGGAGTAGCCGATGTCGAGCGCCGAGGCGTCGGTGTCCGCCACGAAGGAGCGCAGCCGGTCGAGCTGGGCGCCCAGCGCGGCGTCGGTCCGTCCCGACACCGGCCAGGGAACGACGCGGGGGGTGGCCTCGGGTGTCGTCCTCGGGGGCGCGGGTTCCGCGGTGGCGGCCGGTGGCGGCTCGTGCGGTGCCTGCTCGACGATGACGTGGGCGTTGGTGCCGCTGATGCCGAACGAGGACACTCCGGCGCGGCGCGGGCGCTCCGCTTCCGGCCACGGTGTCGGCTCGGTCAGCAGCTCCACCGCGCCCACCGTCCAGTCCACGTGTGACGAGGGGGCGTCCACGTGCAGTGTTCTGGGGAGTGTGCCGTGGCGCATGGCCATGACCATCTTGATGACGCCCGCGACGCCCGCCGCGGCCTGGGTGTGGCCGATGTTGGACTTGACGGACCCGAGCAGCAGCGGACGGTCCTGTACCCGGCCCTGGCCGTAGGTGGCCAGGATCGCCTGGGCCTCGATGGGGTCGCCCAGCCTGGTGCCGGTGCCGTGGGCCTCTACGGCGTCGACGTCCGCGGGGACGAGTCCCGCTCCGGCCAGCGCCTGGCCGATGACCTGCTGCTGGGATACGCCGCTCGGCGCGGTCAGCCCGTTCGACGCGCCGTCGGAGTTGACCGCCGAGCCGCGCAGCACCGCCAGGATCCGGTGGCCGTTGCGGCGCGCGTCCGACAGCCGCTCCAGCACCAGCATGCCCACGCCCTCGGACCAGCCCGTGCCGTCGGCGGCCTCCGCGAACGCCTTGCACCGGCCGTCCTCGGACAGCCCGCCCTGCTTGGCGAACTCCACGAAGATGCCGGGCTCGGACATCACGGTGACGCCACCGGCCAGGGCCAGCGAGCACTCGCCGCTGCGCAGTGCCTGGGCCGCCAGGTGGAGGGCCACCAGCGACGAGGAGCACGCGGTGTCGACCGTGAGCGCCGGTCCGCGCAGTCCGAGCGTGTAGGCGACCCGGCCGGAGAGGACGCTGGGCGAGGTGCCGGTCAGCACATAGCCCTCGGCGTCGCCGGTCGCCTCGTGCAGCCGCGGGCCGTAGTCCTGGGCCATCGCGCCGACGAACACTCCGGTGCGGCTGCCGTGCAGGGACGAGGGCGCGATCCCCGACCGCTCGATCGCCTCCCAGGTCACTTCGAGCGCCAGCCGCTGCTGGGGGTCCATGGCGAGGGCTTCCCGGGGCGCGATCCCGAAGAGCGCCGCGTCGAACCGGTCGGCGTCGTACAGGAAGCCGCCCGGCCGTTCCGTGGCCAGCACCTCGGACGGCCATCCGCGGTCGGCGGGCATCGCGGACACGGCGTCCACGTCGTGGGCCACCAGGTCCCACAGCGCCTCGGGGGAGTCGGCCCCGCCCGGGTAGCGGCAGCCCATGCCCACGATGACCACCGGTTCGTCGGCCGGGGCGGCGGTGGCCCGGGGCGGGGCCCCGCGGGTGCCGGTGGCACCGCCGGGTGTGGCATCGCCGGGGTCGGTGGCCAGCCGGGCGGCGATCCGGTCCGGCGTGGGGTGGTCGAACAGCACGGTGTCGGGCAGTCGCAGACCGGTGGCGGACCTCAGCCGGGCCACGAGTTCCACGGTCATCGTGGAGTCGAACCCGAGTTGCTTGAACGTCAGGCTCGTGTCGATCCGCTCCGGTTCGGCGTAGCCGAGCACCATGGCGGTCTCGGCCCGCACCAGGCGCGCCATGTCGGCGCGAGGCTCGCGGGCGGCCGGCTCCGGCTCCGCGGTGGCGGGTGCCGTACCAGGTACGGGCTCAGGCGCGCCCGGGGCCTCCGTGGGCGCGGTGGCCGGGCCCGCCGGTTCTTCCAGCCAGTGACGTTCCCGCTGGAAGGCGTACGTGGGCAGCGGCACACGCCTGCCGCCCCTCTGGGCGAAGTACGCGTCCCAGGCCACCGGGGCGCCGTGGACATGCAGTTCGGCCATGGCGGTCAGGACCGTCAGCGATTCGTCGCTGCCGGGGCGCAGCGTCCTGACGACCGCGGCGGGCGCACCCGTCTCTCCCGTGTCCGCGGTGTTCCAGGCGGGGTGGTCGAGGCATTCCCGGGTCATCCCGGTGAGCACCCCGTCCGGGCCCAGCTCCAGGAACGCGCCGACGCCCCGGTCCCGCAGGGTGCGTACGGTGTCAGCGAAGCGGACGGTCTCGCGGGCGTGCCGCGCCCAGTACTCGGCGGAGCACAGCTGCTCGGCGGTCGCGAGTTCGCCGGTGAGGTCGGACACCACGGGAATCCGGGGCGCCGCGAGGGACAGCCCGGCCACGACCCGGCGGAAGTCGTCGAGCATGGCGTCCATGCGGGGCGAGTGGAACGCGTGCGAGACCCGGAGGCGCTTGGTCCTGCTCCCCAGCGCGGCGAAGTGTGCGACGACGTCCTCGACCGCCCCCTCGTCGCCGGCGACGACCACGGACTCGGGGCCGTTGACCGCGGCGAGGGAGATCTCGTGCTCGCGGCCGGCCAGCAGCGGACGCACCTCGTCCTCCGGGGCCCGGACCGAGGCCATCGCGCCACCGGTGGGCAGCGCCTGCATCAGCCGACCGCGCGCGGCCACCAGGGCGCAGGCGTCGGCGAGGGACAGCACACCGGCCACATGAGCGGCGGCGACGGCCCCGATCGAGTGCCCGGCCACGTAGTCCGCGGCGGTGCCCCAGGATTCCAGCAGCCGGAAGAGGGCCATCTGGAGGGCGAACAGCGCGGGCTGGGTGTAGGCGGTCCGGTCCAGCAGTTCGGCGTCGTGGGTGCTCGCCGGCCCGAACATCACCTCGCGCAGCGGCCGTTCGAGGTGTTCGTCCATCCGGGCGCAGACGGCGTCCAGCGCCTGTGCGAACACCGGGTACCGACGGTACAGCTCCTGGCCGGCTCCGGCTCGCTGAGAGCCCTGGCCGGAGAACAGGAACGCGGTCGTGGCCGTGGCCGTGGAGCGCGCCGAGCCCTGGATCGCGCCACTGCCGGGGGCGCCTTCGGCGAGCGCGGTCAGGGTGCGCAGTGCGCCGTCCGCGCGCCGGGCGAGGACCACGGCGCGGTGGTCGAACGTGGCCCGCGTCGTGGCCAGGGAGAAGCCCACGTCCACCAGGGCCGGGCCGCCCTGTCGGGTCACCTGGGCCGCGAGCCGGGCCGCCTGCGCGCGCAGCGCGTCCGGTGTCCTGCCCGACAGCAGCCACGGCACGGCGCCGGGCTCGGTGCTCTCGCCCGTCCCGTCCTCCGGGAGGTCCGCGGGCGGTCCCGCCACGGCGGGCGTGGTGGACCCGATGGGCGCGGCGTCCGATACGACGAGGTGGCAGTTGGTGCCGCCCATGCCGAACGAGGACACCCCGGCGAGGATCGGCCCGTCGTGGCCGGGCCAGGGGCGCGCCTCAGACACCACGTCGAGGCGCCACTCGTCGAAGCGGATCCGCGGGTTGGGCCGCTCGAAGTTCAGGCTCGCGGGCAGTGTCCCGTGGTGGAGCGAGAGGGCGACCTTCAGCAGCCCGACGATGCCCGCCGCGCCCTCCAGGTGGCCGACGTTGGTCTTCGCGGAGCCGACCAGCAGCGGCTCGTCGGCGGGGCGGCCGTCCCCGTACACCGCGCCGAGGGCCTCGGCCTCGACGGGGTCGCCGACGCGGGTGCCCGTGCCGTGCAGCTCCACGTACCGTACGGCGGTCGGGTCGGCGCCAGCGCGGCGGCAGGCCGCGCGCAGCACGGCCTGCTGTGCCCGCGGGTCGGGGATGGTCAGGGCCTCGCCGCCGCCGTCGTTGTTGACCGCGCCGCCTTCGATGACGCAGTAGATCTCATCGCCGTCGGCCACGGCCCGCGCCAGTGGCTTGAGCAGGACGAGCCCGCCGCCCTCGCCGCGGACATAGCCGCCTGCGCGCTCGTCGAAGGTGAAACACCGGCCGTCCGGGGACAGTCCGCCGAACCGCGCCGCGGCCTGTGTGCTGTCGGGCGTGAGGTTCAGCTGGACGCCGCCGGCCAGCGCGGCGCGGGACTCGCCGCGGCGCAGGCTTTCGCAGGCGAGGTGGACGGCGACGAGGGACGACGACTGGCCGGTGTCGACCACCAGACTGGGGCCGCGCAGGCCGAGGAAGTAGGAGACGCGGTTGGCGATGATGCCGCGGTTCAGTCCGGTGAGAGTGTGGTGGCCGATGCCCTCGATGCCCCGGCGCCGGTCCAGGGTGCTGTAGTCGTCGGCGGTCACGCCGACGAACACGCCGATGTCGCCGCCGTGGACGGAGTCCGGTGGCAGTCCGGCGTCCTCGAGCACCTCCCAGCCCAGCTCCAGCATGAGGCGCTGTTGCGGGTCCATCGCCCGGGCCTCCCGTGGGGAGATCCCGAAGAACTCGGCGTCGAATCGGTCGACGTCCTCCAGATAGCCGCCGTGGCCGCGGTGGCCACCGTGGCGGCCGCGGGGTGGCTCGGACACCGCGCTCACCCCGTCGCGGAGCAGCTCCCAGAACCGCGCGGGGTCCGGCGCGGACGGCAGTCGGCAGGACAGCCCGATCACCGCGATGGCGTGTTCCCGGTGCGTACCGGGGCGGTCGGCAGGACTGGACTCGGATGGACTCAACGCTCCGCTCCCCACGCACAAGTTGTCTCGTCCGGCCCGGTGCCGGCGCGGTGCCGACCCCGTGTCGGCCCGGTGTGCCCGGCAGGCCGGGTCAGCGCCCGTAGAACTCCACGACCTTGCCGATGATGTAGTCCTGGTCCGCTTCGGTCAGTCCGGTGTGGGTGGGCAGACACAGCCCGTCCGCGGTGAAGCGGCCGGCGTTCAGGGAGGCCCAGTCCGGATCGAAGTAGAGGGGCTGCCTGCTCATCGGCTGGAAGAACCGCCTGGTCTCAATGGACTCTTCGGCCAGAAACGCGCACAGTTCATCGCGGCGTTCGGCCCGTAGGTCGTACATCCACAGCACATCCCGCGGCGGCATGCGGGTGATTTCCCGGATATCCCGGAGTCCGGCGTCGTAATACGCCTCGATCTTCCTGCGCTGGGCCAGGAATTCATCTATCTGCTCCAGCTGCCCGAGGGCGACCGCGGCCTGTAGATTGGTCATGCGGAAGTTGTAGGCCAGCTTTTTGTGCAGGAAGTCGTGCTCGGGGCCGATGGCCATCCCGCGCAGATGCGCCATCTGCTCGGCGAGCCTGCGGTCGTCGGTCAGACAGACGCCGCCCTCACCGGAGGTGATGATCTTGTTGGCGAACAGGGAGAAGCACGCCACGTCGCCGACCGGCCGGATGCCGTGCGCCTCGGCGCAGTCCTCGACCACCCGCAGGTTGTAGTCGAACGCGATCCTCGTGATCACGTCCATGTCGCAGCGACGCCCGTGCACATGGACGGGCATGACGGCCTTGGTGCGCGGCGTGATCCTGGACTCGATGAGAGCCGTGTCGATGTTGAGGTCGTCGCCGCAGTCGACGAATACGGGCGTCGCGCCCGTGTAGGTGACCGCCCACGCGGACGCGACGAAGGTGAATTCGGGGACCAGCACCTCGTCGCCGGGGCCCACGCCGAGGGCGCGCAGCGCCAGGGTGAGCGCGGCCGTACCCGAGGAGCAGGACACTCCGTGCGCCACGCCGTTGTAGCGCGCGAATTCGGCTTCGAACTGCCGGACATAGGGCCCCGCGGCCGATATCCACCCGGAACTGATGGCCTCGGTGACGTACTTCAATTCCGCGCCCACCAGATTTGGTTTCGCGGCCTGATATCTGAAGGTCATGCCATTCCTCATTCAGCCGGGGGCCGAGGGCACGGTCGCTCACTTCACTGTATCGGCGCCCCAATTCAGAATCACTAAGGGAAGTACCAGAGCCCTTCGGCCCGGGGTCCGCTTCACTCCCCCGTGGCGATCCAGTCCTCGATGGCACGCGCGGTGTCCGCCGCCTTTTCCTCGATCACCGAGAAGTGATTGGCCGCTATGGGCCGTACGGTGTGCGAGGGGTCGAGCGGGGAACTGCGCCAGCGGTCGAACTCGGCCTCGCCACCGGGGAACGCCTCCGCGCACTGGAGGAACAGGACGGGCACCGGCACCGGGTCGTACTCCAGGTGTGCGGCGATCTCGAACCAGTGGGCCATGCCGGACAGCCTCGCGCTGTGGAACACCCCGAACTCCGACTCGGACCGGAAGATCTGGTCCAGCAGCCCGCCGACGAGAGTGCCCTGCGACTCCACACCGGTGGGCCGGAAGGTGTCCATCATGACGACCGACTCCGGCAGGCGTGCGCCGGTCCGTGCGAGATGGCCCGTGACGGAGTAGGCGAGCGCGCCCGCCGAGGAGTGGCCGACCAGGACGAAGGGGTCGTGGTCGGCGGCCTGCTCGATGCTCGCCGCCAGCGTACGGAGGGCGACCTCGGCCGTGGCGGGCAGGCTCTCCCCCGCGGCGTAGCCGGGCAGCGGGATCGCCGACACGGGGCGGGTGCCGCGGAAGTGGGCGGCCAGCCGGGCGTACTGGTGCACACCGCCGTTGACGACCGTCGAGCTGAGGCAGATCAGTCGGGGTGTGGCGGGCCCGTCGGCGAGGGACACCGGCCGGGCCATGTGCCGGGGGTCGTCCGGCAGGTCGTAGGTGGGCCGGATTTTGGCGATCGCCTGAAGCATATGGAATCCGTCGCCCACCTTGTCCGCGATGACCGCGGCGCGGAACATCGCGCTGACGGTGTCCTGCCCGCCGGGCGCCTCCTCCCGAGTGGCCGGCTGGGGGCCGGTTCCGCCGTGACCGGCGAACTCGTGCCGCACCCAGCGGGCGAGTTCGGCGGGTGTCTTCTTGTCGAACACCAGCATCGGGGACAGCCGCAGCCCGGTCAGCTCGGTGAGCCTGTTGCGCAGCTCTATCGCACTGAGCGAGTCGAATCCCAGCTCCAGGAAGTCGCGTTCGGGGTGGACGGCCGCGGCCTCGCCGTGGCCCAGGAGCGCGGCCGCGTGGCCGCGCACCAGTTCCTGTACGGCGGTGTCCTGCTCGTCCTCGCTGAGCCCGGCGAGGTGCCTGCGCAGCCAGTCCGGGCCGGTGTTCTCCGCGCCGGCGGCGGTGGCGGTACGGCGCACCGGTGGCACCAGTCCGCGCATCAGCGGCGGCAGTTTGTCGGCGTGGGCGCGCAGGGTCGCCATGTCCATCCGGACGGGCACCGGGTTGGCGTGCCGCAGCGGGATCGCGGCGTCGAACAGGGCCAGGCCCTGTGCCACGGACAGCGGTGGCAGGCCCGTCCGCGCGCTGCGCCGCAGCTCCGTGCCGGCCAGGGTGCCGGTCATCCCGGCGCTCTCCTCCCACGCGCCCCACGCCAGGGAGGTCGCGGCCTGGCCGCGCGCGGCGCGGTGTGCGGCCAGGGCGTCCAGGAAGGCGTTCGCCGCCGCGTAGTTGCCCTGCCCGGCCGCGCCGCTGACCCCGGCCAGTGAGGAGAACAGGACGAAGGCGGCCAGGTCGAGGTCGCGGGTCAGCTCGTGCAGATGCCACGCCGCGTCCACCTTCGGCCGCAGCACGGCGCTCAGCCGCTCGGGCGTCAGCGCCCCCACCACACCGTCATCGAGCACACCCGCCGCGTGCACCACCGCCGTGAGCGGATGCTCCGCCGGGATCGACGCCAGCACCCCCGCCACCGCGTCACGATCCGACACATCACACGCCACCACCGACACCTCGGCGCCCAGCGCCGACAGCTCCGACCGCAGCTCCCCCGCACCCGGAGCGTCCGGCCCGCGACGGCTCGTCAGCAGGAGTCGGCTCACTCCGTGTCCGGTCACCAGGTGGCGGGCCAGTTCGCTGCCCAGGCCGCCGGTCCCGCCGGTGATCAGTACCGTGCCCGAGCCGTCCCACGGGTGGGTGGCGTCCTCCTCCGGGGCCGGCCGGGCGAGGCGCCCGACGCGCAGCACGCCGTCCCGCACGACGGCCTGCGGCTCGCCCGACGCCAGCAGGACGGGCAGGTGGGCGGAGAGCGTTCGAGGGTCCTCCGCCGATGTGCCGTGTGCCGCGCCGAGGTCGAGCAGGACGAACCGGCCGGGGTTCTCCGACTGGGCCGAGCGCACCAGCCCCCACACCGCGGCCGCGGCGAGGTCCGCCACGGGTGCTCCGTCGTCGGCGGCGACCGCGCCCCGGCTCACGAACACCAGCCGGGAGTCGGCGAACCGGTCCTCGGCCAGCCAGGCCTGGATCAGTTCGAGGGCCTGCGCGACGGCTCGGTGGACCTCGGCAACATCCATGGGCCCGGACGGGCCGACCGCGACCGACACCACGTCCGGTACCGGCTCGAGCGACGTGAGCCCCGCCGCCGTGGCGTCCGTCAGCTCGACGACGCCCGTGGCGCCCTCCGCGGCCTCGCCGTGCGGGACGGCAGCCCACTCCAGTCGGAACAGGTCGCGTGCCACCGCGGCGTCGCCGCCCCCGGCCATCGCGTCCGGGGACACCGGGCGCAGCACCAGTGAGTCCACCGAGAGCACCGGAGCACCGGCCGGATCGTTCGCCGTGAGCGCCACCGTGTCGGTGCCGACCGCGGCGAGCCGGACGCGCAGTATGGAGGCGCCACCGGCGTGCAGCGACACTCCGTTCCAGGAGAACGGAAGCCGGCCGGCCCCGCCCGCCCCCAGGTCCACGAAGGACACCGCGTGCAGGGCGGCGTCCAGCAGCGCCGGATGCAGTCCGAACGAGGCCGCGTCCTGCGCCTCCTCCGGCAGGGCGGCCTCCGCGAACACCTCGTCGCCGCGCCGCCACACCGCCCGCAGCCCCTGGAAGACCGGCCCGTATCCGAATCCCTCCGCGGCGGTGCGCTCGTAGAAGCCGTCCACCTCGACGGGCTCGGCGCCCGGCGGGGGCCACGCCGCGCTGTCCGGCCCGCCATCCGGGGCGGCGTACGGCTCCTCCGGGGCCAAAGTGCCGGTGGCGTGCCGGGTCCACGGCTGGTCGGGCGCCTCCGCAGGGCGCGAGTACAGGCTCAGCTCCCGGCGGCCCGACGCGTCGGGTGCGCCCGCCCACAGCTGTACGACGGCCGTGTCCCGCTCCCCGAGGGCCAGCGGTGCGGCCAGGGTGAGCTCCTCGACCCGGGAGCAGCCGACCTGGTCGCCCGCGCGGGTGGCGAGCTCCAGGAAGCCGGTGCCCGGGAAGAGCGCCGTGCCGCCCACCACATGGTCGGCCAGCCACGGGTGGGTGCGCACCGACAGGCGGCCGGTGAAGAGGACGCCCTGCGAGTCGGCGAGTTCCACCTCGGCGCCGAGCAGGGGGTGCCGGGCGGCCGTCAGGCCGAGACCGGAGACGTCGTGGGCCCCGGGGAGCGCCGCCGACCAGTAGCGCTCGCGCTGGAAGGCGTACGTCGGCAGCTCCACGCGGCGCGCGCCGGTGCCCTGGAAGTACGCCTCCCACCGCACATCGGCGCCCGCGGCGTGCAGCCCGGCCAGCGCCGCGACGACCGTGGCCGTCTCGCCGCGGTCCTTGCGGCAGACGGGCACCACGACCGCCTCCGAGGTCCGCTCGCCCAGGATCTCCCGGGCCAGCGCGGACAGGACCGCGTCCGGACCGATCTCGACGAAGATGCCCACCCCCTGATCGCCGAGTCGGCGCACGGCGTCGTCGAACCGCACGGCCTCCCGTGCGTGCCGCGCCCAGTGGCCGGGCGAGCACAGCTCCTCCGCCGTGGCCGGGTGGCCGGTCAGGGTGGACACGAGCGGGATCCGCGGGGCCTGGTAGTCGAGGGATTCGGCGACCCGCCGGAACTCCTCCAGCATCGGCTCCATGAGGGGCGAGTGGAAGGCGTGGCTGACCGACAGCCGCCGGGTCTTGCGGCCCTCGGCGGTGAACCGCGCGGCGAGTTCCAGCACCACGTCCTCGGCTCCGGCGATCACCACCGAGCGCGGGCCGTTGACGGCGGCGACGGACACGCGGTCGGCGCGGTCGGCCAGCAGGGGCATCACCTCCTCCTCGGTGGCCTGGAGCGACACCATCGCGCCGCCGGTGGGCAGCGCCTGCATCAGCCGGCCACGCGCGGCCACCAGGGCGCAGGCGTCGGCGAGGGACAGCACACCCGCGGCATGGGCGGCCGCGATCTCGCCGATGGAGTGGCCCGCCACCTGGTCCGGGGTGACACCCCAGGACTCCAGCAGCCGGAACAGCGCGACTTCGAGGGCGAAAAGGGCGGGCTGGGTGTACGCGGTCCGGTCGAGCTCGGCCGCCTCGGGGGTGTCCGGCTCGGCGAACACCACCTCCCGCAGCGGCCGGTCCAGAAGGGTGTCCAGATGCGCGAACACCGCGTCCAGGGCCCGCGCGAACTCGGGGAAGCGGTCGTACAGCTCCCGGCCCATGCCGGGCCGCTGTGAGCCCTGGCCGGCGAACAGGAACGCGGTCCTGCCGCCGCCGCGGGCCGTGCCCCGGGCCAGCTCCGCCACACCGTCGCCGGTGGCCAGCAGGGCCACGCGGTGTTCGAGCGCCGAGCGGCTCGTCACCAGCGAGTACGCCACGTCCAGCGGCCGGAGGCCGGGGTGGTGTTCCAGGTGTCGCAACAGCCGGTCGGTCTGGACGCGCAGGGCCTCCTCGGTGGCGCCGGAGACGAACCAGGGCGCCGGCCGGTCGGACGCCGTGGTGACGTCGCCGGGTCCGCGCTCCAGGGTCGGGGCCGGTGCCGGGGCCTCTTCGAGGATCACATGCGCGTTGGTGCCGCTGATCCCGAACGACGAGATGCCCGCCCTGCGGGACCTGTCGCCCCCCGGCCAGGGCACCGGTTCGGTGAGCAGCCGCACCGCCCCCGTCGACCAGTCCACGTGCGAGGACGGCGCGTCCACGTGCAGGGTCCTGGGCAGCATGCCGTGCCGGAGCGCCATCGCCATCTTGATGACCCCGGCGATGCCTGCGGCCGCCTGGGCGTGGCCGAAGTTGGACTTGACCGATCCCAGCCACACCGGCGGCGCCTCGGCGGGCCGGCGGCCATATGTCGCGAGCAGGGCCTGGGCCTCGATCGGGTCGCCCAGGGGTGTTCCCGTGCCGTGCCCCTCCACGGCGTCCACATCCGCGGCCGACAGCCCGGCGTCGGCCAGCGCCTGGCGGATCACCCGCTGCTGGGACGGGCCGTTCGGCGCCGTCAGGCCGTTCGACGCGCCGTCCTGGTTGACGGCCGAGCCGCGCAGAACGGCCACCACCTCATGCCCGTTGCGCCGGGCGTCCGACAGCCGCTCCAGGGCGATCAGCCCCGCCCCCTCGGCCCAGCCGGTGCCGTCCGCGGACTCCGAGAACGCCTTGCAGCGGCCGTCGGCGGCCAGCCCGCCCTGCGCGTTGAAGGCCAGGAACGGCCCGGGGTTGGCCATCACCGCCACGCCACCGGCCAGGGCCAGGGAACACTCGCCCGAGCGCAGCGCCCGCGCGGCCCAGTGCAGTGCCACCAGCGAGGCCGAGCAGGCCGTGTCCACCGTCACCGCGGGGCCTTCCAGGCCGAGGGTGTACGACAGCCGGCCGGAGATCACGCTGGTGGCCTCGCCCGTGAGATAGCGGCCCTGAAGCTCCGGGGGCGGGGTGTAGCCGCTCCCGGCGGCGCCGATGAACACGCCGGTGTCGCTGCCGCGCAGACCGGCAGGGTCGATGCCCGCCCGCTCCAGGGCCTCCCAGGCGACTTCCAGCAGCAGGCGCTGCTGCGGATCGGTGGCCAGCGCCTCGCGCGGGGAAATGCCGAAGAAGCCCGCGTCGAAGTGGCCCGCGCCGGTGAGGAATCCGCCCTCCCGCACATGGTCCCCCTCCAGGGGCCACCCGCGGTCCGCGGGGAACGGGGACAGCGCGTCCCGGCCGTCGGCCACCAGCCGCCACAGGTCCTCCGGCGAGGCGACGTCCCCGGGGTAGCGGCAGCCCATGCCCACGACCACGATCGGGTCGTCGGCCGTGTCGCGGGGGTCCGCGCGATGGTGGCCCGCGGGCGCGGACGTCTCCTCCTCGCCGCCGAACAGCTCGGCGAGCAGGTGGTCCGTGAGGACGAGCGGAGTGGGGTAGTCGAAGACGAGGGTGGACGGCAGGCTCAGGCCGGTGACGGCGTCCAGCACGTTGCGCAGCTCCACCGCGGTCAAGGAGTCGAACCCGAGCTCCCGGAAGGCGCGGTCGGCGCCGATCGCGTCCGCGTCGGCGTGTCCCAGCACGGCCGCGGCCTGATCGCGGACCAGGCCGAGCAGCAACTCGGTGCGCCCGGCGTCCGGCAGGCTCTCCAACTCCTCCCGGAACGCGGCGACGGCCGACCGCTCCCCCTGCCGCGCCGCCAGGGCCCGTTCGACGACGCCCCGGACCTCGGGCAGACCGGACAGCAGGGGGCTGGGCCGGGCCGACAGGAAGGAGGGGGCGAAGCGCTCCCAGTCGACATCGGCCACGGTCACGGCCGCGTCCTGCCCGGTCACCGCGTCCCGCAGCGCGCTGATGGCCAGGTCGGGCGCGAGAAGGCCGAGCCCGCGGCGCAGCAGATACTCGGACATCGCGTCCTCGGTGGCCATTCCGGCCCCGGCCCAGGCGCCCCAGGCCACCGAGGTGGCGGTGGCGCCGCGAGCCCGCCTGGCCTCGGCCAGGGCGTCCAGGTACGCATTGGCCGCCCCGTACGCGCTCTGCCCACCGCTCCCCCATACCCCGGCGATGGAGGAGAACAGCACGAACAGATCCAGGGGCCGGTCGCCGAGCAGCGCGTCGAGGTTGGCGGCGCCCGCCACCTTGGCGGACAGGATGTCGGCCACATCCGCGGGGACCGTCTCCGCCACCGGGACCGACCTGCCGACACCGGCCGTGTGGACGACACCGGTCAGCGGGGTGTCGGCGGGGATGTCGGCCAACACGGCGGCAAGCGCCGGGCGGTCCGCCACATCGCAGGCCACGACCGAGACCTGGCAGCCCGCCTCCTCCAGCTCCGCCGCCAGCCGGGCCGCGCCCGGCGCGTCCGCCCCGCGACGGCTCGTCAGCACCAGACGCTCGGCCCCGCTGCGGGCCAGCCAGCGCGCCACTTCCGCGCCCAGCGCCCCGGTGCCGCCGGTCACCAGCACGGTTCCCGTCACAGAGAAGCCCGGCTCCTCGCGCTCGGTACGGCCGGGTGCCAGCCTGCGGCCGAACAGGCCGGACGCACGGATCGCCACCTGGTCCTCGCCGGGCCCGTCGCCGTCACCATCGCCGACGGGCCCGGCGGCCAGCACCCCGGCCAGCCGCCGGGCGGCCCGCGGGTCGATCTCCTCGGGCAGGTCGACCAGGCCGCCCCAGCGTCGCGGGTGCTCCAGCGCGGCCACCCGGCCGAAGCCCCACACCTGGGCCTGGACGGGGCAGGCCACCCGGTCCGAACGGCCGATCGACACCGCGCCCCGGGTCACACACCACAGCGGCGCCTCGATCCCGGCGTCGCCGAGTGCCTGCGTCAGGGCCACGGTCAGCGCCAGGCCGACGGGCACGGCGGGGTGGTCCGCGAGCGGCGACTCGTCCAGCGCGAGCAGGGAGAGCACCCCCGCGACGGGCGCCCCGTCCGTCGCCGACCGGGCCAGCCGCCCGGCCAGGGCCGTACGGTCCGCCTCGCTCGCTTCGAGGACAACAGCATCTGTTCCGAGGGCGGCGAGGACGGAGATCACCCACGCGTCCTCGGCACACCCCGCGGGTACCACCGCCAGCCAGATCCCGGAGGCGGCGTCCACCGCGGTATCGGCCAGTGGCGTCCACGCCACCCGGTAGCGCCAGCTGTCGACCAGCGAACGCTCCCGTCGCTGTCGGCGCCAGGACGACAGCGCGGGGACGACGGGGGTCAGCGCCGCGCCGTCGACGCGCAGGCTCGACGCCAGGGCTTCGACGTCCTCGCGCTCCACGGCGGTCCAGAACTCCGCGTCGGCCGGGTCCGCATGCGTCGCGCTCCGTGTGTCGGCTTCCTCCTCACCGGCGGCCTCGGGCCAGAAGCGCTCGCGCTGGAAGGCGTAGGTGGGCAGCTCGGCCCGGCGTGCCCCGGTGTTCGCGAAGAACGCAGGCCAGTCCACCGCGACCCCGGCGACATGCAGCCGCGCCACCGCGGTGAGCAGGGCGGTGTCCTCGTCCCGGCCCGCGCGGAGCGCCGGAACCACGACCGTGGCGCCGGACCGCTCCGGCAGGTTGTCCTGCACCATGGCGGAGAGCACGCCGTCGGGGCCGATTTCGAGGAAGGCGGTCACTCCCGCCGCGCCCATCGCGGCCACCCCGTCGGCGAACCGAACGCTCTCCCGCACATGCCGCACCCAGTACTCGGGCGAACACACCGATTCCGCCTGCGCGGGCGCGCCGGTGACATTGGAGATGAGCGGGATGCGCGGCGCCTGGAAGGACATCCCCGCCACCACCCGCCGGAACTCCTCCAGCATGGGCTCCATCAGCAGGGAGTGAAACGCATGGCTGACCGCCAGTCGTCTGGTCTTACGGCCGTCCTTCGCGAACCGCGCCGCGACCTCCGACACGGCGGAAGCGTCACCGGAAACGACGACCGAACGGGGCCCGTTCAGCGCCGCGATCGACACCCGCTCGCCCAGATACGGGATCACCTCGTCCTCGGTGGCCTGGAGCGACACCATCGCACCGCCCGCCGGCAGCGCCTGCATCAGCCGCGCCCGCGCCGCCACCAGCGTGCACGCCTCCTCCAGCGACAGCACACCGGCCACATGAGCGGCGGCCACCTCGCCCACCGAATGTCCCGCCAGGTGGTCGGGGCGCACGCCCCACGACTCCACCAGCCGGAACAGCGCCACCTCCAGGGCGAACAACGCGGGCTGCGCCCATCCCGTCTCGTCCAGCAGCGCGGCCTCGGCCGACCCGGTCTGCGCGAACATCACCTGGCGCAACGGACGGTCCAGGTGTGCGTCGAGGTGACCGAACACCTCGTCCAGGGCCTTCGCGAACACCGGGAACCGCTCGTACAGCTCCCGGCCCGTCCCCGCCCGCTGACTGCCCTGGCCTGAGAACAGCATGCCGAGCCCGCCGCCCGGCCGCGCCACGCCCCGGGCCGTCCGCGCCACACCGTCCGGGCCGGCCAGCAGCACGGCACGGTGCTCGAACGCCGGCCGGCCCGTCGCCAGCGAGAAGCCGACGTCCAGCGGGTCGGGGCCGGTGTCCGCCATGAGCGCTGTGACGCGCTCGATCTGACCGTCCAGCGCCTCCTCGGTCTTCGCCGACACCGGCCACGGGACGACGCGGGGCACATGGGTGCCCGGGTCCGGCTCCCGCTCGGCCGGTGGCGCCTGTTCGACGATGACATGCGCGTTGGTGCCGCTCATCCCGAACGACGAGATCCCCGCCCGACGCGGACGCCCGGTCTCCGGCCACTCGACCGGCTCGGTCAGCAGCTCCACCGCCCCCGCCGACCAGTCCACATGTGACGACGGCCGGTCGATGTGCAGCGTCCTGGGCAGTCTGCCGCACCGCAGCGCCATGACCATCTTGATGACGCCGGCCACCCCCGCCGCGGCCTGGGAGTGTCCGATGTTCGACTTGATCGACCCCAGCCACAGCGGGCGCTCGGCGTCCCGGTCCTGGCCGTAGGTGGCGAGGATCGCCTGGGCCTCGATGGGGTCGCCCAGTGTGGTGCCGGTGCCGTGCGCCTCCACCGCGTCCACGTCCGATGTCGTCAGCCGGGCGTTGTCGAGGGCCTGCCGGATGACGCGCTGCTGCGACGGGCCGTTGGGCGCCGTGAGCCCGTTGGAGGCCCCGTCCTGGTTCACCGCGGAGCCGCGTATGACCGCCAGCACCTGGTGGCCGTTGCGCTGTGCGTCGGACAGCCGCTCCAGTACGAGGATGCCGACGCCCTCCGACAGGCCGGTGCCGTCCGCGGCCTCGGCGAACGCCTTGCACCGGCCGTCCTCGGACAGCCCCCGCTGGGCGCTGAAGTCGATGATCACCCCGGGGGTGGACATCACCGTGACGCCGCCGGCCAGCGCCAGCGAGCACTCGCCCGTCCGCAGCGACTGCGCTGCCCAGTGCAGGGCGACCAGCGACGACGAGCACGCGGTGTCAAGGGTGACGGCGGGCCCCTCCAGCCCGTAGAAGTAGGACAGCCGCCCGGAGGCGATGGAGCCCGAGGCCCCGTCGACGCCGTAGTCGTGGTACATCAGCCCCATGAAGACGCCGGTCCGGCTGCCCTTCAGCGAGGCCGGGTCGATCGCCGCCCGCTCGACCGCCTCCCACGACGTCTCCAGCAGCAGCCGCTGCTGCGGATCCATCCGCAGGGCTTCGCGAGGCGAGATCCCGAAGAAGCCGGGGTCGAAGTCGGCCGCGTCGTAGAGGAAACCTCCCGAGCGCGTATACGACTTGCCCGGTACGCCCGGCTCCGGATCGTACAGCTCGGACAGGTCCCACCCCCGGCCCACCGGGAAGCCGGAGGGCCGGCCGCGGTCCGTGGGAAACGCCGAAATGGCATCGGTGCCCTCGGCGACCAACCGCCAGAGATCCTCCGGCGACATCACCCCGCCCGGGTAACGGCAGCTCATCCCGACGATCGCGACCGGCTCCTGCTCTCCCGCCTCCAGCGCGAGCACCCGCTGACGGGTCTGGTGCAGGTCCGTCGTCACCTTCCGGAGATATTCGAGAAGCTTTTCGTCGTCCATAAGAAGCCTTCACCCGTCTTCGGTCAGATGGTCGCCGGTCGTCGGCTCAGTGGAGGTCGAGCTCGTTGTCGATGAAGGCGAAGATCTCTTCCGCCGAGGACGAGCCGATCCGGGATTCCACGGAGACCGAATCGGGTTCGCCACCGGTCCACTTGAGCAGCAGGGATTGCAGTCGCACGGTGACGGCGCGGCGTCGGTCGTCGTCGGACACCGAAGACAGCAGCTGTTCCAGCCTGTCGATCTCGGTCAGGGTCGGATCCGCGGTGTCGGTGTCGTCGGTCAGCTGCGCCGCCAGGTACCCCGCGGCGGCCTGGGCGGTGGGGTAGTCGAAAATCAAGGTGGCGGGGAGCCGGAGCCCGGTCGCGGCGTTGAGCTGATTGCGCAGCTCCACGGCGGTCAGCGAGTCGAACCCGAGCTCGTTGAAGTTGCGGTCCGCCTCGACCGTGTCAGCTGACGCGTGGCCCAGAACGACGGCGACGTGGCCGCGCACCATGTCGATCAGCAGGTCCAGCCGCTCCTCGGGGCCGAGTCCGGCGAGCCGTCGTTTGAGTCCTTCGGCGTCGCCGCCGCCCGCGGCCTCCCGGCTCAGCCTGCGCGACATCGGGACCAACCCGCGCAACAACGCCGGGATCTCGCCCCTGCGGGTCCGCAGGGCGGCGGTGTCCACGGGTGAGGCCGTCACGGTCGCCGCACCGGAGACGAGCGCGGCGTCGAACGCCCGCAGCCCCTCCGCGGCCGACAGCGGCAGCAGGCCCTGACGCCGCAGCCGGGCACGGTCCACCTCGCCCAGCATGACGCCCATGCCGGTCTCCGACCACAGGCCGAAGGCCACCGAGGTGGCGGGCAGGCCCTCCGCCCGGCGGTGCTGGGCGAGCGCGTCGAGGAACACATTCGCGGCCGCGTAATTCGCCTGACCCGCCGCCGCCACCGAACCACCGATCGACGAGAACATCACAAACGCCGACAACGGCAGACCCCGCGTCAGCTCATGCAGATGCCAGGCTCCATCCGCCTTCGGCCGCAACACCATGTCCCACTGCTCCGGCGTCAACGACCCCACCAGGCCGCTGTCGCCGACACCCGCCGCGTGGATAACGGCGGTCAGCGGATGCCCGGAGGGGACGGAGGCCAGCAGCTCCTCGACCGCCGCCCGGTCCGCGACGTCACAGCCCGCCACGGTGACCGACGCACCCAACTCCACCAGCTCATCCCGCAGCGCCTCCGCACCCTCCGCCGCCAACCCCCGGCGCGAAACCAGCAACAGCTGCCGCACACCGTGCTCCACCACCAGATGACGGGCCACCACCGCACCGATCCCACCGGTACCGCCCGTCACCAACACCGTTCCCTCGCCGTCCAAAGGTGCGAGGCCCGGCTCCTCGACCGGCTCCATACGCCTCAGCCGGGGAACCAACACCTCGCCCTCGCGCCAGGCGACCTCCGGCTCACCGCACCCCAACACCGACGGCAACACCCCCGCCACATCCTGGTCCTGTGCCACATCCAGCAGCACAAAACGCCCCGGATTCTCCGCCTCCGCCGCACGCACCAACCCCCACACCGGAGCCTGCGACACCTCCACACACTCCCCCGACGACACCGCAACCCCACCCCGCGTCACCACCACCAACCGCCCACCACCCGCCAACACACCCCGCACCGCACCCAACACCCGGTCCACCACCGACCGCACCACCAACGGCACCCCACCCTGCACCGGACCACCACAGTCCAGCACCACCACCCCGCCGGCACCCTCGGCGTCCTCAGCCACCGCATCCCAGCCGACCCACGTCACCTCGCCACCCGGTTCCACCGCAACCGGACGCCACTCCACCTCCAACAACCCACCACCACCAGCCGCCGAACCCAACCGCTCGGCCGTCACCGGACGACTCACCATCGACCCCACCGACAACACCGGCCGACCACCCTCATCAGCCACCTCCAACCCCAAGCCATCCTTCACCGGATGCGTCAACCGCACCCGCAACCGCGTCGCACCCGACGCATGCAACGCCACCCGATTCCATACGAACGGGAGCAGCACCCCACCGGCTCCCTCGCCGCCGCCCACGGCCGCGCCGTCCTCACCCGTCGCCGCGGCGAGACTGTTCGCGTGCATGGCGGCGTCCAGGAGGGCGGGGTGCAGACCAAAGCGGCGCGCGTCCGCATGAGCCCCCTCTTCCAACGCCACCTCGGCAAAGATCTCGTCCCCACGCCGCCACGCCGCCCGCAACCCCCGGAACGCCGGGCCGTAGTGGTAGCCGGCGCCGTCGAGGAAGTCGTAGACACCCTCGACGTCCAGCTCGGTGGCTTCGGCGGGCGGCCATTGTGTGAGGTCGGCGGCCGGTGACAGCGACCCAGGAGCCACCGTCCCCTCCGCATGCATCACCCACTCCTCACCCTCACCCACCCGCGAAAACACCCGCACCGAACGCCGACCCCCGTCCCCCTCATCACCCACCACCACCTGCACCTGCACCCCACCCCGCTCCGGCACCACCAACGGAGCCCCCAACAACAACTCCTCCACCACCCCACAACCCACCTCATCCCCAGCCCGCACCACCAACTCCACAAACCCCGTACCAGGCAACAACACCGAACCCAACACATCATGATCAACCACCCACCGCTGCCCCTCCCGAGACAACCGACCCGTCAACACCACACCACCCGAACCCGCACACACCACCACCGCACCCAACACCGGATGCCCCACCCCACCCAACCCCAACGCCACCGGATCGCCGGAACCGGTCTCGCTGTCGAGCCAGTACCGCTGCCGCTGGAAGGCGTAGGTGGGCAGGTCCACGCGGCGCGCACCGGTGTCCGCGAACACGGCCGGCCAGTCCACGGCCACCCCGCCCATATGCGCGGTGGCCAGCGAAAGCACCATCCGGTCCCAGCCGCCCGCGTCGCGGCGCAGCGAGCCGGTGGCCACCGCTCGTACCTCGGCGCGGTCGATCGACTCCTGCACTCCGACCGTGAGCACCGGGTGGGCGCTGATCTCGACGAAGCCGCGGAACCCGTTGTCCAGCAAGGCCCGCACCGCGGGTTCGAACCGCACCGGCCGGCGCAGATTGCGGTACCAGTACCCGGCGTCCAGCCCGGCCGTGTCCTGCCATCCGTCGTCCACGGTGGAGTAGAAGGGGATGTCCGAGGACCGGGGGCGGATCGGTGCGAGGGCCTCGGCGAGCCGGCCGGCGATCTGTTCCACCTGTGCGGAGTGCGAGGCGTAGTCCACCTCGATGAGCCGGGCGCGGACACCGTCCTCCACCAGGGCCGCGTGCAGCTCCTCGACCGCCCCGCTCTCGCCGGAGACCACCACGGACGACGGTCCGTTCGCCGCCGCGATCGACACGGCGTCCGCGGAGTCGGCGGCCGAATCCGCGAGTCGCCGCTCGACCTCGTCCAGCGACAGGGGAACCGACATCATCCGCCCCTGTCCGGCCAGTTCCTCGGCGATGATCCTGCTGCGCAGGGCCACCACCCGCGCGCCGTCCTCGAGTGACAGCGCGCCCGCCACACAGGCGGCGGCGATCTCGCCCTGGGAGTGGCCCACCACCGCGCCCGGCTCGACACCACAGGAGCGCCACACCGCGGCCAGCGACACCATCACGGCCCACAACGCCGGCTGCACCACGTCCACCCGGTCGAGCGCGTCCTGATCGTCCAGGACTTCCGGCAACGACCAGTCCACGACCGTGGAGAGTGCCTTCTCGCACGCGAGCATCGTCTGTTGGAAGACGGCGGAGGTCTCCAGCAGATCCTTCGCCATGCCGGTCCACTGCGCGCCCTGGCCCGGGAACACGAACACGACCCTCGGTGCCTCGCGGGCGGCCCCGGCCACCAGCCCGGTGGCGGGTGCGCCGGCGGCCAGTGCGCCGAGCCCCTGTACGAACTCCTCCCGGTCCCGGCCGACCACGGCGGCGCGGTGCTCGAACCTGGTCCGGCCGGTGGCCAGCGAAAGCCCGACATCGGCGGGGGCGGGCCCGTCGCTCCCCGACACGGTGGCCAGCAGCCGGGCGGCCTGGGCGCGCAGCGCGTCCGGTGTCTTGCCGGAGAGCACCCAGGGCACCGCCACAGGCCGCTCCGGACGGGGGCTTACGTGTTCCTCCGCGGGCGGGCTCTGCTCCAGGATCACATGCACATTGGTGCCGCTCGCGCCGAACGCGGAGACACCCGCGCGGCGCAGATGTCCCGTCTCCGGCCAGACCACCGGCTCGGTCAGCAGCCTCACATCCCCGGCCGACCAGTCGACCTGCGTGGAGGGCGCGTCCACATGCAGCGTTCGGGGCAGCGTTCCGTGGCGCATGGCCATGACCATTTTGATCACCCCGGCGACCCCGGCGGCCGCCTGGGAGTGCCCGATGTTCGACTTGATGGACCCCAGCCACAGCGGGTGTTGGCCTTCCCGGTCCCGCCCATACGTCGCGAGCAGGGCCTGGGCCTCGATCGGATCGCCCAGTGTCGTGCCGGTGCCGTGTGCCTCCACCGCGTCGACGTCGGCGGCGGACAGGCCCGCGTTCGCCAGGGTCTGGCGGATCAGCCGCTGCTGCGCCGGGCCGTTCGGCGCGGTCTGTCCGCTGCTGCGGCCGTCCTGGTTGACGGCGCTGCCGCGGATCACGGCGAGCACCGGGTGGCCGTTGCGGCGCGCGTCGGACAGCCGCTCCAGGAGCAGCATTCCCGCGCCCTCGCTCCAGCCGGTGCCGTCGGCGGCGTCCGAGAAGGACTTGCAGCGGCCGTCGGGCGACAGTCCACGCTGCTGGGAGAAGACCATGAAGAGCTGGGGGGTCGCCATCACCGTGACGCCACCGACGAGCGCGAGACCGCACTCCTCCCGGCGCAGCGCCTGACAGGCCAGGTGGACGGCGGCGAGCGAGGACGAACACGCGGTGTCGATCGTGACGGAGGGACCCTCGAGACCGAGCGTGTAGGAGATCCCGCCGCTGAGCAGGCTGCCCCCCGAGGTGGTGCTGACGGCTTGGCCGAGTGCGTAGTCGTGGTGCATGGCACCGGTGAACACCCCGGTGGTGCCGCCTTTCAGGGACAGCGGATCGATACCGGCGCGCTCGAGCGCTTCCCAGGAGCACTCCAGCAGCAGCCGCTGCTGCGGGTCCATGTGCAGGGCCTCGACCGGGCTGATACCGAACGGGCCCGGGTCGAACTCCCCGCCGTCGTGCAGAAAGCCGCCCTCACGGGCGTAGAACTTCCCTGCCTTGCCCGGTTCCGGGTCATAGCCGCCGTCGATGTCCCAGCCGCGGTCGTCCGGGAAGTCCGACACCGCGTCGACGCCGTCGGCCACCAGCTGCCACAGCTCCTCGGGTGAGGTGATGCCGCCGGGGTAGCGGCAGCTCATCGCCACGATGGCCACGGGCTCCCGCGTCGCGCCGGAAAGCTTGGCGTTCTGCACCCGCAGCCGCTCGTTCTCCTTCAGCGACAGGCGAAGCGCACTGACCAGCTTCTCATCGGAGTCGGTCATGTCAGTTACCCTCTTCCCAGGTGGCACCCTCAAGGCCAAGGCTGTTGAACGCCATGTCGATCAGATCGTTCTTGTCCATCGCGTCGATCGAGTCGGGCTGGTCGGACCGCTCCGCGTCCTCGGCCCCGTCCCGCGGCGCGGCGGGGGCTCCGCCGAGTTCCAGCAGGGTCTCCAGCAGGCCGGCGTCGCGCAGCCTGCTGAGCGGGATGCCGTTCAGTACGCGGCGCACCCGCTCCTCGTGTCCCGCACCGTCGGTGTCGGCCGTCTCGGGTACGAGCTCCGAGCCCACGAACGCGGCGACGTCCTGTGCGGTGGGGTAGTCGAAGATCAAGGTGGCGGGGAGCCGGAGTCCGGTCGCGGCGTTGAGCTGATTGCGCAGCTCCACGGCGGTCAGCGAGTCGAACCCGAGTTCACCGAAGCCGCGGTCCGGCTCGATCATCTCGGCGGACCCGTGTCCGAGCACCATGGCGACGTGGCCACGCACCATGTCGGTCAGCACGCGCGCCCGCTCCGGTGCGTCCAGCCCGGCCAGCTGTCGCTTGAGGCCTTCGGCGTCGCCGCCGCCCGCGGCCTCCCGGCTCAGCCTGCGCGACACCGGGACCAACCCGCGCAACAACGCCGGGATCTCACCCTTGCGGGTCCGCAGGGCGGCGGTGTCCACACGTACGGCCGTCACGGCCGCCGCACCGGAGGCAAGCGCGGTATCGAACGCCCGCAGCCCCTCCGCGACCGACAGCGGCGGCAGACCCTGACGCCGCAGCCGGGCGATGTCCACCTCACTGAGTGCCTGCCCGGCACCCGCGCCGGACCACAGGCCGAAGGCCACCGAGGTGGCGGGCAGGCCCTCCGCCCGGCGGTGCTGGGCAAGCGCGTCGAGGAACACGTTCGCGGCCGCGTAGTTCGCCTGACCCGCCGCCGCCACCGAACCACCGATCGACGAGAACATCACAAACGCCGAGAGCGGCAGACCCCGCGTCAGCTCATGCAGATGCCACGCCCCGTCCGCCTTCGGCCGCAACACCATGTCCCACTGCTCCGGCGTCAACGACCCGACCAGACCGCTGTCGCCGACACCCGCCGCATGGACCACGACGGTCAGCGGATGCCCGGAGGGGACGGAGGCCAGCAGCTCCTCGACCGCCGCCCGGTCCGCGACGTCACAGCCCGCCACGGTGACCGACGCACCCAACTCCACCAGCTCATCCCGCAGCGCCTCCGCACCCTCCGCCGCCAACCCCCGGCGCGAAACCAGCAACAGCTGCCGCACACCGTGCTCCACCACCAGATGACGAGCCACCACCGCACCGATCCCACCGGTACCACCCGTCACCAACACCGTCCCCTCAGCGTCGCCGAACGACGGCACGCCTGCTTCCGCCGCCTCCCGACGCCTGAACCGAGGCACCAGCGCCGTGCCCTCGCGCCAGGCGACCTCCGGCTCACCGCACCCCAACACCGACGGCAACACCCCCGCCACATCCTGGTCCTCCGCCGCATCCAGCAGCACAAAACGCCCCGGATTCTCAGCCTCCGCCGCACGCACCAACCCCCACACCGGAGCCTGCGACACCTCCACACACTCCCCCGACGTCACCGCAACCCCACCCCGCGTCACCACCACCAACCGCCCACCGCCCGTCAACACACCCCGCACCGCACCCAACACCCGATCCACCACCGACCGCACCACCAACGGCACGTCCTCATCCCCCACGTCGGCACCACAATCCAGCACCACCACCTCGCCCTCGGCCACCTCATCACCCGGCTCCGCCCCCACCGGACGCCACTCCACCTCCAACAACCCACCACCACCAGCCATCGAACCCAACCGCTCGGCCGTCACCGGACGACTCACCATCGACCCCACCGACAACACCGGCCGACCACCCTCATCAGCCACCTCCAGCCCCAAGCCATCCTTCACCGGATGCGTCAACCGCACCCGCAACCGCGTCGCACCCGACGCATGCAACGCCACCCGATTCCACACGAAGGGCAGGTGTGTGCCGTCGCTGCTGCCACTTCGGTCGGCGAGCACCATGGGTGCGTGCATGGCGGCGTCCAGGAGCGCGGGGTGCAGACCAAAACGGCGCGCGTCCGCATGAGCCCCTTCCTCCAACGCCACCTCCGCAAAGATCTCGTCACCACGCCGCCACGCCGCCCGCAACCCCCGGAACACCGGGCCGTAGTGGAAGCCGAGGTCCCGGAGCCGGTCGTACGCGCCCGCCACATCGGCCTCGACCGCGCCGGCGGGCGGCCATTGTGTGAGGTCGGCGGCCGGTGACAGCGAGCCAGGAGCCACCGTCCCCTCCGCATGCATCACCCACTCCTCACCCTCACCCACCCGCGAAAACACCCGCACCGAACGCCGACCACCATCCCCCTCATCACCCACCACCACCTGCACCTGCACCCCACCCCGCTCCGGCACCACCAACGGAGCCCCCAACAACAACTCCTCCACCACCCCACAACCCACCTCATCCCCAGCCCGCACCACCAACTCCACAAACCCCGTACCAGGCAACAACACCGAACCCAACACATCATGATCAACCACCCACCGCTGCCCCTCCCGAGACAACCGACCCGTCAACACCACACCACCCGAACCCGCACACACCACCACCGCACCCAACACCGGATGCCCCACCCCACCCAACCCCAACGCCACCGGGTTGGCCGCGCCGCCGCGCCTCTTGGCCCAGTAGCGCTCGTGCTGGAACGGATAGGTGGGGAGGTCGATCCGCCGGGCGCCGCTGTCCGCGAAGAAGGCGGTCCAGTCCACCGGTGTGCCGTGGACATGCAGACGGCCGAGCGCGGTGAGCGCCGCGGCGGGCTCCGGCCGGTCCTTGCGTACGAGGGGGACGAACACCGCCGTATCGGAGGTCACCGACTCCTGGGCCACCCCGCTCAGCGACCCGTCCGGGCCCAGCTCCACGAAGCGCGAGACGCCCTGGTCCGCCAGGAAGCGGACGGTGTCGGCGAACCGTACGGTGGCCCGGACATGCCGCACCCAGTACTCGGCGGAGCACATGTCCTCCGGGCCCGCGGCCGCGCCGGTGACACTCGAGACGAGCGGGATCGTGGGCGTGTTGTACGTCAGGCTCTCGGCAACGGCCCGGAACCCCGCGAGCATCGGCTCCATCAGCACTGAGTGGAAGGCGTGCGACACCCGCAGCATGCGGGTCCTGCGCCCCTCGGCGCCGAATCGCGCGGCGATCTCCTCGACCACGCCCTGGTCTCCGGACATCACGACCGACCGGGGCCCGTTGACCGCGGCGATGCTCACCCGATCGCTGACCAGGGAGGACACCTCGTCCTCTGCCGCCTGGAGAGCCACCATCGTGCCGCCGAAGGGCAGTTCGGCCATCAGCCTGCCGCGCGCGGCCACCAGGGCACAGGCGTCCGCGAGGGACAGCACACCGGCCACATGCGCGGCGGCGATCTCCCCGATCGAGTGCCCCGCCACGTAGTCCGGTCGAAGCCCCCACGACTCCGCCAGCCGGAACTGGGCCACCTCGACGGCGAAGAGCGCGGCCTGGGCGAAGTCCGTGCGATCGAGCAGCTGGTCGTCCGAGCCCCACAGCACTTCCCGGAGCGGCCGGGGAAGGTGGCGGTCCAGCTCGTCGAGCACCGGTTCCAGCGCGGTGGCGAACGCCGGGTACCGGTCGGCCAGTTCCCGCCCCATCCCGAGCCGCTGGGAGCCCTGCCCGGCGAAGAGAAACGCGGTCGCGCCCCCCGTGCGCGTGTCGCCCACGAGCAGTCCTGCCGCGGTCTCGCCGTGGGACAGCGCGGTCAGCGCCCGCACGGCCTCCTCGGGATCCTCGGCGAGGACCACCGCGCGATGTTCGAACGCCGCGCGCGAGGTCGCCAGCGCGTACCCGATGTCCAGTGCGCGCGGGCCCGGGTCGGCCGAGCCGGCCACGAGGGGCAGCAGCCCGGCGGCCTGTGCCCGCAGCGCCTGCAGTGTCTTGGCCGACAGCAGCCACGGTACGACAACGGGGTCCGGCCGCTCTGCCGCGTCATGCCGCACGTCCGCGTCATGGCGTGGTGCGGGCTCATGTGCGGGCAGCGCCTGTTCCAGGATGACGTGTGCGTTCGTTCCGCTGATCCCGAAGGACGACACCGCCGCGCGGCGCGGTCCGCCGGTCTCCGGCCACGGCGTGGGATCGGTGAGCAGCGCCACGTCCCCGGCGGCCCAGTCCACATGGGTGGACGGCTGGTCCACGTGCAGGGTGCGCGGCAGCAGGCCGTGGTGCATCGCCTGCACCATCTTGACCACCCCGGCCACCCCGGCGGCCGCCTGGGTGTGGCCGATGTTCGACTTGATCGAGCCCAGCAGCAGCGGCCGGTCGGGGGCGCGGCCCTGCCCGTAGGTGGCGAGCAGGGCCTGGGCCTCGATCGGGTCGCCCAGGGTGGTGCCGGTGCCGTGTCCTTCCACGGCGTCGATGTCGGCGGGCGACAGCCCGGCGCTCGCGAGGGCCTGTCGGATGACCCGCCGCTGGGCCGGGCCGTTGGGCGCGGTCAGGCCGTTGGACGCGCCGTCCTGGTTGACGGCGGAGCCGCGGACCAGGGCGAGCACCGGGTGGCCGTTGCGGCGCGCGTCGGACAGCCGCTCCAGGACCAGGACGCCGACCCCCTCGGCCCAGCTCACCCCGTCGGCCGCGTCCGCGAAGGACTTGCACCGGCCGTTGGCGGCCAGGCCGCCCTGCGTTCCGAAGTCGAGGAAGGTCTCGGGGCCCGCCATCACCGTCACGCCGCCGGCCAGCGCCATGGAGCACTCGCCCTGCCGCAGCGCCTGGGCGGCCAGATGGAGGGTGACCAGCGACGAGGAGCAGGCGGTGTCCACCGTCAGCGCCGGTCCCTGGAAGCCGAAGGTGTAGGAGATCCGGCCGGAGAGCACGCTCCCCGAGGATCCGGTGCCGAGGAAACCCAGGGATTCCGGGGGGAAATCGGCGTCGCCGCTCGCGTAGTCGTGGTACATGATCCCGGCGAAGACACCGGTGTCGCTGCCGCGCAGGGACACCGGGTCGAGCCCGGCCCGTTCCAGTGCCTCCCAGGAGGTTTCCAGCAGCAGCCGCTGCTGGGGGTCCATGGCCAGGGCCTCGCGGGGCGAGATGCCGAAGAAGCCCGCGTCGAAGGCGCCCGCGTCCTCGAGGAAGCCGCCCTCCCGGGTGTAGGTGGTGCCCCGGTGTTCCGGGTCTGGGTCGTAGAGGGACTCCAGGTCCCAGCCCCGGTCCTCGGGGAACCCGGAGATCCCTTCCCGGTCCGCGGTGACGAGGTCCCACAGGTCGGCTGGCGACCGTACGCCGCCGGGATAGCGGCAGCTCATCGAGACGATGGCGATCGGGTCGTCGTCCGCGGGCGCGGCGGTGCGCAGCGGCCCGGCGCCCCCGGCGGTGTGCACCGCGCTGCCGGGCGCCACCAGCTCGTCGTGCAGATGCCCGGCGAGCTCGCGGATCGTCGGATAGTCGAAGATGAGGGTGGCGGACAGCCGCAGCCCGGTGGCCGCGTTGAGGGCGTTGCGCAGTTCGAGTGCGGTGAGCGAGTCGAAGCCGAGGTCCTTGAACGCCTGGTCCTCCTCGATCTGGGAGGTGGCCGCGTATCCGAGGACCGCGGCCACCTGGCCGCGCACCAGCTCGACCAGGATGCGGGGCCGTTCGCCCTCGGCCGCGCCGGCGAGCCGGGCCGCGAGCTCCGTCGGTTGGGGCGCGCCGCGGTGTGCCGCGCGGCGGGCCGGGCCCCGTACGAGATGGCGCAGGATCGGCGGGACGTCGGACAGGTGCTCCAGCATCGCGGTGTCGAGCCGGAACGGCGCCACCACGGCGCGGTCGGTGGCCATCGCGGCGTCGAGGAGTGCCATCCCCTGCTCGGCGGTGATCATCCGGGTGCCGAGGCGGCTCATCCGGTCGAGGTCGGTGTCGGTGAGGGTGGCGGTCATGCCGTCCTGGGGCGCCCAGGCGCCCCAGGCGAGGGAGACGGCGGGCAGTCCGCGGGCCCTGCGGTGCTGGGCGAGCGCGTCGAGGAAGGTGTTGGCGGCCGCGTAGTTCCCCTGGCCGAGTCCTCCGAGGAGGCCGGCGGCCGCGGAGAAGAGGACGAAGGCGGACAGCTCCCCGGTGAGCTCGTGCAGATTCCAGGCGGCGTCGACCTTGGGCCGCAGCACGGTGTCCATCCGCTCCGGGGTGAGCGATTCAATGGTCGCGTCGTCGAGCACTCCGGCCGTGTGCACCACGGCCGTGAGGGGGTGGTCGGCGGGTACGGAGTCGAGCAGGTCCGCGAGTGCGGCCCGGTCGGACACGTCGCACGCGGCGACGGTGACCTGTGCGCCCTCGGCGGCCAGCTCGTCACGCAGCCTGGTGGCGCCGGGCACATCGAGGCCGCGCCGACTCGTCAGCAGCAGATGGCGCACGCCGTGTCGGGTCACCAGGTGGCGCGCCACCAGGCTGCCGAGGCCGCCGGTGCCGCCGGTGATGAGTACGGTGCCCGCGGTATCGGCCCAGGGCGCCGCCGCCCCGCGCGGGGCGGCGAGCCGGGTCAGCCGTGCGGCGTGGAGCTCGCCGCCGCGCACGGCGATACGGGGTTCGCCGGACGCGAGCGCGCCGCGGAGCGCGGCGAGGCCGGCCGGGCCGTCCTCGGCGGCGGGCAGGTCGGCCAGGACGATCCGGCCCGGGTGTTCGGCCTGCGCCGAGGCCAGCAGACCCCACACCGGGGCGAGCGCGGGTGCCGGGATGTCCTCGTCGGGCAGGGCGGAGACGGCCTCGCGGGTGACCACCACGAGCCGGGAGGCGGTGAACCGTTCATCGGCGAGCCACCCCTTGACCAGCTCCAGCGTGTCGTACAGCGCCTCGCGCACCGCCGTCGGCAGGGCGAGGTCGCCGGGCGGCGTGGAGCGGTCGACGACGACGTGTTCGGGGGGCGGCGCTCCCCGGTCGACCGCCTCGGCGAGTTCGGCCAGGGTCGGGTAGCGGGTATCGGCGGCGCCGGCCAGCGTGGTTCCCTCCGGGCCGATCACCGCCCAGCCCTCGGCGGTCGGCGTCTGACCGGCGCCGACGGGTGTGGTGGTCACGGGCAGCCAGTCGACGCCGAACAGCGCGTCGCGGAGCGCGGGGTGCGACACGCCGTCCGCCGGGGACGCGGGCCGCAGCACCAGCGAACCGATGGTGGCGACCGGTTGGCCCGTCGCGTCGGCGGCCAGCACCGACACGCCGTCGGAGCCGTTGGGGGTCAGCCGTACCCGCAGCGCCGACGCGCCGACCGCGTGCAGCGCCACGTTCTGCCAGGCGAACGGGAGCCTGGCGCCCGGGCCCTGGTTCTGGCGCAGCCCGCCCACGGCGTGCAGGGCGGCGTCCAACAGCGCCGGGTGCACCCCGAAGGACTCGGCCGCGGCGTGGTGTTCCTGGTCCAGCTCGATATCGGCGAACACCTGGTCGCCCAGGCGCCACGCGGCGCGCAGGCCCCGGAACGCCGGACCGTAGTCGGAGCCGGATTCCGCGAGCCGGTCGTAGTAGCCGTCGAGGTCGATGGGGTCGGCGCCGGCCGGTGGCCACGCCGTGAGCGGTTCGGTCACGACCTGCCCGCCCGGCGCGAGCGTTCCCTCGGCGTGCCGGATCCACTCGGCGCCGTGGGGCGCGTCGTCGGGCCCGTCGTCCGGGCGCGCGTACACGGCCAGCGGCCTGCGGCCGGTCTCGTCCGGACCGCTCACCAGGATCTGTAGCCGGACGCCGCCGCCCTCGGGCAGCGGTACGGGCGCCTGGATGGTGAGCTCTTCCAGCAGCGAGCAGCCGACCTGGTGTCCGGCGTGCAGGGCCAGTTCGACGAAGGCCGTGCCCGGGAACAGCACCGAGCCCGTGATCACGTGGTCGGCCAGCCAGGGGGTGGAGCGTGTCGACAGGTGGCATGTGAAGACGTGGCCGTCGCCGTCGGCGAGGGCCAGTTGGGCGCCGAGGAGCGGGTGTAGCGCCGGGGTGAGCCCCAGCCTGTCCGCTCCGGGCTCCTCGGGCGGCAGGTCCAGCCAGTAGCGCTCGTGTCGGAAGGCGTAGGTGGGCAGGTCGACTTGTTGTGCGCCGGACCCGGCGAAGACCGCGGCCCAGTCGGGTGACAGGCCGTTCACATGGAGCCGGGCCACGGCGGTGAGCAGGGTGCGCGGCTCGGGGCGGCCCTCGCGCAGCAGGGGGACGCAGAGCGCGTTCTCGCGGCCGACGGCCTCCTGCGCCATCGCCGAGAGCGTCCCGTCCGGGCCCAGCTCGACGTACCTGGTGACGTCCCGGTCGGCCAGCCAGCGGACGGCGTCGTGGAACCGCACGGTGTGGCGTACATGGGAGACCCAGTACGCGGGGTCGCCGAGTTGCTCGGCGCCCGCCGCCTCGCCGGTGACATCGGAGATCACGGTGATGGCCGGTGGCGCATACGACAGGCCGCGGGCGACCTTCTCGAACTCGGCCAGCATCGGCTCCATCAGCGGGGAGTGGAAGGCGTGGCTGACCTGGAGCCGCTTGGTCTTGCGGCCCAGGTCGCGGAAGTGGTCGGCGAGCCGGTCGACCGCCTCGGCGTCACCGGAGACCACCACGGACTCGGGCCCGTTGACGGCGGCGATCGCCACCCGCTTGTCCAGCAGCGGCAGCACCTCGTTCTCGCGGGCGCGCACCGCCAGCATCGCCCCGTTCTCGGGCAGTGCCTGCATCAGCCGGCCGCGCGCGGCCACCAGTGCGCAGGCGTCGGGAAGGTCGAACACGCCCGCCACGTGTGCCGCCGCGATCTCGCCGATCGAATGGCCCACGAGGTAGTCGGGGCGCACCCCCCAGGACTCCAGCAGCCGGAACAGCGTCACTTCGAGGGCGAACAGGCCCGCTTGGGCGTATGCGGTCCGGTCGAGAAGGCTCTGGTCCGCCCCGTGTACGACGCTGTTCAGGGGGTGGTCGAGATGCTTGTCCAGCTCGGCGGCCACGGCGTCCCACGCCTCGGCGAACACGGGGTGGCTGCCGTGGAGTTCCAGACCCATGCCGACGCGCTGCGCGCCCTGCCCGGTGAACAGGAAGGCGAGGTGGCCGTCGCCCGCGACGTCCTGGACCACGCCGGGGGCGGGTGTGCCGTCGGCGAGGGCGGTGAGGGCGGTGCGCAGTCCGTCCCGGTCGGCGGCGACCACGGCCGCCCGGTGCTGGAGGGCGGCCCGGGTCGTCGCCAGGGACAGTCCGAGGTCGGCGGCGGCCGTCTCGGGGTGGGCGTCCAGGTGTGCCAGCAGCCGGCCGGCCTGTGCCCGCAGGGCCTGGCCGGTGCGCGCCGACAGCGGCCAGGCGAGCACGGGCGGGGCAGCGGTGGCGGCCACCGGGGGCTCCGCGGACACGGACGGCTCGCCGGACCCGAGCGGTTCAGCGGGCGCGGGCTCCGGTGCCTGCTCGACGATGAGGTGGGCGTTGGTGCCGCTGACCCCGAAGGACGACACCCCCGCACGGCGGGGCCGGCCGGTCGGCGGCCACGGCCGCGCGTCCGTCAGCAGCGACACCGCTCCGCCGGCCCAGTCGACGGCGGGCGTCGGCTCGTCGATGTGCAGCGTCTTCGGCAGCAGTCCGTGCTCGATGGCCAGCACCATCTTCATGACCCCGACCACCCCCGCGGCGGCCTGGGTGTGGCCCATGTTGGACTTGACCGAGCCGAGCCACAGCGGGTCGGCGGTGCGGCCCTGCCCGTACGTGGCCAGCAGCGCCTCGGCCTCGATCGGGTCGCCCAGCGGGGTGGCGGTGCCGTGCGCCTCGACCGCGTCCACATCGTCGGTGGTCAGCCCCGCACTCGCCAGGGCGGCACGGATGGCCCGCTCCTGCGAGGGCCCGTTGGGCGCGGTCAGGCCGTTCGACGCGCCGTCCTGGTTCACCGCGCTGCCGCTGACCACGGCGAGCACGCGATGCCCGTTGGCGCGGGCGTCGGCCAGCCGCTCCAGCACCAGCATCCCGGCGCCCTCGCCCCACGCGGTGCCGGTCGCCCCGGCCGCGAAGGTACGGCAGCGGCCGTCCGCGGCCAGCCCGCCCTGCCGGCTGAACCCGATGAACAGGCCGGGGTCCGCCATCACCGTCGCCCCGCCGGCCAGGGCGATCGAGCACTCGCCCTGGCGCAGCGCCTGCGCGGCCAGGTGCAGCGAGACCAGCGACGACGAACACGCGGTGTCCACCGTGAGCGCCGGGCCTTCGAGGCCCAGCACATACGACACCCGCCCGGACAGCGCGCTGGAGGTGGCGGCGGTGGTCATGTAGTCCACGGCGCCCTCGCTGCGGGCCGCGAGCCGGCCGTATCCCTGGCCGTTGCTGCCGACGAACACGCCGGTGCGGCTGCCACGCAGCGACAGGGGGTCGATGCGGGCTCTTTCCAGGGCCTCCCAGGACACTTCGAGCAGCAGCCGCTGCTGCGGGTCCATCACCAGCGCCTCGCGTGGGGAGATCCCGAAGAACGCGGGGTCGAAGCCGCCCACGTCGGTGAGGAACCCGCCCTCCCGGACGTAGGAGGTGCCTCGCTGTCCCTGCTCCGGGTCGTACACCCCGTCGGTGTCCCAGCCTCGGTCGGCCGGGAAGGGCGAGATGGCGTCCCGCCCCTCGGCCAGCAGCTCCCACAGCGATTCGGGGCCGTCCACGCCACCGGGGAACCGGCATCCCATGCCCACGATCGCGACCGGCTCATGCCGCCCGGACTCGGCGTCCCGCAGGCGCTGCCGGGTCTCATGAAGGTCGGCGGTCACCCTCTTGAGAAAGTAACGGAGCTTGTCTTCGTTTTCCATCTGAATCTCTCTCAATCCCAATGGCCGCGGAACCTGGTGCCGACTGTCAGGAGATGCCGAACTCCTTGCCGATGAAGTCGAACACCTCCTCGTCGGAGGCCTGGAGCAGTTGCTCGTCGACTCCGCCCGGGCCGTCGTGCAGGTCCTCGTCGTCCCACTGGGCGAGCAGCTTGGTCAGTCGTTCGCGGACCTGTAGACGGGTCTCCCGCCGGGTGGTGGCGGCGGCCAGCGTCGCCTCCAGCCGGTCGATCTCGGCGAGCACCTGGCCCTGGCCGCCCGCGCCACCGGCCGTGCCCGGCTCGTCGGTGCCGTCCGGCAGCAGCTGCTCCAGCAGGTGCTGCGAGAGCGCGGTCGGGCTCGGGTAGTCGAACACCAGCGCCCGCTTCAGCCGCAGTTGTGTGGCGGCGGCCAGCCGGTTGCTGAACTCCACCGCGGTCAGCGAGTCGAACCCGAGGTCGCGGAACGGCTTGCCGGACTCGACCGCCTCGGCCGAGTCGTACCCGAGCACGGCCGCGGCCGTCTTGCGTACGAGCCCCACGACGGCCGAGACGCGCTCCGGCTCGGGCATCTTCGCCAGCCGCTCACGCAGCGACTCGCCGGTCCCCTCGGCGCCGTCGTCCGCCCCGGCCCGCATGGCGCGCCGGGCCTCCGGGATCTCGCTCAGCAGCGGACTCGGCCGGACGGCGCTGAAGGTCAGCGCGAACCGTTCCCAGGCGAGGGCCGAGACGAAGGCGGTCGGCTCGGTGTCGGCGACCAGCCCGGCCAGCGCCGTCACCGCCAGTTCCGGGTCCATCGCCACCACACCGGCCCGCCGGGACACCGCCTCCACCGGTGTGTCGGCGGCCATTCCGGCGCCGGCCCACAGCCCCCAGGCCACCGAGGTGGCGGCGAGACCCTGGGCGCGGCGCCGCTCGGCCAGGGCGTCCAGTACGGCGTTGGCCGCCGCGTAGTTCGCCTGGCCACGGCTCCCGATCGCGCCGGAGGACGACGCGTACAGGGCGAACACCGTCAGGTTCAGATCACGGGTCAGCTCGTCCAGCAGCAGCGCCGAGGCCACCTTCGAGCGGAAGACCTGCTCGTAGCGTTCGGGGGCGAGCCCTTCGATCAGGCCGTCGTCGAGCACACCCGCGGTGTGGACGACACCGGTCAGCGGATGCTCGGCCGGGACGGCGGCCAGGAGGGCCGTCAGCGCGTCCCGGTCGGCCACGTCGCACGCGGCGATGGTGACCTGTGTGCCCAGGGCGCTCAGCTCGGCGCGCAGCTCCTCCGCGCCGGGGGCGTCGGGGCCACGGCGGCTGGTCAGCAGCAGGTGTTCGGCACCGTGGCAGGCCAGCCACCGGGCGACATGTCCGCCCAGCGCCCCCGTGCCACCGGTGATGAGCACCGTGCCGCTCGGCTGCCACTGTTGGTCCGGGGCCTGGGCCGGGGCCTGCACCAGCCGCCTGCCGAACACGCCGGTGGCGCGGACCGCGATCTGGTCCTCGCCCGTGGGGGCGGTCAGCGCGCCGGCGAAGCGTGCGGTGATCCGGTCGTCCAGCTCGGCGGGCAGGTCGATGAGACCGCCCCAGCCGCGCGGGTACTCCAGCGCGGCGACCCGGCCGAAGCCCCAGACGGCGTTCTGGAGCGGGGCCGTCGCCGGGTCCGAACCGCCCAGCGACACCGCGCCCCTGGTGACCGCCCACACCGGCGCCTCGATCCCCGCGTCGCCCAGGGCCTGCATCAGGGTCGCGGTCAGCACCACTCCGGCCGGAACCGACGGGTACTCGGGAAGGGCGTTCTCGCTCAGCGCCAGCAGGGACACCACGCCCGCGAACTCCCGGCTGTCCGCGCCACCGGCGCGATCCGCGGCGCATGACGCGAGGCGGTCGGCCAGCTCGGCGCGATCGGCGGCCCCGACCTCCAGCGGCACCGAACCGGTGCCCACCGCGTCCACCAGGGCGGACACCCACGCGTCAGCGGCCAGGCCCTGCGGTACGACCACCAGCCAGGTTCCCGACGGGGCGGTGGCGTCCGCGGTCACGGGCTTCCATGTGGTCCGGTAGCGCCAGCCGTCGACCGTGGAACGCTCGCGCCGCTGCCGCCGCCATGACGACAGCGCGGGCAGCACGGCGCCGAGCGAGTCGGCGTCCACCTCCAGCCGCGAGGCCAGGGAGTCCAGTTCCTCTCCTTCGACGGCGGCCCAGAACTCCGTGTCCACCGTGTCCTGGTCACCGGGCAGCGCCTCGGTCTCGGCCGCCTCGGGCCAGAACCGCTGCCGCTGGAAGGCATAGGTGGGCAGCTCCACCCGGCGGGCGCCGGTCGCGGTGAAGAACCCGGCCCAGCCGGTGGGAACACCACGGACGAAGAGCTCGGCCAACGACTGGGCGAAGCGGTCGAGTCCCCCCTGGTCGCGGCGCAGCGTGCCCGCGACCACGGCGACCTCGTCGGCGTCGTCGATGGCCTCCTGGACCGCGACGGACAGCACGGGGTGCGCGCTGACCTCGACGAACGCGCGGTGGCGGCGGGCCAGCAGCTCGCGGACGGCCGGTTCGAAGGCCACCGTCCGACGAAGGTTGCGGTACCAGTACTCGGCGTCCAGTTCCCCACCGTCGAGCCACTCACCGGTCACTGTCGACAGGAACGGCACCTGCACCCCGCGCGGGGTGACCGGCGCGAGCTCCGCCAGCAACTCCTCGTGGACCTCCTCGACGTGGGCGGAGTGGGAGGCGTAGTCCACGGCGATCCGCCGCACCCGCACATCCTCGCGCGTCAGTTCCTCGATCAGCTCGTCCAGTGCCTCGGGGTCGCCGGAGACCACGACCGACCGCGGGCCGTTGACCGCCGCGACCGACACCCGGCCGCTCCACTGCTCCAGCCGGACCTCGACCTCATCGACCGGCAACGGAATCGACGCCATGCCTCCGGCACCGGCCAGCCGTCGCGCGATCGCCTGGCTCCGCAGCGCCACGACCCGGGCACCGTCCTCCAGCGACAGCCCGCCCGCCACACAGGCGGCGGCGATCTCGCCCTGGGAGTGCCCGACGACAGCGTCCGGAATCACACCGTGGGCCCGCCACAGCGCCGCGAGCGACACCATCAGCGCCCACGACACCGGCTGCACCACATCGACCCGCTCCAGCGACACGGCACCCTCGTTCTGCCGCACCACATCCACCAACGACCAGTCGATGTAAGGCGCCAGAGCCATCGCGCACTCAGCCAGCCGCTCGGCGAACACCGGAGACTCGTCCAGGAGCCGGGCACCCATGCCCGCCCACTGAGAGCCCTGTCCCGGGAAGACGAACACCGACTTCCCCTCCACGTCGGCAACGCCACGCACCACGCCGGGCGCGGGATCGTCATCGCCCAGGGCGCGCAGACCTGACAGCAGCGCCTCACGGTCCCCGCCGACCACCACCGCCCGGTGCTCCAGCACCGACCGCGTGGACAGCAACGAGTAGCCGACGTCCACGGGACTCAGCTCCGGGGCGCCCTCCAGCTGGGACAGCAGACCGGCCGCCTGACCGCGCAGCGCCGCGGCCGACTTCGCCGACACCATCCACGGCACCGTCACCGCGTCGACCGTGGGCGTGTCCGACACGCTCTCGGCGTCCACCGCGTCCTCGGGGGCCTGCTCGATGATGGCGTGGGCGTTGGTGCCGCTCATGCCGAAGGAGGAGATGCCGGCCCGGCGCGGGCGCCCGGTCTCCGGCCATTCGGCGGCCTCGGCCAACAGCTCCACCGCACCGGTCGCCCAGTCCACATGCGTGGTCGGCGCGTCCACGTGCAGCGTCTTGGGCAGCACACCGTGGCGCAGCGCCATCACCATCTTGATCACACCGGCGACGCCCGAGGCGGACTGGGTGTGCCCCATGTTGGACTTGATGGAGCCGAGCCGCAGCGGCAGCTCCCGGTCCCGTCCATAGGTGGCCAGCAGCGCCTGCGCCTCGATCGGGTCGCCCAGCGTGGTCCCGGTGCCGTGCGCCTCGACCGCGTCCACCTCCGCCGGAGCCAGACCCGCGTTCGCCAGCGCCTGACGGATCACCCGCTGCTGCGACGGACCATTCGGCGCCGTCAGACCATTCGACGCACCATCCTGATTCACCGCCGAACCCCGCACCACCGCCAGCACCTCATGACCGTTGCGCCGCGCATCCGACAGCCGCTCCAGCACCACCAGACCCACGCCCTCCGACCAGCCGGTGCCGTCGGCACCCTCCGCGAAGGACTTGCACCGGCCGTCCCGCGCCAGTCCGCCCTGCTGCCGGAACTCCGCGAACCCCGCCGGGGTGGACATCACCGTCACCCCGCCGGCCAGCGCCAGCGAGCACTCGCCGCCGCGCAGCGCCTGCATCGCCATGTGCATCGCCACCAGCGAGGACGAACACGCCGTGTCCACCGTGACCGCCGGGCCCTCCAGGCCGAAGGTGTAGGACAGCCGGCCGGACACCACGCTCGTCGCCTGGCCGGTCATCATGTGGCCGAGTGACTCCTCGGGGGCGACATAGCCACCGCCGGTGGCGCCGATGAAGACGCCTGCGTCACTGCCGCGCAGCCCCGTCGGGTCGATTCCGGCCCGCTCGAACACCTCCCACGCGGACTCCAGCAGCAGCCGCTGCTGCGGGTCCATGGCCAGCGCCTCACGCGGCGAGATGCCGAAGAACCGGGCGTCGAACTCGGTGGCGTCGTGGACGAATCCGCCCTCGAAAGCGTTCTCCGCGTCGAGGTTCCAGCCCCGGTCGGACGGGAACGGGGAGATCGCGTCCCGCTCCTCGGCCACCAGACGCCATAGATCCTCGGGCGACCGGACACCGCCCGGGTAGCGGCAGCTCATCCCGACGATCACGATCGGGTCGTCCGCGACGCTCCCGAGGGCGGTGAGGACGGCCGAGCCGCCCGGGCCAGGCTGCTCCCCGAGCAGTTCGGCGCGGAGGTGGTCGACCAGCGCCGCCGGGGACGGGTAGTCGAAGACCAGGGTGGTGGGCAGGGCCAGTCCGGTCGCGGTGGCGAGCCGGTTGCGCAGCTCCACCGCCGTCAGCGAGTCGAAGCCGAGGTCCTTGAAGGCCCGGTCGGCCTCGATGGCCTCCGCGCCCGAGTGGCCGAGCACCAGGGCCACCTGTTCCCGGACGACACCGAGCAGCAGATCGAGCCGTTCGTTGTCCGGCGTGGCCCGCAGCCGTCCGCGCAGCGAGCTGAGCTCCGACGCGTCGTCGTACCGCACGGGTGCGTCCGCGATAAGCGCGCGGCGTACGCCGGGCAGGTCGCGCAGCAGTGCGCTCGGCCGTGCCAGGGTGAACGCGGGGGCGAACTGGTCCCAGTCGACGTCGGCGACCGCGACGGTCACGTCCCGGTTGCGCAGCGCGCGGCTCAGCCCGGCGATGGCGGTCTCCGGCGCCATGAGGATCAGCCCACGGCGCGCCAGGTAGTCCTGGGCGCCGTCGGCGGCCGCCATTCCGCCGTCGGCCCACGCGCCCCAGGCCACGGATGTCGCCGTCAGCCCCCGGGCCGTACGGGCCTCGGCCAGCGCGTCCAGGTAGGCGTTGGCCGCGCCGTAGGCGCCCTGGCCGCCGCTGCCCCAGGTGGCGGCGACCGAAGAGAAGAGGACGAAGAAGTCGAGCTCACGGTCGCCGAGCAGCGCGTCGAGGTTGGCCGCGCCGACCACCTTGGCTGTCATCACCTCGGCCGTCTCGGCGTCGCTCGCGCCGTCCAGCGGGGCGGCCGCCTGGGCGATGCCCGCGGTGTGCACGACGCCCGTCAGGGGGCGGTCGTCGGGGATGTCGGCCAGCACGGCCGCGAGCGCCTCCCGGTCGGCCACGTCGCAGGCGGCGATCGTGACCCGCGCGCCCAGCTCGGCGAGTTCGTCGCACAGTTCGCGGGCGCCGGGTGCGTCCGGCCCCCGACGGCTGGTCAGCACCAGGTGCTCGGCGCCGCCGCGGGCGAGCCAGCGGGCCACATGGCCGCCAAGGCCGCCGGTGCCGCCGGTGATCAGGACCGTTCCGGTGGCGATGAAGCCGGTCTCGTCCGGCTCGCGTTCGGCCGGGCAGTGGACGACGCGCCGGCCGAAGAGGCCGGAGGAGCGCACCGCGGCCTGGTCCTCGTCACCGGCTCCGGCTCCGGCTCCGGCTCCAGATAGCACCGCGGCCAGCCGTCGGCCGGCGGGCCGGTCGAGGGTGTCGGGCAGGTCGATCAGTCCGCCCCAGCGCCGCGGGTACTCCAGCGCCGCGACCCGGCCAAGGCCCCATACGGCCGCCTGCGCCGGGTTCGGCGCGGTGTCCGAGCGGCTCACCGACACCGCGCCTCGCGTGGCGGTCCACAGCGGCGACTCGATGCCCGCGTCGCCCAGCGCCTGCACCAAGGTGATCGTCAGTGCCACGCCGGCCGGTACGCCCGGGTGTCCGCCGACAGCGGGCTCGTACGGTGCGAGCAGGGACAGGACGCCCGCGAACGGGCCCGATTCCGTGGCCGCCTCACGCAGCCGGTCGGCCAGTGCGGCGCGGTCCGGCTCGCCGATCTCGACGCGTACCGTCGGGGTGGGCATGGCCTCGGCCACGGAGGTCGCCCACGGGTCGTCCGCCTGCCCGGCCGGGACGACCACGAGCCAGCTGCCGCGCTGGGCCCGGGGGGTCGGGTCGGCCAGCGGCGTCCAGGTGACCCGGTAGCGCCAGCCGTCCACGACCGACTGCTCACGTCGGCGGCGGCGCCACGTCGTCAGCGCGGGAAGCACCGCGCCGAGCGAGTCGCCGTCGACTTCCAGCCGCGAGGCCAGGGACTCCAGGTCCTCCCCTTCGACCGTGGCCCAGAAGTCCGTGTCCCCGTCCGCGATTCCCGTGTTCGCGGCGGGCGCCGGCGCCGACACGTTCGGCCAGTAGCGCTGGTGCTGGAAGGCGTACGTGGGCAGTTCGACCCGGTGGGCGCCGGTGCCCGCAAAAAACGCCGGCCAGTCGACCTCCACGCCGTGCGCGTACAGCCGGGCCAGCGCGGTGACCACCGCACGCTCCTCGTCCGCTCCCTTCCGCAGCGCCGAGACGACCACCGTGGTGGCGGGCGACTGCTCGGACAGGCTCTCCTGAGCCATCGCCGACAGCACACCGTCCGGCCCCAGCTCCAGATACGTACTCACACCACACTCGTCCAGCCGACGCACGCCATCGGCGAACCGCACCGCCTCGCGCACCTGCCGCACCCAGTACTCGGGCGCGCACAGCAGCTCGGCCGACGCCACCTCTCCCGTCAGGTTCGACACCAGCGGCACCGCCGGAGCCCCGAACGACAGGCCCCGCACCACCCGCTCGAACTCAGCAGCCATCCCGTCCATCAGAGCCGAGTGAAACGCATGCGAGACCCGCAAACGCCTAGTCTTGCGCCCCTCGCCCTCGAACCGGCCGGCCAGCTCGAGCACCGCCGCCTCGTCGCCCGAGATCACGACCGACCGCGGCCCGTTGACCGCCGCGATCGAGACTCCCTCGGTCAGTTGCGGGGTCACCTCGTCCTCGGTGGCTTGGAGGGACACCATCGCCCCACCTCGCGGCAGCTCCGCCATCAGCCGGGCCCGCGCCGCCACCAGCGTGCACGCGTCCGTCAGCGAGAACACCCCGGCCACATGCGCCGCGGCGATCTCTCCGACCGAATGCCCCGCCACGTAATCCGGCCGCATTCCCCACGACTCCACCAGCCGGAACAACGCCACCTCGACGGCGAACAGCGCGGGCTGTGTCCATCCCGTCCCGTCCAGCAGCTCCGCCTCGGCCGAACCCGCCTCGGCGAACATCACCTCACGCAACGGCCGTTCGAGGTGGCCGTCAAGATGCGCGAACACCTCGTCCAGCGCCTCGGCGAACACCGGGAACGCCTCGTACAGCTCCCGGCCCATCCCCGCCCGCTGACTGCCCTGCCCCGAGAACAGGAACGCCACCACCCGATCCTCCCGGGCCAACCCCCGCACCACATCCACGCCCGGCTCACCACACGCCAGAGCCCGCAGGCCTTCCACCGCCCCCTCCCGGGCGCCCGCCAGCACCACACCGCGCCGCTCGAACCCCGACCGCGACGTCACCAGCGAGAACGCCAGATCGCTCCATGCGAGACCGGGCTCTTCCTCGGCACGGGAAAGCACCCGCGCCGCCTGCGCACGCAGCGCCTCCTCCGACTTCCCCGACACCACCACCGGCAGCACACCCGGCTCCCGAGCCGGCGCGGGGGATGCCACCGGGCCGTCGTCATCGGCCTGCGGCTGCGGGGCCTGCTCCAGGATGGTGTGGGCGTTGGTGCCGCTGATGCCGAAGGCCGACACGCCGACCCGGCGCGGGTGCTCCGTCTCCGGCCACTCGGCCTGCTCGGTCAGCAGCTCCACCGCGCCGGACGACCAGTCCACATGGGACGTCGGCTCGTCGATGTGCAGCGTCTCGGGCAGTACGCCGTGTCGCATCGCCATGACCATCTTGATGACGCTCGCGGCGCCGGCGGCCAGCTGGGTGTGGCCGAGGTTGGACTTGACCGAGCCCAGCAGCAGGGGTTGTTCGCGCTCCTGCCCATACGTGGCGAGTAGCGCCTGGGCCTCGATCGGGTCGCCCAGCGTGGTGCCCGTGCCGTGCGCCTCCACCGCGTCGATGTCGTTCGCCGTCAGCCTGGCGTTGGTCAGCGCCTGGCGGATCACCCGCTGCTGCGAGGGGCCGTTCGGCGCGGTCAGACCATTCGACGCACCGTCCTGGTTGATCGCCGAGCCCCGCACCACCGCCAGCACGGGGTGGCCATGACGGCGGGCGTCCGACAGCCGCTCCACCAGGAGCAGCCCCACGCCCTCGGACAGGCTCATCCCGTCGGCCGATTCGGCGAACGCCTTGCACCGGCCGTCCGCGGCCATGCCGCGCTGGCGGCTGAAGGCGAGGAACGAACCGGGGGTGGTCATCACCGTGACACCGCCGGCCAGCGCCAGTGTGCTCTCGCCGTTGCGCAGCGACTGGCACGCCAGGTGCAGCGCCACCAGCGACGAGGAGCACGCCGTGTCCAGGGTGACCGCCGGGCCCTCGAGACCGAACAGATACGAGATCCGGCCCGACAGCACGCTGGGCACCGAGCTGGTGAGCAGGTAGCCCTCGGCCCCCTCCTGGTCGGCGTGCGGTCCGAAGCCGTAGTCCTGGTAGCTGGAGCCGATGAACGTGCCCGTCAGGCTGCCCCTGACCGACGCGGGGTCGATCCCGGCCCGCTCGAACGCCTCCCAGGAGGTCTCCAGCAGCAGCCGCTGCTGCGGGTCCATGGCCAGCGCCTCACGCGGCGAGATCCCGAAGAAGCCCGCGTCGAACTCCGCCGCGTCGTGCAGGAAGCCACCGCGCGTCGAGTACGTCTTGCCGAGCTTGTCCGGGTCCGGGTCGTAGAGCCCCTCGGCGTCCCAGCCACGGTCGGCGGGGAACTCGGAGATGACGTCCTGTCCGCCCGCGACCACCTCCCACAGCTGCTCCGGCGAACCGATCCCGCCGGGGAAGCGGCAGGCCATGCCGATGATCGCGACCGGCTCGTCGGAGGCCGCGGACACCACGGGCGCGGGCGCGCCCGGCACCGCCGCGGCCGAGCCCACGATCCGCGACCGCAGGAACTCCACCAGGGCCACCGGGCTCGGGTAGTCGAAGACCAGGGTGGACGGCAGGGTCAGACCGGTGGCCCTGGCCACCCGGTTACGCAGGTCCACCGCGGTCAGCGAGTCGAACCCGACATCGCGGAACGCCCGGCGCTCCGAGATCGCCTCCGGGGAGGTGTGTCCCAGAACCGCTGCCGCCTCGGCGCGCACCAGGTCCAGCAGCGCGCGCTCCTGCTCGGTGGCGGACAGCGCGCGGATCCGCGCGGCGAACTCGCCGTCCGCGGAGGTGGCGACGGTGTTCTCGGCCTTCTCGAGGATCCCGCGCACCTCGGGCACCTCGCCGAACAGCGGGCTGGGGCGCACCGAGGTGTAGACCGGGTAGTAGCGGCCCCAGTCGATGTCGGCGATCGTCAGCAGGGTCTCGTCGTCCTCCAGTGCCTGCCGCAGCCCGATGTGGGCGAGGTCGGGCTGCATGAAGCGCAGACCGCTGCCGAGGATCTGCTGCGGATCGACCCGCACCTGGTCGTCCCGCCAGATGCCCCACGCGATGGAGGTGGCGCGCAGCCCCTGGGCGCGCCGGTGTTCCGCCAGCGCCTCCAGGTAGGAGTTGGCCGCCCCGTACGCGCCGTGGTCGCCGCTGCCCCAGATGCCGGCGATCGACGAGTAGTACACGACAGCGTCGAGCTGCTCTTCGTCCAGCAGCTCGTGGAGATGGCGGGCGCCCGCGACCTTGGCGTCGACGACCGAGGCGAACGTCTCGTGGTCCATGGTGGTCAGCGAGCCGAGGTCTATGTAAGCGGCCACATGGACGGCGGTGCGAATGACCCGCCCCTCGGCCGTGAGCCGGTCGATCAGCGCGGCCACCGCGGCCCGGTCCGCCACGTCGCAGGCCACGACCTCCACGGCGGTGCCCAGCTCGGTCAGCTTGGCCACCAGCTCGGCCGCGCCGGCCGCGTCCATGCCGCGCCGACTGGTCAGCACCAGGTGCTCGGCCCCGTTGTGCGCGAGCCACCGGGCCAGATACTGGCCCAGCACACCGGTGCCGCCGGTGATCAGCGTGGTGCCGCGCGGCTCCCAACCGCCGTTGGGGCCACGGTCGTCGAGGGGCGCGCGCACCACGCGGCGTACGAACACTCCGGAGGACCGGATCGCGAACTCGCCCTCGCCGTCCTCGCCTTCAGCGCCGGCGAGCGCTCCGACCAGCCGCTGCGCGGCGCGCTGGTCGAGTTCGGCGGGCAGGTCCACCAGGCCGCCCCAGCGGCGCGGGTGCTCCAGCGCGGCCGTCCGGCCCAGGCCGATGACCTGCGCCTGCGCCGGGCTGGTCAGGCCGTCCGAGCGGCCGGTGGACACGGCGCCCCGGGTGAGGCACCACAACGGCGCCCCGGTGTCGAGGTCGTCCAGCGCCTGCACCAGCGCGAGGGTCAGCGCGAGCCCGGAGGACAGCGTCGGGTGGGTGGCGCTCGGCTGCTCGGCGAAGGCCAGCACCGACACCATGCCGCGCAGGTCCTCGACGCCCTCGACGCCCTGGAGCCGGGACGCGAGTTCGGCGCGGTCGACACACGACTCGTCCAGCTCCAGCCGCCGGACCTGAGCGCCGTGTCCGGCGAGCGCCGCGGTCACCTCGTCGTCCGCGACGCCGTCGGCGGTGACGACCAGCCAGGTGCCGGTGAGCACGGGCACCGAGGACATCCGCAGCGGCCGCCACTCGGTCCGGTAGCGCCAGGAGTCCACGGTGGACTCCTCACGGCGCCTGCCCCGCCAGGCGGAGAGGGCGGGCAGCACCGCGCCCAGCGAGTCTCCGTCGATCTCCAGCCAGCCGGCCAGGGACTCCAGGTCCTCCTGTTCGACGGCGGACCAGAACTCGGCGTCCACCGGGTCGGTCTCCGTGGCCTGCGCGACGGGCCTGGCCTCGTCCGCCCAGTAGCGCTCGCGCTGGAACGGGTAGGTGGGCAGCTCGGTCCGGCGGGCCCGGGTGCTGGCGAAGCAGCCCGCCCAGGCGACCTCGACACCGCGGACGAACACCTCGGCCGCCGAGGTCAGGAAGCGCCCGAGGCCGCCCTCGTCCCGGCGCAGCGTGCCGACGGTGACGGCGTGGTCGCCTGTCGCGTCGATGGTCTCCTGGACCCCTACAGTGAGCACGGGGTGCGCGCTGACCTCGATGAACGCCCGGTGGTGCTGGGCGAGCAGCCCCCGGACCGCGGGCTCGAAGCCCACCGTCCGCCGCAGGTTGCGGTACCAGTAGTCGGCGTCCAGTTCACCGCCGTCGAGCCACTGACCGGTCACGGTGGAGAAGAACGGCACCTCGGCGGCGCGGGGGCGCAGCGGTGCCAGACGTTCCAGGAGTTCGTCGTGGATCTCTTCGACGTGTGCGGAGTGGGAGGCGTAGTCCACCGCGATCCGCCGGACCCGGACGTCCTCGCCGGTCAGCTCCTCGATCAGCTCGTCCAAAGCCTCACGGTCACCGGAAACAACCGCCGAGCGGGGGCCATTGACGGCCGCGACCGATATCCGGCCGTCGCAGCGCTCCAGCCGCGCCTCGACGTCGCCCACCGGCAGCGGTACCGAGGCCATGCCACCCGCACCCGCAAGCCGCCGGGCGATCGCCTGGCTGCGCAACGCCACCACCCGGGCCGCGTCCTCCAGGGAGAGCGCGCCGGCCACACAGGCGGCGGCGATCTCACCCTGTGAGTGACCGACCACCGCGTCCGGCTCCACGCCGTGGGAGCGCCACAGCGCGGCGAGCGAGATCATCATCGCCCACGACACCGGCTGCACCACATCCACGCGCTCCAGCGACGCGGCACCCTCGGCCTGGCGTACGACGTCCATCAACGACCAGTCCGTGAAGGGCGTCAGAGCGGCGGCACACTCCGCCATCCGCCCGGCGAACACCGGAGACTCCTCCAGCAACCGGGCGCCCATCCCGGCCCACTGCGACCCCTGCCCCGGGAAGACGAACACCGTCTTCCCCTCCACATCGGCGATGCCGCGGACCACGCTCGCCCCCGGCTCGTCCTCGCCCAGGGCACGCAGACCCGACAGCAGCTCTTCGCGGTCCCCGCCGACCACCACGGCCCGGTGCTCCAGCACCGCCCGCGCCGACACCAGCGAGTGGCCGACGTCGGCCGACGTCGCCTCGGGGAGGTTCTCCAGGTGGGAGGACAGGTTGACCGCCTGCTCGCGCAGCGCGCGGTCGCTCCTGGCCGACACCACCCAGGGCAGGGCGGCCGGGGTCGCGGCGGTGGTGTCGGGGTCGGCCGGCTTCGGTTCGGCGTCCTCGGGCGCCTGCTCCAGGATGGCGTGCGCGTTGGTGCCGCTGACGCCGAACGCGGAGACACCGGCCCGGCGCGGACGCCCGGTCTCCGGCCACTCCGTCGACTCGGTCAACAGCTCCACCGCGCCCGCCGACCAGTCCACATGCGTGGTCGGCTGATCCACGTGGAGGGTCATGGGCAGCACACCATGGCGCAGCGCCATCACCATCTTGATCACACCGGCAGCGCCGGCGGCCACCTGGGCGTGGCCGATGTTCGACTTCACCGACCCCAGCCACAGGGGCAGCTCGCGGTCCTGACCGTAGGTGGCGAGCAGCGCCTGCGCCTCGATCGGGTCGCCCAGCGTGGTGCCCGTGCCGTGCGCCTCCACGGCATCGACGTCGCGTCCGGACAGCCCCGCGTTGGCGAGGGACTGGCGGATGACCCGCTGCTGCGACGGGCCGTTCGGCGCCGTCAGCCCGTTGGACGCGCCATCCTGGTTGACCGCCGAGCCCCGCACGACGGCCAGCACTTCATGGCCGTTACGGCGCGCGTCCGACAGCCGTTCGAGTGCCAGCAGGCCGACGCCCTCGGACCAGCTGGTCCCGGCCGCCGCCTCGGCGAACGCGCGGCACCGGCCGTCCGGGGCCAGCCCGCCCTGCTCGTTGAACTCGCTGAAGCCGACCGGCGTCGACATCACCGTGACACCGCCGGCCAGCGCCAGCGAGCACTCGCCCGAGCGCAGCGCCTGGGCGGCGAGGTGCATCGCCACCAACGCCGACGAGCAGGCGGTGTCCACGGTGACGGCCGGGCCCTCGAGGCCGAAGGTGTAGGACAGCCGGCCCGAGATCACGCTGGTGGCCTGGCCGGTCATCTGGTGGCCGCGGGACTCCTCCGGCGGTACGTAGCCGAAGCCGGTCGCGCCGACGAACACGCCCGCGTCGGTGCCGCGGACGGAGGTGGGGTCGATGCCGGCGCGCTCGAACACCTCCCACGCGGTCTCCAGCAGCAGCCGCTGCTGCGGGTCCATGGCCGCCGCCTCACGCGGCGAGATCCCGAAGAAACCCGCGTCGAAATCGGCGGCGTCGTAGAGGAAACCGCCCCGAAAACCGGCGTCTCCGTCGAGCCGCCAGCCGCGGTCGGTGGGCAGTTCGGCGATGGCGTCGCGCCCCTCGGCGACCAGCCGCCACAGGTCCTCCGGGGACCGGACGCCGCCCGGGTAGCGGCAGGCCATCCCGACGATCACGATCGGGTCGTCCGCGAGACCGGCGGTGGCGACGGCCGTCGGCGTGATCGCGTCGACGTGCTCGTCCAGCAGCTCACGCAACAGGAACTCGGCCAGCACGGTCGGGGTGGGGTAGTCGAACACCAAGGTGGCGGGCAGCCGGAGCCCGGTGGCCGTGTTCAGCCGGTTGCGCAGCTCGACGGCGGTCAGCGAGTCGAAGCCCAGCTCGCGGAACTCGCGCCGGACCTCGACCGCGTCCGGCGACGGGTGCCCCAGGACGGCGGCCGCCTGGCCGCGTACGAGATCCGTCAGGAGGCGCAGCCGGTCGCCGTCGCGCAGCCCGGCGAGCCGGCGGGCCAGCGCGTTGGCCGCGCCCGAGTCGGAGTCGCGGACGCCGCCCGCGGCCCTGCGGGCCGTACGCACCAGGCCGCGCAGCAGCCCGGGGGTCTCGCTCTGGGCGCGCAGCGCCGCGAGGTCCAGGCGCACGGGTGCGACCACGGGCTCGTCGCAGGCGACCGCGGCGTCGAACAGCGCGGCGCCCTGTTCCTCGGTCAGCAGTGGCATGCCGGCCCCGCTGATCCGCTGGATGTGGGTGTGGCTGAGCTCGCTGGTCATGCCGCTGTCCTGGACCCATGGGCCCCACAGCAGCGACTGGCCCGGCAGGCCGAGGGCCCTGCGGTGGTACGCCAGCGCGTCGAGGAAGGAGTTCGCGGCGGCGTAGTTGGCCAGCCCCGCGGCGCCCAGCTGGCCCGCCACCGAGGAGTACGTCACGAAGGCGGCCAGGCCGAGATCGCGGGTCAGCTCGTGCAGATGCCAGGCGGCGTCCGCCTTCGGTCCGTAGACCGTGGCCAGCCGCTCGGGCGTCAGCGACGCGAACACTCCGTCGTCGAGCACGGCCGCGGTGTGGACGACCGCGATCAGCGGGTGCTCCGCCGGAATCCCGGCGAGCAGCGCCTCCAGCGCGGCGCGGTCCGCCACATCGCACGCGGCGATGGTGACCTCGGCGCCGTGCGCGCTCAGCTCCGCCCGGAGGTCCGCCGCGCCGGGCGCGTCCGGCCCGCGGCGGCTGACCAGGAGCAGATGCCTCATGCCCCGGTCGGCGGCGAGATGACGGGCGAGGCTGCGGGCGAGACCGCCGGTGCCACCGGTGATCAGCACGGTGCCCTCGGGGTCCCACTCGCGCGGCATGGTCAGCACGATCTTGCCGGTGTGCTTGGCCTGGCTCATGCACCGGAACGCGTCCCGCGCCCGCCGCACATCCCAGGCCGTCACCGGCAGCGGCCGCAGGACGCCCGCCTCGAACAGCTCCATCAGCTCGACCAGCATCTGCTGGAGGCGGCCCGGCCCGGCCTCCGCCAGGTCGAAGGGCCGGTAGCCGGCGCCCATCGCCTCCGCGTCGCGGATGTCGGTCTTGCCCATCTCGATGAACCGGCCGCCGGGGGCAAGCAGCCGCGCGGACGCGTCGATGAACTCGCCCGCGAGCGAGTTGAGCACCACGTCAACGCCCCGGCCGCCGGTCACCTCCCGGAACCGCTCCTCGAACTCGGTCGTACGGGAGGAGGCGACGTGGTCGTCCGGGATACCCAGCGAGCGCAGCGCGTCCCACTTGCCCTCACTCGCCGTGGCGAACACCTCGGCGCCCAAGTGCCGGGCGATCTGGATCGCGGCCATACCCACACCACCGGCACCCGCGTGCACCAGCACCGACTCACCCGCCGACAGGCCGGCCAGATCCACCAGGCCGTAGTACGCGGTCAGGAAGGCGACCGGCACGGACGCGGCGTCCTCGAACCGCCAGCCCTCCGGGATCGGCACGAGCTCGTTCTGGTCGACGACGACGGACGGGCCGATGCCGCCCTGGACGGCGCCGAGCACCCGGTCGCCGACGCGCAACCCGGTCACCTCGGGGCCGGTCTCCACGACCACCCCGGCCGCCTCGCTGCCCATCGCTCCGGCGTCCCCGGGGTACATGTCCAGGGCGTTGAGCACGTCACGGAAGTTGACTCCGGCGGCGCGCACCGCCATCCGTACCTCACCGGGGGCAAGCTGCTCCCGAGGCGTCTCGGTGATCAGGTCGAGGGCGTCCAGGCTGCCCTTGCGCCGACTGTCCAGCCGCCACGGCACCCCGTCGGCCGGGGGCAGCAGCCGGGAGGAGGTGGCGACGGAGGCCAGTCGGCCGACGAGTACGGCGCCGTCCCGGACCGCGACCTGCGGCTCACCGGACGCAAGCACATCGGCCAGCACCTCGGCGGTCTGCTGCCGGTGGTCGAGATCGGCCAGGACGAGGTGTCCCGGGTACTCCGTCTGCGCGGTGCGCAGCAGCCCCCATACGGCCGCCGCGGCGAGATCGGTGAGGGTGTCGCCGCTCCGCGCCACGACCGCGCCGCGCGTGATGAACACCAGACGGGATTCGGAATGCCGCTCGTCGGCCACCCAGTGCTGGACCAGCTCCAGGACCCGGGCCGTCACGTGGCGCATCGAACCCGCCGGGTCGTCCGGGGCCCCGGTGCCGTCGGCGGGGCCGGTGGCACCGAGCGAGCCGACCTCGACCACCACCACGTCCGGCACCGTTTCGAGGGACGCCAGGTGCCCGAGCGCGTCCGTGGACAGTTCGAGCGTGTCCGGCTCGCCGTCGGGTCGTGAGGCGGCCGGAGCCGGCACCCAGTCCAGCCGGTAGAGCGAGTCGTACACGTGGCCGACGGGGTTCCCGGCGGCCAGTTGCCGCGCGGACAGTGGGCGGGTGGTCACGGACTCGATCGAGACGACGGGCGCACCGGTCGGGTCGGCCGCCTCCAGGGTCACCGCCCCGGCGGCGCCGTGGGCCAGCCGCACCCGCAGGACAGAGGCGCCATGGGCGTGCAGGGAGACACCGCTCAGCGAGAACAGCAGCGAGGTCTGTCCCGCGCCCGAGTCGGCCCCTGCCACCTCGGCGAACCACATGGCGTGCAGGGCCGCGTCCAGCAGAGCCGGGTGCATCGCGAACGACTCGGCGTCATCCGTCTGATCGGGCAGGGCGACCTCGGCAAACACCTCGTCGTCGGTCTGCCAGACCGCGCGCAGCCCCTGGAAGACCGTGCCGTATTCGAGGCCGACGTCGGCGAACCGCTCGTAGAAGCCCTCCAAGTCGGCGACGACCGCACCGGTGGGCGGCCACACGGTCGCGTCGAAGTCCGACGTCCGCTCGCCCGCCGCCAGCACACCGGTGGCGTGGTGCAGCCACGGCTGCTCGGTGGCGTCGGCGGGCCGTGAGTAGACGTTGAAGCCGCGGCGGCCGGACTCGTCCGGCACGCCCACCCACACCTGGAGGGCGACCGCGTCGCGCTCCGGCACCACCAGGGGCGCCGCGAGGGTGAGTTCGTCCACCAGGTCGCAGCCCACCTGGTCGCCGGCGCGGATCGCCAGCTCCAGGAAACCGGTGCCCGGGAAGAGCACCACACCGCCCACCGCGTGGCCGGCCAGCCAGGGGTGCGATCGAAGCGACAGGCTGCCGGTGAACAGCACTCCGCCCGCGTCGGCCAGCTCCACCGCGGCGCCGAGCAGCGGGTGTTCCGGGGACACCAGGCCGGCGGCGGTCACATCGCCCGCTCGCGCGGGCTCGGAGGGCCAGTAGTGCTGCCGCTGGAAGGCGTAGGTGGGCAGATCGACGCGGCGCGCGCCGGTGTCCGCGAACACACCTGCCCAGTCGACCTCGCCACCACGGACGAAGAGCTCCGCCAGCGAGGCAAGGAACCGGTCGCTGCCGCCCTGGTCACGCCGCAGCGTGCCGGTGACCACAGCGGTCACCTCGGCGTCGTCCACGGTCTCCTGGACCCCGACCGTCAGCACCGGATGGGCGCTGACCTCGACGAACGCGCGGTGGCGCCCGGCCAGCAACTCCCGCACGGCCGACTCGAAACCGACCGTCCGACGAAGGTTGCGGTACCAGTACTCGGCGTCCAGCTCGCCGCCGTCGAGCCACTCACCGGTCACCGTCGACAGGAACGGCACCTCCACCCCGCGCGGGGCGACCGGCGCGAGCTCCGCCAGCAACTCCTCGTGGATCTCCTCGACGTGGGCGGAGTGGGAGGCGTAGTCCACCGCGATCCGCCGGACCCGGACGTCCTCCCCTGTCAGCTCGTCGATCAGCTCGTCCAGTGCCTCCGGGTCGCCGGAGACCACGACCGACCTGGAACCGTTGACCGCGGCGACCGACACCCGGCCGTCCCAGCGCTCCAGCCGCGCCTCCACCTCGCCCACCGGCAGCGGCACCGACGCCATTCCCCCGGCACCTGCCAGCCGCCGGGCGATCGCCTGACTGCGCAACGCCACCACCCGGGCACCGTCCTCCAGCGACAGCGCGCCGGCCACACAGGCGGCCGCGATCTCACCCTGCGAGTGGCCGACCACCGCATCCGGCTCCACGCCGTGAGAGCGCCACAGCGCGGCGAGCGAGATCATCATCGCCCACGACACCGGCTGCACCACATCCACCCGCTCCAGCGACGCGGCACCCTCCACCTGCCGCACCACGTCCATCAAGGACCAGTCCGTGAACGACGCCAGGGCAGCGGCACACTCCGCCATCCGCCCGGCGAACACCGGAGACTCGTCCAAGAGCCGGGCACCCATCCCGGCCCACTGCGACCCCTGCCCCGGGAAGACGAACACCGTCTTCCCCTCCACATCGGCAACCCCGTGCACCAGGCCCGAGCCGGGCTCATCATCAGCCAGGGCACGCAGACCCGACAGCAGCTCCTCGCGGTCCCCGCCGACCACCACGGCCCGGTGCTCCAGCACCGCCCGCGCCGACACCAGCGCATGACCCACATCCACCGGCCGCAGCTCCGGGTCGGTCTCCACGTGCGACAGCAGAGCGACCGCTTGCCCACGCAGCGCCGCAGCCGACTTGGCCGACACCACCCACGGCACCGCCGCCACGTCAACGACAGGCGCCTCGGCCGCCCCCTCGACGTCCACCGGCTCCTCGGGCGCCTGCTCCAGGATGGCGTGCACATTGGTGCCGCTGACGCCGAACGCGGAGACACCGGCCCGGCGCGGACGCCCCGTCTCCGGCCACTCCGTCGACTCGGTCAACAGCTCCACCGCGCCCGCCGACCAGTCCACATGCGTGGTCGGCTGATCCACGTGAAGGGTCATGGGCAGCACACCATGGCGCAGCGCCATCACCATCTTGATCACACCGGCCACACCGGCCGCCAGCTGGGTGTGTCCCACATTGGACTTGATGGAGCCCAGCCGCAGGGGCAGCTCGCGGTCCTGACCGTAGGTGGCGAGCAGCGCCTGCGCCTCGATCGGGTCGCCCAGCGTGGTGCCCGTGCCGTGCGCCTCGACCGCGTCCACCTCCGCCGGAGCCAGACCCGCGTTCGCCAGCGCCTGACGGATCACCCGCTGCTGCGACGGACCATTCGGCGCCGTCAAACCATTCGACGCACCATCCTGATTCACCGCCGAACCCCGCACCACCGCGAGCACCTGGTGTCCGTTGCGCCGCGCGTCCGACAGCCGCTCCAGGATGACCAGGCCGACCCCCTCCGACCAGCCCGTTCCGGCGGCCGCGTCGGCGAATGGGCGGCAGCGGCTGTCCGGGGACAGCCCGCCGTGCTGGTCGAACTCCCCGAAGGCCGCCGGGGTGGCCATCACCGTCACACCGCCGGCCAGTGCCAGGGAGCATTCGCCCGAGCGCAGCGACTGCGCCGCCATGTGGATGGTCACCAGTGACGACGAACACGCGCTGTCCACCGTCAGCGCCGGACCTTCGAGGCCGTAGGTGTAGGACAGCCGGCCGGACGCGACGCTGGTCAGCAGGCCGGTCATCTGGTGGCCGCGGGACTCCTCCGGCGGTACATAGCTGCTGCTGGCGGCGCCGATGAAGACACCGGTGTCGGTGCCGCGCAGGTCGGCCGGATCGATGCCCGCGCGCTCGAAGACCTCCCAGGAGGTCTCCAGCAGCAGCCGCTGCTGCGGGTCCATGGCCACCGCCTCACGCGGCGAGATACCGAAGAAGCCGGCGTCGAACTCGGGGGCGTCGTAGAGGAAGCCGCCTTCGAAGTCGATGTCCCCATAGACCTGCCAGCCGCGGTCCGTGGGGAGTTCGGCGATGGCGTCCTTGCCCTCGGCGACCAGCCGCCACAGGTCTTCCGGGGACCGGACGCCGCCCGGGTAGCGGCAGCTCATCCCGACGATCACAATCGGGTCGTCCATGGATCCGGAGGTCGCGGCGGCCGGGACCACCACCTCACCGCGTTCGCCCACCAGCTCGGAGAGCAGGTGGTCCGCCAGGACGAGCGGCGTGGGGTAGTCGAAGACGAGCGTGGACGGCAGCCGCAGCCCGGTGGCCGTGTTCAGCCGGTTGCGCAGTTCGATGGCGGTCAGCGAGTCGAACCCCAGTGCCCGGAACTCCCGGCGCGCCTCGACCGCGTCGGCCGAGGCATGTCCGAGGACCGCGGCCGCCTGGGCGCGGATGACGTCCACCAGAATCCGGGGGCGCTCGGCCGGTGCCACCGCCGCCAGCTGCCGGTTGAGTTCGGCCGCCGCGCCCGACGCGGACACCGATGCCGACGCCGCCACCCGGCGGGTGGTACGGACCAGCCCGCGCAGCAGGCCCGGCACCCCGGGCTGGGCACGGAGCGTGGGGATATCCAGGTGCACCGGTGCCACCACCGGCTCGTCGCAGGACGTCGCCGCGTCGAAGAGGGCCATGCCCTCCTCGCCGCTGATCGGCGGCAGGCCGGCGGCGCTCATGCGCTGGATGTCGGTGTCGGTGAGCTTGCCGGTCATGCCGCTCTCGTGCGCCCACAGGCCCCATACGAGCGACTGGCCGGCGAGGCCCGCCGCCCGGCGCGTGCGGGCCAGGGCGTCGAGGGCGGAGTTGGCGGCGGCGTAATTGGCCTGGCCCGGGTTGCCCATCACTCCGGCGAGCGAGGAGAACATCACGAAGGCGGCCAGGTCGAGGTCGCCGGTCAGCTCGTGCAGATGCCACGCCGCGTCCACCTTCGGTCGCAGCACCCCGCCCAGCCGGTCCGCCGTCAGCGTTCCCACCACGCCGTCGTCCAGCACACCCGCCGCGTGGACCACCGCCGTGAGCGGATGCTCGGCCGGGATCGAGGCCAGCACTCCCGCCACCGCGTCACGGTCCGCGACATCGCAGGCCACGACGGACACCTCGGCGCCCAGCGCCGACAGCTCCGCCCGCAACTCCTCCGCGCCCGGGGCAGCCGCACCCCGACGGCTCGTCAGCACCACACGCCGCGCCCCACGCGCGCCCACCACGTGCCGCGCGAGCAAACCGCCCAGACCACCCGTGCCACCGGTGATCAGCACGGTGCCCTCGGGGTCCCACTCGCGCGGCATGGTCAGCACGATCTTGCCGGTGTGCTTGGCCTGGCTCATGCACCGGAACGCGTCCCGCGCCCGCCGCACATCCCAGGTCATGACCGGCAGCGGCCGCAGGACGCCCGCCTCGAACAGGTCCATCAGCTCGACCAGCATCTGCTGGAGGCGCTCGGGGCCGGCGTCGAGCAGGTCGAACCAGTGGTACGTCGCGTCGGTGAAGCTGTCGGCGTCGCGGATGTCCAGCTTGCCCATCTCGACGAACCGGCCGCCGGGAGCCAGCAGCCGCGCGGACGCGTCGATGAACTCGCCCGCGAGCGAGTTGAGCACCACATCCACGCCCCGGTCGCCGGTCACCTCCCGGAACCGCTCCTCGAACTCGGTCGTACGGGAGGAGGCGATGTGGTCGTCCGGGATGCCCAGCGAGCGCAGCGCGTCCCACTTGCCCTCACTCGCTGTCGCGAACACCTCGGCGCCCAAGTGCCGGGCGATCTGGATCGCGGCCATACCCACACCACCGGCACCCGCGTGCACCAGCACCGACTCACCCGCCGCCAGGCCGGCCAGGTCCACCAGGCCGTAGTACGCGGTCAGGAAGGCGACCGGGACGGACGCGGCGTCCTCGAACCGCCAGCTGTCCGGCATCCGGGTCACCGCCTGCTCGGCGGCCACCACAAGGGGCCCGAAGGAGCCGTCGACCAGTCCGACCACCCGGTCGCCGACACGCAGCCCGGTCACCTCGGGGCCGGTCTCCACGACCACACCGGCCGCCTCGCTGCCGAGCGCCCCCACCTTGTCCTGGAAGGAGCCCAGGGCGTTCAGGCCGTTGAGGAGGTCCCGGAAGTTGAGCCCGGCGGCGCGTACGGCCACCCGGATCTGCCCGGGCGCCAGCGGCTCGGCCGCTTCGGGGTAGCTGAGCAGTTCCAGGTTGTCCAGGCTGCCCTTCTCCCTGCTGTCCAGCCGCCAGGGCGCTCCCCCGGGCGGCGGCATGAGCCCGCCGCCCGAGGCCACGGTGACCAGCCGGCCGACGCGTACGCCGCCGTCGCGCACCACGGCCTGCGGCTCTCCGGACGCCAGCGCGGTCCGCACCTCGTCCGGGGAAGCCGCGTCCACGAGCACGAACCGCCCGGGGTTCTCGCTCTGGGCGCTGGACACCAGCCCCCACACCGCCGCCGCCACCATGTCCGGCGAGTCGACGGCGACCGCGTCGCGCAGGACGAAGACCAGCCGGGAGTCCTCGAACCGGTCGTCGGCCAGCCAGTTCTGGATGAGCTGGAGCGCCCGCGTGGTCTCCGTGCGCACCGCTTCGGCAGGCGAGGCGGCGTCGGCCGGTGCCCAGATGACCGTCGCCACCTCCGGCACGGTCTCCAGCGACGCCGGGTCCGTCGCCTGCTCCACGGTCAGCTCCACCATGTCGAGCGCGCCGGCCGCCGCCGTGTCGACGTGGACCGGCACCCACTCCAGCCGGAACAGCGATTCCCGCTCACCGGCCCGGGCTCCGGCCAGCTGCTCGGCCGACACCGGGCGCAGCACCAGTGAGTCCGCGGAGAGGACGGGCGCGCCTTCGGTGTCCACGGCCGCCAGCGAGACGGACTCCGCGTCCCGCCGGGTCAGTCGGACGCGCAGTATGGAGGCGCCCGAGGCGTGCAGGGACACCCCGCTCCAGGAGAAGGGCAGGCGTCCGCCCTCGGCCGCTTCGAGGTTCACGAACGACACGGCGTGCAGGGCCGCGTCCAGGAGGGCCGGGTGCATCGCGAACGACTCGGCGGCCTCACCCGTCTGATCGGGCAGGGCGACCTCGGCGAACACCTCGTCCTCGCGCCGCCACACCGCCCGCAGCCCCCGGAAGACCGGTCCGTAGGCGAACGCGCCGTCGGCGAGTCGCTCGTAGAAGTCCTCCATGTCGGCGACGACCGCGCCCTCGGGCGGCCATACGCCGGCGTCGAAGCGTGCCGCGCGCTCTCCTTGGGCGAGCACGCCGGTGGCATGGCGCACCCATGGCTGCTCGGCAGCGTCGACGGGGCGCGAGTACACGTTCAGGGTGCGGCGGCCGCTCTCGTCCGGCGCCCCCACCCACAGCTGGACGGCGACGGCGTCGCGCTCCCCCAGCACCAGCGGTGCGAGCAGAGTGAGTTCGTCCACCAGGTCACAGCCCACCTGGTCGCCGGCGCGGATCGCCAGCTCCAGGAAGCCGGTGCCCGGGAAGAGCACCACACCGCCCACCGCGTGGTCGGCCAGCCAAGGGTGCGACCGAAGCGACAGCCTGCCGGTGAACAGCACACCGCCCGCATCGGCCAGCTCCACCGCGGCGCCGAGCAGCGGATGCCCGGCGGCCACCTGGCCCAGGCCCGTGACATCGCCCACCCGCATGGCGGCCTTCGGCCAGTACCGCTCGTGCTGGAAGGCGTAGGTGGGCAGATCGATGCGGTGCGCGCCGGTGTCCGCGAACACACCCGCCCAGTCGACACCGCCGCCACGAACAAAGACCTCGGCCAGGGAGGTCAGGAATCGGTCGCTGCCACCCTGATCGCGCCGCAGAGTGCCCGCGACAACGGCGGTCACCTCGGCGTCGTCCACGGTCTCCTGGACCCCGACCGCCAGCACCGGATGGGCGCTGACCTCGACGAACACGCGGTGGCGCCCGGCCAGCAACTCCCGGACCGCAGGCTCGAAGCCCACCGTCCGACGAAGGTTGCGGTACCAGTACTCGGCGTCCAGTTCCCCGCCGTCGACCCACTCACCGGTCACCGTCGACAGGAACGGCACCTCCACCCCACGCGGAGCCACCGACGCCAGCTGCTCCAACAGCTCGTCGTGGATTCCCTCGACGTGGGCGGAATGGGAGGCGTAGTCCACCGCGATCCGCCGGACCCGGACGTCCTCGCCGGTCAGCTCCTCGATCAACTCGTCCAACGCCTCGCGGTCACCGGAAACCACCACCGAGCGGGGGCCGTTGACGGCCGCGACCGACACCCGGCCGTCCCAGCGCTCCAGCCGCGCCTCCACCTCAACGACCGGCAGCGGCACCGAGGCCATTCCCCCGGCACCCGCAAGGCGCCGCGCGATCGCCTGACTGCGCAACGCCACCACCCGGGCGCCGTCCTCCAACGACAGCGCACCGGCCACACAGGCGGCCGCGATCTCGCCCTGCGAGTGACCCACCACCGCATCCGGCGCCACACCGTGAGAGCGCCACAGCGCGGCAAGCGACACCATCATCGCCCACGACACCGGCTGCACCACATCCACCCGCTCCAACGACGCGGCGCCCTCCACTTGCCGCACCACGTCCATCAACGACCAGTCCGTGAAGGACGCCAGGGCAGCGGCGCACTCCGCCATCCGCTCGGCGAACACCGGAGACTCCTCCAGCAGTCGGGCACCCATACCCACCCACTGTGAACCCTGCCCCGGGAAGACGAACACCGTCTTCCCCTCCACATCGGCAACCCCGTACACCAGGCTCGAACCAGGCTCATCGGCGCCCACGGCACGCAGACCGGACAACAGCTCCCCGCGATCCCCACCGACCACCACGGCCCGGTGCTCCAGCACCGCCCGCGCCGACACCAGCGAGTAGCCGACATCGACCGACGTGGCCTCGGGGTGGGTCTCCACGTGGGACAGCAAGCGGGCCGCCTGGCCGCGCAACGCGGCAGCCGACTTCGCCGACACCACCCACGGCATCGCCGCCACGTCAACGACAGGCGCCTCGGCCGCACCCTCGACGTCCACCGGCTCCTCGGGCGCCTGCTCGATGATGGCGTGGGCGTTGGTACCGCTGAGCCCGAAGGAGGAGACAGCAGCCCTCCGTGGCCGGTCGTGCTCGGGCCATGCCACCGACTCGGTGAGCAGCTGGATGTCCCCCATGGACCAGTCCACATGCGTGGTCGGCTGGTCCACGTGGAGGGTCTTGGGAAGCACACCGTGGCGCAGCGCCATTACCATCTTGATCACACCGGCCACGCCGGCGGCCCCCTGGGTGTGCCCCAGGTTGGACTTCACCGAGCCCAGCCACAGCGGGCGTTCGCGGCCCTGCCCGTAGGTGGCGAGGAGTCCCTGCGCTTCGATGGGGTCGCCCAGCGTGGTGCCGGTGCCGTGCGCCTCGACCGCGTCCACCTCCGCCGGAGCGAGACCCGCGTTCGCCAGCGCCTGACGGATCACCCGCTGCTGCGACGGACCATTCGGCGCCGTCAAACCATTCGACGCACCATCCTGGTTCACCGCCGAACCCCGCACCACCGCCAACACCTCATGGCCGTTGCGCCGCGCGTCCGACAGCCGCTCCAGCACGACCATGCCCACGCCCTCGGACCAGCCGGTCCCGTCGGCGCCCTCCGCGAACGGCTTGCAGCGGCCGTCCTGGGCCAGCCCACCCTGGGCGCTGAAGTCGATGAACGGCCCGGGGGTGGCCATCACGGTCACACCGCCGGCGAGGGCCAGGGCGCACTCCCCCGACCGCAGCGACTGCACGGCCAAGTGCATGGCCACCAGCGAGGACGAGCAGGCCGTGTCCACTGTGACCGCCGGGCCCTCGAGCCCCAGGGTGTAGGAGATCCGGCCCGACATCACGCTGCCCGCCGTTCCGGTGCCGAGGAAGGACCGGGCGTCCGGCGGGAACTCCATCCGCTCGGAGGCGTAGTCGTGGTGCAGGCTTCCGGCGAAGACGCCGGTCTGGCTGCCCCGCAGCGAGGTCGGGTCGATTCCGGCCCGTTCGATCGCCTCCCACGAGGTCTCCAGCAGCAGCCGCTGCTGCGGATCCATCGCCAGCGCCTCGCGCGGCGAGATCCCGAAGAAGCCCGCGTCGAATTCCCCGGCCTCGTGCAGGAACCCGCCCTCACGCACATAGCTGGTGCCCCGGCGATCGCGGTCGGGGTCGTACAGGGAGTCCAGGTCCCAGCCGCGTGCGGTCGGAAACTCCGTGATGCCGTCGGCTCCGTCGATCACCAGTCGCCACAGGTCCTCCGGCGACGCCACCCCGCCCGGGTAGCGGCAGGCCATCGACACGATGACCACGGGGTCGTCGTCCACCCGGACGGCCCCGGCCACGGGGGCCGCGGCATCGCTGTCGGTGCCGACCAGTTCGGCCACCAGGAAGTCGGCCAGCACGGCCGGCGTCGGGTAGTCGAACACGAGGGTGGACGGCAGGCGCAGCCCGGTGGCCGTGTTCAGCCGGTTGCGCAGCTCGACGGCGGTCAGCGAGTCGAAGCCCAGCCGGCGGAACTCCCGCCGGACGTCCACCGCGTCCGGTGACGCGTAGCCCAGGACGGACGCGACTTCGGCGCGCACCAGATCCACCAGGATCCGGACCCGGTCGGCGCCGCGCAGCCCCGCCAGGCGCCGGGTGAGTTCGGCGGCGGCGCCGGAGGCGGGCAGCCCCGCGGCCGCCGTACGGCGCGTCGCCCGGACGAGCCCGCGCAGCAGGGGCGGCACCTCGCCGCTCGCCCTCAAGGCCGCGAGGTCGAGCGGTACGGGGACGACCACGGCATCGTGCAGCGCGGTGGCGGCGTCGAAGAGCGCCATGCCCTGCTCGGCGCTGATCGGCGGCAGGCCGGCGGCGCTCATCCGCCGCAAGTCGGCCTCGCTCAGACCAGCGGTCATCCCGCCGTCCTGCGCCCACGGGCCCCACACCAGCGACTGCCCCGCGCACCCCTCCGCCCGTCGGCGTGTCATCAGCGCGTCGAGAAAGGCGTTGCCCGCCGCGTAATTCGCCTGCCCCGGAGCGCCCATCGAGCCCGTCACGGACGAGAACACCACGAAGGCGGCCAGGTCAAGGCCGCGGGTCAGCTCGTGCAGATGCCACGCCGCGTCCACCTTCGGCCGCAGCACGGCGCTCAGCCGCTCGGGCGTCAGCGCCCCCACCACGCCGTCGTCAAGCACGCCCGCCGTATGCACCACCGCTGTGAGCGGGTGCTCCGCCGGGATGGACGCCAGCACCCCCGCCACCGCGTCACGATCCGACACATCACACGCCACGACCGACACCTCGGCGCCCAGCGCCGACAGCTCCGACCGCAGCTCCCCCGCACCCGGAGCGTCCGGCCCGCGACGGCTCGTCAGTACCAGGTGGCGCGCCCCGCGGTCCTCCACCAGATGCCGCGCCAGCACGCTGCCCAGACCACCCGTACCCCCGGTGATCAGCACCGTGCCTTCGGAGTCCCACTCCCGCGGCATGGTCAGCACGATCTTGCCCGTGTGCTTGGCCTGGCTCATGAACCGGAACGCGTCCCGCGCCCGCCGCACATCCCACGCCGCCACCGGCAACGGCCGCAACACACCCGCCTCGAACAACCCCAACAGCTCGACCAGCATCCCCTGGACCCGGTCCGGCTCCACATCCGCCAGATCGAAGGGGAGGTAGCGGCCGTCCACCGCCTCCGCTTCACGGATATCGGTCTTGCCCATCTCCAGGAACCGCCCACCGGGGCGCAGCAACCGCGCGGAGGCGTCGATGAACTCACCCGCGAGCGAGTTGAGCACCACATCCACACCACGCCCGCCACTCACCTCCCGGAAACGCTCCTCGAACTCCGTCGTACGCGACGAAGCGATGTGGTCGTCCGGGATGCCGAGCGAGCGCAGTGTGTCCCACTTGCCCTCACTCGCCGTCGCGAACACCTCAGCACCCAGATGCCGGGCCAGCCGAATCGCGGCCATACCCACACCACCGGCGCCCGCGTGCACCAGCACCGACTCACCCGCCGCCAACCCCGCAAGGTCCACCAGGCCGTAGTACGCGGTCAGGAACACCAGCGGCACCGCCGCCGCATCCTCGAACGACCACGCGTCGGGGACCGTGATCAAGGCACGCTGGTCCACGACGACGAGGGGGCCGAATGAGCCGGACACCAGGCCCATGACGTGGTCGCCGACGCGCAGCCCGGTCACCTCGGGGCCGGTCTCGACGACCACACCGGCCGCCTCGCCGCCCATCGGCCCGGCCTCTCCCGGGTACATGCCCAGAGCGCTGAGCACATCGCGGAAGTTGAGCCCGGCGGCCCGTACGGACAGCCGGACCTCGCCGGCCGCCAGTGGCCTGGCGGCCTCCGGCGAGGCTTGCAGGGCCAGGTTGTCGAGCCTGTCCCGCTGCTTGCTGTCCAGTCGCCACGGCGCGCCCGCCGGAGGCATCAGACCCGCCCCCGTGGCCATTCTGGCGAGCCGGCCGGTGCGTACGACGCCGTCGCGCACCACGACCTGGGGCTCGCCCGAGGCGAGGGCGGCGGGCAGCGCCGACATGGAGGTCTCGTGCTGGTCGACGTCGACGAGCAGGAACCGTCCCGGGTGCTCGGCCTGTGCCGACCGCACCAGCCCCCACACCGCGGCCGCGGACAGATCGGACACCGTCGCGCCATCGTCGGCCGCGACGGCTCCCCGGGTGACGAAGAGCAGACGGGAGCCCTCGAGCCGGTCCTCGGCCAGCCAGTCCTGCATGAGGCCCAGGGCCCCTGTCGTGACCTCGTGCACGGCGTCGGGTGTGTCGGTTGGATCAGCGGCGTCGATGGCCACGACGACCAGGTCGGGGCTGCCCTCCAAGGACGCCACATCGGTACTCAGCTCGGCCACGTCCAAGCCTGCGATCGCGTCCATCGGGGAGGTCGGCGCGGGTGCGGGCACCCACTCCAGGCGGTACAGCGAGTCCTGTCGCGCCGTACCGGAGCCGGCCAGCTGATCGGCGGTCACCGGGCGCAGCGCCAGGGATTCGACGGTGAGCACGGTCGCGCCGTCCACGTCGGCAGCGGTCAGGGACACCGCCTCCGCACCGGCCCTGGCCAGTCGTACGCGCAGGACGGACGCCCCGTCGGCGTGCAGCGAGACGCCGTTCCAGGAGAACGGCAGCCTCCCCTGCCCCGCGTCGCCGAAGTCCAGGAAGGACACCGCGTGCAGCGCCGCGTCCAGCAGCGCCGGGTGTACGCCGAAGGACTCCGCGTCCGTGGCCTGCTCGGGCAGCGCCACTTCGGCGAAGATCTCTTCCGCGCGCTGCCAGACGCCGCGCAGCCCCTGAAACAGCGGGCCGTAGGCGAATCCGGCCTCGGCGAAGCGCTGGTAGAACCCGTCCAGGTCCACCGGGGCCGCTCCCTCGGGCGGCCAGACGGACGCGTCGAAGTCCGGCGTGTGCTCGGTGGCGCCGAGCACGCCGGAGGCATGCTCCACCCATGGCTGTTCGGGCGCGTCGGCAGGCCGTGCGTACAGGTGTATGCCGCGGCGGCCGGTCTCGTCGGCGGGTTCCACCCACAGCTGGATGGCGACCGCGTCCCGCTCGCCCAGGATCAGCGGTTCGGCCAGGGTGAATTCCTCCACGCGTCCGCAGCCGACCTGGTCGCCGGCGCGCAGCGCGAGTTCGAGGAAGGCCGTGCCCGGAAACAGCACCGCACCGCCCACGGCGTGATCCGCGAGCCAGGGGTGCGAGCGCAGGGACAGCCGGGCGGTGAACAGCACACCGCCGGAGTCGGCCAGGCCGACGGCGGCCCCCAGCAGCGGGTGTTCGGCGGGCATCAGCCCCAGCCCGGTGGCGTCACCGGTCCGCACCTGCGCGTTGGGCCAGTAGTGTTCGTGTTGGAAGGCGTAGGTGGGCAGGTCGACCCCGCGTGCGCCGGTGCCCGCGAAGTAGGCCGCCCAGTCCACGTCGACACCCGCGATGTGCAGCCGGGACACCGCCGTGATCAGGGCGGCCCGCTCGTCCTGGCCCTTGCGCAGCGAAGAGGTCACGACCGTCTCGTCGGCCGACTCCGGCAGGGCGTCCTGGACCATGGCGGACAGCACGCCGTCCGGGCCGACCTCCAGGAAGGCCGTCACCCCGGCGGCGCCCATCGCCGCCACCCCGTCGGCGAACCGCACCGGCTCCCGGACGTGCCGCACCCAGTAGTCCGCCGAGCAGACCAGCTCCGCCGATGCCACCTCGCCCGTCAGGTTGGACACGAGCGGGATCCGCGGCGCCTCGAACGACAGCCCCTCGACCAGCCGCCGGAACTCCGCCAGCATCGGGTCCATCAGGGCCGAGTGGAAGGCGTGGCTGACCGCGAGCCGCTTGGTCTTGCGGCCCTCGCCCTCGAACCGGTCGGCGATCTCGAGTACGGCAGCCTCATCACCCGAGACCACGACCGAACGCGGTCCGTTCACGGCCGCGATCGACGCCCGGTCGCCCAGATACGGGAGGACTTCCTCCTCGCCCGCCTGGAGGGACACCATCGCCCCGCCCGACGGCAGCTCGCCCATCAGCCGGGCCCGGGCCGCCACCAGCGAGCAGGCGTCCGCCGGCGAGAACACCCCGGCCACATGAGCCGCCGCGATCTCCCCGACCGAATGCCCCGCCACCTGCTCGGGCCGCACCCCCCACGACTCCAGCAGCCGGAACAGCGCCACCTCGACCGCGAACAGCGCGGGCTGCGTCCACCCGGTCTCGTCCAGCAGGGCCGCCTCGGCCGAACCCGGCTCCGCGAACAGCACCTCGCGCAACGGGCGGTCGAGCTTCCCTTCGAAGTGCGCGCACATCTCGTCCAGCGCCTCGGCGAACACCGGGAACGCCTCGTACAGCTCCCGGCCCACCCCCGCCCGCTGACTGCCCTGCCCCGAGAACAGCACCCCGAGCCCGCCGCCCGGCCCGGTGGTCCCCTCGAGCAGACCGGGCGCCGTGGTGCCCTCGGCGAGCGCCCGCAACGCCCCGATGGCCTGGGCGCGGTCCCCGGCCACCACGACACCGCGCCGCTCGAAAGCCGAGCGGGTGGCCGTCAGGGAGAAGGCGACATCGGTCAGGCTCAGGTCCGGCGCCTCGTCCAGGCGGTCGGCGAGCCGTGCCGCCTGGCCGCGGAGCGCGCCCACCGTCTTTCCGGACACCAGCAGCGGCACGACGCCGGGCGCCGCGGCCGCCGGGGGGACGGTGCCCTCCTCGGCGGGCTCCGCCGGGGCCGGGGCCTGCTCGATGATGGTGTGCGCGTTGGTGCCGCTGATCCCGAACGACGACACGGCCGCCCGGCGTGGCCGGCCGGTCTCCGGCCACGAGGACCGCTCGGCGAGCAGCTTCACCGCGCCCGTGGACCAGTCGACGTGCCGGGTCGGCGCGTCCAGGTGCAAGGTGGCGGGCAGCTCCCCGTGCCGCATCGCCATGACCATCTTGATCACACCGGCCACCCCGGCCGCGGCCTGGGTGTGTCCGATGTTCGACTTCACGGAGCCCAGCAGCAGCGGGCGGTCCGCCTGACGGTCCTGGCCGTAGGTCGCGAGCAGCGCCTGCGCCTCGATCGGGTCGCCCAGCGTGGTGCCGGTGCCGTGTGCCTCGACCGCGTCGATGTCGGTGGTGGACAGACCTGCGACGGCCAGGGCCTGCTTGATGACCCGCTGCTGCGACGGGCCGTTCGGCGCGGTCAGGCCGTTCGAGGCACCGTCCTGGTTCACGGCCGAGCCGCGCATGACGGCCAGCACCTCATGGCCGTTGCGCTGTGCGTCCGACAGCCGCTCCAGCATCAGCACGCCGACGCCCTCCGACCAGCCCACGCCGTCCGCGGCGTCCGCGAACGACTTGCACCGGCCGTCCCGGGCCAGCCCGCCCTGGGCGCTGAAGTCCACGAAGGAACCGGGGGTGGCCATCACGGTCACCCCGCCGGCCAGCGCGAGTCCGCACTCGCCGTTGCGCAGCGCCTGAGCGGCCAGATGCATGGCGACCAGGGACGAGGAGCACGCGGTGTCCAGTGTCACCGTGGGGCCTTCGAACCCGAGGGTGTAGGAGACCCGGCCGGACATCACACTGCCCGCGGTGCCGGTGCCCAGGAACGCCATGGTTTCCTGGGGGAATTCGGCGCCACTCCCGTAGTCGTGGTACATCAGCCCCGCGAAGACACCGGTCTGGCTCCCCTGGAGCGAGAGCGGGTCGATGCCGGCCCGCTCGATCGCCTCCCAGGACACCTCGAGCAGCAGCCGCTGCTGCGGGTCCATGGCCAGCGCCTCGCGCGGCGAGATCCCGAAGAAGCCCGGGTCGAACTCCCCGGCCTCGTGCAGAAACCCGCCCTCACGCACATAGCTCGTGGTGCCGCGGCCGTCCCCCTCCGGGTCGTACAGGGAGTCCAGGTCCCATCCGCGGGTGGTGGGGAAGCCGGAGACCGCGTCGCCGTCACCGATGACAAGGCGCCACAGGTCCTCGGGGGAGGACACGCCACCGGGGTAGCGGCAGGCCATCGATACGATCGCGATGGGCTCCTGCCGGCCCGCCTCGACCTCTTCCAGGCGCCGACGGGTCTGGTGCAGATCTGCGGTGACCCACTTGAGGTAATCGACGAGCTTCCGGTCGTCAGGCATGGCTGGGGAACCTCCGTTTGGCTGGAATCTGGGCGCCGGGGTCACCGGTCGTTCAGTCGGCCCAGTTCGTTGTCGATAAAGTCGAGAATCTGGTCGGCACTGGCCGATTCGAACGGGTCGGCGGGACCGGAGCCGTTGCTTTCCGCCTCGTTCTTGGTCACCTTCGCCAGCAGTTGCCGGAGCCGGAGGGCTACACCGGTCCGGGTGATCTCGTCGACGCCGCCGTCCGACAGTTCGGACAGACCGGCGTCCAGCCGGTCGAGGTCCGCCATCAGCGACGGTGCCGGATCAGGGGTGTCCGCGGGCACGAGTTCGCTCTCCAGATATCCGGCCAGCGCCGCCGGGACCGGATAGTCGAAGATCAGGGTGGGGGCCAGCCGCAACCCGGTGCGCAGGCTCAGCCCGTTGCGCAGTTCGACCGCGGTCAGCGAGTCGAAGCCCAGGTCGCTGAACCGATGGGCCGGGTCGATCTTGTCCGCGGACGCATATCCCAGGACGAGGGCCGCCTGTTCCTGTACGAGCCGGACCAGCTGCTCGCGGCGTTCCTCGGCGCGCAGGCCGAGCAGCCGGTCGCGCAGTGACTCGGAGGTCTCCGCGACGGTGGAGTGGGCCATCGGCCGAGCGCCCGTGCCGATCAGGCCGCGGAACACCGGCGGCGGGGTGCCCAGGGCGCGCAGCGCGGCCAGATTGAACGGTGCGGGGACGACGACCGGGTCGTGCAGCACGGTGGCCGCGTCGAACAGGGCCATCCCCTGCTCGGCGCTGATGGGCGGCAGCCCGGCGGCGCTCATCCGCTCCACATCGGCCTCACTCAGACCACGGGTCATCCCGCTCTCCTGCGCCCATGGCCCCCACACCAACGACTGCCCCACACGCCCCTCGGCCCGCCGGCACACCATCAGCGCGTCCAAAAACGCGTTCCCCGCCGCATAATTCGCCTGGCCCGGAGCGCCCATCGAACCCGCCACCGACGAGAACACCACGAACTCCGCCAAGTCCAGATCCCGCGTCAGCTCGTGCAGATGCCACGCCGCGTCCACCTTCGGCCGCAAAACGGTGCGCAACCGCTCGGGGGTCAGCGACTCCACCACGCCGTCGTCCAGCACACCCGCCGTGTGCACCACCGCCGTGAGCGGGTGCTCCGCCGGAATCGACGCCAGCACCCCCGCCACCGCATCACGGTCCGCCACATCGCAGGCCACGACCGACACCTCGGCACCCAGCGCCGACAACTCCGCCCGCAACTCCTCCGCGCCCGGAGCGGCCGCGCCCCGACGGCTCGTCAGTACCAGGTGCCGCGCCCCGCGGTCCTCCACCAGATGCCGCGCCAGCACACCGCCCAGACCACCCGTACCCCCGGTGATCAGCACCGTGCCTTCGGAGTCCCACTCCCGCGGCATGGTCAGCACGATCTTGCCCGTGTGCTTGGCCTGGCTCATGAACCGGAACGCGTCCCGCGCCCGCCGCACATCCCACGCCGCCACCGGCAACGGCCGCAGCACACCCGCCTCGAACAGCTCTTTCAGCTCGACCAGCATCCGCTGTGTCGTGTCGAGCGCCACGTCCGCCAGATCGAAGGGGAGGTAGCGGCCGTCCACCGCCTCCGCTTCACGGATATCGGTCTTGCCCATCTCCAGGAACCGCCCACCGGGGCGCAGCAACCGCGCGGAGGCGTCGATGAACTCACCCGCGAGCGAGTTGAGCACCACATCCACACCACGCCCGCCACTCACCTCCCGGAAACGCTCCTCGAACTCCGTCGTACGCGACGAAGCGATGTGGTCATCCGGGATGCCGAGCGAGCGCAGTGTGTCCCACTTGCCCTCACTCGCCGTCGCGAACACCTCAGCACCCAGATGCCGCGCAAGCTGAATCGCGGCCATACCCACACCACCGGCGCCCGCGTGCACCAACACCGACTCACCCGCCGCCAACCCCGCAAGGTCCACCAGGCCGTAGTACGCGGTCAGGAACACCAGCGGCACCGCCGCCGCATCCTCGAACGACCACGCGTCGGGGACCGTCACCACGGCACGCTGGTCCACGGCCACGAGGGGGCCGAAGGATCCGGGCACCAGGGCCATCACCCGGTCACCGACACGCAGCCCGGTCACCTCGGGACCGGTCTCCACGACCACACCGGCCGCCTCACCACCCAGCGGCCCGGCGTCCCCCGGGTACATGCCCAACGCGCTCAGCACATCGCGGAAGTTCAGCCCGGCAGCCCGGACCGACAACCGGATCTCACCGGACGCCAGCGGCCTGCCGGCCTCCGGCGCCGTCTGAAGAGTGAGGTTCTCCAGCCTGCCCCGCTCCCCGCTCTCCAGCCGCCACGCCCCACCGACCGGAGGGACCAGGCCCGCCCCCGTGGACACCCTGGCCAGCCGACCCGTGCGCACCACGCCGCCGCGCACCACGACCTGGGGCTCGCCCGAGGCGAGCGCCGCGGGCAGCGCCGACATGGAGGTCTCGTGCTGGTCGACATCGACGAGCAGGAACCGCCCCGGGTGCTCGGCCTGTGCCGACCGCACCAGCCCCCACACCGCGGCCCCGCCCAGATCCGCCACCGTCGCACCGTCGTCGGCCGCCACAGCACCCCGTGTGACGAAGAGCAGGCGCGCGTCGGCGAACCGCTCCTCGGCCAGCCACTCCTGGACCAGGCCCAGGACCCGCGCGGTCTCCTCGTGCACCGAGCGCACGACATCGCCGGAGTCGGCCGATCCGATGGCGACCGTCACCACGTCCGGCACCGTCGTCAGCGACGCCAGGCCCGGGGCGCCGGCGGGCAGCTCCACGGTGGTGGGTTCACCGCCGTCCACCGTGATGGCCCCGGCGGGCACCCAGTCGAGCCGGAACAGCATGTCTTCTTCGGCGCGTCGTCCACCCTCGGGCTGCTCGGCGGACAGCTGGCGCAGGGCGAGCGTCGTGGCGGACATCACCGCCGCGCCCGTCGGGTCGAAGGCCGTCAGCGACACGGATTCCGCGCCGACCCTGGTCAGCCGCACACGCAGCAGGGAGGCCCCCGCGGCGTGCAGGGTCACCCCGGTCCAGGAGAAGGGCAGCCGCCCTCGCTCCGACTCCCCGAGGTCTACAAACGCCACCGCGTGCAGGGCCGCGTCCAGCAGGGCCGGATGCACCCCGAACGAGGTGGCGTCGTCCACCTGCTCGGGGAGGGCGACCTCCGCGAAGACCTCGCCGTCGCGCCGCCAGACCGCTCGCAGCCCCTGGAACACCGGCCCGTAGCCGAAGCCACCGTCGGCCACGTGCTCGTAGAAGCCGTCCACCGGGACCGGGGTGGCGCCCTCGGGCGGCCATGCCCGCATCTCGCCCCCGGGGTTCGGCTGCCCGGGCGCCAGGACTCCCGTGGCGTGGTGGGTCCAGGGCCGGTCCACGGCGTCGGCCGGCCGGGAGTAGAGGTTCACGGTGCGGCGGCCCGACTCGTCCGGCCCACCGACCCATAGCTGGATGGCCGCCGTCCGACGGTCGGGTATGACCAGCGGCGAGGCCAGGGTGAGCTCCTCGACCAGGCCGCAGCCGACCTCGTCGCCGGCGCGGAAGGCCAGCTCCAGGAAGCCGGTGCCGGGGAAGAACACCGATCCGTCGATGACGTGATCGGCCAGCCACGGATGGGTCGCCGCCGAAAGGCGCCCGGTGAACAGCACGCCTTCGGCGTCGGCCCGTTCCACCGCCGCGCCCAGCAAGGGGTGCCCCGGGGCTCCGAGACCGGCGGCGGTCACGTCTCCCGTCCGGGCGGCGGGCGCCGGCCAGTACAGCTCTCGCTGGAAGGCGTAGGTGGGCAGGTCCACTCGCCGGGCTCCGGTGCCCGCGAAGAACGCCTCCCAGTCGACCTCGACCCCCTGGGCGTACAGCCGGGCCAGGGCAGTGGCCGCCGCCCGCTCCTCCTCCACGCCCTTCCGCAGCGCCGAGACAACCACCGTGGTGGCGGGCGACTGCTCGGACAGGCTCTCCTGAGCCATCGCCGACAGCACACCGTCCGGCCCCAGCTCCAGATACGCGCTCACCCCGCACCCGTCCAGCCAGCGCACCCCATCGGCGAACCGCACCGGCTCCCGCACATGCCGCACCCAGTACTCCGGCTCACACACCACTTCCTCCGCCAACTCGGGCTCACCGGTCAGGTTCGACACCAGCGGCACCGTCGGAGCCTGGAACGACAGGCCCCGGACCACCCGCCCGAACTCCGCCAACATCCCGTCCATCAAGGGCGAGTGAAACGCATGCGAGACCCGCAAACGCCTAGTCTTACGGCCTTCCTCCGCAAACCGGGCGGCCACGTCCAGCACGGCCGCCTCATCACCGGAGACCACCACCGATCGCGGCCCGTTGACCGCCGCGATCGACACTCCCTCGGTCAGCTGTGGGGTCACCTCGTCCTCGGTGGCCTGGAGGGACACCATCGCCCCGCCCGGCGGCAGCTCGCCCATCAGCCGGGCCCGCGCCGCCACCAGCGTGCACGCGTCCGCCAGCGAGAACACCCCGGCCACATGCGCCGCGGCGATCTCTCCGACCGAATGCCCCGCCACGTAATCCGGCCGCACACCCCACGACTCCACCAGCCGGAACAGCGCCACTTCCAGCGCGAACAGCGCGGGCTGCGTCCACCCCGTCTCATCCAGCGACTCCGCCTCGGCCGAACCGGCCTCGGCGAACATCACCTCACGCAACGGCCGTTCGAGGTGGCCGTCAAGATGCGCGAACACCTCATCCAGCGCCTCGGCGAACACCGGGAACGCCTCGTACAGCTCCCGGCCCATCCCCGCCCGCTGACTGCCCTGGCCGGAGAACAGGAACGCCACCACCCGGTCCTCCCGGGCCAACCCCCGCACCACATTCACATCCGGCTCGCCACACGCCACGGCCCGCAGGCCCTCGACCGCCCCCTCCCGGGCGCCCGCCAGCACCACACCGCGCCGCTCGAACCCCGACCGCGAGGTCGCCAGCGAGAACCCCAGATCCACCAGACCCGGACCGGGATCGGCCTCGACCCGGGACACCAGCCGGGACGCCTGCGCCCGCAGCGCCTCGTCCGACTTCCCCGACACCACCACCGGCACCACACCCGGCACCCGCACCGGGGCGGGAGACTGCGTCGGACCGTCCCCGGCCTCCCGCGGAGCCTGTTCCAGGATGGTGTGCGCGTTGGTGCCGCTGATCCCGAAGGAGGACACCGCGGCGCGGCGCGGCCGGCCGTTCGCCGTCCACTCCCGGACCTCGGTCAGCAAGCGGACCTCACCGGACGACCAGTCCACGTGCGACGAGGGCTCGTCGACATGCAGGGTGGGCGGCAGCGTGCCGTGCCGCATGGCCATCACCATCTTGATCACACCGGCCACGCCCGCCGCCGCCTGCGTGTGCCCGATGTTCGACTTCACCGATCCCAGCCACAGCGGGTGATCGGCGTCCCGGTCCCGGCCGTACGTCGCCAGCAGGGCTTCGGCTTCGATGGGATCGCCCAGCGTGGTGCCGGTACCGTGCCCTTCCACGACATCGACGTCGGTGGGCGAGAGACCGGCGTCGGCCAGAGCCTGCTTGATCACCCGCTGTTGGGACGGGCCGTTCGGCGCCGTGAGCCCGTTCGAGGCACCGTCCTGGTTCACCGCCGAGCCCCGCAACACGGCCAGCACCTCGTGGCCGTTGCGCCGCGCGTCCGACAGCCGCTCAAGCACCAGCATGCCGACACCCTCGGACCAGCCCACGCCATCGGCGCGATCGGAGAACGACTTGCATCGCCCGTCGGCCGCCAGGCCGCCCTGCGCGCTGAAGTCCACGAAGGGCCCCGGGGTGGCCATGACCGTCACTCCACCGGCCAGGGCCAGGGCGCACTCACCGGCGCGCAGCGCCTGGGCCGCCCAGTGCATGGCCACCAGCGACGAGGAGCAGGCTGTGTCGACCGTCACCGCCGGGCCCTCCAGACCGAGGGCGTAGGCGACCCGGCCCGACATCACGCTGCCCGCCGTGCCGGTCCCGATGAAGCTCATCGCCTCCTCCGGGAACTCCGCGCCGGTGCCGTAGTCGTGGTACATCACCCCGGCGAAGACACCGGTCCGGCTGGAGCGCAGCGTCAGCGGGTCGACGCCGGCCCGCTCGATCGCCTCCCACGAGGTCTCCAGCAGCAGCCGCTGCTGCGGATCCATCGCCAGCGCCTCGCGCGGCGAGATCCCGAAGAAGGCCGGGTCGAACTCCCCGGCTTCGTGCAGGAACCCGCCCTCACGCACATAGCTGGTGTTCCCGCGAGTGTCCCGGTCCGGGTTGTACAGCGCGTCCAGATCCCATCCCCGGGAGGTCGGGAATCCGGAGACACCGTCCCGTTCTCCGCTCACGAGCTGCCACAGGCTCTCCGGGGAGTCCACGCCGCCGGGGTAGCGGCAGGCCATGGACACGATCGCGATCGGGTCGTCGTCGACGGGCTTGTGGTGTGACTCCGGCGCGAGCGGGCCGCTGTCGGTGCCGACGAGTTCCGCCACCAGGTGCTCGGCCAGCGCCATCGGTGTGGGGTAGTCGAACACGAGGGTGGACGGCAGGCGCAGGCCGGTGGTGTGGGCCAGCTGGTTGCGCAGTTCCACCGCGGTCAGCGAGTCGAAGCCCAGTTCACGGAACTCGCGCCGGACTTCCACCGCGGCCGGCGACGCGTGCCCGAGGACCGCGGCCACCTCCGTGCTGACCAGGTCCACCACGGCGCGGATCCGGTCCGCCGGGCGCAGCTCCGTCAGCCGCCGGGTGAGCGTGGTCACCGCGGCCGGGTCGCTTCCGGCGGCGCGGCGGCGCGGCATCCGATCGGCGACCGCGCGCACCAGCCACGGCACCTCACGCCGGGCCCGCAGCGCGGCCACATCGACTCGGGCGGGCACCAGCAGCGCATGGCCCAGCGTGCGCGCGGTGTCGAACAGCGCCAGGCCCTGCTCGGCGGGCAGCGGCAGCATTCCGCCGCGGGCCATCCGTTTGACGTCCGCTTCGCCGAGCCCGCCGGTCATTCCCGCGCTCTGTTCCCAGGGGCCCCACGCCAGGGACGTCGCGGCGAGGCCGTGCGCTCGCCGGTATTGGGCCAGGCCGTCCAGGAAGCTGTTCGCGGCGGCGTAGTTGGCCTGCCCGGCGCCTCCGACGAGGCCGGTGACCGACGAGAACACCACGAACGCCGCGAGGTTCATGTCCCGGGTGAGGTCGTGCAGATGCCACGCCGCGTCCACCTTGGGCCGGAAGACGGTGTCCAGCCGGTCCGGTGTCAGCGATCCGATCACACCGTCGTCCAGGACACCCGCGGTGTGGATGACCGCGGTCAGCGGATGTCCCTCGGGGATGTCCGCGAGCAGTCCTGATACTGCGGCCCGGTTGGCCACGTCGCACGCGACGACCCTGACCTCGGCGCCGTGCGCGGTCAGTTCGGCGACCGTCTCGACGACTCCGTCGCTCTCGCCACCACGCCTGCTCGCCAGCAGCACATTCCGCACCCCGTGCTCGGCCACCAGGTGCCGTGCGAACAGGCGGCCCAGACCGCCCGTGCCACCGGTGATCAGGACCGTACCGGCCGGATCCCACGGGCGCGGCTCGGGCGCCCCGGTGGCCGGGCGGCCCAGCCGTCCGACCCGGACGGCGCCGTCGCGGATGACCGCCTGCGGCTCGCCCGAAGCGAGCGCGGCGGGGATCGCCGCGGCGGCGTTGGCGTTCTCGTCGAGGTCGATCAGCACGAACTGGTCAGGGTGCTCCGCCTGCGCGGACCGCACCAGCCCCCACACGGCGGCGGCGGCCGGGTCGAGGACGTCGTCCCCGTCGTCCGCCGCGACCGCGCCCCTGGTCACGAACGCCAGGCGGGACCGGGCCGACCGGTCGTCGGCCGACCAGTCCTGAACCAGCCGCAGCGCCCTGGAAGCGAGTGTCCGCGCCGAGGCGGCCACCGTGTCCGTGCCCGTCTCGCCGCCGGGGGCGTCGCCGCGGATCGGGACCACGATGACGGCCGGGGCGGAGGCGTCGTCGCCCAGCACCTCGTCCAGGGATCCCGCGTCCCGGTGGGCGGTGACCAGGGTCTGCGGTGTCGTCAGTGCCGCTTCCAGCGCGAACTCGTCCGCTCCGAGCACGGCCCACCGGACGTTCTCGGTGCCGGGTACGGACCCGGCGGCCGGCAGGGGGACCCATTCCAGCTGGAACAGCGACTCGTGGCGCCGTACGGAAGCGGCGGCCATGTGTTCCGTGGACACCGGCCGCAGGACGAGCGCGTCGACCGACACCACCGGGTCCCCGGCGGTGTCGAGCGCCATCAGGGACACCGCTTCCGGGCCGGCCTTGGTCAGCCGTACCCGCAGCGTGGACGCGCCACCGGCGTGCAGGGAGACCCCGCTCCAGGAGAACGGCAACCGGCCGGCCGCGCTCGCGTCCAGGTCCACGAACAGCGCCGCGTGCAGCGCGGCGTCCAGCAGCGCGGGGTGCACCCCGAAGGACTCGGCGTCGCCGACCTGTTCGTCCAGTGCGACCTCGGCGAAGATCTCGTCTCCGCGCCTCCACACCGCGCGCAGCCCCTGGAAGGCCGGCCCGTAGGCGAACCCGCCTTCCGCGAACCGCTCGTAGAACCCCTCCAGCCCGACCTCGGTCGCCCCCTCGGGTGGCCACACCGCGCCATCGGGCTCCGCCCGGTGCTCTCCCGCCGCGAGCACGCCCGTGGCGTGCCGCACCCAGGGACCCTCCGCGGCGTCGGCCGGGCGGGAGTACACGTTCAGGCTACGGCGTCCCGAGCCGTCCGGCTCGCCCGCCCACAGCTGCACTGTCACCGCGTCCCGTTCGGGCACCACCAAGGGTGTCGCGAGGGTGAGTTCCTCCACCGAACCGCAGCCGACCTGGTCACCGGCGCGGATCGCCAGCTCCAGGAAACCGGTGCCGGGGAACAGCACCACACCGCCGGCCGCGTGATCGGCCAGCCACGGGTGCGTGGCCACGGACAGCCGGCCGGTGAACAACATGCCGCCGCCATCGGCCAGCTCCACCGCCGCGCCCAGCAGGGGATGGCGCGCGGGCGCCAGTCCCAGCCCCGAGGCGTCCGTGGTACGGAGCGATGTCGCCGGCCAGTAGCGCCGGCGCTGGAAGGCGTAGGTGGGCAGCTCCACCCGTCGGGCGCCCGTTCCGGCGAACAGCGCCTGCCAGTCGACCCGTACGCCGGTGGCAAACAGCCGGGCCAGCGCGGTGAGCAGCGCCCTCTCCTCGTCCTGGTCCTTGCGCAGGGCCGGGGTCACGACGGTGTCGGGGGACGGCTCGGGCAGGGTGTCCTGGGCCATGCCGGAGAGCACACCGTCGGGGCCGACCTCCAGGAACGCGGTCACCCCGGCCTCGTTCATCGCGGCCACCCCGTCGGCGAACCGCACCGTCTCCCGCACATGCCGCACCCAGTACTCCGGCGCGCACACCAGCCCCGCCGACACCACCTCACCCGTCACGTTGGACACCAGCGGGATCCGCGGAGCCTCGGGGGACAGCCCCTCCACCACCCGCCGGAACCCGTCCAGCATCGGCTCCATCAGCGGCGAGTGAAAAGCGTGCGACACTCGCAGCCGCCTGGTCCTGCGTCCTTCCGCCGCGAAGTGGGCCGTGACCGCCGACACCGCCGTCTCGTCACCGGCGATCACCACCGAGCGCCGTCCGTTGACCGCGGCGATCGACACCCGGTCCGTCAGCCGGGGAACCACCTCGTCCTCGGTGGCCTGCAACGACACCATCGCCCCACCCGACGGCAACCCCTGCATCAGCCCCGCTCGCGCCGCCACCAGCGCACAGGCGTCCGCCGTCGAGAACACGCCCGCCACATGCGCCGCCGCGATCTCCCCGACCGAATGCCCCGCCACATAGTCGGGCCGCAGTCCCCAGGACTCCACCAGCCGGAACAGCGCCACCTCGACCGCGAACAGCGCGGGCTGCGTCCACCCCGTCTCGTCCAGCAGTGCCGCCTCGGCCGAACCCGGCTCCGCGAACAGCACCTCGCGCAAGGGCCGGTCCAGGTGCGGGTCCAGATGCGCGCACACCGCGTCCAGCGCGTCGGCGAACACCGGGAACCGCCCGTACAGCTCGCGCCCCATCCCGGCCCGCTGGCTGCCCTGTCCGGAGAACAGGAACGCCACCATGGGTTCGGGGTGGGCAGTGCCCTCGGCGACCTCCGTCGCGCCTTCCCCATCGGCCAGCAGCACCGCGCGGTGCTCGAACACCGACCGGCTCGTGGACAGCGAGAAGCCCACGTCCAGCGGCGCCGGACCGGGGTTCGCGGCCACGAACGACATGAGCTGGTCGATCTGGGCGCGCAGCGCGGGCTCGCTCTTGCCCGACACCGGCCACGGCACCGGGCCCGGAGCCGCGGGAGAGACCTCGGGCGCCTCGGGTGCCACGGGCGCCGGGCCCTGCTCGAGAATGATGTGGGCGTTGGTGCCGCTGATCCCGAACGACGAGACGCCAGCGCGCCGCGGCCGGCCGGCCTCCGGCCACGCGACGGGCTCGCTCAGCAGCTCGACCGCGCCGGCCGCCCAGTCCACATGCGACGACGGGGCGTCCACATGCAGCGTCGAGGGCAGCACTCCGTGCCGCATCGCCATGACCATCTTGATCACACCGGCCACCCCCGCGGCCGCCTGGGTGTGCCCGATGTTCGACTTCACCGACCCCAGCCACAGCGGCCGTTCCGGGGCGCGGCCTCGGCCATACGTGGCCAGCAGCGCCTGCGCCTCGATCGGATCACCGAGCCGGGTCCCCGTGCCGTGCGCCTCCACCGCGTCCACGTCCGGCGTGGACAGCCCCGCACTCGCCAGGGCCTGCCGGATCACCCGCTGCTGCGACGGACCGTTCGGCGCCGTCAGGCCGTTGGACGCGCCGTCCTGGTTGATCGCCGAGCCGCGCACCACCGCCAGCACCTGGTGGCCGTTGCGCCTGGCGTCCGACAGCCGCTCCACCACGAGCATGCCGACACCCTCGGACCAGCCCGTACCGTCCGCCGCGTCGGCGAACGCCTTGCACCGGCCATCCGGTGCCAGCCCGCCCTGGCGGCTGAACCCGGCGAATCCCACCGAGGTGGACATCACCGTCACCCCGCCCGCCAGCGCCAGCGTGCACTCCCCCGACCGCAGCGCCTGGGCCGCCAGGTGCAACGCCACCAGCGAGGAGGAACACGCGGTGTCCACCGTCATCGCCGGACCCTCAAGGGCCAGCGTGTACGACAGACGCCCGGACGCCACGCTCGCGGCGAGCCCGGTGCCGGCGTGCCCGGCCAGCTCCTCCCCGGCGTTCATGACCAGAGTCGAATAGTCCTGGCCGTTGGTGCCGACGAACACGCCGGTGCGGCTGGACCGGAGCGACGCGGGGTCGATCCCGGTGCGCTCGAACGCCTCCCACGAGGCCTCCAGCAGCAGCCGCTGCTGCGGATCCATCGCCAGCGCCTCACGCGGCGAGATCCCGAAGAAGCCCGCGTCGAACTCGGCCGCGTCATAGACGAACCCGCCCTCGCGGACGGCTCCGCCGCCCTTCCCGTCGGGATCGTCGGAGAGCATGCCGAGGTCCCAGCCGCGGTCGGTGGGGAACGGGGAGATCGCGTCACGGCCGTCGGCGACCAGGTCCCACAGCTGCTCGGGAGAGCGCACACCGCCGGGGAAGCGGCAGCTCATTCCGACGATGACGATCGGGTCGTCCATGAGCGGAGCGGTCGGCGAGGTGGGGAGAGCGGTCTCGGCCGGCGTACCCATGAGCTCGGTCAGCAGGAGCTGTGCCAGCGCCGCGGGCGTCGGGTGGTCGAACACCAACGTGGACGGCAGGCTCAGTCCGGTGGTCGCGGCGAGCTGGTTGCGCAGCTCGATCGCGGTCAGCGAGTCGAAGCCCAGGTCCTTGAACGCGCGGTCGGCGCCGATGGCCGCGGTCCGGGAGTGCCGCAGCACCCGGGCGACCTCCGCGCGCACCAGGTCGACCAGGAACCGCGACCGCTCGTCCTCCGGCAGCCCGGCCAGCCGCTCGGCGAGGCCCGTCCGGGACCGCTCCGCGCCACCGCCCGCGGCCGTACGGCGGCCGGGCCGCAGCAGTCCGCGCAGGATGGCGGGTACCCCGCCGGGCAGCCGCAGCGCGCCGTTTCCGACCCCGAGCGGCAGGACCAGTGCCTCGTCGCAGGCGGTGGCGGCGTCGAACAGCGCCAGCCCGCGCTCGACCGACAGCGGCGGCATGCCCGTCTCCCTGAGCCGGCGCAGTTCGTCCTCGCCCAGGGTGCTGGTCATGCCCGTGCCCTGGTCCCAGGCTCCCCAGGCGAGGGAGACCGCGGGCAGGCCGTGGGCGCGCCGGTGCTGCGCCAGGGCGTCCAAGAAGACGTTGCCCGCCGCGTAGTTGGCCTGGCCCGCGGTGCCCATCACACCGGACACCGAGGAGTAGCAGACGAACGCGGCCAGGTCGAGGTCGCGCGTGAGTTCGTGCAGATGCCATGCGGCGTCGACCTTCGGGCGCAGCACCGTGTCCAGCCGCTCGGGGGTCAGCGATCCGACGACTCCGTCGTCCAGTACGCCCGCGGTGTGCACCACCGCGGTGAGCGGGTGTGCGGCCGGGACGGCGGCGAGCAGTTCGGCCGTGGCGGCTCGTTCGGACAGGTCGCAGGCGGCCACGGTGACCTCGGCGCCGTGTGCGGCCAGCTCGTCCCGCAGCTCGACGGCGCCGGGCGCGGTGAGGCCGCGCCGACTGGCCAGCAGCAGGTGCCGGGCGCCTCGGCGGGTCACCAGATGCCGGGCCAGCTCGGCACCGAGTCCACCGGTGCCGCCGGTGATCAGTACGGTGCCCTCGGCGTCCCAGCGGCGGGGCGTGGTCAGTACGACCTTGCCGATGTGCCGGCCCTCGCTCAGGTACCGGAACGCCTCGCGGGCCCGGCGCACGTCCCAGGTGCGCACCGGAAGCGGCCGCAGAGATCCGTTGCCGAACAGCCGCACCAGCGCGACCAGTGTCCGCTGGATGTGCTCGGGGTCCGTCGACTCCAGGTCGAGCGGCTGGTGGCGCACCTCCGGCAGCGCCTGTGGGTCGCGGAGGTCGGCCCGGCCCAGCTCCAGGAACCGGCCGCCCGGTGCCAGCAGGCGCAGTGAGGCGTCGGCGAACTCCCCCGACAGGGAGTTGAGTACGACATCGACCCCGCCGCCGCCCGTGGTGTCGGCGAACCTCGGCGCGAACTCCGTGGTGCGCGAGGAGGCGAGGTGATCCTCCGCCACGCCCAGCGACCGCAGGGTGTCCCACTTGCTTTCGCTCGCGGTGGCGAACACGTCCGCGCCCAGGTGCCTGGCCAGTTGGATCGCCGCCATGCCGACGCCGCCCGCACCCGCGTGGATCAGTACCTTCTCCCCGGCGCGCAGACCGGCGAGGTCCACCAGGGCGTGGTACGCGGTCAGGAACGCCAGCGGCACCGAGGCGGCAGTCTGCCACGTCCAGTCGTCGGGTACGCGGGTGAGGAGCCGTTCGTCAGCCACCCCCACGGGGCCGAATCCGCCGGAGAGCAGGCCCATCACGGGGTCTCCCGGCCGGAGCCCGGTCACCTCGGGGCCGATCGCCTCGACCACGCCGGCGGCCTCGGACCCGAACGGCCCGGCTTCCCCGGGATGCGTGCCGAGCGCGTCGCGGACATCGCGGAAGCTCACCCCGGCGGCGCGTATCGCCACCCGCACCTCGCGGCCCGTCAGTGGCTCGAGCGCCGTGGGGCACGCGGCGAGCGTCAGCCCGTCCAGGCCGCCCTTCTCGCGGGTGTCCAGCCGCCACGGGGTACCGGTCGGCGGCACCAGGCGGTCGGCGGAGGCCAGCCGCGCCAGCCGCGCCACCCGTACCGTACCGGCGCGGACCACGGCCTGCGGCTCGTCGGCGTCCAGCAGGGCGGGGAGCGGGGGCAGCGCCGCGGCGGACCGGGCCGGGTCGTCCAGGTCCACCAGCAGGAAACGGCCGGGGTGTTCCGCCTGGGCGGACCGTACCAGGCCCCATACCGCCGCCGCGGCCAGGTCGGTGACCTCCTGGTCGTCCTCGTCGGCGACCGCTCCCCGGGTGAGGAACAGCAGGCGTGATCCGGCGAGCCGGCCCTCGGCGAGCCAGTCCTGCACCAGCCGCAGGGCGCGGTGGGTCAGTTCGCGCACGGCCGCGGGGCCGCCGTCCGGGCCGCCCGCGATCTCGACGGCCACCACCCGTGGCGGCGTGGTGTCCTCGGGGCCGGCCGATCCCGCCGATACGCCCGGTTCGGCCAGTTCTGCCAGTTCTGCCAGTTCAGCCAGTTCTGCCAGTTCAGCCAGTTCGGCGAGCGAGGACACCGTACGGACCGTGGTCCGGCCGCCGGATTCCAGTGCCGCGGCCAGATCCCACTCGTCGGATCCCAGCAGTGCCCACGGGGCGCTCTGCGCCGCCGTGTCCAGCCGCTGGGGGACCCACGCGACCCGGAAGAGCGAGTCCTCCACCTCGCGGCGTCCCGCGCCCTCCGCGGGCTGGGCCGAGGCCGGGCGCAGCGTCAGCGAGGACACCGAGATCACCGGATCGCCCTGCACGTCGACCGCGGTGAGCGCGACCGTGTCCTGGCCGCTCCCGGTGATTCTGACGCGCAGCGTCGCGGCCCCCGAGGCGTGCAGGGACACCCCGCTCCAGGCGTACGGCAGCAGGTTCCGGTCGCCGTCGCCGCCGGTGAACCGGGTCGCGTGCAGTGCCGCGTCGAGCAGCGCCGGGTGCACACCGAAGGTTTCCGCGTCCCGTACGTCCTCGGGCAGGGCGACTTCGGCGAAGACCCCGGCGTCGCGCCGCCACACCGCCCGCAGTCCGCGGAAGACCGGTCCGTAGGCCGGCCCTGCCTCTTCAGGGGCGTCGTACAGGCCGTCCAGGTCCATCGGGGTCGCGCCGTGCGGCGGCCAGGCCGTCGTGTCGAAGTCGGCCTCCTCGGCAGGCTCCGCGGCCTCGGTGAGGACTCCCTCGGCGTGCAGGGTCCACTCCTGCCCGGGGCCGTCGGCGGGGCGCGAGTGGAACCGCAGTCGCCGGTGTCCGAGGTCGTCCCGGCTCCCCACCCACAGCTGCACCCGCACCGCGCCCCGCTCGGGCAGCACCAGGGGGCTGGTCAGGGTGAGCTCCTCGACCCGATCGCACCCGGCCTGGTCGGCGGCGCGGATCACCAGTTCCAGGAAGCCGGTGCCGGGGAAGGACACCTGCCCGCCCACCAGGTGGTCGGCCAGCCAGGGGTGGGTGGTCAGGGACAGCGTGCCGGTCAGTACGAGTTCGTCGGAGCCCGCCACCGTCATGGCCGCGCCCAGCAGCGGGTGTTCGGTCGGCTCCAGTCCGGCGCCGGTCAGGTCTGCGGCGCGCGCCGAGGGCGAGGGCCAGAACGTCTCGTGCTGGAACGCGTACGTGGGAAGGGGCACCCGGCGGGCTCCGGCTCCGGTCGCGGCTCCGGCGAAGAAGGCCGGCCAGTCGACGCGGACGCCCGTCACATGCAGCCGCGCCAGCGCCGCGACCACCGCGAACCGCTCGTCCCCCGCCCTGCCCAGCACCGGCACCACGGCGGTGCCGTCCGGCACCGACTCGTGGGCCATGGCCGACAGCACACCGTCCGGGCCCAGTTCGACCAGGGCGGTGGCCCCCGCCCGGGCCAGCGTGCCGACGCCGTCGGCGAACCGCACGGTCTCCCGGACGTGGCGCACCCAGTACTCGGGAGCGGTCAGCTCCCCGGCCTCGGCGAGGCCGCCGGTCAGATTGGACACCACGGGGATGGCCGGGTCCTGGAACGACAGGCCCGCCACGACCCGGTGGAAGTCCGTGAGCACCGGGTCCATCAGCGGGGAGTGGAAGGCGTGGCTGACCGCGAGCCGCTTGGTCTTGCGGCCTTCCCTCCCGAACCGGCCCGCCAGCTCGAGCACCGCGGCCTCGTCGCCCGAGACCACCACCGAGCGCGGCCCGTTCACGGCCGCGATCGACACCCGCTCCCCGAGATACGGGGTCACCTCGTCCTCGGTGGCCTGCAATGACACCATCGCGCCGCCCGGCGGCAGCTCGCCCATCAGCCGCGCCCGCGCCGCCACCAGCGTGCACGCGTCCGCCAGCGAGAACACCCCGGCCACATGCGCCGCGGCGATCTCTCCGACCGAATGTCCCGCCACGTAATCCGGCCGCACACCCCACGACTCCACCAGCCGGAACAGCGCCACTTCCAGCGCGAACAGCGCGGGCTGCGTCCACCCCGTCTCATCCAGCGACTCCGCCTCGGCCGAACCGGCCTCGGCGAACATCACCTCACGCAACGGCCGTTCGAGGTGCAGATCGAGATGCGCGAACACCTCATCCAGCGCCTCGGCGAACACCGGGAACGCCTCGTACAGCTCCCGGCCCATCCCCGCCCGCTGACTGCCCTGCCCCGAGAACAGCACCCCGAGCCCGCCGCCTGGCCCGGCGACACCGCTCGCGACGAGCTCCGCCTCGCCCCGGCCGTCGGCCAGCAGCACCGCCCGGTGCTCGAACACCGAGCGGCCCGTCGCCAGGGAGTGGCCCACATCCACCGGCGCCAGGTCCGGATGTTCCTGGGCCCACTGCCGCAGGCGGTCCAGCTGGGCGGACAGCGCCTCCTCGGTCTTGGCCGAGACCGGCCACGGCACCACGCCGGGGGGTGTGGGCGAGGGGTCGGGGAGCGCGGCGTCCGGGCCCTGTTCGAGGATGACGTGGGCGTTGGTACCGCTGATCCCGAACGACGAGACGCCGGCCCGGCGCGGCCGGTCCGCCCGCGGCCACTCGACCGGCTCGGTCAGCAGCTCCACCGCGCCGGCGGACCAGTCCACGTGCGAGGAGGGCCGGTCGATGTGCAGCGTGCGCGGCAGCACTCCGTGCCGCATGGCCATCACCGTCTTGATCACCCCGGCCACGCCCGCCGCCGCCTGGGTGTGGCCGAGGTTGGACTTCACCGACCCGAGCCACAGCGGCCGTTCGCGGTCCTGGCCGTAGGTGGCGAGCAGCGCCTGGGCCTCGATCGGGTCGCCCAGCGTCGTGCCGGTGCCGTGTGCCTCCACCGCGTCCACGTCCGAGGGGGACAGGCCGGCGTCGGCGAGGGCCTGCCGGATCACGCGCTGCTGCGACGGGCCGTTCGGCGCCGTGAGGCCGTTCGACGCGCCGTCCTGGTTCACCGCCGAGCCCCGCACCACCGCCAGCACCTCGTGGCCGTTGCGCCGGGCGTCCGACAGCCGCTCCACCACCAACAGGGCCACGCCCTCGGACCAGCCCGTGCCGTCGGCCGCGTCGGCGAACGCCTTGCACCGGCCGTCCGGGGCCAGCCCGTTCTGCCCGCTGAAGCCCACGAACCCGCCCGGGGTGGACATCACCGTCACACCGCCCGCCAAGGCGAGGGAACACTCTCCGGAGCGCAGGGCCCCGGCCGCCAGGTGCAGCGCCACCAGGGAGGCCGAGCAGGCGGTGTCGACCGTCAGCGCGGGGCCTTCGAGGCCGAGGGTGTAGGAGAGGCGGCCGGAGGCCACACTGGCGGCGATGCCGGTGCCGGTGTGACCGGAGGTGTCGGAGTTCGAGGCCCGCACCAGATCCGAGTAGTCCTGGCCGTTGGTGCCCACGAACACCCCGGTCCGGCTGGACCGGACCGACGCAGGGTCGATCCCGGCGCGCTCGAACGCCTCCCACGCGGTCTCCAGCAGCAGCCGCTGCTGGGGGTCCATCGCCATCGCCTCGCGCGGCGAGATCCCGAAGAAGTCGGCGTCGAACCCGGCCGCGTCACGCAGGAACCCTCCCCTGCCGGTGTCGCTGCTTCCGGGGCCGTCGCCGGTGAGGGCTGCGAGGTCCCAGCCGCGGTCGGCGGGAAAGTCCGAGATGGCGTCCCGGCCCGCGGCCACCAGCCGCCACAGATCCTCCGGGGAGGATATGCCGCCCGGGAAGCGGCAGCTCATCCCGACGATCGCGATCGGGTCGTCGGCCGTGCCGACGGCGACCGGCGCGGGGGCCGGCACCTCGTCGTGCCGCCCCGCCACCTCGGCCAGCAGGAACTCCGCGAGCACCGTGGGGGTGGGGTGGTCGAACACCAGCGTGGCGGGCAGGCTCAGCCCGGTCGTGGCGGCGAGCTGGTTGCGCAGCTCGACGGCGGTCAGCGAGTCGAAGCCCAGGTCCTTGAACGCCCGGTCGGCCTCGATCGCGTCCGCTCCGGAGTACCGCAGCACCGCGGCCACTTCGGTGCGGACCAGGTCCAGCAGGGCGGTGGGGCGCTCCGACTCCGGCAGGCCCGCCAGCCGTTCGAGGAGCGCGGGGGCCGATCGCTCGGCCCGCGGGCGGCCGATGGCTCCGGCGTCGGCGAGCTCGCGGTAGCCCGGCAGGTCGGACAGGACGGGGCTCGGCCGGACGCCGCCGAACACCCGGAGGAACTCGGGCCGCCGGATGTCGGCGACGACGAGCAGCGGGTCGCGCTCTGCGACGGCGCCGCGCAGCGCGGAGATCGCCTGACCGGGCTCCAGCGCGAACGTGCCGGTGCGCCGGGAGAGCGCCGCGTCGCGGCCTTCGCCCGCCATGCCGCCGCCGGCCCAGGCGCCCCAGGCGATGGACGTCGCGGCGAGGCCCCGGGCCCTGCGGCGCTCGGCTATCGCGTCCAGCACGGCGTTGGCGGCCGCGTAGTTGGCCTGGCCCGGGTTGCCCAGCGCGCCCGCGGCCGACGAGAACAGCACGAACGCCGAGAGATCCAGCTCGCGGGTCAGCTCGTCCAGGACCAGCGCGGACGCCACCTTGGAGCGGAACACCGCTTCGAAGCGCTCGGGTGACAGCCCTTCCAGCACTCCGTCGTCCAGCACCCCCGCCGCGTGCACGACACCCGTCAACGGGCAGTCGGCGGGGATGGCGGCCAGCATGGCGGCCACCTGGTCCCGGTCGGCCACGTCACACGCCACGATGGACACCCGGACGCCCGATTCGACCAGCTCGTCGCGGAGTTCGGCCGTCCCCGGCGCCTGGTCGCCGCTGCGGCTGGCCAGCACCACATGGGCGGCCCCGCCGCGCGCCAGCCACCGGGCGACATGGCCGCCCAGAGCACCCGTGCCGCCGGTGATCACCACCGTGCCCGACGGCCGCCACCCCGCGCCCGGCTCGGCCGGGGCCGCGACCAGCCGCCGGCCGTACACCCCGGACGCGCGCACCGCGACCTGGTCCTCCCCGCCGAGACCGGCCAGCACCGCGGTGAACCGGGCTGCGGCCCGCCCGTCCACCACCTCGGGCAGATCCACCAACCCGCCCCACCGGCCGGGAAACTCCAGCGCCGCCACCCGTCCCAGGCCCCACACCGCGGCCTGTGCCACGCCTCGCACCGACTCCGAGCGGCCTACCGCGACCGCTCCCCGGGTCACTGCCCACACCGGCGCGTCGACGCCCGCGTCGCCCAGCGCCTGGAGCAGCGCGGTGGTCAGCAGCACACCGGCGGGTACGGCCGGGCATCGCGCCTCGGCGGGCTCCTCAAGCGCCAGCAACGACACCACGCCCGCGACGGGCCCCGTCGCCACGGCCTCCCGCAGCCGCCCGGCCAGCGCGGCCCGGTCGGTGTCGCCGACCTCCAGCGGCACCGTCGTCACGCCCAGCGCGGCGACCACCGAGGACACCCACGGGTCCGCCGCCCGGCTCCGCGGAACCACCACGAGCCAGCTGCCCAGGAGCGGTCCGTGGTCCGTGCCGGTCAGCGGCTTCCAGGTGACGCGGTGCCGCAGGCCGTCCACGGCCGTCCGCTCGCGCCGTTGCCGCCGCCACGAGGACAGCGCCGGGACCACGGGCTCCAGCACCGCGCCCTCGATGTCCAGGCTCGACGCCAGCGAGCCGAGGTCCTCCCGCTCCACCGCGGCCCAGAACTCGGCGTCCACCGGGTCCGCCGCAGCGGTCGGCTCCGCCGTGGGGGCCTCGGGCCAGAATCGCTCGCGCTGGAAGGCGTACGTGGGCAGATCGACGGGTCGGGCCCCGGTGCCCGCGAAGAACGCGGCCCAGTCCCAGCCCACCCCGGCGAGGTGCGACCGGGTCAGTGCCTCGATGAGCGCGGCCTCCTCGCCGCGGTCGCCGCGCAGGACCGGGACCGCGACGGCGGCCCGCGGCGCCGACTCCAGGGCCAGGGCGGTCAGTGCGCCGTCGGGGCCGACTTCCAGGAAGGAGGTCACTCCCGCGGCGCTCATCGCGGCGACGCCGTCGGCGAACCGCACCGCCTCGCGCACATGCCGCACCCAGTACTCGGGGGAACACACCAGGTCGGCCGTGGCCACTTCGCCGGTCACCAGGGAGACGAGCGGGATCAGCGGGGCCCGGTACGAGAGAGCGCGCGCCACCTCGCCGAACTCCGCCAGCATCGGGTCCATCAGCGGCGAGTGGAAGGCGTGCGACACCCGCAGCCGCCTGGTCTTGCGCCCGTCCCGCTCGAAGCGGGCCGCCACCTCCAGTACGGCCGTCTCGTCGCCCGCGACGACCACCGCGCCGGGCCCGTTGACCGCCGCGATCGACACCTCATCGCCCAGGTGCGGCGTCACCTCCGCCACGGTGGCCCGCAGTGAGACCATCGCCCCGCCCTGCGGCAGCTCGCCCATCAGCCGGGCCCGCGCCGCCACCAGCGTGCACGCGTCCGCCAGCGAGAACACTCCGGCCACATGCGCAGCGGCGATCTCCCCGACCGAGTGCCCGGCCAGCTGGTCGGGGAGCAGCCCCCACGACTCCAGCAGCCGGAACAGCGCCACCTCGACCGCGAACAGCGCCGGCTGAGCCCACTCCGTCCGTTCGAGCAACCCGGCCTCGGCAGAGCCCTCCTCGGCGAACATCACGTCGCGCAGGGGCCGTTCGAGGTGTCCGTCCAGATGCGCACACGCCTCGTCCAGGGCCTCGGTGAAGCCCGGGTACCGCCCGTACAGCTCGCGGCCCATCCCGGCCCGCTGGCTGCCCTGCCCCGAGAACAGCACCGCCAGTCCGCCGTCCGCCCGCACCGAGCCGCGCAGTGCCGCCGCCGGGCGCTCATCCGCGAGCCAGGCGGACAGCGCGGCGCGCAGCCCCGGGGCGTCGTGCGCCAGCACCGCCAGCCGATGCTCGAAGCCCGGCCGGGTGGTCGCCAGGGACATCGCCACGTCCTGCGCGCCTGCCGCCGGGGCGCGTTCGAGATGGGACAGCAGCCGGGCGGCCTGGGCCCGCAGGGCGGGCTCGGTCCTGCCGGACAGCAGCCACGGCACCACGGCGGGCGGCGCGGCCGAAGCGCCCGGGGCAGCCGCGTCCCCGCCTTCCGCGTCCTCTCTTTCCGTGTCCTCGGGCGGCGCCTGCTCCAGGATGGTGTGCGCGTTGGTTCCGCTGACGCCGAACGAGGAGACCCCGGCGCGGCGCGGGCGGTCGCTGTCCGGCCAGGCCACGGCCTCGGTCAGCAGCTCCACCGCACCTGCCGACCAGTTGACGTGCGAGGACGGCGCGTCCACGTGGAGGGACGAGGGGAGCAGACCGTGGCGCATCGCCATGACCATCTTGATCACACCGGCCATGCCCGCGGCGGCCTGCGTGTGGCCGATGTTCGACTTCACCGACCCCAGCCACAGCGGCCGTTCGCGGTCCTGCCCATACGTGGCGAGCAGCGCCTGGGCCTCGATCGGGTCGCCCAGTGTCGTACCGGTGCCGTGCGCCTCCACCGCGTCCACGTCCGCCGCGGACAGCCCCGCGCTCTCCAACGCCTGACGGATCACCCGCTGCTGCGACGGGCCGTTCGGTGCGGTGAAGCCGTTGGACGCGCCGTCCTGGTTGACGGCCGAACCGCGGACGAGGGCGAGCACCCGGTGTCCGTTGCGGCGCGCGTCCGTCAGCCGCTCCACGACCAGCACGCCGACGCCCTCGGCCCACCCGGTGCCGTCGGCCGACTCGGCGAACGCCTTGCAGCGGCCGTCCGGGGCGAGCCCGCCCTGGCGGCTGAACTCGATGAAGGCCCCCGGTGTCGACATCGCCGTGACACCGCCGACCAGCGCCAGCGAACACTCTCCGGTGCGCAGCGCCTGGGCGGCGAAGTGCAGTGCCACCAGCGACGAGGAGCAGGCGGTGTCCACGGTGACGGCGGGGCCTTCGAGGCCCAGGGTGTAGGAGAGCCGTCCGGAGGCGGCGCCGGCGCCCATGCCGGTGCCGACGTTGCCTTCCAGATCGGTCAGGGAGTTCACGGTCAGATACGAGTAGTCCTGGCCGCTCATGCCGACGAAGACCCCGGTGCGGGAGCCCCTCAGCCGGGTCGGGTCGATCCCGGCCCGCTCCACCGCCTCCCAGGAGGTCTCCAGCAGCAGCCGCTGCTGCGGGTCCATGGACAGCGCTTCGCGCGGCGAGATCCCGAAGAAGCCGGGGTCGAAGTCGGCGATGCCGTCGAGGAATCCGCCTTCCCGGGTGACGCTGGAGCCCGGACGGCCGTCATCCGCGGCCAGGGCGTCCAGGTCCCAGCCGCGGTCGGCGGGAAACCCGGAGACCGCGTCGCGGCCGGCGGCGACGAGTTCCCACAGATCCTCCGGTGAGCGCACCCCGCCCGGGAACCGGCAGCTCATCGCCACGATCGCGATCGGCTCCGTCGCGGCGGCGACCAGAGTCTGGTTCTGCCGACGCAGCCGTTCCGTCTCCTTCATGGAGGCCCGGAGCGCTTCGACGACCTTCTCGCTGGGCGTAGCCATGGCCAACTCCGTAATTCGAGCGGATCAGTGGACAGCGTCTGCGTGCGCCGTGTACGCGGGTTCCGGAGCACCGCCCCGCCGATCGGGGTCCATAACTGGAAAGTGAAATCCACGGCCCACTGGCAATCCCCTAGTCATTGCCTGTTTGTTCGCCCCGTCGCTGTTCAGCGCCCAGTGTCCGCCGAATCACTGGGGATTTCTTTGTCTCCGAGCCGGTAGCAAGGAAGTCCGGGCTGCCGATCGAACTCCGATGGTCCGGCCCGTGCGCCGCCGACCGGCACACGGGCGCATTCGGCATGCCTTCCGTCATCCATCCCGCACCTGCGGAGGTGTTGATCGTGACCTCGCCCCGGCGGCCGATCATGTTTGTGAGCTCACCGGAGAGCGGATTGTTCAACTCGCTCTTCCTCATCGCCACCGAGCTGTCCCGGCGGGGGGTGCCCGACCTGTGGTTCGCCACCGACGAGAAGCGGCGTGAGGACATCGAGGGCATCGACGCGGGCAGTCCGGTGCGCTTCGCCTCGCTGGGCGAGGTGGTGCCCGAGCTGTCCTCCCCCACCTGGGACGACGAGACCTATCGGCGGGTGACCCAGCCGTCGCGGTGGAAGGCCCACCGCGCCCTCGTGGAACACACCTTCAACCCGCATCTGACGGTGCCCAAATACCGGGCGCTGGACGCGGTGGCCGAGGAGGTCCGGCCGGCGCTGATGATCATCGACAGCGTGTCGTTCTTCGGGGTGGAGGTGGCGGTCACCAGGAAGATCCCGTTCATGCTGAGCGTGCCCTTCCTGCCCAGCAATCTCTATATGACCAGCCTGTGGAACAACTTCCCGTCGGCGCATTCGGGTCTTCCGCTGAACATGACCTTCGGCCAGCGGATGGCCAATCGCTGGTTCAAGATCCGTAAGGTGTCGATGTTCTTCAAGCCGAGCATGTTGACAGTGCTCGGCAGTTCCAAAAAGACGCGGGAAAAACTGGGAATCTCCCCGGAGACGGTCAAGTTCTCGGCACGGACGGATCTGGCCGAGCTGATTCTGTGTTACTCGGTCACCGGTCTTGAGTATCCGTTCCCCTTCCCCGACAACATGCGTCTGCTGGGGGCGATCATTCCTCCGCTGCCCGAGGCGCCCGAGGACGGCGGACTCTCGCGGTGGCTCGACGCCCATGACTCGGTCGTCTACATGGGCTTCGGTACGGTCACCCGGCTGACCGCGGAGCAGGTCCGCGCCCTGGTGGAGGTGGTCCGCCGGCTGGAGGGGCGCCACCACGTGCTGTGGAAGCTCCCCAAGGACCAGCAGCAGTTGCTGCCGCCGGACGGCGAGCTGCCGGCCAATCTGCGGATCGAGAGCTGGGTGCCCTCGCAGCTCGACGCCCTGGCCCACCCGAACGTCAAGGTCTTCTTCACCCACGGCGGGGGCAACGGCTTCCACGAGGGGATCTACTTCGGCAAGCCGCTGGTGGTCCGGCCGCTGTGGATCGACTGCTACGACCAGGCGGTGCGCGGCGCGGACAGCGGGGTCAGCCTCACGCTGGACCGCCCCGAGACCTTCGACGTCGACGATGTGCTGGACAAGCTGACCCGGGTACTGACCGACCCCTCGTTCGATGCACGCGCCCGGCACTTCGCCCAGGTGCAGCGGGAGGCGGGCGGTCTGCGCACCGCGGCCGATCTGGTCCTCGGCTCCCCCGCCCTGGCACCCTGACCTCCGCTCTTCCGGACCTCGCGGCCCGATGACGGTTCCAGCCCCGCTGGATCTGTCATCGGGCCGCTTGCCGTGGCGCGGCCGGGGTGCGGTCAGGGCGCGTTGCCGTCGAGCGCGGCCCTGACCAGGTCGTCCAGGTCCATCGCGTCGATCGAGTCCCCCGGAGCCTGGTCCTCCGCCGCCGGGTGGCCGGCCAGCTGGAGCAGGGGCTCCAGCAGCCCGACCTCCCGCAGCCGGGCGAGGGGCACGGAGGTCAGCAGCGCCCGGATCTCGTGCTCCCGCTCATCGGCGGCGGAACCGCCGCCCGTCTCGGGTACGAGCTCCCGCAGCACATGCCCGGCGAGGGCGACGGGCGTCGGATGGTCGAAGACGAGCGTGGCGGACAGGCTCAGCCCGGTCGTCGCGGTGAGCTGGTTGCGCAGCTCGATCGCGGCCAGCGAGTCGAAGCCGAGGTCCTTGAACGCCCGCTCGGCGCCGACGGCCTCGGGCCCCGCGTACCCGAGCACCTCGGCGACCTGGGCGCGGACCAGGTCCAGCACCATGCGGGGCCGCTCCGCCGCCGGCCGGCCGAGCAGCCGCTCCCGCAGTTCGGCCGCGGCCGACGCCTGGTCGCGCGGGGAGACGACGGCGCCCGCGGTCAGCTCCGCGTACCGGGGCAGCTCTCGTAGCAGGGGGCTGGGCCGCCGGGTGGTGAAGGCGTGGATGAACCGGGCCTGGTCGATGTCGGCGACCACGGGGGTGGGGTCCCCGGACGCCACCGCGACGCGCATGGCCGACAGCGCGTCCTCCGGGGCCATCGCGCTCACCCCGGTGCGCTGCGATGCCTCCTCGGCGCGGGCGCTCGCCGCCATGCCGCCACCGGCCCAGGCGCCCCAGGCCACCGAGGTGGCGGGCAGGCCCTCGTCCCGGCGCCGCTCGGCCAGCGCGTCCAACGCCGCGTTCGCGGCGGCGTAGTTGGCCTGGCCTGCGTTGCCCACGGCGCCGGACGCGGAGGAGAACAGCACGAACGCCGTCAGGTCCAGCTCCCGGGTCAGCTCGTCCAGGACGGCCGCCGACTCCACCTTGGACCGGAACACCGCCTCGAACCGCTGTGGCGACAGGCCGTCGAGGACACCGTCGTCCAGGACGCCCGCCGCATGCACCACGGCAGTCAGCGGGCACTCGGCGGGGATGCCCGCCAGCAGGTCCGCCATCTGCCGCCGGTCGGCGGCGTCGCAGGCCACGATCGACACCTGGACGCCCAGCCCGGCCAGCTCGGACCGCAGTTCCCCGGCGCCCTCGGCCTCCGGGCCGCTGCGGCTGGCGAGCAGGATGTGCTCCGCGCCCTCGCGCGCCAGCCACCGGGCGACATGGCCGCCCAGGGTCCCGGTGCCCCCGGTGACCAGCACCGTGCCCGAGGGCTTCCAGCCGTCCTCGGGTGGGGCGCCGACCGGCCGTTGCAGCCGGCGGCCGAACACCCCCGAGGCGCGCACCGCGATCTGGTCCTCGGCGGGCTCCGGTCCACCGGGCCGCGCCAGCACGCCGGCGAGCCGCGAGGCCGTGCGCCCGTCCAGCTCCTCGGGGAGGTCGACCAACCCGCCCCAGCGCTGCGGGTGTTCCAGCGCGGCCACCCGGCCGAGCCCCCACACCGCCGCCTGCCGCGGGGCGGTCACCCGGTCCGTCCCGCCGGTCGACACCGCGCCCCGGGTGACACACCACAGCGGGGCCTCGATCCCGGCGTCGCCCAGGGCCTGCACCAGTACGGCGGTCAGGGCGAGCCCCGGCGGGACGGCCGGGCCCGCGGAGTCGGCCACGGCCAGCAGCGACACCACGCCGACCGGCCGGAGGCCCTCGGCGACCAGCTCGCGCAGCCGCCCGGCCAGCTCCGTACGGTCCGGTCCGGTGACCTCCAGCCGTACCGTCCCGGTGCCCAGCGCCTCGACCGCCGCGCCCACCCAGGGGTCCTCGGCGTGTCCGGCCGGAACCACGGCCAGCCATGTCCCCGAGGGGGCGGCCGGTGCCATGCGGGTGAGCGGCGTCCAGCCGATCCGGTACCGCCGGCTTTCCGCGGCGGACTGCTCGTGGCGCCTGCGGCGCCAGGTCGAGAGCGCGGGCAGGACCTTCGTCAACGCCTCGTCCTCGACGTCCAGCGCCGTCGCCAGCGAGGCGATGTCCGCCCGGTCGGCCCGTTCCACGATGGCCCAGAAGTCCGCGTCCGCCGTATCGGGGGCCGCGGCCTCCTCATGAGTGGTGTCCTCGGGCCAGAAGCGCTGGTGCTGGAAGGGGTAGGTGGGCAGGTCGATCCGCCGGGCGCCGGAGGAGGCGAAGAAGCCCGCCCAGTCGACTCCGACGCCGTGCGCGTACAGCCGGGCCACGGCCGACACCAGGGCGGCCTCCTCGCCGCGCGTCCTGCGCAACGCGGGGACGAGCAGGGCGTCGGCCGACCGTTCGCCGAGGGTTTCCTGCGCCATGGCGGTCAGTACGGCGTCGGGCCCCACCTCCAGGAAGGTGGTGACGCCCGCGGCGGCGAGCCGGCTGACGCCGTCGGCGAACCGCACCGTACGGCGGACATGCTCCACCCAGTACTCGGGCGCGCACACCCGCTCGGCCGACACCACGTCGCCCGTCAGGTTGGACACCAGCGCGATCCGCGGCGCCGCCATCGTCAGGCCGCGCACGATCCGGCCGAACTCCGCCAGCATCGGCTCCATCAGCGGGGAGTGGAACGCATGGCTGACCGTCAGCCGACTGGTCTTGCGACCCTGCTCGGCGAACCGGGCCGCCACGTCCAGCACGGCTGCCTCGTGGCCCGCCACGACCACCGACCGCGGACCGTTCACGGCCGCGACCGAGGCCCGCTCCCCCAGATGGGGCGCCACCTCCTCCTCGGTGGCCTGAAGCGCCACCATCGCTCCCCCGGGCGGCAGCTCCTGCATCAGCCGGCCGCGCGCCGCCACCAGGGCGCACGCGTCAGGCAGCGAGAAGACGCCCGCCACGTGGGCCGCCGCGATCTCGCCGATCGAATGCCCCGCCAGATAGTCCGGGACGATCCCCCAGGACTCCAGCAGCCGGAACAGCGCCACCTCGACCGCGAACAGCGCGGGCTGGGTCCAGCGCGTCTCGTCCAGCAGCTCCGCCTCGGCCGTTCCGGCCTCCGCGAACACCACCTCGGCCAGCGGCCGTTCGAGGTGGGCGTCCAGGTGTGCGCACACCGCGTCGAACGCCTCGGCGAACGCCGGGAAGGCGCCGTAGAGCTCCCGGCCCATCCCCGCCCGCTGGCTGCCCTGGCCCGAGAAGAGGAAGGCGGTCCGGCCACCGGCCGCGGTGTCCTCGACCACCCGTGCGGACGGGCGTCCTTCGGCCACCGCCTGAAGGCCCTCGGCCAACTCGTCGCGGTCCGCGCTCAGCACCGCGGCCCGTTCCTCGAAGGCCGCCCGGGTGGCGGCCAGCGAGAACGCCAGGTCGGCGAGGTCGAGTTCCGGGTGCGCGGCGACATGGCCGAGCAGTCGGCGGGCCTGGTCGCGCAGCGCCTGGGGGGTGCGGGCCGACAGGGCGACGGGCCACGGCGCGCCGTCGCGCTGTGGCGCAGCGGGGATCCGGGCGGGCTCGTCGTCGGGGGCCTGCTCGATGATCACGTGGGAGTTGGTGCCGCTGGCGCCGAACGAGGAGATCCCGGCCCGGCGCGCCCGCCCGGTCCGCGGCCATGCGGTGGCCTCGGCGGCCAGTTCCACGGCACCGGCGGACCAGTCCACATGCGAGGTGGGAGCGTCCAGATGGAGCGTCCTGGGCACCACGCCGTGGCGCATCGCCATGACCGTCTTGATCACACCGGCGACGCCCGCCGCCGACTGCGTGTGTCCGATGTTGGACTTGACCGAGCCGAGCAGCAGGGGCCGTTCGCGGTCCTGGCCGTAGGTGGCCAGCAGCGCCTGGGCCTCGATGGGGTCGCCGAGTGTGGTTCCGGTGCCATGGGCCTCGACCACGTCCACGTCCGCGGGGGACAGCCCGGCGTTCGCGAGCGCGCGGCGGATGACCCGGCGCTGCGAGGGGCCGTTGGGCGCGGTCAGCCCGTTCGAGGCGCCGTCCTGGTTGACCGCCGAGCCGCGCAGGACCGCCAGGACGCGGTGCCCGTTGCGCCGGGCGTCGGACAGCCGCTCCACCACGAGCATGCCGACGCCCTCGGACCAGCCCGTGCCGTCCGCCGCCTCGGCGAACGCCTTGCACCGGCCGTCGGCGGACAGCGCGCCCATGTCGCTGAACTCCACGATCCCCACCGGCGTGGACATCACCGTCACCCCGCCGGCCAGCGCCAGCGAGCACTCGCCCGAGCGCAGCGCCTGGGCGGCCAGGTGCAGCGCCACCAGCGACGAGGAGCAGGCGGTGTCCACGGTCACCGCGGGGCCCTCCAGGCCGAAGCTGTACGAGAGGCGGCCGGAGATCAGGCTGGCCGCCTGCGCGGTCTGGGCGTGGCCGCGCTGGTCGGCGGGTGGGCGGTAGTCGCCGCTGGTGGCGCCGACGAAGACGCCCGTGTCGCCGCCGCGCAGCGTGTGCGGGTCGACACCGGCCCGCTCCAGCGCCTCCCATGCGGCCTCGAGCACCAGCCGCTGCTGCGGGTCCATCACCATGGCCTCGCGCGGCGCGATGCCGAAGAAGCCCGGGTCGAAGTCGGCGGCGTCGTAGAGGAAGCCGCCGCCCCGGGCGGCGCTGCGCCCGCGTCCGTCCGGGGCGCCGTCGGCCAGTGTGCCGAGGTCCCAGCCGCGGTCGGTGGGCAGGTGGCCGATGGCGTCGGCCTCGTCCACGACCAGTTGCCACAGGTCCTCGGGCGAGCGCACACCGCCGGGGTAGCGGCAGCTCATGCCGACGATCACGATCGGGTCGTCGGTGGTGCGGGCCGGCAGCGCCGCCGTGTCGTCGTCGCCGTCCTCGCCGAGCAGTTCGGCCCATAGGTGGCCGGCGAGCGCCGCCGGGGTCGGGTGGTCGAAGGCGAGGGTGGTGGGCAGGGGCAGACCGGTGGCCTGAGTCAGTTGGTTGCGCAGGTCCACCGCGGTCAGCGAGTCGAATCCGAGGTCCGAGAAGGCCCGGTCGGCCTCGATCGCCTCGGCACCCGTGTGCCCCAGCACCTCGGCGACCTGGCCGCGGACCAGATCCAGCAGGACATGGGAGCGCTGAACTGCGGGCAGGCCCAGCAGCCGTGTCCGCAGTTCGGCCGCCGTGCCCGTGGCGCCGGCAACGGTGTCCCGGCCGGCCGCCGCGGCCTCCAGCGCCGTACGGGCCTCGGGCAGCGCGGCGAACAGCGCGCTCGGGCGTACGGCGGCGAACGCCGGGGCGAACCGGTCCCAGGCCACGTCCGCGAGCGTCACGGCGTCCTGTTCGCCGTCCACCGCCCGGCCCAGCGCGGCCACGGCCAGCCGTGGTGGCAGGGCGGGCAGTCCGCTGAGTCGCAGATGAGCCGCCATCCCGTCGGTCGGAGCGGCAGGAGTGGCCCAGGCGCTCCACGCCACCGAGGTGGCCGCGGCCCCGCGCGCCCGGCGCCGGTCGGCCAGCGCTTCGAGGGCGGCGTCGGCGGCCGCGTCGGTGGCCCGTCCCGTCACGCCCCACACCCCCGCGACCGAGGTGAGCAGCACAAAGGCGTCCAGGGGCCGGTCGCCCAGCAGTTCGTCGAGGTGTGCCGCCTGCGCGATCCGGTCCGCCAGCGCCGCGGCCGGCTCCTCGGTCGCAATCGCGTCGATCCGGTCGGTGGCGCCGGGCGGGGCGGGCGACAGGTCGGGCTGTCCGGCGTGCACCACCGCGTCCGGCGGGAACTCGTCGAGCAGCGCCGCCAGGGCGCCGCGGTCGGCCGGGTCATACGCCCGCGCGGTCACCCGGACGCCCGACTCGGTGAGTTCGGCGAGCAGTTCGGCGGTGGCGGGCGCGTCGGGGTCCTGCGGGCCGGTCAGCACCAGATGCTCGGCCCCCTCCCCGACCAGCCACCGGGCGAGCTGTCCGGCCGTAGCGCCCGTGCCACCGGTCACCCAGACCGTGCCCCGCGGCCGCCACCGCCCGTCGGCGACCGGCGCCGCGGCCCGCACCAGCCGGCGGCCGAAGACCCCGGTGGCGCGCACCGCCACCTGGTCCTCGGCGGGGTCGCCCGCGCCACCGGCCAGGACGGCCGCGAGCCGGGCACGGGCCCGTTGGTCGAGGGAGCCGGGCAGGTCGACGAGACCGCCCCAGCGCTCCGGGTGTTCCAGCGCGGCCACCCGGCCCAGGCCCCACACCGCGGCCTGCCCCGGATCCGCGGCGGCGTCGCCGCGGCCCACGCGGACCGCGCCCAGGGTGGCGCACCACAGCGGTGCCTCGATACCCGCGTCGCCCAACGCCTGGATCAAGGCGAAGGTCGGCGCGGTGGATTCGGGCCCGGTCCGCCCGAGGGCGAGCAGGGACAGCACACCCGCGAACCGCTCCCGCATCTCCCCGAGCCGCCCGGCCAGGACGGCCCGGTCGGCGTCCGCCACCTCGATGCTTACGGTGTCCGGCCCCATCGCCTCGGCGACGGCCGCCACCCATTCCTCATCGACCGTCCTGGCCCCGTCGATGCCGGGGACGACCAGCAGCCAGGTCCCCTCCGGGGCGCCGGTCGGCGTTCCGGCGAAGGCCGGCCCGGTCAGCGGCGTCCAGCTCACCCGGTAGCGCCAGCCGTCCACGACGGACTCGTCGTGGCGGGACCGGCGCCACGACGAGAGCGCGGGCAGTACCGCGGTCAGCGAGTCTCCGTCCACCTCCAACGTGGCCGACAGCGACTCCAGGTCCTCCCGCTCCACGGCCGACCAGAACTCAGCGTCCACCGGGTCGGCCGCCACGGGCCCCGCCGTGTCCGGCGCGAACTCGGGCCAGAACCGCTCGTGCTGGAAGGCGTACGTCGGCAGGGTGGTCCGGCGCGCACCGGACCCGCTGAAGTACGCGGCCCAGTCCACCGGCACGCCGTGCACATGCAGCGCGCCCAGCGCCGCCGTGATCTCGGGTTCCTCGTCGCGGTCCGCGCGCAGCAGCGGCACCACCAGCGGTTCGGGCCCCTCGTCGGTCAGCGTGTGCCGGGCCATCGCGGCCAGCACCCGGTCAGGGCCCAGCTCGACGAAGGCGGTCGCGCCCGCGTCCCGCAGGGTGCGCACTCCGTCGCCGAACCGCACCGGCTCCCGCACCTGGCGCACCCAGTAGCCGGGGGAACACAGCTCCTCGGCCGTGGCCTGTCGGCCGGTCAGGTTGGAGACGACGGGGATCCGCGGCTCCTGGTACGCCAGTTGTCCGGCCACTGCGGCGAACGCGTCGAGCATCGGTTCCATCAGCGGCGAGTGGAAGGCGTGCGAGACCCGCAGCCGCCTGGTCCTGCGCCCTCGGGACTCGAGTTGCCCGGCGATCCGCGCCACCGCCTCCTCGTCACCGGCGATCACCACCGCGGTGGGGCCGTTGACCGCCGCGACGGAGACCAGAGCTTCGTGTCCGGCCAGCAGCGGGGCGACCTCGTCCTCGGTGGCCTCCAGCGAGACCATCGCGCCACCGGCGGGCAACGCGTCCATCAGCCGTGCCCGCGCCGCCACCAGCCGGCACGCGTCGGCGAGCGAGAACACCCCGGCGGCGTGGGCCGCCGCCAGTTCCCCGATGGAGTGCCCGGCGAGCAGGTCCGGGCGTACGCCCCACGACTCCAGCAGCCGGAACAGGGCCACTTCGACGGCGAACAGGGCGGGCTGGGTGTATCCCGTACGGTCCAGCAGCTCCGCCGCGGCCGTCCCGGCGTCGGCGAACATCACCTCGCGCAGCGGACGGTCCAGCTCCGTGTCCAGATGGGCCAGCACGTCGTCCAGCGCCTCGGCGAAGGCGGGGAAGCGGTCGTAGAGCCGCCGCCCCATGCCGGGCCGCTGGCTGCCCTGGCCCGAGAAGAGGAACGCCGTCCTGCCACCGGGGGCGCGTACCACCCCGCGCGCCGCCTCCGTTACCCGGTCGGCGGTGGCCAGCAGCAGCGCGCGGTGGTCGAACGCCGGGCGGCCGAGGGCCAGTGTGTACCCCACGTCCATGGGGGACGGCCGCGGGGCGCTCATGTCAACGAAGGAGGTGAGCCGGTCGAGCTGCGCGTTCAGCGCCGCCTGGCCACGGCCCGAGACGAGCCACGGCACCACGGCCGGGATCGGCCCGGGCTCGTGCGGCCCGGAGGGTTCGGCCACGGGCGCCTGCTCGACGATCACATGGGCGTTGGTGCCGCTGACGCCGAAGGCCGATACACCGGCCCGCCACGGCCGGTCCGTCCGCGGCCACGGCGTGGCCTCGCGCACCAGCGACACCGCGCCCGACGCCCAGTCGACGTGGGAGGACGGCGTGTCCACATGCAGTGTCCGGGGCAGCACACCCTGCCGCATCGCCATGACCATCTTGATCACACCGGCCACACCGGCCGCGGCCTGCGTATGGCCGATGTTGGACTTCACGGTGCCCAGCAGCAGCGGTTCCCGGCGCTCCCGGCCGTAGGTGGCGAGCAGGGCGTGCGCCTCGATGGGGTCGCCCAGGGTGGTGCCGGTGCCGTGTGCCTCGACCGCGTCGACGTCACCCGGCGTCAACCGCGCGTCGGACAGGGCCTGCCGGATCACCCGCTGCTGCGCGGGGCCGTTGGGCGCCGTCAGCCCGTTGGACGCGCCGTCCTGGTTGACCGCGGTGCCGCGTACCACGCCCCAGACCTCGTGTCCGTTGCGTACGGCGTCCGAGAGCCGCTCCAGGACCAGCACCCCGACGCCCTCGGACCAGGCGGTGCCGTCGGCGGCGTCGGCGAAGGCCTTGCACCGGCCGTCCGGGGCAAGTCCGCCCTGCACGCTGAACTCGGTGAAGGAGTCCGGGCTCGACATCACGGAGACGCCGCCGGCCAGGACGAGCGAGCACTCGCCGCGCCGCAGCGCCTGGGCCGCCCAGTGCAGCGACACCAGCGAGGACGAGCAGGCGGTGTCGACGGTGACGGCCGGTCCTTCGAGCCCCAGGGTGTACGACAGCCGGCCCGACATCACGCTGGCCGTGTTGCCGGTGGCCACGTGTCCGCGCACATCGGCGGTGGCCTTGCGCAGCACGCCCGCGTAGTCCTGTCCGTTGGTGCCCACGAAGACGCCGGTGTCGCTGCCCCGAAGCGTGGCGGGGTCGATCCCGGCCCGTTCCAGCGCCTCCCACGAGGTTTCCAGCAGCAGCCGCTGCTGCGGGTCCATGGCGAGGGCCTCGCGCGGGGAGATGCCGAAGAACGCGGCGTCGAAGTCGCCCACGTCGGGCAGGAAGCCGCCCTCCCGCGTGGCGGAGGCTCCGTCCGTGAGCGCGTCGAGGTCCCATCCCCGGTCGGTGGGGAACGGGGAGATGCCGTCCCCGCCGTCGGCGAGCAGCCGCCACAGGTCCTCCGGCGACGCCACGCCGCCGGGGAACCGGCAGCTGATGCCGACGATGGCCACCGGGTCGTCGTCCACGGGCGGTGTCGCCGAGTGCGCCGGGGGCGCGGAGCTGTCAGCCGCCGCGCCGAGCACCTCGGCGAGCAGGAAGTCCGCCAGCGCGTACGGCGTGGGGTAGTCGTAGACCAGGGAGGACGGCAGGGTCAGCCCGGTCTGCGCCGACAGCGCGTTGCGCAGCTCGACCGTGGTGAGCGAGTCGAAGCCCAGGTCCCGGAACGCCTGGTCGGGGGCGATGGCCGCGGTGTCGCCGTGGCCGAGTACGGCGGCCACCCGGCCGCGCAGCAGGTCGAGCACGTACGCGCCCCGCTCGGTCTCGGGCAGGCTCGTCAGCCGGCCGCGCAGCGTCGGCTGGTCCGACGGCGTGCCGCCCCGGCCGGTGTCCGTTGTCTCCCGGGCGCGCCGTACCTCCGGCAGGTCGGCCACCAGGGGCGCGGGCCGTGCCGTGGCGAAGGCGTCGAGGAAGCGGTCCCAGTCGATGTCGGCGACGGTCAGCACCCGCTCGTCGCGTTCGATCGCCTGCCGGAGCGCGGCGACGGCCAGCCGCGGGGGCATCGGGGTGAAGCCGCCCCGGCGTACGCGGCCCTCCAGCGCCGCGCCGTCGGCCACCATCCCGGCCTCGGCCCACGGCCCCCAGGCGAGGGACGTGGCGGCCGGACCGCGGTCCCGGCGGCGCTGGGCCAGGGCGTCCAGATAGGCGTTGGCCGCGGCGTAGTTGCCCTGCCCGGGGGCGCCTATGGTGCCCGCGACCGAGGAGAACAGGACGAACGCGGCGAGATCGTGGCCCTCGGTCAGCTCGTCGAGGTTGCGGGCGGCCTGTGCCTTCGACCGCATCACGGCGGTGAACCGGTCCGGGGTGAGTGCGTCCACCACCCCGTCGTCCAGCACACCGGCGGTGTGGAACACGGCCGTCAGCGGGGTGTCGGCGGGGATCGCGTCCAGCACGGCCGCCAGGGCCTCGCGGTCCGCGGCGTCGCAGGCCGCGACGGTGACCCGGGCGCCGAGCTCGGTCAGCTCCTGGACGAGCGCCTCCGCGCCCGGCGCGCGCGGCCCCCGGCGGCTGAGGAGCACCAGATGCGCGGCGCCCTCGGCGGCCAGCCAGCGGGCGAGGTGCCCGCCGAGCGCGCCGGTGCCACCGGTGATCAGCACGGTGCCGGTCGGGGTGAACTCTCCTGCCTCGGCGGCCGGTTCGGCCGGGTCGTGGGTCAGCCGCCGTACGTAGGTGCCGGAGGCGCGCACCGCCACCTGGTCCTCGTCGGCGCCCCGGCCCAGCACCCCGGCGAGTCGGCGTACCGCCTTGGGGTCGGGCTCGGCGGGCAGGTCGACGAGGCCGCCCCAGCGCTCCGGGTGTTCCAGCGCGGCCACCCGGCCGAGACCCCACACCGCGGCCTGCGCCGGGGCATGGACCGGCTCCGAGCGGCCGATGGACACCGCACCCCGGGTGAGACACCACAGCGGGGCCTCGATGCCCGCGTCGCCCAGGGCCTGGACCACCGTGGCGGCGTGGGCCGCGGCGGTGGCCGGATCCCCGTCGTCCCCGGGCGTGTTGTGCGCGGGCAGCGCCAGGACTCCGGCGAACCCCGCCTCTTCGCTGTCCGCCCGCCGCAGCAGCAGTTCGGCCAGCGTGGCCCGGTCCCCGTCCGCGGGCTCGACCAGCACGGTCGGTACGCCGAGGCCGTCGAGGACGGAGCGCGTCCAGCCGTCCTCGGCAGCTCCGGGCGGCGCCACGACCAGCCAGCGTCCCGAGAGCGCGGGCGCCCGGGTGGCGTCGCCGGTGACGGGCTTCCAGGTGACGCGGTAGCGCCAGCTGTCGGTGGCCGAGCGGTCGCGGCGCTGCCTGCGCCAGGTCGACAGCGCGGGCACCATCGCCGTCAGGACGCCGTCGTCCAGGTCGAGGACCGAGGCCAGCGACTCCAGGTCGGCCCGCTCCACGGCCGACCAGAACTCGGCGTCCTCGGCCCCCGCCGCGTCCGGCGCGCCGTCGCCGTCCGCTCCGACCGCGGTCTCGGGCCAGAAGCGGCGCCGCTGGAACGCGTAGGTGGGCAGGTCGATCCGGTGTGCCCCGGACCCGGCGAAGAACGCCGTCCAGTCCACGGCGACGCCGTGGGTGTGCAGCCGTGCCAGCGCCGAGACGATCGCGGACACCTCGGCACGGCCCTTGCGCAGCACCGGGAGCAGCGCCGTCCGCGGCCGGTCCGCGAGGCTCTCCTGGGCCATCGCGGTCAGCACCCCGTCGGGGCCCAGCTCCAGGAAGGCGGTGACGCCCTGCCCGGCCAGCCACTCCACGCCGTCGGCGAACCGCACGGTGCGGCGCACATGCTCCACCCAGTAGTCCGGCGAGCACACCTGCTCGGCCGAGACCGGCCCGCCGGTCAGGTTCGACACCAGGGCGATGCGCGGGGCCTGGTACGAAAGCCCCTCCGCCACCCGCCGGAACTCGGCCAGCATCGGCTCCATCAGCGGCGAGTGGAAGGCGTGGCTGACGGTCAGCCGCCGGGTCTTGCGGCCCTCGTCCGCGAACCGCGCGGCGATCCGCTCGACCGCGGACTCGTCGCCGGCCACCACCACCGAACGCGGCCCGTTCACCGCCGCGATCGACACCCCCTCGGCCAACTCGGGGACGACCTCGTCCTCCGCCGCCTCGACCGCCACCATGCACCCGCCCGGGGGCAGCTCCTGCATCAGCCGGGCCCGCGCCGCCACCAGTGCGCACGCGTCCGCCCGCGACAGCACCCCCGCCACATGCGCGGCCGCGATCTCGCCGATCGAATGACCCGCCAGGTAGTCCGCCGTGATCCCCCAGGATTCGACGAGCCGGTACAGCGCCACCTCGACGGCGAACAGGGCGGGCTGGGTCCAGCCCGTACGGTCCAGAAGCTCCGCGTCCGCCGAGCCCTCCTCGGCGAACAGCACCTCGAGCAGCGGCCGTTCGAGGTGGCCGTCCAGGTGTGCGCATACCTCGTCCAGGGCCTCCGCGAACACCGGGAAGGCCTCGTACAGCTCCCGGCCCATCCCGGCCCGCTGGCTGCCCTGGCCCGAGAAGAGGAAGGCGGTCCGGCCGCCGGCCGCGCCTCCCTGGACGAGGGAGCCGTGCGGGGCGCCGTCGCGCAGCGCGGCGAGGCCGCTCAGCAGCTCCGTGCGGTCCGCCGCCACGACCGTGGCGCGGCGCTCCAGCGCGGAGCGGGAGGTGGCCAGGGAGAAGGCCACATCCGACAGGGGCAGTTCGGGCCCCGCCTCCAGCAGCGACAGCAGCCGGGCCGCCTGGACGCGCAGGGCCTCGTCGCCACGGGCGGAGAGGGTGACGGGCACCGGGGTACCGGGGGTGTGTTGCTCGACGGGCTCCGCGTTCTCTGTCGCCTCGGGGGCCTGTTCGAGCACGGTGTGGGCGTTGGTGCCGCTGAGGCCGAAGGAGGAGACGGCCGCCCGCCGGGGACGCCCGGTGGCGGGCCACTCGACCGGTTCGGTGAGCAGCTCGATGGCACCGGCCGACCAGTCCACATGGGAGGAGGGCCGGTCGACGTGCAGGGTGGGGGGCAGCAGTCCCCGGCGCATCGCCATGACCATCTTGATCACGCCGGCCACGCCGGAGGCCATCTGGGTGTGGCCGATGTTGGACTTGACCGACCCGAGCAGCAGCGGGCGTTCGCGGTCCTGCCCGTAGGTGGCCAGCAGCGCCTGGGCCTCGATCGGGTCGCCGAGCGCGGTGCCCGTGCCATGGCCCTCGATCGCGTCGACCTCTCCCGCGGTCAGCCGGGCGTTGGCCAGGGCCTGCTGGATCACGCGCTGCTGCGCCGGGCCGTTGGGGGCGGTCAGCCCGTTCGACGCGCCGTCCTGGTTGACCGCGGAGCCACGGACGAGCGCGAGGACCGGGTGGCCGTTGCGCCGGGCGTCGGACAGCCGCTCGATCAGGACGAGGCCGACGCCCTCGGCCAGGCTCATGCCGTCGGCCGCGTCGGAGTATGCCTTGCACCGGCCGTCGGTGGCCATGGCTCGCTGCCTGCTGAAGCCGACGAAGGCGCTGGGGGTGGCCATGACGCTGACGCCGCCCGCCAGGGCGAGGGAGCTCTCCCCGTCGCGCAGCGACTGGCAGGCCAGATGCAGCGCCACCAGCGAGGAGGAGCACGCCGTGTCGAGGGTGACCGCGGGGCCTTCGAGTCCGAACACATAGGACACCCGGCCGGACAGCACGCTGGACAGGGTGCCGGTGATCATGTGGCCCTCGGAGCCCTCGGCGGCCCCCCGCACACCCGTGGTGTAGTCCTGGTAACTGGCCCCGATGAACGTCCCGGTGTCGCTGCCGCGCAGCGTGGCCGGGTCGACGCCGGCGCGTTCGAACGCCTCCCAGGCGGTCTCCAGCAGCAGCCGCTGCTGGGGGTCCATCGCCACGGCCTCGCGCGGCGAGATCCCGAAGAACGCGGCGTCGAAGTCGGCCACGTCGTGCAGGAAGCCGCCCTGGGTGGAGTACGTCCTGCCCTTGCGGTCCGGGTCCGGGTCGTAGAGGGCCTCGGCGTCCCAGCCTCGGTCCACCGGGAAACCGGTGATGGCGTCCCCGCCGCCGACGACGAGATCCCACAGCTCCTCGGGGGATCCGATGGAACCCGGGTACCGGCAGCTCATGCCGATGATGGCGATGGGCTCGTCGGGCGCGGCGGCCGCGACGGCGGGCGCGGACCCGGCCGGGGTGTCCTGGTCGGTGGCGATCCGGGCGCGCAGATACGCGGCCAGGGCGGCCGGGCTCGGGTGGTCGAAGACCAGGGTGGTCGGCAGCGTCAGCGCGGTGGCGGCGGCGAGCCGGTTGCGCAGGTCCACCGCGGTCAGCGAGTCGAACCCGATGTCGCGGAAGGCCCGTTCCTCCGTGAGGGCCTCCGGCGACTGGTGTCCCAGGACCGCGGCGGCCTCGGTGCGGACCAGGTCCAGCAGCTGCCGGTCCCGCTCGGCGTCGGGCAGGGCCAGCAGCCGCGCGGCGAACTCACCGCCGGCACCACCTGTCGGCTCGGCGGTCTCCGCCCGCCGCCGTGCCTCGGGCACCTCGTCGAACAGGTGCGTCGGCCGCACCGAGGTGTAGACCGGGTAGTAGCGCTCCCAGTCGACGTCCGCCACGACCAGCGCGGTCTCGTCGTCGTCCAGGGCCTGCCGCAGTCCGGCCAGGGCCGGTTCGGGGTCCATGAAGACCAGGCCGCTGCGGCGGATCTGCTCCGGGTCGACCCGGCCCAGCCGGGTGTCGTCGGACCAGATGCCCCAGGCCAGTGCCGTGGCGGGCAGCCCTCGGGCGCGGCGGTGGTCGGCCAGCGCGCCGAGGAAGGCGTTGCCGGCCACATAGGCGGCGTGCCGGCCGCTGCCCCAGGTCCCGGCGGTGGACGAGTACAGGACGAGCGCGTCGAGTTCCTCGTCGTCGAGCAGCTCGTCCAGGTGCCGGGCGCCGACCACCTTGGCGCCGACGACCTCGGCGAACTCGGCCATGGTGGTCTCGTCCAGGCTGTGCAGCGCGATGGTCGCGGCCGTGTGCACGGCGGTACGGACCGTGCGTCCGTCGGCCTTGAGCCGCGCCAGCACAGCGGCGAGCGCCTCGCGGTCCGTGACATCGCACGCCACGACCTCGGCCTCGGCGCCCAGCTCGGCCAGTTCGGCCACCAGGGCGGGCGCGCCGGGCGCGGCCATGCCCCGCCTGCTGGTCAGCACGATGTGCTCGGCGCCCTGCCCGGCCAGCCAGCGGGCCAGATGCGGCGCCAGGGTCCCGGTGCCGCCGGTGACCAGCACGGTCCCGCGCGGGGTCCAGGGCGTGTCCGGTTCCGTGTCGCCCGCGGGCGCGCGTACGACACGCCGGGCCAGCACACCGGAGGAGCGGACCGCCAGTTGGTCCTCGCCGGTGGCCCCTGCCAGGACCGCGGCCAGCCGCCGGGCGGCGCGCCGGTCGAGGGTCTCGGGCAGATCGACCAGGCCGCCCCAGCGGTCGGGGTGTTCGAGCGCGGCGGTCCAGCCGACGCCGTGCACCTGGGCCTGGACGGGGTTCGCCACTCGGTCGGAGCGCCCGGTGGACACCGCCCCCCGGGTGAGGCACCACAGCGGCGCCTCGATGCCGGTGTCGCCGAGGGCCTGGATCAGGGCGACGGTCAGGGCGAGGCCGGCCGCCAGCGCGGGGTGGCGGCTGTGCGGCTCCTCGGCTGCCGCGAGCAGGGACACGACCCCGGCGAAGCCCGGGGAGCCGTCCTCAGGGGGCGAGTTGACGTCGTCGAGGCGCGCCGCCAGCACGGCACGGTCGGCGCAGGATTCATCCAGCGCCAGCCGTCGTACGGCAGCCCCGTGTTCGCCGAGCGCGGCCGTAACGGCGTCGGTGGCGGCCTCGGACGCACCGTCGGCGGTGACGACCAGCCAGGTGCCGGACAGGGACGCGGTGGGGACGCCGCGCAGCGGGCGCCAGGCGACCCGGTACCGCCAGCCGTCCACGGTGGCCCGGTCCTGGCGCCGCCTGCGCCAGGACGACAGCGCGGGCAACACCGCGGCCAGCGAGGTCTCGTCGATGTGCAGGGCGGAGGTCAGTGAGGCGAGGTCCTCCCGCTCGACCGCGGTCCAGAAACGGGTGTCCTCCGGGCCCGCCCGGCCTTCCGGGTCCGGCCCGGCGGGCAGCGCCCAGAAGTGCTCCCGCTGGAACGCGTAGGTGGGCAGCTCGACCCGGTGTGCTCCGTGGTCCGCGAACATTCCCGGCCAGCCGACCGGCACACCGCGCACGAACGCCTGGGCCAGCGAGGTGAGGAAGCGGTCGAGACCGCCGTGGTCGCGGCGCAGCGTGCCGCAGACGACGGCGGGGCAGCCGACGGCATCCACCGTCTCCTGTATCCCGACGGCGAGCACGGGGTGGGCGCTGATCTCGATGAACGCCCGGTGTTCCGCGGCCAGGAGGGCACGGATGGCCGGTTCGAAGCACACGGTCCGGCGCAGGTTGCGGTACCAGTAGTCGGCGTCCATGCCCGTGGTGTCGAGCCAGTCACCGGTCACGGTGGAGAAGAACGGCACGTCGCAGGCGCGCGGGCGCAGCGTCGCCAGCCGCTCCAGCAGCTCCTCGTGGAGCTCCTCCACATGGGCGGAGTGCGAGGCGTAGTCCACGGCGATCCGCCGCACCCGCACGTCCTCGCCCGTCACCTCCTCGACCAGGCCGTCCAGCGCCTCCCGGTCGCCGGACACCACGACCGACCGGGGACCGTTGACCGCGGCAATCGACACCCGGCCGTCCCACCGCTCCAGCCGGGCCTCCACCTCGCCGACCGGCAACGGCACCGACGCCATGCCCCCCGCACCGGCAAGCCGCCGTGCGATCGCCTGACTCCGTAGCGCCACGACCTGGGCACCGTCCTCCAGGGACAGCGCACCCGCCACACACGCGGCGGCGATCTCGCCCTGGGAATGGCCGACCACCGCGTCCGGCTCCACACCGCAAGAGCGCCACATCGCCGCGAGCGACACCATCACCGCCCACGACACCGGCTGCACCACATCCACCCGCTCCAACGACGGCGCGCCTTCGACCTGCCGCACCACATCCATCAGCGACCAGTCGATGAACGGTGTCAGGGCAGCGGCGCACTCCCCCAGCCGCTCCGCGAACACCACGGACTCGGCCAACAGCCGGGCCCCCATCCCCGCCCACTGTGAACCCTGCCCGGGGAAGACGAACACCGACTTCCCCTCCACATCGGCAACGCCCCGCACCACGGCGGCCGACGAGGCGCCCTCGGCGAGCGTCTCCAGTTCCCGCCGGAGATCCTCGGTGCGCTCGCCGACGACCACGGCCCGGTGTTCGAAGAGGGACCGCGACGTGACCAGCGAATACGCGATGTCGGCGGACGCCGTGTCGGGGTGGCCGTCCAGGTGGGAGAGCAGGCCTGCGGCCTGCTCCTTCAGCGCGGCGGCACCGCGGGCCGACAGCACCCACGGGAGGGCCCCGACGTCCCGTCGCGGCTCCTCGGCGGGGGTCGGCGGCGGCTCGGTCGCGGGCGCCTGCTCCAGCACGGCGTGCGCGTTGGTGCCGCTCACCCCGAACGAGGAGACGGCACAGCGGCGCGGCGCCCCGGTGTCCGGCCAGGCGACGGGGTCGGTCAGCAGCGCCACCGTGCCGGGCGACCAGTCGATGTGCGACGACGGTCGCTCGGCGTGCAGGGTTTCGGGCAGCAGCCCGTGGCGCATCGCCATGACCATCTTGATCACGCTCGCCACCCCGGCCGCGGACTGGGTGTGCCCGATGTTGGACTTCACCGAGCCGAGCAGCAGCGGCCGGTCCGGGGCGCGCTCCTCGCCGTAGACCGCCTGGAGCGCCTGGACCTCGATCGGGTCGCCCAGCGATGTGCCGGTGCCGTGCGCGTCGATGGCGTCCACGTCACTCGCGGACAGCCGCGCGTTGGCCAGGGCCTGCCGGATGACCCGTTGCTGGGACGGCCCGTTGGGCGCGGTGAGGCCGTTGGACGCGCCGTCCTGGTTCACCGCCGAGCCGCGGACCAGCGCCAGCACCGGGTGTCCGTGGCGCCGGGCGTCGGAGAGCCGTTCGACCAGCAGGATGCCGACGCCCTCGGCGAGGGTCATTCCGTCGGCGGCGTCGGAGAACGCCTTGCACCGGCCGTCCGCGGCCAGCGCCCGCTGACGGCTGAAGGCGAGGTACGGAGCGGGCGTGGCCATCACGGTCGCGCCGCCGACCAGGGCGAGTGAGCTCTCTCCCTCGCGCAGCGACCGGCACGCCAGGTGCAGGGCCACCAGCGACGACGAACACGCGGTGTCCACGGTGACGGCGGGGCCTTCGAGGCCGAACACATAGGACAGCCGGCCGGAGAGCACGCTGGGGCTGCTCCCGGTGACCATGTGGCCCTCGGTGCCGTCCGCCACCCCGGTGCCGTAGTCCTGGTAGGTCGATCCGATGAAGGTGCCGGTGAGGCTCGAGCGCAGCGACCTCGGGTCGATGCCCGCCCGTTCGAAGCTCTCCCAGGCCGTCTCCAGCAGCAGTCGCTGCTGTGGATCCATGGACAGCGCCTCACGTGGCGAGATGCCGAAGAACGCCGGGTCGAACTCGCCAGCGTCGTGCAGGAAACCGCCCAGTGTCGAGTACGTCCTGCCCGCCCGGTCGGGGTCGGGGTCGTACAGCGCGGCCGCGTCCCAGCCGCGGTCGGTGGGGAACTCCGAGATGGCGTCCGTCCCCTCGGCCACGAGCCGCCACAGCTGCTCGGGGGAGCGCACGCCGCCGGGGAAGCGGCAGCTCATCCCGATGATGGCGATCGGCTCGTCGCCATGGGCCGAGGAGAGCGCCACGGGCCCGGTGACGGCGGCCCCGGTGCCGAGGAGCAGGGTGCGCAGATGCCGCGCCAGCGCCACGGGGCTCGGGTAGTCGAAGGCCGTGGTGCTCGGCAGGCTCAGCCCGGTCAGGGTGACCAGCCGCTTGCGCAGCTCCACCGCGGTCAGCGAGTCGAACCCCAGGTCGCGGAAGGCACGCTCTTCGGGTACGCCGTCGGCGGAGGCATGCCCGAGCACGGCGGCAGCCTCGGCGCGGACCAGGCTGGTCAGCAGCCGTTCCTGCTCGGCCTCGGCGCGCCCGCGCAGCCGCCGGGCCAGCTCCGATCCGCCGTCCGCGTCCGAGGCCGCGGACCGCTCGCCCGCCTGCGCCCGCGCCTGCTCCCGGGCCTCGGGCAGGTCGCGGAGCAGCGGGCTCGGCCGTACGGAGGTGAAAACGGGCAGATACCGGTCCCAGTCGACGTCGGCGACGGTCACGGTCGCGTCGCCCTGCACCACGGCGCGGCGCAGTTCGGCGATGGCCCGCTCGGGCGCCAGGAACCGCAGACCGTGCCGCTTGAGCCGGTCCGCCATCGCCTCGTGGGTGGCCATACCGGACTCGGCCCAGGGGCCCCAGGCCACGGAGGTGGCCGCGAGTCCGCGGGCGCGGCGGTGTTCCGCCAGCGCGTCCAGGTAGGCGTTCGCCGCGCCGTAGGCGCTCTGGCCGCCGCTTCCCCACACGCCGGCGAGGGAGCCGAACAGCACGAACAGATCCAGGTCACGGTCGCCCAGCAGGGCGTCCAAGTGGGCGGCCCCGGCCAGCTTCGCGGCGACCGCCTCCTCGAACTCCGCGCGCCCCATGCCCTCCAGCGGTGCTGCCGAGGCGACACCCGCGGTGTGTACGACCCCGGTGAGCGGGGAGTCGGCGGGAAGGTCGGCGAGAGCGGCGGCCAGCGCGTCGCGGTCGGCGGCGTCGCAGGCCACGATGCGCACCCCGGCGCCCAGGGCCTCGAGTTCGGCGCGCAGTTCGTCCGCGCCGGGGGCCTGGGCGCCCCGGCGGCTGGTCAGCACCAGGTGTTCGGCGCCGGCGCGCGCCAGCCACCGGGCGACCTCGGCTCCCAGGGCGCCGGTGCCGCCGGTGACCAGGACGGTGCCACGGGCGGTGAAGTCGCGGGGGGCGGGCAGGCCGTCCACCGCGCGATGGGCCAGCCTGCGGGCGGACACTCCGGTGGCGCGGATCGCCACCTGGTCCTCGGCGCGGTGGTCGGAGGCGGGCGCGGCGGGTCCGGCCAGCACGCTCACGAGCCGCTGGGCGGCGGGTCGGTCGAGTACCTCGGGGAGGTCGACCAGTCCGCCCCACCGCTCCGGGTGTTCCAGGGCGGCGGCCCGCCCCAGGCCCCAGATCGCCGCCTGGAGCGGGCTGGTGACCGGGTCGGACGGCCCGGTGGACACGGCGCCCCGCGTGGCGTTCCACAGCGGGGCCGTGACACCGAGGTCGCCGAGCGCCTGCACCAGGGCGACGGTGAGCGCCAGGCCGACGGGCAGCGCCGGATGGGCGGGGTCGGGGCGCTCGGCGACGGCGAGCAGTGAGAGCACGCCTGACACCTCACCGAAGCGCACACCGTCGGTGGTGCCGTCCGCTCCCCGAACGTCTCCCTGAGCGTCCGCGAGCCGCGCGGCCAGGACGGCTCGGTCGGCGCACGCTTCGTCCAGGACCACCCGGTGGACGCGGGCGCCGTGCTCGCGCAGCGCGTCCGCCACGCCGTCCTCGAACCGATCGTCGTGCGTATCGTCCGCCGTGACGACCAGCCAGGTGCCGGCCGGCACCGGTGGCGCGGACACGCGCAGCGTCTTCCACTCCACCTGGTATCGCCAGGAGTCCAGCACGGCCTTCTCATGCCTGTTCTGACGCCACGAGGACAGCGCGGGCAGGAGGGCGTAGAGCGACGCGTGGTGTTCGTCCTCCAGTCCGAGTACGGTGGCCAGTTCCTCGGCGTCCCTGCGTTCGACCGCGCTCCACAGCCGCTCGTCCGCCGGATCCGCGACCGCCTCCGGGCTGGTGCGCGCGGCGGTGTCGGGCCAGTAGAAGTCGTGCTGGAAGGCGTACGTCGGCAGGTCGACACGGCGCGCGCCGCGGCCGGCGAAGTACCTGGGCCAGTCCACGCGCACCCCGCGGACGTGCAGCCTGGCCAGGGCCGTCGCGACGGTCAGGTCCTCGGCGCGGTCGGCCCGCAGCGCGGGCACCGCCTCGGCCGCGGAGTCATCGCCGAGTGTGTCCTCGGCCATCGCGGACAGGACGCCGTCCGGGCCGAGTTCGAGGAGGGTGGTCGCGCCCGCGTCGCGGAGGGTGCGCACGCCGTCGGCGAAGCGAACCGTCCCGCGCACGTGCTCCACCCAGTAGTCCGGGGAGCAGATCTGTTCCTCGCCGACGAACTCGCCGGTCACATTGGACACCATCGGGATGGTCGGCGCGGCGTAGGCCAGGCCGCGCGCCACCTCGCGGAAGCCGTCGAGCATGGCGTCCATGCGGGGCGAGTGGAAGGCGTGGCTGACCCGCAGCCGCTTGGTCTTGCGGCCCAGGTCGAAGAAGTGGGAGGCGACCTCGAGCACGGCCGCCTCGTCACCGGAGAGGACCAGCGCGGTCGGGCCGTTCACCGCGGCCACCGCGATCTCGTGGCCCCGGCCGGCCAGCAGCGGCGCCACCTCGTCCTCGTCGGCCTGCACGGACACCATCGCCCCGCCCGCGGGCAGGGCCTGCATCAGCCGGGCCCGCGCGGCCACCAGGGCGCAGGCGTCCGGGAGGGTCAGCACACCGGCGGCGTGGGCCGCGGCCAGCTCGCCGATCGAGTGGCCCGCGACACAGCCGGGTTCGACGCCCCAGGAGAGCATCAACCGGAAGAGCGCCACCTCGATGGCGAACACGGCGGGTTGCGTCCAGCCGGTCCGGTCGAGCAGTTCGGCTTCGGGCGTGCCCTCGTCGGCGAACAACACCTCGCGCAGGGGGCGGTCCAGGTACGGGTCCAGCTCGGCGCAGACCTCGTCCAGCGCCCGGGCGAACACCGGGAACCCCGCGTACAGTTCCCGGCCCGCTCCCGGCCGCTGGCTGCCCTGGCCGGAGAAGAGCAGCGCCGGCCGGTCCGCGCCTCCCGCCTCGCCCTCGACCACGGCGGGGTCGGGGCGGCCCTCGGCGAGCGCGGCCAGCGCGCGCAGCAGCCCGGACCGGTCCTGCGCGACCACGGCGGCGCGCTGCTCGAAGACCGTGCGGGTGGTGGCGAGCGAGAGCGCCACATCGGTGGCGTCCAACGCGGCGTCGGCCTCCACGCGGGACGCCAGACGGGCGGCCTGGGCCCGCAGCGCCGCGCGGCCGCGGCCGGACAGCAGCCAGGGAACGGCGCCGCGGCCGTCGGTCGGCTGCATGGGCTCGCCGGGCTCGGGGCTCGACGGCGCGGGCTGTTCGACGATCAGGTGGGCGTTGGTGCCGCTGATGCCGAACGAGGACACGCCCGCCCGGCGCACCCGGTCCGTCGACGGCCACTCCACCGCCTGAGTGAGCAGTTCGACCGCGCCCGCTTCCCAGTCCACATGCGACGACGGCGCGTCCACGTGCAGTGTGCCCGGAAGCACACCGTGCCGCATCGCCATCACCATCTTGATCACACCGGCCACGCCCGCCGCGGCCTGGGTGTGCCCGATGTTCGACTTCACCGACCCGAGCCACAGGGGCAGTTCCCGATCCTGCCCGTACGTGGCCAGCAGCGCCTGCGCCTCGATCGGGTCGCCCAGCGTGGTGCCCGTGCCGTGCGCCTCCACCGCGTCCACATCCGAGACGGACAGCCCCCCGCTCGCCAGCGCCTGACGGATCACCCGCTGCTGGGACGGACCGTTCGGAGCGGTCAGGCCGTTGGACGCGCCGTCCTGGTTGACCGCGGAACCCCGGACCACGGCGAGCACCTCGTGCCCGTTGCGCCGCGCGTCCGACAGCCGCTCCAGCACGACCACGCCCACGCCCTCGGACCAGCCCACGCCGTCGGCCGAGTCCGAGAACGCCCTGCACCGCCCGTCCGGCGACAGCCCCCGCTGCCGCGAGAACTCGATCAGCGACGCCGGTGTCGACATGACCGTGGCGCCGCCGGCGAGCGCGAGCGAGCATTCGCCCTCCCGCAGCGCCTGCGCCGCCAGGTGGATGGCCACCAGCGATGACGAACACGCGGTGTCCACGGTCACCGCCGGGCCCTCCAGGCCCAGCGTGTACGACACCCGGCCCGAGGCCACGCTCGGGGAGGTTCCGCTGCCCAGGAAGCCCTCGAAGCCGCCGCCGCCCGCGAGGACGGTGCCGTAGTCGTTGTACATCACCCCGGTGAACACACCGGTCCGGCTGGAGCGCAGCGACACCGGGTCGATCCCGGCCCGCTCCACGGCCTCCCAGGAGGTCTCCAGCAGCAGCCGCTGCTGGGTGTCGGTGGCCAGCGCCTCGCGCGGGCTCATGTTGAAGAAGGCGGCGTCGAACTCGCCCGCGTCGTACAGGAATCCGCCGCCACGCGTGTAGGTGGTGCCGTGGTGGTCGGGGTCCGGGTCGTAGAGCGTCTCCAGGTCCCAGCCGCGGTTGACGGGGAGCCCGGAGATCGCGTCGGTGCCTTCGCTGACCAGCCGCCACAGCTCCTCGGGGGAGCTGACGCCGCCCGGATAGCGGCAGCCCATTCCCACGATGACGACGGGGTCCTCGGCAGCCGCGGCGGAATTCGGCCGTGCCGGGTCGGGGTCAGCCGCGGCACGGCTGCCGAGGAGTTCGTCGAGTACGTGGCGGGCGAGCGCGGTGACCGTGGGGTAGTCGAAGACGGCGGTGGCGGAGGTGCGCAGCCCGGTGGCCGCGCTGAGCCGGTTGCGCAGCTCGATCGCGGTCAGCGAGTCGAACCCCAGGTCCTGGAAGGCGCGGGCCGGATCGACGGCCTCGGGTCCCGAGTGTCCGAGCACGGCGGCGACCTGGGCCCGGACCAGCTCCACCACGGTCCGGGTGCGCTGGTCACCGTCCAGCCGGGCCAGCCGCTGCGCCAGCCCGGAGGCGGTGCCCGACCCCGCCACCACCGATCGGCGGTGGGGCCTGCGGATCAGCCCGCGCAGCAGATGCGGTGGGTCGGCGAGGGCGCGGAGCGCGGCCAGGTCGAGCCGTACCGGCAGCAGGACGGGGTGGCCGCTCGTGACCGCGGTGTCGAACAGGGCCAGGCCCTGCTCGGGCGAGAGGGCGGGGGTGCCCATGCGGGCCAGTCGCCGCAGGTCCGCCTCGGTGAGCGAGCCGGTCATCCCGTCCGAGAGGGCCCACGGCCCCCAGGCGAGGGACTGGGCCGGCAGGCCCTGGGACCGCCGGTGGCGGACGAGCGCGTCGAGGAACGCGTTGGCCGCCGCGTAGTTGCCCTGGCCCGCGGTGCCGACGGTGCCGGCCAGCGACGAGAAGACGATGAACGCGGCCGGCTCCGGCCCGCCGGTCGCCCGGTGCAGGGCCCAGGCCGCGTCGACCTTGGGCCGCAGCACGGTGTCCATGCGCTCGGCCGTCAGCGAGCCGATCATGCCGTCGTCGAGTACTCCGGCCGCGTGGACGACCGCGGTCAGCGGATGCTCGGCGGGGACGCGCGCCAAGACGGCGGCCAGCGCGGCGGGGTCGGCCGCGTCGCAGGCCACGACGGTCGCGTCCGCGCCGAGATCGGCGAGATCCGCGACCAGGTCGGCCACGCCCTCGGCCGCGCCGCCGCGGCGGCTGAGCAGCAGCAGATGGCGTACGCCGCGCTCGGCGGCCAGATGGCGGGCGACCAGGGCACCCAACCCGCCCGTGCCGCCGGTGATCAGGACCGTGCCCTCGGGGTTCCAGCCGGGCGCCGGGTCGGCCGCGGCTCGCGTGGCCGCGGTGTCCGGCGCGGGCGCGGTGACCCGGGCGAGCCGCGGCGCCAGCATGGTGCCTTGGCGGACGGCCAGTTGGGGTTCGTCTGCCGTCAACGCGCTCAGGGGCAGGGCGGCCGAGGAGTCCTCGGGGTCCAAATCCACCAGGGTGAAGCGGCCGGGCGCCTCGGCCTGCGCGGAGCGCACCAGGCCCCAGACGGCCGCTGCCGCGAGGTCGAGGGCCGCATCGCCGCCTTCGCCGTGAGCCTGCCCGGGCGCGGCCTCGTCGCGGTCGGCGGCCACCGCCCCGCGGGTCACGAACACCAGCCGGGTCCCCGCGCGCTCCTCCTCGGCCGACCAGGCGCGCAGCAGGTCCAGCACACGTGACGTCAGCGCGCGGACCGCGTCGGCCATCTCGGCGGCGGCGTCGCCCACGAGCGGGACCAGCACCGTACCGGGCAGCGGGGCGCCGGATCCGGTCGGGGCGGCCGGGTCGTCATGGACCTCCGCCTCGGTGCCGGAGTTCCGAAGGGCCTCGGCGAGCCCCAGGTCGTCGGGGCCGAGGACCACCACGGGCCCGGGTGCGGCCCCCGCCGGCGTCCCGTCCGTCGCCGGGGCGGGCAACGGTGTCCAGGCCACGCGGAACAGCGAGTCCCGCCCGGCCGCGGCGCCGTCACCCGGGCGGCCGGCCGGCAGGGCGCGCAGCGTCAGCGCCTCGACCGAGGCGACGGGTTGGCCGGTGGGATCCGCGACCGCGATCGACAGGCTGTCATCATCGGCCCGGGACATCCGTACCCGTACCTCGGACGCGCCGGTCGCGTGCAGGGACACGCCCTCCCAGGAGAACGGCAGGGCGGTGCCCCGGCCGTCGGGGTCCGGGTCCCGGCCGGGGGCGGCGAGCATCGCGTGGAGGGCGGCGTCCAGCAGGGCGGGGTGCAGCCCGAACGAGCCGTCCGGGCCCTGCGCGGAGGGCGGCAGCGCCACTTCGGCGAAGGTCTCCTCGCCGCGTGTCCAGGCGGCGCGCAGCCCCCGGAAGAGCGGCCCGTAGGCGAGGCCGTCCGCCCCCAGCCGGTCATAGAGGCCGTCCAGCGCGAGGGGCCGCGCGTCGGCCGGGGGCCACTGGACGGCGTCGAAGGCGATCCGGTTGGCGCCGCTGGTGAGCACACCGGTCGCGTGCCGGGTCCAGGGCAGCTCGTCGCCGCCGTCGCCGTCGCTGTCGCCGTCGCCGTCGCCGTCGCCGTCGGGCCGGGAGTAGAGGTTGAGGGTCCGCCGGCCGGACTCGTCCGGGCCGCCGATCCACATCTGCACCTGGACGCCGCCGTGTTCGGGCAGGGCCAGGGGCGCGGCGAGGGTGAGGTCCTCGACCCGGTCGCAGCCGACCTCGTCACCGGCGCGGATGGCCAGCTCCAGGAACGCGGTCGCGGGCAGGATGACGGTGCCGTGCACGGCGTGGTCGGCCAGCCAGGGGTGGGACCGCAGGGAGAGCCTGCCGGTGAGCAGGAAGCCGTCGGAGTCCGCCAGGGACACGGCGGCGGCCAGCAGGGGGTGGTGCGCTGCGCCCATGCCCGCGGCCCGCACATCGCCCGCCGGGGTGAGGACGCCCTTGGGCCAGTACCGGCGGCGCTGGAACGGGTAGGTCGGCAGGTCCACCCGGCGGACACCGGTCCCGGCGAAGTAGCGGTCCCAGTGGACCGGGACGCCGCGTACGTACAGCTCGGCCAGGGCGGTGGTGAGCGTCGCGGGCTCGGGGCGGCCCGGCCGCAGCAGCGGGACGGCGGCGCCGGGCTCGCCCGCGGCCCCGTCGGTGGCGGTGTTCTCGAGGCAGGTCCGGGTCAGCGCGGACAGGACGCCGTCGGGGCCCAGCTCCAGATAGGTGTCGACGCCGTGTCCGTGCAGCCAGCCGATGCCGTCGGCGAACCGCACCGCCTGGCGTACGTGGTCCACCCAGTAGTCGGCGGACGTCAGCTGTCGCACGGTCGCCTGGACACCGGTCAGGTTCGACACGACCGGCACGACCGGTGCCTGCGGCGACAGCCCCGCGACCACGGCGCGGAACTCCGCGAGCATCGGTTCCATGCGGGGCGAGTGGAAGGCGTGGCTGACCCGCAGCCGCTTGGTCTTGCGGCCCTCGCCCGCGAAGTGCGCCTCGATCTCGGCCACCGCGTCCTCGTCGCCCGCCACCACGACGGCCGAGGGACCGTTGACCGCCGCGAGGGAGACGTGGTCGGTCCGCCCGGTCAGCAGTGGCGCCACCTCGGACTCGGTGGCCTGTACGGACACCATCGCGCCGCCGGCCGGGAGCTCCTCCATCAGCCGGCCGCGCGCCACGACCAGGCGCGCCGCGTCGGCCAGGGAGAACACCCCGGCCGCGTGGGCGGCCGCGATCTCCCCGATGGAGTGTCCGGCCAGGAAGTCGGGGGTGATGCCCCAGGACTCGACCAGGCGGAACAGGGCGACCTCGACGGCGAACAGGGCGGGCTGGGCGTATGCGGTGCGGTCCAGCAGGGCGGCTTCGGGGGTGTCCTCGGCCGCGAAGAGGACCTCGCGCAGCGGGCGGTCGAGCTCGGCGTCCAGGGCGGTGACGGCGGTGTCCAGCGCCTGGGCGAACACCGGGAAGCGCTCGGCCAGTTCGCGTCCCATGCCCAGCCGCTGGCTGCCCTGCCCGGCGAACAGGAACGCCAGCTTTCGAGTGGCGCGCGCGGTGCCCCTGACCAGGCCGGCGGGGGCGTCGTCGGAGGCCAGCGCGGACAGTGCGGCGGCCGCGGTGGCCCGCTCGCCCGCGGTGATGACGGCCCGGTGCTCGAAGCCCGCCCGGGTGGTGGCCAGCGAGAAGGCGAGGTCGGCGAGGTCGGCCCCGGGGGCCGTGTCGAGGAGGGTACGGATCCGGGTGGCCTGCTCCCGCAGCGCCTCGGGGGTCCGGCCCGACACCGGGAGCGGCACCATGCCCGGGTCGAGCGTCGCGACGGGTTCGGGTGTCTCGGCGGCGTGCGGGTCCTCCCCGGCCGCCGTGTCGCCGGGGCCGGTCGGCTCGTCCTCCCCGTCCCCGTCCGGCGCCGCGGCGGGGGCCTGTTCGATGATGGTGTGGGCGTTGGTGCCGCTGATGCCGAACGAGGAGACCCCGGCCCGGCGCGGCTCGCCCGTCGCCGGCCAGGGGGTCGGCTCGGTCAGCAGTTCCACGGCGCCGGACGCCCAGTCCACATGGGTCGAGGGCCGGTCGATGTGCAGGGTGCGCGGCAGCACCCCGTGCCGCATCGCCATGACCATCTTGATGATGCCCGCGACGCCCGCCGCGGCCTGGGTGTGCCCGAGGTTCGACTTGACCGACCCGAGCAGCAACGGGCTCCGGTCGCCGCGGTTCTGGCCGTAGGTGGCCAGCAGGGCCTGGGCCTCGACCGGGTCGCCCAGCGTCGTGCCGGTGCCGTGTGCCTCCACCGCGTCGATCTGGTCGGCGGACAGCCGGGCGTTGATCAGCGCCTGCTCGATCACGCGCTGCTGGGAGGGGCCGTTGGGCGCGGTCAGCCCGTTGGACGCGCCGTCCTGGTTGACGGCCGTGCCCCGCACCACGGCCAGCACCTCGTGGCCGTTGCGCCGGGCGTCCGACAGCCGTTCCAGGACGAGCACGCCGACGCCCTCGGCCCAGCCGGTGCCGTCCGCGGAGTCGGCGAACGAGCGGCAGCGGCCGTCGGCCGACAGACCGCCCTGGCGGCCGAACTCGATGAAGGTGGCCGGGCTCGACATGATGGTGATGCCGCCCGCGAGCGCCAGCGAGCACTCCCCCGCGCGCAGCGACTGGGTGGCCAGATGCAGGGCCACCAGCGAAGACGAACACGCCGTGTCCACGGTGACGGCCGGTCCGACGACACCGAAGGTGTAGGAGAGCCTGCCGGACATCACGCTGGTGGTGTTGCCGGTGAGCTGGAAGCCCTCCACGCCGTCGGCCGGGCCCACCCGGTAGTCCTGCGCCATCGCGCCCACGAACATCCCGGTCCGGCTGGAGCGCAGGGTGCCCGGTTCGATTCCGGCCCGCTCGAACGCCTCCCAGGCCGCTTCCAGCAGCACCCGCTGCTGCGGGTCCATCGCCAGCGCCTCGCGCGGGGAGATGCCGAAGAAGTCCGCGTCGAACTCGGGAGCGTCGTGCAGGAAACCACCGGAGACGGCCGTCCCGGCCAGCTCGCCGAGGTCCCAGCCCCGGTCGGCCGGCAGACCGGAGATGCCGTCCTCACCGGACTCGACCATGCGCCAGAGGTCCTCGGGGCCGGTCACCCCGCCCGGGTAGCGGCAGCTCATCCCGACGATGGCGATGGGCTCCTGTGCCGCGGCCTCGATCTCGCCCAGCCGGCGGCGAGTCCGCCGGAGATCGGCGCTCGCCCGCTTGAGATAGTCCCTGAGCTTCTGTTCGTTGTCCATCTCACTCAACCCGTCTCGACGCAGGCGGCAGGCAAACCGCAGGGCAGGGGAGCGGATTCGGCGCGGCCGAACCCACCGGACACACGCGGCCGGGGCCGGGGCCACCAAGGGCGGGTCCGCGGCCGCCCGGCTTCCCCCCACATGGGAAGCGGCGGCCGCGGCCCCTCGGTGGTGGCCATGAGCGATGGCGAACCAGGCTCCCGCAGCCCAGTGTCATCACGGGCCGGCGAGGAAACCCCTAGTCATCCGGGACCGGTGTCCAGGGAACACGACGGTGCCCGGTGGCGCTCGGCGCGCCACCGGGCAACTTATGCGGAGGTGTTCACCAGCTCGTGGCCGACAGCAGATCTCCGTAGTCGCGTTCGCGGGAGGCCTGGCTGAGGTCGGACTCCACCATCATGGCCATCAGTTCACGGAAGTCCACGGCCGGCTCCCAGCCCAGCTCGGTGCGGGCCCGTGTGCTGTCGGCACACAGCGTCTCCACCTCGGCGGGGCGGACCAGGGTCGGGTCGATGGCCACGTAGTCCTCCCAGTCGAGGTCCACGCACTCGAAGGCGATGCGCACGGCGTCGCCCACCGAGTGGATGCGGCCGGTTCCCACCACATAGTCGGACGGCTCGTCCTGCTGAAGCATCAGGTGCATCGCGCGGACGTAGTCCCCCGCGAAGCCCCAGTCGCGCACCGCGTCCAGGTTGCCCAGGAAGAGCTTGTCCTGGAGCCCGAGCTTGATCTGGGCCACCGCCAGCGAGATCTTCCTGGTCACGAACTCCGCGCCACGGCGCGGCGATTCATGGTTGAACAGCATGCCGGACACGGCGTACATCCCGAAGGACTCGCGGTAGTTGCGGGTGATGAAGTGCCCGTACGCCTTGGCCGCACCGTACGGGCTGCGGGGGTGGAAGATCGTCGTCTCCCGCTGCGGTGTCTCGGTGACCTTCCCGAACATCTCCGAGGACGACGCCTGATAGAAGCGGATCCCGCCGCCACCGCCGCCGCGGGACTTGTCCAGCCCGCTCACCATGCGGATCGCCTCGAGCATCCGCAGCACGCCCATGGCGTTGACCTCGGTGACGAGTTCGGACTGCTGCCAGGACATCGGCACGAACGAGATGGCGCCGAGGTTGTACACCTCGTCCGGCTGAACCGCGTCGACGGCCGCGACCAGGCTCGCCTGGTCCATCAGATCGCCGTCTATAAAGGTGACGTCCGAGGCCAGTCGGCTGATCCTCAGCTTTCTTGGATTCGCCTGGCCCCTGATCAGTCCCCAGACCTGATAGCCCTGAGCGATCAGGTGCTCGGCCAGATAAGATCCATCCTGGCCGGTTATTCCGGTGATCAGCGCACGCTTGGACATAAAGGACCCCTTCCACGACCGCGGAAACACCGTCGAGTGGTTTTTTCGCGCAGTGGGCGGCACAGGGAATTCGACGCATTCCACTGCTTGAGGCACACCCGCAATGGCCATGGGTCGGTTGCCCGGTTCCGAATGCGAGGTTGTCTAGCCCAACCTTCACAGCCGCTCAGGAATCATGTCAAGGAACCGGCTGTACGCTAGGGGATTTCCGAGACTTGAAGCGCCTCTCCAGGTTCACCATTTCTCATGTTCTCGCAGGTAGCAAGGGGATACTGACCAGTTTCGGCCCGCCGATGATCGTATTCCGTTTCCACCCACCGAGACTCCTTCACACCGCGGCCGCGCCCCCGCTCTTACACTGCCCGCCCCGCACACAACCGGTGACCGACGCGGGCACTCGGGCAAGAACGGTCACCACAAGGCGACATACGGGCAGCGGGTCGGAGCAGGGTTCGGATATACACTTAGAACTGCGCCTAACACCCGTCACTCGATCCCCTAGCGATATCACCAGTTGACCTTCGCGGGGGTAGCGCGAAACATATCCGCCGTTTCCTCGATCCGCTCGGGGAAACGGATCACTGAAAGCAAACTTAAAGCATGGTCAATTGACGTCGCCGAGGCCGCACATCAGGTCCGCGCCCTGAGCATTTCATGGGCAAGGTCCCTCGCGTCGTCGCTGAAACGACCGAAAGAGGTGACTCCTCTTGACCCTCTCCAACACCATTCCGGTGACACACCCGGCACCCGGTCAGAGAGACGCAGGGAACCGGGCCCGAGTGTCCACGGGCGAGTACGGCACGGGCATGGCCACTCTGGATCCGGACCTCCGGGTCCAGGCGGGAAACGACGACTTCTTCCGCTACTTCGCCGGATCCTCGGCGGAGCTGTGCGGCCGGAACCTGTTCGAGTTGCTGCGTCCCAGCTCGCCCTCCGTCCTCCGCGAACACTTCCTGCGGCTGCACGACGGCCGGCGCACCCGGTTCACCGAACGGGTCGTGGGATACCGCTCCACTGGGCACCCGTTCTCGGGGGTGCTGACCGCGACCGCCGTCCAGGGCTCCTCGGACGGGCTGTCGGCCATCGTCGTGCTGGTCAAGCCGGACAACCAGTCGCCGGAGGACGAGCCCCGCGCCCAGCGCCGTCTGCTGCTCTCACCGCTGGAGGCCCGGATCCTGGAGGGGGTGGCCACCGGCGCGTCGACCGTGCAGATGGCCTCCAAGCTCTATCTCAGCAGGCAGGGCGTCGAATACCACGTGGGCTCGATGCTCCGGAAGATGAAGGCCCCGAACCGCGCCGCCCTGATATCCCGGGCGTACTCGGCGGGCATGCTCACCGTGGGCACCTGGCCGGCCCGGGTCGTCTCGGACTTCGTGAAGTAGGCCGGCCGTCCCTCTTGTCACCCGGCGGCGGACAGCCGCTCACGCCACCAGTCCACGGTCGCCTCGACCTGCTCGTCGAGTGGGGTGGCCCGTCCTGCGAACTCTGCTTCGTAAGCGCTCGAATCGACCACGAACGGCCGGTCGAACTGATAGCGGATCTCCTTCAGTTCGCGGAGCAGCGGGGAGAAGACCGATGCGAGACCCAGTACGGCCGGCGACAGCCCGCGCACCGCGACCGGCCCCGTTCCCGACCGCGCGGCGAGGAGACCGACCATCTCCCGGACGGACAGCGCGGGCTCCGTCGGCACGTGCCAGGCCCGCCCCCAGGCCCGTTCGTCCCCCGCGACCTCGACCAGGGCCCGGGCCACATCGGGGAGATAGCTCCAGCTGTGCGGGGCGTCCGGGTCCCCGAGCGTGGAGACCGGTTTGCCGCGCAGCAGTCGAGGCATGACACGGGCCGCCAGGTGTCCGCCGTCGGTCACGCCGGGCCCGAAGAAGTCCGAGGGCCGCACCTCGACCGCCTTGATACGGCCCTGCTCGTGCAGTGCCAGCGCCTGCTCCCAGACGGCGGCGCGCACGCGCCCCTTGGGACCGGTCGCGGCGAGCGGCAGCGCCTCGGTCATGGGGCCGTCCACCGGGCCGTAGCCGTAGAGGTTGCCCAGCATGACCAGCACGGCCCCGGTCTCCTCGGCCGCCGCGCAGACCGACGCGGCCAGCGGCGGCCAGTCACGCGTCCAGCGGTGGTAGGGCGGTGCGGCACAGCTGTGGATCGCGGCCGCGCCCCGCGCGGCCGCGATCAGTCGCTCCGTGTCCGCCGCGTCCAGCGCCACGTGCTCGATGCCCGGCTCCGGGCTTCGGCCGGACCTGGTGACGACCCGTACCGAATGACCCTGTTCGACCAGCAGCCGGGCGGTGGCGGCTCCGGCGGGCCCGAATCCCATCACGACATGAAGGCTCACACACGCACACTAGCGCGAGCGCGTGTTGCCTTCGCGCCCGCGTCAGCCGGGAAGCGGGGGCGTGGTCGCACGGCCGGGGCGTACCACGTTGGTGAGCGGACTCCCCTGTTCCAGGCGGGTGATGTTGGCCGCGATCTCCGTGGCCCGGGAGGCGAAGGTCTCCTCGGTATGGCCGGAGTTGTGCGGTGTCATCACCACGTTGGGCAGGGTGTGGAACGGCAGGCGGCTCGGCGCGTGCGGAGGGCCCGCCCACCACACGTCAAGGGCCGCGCCGGCGATGGTGCCGGCCGACAGCGCCTCGTACAGGGCCTCCTCCTGGACCACGGGGCCGCGGGCGACATTGACGAGGAGGGAGTGGCGGCCCATCGCGGCCAGTTCGGCCGGTCCGATCAGTCCGCGGGTCGCGGGGCCCAGCGGAACGGTGACCACGACGACGTCGGACTCGGCCAGCAGTTCCGGGAGCCGGTCCGTGCCGCCCACCCAGTCGGGTCGCAGATCCGCCGGCAGGGGGGCCGATGGATCGCGGCGCACGGCCCGCACGCCCAGGCCGACCGCCTGGCACAGCCGGGCGATCTCCGTCCCCGTCTCCCCGAAGCCGATGACGCCGACGCGCCGCCCCCGCAGGGTGTCCCCGAAGGGCAGCGTGGGGTCGACGGCGACGTTCCGCCACCGCCCGGCGCGCAGCTCCCGATCGGCGGTGAGCACGCGCCGGGACAGCATCAGCACGCACATCAGGACGTGTTCGGCGATCGATCTGCCGTGGTGGTGGGTGTTGGCCACGGTCACCTCCGGCCCCAGCGCCTCCAGGGGGATGCCGTCGTAGCCCGCACCGACCACGTGGACGAGACGGAGCCGTCGGGCCCGCCGCGCGTCGTCCTCGCCGAGCTGTGAGCCGACGTACACGTCGACGTCGGCGATCGCGCCGGCGATCCGCTCCGGGTCCCAGTCGGAGGCCTCGAGCCACTCGTGCCGGCCGTCGGTCAGTGCCCTCAGCCGCTCGGTGAACCTGCTCAGGATGCGGTGGTTGAGCATGATGCGCATGGCGCGGTCACCACCGGGGCGTCTTGGGCTCGAAGGCGGGGTCGAAGCGGCGCATGTAGCCGGTGTCGTCGCGGTCGCGCAGCCCGCAGTCGAGGTACTGCTGGTGCAGCCGGGCGAGCGCGTCCCGGTCCAGCTCCACGCCGAGCCCCGGGGCGGTGGGCGCCTCGACCCGCCCTTCGGTGAACCGCAGGACTCCTGGGGCGATCACGTCCTCGTCCGGCTGCTTCCACGGCCAGTGTGTGTCGCAGGCGTAGGTCAGCCGTGGCGTGGCGGCGGCCAGATGGGTCATCGCGGCGAGACTGATGCCCAGGTGGGAGTTGGAGTGCATGGACAGGCCGAGGCCGAAGGTCTCGCAGATCGCGGCGAGCTGTGCGCAGCGTCGCAGCCCGCCCCAGAAATGGTGGTCGGACAGCACGATGCCCACCGCGCCCTGGGCGACGGCGGGGGCGAGGTCGTCGAAGGAGACGACGCACATGTTGGTCGCCAGGGGGGTGTCGGTCTGCCCGGCCACGGCCGCCATGTTGGCGATGGACTCGGTCGGGTCCTCCAGGTACTGGAGGGTGCCGTCGAGTTCGCGCGCGACGTGCAGCGAGGTTTCCACGCTCCACGCGGCGTTCGGGTCCAGCCGCAGCGGCAAGTCGGGGAAGGCCGCCCGCAGGGCGCGTATCGCGGCGATCTCCTCGTCAGGGGGGAAGACGCCGCCCTTGAGCTTGATGGACGAGAAGCCGTACTGGTCGATCATGCGACGGGCCTGTTCGACCAGTCCCTCCGGGTCCAGCGCGGCGCCCCAGTCGTCGTCCGGCTGGTCCGGGTGTCCCGCCCACTTGTAGAAGAGGTAGGCGCTGTACGGCACGCTGGGGCGCACGGCGCCGCCGAGGAGGTCGCTGACCGGCCGTCCCACCAGCTTGCCCTGGATGTCCAGGCAGGCCACGTCGAACGGGGAGACGACCCGGTCCACCGTGCTGCTGCCGGTGACCATGCCGGACATGCCGTCCCCTCCGGAGGTGTCCGAACCGAGCGCGCGACGGGTGCGCAGCAGCAGGTCGTTCAGGCTCCAGACGTCCATGCCGACGACATCCTCGGCGGTCCGGCGCAGCCGCTCCAGGTGCACGGTTCCGCCGTAGGTCTCGCCGACGCCGGTGACGCCGCCCTCGGTGGTGACTTCCACGATGGAGCGCAGCGCGTACGGCTCGTGCACTCCCACCGTGTTGAGCAGGGGGTAGTCCCGGAACGCCACCGGGGTGACGGTGACGTCGGCGATGCGTTCAGCCGGCCTGGCCATAACACCATCCTCATATGTAGCTGGTGTCTTCATTTGTAAACAGGTGGCGATATGGCTGTCAATGCGTCGGTACCGGCGTGACAAGCGTGCCCTCGGTCATGAAGTGATGCAGATTGCGGAACGTGAGCTCGCCCATGGCCTCACGTGTCTCGTGTGTCGCACTGGCGATATGCGGCAGCAGCACGACCGTGTCGAGGTCCAGCAGGGCCTTGGGAACGTGGGGCTCGTCCACGAACACATCGAGCGCCGCGCCCGCTATTCCGCCGTTCACCAGGGCGTCCACCAGTGCCGGCTCGTCGATGACACTGCCCCGCGAGACATTCACCAGGTAGCCCCGAGGGCCGAGCGCCTCGAGCACCTCCGCCGAGACCAGGCCCTGGGTGGCGCCGCCCCCGGCGACCGCCACGACCAGCGCGTCGCATTCCGCGGCAAGCTCGGTGGGCGAGGACACCCGGCGATAGCGCACATCCTCGACGGGCGTGCGCGAGAAATAGAGGAGCTCCACGCCGAAGCCCTCCAGCCGCCGCGCGATGGCACGGCCGATCCTGCCGAGCCCGAGGACGCCCACGCGTTTCCCGCTCACCTTGGCCGCGAGGGGGAAGGCGTCCGAGGCCCATGCGCCGCGGCGGACGAAGCGGTCGGCGGCCGACAGGCGGCGCATCACATCGATCAGGGCGCCGACGGCGAGGTCGGCCACGCAGTCGGTGAGCACGTCCGGGGTGTTGCTGACATCGATGCCACGCGCGCGGGCCCGGGAGACGTCCGTGGTCTCGTAGCCGACCCCGAAGTGGACGATCGCGCGGAGCGCGGGCAGGGCGTCCATCAGGTCGTTCGACACTCCGATCCGCGCGCTGGTCACGGCGGCCACCACCTCGCCGGCATGGTCACGCAGATAGGCGGCGGGGTCGGGCAGATCCGCGAGTTTCACGGTGTGATGGTGCTCGGCCAGCGCGGTCTCCAGGGACGGCAGCAGCGGACACACCTGAAGAACAGTGCCGTCAGTGCCGTCGTTGCCAGTTGAGGACATGGGGCCACTCCCGTTCTTGTGGAATGGCCGGGAGCGTATGGCCGATTTCGATGCCTGTCTAAGACTCAAAGTGTATTGATCAATACCTTCTCCGCATCATGTGAGCAGCTGGGGGCCTCGTCCCGACCTGGTCAGCGTTGTCAAACGTCGCTTTGGTCAGATCTCTTGACGCCCCCGCACCTCAGCCTTAGCTTCGGCGTTTACAAATGCAGACCGGGTACGCATGTATGGACAGCCATGTCGACAATCGCGTCTCGGGCGGCACCACTTCAGCCCCTTCGGAGATACGCCGACGATGAAGTCCTCCGTACGCTCCATCCCGCGCCGAGGACCGGGCCGGGTTCGCCCGGTCCTCACCCTCCTGACCTCGGGCGCGATGCTGCTGACCAGCGCGTGCGCCGTGGCGAACAGCGACGCCGCGGGTGACGCCGGCAGCGCGGACGGCCGCACCCTACGTGTGGTACTCACCCAGGAACCCCCGACCCTGGAGCCCTGCGAGTCATCGACAACCGCGACCGGTGTCGTGGTCCGCTCCAACATCACTGAACCGCTGATCGAACGGGACCCCACCTCGGGCAAGCTGGAACCCCTGCTGTCGACCGGCTGGCGGCAGACGAAGCCCACGACATGGACCTTCGACATCCGCTCCGGTGTGACCTTCCAGAACGGGCAGCCGTTCACGGCGAAAGACGCCGCCTTCTCCATCGACCGCGCCGTCAACTCCGACCTCGCCTGCAATGTGGACGGCTATGTCTTCGGCGACGAGAAGCTCGTTGTGCGCGCCGTCTCCCCCACCCGGCTGACCGTCACCACCAAGAAGGCCGATCCCATCCTCCCGCTGCGGCTCAGCTTCATCGAGATCGTGCCGCGCACCACCGACTCCAGGGCCAAGGTGCGCATACCGATCGGCACCGGTCCCTACGCCGTCAAGGAGTGGCAGACCGGTGTCTCGATCTCCCTGGCCCGCTACGACAAGTACTGGGGGAAGGCCCCCGCCTACCCCCGGGCCACGTATGTCTGGCGCAGCGATGCCAGTGTCCGAGCCGCCATGATCAACAAGGGCGAGGCCGACATCACCACCTCGCTGGACCCCATGGACGCGACCAAGGAGAACTCGGTCGCCTACCCCAACAACGAGACGACCGCCCTGCGTCTTGACGGCCGCGAGGCACCGCTCGATGACATCCGGGTGCGCAAGGCGATCGGCATGGCCATCGACCGCGACGGCATCATCGATGCCCTACTCGATGGGAAGGCCAAGCCCGCCGCGCAACTCGTCCCACCCGGTGTGGTGGGCCACAACGACGACCTCGTCCCGCCCTCGTACGACGCGGCCAAGGCCCGTGCGCTGGTCAAGGAGGCGGCCGCCGACGGCGTCCCCGTCAAACGGCGGATCACCCTCGTCGCACGCAACGGCCAGTTCGCCGGAATCGCGGAGACGGCCGAGGCCCTCCAGTACGAGATGGCACAGATAGGGCTGAACGTAAGGATTCGCATGGCGGACACGGCCACCAGTCTTCAGTACCAGTTGCGTCCGCTGCCCCGCGGTGTGGGGCCGATCGCGATGCTGGTCCAGCACGGCAACCAGGCCGGGGACGCGGCCTTCACCACCAGCCAGTACCTGCTGAGCGACGGCCCCCAGTCCACGTTCGGCACCAAGGAGCTGGACCGGCGCATCGACGCGGCGAACGCGCTGTCCGGCAAGGCCCGTGAGAAGGCCTTCGCCGATCTGCTCGCCTATCAGAACAAGGAAGTGGCGCAGTTCGCCTACCTGGCCCACATGCGCGGACTGCTGGGTCTGTCGCCGTCGGTCCAGTACCGGCCCAACTCCGCCACCGGAGACGAGATGCGGCTGGCCGAGGTCAGCCCTGCGAAGGCGGGGAAGCACTGATATGACCTCCTTCCTGGGCAAGCGCATCATCTCCAGCGCGATTCCCCTGGTGTTCGTGGTGCTGGGCGTGTTCTGCCTGGCGCGCCTGACCGGCAACCCGGTCGACCTCTACCTGCCGCTGAGCGCCACCCCGCAGCAGCGCGCCGATTTCTCCGCCGCGCACGGCTTCGACGACTCCATCCCGGTGCAGCTGTGGGACTACCTCACCCAGGCCGTGCAGTTCGACTTCGGCACGTCCCTGCGCACCGGGCAGTCGGCCGCCACCATGGTGCTCGACGCGTTCCCCGTCACCCTCCAACTCGCCGGCATGACCATGCTGCTGGCGATCCTCGGCGCGCTGCTGATCGGCAGCCTCGCCGCCTACCGGCCCAACTCGCTCATCGACCGGATCGCCGGTCTGCTGTCGATGATCGCGGCCAGCATCCCCGACTTCTGGTTCGCGATCATGGGTGTGCTCGTCTTCGGGGTGGGCCTGGGCTGGCTGCCGACCTCCGGCACCCTGGGCGGCCCCGAGGTGTGGGTGCTGCCGATCGCCACCCTGCTGATCCGCCCGTTCGGCGTGCTGGTGCAGGTGGTCCGCGGCAGCATGGTCGGCGCGCTCTCCGCGCCCTATGTCAAGGTCGCCCGCAGCAAGGGGGCCGGCGCCGGGCGCGTCGTGTTCGGGCACGCCCTGCGCAACGCCGTCACGCCCGTGCTGACCGTCGCCGGGGATCTCACCGTCGGTCTGGTCAACGGCGCGGTGATCGTGGAAACGATCTTCGGTTGGCCGGGGATCGGCAAACTCATGATCGACTCGATTCTCCAGCGCGACTTCGCCGTGCTCCAGGCCGCCGTCCTGATCACCGCGGTGACGATCTTCGCGCTGAACATCCTCGTCGACGTCTGCCACGCCTTGATCGACCCCCGAGTGCGCCAGGCGGTGCCGGCGTGAGCGAAGGAGCCACCATGACCGACCCCGTCGACCGTCCCGCCGACGCTGTTGACCGTCCCGCCGGGGAGACCCCCGCGCCGCGCACCCGTCCGCCCCGCTGGTGGCTGCTGCTCGGCAGGGACCGGGGCGCGGCCGTCGCCGCCGTCATCCTCTCCCTGGTGTTCCTGGTGGCGCTGTTCGGCCGGCTGTTCATCGGCGACCGGGCGACCCGCCAGGACCTCCGCGCCTCGCTGCGCCCGCCGTCCCTCGACCACGGCTTCTACGGGCTGCTCGGCACGGACGTGCTGGGCCGCAGCGTGGTGGCCCGGCTCATCGAGGCCGCCGGGACGACGCTGTACGTCGCGGTGCCCGCGGTGCTGTGCTCGCTGCTGATCGGCTCCACGCTGGGGATGTGGGCCGGCTACCACGGGGGCTGGCGCGAGAACATCGCGATGCGCGTCGCCGATGTCATCCTCAGCTTCCCGTCCCTGCTGATCGCGGTGGTCGTGCTCTACGTCTTCGCGCCCAGCGCGCTGAACATCGTGCTGATCCTCGCCGTCGCCCGCATCCCCGTCTATCTGCGCACCGCCCGCGCGGAGTCGGCCGAGCTGAGAAGCCGCCTGTTCGTCGACGCGGCCCGGACCTTCGGCACCCCGAGTTGGCAGATCATCTACCGGCACATTCTGCCGATCGCGCTGCCGACGCTGCTGACGGTGGCCACGCTCGACTTCTGTTTCGTCATGCTGACCGAGTCCAGCTTGAGTTTCCTGGGCATCGGGATCCAGCCCCCCGATGTGAGCTGGGGGCTGATGGTGGCCCAGGGGCGCCAGTACCTTCAGACCGCCTGGTGGATCGCCGTACTGCCGGGCATCGCGATCGTACTCACCACGGTGTCGGCCACGGTGCTCGCCGCGTGGGTGCGCCTGGCCACGGATCCCGCCCAGCGCTGGCGTCTGACGCTGCCCAAGAAGCGGCGCGGGGCCCGGGCCACTGTTCCCTCGGAGGTCATCGCATGAAGCCGTCAACCCTGTCCGCGCCCACCGCGGCCGGTCATGCCGCGCTCGAGGTCGAGGGGCTCCGCGTCGAGCTGCGCACCCCCTCCGGCACGGTCCGCGCCGTCGACGACGTCAGCTTCAGCGTGCACAAGGGGCGCACGCTGGCGCTGCTCGGCGAGTCCGGCTGCGGGAAGTCCATGACCGCGCTGTCCATCGTCGGACTGCTCGACCCGGTGGCCGAGGTGACGGACGGTTCCGTGCGGGTGTCCGGCACCGATGTGCTGCGGCTGAGCCGGGCGGGCCGCAGAAAGCTCGCCGGACCCGGTCTTTCGATCGTCTTCCAGGACGCGCTGACCGCGCTCAACCCCGTGCAGCCGGTCGGCAGGCAGCTCGCCGAGCCGTTCCGCATCCACCGCGGGATGTCGCGGCGCGAGGCCGGGGAGAAGGCGATCGAGCTGATGACCCGGGTCGGGATCCCCGAGCCGCGACTGCGGGCCCGCTCGTACCCGCATCAGTTCTCCGGGGGGATGCGCCAGCGGCTGCTGATCGCGATGGCCGTGGCCCTCGACCCCGATGTGCTGATCGCCGACGAGCCCACGACCGCGCTCGACGTCACCGTGCAGGCGCAGATCATGCGGCTGCTGCGGGACCTCCAGACCGAGCGGGACATGGCGATCGTCCTGATCACCCACGACCTGGCGGTGGTCGCCCAGCGCGCCGACGACGTGGTGGTCATGTACGCGGGCAACGTGGTGGAGACCGGCCCGGTGCGGGAGGTGTTCGCCCGCCCCCGCCACCCCTACACCAAGGGGTTGCTCGACTCCGTTCCCGAACACGCCGTGAGGGGCCGCCCGCTGCCCGCCGTACCGGGCAGCCCGCCCGAGCTCAGCGCGGTCCCGCCCGGCTGCGTCTTCCAGGCCAGATGCCCGCTGGCCAGGGAACGCTGTGCCGAGGAACGTCCTCAGCTGGTGTCCGTCGGCGCCTCACGCTCGGCCGCCTGCCACTTCTCCGAGGAGCTCGACCGTGACTGATACATCGGGGATCCACGTCACCGAAACCACCGCCACACACCCACGGGGTCCGGCCGGCTCCCCACCCCTGCTCGAGGTCAAGGGCGTCACCAAGTCGTTCGGCCACGGGCGCCGGCGCCTGACCGCGCTGGACGGAGTCGACGTACGGCTCGAGCGCGGCGAGACCCTGGGCCTGGTGGGCGAGTCCGGATGCGGCAAGTCGACCCTGGCCAGGGTGGTGCTCGGGCTGGAGCGGCCCGACTCGGGCACGGTGCGCTTCAACGGCACCGATCCGTTCACCCTCAAGGGCAAGGAGCTGCTGGCCTGGCGCCGCCGGGTACAGATGGTGTTCCAGGACCCGTTCGCCTCGCTCAACGCCCGGATGTCCGCGGCCGACCTCATCGGTGAGCCGTGGCGCACCCATCGCGACATCGTGCCCACGGCAAAGGACCGGGAACGACGGGTGCGTGAGCTGCTGTCCCTGGTCGGACTGCGGGAGAGCGACGCCCACCGCTACCCGAACGAGTTCTCCGGCGGGCAGCGGCAGCGCATCGGCATCGCGCGGGCGCTCGCGCTCGACCCCGACCTCATCGTGTGCGACGAACCCGTGTCCGCGCTGGACCTGTCGGTGCAGGCCCAGGTGCTCAATGTGCTCTCCGAGCTGCGCGAACGGCTCGGCGTCTCCTATGTGTTCATCTCCCATGACCTGTCCGTGGTCAAGCACGTCTCCGACCGGGTGACGGTGATGTACCTGGGCAAGGTCATCGAACACGGCCGCACCGAAGACGTCTTCGACCGGCCCCTGCACCCCTACACCGCCGCCCTGATGTCGGCCGCGCCCACGCTCGACGTCTCCGGGCAGACCCGCGACGAGGAGATCCAGCTGCGCGGGGAGATCCCCTCCCCGTTCGACATTCCGTCGGGCTGCCGCTTCCGCACCCGCTGCTGGAAGAGCGAGGCCCGGTGCGGCGACCACGCTCCCCTGGCGGTCACCCGCGAAGGAGCGGCGGACACCGGGCCGGAGGCGCACGAGGCCCTGTGCCACTTCCCGCTGGGCATCGGGACGACGGGAGCATGAGCCTGCCGGAGTTCACCCTGCTCTTCATCACCGTGGCGATCGGGTCGCTGCTCCAGGTCGCCATCGGCTTCGGCCTCGGCCTGCTCGCCGCCCCGGTGATCGCGATACTGGACCCCTCGCTCACCCCGGTGGTGGTCCTGCTGCTGGCCACCGGGGTCACGGCCGCGGTCGTGGCGCTGGAAGGCGGACACGCGGACATACGAGGAGCGGGGTGGGCGCTGGTCGGCCGGGTGCCGGGCGTCGTGGGCGGCGCGGCGCTGGTCGCCGTGCTGCCCGCCCGGCACCTCGCGTTCCTCGTCGCCGGCGTCGTCCTCCTGGGCGTCGCGGTGAGTCTGCGCGGCTTCGTACCGCGACCGGGACGGCGGTCCGTGCTGCTGGCCGGCCTGGTGTCGGGGGTGATGGGCACGGCCACCTCCATCGGAGGGCCACCGATGGCCATGGTGTGGCAGCGCTTGAGCGGCCCGAAGCTGCGCTCCACGATGAGCGGTTTCTTCCTGGCCGGCTCCGCGATGAGCCTGGCCTCGCTGGCGGCGACGGGAGCCGTGCACAAGGACAGCCTGCGGTACACCGCCCTGCTGGCCCCGGCCGCGGTGATCGGTGTGCTGCTCGCCCGCCCGCTGTCCGGCAGACTCGACATGCGGCGCACCAGGGCCGCCGCCATGGGGCTCGCGGTGGCGAGCGCGACCGTCCTGGTGATCCAGCAGTTCCTCTGACCCCCACGCGGGCGCCGGCGTGACACGCGCGGGCGCCCGCCGCGTTCTGGCCTCAGGACGCGGTGGCGGCCGCCGCCGCGCGTCCTGTCTGCCGGCCGGAGAACAGACAGCCGCCGAGGAAGGTGCCCTCCAGGGAGCGGTAGCCGTGGACGCCGCCTCCGCCGAATCCCGCGACCTCCCCGGCCGCGTAGAGACCGGGTATGGGGGTTCCGGTGCTGTCCAGGACACGGCCCGAGAGGTCGGTCTGGAGGCCGCCGAGCGTTTTGCGGGTGAGGACGTTGAGGCGCACGGCGATCAGCGGCCCGGCGCCGGAATCCAGGATCTTGTGGGCCGGGGCGGTGCGGCTGAGCGAGTCGCCGGGGTAGCTGAGCGCGTTGCGGATGCCCATGACCTGGATGTCCTTGGTGTACGGGTTGTCGATCTCCCGGTCCCGGGCGTCGATCTGCCGTTTGAGGTCGGCCAGGTCGATGAGGCCGTCCCCGGTGAGCCTGTTCATGCCCGCGACGAGTTCGGGGAGCGTGGAGGCGACGACGAAGTCGGCCCCCCTCTCCTTGAACTTCTCGATCGGCTCCGGGGTCTGCCAGATCCGCGACAGCAGCTTCCAGATGTTCTTCTCGGTGAGGTCCGGGTTCTGCTCGGAGCCGGAGAGCGCGAACTCCTTGGCGATGATCTTCTGGGTGGTGACGAACCAGGAGTAGTCATGGCCGGAGTCGGTGATCGACTTGAGGGTGTGCAGGGTGTCGTACCCGGGGATGTCGGGCGTGTTGAAGCGCTTGCCGGTGGCGTCGAACCACATGGACGACGGGCCGGGCAGGATGCGGATGCCGTGGCCGGGCCAGATGGGGTCGTAGTTTCTGAGGCCCTCGGTGTAGTGCCACATGCGGTCGGGGTTGACGATCCGTCCGCCCGCCTTCTCGGTGATGGCGAGCATGCGGCCGTCCACATGCGCGGGCACGCCGGTGACCATGAACTTCGGCGGGGTGCCGAGTCGGGCCGGCCAGTTCTGCCGTACGAGGTCGTGGTTGGCGCCGATGCCGCCGGAGGTGACGATCACGACAGGGGCGCGGAGTTCGAACTCGCCCACCACGGTGCGGGAGCTGGGTTTGCCGCGCGCGGCGTCGCTCGGCTCCAGGACCGCGCCGCGTACGCCGGTGACGGCGCCGCCGGTCGTCACGATGCCGTCGACGCGATGCCGGAACTTGAAGGTCACCTTGGAGCCCGCCGCCGCGTCCCGCACCTTCTTCTCGAACGGCTCGACGACGGCCGGTCCGGTGCCCCAGGTGACATGGAAGCGGGGCACCGAGTTGCCGTGCCCGTCCGCGAGTCCACCACCGCGCTCGGCCCAGCCGACGATCGGGAACCAGCGCACGCCCAGGCCGTACAGCCAGGACCGCTTCTCGCCGGCGGCGAAGTCCACATACGCCTCGGCCCACTTGTACGCCCAGTGGTCCTGGCCGGCCGGGTCGTCGATCCCCCGGTCGAAGCCGGCCGTGCCCAGCCAGTCCTGCCAGGCCAGTTCACGCGAGTCCTTGATGCCCATCAGCCGCTGCTCGTCGGAGTCCACGAAGAACAGGCCGCCGAAGGACCAGAACGCCTGCCCGCCCAGATTGCTCTCCGGCTCCTGGTCCAGGAGCAGCACCTTGCGTCCCGCAGCGGCCAGCTCGGCTGTCGCGACCAGCCCGGCCAGCCCGTGGCCCACCACGATCGCGTCCGCGTCCGCCGACGCCGCGGGCGCGGCGAAGGCCGGGACCGCCGCCTGGGCGAGCGCCGCGCCGGCGAGCACGCCGCCCGCCACCGTCAGGGCATGGCGGCGGGTGAGTCCGGCGGGGGGCTCCGAGCCGGGCCCGTGCTGCGCTGCGGAGCTTGCTCTGAGGTTCTCCATGGGCTGCCTTCCGGAAGGGGTGCCGAGGGCGCGGGAGATGTGCGTGGGACTACCGAGGCGGCAGGGTGTTACCGACGGTAGCCCAGGGGGTGTCCGGCCGCCAGAGTGCTGCGTCACGCACCGGCCGCCACAGCGGACGGTGACCTGTCCGTCGCGCTCCGTCGACGGAAAGGCGGGGATTCCGGCCACCGCGGCAGGAGCAGTGTGACGCCAAACAAAAGGGGTACCTCGACCTAAAAGCCCTTTATGGGCTCCCCTTGTCGATACGCCATGAGGTAGGCCTTATGTCGGGACGTGGCCGGAACGATGCGGGTGAGCGGGGGGCGCCGGGTGACTGGGCGCCGATGTCGCAGGGGCGCCCGGACGGGCTGCTCACCTGCGCCGGATGGGACGGTTCCGTCCAGTGGCGGAACGGCGACCGGCTTGAGCGGTTGTTCGAGGAGCGCTGCGACCGGATGCGCGCGCAGGGGGACGGGGACCGGCTCGCGGTGGACGCCGGTGAGGTGGCCCTGACCTACGCGCAACTGGACGCCGAAGCCAACCGGCTCGCCCGTTTCCTGATGGCCGAGGGCATACGGCCGGGCGACCGGATCGGGCTGCTGCTCGACGAGGCGGTGGACGCCTACACCGGGATGCTGGCCGTGCTGAAGGCGCACGCCGTGTATGTGCCCCTCGACGTCGGGTTTCCGCCGGATCGTCTGTCGTACATCGCTTCCGACGCCTCCCTGCGCATGGTCCTGTCGCTCTCCCGGCTCGCCGAACGGGCGGAACGTCTCGCGGACGGCGTCGGGCTGCTGTGTCTGGACCGGGCGCGGGCGGGGATCGCGGCGCAGTCCCCCGAGCGCCTCGATCCACTGTCTGTCGGGGACCCGGCCGACGACCTCTGCTACGTCATCTACACCTCCGGATCCACCGGCCGCCCGAAGGGGGTGGCCATCGGACACCCCGCGGTGTGCAACTTCGTGTCGGTGGCCTCGGAGGTCTATGGCATCAGGTCCGAGGACCGGGTCTACCAGGGGATGACCATCGCGTTCGACTTCTCGGTCGAGGAGACATGGGTGCCCTGGATGGCCGGTGCCACCGTGGTGCCCAGGCCCCAGGGGCCGAGCCTGCTCGGTGCCGAGCTGGACGCCTTTCTGCGCGAACGGCGGATCTCGGCCCTGTGCTGCGTTCCCACCTTGCTGGCCACGCTGGACGAGAACACCTCAACGCTGCGGTTTCTGCTGGTCTCCGGGGAATCCTGCCCGCAGGACCTCGTCACCCGCTGGTGCCGGCCCGACCGTCGCTTCCTCAACGTCTACGGCCCGACCGAGGCGACCGTCACGGCCACCTGGACCCTGCTGGCCGCCGGCCGGCCGGTGACGATCGGTGTCCCGCTGCCGACGTACTCGATCGCCGTCCTCGATCCGGAGCGGGACACGGCCCTGCCACCGGGCACGATGGGCGAGATCGCGATCGGCGGCATCGGGCTGGCCGGCGGCTATCTCAACCGGCCCGAGGTGACGGAACACGCCTTCGTGCCGGACTTTCTCGATATCCCCGGCAACCCCTCCGGCAGGATCTACCGCACCGGGGACCTGGGCAGGATCAACACACACGGCGAGATCGAGCACCACGGCCGGATCGACACCCAGGTCAAGATCCGTGGATATCGCGTCGAGCCGACCGAGATCGAGTCGGTGCTGCTGCGCATGCCCGGAATCGCCCAAGCGGTGGTCAGCGGCCAGGAAACCACCCCGGGGAACATGGAGCTGTGCGCCTACTACACCACCTGCGAGGGCATGGCCGTGGACCCCGAGCAGGCCGTGGCGCACCTGCGGGAACGGCTGCCCGGCTATATGGTCCCCGCCTATCTCGAACACCTCGCCTCGATACCGACGCTGCCCGGTGGCAAGGCCGATCGCCAACACTTGCCGAAGCCGACCGGCCCGCGCCGGCTCACCGCGCAGGGCGACTACACGGCGCCGCGCACCGCTGCCGAACGGGCGCTGGCCGAGCTGCTGGCCGGGGTCCTCCAGGTCGAGCGGGTCTCCGTGGACAGCCACTTCTTCGACGACCTCGGGGCCAACTCCCTGCTGATGGCACGCTTCAACGCGGCCGTCCGCGAGCGTCCGGACCTGCCCGGTGTGTCGATGAAGGACGTCTATCTGCATCCCACGGTGCGCGGTCTCGCCACCGCCCTGAGAGATGTGCCACCCCCCGCCCGGACCGTGCCGGACCGGGTACCGCGGCAGCCGGACGCTCCGGCCGTGGGCACACCCCGGTACATGCTGTGCGCGATCCTTCAGGGCCTGGTGTTCCTGGGGTACGCGTGCCTGGCCGCGGTGGCGCTGGACGTGGGAACCGGCTGGATGGCGCGGGGGCAGGGGTGGTTCGGTGTCTACGAGCGCGCGGTCGCCCTCGGGGCCGCGGCGCTGGTCTGCGCGGCGCTGCTGCCGATCGCCGCCAAGTGGACTCTCATCGGGCGGTGGAAACCGACGCGCATCCGGCTGTGGAGCATGGCCTACTTCCGCTTCTGGTGTGTCAGAACCCTGGTCGGCGCCAACCCGGTGGCCCGACTGGCCGTCGGAACGCCGCTGTTCACGCTGTATCTGCGGGCGCTCGGGGCCAAGATCGGCCCACGCACCCTGATCTTCACCCGGTGGGTGCCGGTCTGCACCGACCTGCTGACCGTCGGGGCCGACACCGTGATCCGCAAGGACACCTTCCTCAACGGTTACCGGGCACGCGACGGGGTCATCGAGACCGGCCCGGTGTCCATCGGCCGCGCCGCCTTCGTCGGCGAGCGCAGCACGCTCGACATCGGCACCCGCCTCGGCGACGGAGCCCAGCTCGGCCATGCCTCCTCGCTGCACGAAGGCCAGTCGGTACCGGCCGGGCAGTGCTGGTACGGCTCGCCCGCCCAGCCCGCGCCGGACGGGTGCGACTACCTCACCGTTCCGCCGGGGCGCTGCGGCCGGCTGCGGCGCGTGTGCCACTGCCTCGTACTGCTGCTGGTGCTGTCGACCACCGTGGGCGTGGCGGACGTGGCCGTCGCCGCGCTGCTGGATTCACGGCCCGCGCTGATCCACACGGTCACCGGAGCGGTCGGCCCGGGACACTGGGCGTACTACGCCGAGGGGCTGGAGATCGCGGCGGCCACGGTCTTCGGCCTCGCCCTCCTGGGGTCGGTCCTCATCCCGGCCCTCTCGCGCATGCTGTCCCTTCCCCTCAGGCCGGACACGGTCTACCCGCTGTACGGGGCGCGGTTCGCACTTCAGCGCACCGTCGCCCGGCTGGCCAATATCCGCTTCCACATCGCCCTGTTCGGCGACAGCTCGGCGATCGTGCACTACCTCAAGGCCCTCGGCTACCGTCTGGCACCGGTCCAGCAGACGGGGACCAACTTCGGCGCGATGCTCAAACACGAGGTGCCCACGCTCAGCCGCGTCGGCACCGGGAGCATGGTCTCCGACGGGCTGTCCATCGCGAACGCCGAGTTCTCCAGCACCTCCTTCCGCACCGCACCGGCCGTCATCGGCAACCACAACTACCTGGGCAACAAAATCGTCTATCCGGCCGGCGGCAGGACCGGCGACAACTGTCTGCTGGCCACCAAGGTCATGGTCCCGGTCAGCGGTCCGCTCAGGGAGAACACCGGGCTGCTCGGCTCGCCCCCCATCGAGATTCCTCGCTCCGTCGAGCGCGACCGCCGCTTCGACCACCTCACCACGGGACCTGAGCTCCGGCGCCGCCTCGCCGCCAAGAACCGCCACAACGCCGTGACCATGGCCCTGTTCCTGGCCGTGCGATGCCTCTACATCTATGGCCTGCTGCTGATCGCCATGCTCCCGCTGGCCAACAGCAAAGGGCTGTACTGGCTGGAGACATTCGGCACGATCCTGCTCGAGCTCGTCTTCACGGTCGCCTTCTTCGTCGCGGTCGAACGGGCCCTGCTGGGCTTCGGCCAGCTGCGGCCACGGTTCTGTTCCGTCTACGAGCGGCCCTTCTGGCGACACGAGCGGTACTGGAAGGTGCCGACCATCCACTACCTCGCCCTCTTCAACGGCACCCCCTTCAAGCCCGCCATCTGGCGGCTGCTCGGCGTCCGCATGGGACACCGGGTCTTCGACGACGGCTGCCGGATCCTGGAGCGGACCCTCACCCGGGTGGGCGACGACTGCGTCCTCAACGCGGGCAGCATCATCCAGGCACACTCCCTCGAAGAAGGTGTCTTCAAGTCCGACCACGTCGTCGTCGGCAACCGCTGCACGATCGGCACCAGCGCCTTCCTGCACTACGGCGTCGTCATCGGCGACGACGCCCGCATCGACGCCGACTCCTTCCTGATGAAGGGCGAACACGTACCGGCGCACGCCGAGTGGCGCGGCAACCCGGCGGTCGAGAGCGCCCTCCCGCCGGGGGGACAGGGGCCGTGAACCGGCCTCGTCCTCCCGGGCGGGAAGGCGTCTCCCGCAAACCCGCTGGTCAGCTGCCGCGCAGCACCGTCGAGACCTTGTTGCCCGCGTAGTCCTCCAGTACGGCGACGACCTTACTGGTGGAGCTGGACATGGTCACCGTCATCGCCGCACGGGTGGTGCGGCCGCGGACGATATACGGCTTGCCGCCCGACCCGTACGTCGTGGCGAACGACTTCGGCTGCCCGTCCTCCAGGACGGTCAGCGTGTGCCAGTCCGGAAGGGTCGGGCGGGAGAAGGTGAAGGTGTTCCCCGCGATCTTCACGGCTGAGGCGGGGTAAGCGCCGACCTCGGCGTCGGCGAACGTGCCGCGCACGCCGGTCGCCGTGCCGTCTTCGGTCTTCACGGTGAGAAGGTACTCGTCCCCGTTGACGGGTACGCCGGTCAGGGTCGCGCCCGTCTGCTTGCCCGGCACCGTGACCTTCTTGGTGAAGGGCTTGGACGAATCGAGGCCGCGGACCTCCACGGTGAGGGGCTGACCGGTCTGCCTCGGGGTCCACGCCGCCTTCAGCGTGCCGTCGGCCGCCGCCTTGGCGGTCACGCCGGACGGGGCCGTGGACAGGTCGAAGGACACCGTCGCGGGCTTGCTCCGGGACCCGTCGGGGCCGACCGCGACCAGCTTGAGCTTCCCCGATGTGGCGGTGAATCGCTTGACGTAGAACACGTCGTCGTAGATGCCGCCGAGGTAGGTGTCGTCCAGGTAGACGTCGTAGCGGCGCACCGTGTCGTAGTCGCTTCGCTGCCAGGACAGGAACAGCTCGTCGCTGTCGGGCAGCAGCTGGTCGATGCGCAGCTTCTCGGGCTTGGCCGGGGTGCGGTCCACGCCGTCGTGCAGCGCGAGGGCGCCCAGGTTGACCTGGTAGTTCTCGATCGGCTGCGCGCCCGCGGCCACGACGAGGCCGAGGGAGGCGATGCGCTCGCCGGCGTAGTCCGACAGGTCGGCGGAGACGGTGCTCCAGCCGTCGGTGCGCTTGCCGGTGCCGGTCAGCGGCACCTGCACCACCTTGTCGGGGTCGGAGGCCAGCACCAGAGCGAGCCGGAGCTGGGAGTCGTCGTCCGCCGAGGGCTTGTTGTAGGTCAGGGAAAGTGTCGACTCCGCCTTGACGCTCAGGTCGGTCTTGTACAGGCGCACGGTGTTGTCGCTGTCGAGCTTGCCGCTGAGGACCAGGGAGCTGCCGCCGTTGTAGGCGCCGATCTTCTGGTACGAGAAGCGGCCGGCGGGCGTGTACTCGGGGCCGTAGTCGAAGTCGGCCTTGAGCGGCGAGCTCGCGGCGTCGACCCACCACTGCCAGGTCACCGGGATGTCCTGGAGGTTGATGTTGCCCCATTCGGCGTCATTGGAGAGCTTGCCGTCGCTCCAGGTCGACAGGCCGTGTCCGGTGTTGAAGGACGTCGCGAAGGTGCTGCCCTTGATGACCGAGCGTTCGGCGATGTACTTCGATATGCCCTTCCAGCTGCCCTCCGGCGTGGTGGACCCCTGGGACGACCCGGTCCACCAGCGGCGTTCCCGGTCGAAGACCGTCGACTGGGCCTTGTCGTCGGTCTTGTTGGCGTAGTCGGAGGAGACGAAGTCGGCTCCCAGCGTGGCGATGGCGTTCATGGGACTGCCGTCGGCGCCGAGGTTGTTGTCGAGGTTGTACGGCTGGTCGAACTGGTACATGCCGGCCTCGACACCGGCGAACACGCTCTTGCGGGGGTCGAGACCCACGCTCTCGGCGTAGCTCTTGGACCGGGTGAGCTTGGACTTGTCCCACCAGTAGTTGAGGAAGACGGAGTCGGACACGTCCCCCACGGCCTTGTCCCGGACGAAGGGAGCGTTCACCGAGTTGAACTCGTTCTGGTACGAGACCCGGCCCGTGGAGTTGTCGATCGAGTCGTACCACTGCACATACATGCCGCCGTCGCGCAGCTGCTTGAGGAACTGCTTGAAGGCGGGGATGTCGGCCGGGGCGACCGAGTCCTCCTGGTTGAAGAAGTAGCCGTCGAAGCCGTAGTACTTGGCGACCTCGACGAGCTTCGCGGCGGCCGGGAAGCCGCCGTCGGCGTCCCGGACGAGCAGTTCGGAGTACGCCTGGTCGCCGCGGTCGTTCGGGGAGAAGAAGATGCAGCCCAGCGACCGCACGCCGTTCGCGTGCGCGGCGTTGGTGTAGCCGGGGTTGGGCAGGTTGACCGCCCCGAACTCGAACCACTTCTCCTTCCAGTCGAGATTGGGGTCGTAGTAGTTCACGGGCACGCCCTCGGTGGGCATGCCGTGCCAGGAGGCGTACACGTCGGAGTACTGCCAGTAGTTGAAGAGGTACTGGCTGAACTCGTTGGTGTACGGGTGGCTCTCGAAGAAGGCGTTGCCGTAGTCGCCCGCGAGGGTGAGCTGCTGGGTGCCGGCGGGCAGCGCCGGGTTGCGCTGGGTCTTGGCGTTGGGGGCGATCCGGGTCTGGAGCGGCACCTTGGCGCGCAGCAGCTCGGCGTCGGTGTCGTCCGCCGGGTTCCACCGCAGCAGATCGGTGGAGGAGTAGCCGTGCTGGTAGGGCTGGTTGGCTCCGACGGCGCTCTCTCCCGGCCAGGGGAGGGTGTCACTGGCCAGGGCGGTGCCGGCGCCCAGGGTCAGGGCCAGTGCCGCTGCCAGGACACTGGTACGTGCACGGGCCGAGGCCCGTCTTCTGGTGTCGTGTGGTCGTGCCATGCCTTTCCTCGCTTTCCCTAGTGTGGTCCGGCCTGGGTTGCAGGGCCGACAACCTGGGTGGTGTCGGCCAGGGGGGTGGCGTACGGGCGGATCGTGGTGCCCAGATCCATCACGTACAGGTCGGTGCGGGCCTGGGCGGCGGTCGCGCCCTCGGCGAAGCAGCGCTCGGCGGGCAGGTCCCAGGCGACGGTGACGCGGGTGCGCGGCGGGACGGTGACCCGGCGGAAGGCGAGCAGTTCGCGTCGCCGGGGCAGCACCGCCCCGCCGGTGCGGTGACCGAACAGCGGCGTGATGACCTCGGCTTCGGTGGGGGCGGGGTTGGTGACGTCCACCTCGACGCGCACCGATCGCCCGGACACCTCGGCGGTGAGGCGGTCGAATCCGACGCTGGTGTAGCGCAGCCCGAACCCGAAGGAGAACAGCACGGGGTCGGGCGCGTCCCGGTAGACGCCGGCGGCTGAGTGACGGTCGTTGTAGCGCACCGGCACCGCGCCGGGGTGGCGGGGCGCGGTGAACGGCAGCAGGCCCACCGGTTCACAGCCGCCGAGCAGCGCGTCGCTGATGACCTCGGCGCCGTGCGGGCCGGGGTAGCCGGCCCACAGCACGGCATCGGCATGGTCCGTCACGGCGGTGAGCACATGCGGCCGGCCCGCGATGACCACCGCGACGACGGGGCAGTCGGACCGGGCGCGCACGGCGGCCACCAGGTCGTCCTGGCCGCCTGGCAGGGACACGTCCGCGAGGTCGACACCCTCTCCGGCGGTCGCCACGGAGGCGGGGCCCGAGACGGCCCCGTTGGCGGCGAAGCCGTCGTCGTAGGCGCGGTGGCTGGTGCCGCCGAGGGCGAGGATCACGACATCGGCGCCGCTCAGGTCGGCCTGCGAGGGCAGGCCGGGCGGGCACACGAGCTCGGCGTGGGGCAGCGCCTGACGCAGCGCGTGCTCCAGCGGTACGGCCGACCGCTCGGGGAGTGGCGGCACGTAGTCGCCCAGCATCGCGGTGACCTCGCGGGCATTGGGGCCGGCGAGCACCACCTTGGTGAGGGAGCGCGGGGCCAGCGGCAGCAGCCGGTCCGGGTTGTGCAGCAGGACCAGGGACTGCCGGGCCAGGCGCCGGGACAGCCGGTCCGTCGTACGGAAGGCCGGCTCGAGCCGCTCCCGCCCGGCCGGCGGGGCCTGTCCTTCGGCGCCGTTCGCCTCCTCCGGCAGGAGGCCCAGGCGGTGTTTGAGGGTGAGCACCCGGCGGCAGGCGGCGTCCACCAGCTCGGCCACCCGGGTGTCCTCGGCGGCGGCCGACTCCAGCAGCGCGAAGGACTCGTCCCACAGCGAGAGATCCACGCCCGCCTCGAGGGCGGCCACGGCCGCGGCCGTCGGGCTTCCGGCCATCGCGACCAGCCGGTCCACGGCGAGGCCGTCCGCCATGACGATGCCGTCGAACCCGCACTCGGCGCGCAGGAAGCCGGTGAGCAGCTCGCGGTTGGCGCAGCAGGGCACGCCGTCGATGTCGTTGTAGGCGGCCATGAAGCCCAGCGCCCCCGCCTCCACCGCCGCCCGGACGCTCGGCAGATGCAGTTCGTGCAGGTCGCGGCGGCCGATGACGGCGGACTGGCCGTTGCGCCCGCCGACCGCCTCGCCCTGGGCCGCCAGGTGTTTGAGCACCACGGCGACGCCGCCGGCGCCCCGCGGGCCGCCCGGCCCGCCCTGCATTCCCGTCACCACGGCGCGGGTGAGTTCGGCGGCCAGCAGCGGGTCTTCGCCGAAGCACTCCTCCGCCCGCCCCCAGCGCGGGTCGCGCAGCAGGTCGAGCGCCGAGACCAGGGCCAGATGCACGCCGCTCGCCGCGAGTTCCGCGGCCACCGCCGCCGCGGCCTCGGTCAGCGAGTCGGGGTCCCAGCCCGCGGCGACGGCCAGGTTCGTGGGCAACAGCGTCCCGCCGAGGGCCTGGTGGCCGTGGGGTGCCTCTTCCGAGAGCAGCACCCCGATCCGGTGGCGGCCGACCCGGGCCACCTCGTTCTGGACCAGGGCCGCGACCTCGGCGCGCTCCTCGGGGCGGATGCCGTCGGCCCACGAGCGGCCCGACCAGGCATCGGCGCGGAACAGCCCGTACAGCGCCCCGAGGCCGCCCCATCGGTCGATCTCGGCGCGGGCCCGGTCGGTGAGCCGGAAGCCGCCCCGGGGGGCGCGCTCGACGGCCTGCCAGCCGTACAGCCGCTGGTTGAGCTGGCCGACCTTCTCCCGCGGGGACAGCTGGGTGAGGACGCGTTCGACGGCGGCGGGCGCGGGGGCGCCCGCGTGTTCAGTGTTCGGCATGCGTGTGAGTCCGGTTGAGTACTTCCGCGTCGCTGACCGAGCTGTAGAAGGTGCGCCCGGTCGGCTCGGCGTGGACGAGGGATTCGATTCCGCGCGCGCTGAGGGCGCCCGGGTCGGCGGCGGTGGCGGAGGTGACCAGGGCGGGGCGCGCCCCGGCGCGGGCACGTCGCATCCACGCCTCGAACACACCGCCGCCCGGGGACAGTTCGGCGCGGGAGACGGGGACGTCCTCGCCGTCGACCGGGACCACGACGGCCTCTCGGCGAGGCGCGGGGCGGGGCCGGTCCCGGAGCTCCTCGGCGAGTGCGGCGAAGCGCCGTCCGATCGGCTTCACCCGGCCATCGGCGTCGATGAGGCCCAGGCTGTGCTCCAGATCCGGGAAGTCCCCGAGCCTGCGTTCCACGTCGTGCGAGCACCACCAGGTGACTCCCCACAGCGCCTCGCTGTCGGCCGCCGCCCGTACCGTCTGCTCGCAGAAGTCGGGCGCCTGGTCCTCGGTGAGGTGGTTGAGCGGGGCCCCGACCTCCTGGAGCCACACCGGGCGGGCGGGGTCGAGGGCGAAGGCGCGTGACAGCTCGACCAGATACGCGGCGTGGTGGACGCTCTCGTGGGACATGGGGCCATAGCCCTGCGCGGTCCCGTTGAAGATCCACGAGTGCACCACGCTCATCTGGCCGTGCCGGCTGGAGTGGGCCGGGACGAAGGCGTGGTCGTCGGCGTACCAGACGGCGTCGTATTCGGCGTTGAGCCGGAAGTGGCGGGGGTCGCGCGGCCCGGTGCCGTGCAGGGCGTCCAGCCAGGACGTCACCTGCTGTGTCGTGGCGGACATCCGGTTGGGGTGCACCGCCGAGGTGAACTGGTTGACCTCGTTCCCCAGGGTCAGTCCGAGGAAGTTGGGCAGGTCGTGCAGGTGCTCCTCGAACGCCTCGACCAGCAGGGCCTGGGCGGCGATGGCATCGGGGTCGCTGAACATGCTGCGCCGGTGCCAGTTCGCCAGCCAGCTCGGTACGAAGTCGAAGCCGGACAGGTGTCCTTGCAGCACATCGACACTGGCGTCGAGACCGGCCTCTCCGGCGATCTCCACGGACTCGCGGATGTCCTGGAGTGCGCGGCGGCGGATCAGGGTCCGGTTCGGCTGCACCACGGGCCACAGCGGCAGGATGCGTACATGGTCGATGCCCAGGCCGGCCAGGGCCTTCATATCGCGGCGGGTGACCTCCCGGTCGGGGGCCAGCCAGGAGTAGAACCAGTCCTGAGAAGGCGTGTAGTTGACTCCAAACCTCAGCATTTCAACCTTTCAGGCCGCCGGCTTCCAGCCCGCGGAAGAAGTAGCGCTGCAAGACGGCGAAGAACACCACGATGGGAACCAGGGCGATGATGGTGCCGGCCGCGATGAGGCGCGGGTCGTCGTAGAAGGTGCCGCGCAACCGGTTCAGGCCGACGGTGAGGGTGTAGTTCTGTTCGTCCGACAGGACGATCAGAGGCCAGAGGAAGTCATTCCACGAGCCGACGAAGGCGAAGATCGCCACCACGGTGATCACGCCCTTGACCTGGGGCACGGAAACCCGGATGAACCGCTGCCAGGCGTTGGCACCGTCGACGATGGCGGCCTCTTCGAACTCCGAAGGGAGGTTGCGGAAGGCGTTGCGCATCAGCAGCACGTTCAGTGCCGCCACCAGGGTCGGCAGGGCGACCCCGATCAGCGTGTTCACCAGCCCGGCGGTCCTGATCGTGAGGAACTGCGCGATCAGGACGGTCTCCGAGGGGACCAGCAGGGCGGCCACGACGACCGCGGTCGCCAGGCCCCTGCCGCGGAAGCGCAGCTTGCCCAGCGCATAGCCGGCACAGGTGGCCCCGACAACGTTGCCAACCACGGCCATGGCCGCCACCGCCAGGGAGTTCAGCAGATAGCGCGGCACAGGAACGCGGTCGAGCACCGTGGCGAAGTGGTCGAGCGTGGGGTGTTGGGGGATCAGCTCGGGCGGCCGGGTGTACAGCGGTTCGCCGGCGCCTTTGAGGGACAGCGAGAGCTGCCACACCAGCGGTCCCGCCAGGAGCACGGCCATGAGCAGGAGGACGAGGTAGCGCGCCACGGAGCCCGGCCGGGCCCTGCGCCGCCGGGCGGCCGTGGTGTGCGAGCGGGGAGAGGTCTGAGCCATCAGGAACTCCTCCGCTTCCGCTGCATGACGAGTTGCACCAGCAGCAGCGCGCCGAGGATCACGAACATGAAGAGACTGATCGCGCCCGCATAGCCGGTGCGCGCCTGGAGCCCCGTACCCTCGCGCTGGATCAGCATGGTCATGGTGAGATCGCCTCCGCCCACTCCCCCGGTGCCGCCGGTGAGGACATAGATCTCACCGAACACCCGGAAGGCCGCCACGGAGGACAGCACGGCGATGAGTGACATGGTCGAGCGCACCCCGGGAACCGTGACGTTGAGGAAGGTGCGCACCACACCGGCGCCGTCCATCGCCGCCGCGTCGTACAGGCTCTGGTCGATGTTGGCCAGGGCCGCGAGGTAGATGACCATGTAGTAGCCGAGGCCGGTCCACACGGTCACGAACATCGCGCTGAAGAGCAGCAGCCACCGGTCGCTGAGGAAGGGCACCGGCTCGGCGACCATGTGGAGCGTGCTGAACAGCGCGTTCACCAGGCCCCGCTTGTCGAGCATGTTCGTCCAGATCAGCCCGACGACCACCGGCGACATGATGACCGGCAGATACATGGTGGTGCGGAAGAATCCCGAAAGCCGTCCCGCCCCGCTCACCAGCGTGGCGAGGATGAGCGGGAGCACCACCATGCAGGGCACCACGCACACGGTGTAGAGCGTGGAGTTCAGCAGGGCGATGGTGAAGCGCTCGTCGTCGAACATCCGCTGGAAGTTCTCCCAGCCGACGAACTGCCCCTGCCGCAGCAGGGTCGAGTCCGTGAAGGCCAGGCCCAGGGTGTTCGCGAACGGCACCATGACCATGAGCACGATGACGGTCAGCCCGGGCAGCAGAAACAGCCACGGGGTCAGGATCCAGCGATGCGTTGCCAGGACGGTCCCCCTGCGGCGAGGCGGGCGGCCGCCTCGCTTCAGGGAGGTCCCACGCTGAACGGAGACGGTCACTTGTTGGCGTCCAGGCGCTCGTTGGAGTAGCGGACGGACTCGTCCAGCGCCTTCTTCACCGACTTCTTGCCCAGCAGCGCCTGGGCTATCTGCTCACGCAGCGTCTGGCTGTCGGCCGCCCCGGAGAACGCCGGCGGCCACCACACGACCGCCTTCTTCACCTGGTCGGTGCTCTCCAGCCGCACCTTGGTGGCCGGGTCCCCGTCGTCCTTGGTGAAGTACGGGTCGTCCAGTGTCCCGGCCGACGAGGGGAACACCGACGCCTTCTTGGCGAAGGCGAGCTGATTGGCGGAGTTGGTCACATACTTGGCGAAGGCGACGGCCAGCGACTGGTTCTTGCTGCCCGCGTTGACGACCAGGGACTCGATGTACATGTTGGGAGCGCTGTTGCTGATCCGCGGCCCGATGCCCAGGTTCTTGTAGATGTCGGGCGCGGTGGCCTTGAGGTCGCCCAGCGTGTAGGAGCTGCCGGGCAGATAGGCCAGGCGGCCCGCCTTGAACTCCTCGACCTCCTTCGTCTGGAGGTTGTTCAGCGCCTCCTCGTCCATGCCCTTCTTGTCGTACAGCTTGCGGAACCGCTCGACGTACTCCACGCCCTTGGCGTCGTTGTAGGTGAACTTCTCGCCGCGCTCGTCCATGAGCGGCACGCCGTACTCGCCGAAGGTCTCGATGGCGGGCATCCTGGCAATCATCATGGTGTCCGAGCACTTCTCGGCCATGGTTTCCGCCTGGTCGAACAGCTCGTCGTAGTTCGCGGGCAGCTTGTCGGGGTTCAGCCCGCACTTCTTGAACAGGGCCTTGTTGAAGAACGACGGCCCCGTGTTCAGGTACCACGGGTAGCCGTACGTGCCGCCGCCCAGGCCCTTGAACGTCATGGCTTCCCAGGCCTTGCCCAGGTACTTGCCTTTGGCCTTCGCGTCGGCCTTGTTGAGGTCGAGCAGGACGCCCGCCTGCGCCAGGGTGTACGCGGCCTCCGGCCCCATGTCGACGACGTCGGGGAGGGAGCCCGCCGCGGCGTCCGCCGACAGCTTGTCCTGGTAGCCCTCGGCGGGCTGGTCCACCCACGTGATGTCGGTGCCCGGGTGGGCCTTCTCGAAAGCGGCGATGAGGTCGTTGAAGTACGAGGTGAACTTGTCGTTCTTCAGGTTCCAGGTCTGGAAGGTGATCTTGCCGGACAGCTTTCCGTCCGATGACTTGCCCGTCGAGTCGCCGCCGCCACCGCCGGTGACGCAGGCGGACAGCATCAACGATCCGACAGCGAGCCCCGCGGTGAACACGGCCCGTCTTCTCACTGACTTCATGGGTCTTCTCCTCATATGGGGTGTCTGGTGGCGCCTTCGTGTCAGGTGGCGATCCGCAGGGTCGCCACCTGGAAGGGGCCGAGATTCAGGGCCGCGCCGTCGGCGGGACGGCGGGTGCCGGCCGGCGTCCGGGGCAGCGCCGTGGGCAGGCCGTCCTCGACGGCGCCATCGGCGTCGTTCGCGGTCGGGAGCTCTCGCTCCAGCAGGTCGGTCTCCCATACGACGGCGTCCGCGCCGAGCTCCGCGCAGGGACGGAGCAGGGCCTGTGCCCGGCTTCCCTGCGTCTCGTAGACGCGCACCACGAGATCGCCCGAGCCGTCGTCGGCGAGTTTGACCCAGTCGACGATCGCGTGGCCGGCCAGCGGCTCGAGCGCCACGAGGGGTTCCAGCGGCGGGAGCGCCGCGATGTCGGGCGCGTTGAACGACGAGGCGGCCTCCACCGTGGCGGGCACGTCGGCACCGGGGAGCAGCGCCCAGCGGAAGTGGTGGCGGCCCGCGTCGGCGTCCGGGTCGGGGAAGCGGCTGCCGCGCAGCAGCGAGAGCCGGACCACGGTGGAGTCGCGGTCGGCGCGCGTGTCGGCGCCGTACATGGTGTCGTTGAGGACGGCCACGCCGTAGTCGGCGTCGGCCACCTGGATGTAGCGGTGCATGGCGGCCTCGAACATCGCGTCCTCCGCCGCGGTGTTCACCAGAAGCGGCCGCTCGACGTATCCGTACTGCGTCTCGAACCGTGCCGTTCGGGCCATGACGTGGACCGGCAGAGCGACCTTGAGCAGCCGCTCACGCTCCTGCCAGTCGACCTCGCACTCCGTCTCGAACCGCCCGGTGCCCGCCCTCAGCCACATCGTCAGCGTGACCGTCGACGCGCCGAACCGCCGGACGACCTCGACGCCGGCATCGGGCCCGTCCTGGACCACCGTCCGGCTGGTGACATCGTCGACCACCTGGAAGTTCCGCAGGGCGTGGCGGTCCACGTCCCACGCGTCCCACCGCACCGGCTCGTCGCGGAACAGCTGAAGTACGCCCACGCGCCCGCCGGGCGGCACCACCTCCCGGCGACCGCGCAGGTCGCGCAGCGAGGTGACGTGGCCGTCGGCGTCGACGACGACCCGCAGCAGGCCGTCGTCCAGAACGGTGGCACCGGCCTCGCCGTCGGAGACCCGGGCGGGTTGCGGCTCCCCCGCCGGGTCGGCGGCGCGCGCGCACACGAACGGAGGGAGCGGCCCCGCCGTCTGCCCTGCCGTCGGAGTGCCGAGCGCCTCGGTGGCCTGGTCGATGAGCTCGCGCAGTCGGGCCTCGGTGGCCTCGTAGGTGTCCCGGGCCTCGCGGTGCACCCAGCTGATCGAGGTCCCCGGGAGGATGTCGTGGAACTGGTGCAGGAGCACGCTCTGCCAGATCTCGTCGAGGCTCTCCTGCGGATAGGGCGCTCCCCGCAGGACCGCGGCCGCGGCGCCGAGGTACTCGGCCGCCCGGAGCAGCGACTCGCAAGTCCGGTTGTGCCGCTTCATCGCCACCTGGGACGTCAGGGTGCCCCGGTGCAGCTCCAGGTACAGCTCTCCCCGGTGGACGGGGGCCAGCGGCCGCGCGGCCGACTCGACCTCGCGCAGTTCCGCCTCGGCGTCCTCGAAGAACTCCGCGGGAGTCCGGGACACCACGCGCGGCGCGCCTTCCAGGTCGGCGAAGCGGCGCAGCCGTTCGGCCATCTCCCGGGTGGGGCCGCCACCGCCGTCGCCGTAGCCGTAGGGCAGCAGCGAGTGGGAGGCGATCGCCTTGTCCTTGAAGTTGGTGACCGCGTGGCGCAGTTCGCGGGCCGTGACCTCGGCGGCATAGGTCTCCGCGGGCGGGAAGTGGGTGAAGATCCGGGTGCCGTCGATGCCCTCCCACCAGAAGGAGTGGTGCGGGAAGGTCGTGGTGTCGTTCCAGGAGATCTTCTGGGTCAGGAACCAGCGGGCCCCGGCCCGGCGCGCCAACTGCGGCAGCGCGCCCGAGTAGCCGAACGAGTCGGGCAGCCACACCTCGCGCGCCTCGATGCCGAAGCGGCTGAGGAAGTACCTCTTCCCATAGGTCAGTTGGCGCACCATGGACTCGCCGGTGGGTATGACGCCGTCCGGCTCCACCCACATGCCGCCGACGGGCACCACCCGCCCCCGCTCGACATGGTCCCGCAGCCGCGCGAAGAGTTCCGGGTAGTGCTCTTCGAGCCAGGCGAAGTGCTGTGCCGCCGACATGGTGTAGACGAGGTCCGGGTCGGCGTCCAGCAGGGCGAGGGCGTTCGAGACGGTCCGGGCGAGCTTGCGCACCGTCTCACGCAGCGGCCACAGCCACGCCGAGTCCATGTGCGCGTGCCCCACCGCGGTGATCCGGTGGGCGGTGGAGTGCGCGGGGGCGGCCAGAAGCGGGGCCAGCACGGCGCGCGCCCGGCGGGCACCGGCTTCGGCCTCCGCCTCGTCGTAGACGTCGAGGGCCTGCTCGATCCCGCGGAGCAGCCGCCAGTGGCGCGGCTCGTCCTCGGTGAGTTCGGCGGCCAGGCCGCCGAGCACGTCCAGGTCGGACAGCAGGGCGTGCACCTCCGGCGAGAACGCGGCGGTCTCCGCGCGCCGCAGCCGGAACTGGTCGAACGGCTCCCGCGCGCCCTTCTCGCCGTGCTCGGTGACGACGAAGGGCGGCAGGCCCAGCAGGAGCGGGTTCGCCGCGGCCTCCACGTAGAGCACGAAGCGGCCGTCCGGGTCGAGCAGCCCGGGGGCGGCATCGCCTCCGGCGAGCCGGATCGCCGTCTGCCGCGGGTGCAGGCCCTTGACGATGGTGCCGTCCGGGGTGAAGACCAGGCCCTCGCAGTGACCTCCGACGGAGTGGTCGAACCACCCCAGGTCGAGCAGCAGGTCGACCGGTCCGGGCGTCCCGGGCCCGACCTGGCCGCGGACGCGGAACCAGGTCGTGGACCACGCCGGCCCCCATGCGTCGCCCAGGGCGAAGGGGCGGTAGTCGGGGCGGCTGCGGCCGGGCTCCGACGCCAGCCCGAGGGCGTGGCGGGGGCTCACCGGCTCGCCGTCGTCCCCGACCGCCCATGCCTCGATCTCGACGTCCCCCAGGTGGCTGTGGACCTGCGGAAGGATCCGTTCCCGGCGCACGCGGTCGAGCCGCTCAAGCGTCCTGCTGAAGTGATTGTGCATGCGTTGTTCTCTCCACGGAGGAGCGGCGACAGGCCATGTAATACGTTTTAGTAGTGGTGCGAGTGGCGGCAGACTAATACGTTTTAGAAGCGCGGTCACCGCGGCGCATCATCACGTTTATGTAAAGTCCACGTGGGCCACGATGGAGGATCCATGCCAGCGAAGAACCACCCCACGCCAGGAGCGGGGGCAGACTCGGGCTCCCCCGGCCGCCCGCACACCGGGGAACCGCCGCCCCGGCTGCGCAGCACCGACATCGCCCGGCTCGCGGGGGTCTCCGTCTCGGCGGTGTCCATCGCGATCAACGGTCGCCCCGGCCTCAGCGACGCGACCCGCAAGCGCATCCTCGACGTCGCCGATGAGCTCAACTGGCGCCCGCACCTGGCCGCACGCGCGCTCAAGGGCGCGACCAACGACGTGGTCGGCATCGTCATCGCCCGCCCCGCACGCACACTCGGCGTCGAGCCCTTCTTCGCCCAGTTCCTCTCCGGTCTCCAGTCCTGCCTGTCCAACCGGGGGATCGCCACCCAGCTGCTCATCGTCGAGGACACCGAGGCCCAGATGGCGGTCTATCGGCGCTGGGCCGCCGAGAACCGGGTCGACGGGGTCGTCCTGCTCGACCTCGCGGTCGACGACGTCCGGCCACAGCTCGTCGCCGACCTGGGCATCCCCGCGGTGGTGCTGGGAAGCCACGGGAACCCCATGCCGATGACCAGCGTCTGGGTGGACGACCACGCCGCGGCGGTCAGCATCCTGGACCACCTGGTCGGCCTCGGACACCGGCGTATCGCCCACGTCAGCGGCACCGTGTCCTACCAGCACACACAGCGCCGCCTCCAGGCCATCGCCGAAGTGCGCGAATCCGTCGGCATCGACGTGACCTCCATCGCCACCGACTACTCCGACGCCCAGGGCGCGTCGGCGACCCGCCGTCTGCTGGAAGCGGACCCCCGCTACACGGCGATCGTCTACGACAACGACGTCATGGCGGTCGCCGGGCTCGGCGTGGCCACCGAGATGGGCATCGCCGTTCCCGACGAGGTCTCGGTGGTGTCCTTCGACGACTCCGTCCTCACCACCATGGCGCGGCCCACGCTCACCGCGCTCACCCGCGACACCTTCGCGCTCGGCACCCTCACGGCCACCGAACTGCTCCGCGTGATGGCCGAGCGACCCGAACCCCGCGCCGTGCAGGCCCCCACCCCGCAGCTCGTCGTACGGCAGAGCACCGCCTCTCCCGCCGAGGGGGCAGCGCCCCGGTAGGCCGGCCGCCGCAGCTGGTCCGCCCCGTCTGCGGCGACGGCGAGAAGCGGCTTCACCCTCCGCCTCGGGTCACTTCGCCCCGGCCTTCCACCGCCGGTCGTCGCCGCCTCGGTCCGGCAGCAGGAACAGCCCGTCGCCCCAGTACGGTGTCACCACGTGGCCCGGGGCGATCTCCGGGCGGACCACACCGCGGGAATCGACGGCGAAGCGCAGGTTCCGGCCATTGCGGCTGTGGACCGCGGAACACTCCCAGATGCCGACGCCCTTGTCCGTGGCACCCCGGCTGTCCAGGCAGAAGCCGGGGTCGGCGAGCGACTGGACGACACCGCGCGCGGTGTCCACGCGCCAGCGCTGAGTGGCGGACGAGGTGCAGGGCGCGGTGATGACATCCGTGCCCAGGTCCATCACACCGTCGCGGATGTCGAGGCACCGGCCCGAGCCGACGTTCACCATCTGGGCATACGTGCCGTTCGGGGGATGTGCCGCGGGCGGCTTGGCCGTCGGCTTCGGCTTCGGTTTCCGCGTCGGCTCGGACGCGGTCCTCGTTTTCGGGGGCGCCGGTCGTGCCGTCTTCGACGAGGACGGCTTCGGGGTCCGAGTCGGGCGCGGCGACTTCGTCTTCGACGTCGGGGAGGGGGACGGCGTCTCCGAGACCATCACCTCGGCGGCCGTCGGCGAGGGCGGCGGCGTGTGGACGCCGCTCGCGGCTCGCACTTCCTCCGAACCGCCCGAGATCAGCAGGTAGACCAGCAGCGGTACCGCCGCCGCCCCCAGGGCCGTCGCGCCCAGCGCGACCCGCCGGGAGGGCCACCAGCTCGAGAGTCCGTCGGCGCCGACCCCGGCCCGCTCGCCCGTGTCCGCCCGGACGTACGCCGCGCCACCCCACAGGAGCAGTCCCTCCGCCAGCGCCGTACGGGGAGTGTCACGCAACTGCGACTGCTCCTCGTACGCGGCGGCGCAGTGCCCGCAGTGGACCATGTGGTTGTGCAGATCCGCGCTCTGGCGCCGGGTGCTGGGTCGCACCGACTGCTCGATCAGCCGCTGGAAACCCTGACAGCGCTGATCGCCGGAGGCGGCCAGCCGGGCTTCCAGCAGGGACTGGCGCAGTCGCCATAACGCCGGTTCGATGCCGTATGCCACGTCCTGCGCGGACAGGCCCAGCAGATGGGCCGCGCGCTCCTGGGGCTCCTGCTCGACGACGCAGTGCCAGACCAGGCCCTGCCCGCGGACCGGAAGTTCCTGGAACGCCGCGAGCATCGGTGGCTGCGGGACCTCGGGAGCCGCCCCGCACGCATACGTGACCAGGTCGGTGTCGAGACGGGCGGCGCGTTCGTCCGCGGCCCAGGCGGCGGCCACGCGACCGGTCAGCAGCAGGAGTTGGTGGCGCCAGGGGCCGTCCGGTTCCTCGCCGCGGACCGTGTCGCGGGCCGCGAGCGCGAACGCCTGGGCGGCGAGCTGCCGGGCCGCGTTCTCGTCGGCCGTGCACACGCGCGCATAGGCGAGGACCGCGGAACGGTGACGTGTGCGCAACTCGCGCAGGGCCGGATAGGCGGCCGGGGAGCCCGTCCGCAGCCACTTGGTGAGCTGGACATCGGACATCTCGCCGAGGCCATCCTCGTCGGCCTCGATGTCGCCGTCGTCCCGCGCCGCCCGGGTCATCCCGTGCCTCCCTCGAACCCTCTGCCACTGCCCGGCGGGCACGTCTGAGAGTTGAGAGGTACCGGCCGGCTAGGGGTGAACCATAGCGGTGCGAAACATCGCGCAGGAAAGGGGTACCGCTGGGTAACCGGAATCAACCGACGGACCATCAGCTCTCGCTCATCCGGGTGAACTTTCCGGGTGCGGCATGACCACCACGGACCGCCCCTATCGGACATCCCGCGAAGAAACCGCGCTCGTCACAGCCCGGGCGGCAACCGAAACGTGATCATCACCAGCGGCGGAAGCGGAGTTCTCATCTAATAGACTCCCAGGGTCAGTTGATCTTCCTGACACCCCCGTACCCTTCCCCATCTCCCCTCAGGAGAGCCCCCTATGCTGGCTGACGCCGTCGACAACCGGCTGGCCCGAAATCCCGTCGCGATCGTGGGGCTGGCGGGACTCTTCCCCCGGGCGATGAACGTGCGGGAGTTCTGGAACAACATCGTGGCCGGCACCGACTGCACCGAGGAGGTCCCGGCCACCCGGTTCAGCGTCGCCGACTACTTCGACCCCGACCCCTTCGCCGAGGACAAGACCTACTGCCGGCGCGGCGGTTTCCTGCCCCCGTTCCGCTTCGACCCGCGCGAGTTCGGCATCCCGCCGAACACGCTGGACGCCACCGGGCTGATCCAGCTGCTCAGCCTCCATGTGGCCAGGGATGTGCTGCGGGACGCCGGCTGCGACACCTCCGCCTGGTACAACCCGGCGCGGACCGGGGTGGTGCTGGGAGTGTGCGGCGGGAGCTCGAGCATGATGCCCCTGGCGGCGCGGCTCCAGACACCCGCGCTCAAGGCGGCGGTCCTGAGCTGCGGTCTGAGCGAGCGGGACGCCGAGGAGATCGCGCGCCGGTACACGGCGGCCTTCCCGCCCTGGACGGAGAACTCCTTCCCCGGCTTCCTCGGCAACGTCGTCTCCGGCCGGGTGGCGAACCGCCTCAACCTCGGCGCGTTCAACGGCACGGTGGACGCCGCCTGCGCCAGCTCCCTGGCCGCGCTGCGGATGGCCGTCAGCGAGCTGGTCGGGCACCGCGCCGACCTCATGATCACCGGCGGGGCCGACGCGGACAACACCATCTTCTCCTTCATGTGCTTCAGCAAGACCCCTGCGCTCTCGCCGAGCGGCGAGATCCGCCCCTTCGACGAGGACGCCGACGGCACCCTCGTCGGGGAGGGCATCGGGATGCTGGCGCTCAAGCGGCTGGCCGACGCCGAGCGCGACGGAGACCGGATCTACGCCGTCATCCGCGGCCTGGGCACCTCGAGCGACGGCCGGTCCCAGAGCATCTTCGCGCCCTGCGGAGACGGCCAGCTCACCGCGTTGCGCCGGGCCTACGAGGACGCCGACTGCGCGCCGTCCTCGGTCGGTCTGATCGAGGCCCACGGCACCGGCACCTCCACCGGTGACGAAGTGGAACTCGGCGCGCTCAACGCGCTGATGGCAACGCCCGATGACCGGCGGTACGCGGCCGTCGGCAGCGTGAAGTCCCAGATCGGGCACACCAAGGCGGCGGCCGGCGCGGCCGGGCTGATCAAGGCGGCCCTCGCCCTCCACCACAAGGTGCTGCCCGCCACCATCAACGTCCGTACCCCCAGCGCCGCGGCCCGGCAGGAGGACGCGGCGCTGTACGTCAACACCACCACCCGCCCGTGGATCCGCGACCCGCGGCGCCCGGTGCGCCGGGCGGGAGTGTCCGCGTTCGGCTTCGGCGGGGTCAATGTGCACGCCGTGCTGGAGGAACACCAGCCCTTCAGCGATACGCCGCGCACGCTCCACACCACCCCGCGTGCCCATCTCTGGCACGCCCCGACCCCCGAGGCGCTGCGCGAACTGCTCGAACACGGCGAACAGCCCCCCACCCCCGGCGAGATTCCCGCCGACCACGCCCGGCTGGGCTTCGCCGCCACCGACGACACCTACCCCGACATGCTCGCCAAGGCCGTGGCGCAGTTCGACGCGCACCCGGGCCTCGCGAGCTGGACCCACGCGGACGGCATCTGGTACCGGGCCGCCGCGCTCCCCTCGGGCGGCAAGGTGGCGGCGCTCTTCGCCGGCCAGGGCAGCCAGTACGTCAACATGGGCCGCGAGGCGCTTCTCTCCGTCCCGCCGGTGCGTGCCGCCTTCGACGCCGCCAACGCGCTGTACGCGGACGGGGGTCCGCATCACGAGCTGCTGTCCGACGTCGTCTACCCGGCCCCGGGGCGGGACGGGAAGGATCTGCGGCGCGCCTCCGAGCGGCTGCGCCGCACCACCTACGCCCAGCCCGCCATCGGCGCGTTGTCGATGGGGCAGTTCCGCTACCTCTCGGAACTCGGCTTCGCGCCGGACGGCGTGCTCGGCCACAGCTTCGGCGAGCTGACCGCCCTGTGGGCCGCCGGCTGCCTCGACGACGCGGGTTTCCTCGCCGCCACGGCGGCCCGCGCCCGGACGATGGCCCCGCCCGCCGACGCCGCCGGGCACGACCCGGGCGCCATGGCCAGTGTGCGCATCCCGAACGCTCAACTCATCGCGTTGATGGGCGAGTTCCCCGAGCTGCACGTCTGCAACCGCAACGCGCCCGAGGTGGTCGTGGTCGGCGGTCCCACGGCCACCGTCGAGCGGTTCACCGCCACGTGCGGCGAGCGACGCATCCCGGCGCAGCGGCTGCCTGTCGGGGCGGCGTTCCACACCCCGCACGTCCAGCACGCCGTCTCCTCCTTCGCGCGCGGGATCGCCGACATCCCGCTCCACGCCCCACGGGTTCCGGTGTACGCGAACACGCCGGGGGCGGGCTACGGCGACGACCCCGAGGCGAACCGCGGGATCCTGACCCGGCAGATCATCAACACCGTCGACTTCCAGGCCAGGCTGCGGGAGATGTACGCGGACGGCTTCCGGGTCTTCGTGGAGTTCGGGCCCAAGCGCACGCTCTCCCAGTTCGTCGAGCAGACGCTCGGCGAACACGGGGTGGACATCGTCTGGACGGACATCGGCACCGGTGGCGACAGCGCCCTCGCCCTGAAGCAGGCCGCCGTCCAACTGGCCGTTCTGGGCCTGCCGCTGCGCGGCATCGACCGGCACGACGAGCCGGTGCCGCCGCCCCCCGTCGCGTCCGCGGTGGCCCGGGTCCTCGACGGCCCGCAGTTCGCCACGTTCGCCCGCCAGGAGGAGTACCAGCGCGTCCTCGGCACGCCCTACCGGTCGGCCGAGCCCGTCGTCCGGGAGCCCGAGCCCGTTGCCGAGCCGCAGCCCATTGCCGCCGCTCACGACGATCCGCTGGGGCGCGCCGCGGCCGAGCACCTCTCCATGCACACCCGCTATCTCGACGGGCAGCTTCGGACCGCCGACCAGCTGGTGAGCCTGCTGAACGAGGGCGTCGGCAGCGGCTCGCCCGAAGCGGTCCTCGCCGGGATCACCGCCGTCCGCGACCACAGCGTGGCGCTCGGCGAGGCCCACGCCCGCGCCAGCGAGGTGCTGACCGATCTGCTGCGCCTTCCCGGGGGCGGGACACCGACGGGGTATACGCCCCATGGCACGCGCAACGGCACGTCCGAGGGACACGCGCTCGGCACACCGCCGCACGCCGACCGGCTCCCCTCGATGGACGGGCCGCCGGAGATCCCGGCCCCGGTCGAACCCGTCGAGGCCGGCAAAGCCGTCATCACCGGTGAACTGGTCGAAGCCGCCGCGCCGAACAACAAGTCCGCGCTCGAGATGCTGCGCGACACCGACTTCGACGCCGCGATCGACCCCGAGCTCCGCGCCGAGCTGGCCAACCTTGATCCCCTGGAGATCGAGCAGGTGATGCGCGAGGTGGTGGCCGAGAAGACCGGCTACTCGATCGACATGATCGATTCCGACATCGACCTCCAGACGGAGCTCGGCATCGACTCCCTCAAGCAGTTGGAGATCGCCTCCGAGCTCTGGCGCCGCTACCCGGTGTTCTCCCGTGAGGAGATCTTCCGCTTCACGGCGGCCCGAACGGTCAGGGACTTCGCCACGCTGATCCCCGAGGTGCTGAAGAACCCCACCACCAATCTCCGCGTCGCCACCTCCGTACCGCTGGGCCGGGCGCACATCGGCTGGCGCCCGCTGCCCGAGCCGGACCTGCTGCTCGGCGCCTATGGCCAGGAGCCCTGCGCGGTACTGGTCGACGACGGCGGGGAGTTGGGCGGCTGGGTGGCCACGGCGCTCCGGTCGCGCGGCTGGCGGGTCGCCCGGCTGGCGCTGCCCGGGACCCCGGCCGCGTCGGGAGAGACCGAACCGGACACCTGGCACCTGGCCGACTGGGGCGAGGAGAGCCTGGCCGAGCAGGTCGGCCTTCTCGGTGTCGCGGTGCCACGCGTCGACCTGTGTCTGCTCCCCTTCAGCCACGACCCCGAGGTCGACCGCGAGGACGCGGTGCGCCGCCTGGCCCACGCCGTCCTGGTCGCCAAGCATCTGCGTCAGCCCCTCACCGGGGCCTCGGCCGACGGCAGCCGCGCCGGGTTCGTCGCTATCACCCGGCTCGACGGCGCGCTCGGCTACGCCGGGTCGGGCGGCGCGCCCGAGCGGGCGCTGGCCGGCGGCGTGACCGGGCTGGTCAAGTCGCTGGCGCTGGAGGCGCCCGAGCTCTTCTGCCGGACGGTCGACCTGGCTCCCGAGCTGACCGAGGAGCAGGTCGGCGCCTGCCTCGCGGGCGAGATCGCCGACGCCGCCGTCGACCTGCACGAGGTGGCCGCCGGGCCGGCCGGGCGCCGCACGCCGGCCCTGGTCGCCGAGCCGGTCCCGCTGATCGGCGCGGCAGCACCGGACGGCCGGGACGGGGCCGTCGAGCCGCCCGCGGAGCTGACCACCGGCGATGTTCTCCTGGTCACCGGCGGAGCGCGGGGCATCACCGCCTGGTGCGCCATCGCCCTGGCGCGGCAGGTGGCCTGCGGCTACCTGCTGCTCGGCAGCACACCGCCGGCCGACGAGCCGGACTGGGCGGCCGGGCTCGACGGCCGGGAGGAGCTGACGGCGGCCGCCGCCGACCAGCTGCGCGCCACCGGCCAGGACCCGGAGGAGCCGGCCACCGCCGAGCTGATCGCCCGGCAGGTACGCGGGATCACCGCGGGGCGCGAGATCCGCGCCACCCTGGCCGCCCTGCGTGAGGCCGGAGCCGAGGCCGAGTACGTGGCCGTGGATCTGACCGACGCCGCGGCGGTGCGCGCGGCGCTGCGCCCGCACGCCGACCGGGTCACCGGCGTCGTCCACGGGGCGGGCGTCCTCGCCGACCAGTTCCTCGCCGACAAGGACCCGGAGTCTGTCGGGCGGGTGCTGGCCACCAAGCTGACCGGCCTCGGCAACGTACTGGACGCGCTCGACGCCGAACGCCTCCGTCACCTGGTCGCCTTCACCTCCGTCTCCGGCATCTACGGAAACCTCCGGCAGGCCGACTACTCCCTGGCCAACGAGGCGCTGAGCCGGTTCGTCTGCGCCTGGAAGGCCAGGCACCCCGGCCGCCACGCCACCGCCCTGGCCTGGGGGCCGTGGGCCGGCGGCATGGCCACCCCCGGCGTCCAGAAGCTCTTCATGCAGCACGGGGTGCCGATGCTCGCCCGGGACACCGGTACCGGCTACTTCACCGAGCAGATGAGCCCCGAGCACGCCGCGGACCTGGTGACGGTCATCGGCCCGCTGGAGCCCATGTACCGGCGGGGCGAGACGCTGCCGGACGGTGGCGTGGTCGTGGAGCGGCGGATGGCGGCGCTCGCCGACGAGCCGCTGCTCGCCGACCACCGCATCCACGGCTGGCCGGTGCTGCCCCTGACGGCCGCGGTCGGCTGGGGCGTGCGCGTCGTGGAGGCGATGCACGGCGGGCAGCCGGTGATGGAGTGCCGCGACTTCCAGATCAGCAAGGGGCTGGTCTTCGACGGCACGGCGGAGGACGACCGCTTCCTGCTGACGGTCTCGCCGCCCGAGGGCGGGGACTCGAACGCCATCGGCGTCCGGCTCCAGAGCGAGCGGGAGGGCGCCGCGCCGGTGCTCCGCTTCGCGGGAGGCTTCCTGCTCGAGAAACGGGCCGCCCAGCCGCAGGACATCGAGCTGCCGCCCTACGAGCTCCCCGACTTCGACCCTCAGACCCACGAGGCGTACGACGGCTTCCTCTTCCACGGGCCGACCCTGCGCGGCCTCGGCCCGACACTGGAGGAGCAGCCGGGCAGGCTGGTCCTCGCCGCCCGGATGGCCGACCCCGTCTTCGGGCAGGGCGCCTTCGCCGGGGCCAGGTACAGCCCGGCCCTCACCGATCTGCTGCTCCAGGCGGCGGCGCTGCTCGGCCGCCAGCGCCTCGGCCTGCTCTGTCTGCCGGTATCGGTGGAGCGGGTTGAGCTCTTCGCGCCGCTGCCCGCGGACGCGCCGTTCGTCCTCGTGGCCGAATCCGTCGAGGAGAGCCCGCTGCACCTGATCTGTACGGTCACCGCCTGCACGCCGGAGGGCAAGGTGCTCCAGCGGTGGGGCCGGATCGGCATGATCTTCACCTCGCCGGAGATGAAGGACAGCGGCATCTTCCTGCCCGCGGAGCGCGGGGGGCGGCATGGCTGACACCGGCACTCCCGACGGCACCGACGGCGGCACGACCGTCGCCGTCGCCGTCACCGTCGAGGAATCGGGCTTCGGAGGCGTCGAGGAACTGGGCTTCGAAGGTGAGCCGTTCCTCGTTCCCGTCCCGTCCGCACCGTCCGTACCATCCACTCCGCCCGCCCCGCACACCTCACCGCGGGCCCTCGGCGACCTGAGCCACCTCGCGCGCGACATCGCCGACCGGGTCGGCCGCGCGCACGCCGCGGTGCTGGAGGCCCACGAGGCCGTCCAGCGCCACCTTCTCGCGCGCTGCGCGCCGGGCGCGCGGCCTCCGGCGGCGCCCGCGCCGCAACCCACGGGACGCATGGACGGCCCGGCGCGCGTCGAGCTGGTCCGGACGGTCCCGGCGGACGCGGCCTACAGCGTGTCGGGCCAGGCCGATCCGGCGTGGATCCTCGACACCGCCGCGGCGGCCTTGCCACTGCTCGGGGAGCGCGGTCTCGCCCCGGCCGGAACCGTCCACCGGCCCGGTCGTACCGTCCTCACCTGGCACCGGGGGCTACCGGAGGCCGGAGCGGAGCTCCTGGTACGGGCGGGCGCCGAGACCGTCCACCGCGACGAGCGCGGCATCCGCTTCACCTTCGACTGGCAGGTCCACGCCGAGGGGAACCTCCTGGTGGAAGCCACCGGCACGGGCGGCTTCCTGACGCCCGAGCACGCCGCCGAGCCGCTGCCGGACGAAACCCCGTGGCCGGAGCGTCAAGTTCCGCGCTACCCGAGGCAGTTCCGCCCGCTCGCGGTCACCGGGCGGTCCCGGCTGACCTGGCAGGAGCTGCGGGCCCTGGCCAGCGGATTCCTCGCGGAGGTCCTCGGCCCCGACTTCGAGGGAGAGGGCAGCGGCCCGCGGCTGCCAGGACCCGCTCCGCGGCTGATCGGCAGCGTCACGGAGGCGACCTGCGAGGGCGGCCGGTACGGGCAGGGCAGGATGACCGCCCAGCTCACCTTCCACGGCGGCGGGCCGGCGCGCGGAGCGGACGCCAGCGCGCTGCTGGCCGAGGCCGTCTCCGGCGCCCTCCAGGTGTACGCGCTCCGCTGCGGGCTGCATCTGTGCCTGCCCGACGCGCGCTTCCAGCCCTGGGACGGCGGCCCGGCCGCCATCGAGGTGATCGACCCGACCGCGCTCGGCGCCGCCCTGCGCTGCGAGGTCGATGTGGCCGAGGTGGGGCTCGTACCCCGCCCGCACGTCGTCGCCGACGCCGTGGTGTTCGCCGGCGACCGGCCGGTGGCCCGTCTGCACGGCATCGGCGTCGCCCTCCACGAGCCGCCGGGCACCGAACTCGGCGCCCTGACGATCTGGGAGGCGCGGGACTCCTCCGCCGCCCACGATTCGCTGCGGCAGCGCGGCGCGCCTCAGCGGATGCTGCTCGCCCACTCGTCCGAGGGCGACCTGTCGGCCGTCACCGGAGAGATCGAGGCATCCTCGGTGACCGTACGGCCCCGGCTGCCGCGCGGCGACCTGCTGATGGTCGACCGGGCCCTCGACTACGACGCCGAGCCTCTGGACTTCCGGTCGGGTGCCACCCTCACCAGCGAGTACGGCGTCCACCCCGACCCCTGGTTCTGCCGGGAGAACGGCTCCGGCGCCGTGCCCAATCTGCTGTACATGGAGTCAAGCCTTCAGGCCGCCGCCCAGTTGAGCGCCATCCAGGGCATCCTTCACCAGCACCGCGACAGCGCCTTCGTCTGCCGGAACCTGGAGGGGCGCGCCACCCTGCTCCGGCACGCCGACCCGCGCGGTCTCGCCCTGCGGCACCGCATCACGCTGGCCGACCACTCGAAGCTGCCCGGGGCGATCCTCCACCGCTACACCTATCAACTCAGCCTTCCCGACGGGCCGGTCTACTCGGGTGAGTCGGTCCATGGCTTCCTCACCAAGGAGGTCCTGGACAACCAGCAGGGGCTCGACGGCGGACAGTACGTTCCGCCCTGGCTGGACCGCCTTCCGACGCGGCCCGCGGGGCTCCGCCGGCTCGATCTCTCCCATGACACCCGGCTCGGCCGCGGACGGTTCGCGCTGCTGCGCGAGGCCGACCTGGTGCCGGACGGCGGTGAACACGGCGCCGGATACCTCCTGTGGGAGCGGACGGTGCCGGAGGACGACTGGTTCATGGCGCACCACTTCCGCTTCGACCCGGTGATGCCCGGTTCGGTGGGCGTCGAGGCGCTGTTCCAGTCCGTCGCGGCATACGCGCTGCACACCGGCCTCGCCGACTCCCTGCCGGACCCGGCCGCGCGGCCCGCGGCCCATGTGGAGCTGGCCTGGAAGTACCGAGGGCAGATCACGCCCGGTCACCGCCGGATGCGCGGCGAAGTGCACATCCGCCGGGTGCGGCGTCAGGGCGATGGTCTGCTCCTGGTCGCCGACGGCAGCGTGTGGCGCGACGACCTGCGGATCTACCAGGTGGACAACATCGGCGTCGAGATCCTGCCGAAGACCGGTGGGACCGTGGACGAGAAGGTGCGGCCATGACGGTGCGATACGACCCGGACGGGGTGTACGCCGTCCTCGCCGACCTCGACGCCCCCTGCTATGTCGTCCGTAACGGGGATCGGGTCGGCGCGAGCGCCGAACCACCCGCGGCGGGCGGCCCGTTGGCCCTGCTGGCCGCCGCCGGGCCGATGCCGTCCACGCGGCTCGGCGAGTCCGGCTTCCGGCGCCGTCACGGCGTGTCCCACGCGTATCTCGCCGGTTCCATGGCCGCCGGCATCGCCTCCGAGGAGCTGGTGGCGGCGCTGGCCCGCGCCGGTTTCCTCGCCTCCTACGGCGCCGCGGGCCTGCCCCCCGAGCGGGTCGAGCGGGCCCTGACACGGCTCGCCCGGGAGATCCCCGGCCTGCCGCACGCCGCCAACCTCATCCACGCGCCGCACGCCCCCCAACTGGAGCGTGCGCTTGTCGACCTCTACCTGGGGTACCGGCTGCGCTGTGTCGAGGCCTCGGCGTTCGTCCAGCTCACCCCCGACCTGGTCCGCTACCGGGTGGCGGGGCTGCGCACCGGCCCCGGTGGCGGGGCGTACGCCGAGAACCGGCTGATCGCCAAGGTGTCCCGCGCCGAGGTGGCCGAGCGGTTCCTGCGTCCGGCCCCCGAGCCGATGGTCCGCGCCCTCTTCGAGCGCGGCGAGATCACGGCCGAGCAGGTCACGCTGGCGCGGCTCGTCCCGATGGCGGACGACCTGACCGTCGAGGCGGACTCCGCGGGACACACCGACCGCCGCCCGCTGGTCACCGCGCTGCCCGCGATGCTGCGGCTGCGGGACCGCGTCGCCCGCGAGCTGGGCCACGCGGTGCCGCCGGTACGCATCGGCGCGGGCGGCGGCATCGGCACCCCGGAGGCGGCGCTGGCCGCCTTCAGCCTGGGCGCCGCCTACGTCGTCACCGGCTCGGTCAACCAGGCCTGCCTGGAGGCGGGCACCTCGCCGGCGGTCAAGGCCCTGCTCGCCGCGGCCGGGCCCGCCGACTACGCGATGGCCCCGGCCGCCGACATGTTCGAGGGGGGCGCCGAGGTCCAGGTCCTCCGCAGCGGCAGCCTCTTCGCCGGCCGGGCGCGCAAGCTGCACGAGCTCTACCGCGCCCACGCCGGCCTGGACGAGATCCCCGCCCCGGACCGCCGGCGCCTGGAGGCGAAGGTGTTCCGGCGCCCGCTGTCCGAGGTCTGGCAGGAGACCGCGGACTATCTCGCCGAACACCACCCCGAACAGCTCCTCCGCGCCGAGATCGACCCCAGGCACCGGATGGCCCTGGTCTTCCGCTGGTACCTGGCCCAGTCGTCCCGCTGGGCCGTCACCGGCGCCGAGCGCGCCGCCGACTACCAGGTCTGGTGCGGGCCGGCGATGGGCGCGTTCAACGAGTGGGCCGCCGGCTCCGTCCTGGCCGATCCCGGCCGGCGCCGGGTCGCCGAGGTGGCGCGCCATCTGCTGCACGGCGCCGCGTTCCACCGCCGCCTCGCCCACCTTCGCTTCAGCGGGGTGCGGATCCCGGCGGCGTGCGCCTCCTATCGCCTGCCACCGGCGTCCTCGGCGGTGTCCGTCACATCTTGACCCGGCACTCGCCCGAAAACGGCGTGCATTCACACCACGGACGTCAATTCGGGTGCTCTGTGGCGGTTTTGATGGGGTGACTATTCAGCCGCGTCAAACGTGATTAGTCTATCTCCGCATCGGAGGGTGTTCCCGGCACTTCCGCGCTCTCCACCTGGGATGACGTGCGGCTTTTTCCCGCGGACGGACGCCTGGCCGGTGGGTCGTCGCTGTCGTGCTAAGGACATGGTTCATGGATTCGCAACTGCCTCCCGATTCGGACACCTCTGCCGCCCCCTCGGACCTGTACTCCCTCACCTCTGTGGAACCCCTGATGACCAGGGAATTCGAGACGCGGCCCGCGCAGGTGTACGAGCGGTTGCGCAACCGGTACGGCCAGGTGGCGCCGGTGGATGTGTTCGGTGCCCGCGCATGGCTGATTCTCGGCTTCAACGAGGTCCGGGAGGTGATGCGCGACGAGAGCCACTGGAAGAAGGACATGGAGAACTGGCGCGCGCTGCGCGAGGGCCGGGTGGCGTCCGACTGGCCACTGATGGCGTCGCAGGGGTTCGGCCACATGCTGCTGCGCGACGATGAGCGGCACAAGACGACACGCCAGGCCGTGGACATGGCGCTCAAGCCGTTTCAGGACCCGGGCGAGCCGCAGGCCTTTGCGCTGAACCAGGCCGTGTCCCGGCACATGGACGAGCTGATCACGTTCTTCGCGGAGGGCGCCACCAGCGGGTGGGTGGATCTGTGCGCCCAGGTCGCGCGGCCGCTCCCGCTGATGGTCCTCAACCGGCTGTTCGGCTTCCCCGTCGAGCAGGGCGACGACATCTTCATGGACTCCTGGCGGATGGTGGACGCCGGCCCTGACGCCGCCGCGGCGGCCGAGCGGCTGGTGAAGGCGACCACCGAGCTGGCCGCCTACAAGCAGTCCCATCCCGGTGACGACCTGACCACGCGGCTGCTGGCGGCCGACCCGCCGCTGTCGGTGGAACAGGTCGGTATCGAGCTGTACGCGATCCTTGTGATCATGTCCGAGCTCGTGGGCCACTCGATCACCAACAGTGTGCTGGAGGTGCTCACCGGAAATTCCGGGGTGCGGACCAGCCTCACGACCGGCCATGCCGACGAGTTGGTCAACCGGGTGCACATCGCCTCGCCACCGTGGACCAACTGCACCTTCCGTTTCCCCGTCGCCGACACGGACCTGGGGAACTTCCGGCTGGCGGCCGGCGACGCGGTCATGGCGTCGATCGCGGCGGCGCACGGGGACCCGCAGTTCCTGAGCGCGATGGACCACGAGGCGTCCAAGAGCTCGCGTGCCCATCTGGCGTGGGGTACCGGCGTACACGCGTGCCCGGGGCGCGGGCTCGCCGACATGATGGTGACCACGGCGGTCAGCCGGCTGTTCGAGCGGTGTGACTTCGAGCTGGGCCTTTCGGTCGACCAGTTGCCCTGGCGCTCCTCCACCTATGTGCGTGGCCTGCGGTCGTTCCCGGTCCGCTTCCGGATGCGGGAGGCGAAGAACACCACCGCGCGGAGCGCCCCGGCCGCCGGTGCGGCGGGCGATTCCACGGCGCAGGAACCCGTGGCGGCCGCCACCTCCGCGGAGCAGGACCGGCCCCGCTCCGCGTTGTGGCGCTTCCTCGCGAGCCTGCGACGTGGCGGCCAGCCCTGACCGTGCTTCGCGGCGACGCCGTGGCCGGGTGGCCTCCGGTGGCCGAGTGGCGACCCCGCCCGGCCGCCGGAGAGCGTGCGTCAGTCATTAATTATGAATACATCTTGACAGGGTTTCGGGCCCCACCCACGATGAACGCACTTCACTGAGCCTTCGTCGCAGGAGCCGCCTGTCATGTTGTCTCTGCACGCCCAAGAACCCCCCACGCCGCTGACCGGCCATCTGCCCATGGGCAGTTCCGCTTCCGCTCCCCGCTCGGTGACGGTCGACAGCCAGAGCCTGATCAGGGACGGCCGCCCGTGGATCCCGGTGATGGGCGAGTTCCACTTCAGCCGCTGCCCGGCGGCCTGGTGGCGCGAGGAACTCCTCAAGATCAAGGCGGGTGGTGTGGACCTGCTGGCCACCTATCTGTTCTGGAACCAGCACGAGAACGAGCGCGGCACACTGCGCTTCGACGGCGATCTGGACCTGCGCCGTTTTGTGACCCTGTGCGGTGAGCTCGGCCTGGCTGTGGCGGTGCGGATCGGCCCCTGGTCCCACGGCGAGTGCCGCAACGGCGGCTTCCCGGACTGGCTGACGGAGACGGGCTGCACCCCGCGCACCGACGACGCGGCCTATCTCGCGCTGGTCGAGCCCTACTACCGCCGCGTCGCCCACGAGTTGCGCGGTCTCTTCCATGACGACGGCGGCCCGATCGTGGCGGTCCAGGTCGAGAACGAGCTCTACGACCAGCCCGGGCATCTGGCCACCCTGCGGCGCATGGCCGAGGACTCCGGCATGCGCGCACCCTTGTGGACCGCGACCGGGTGGGGCGCGGCGGACATTCCGCGCGACACGTTGCTGCCGCTGTACGGCGGCTACCCGGAAGCGTTCTGGGAGGACGCGTACGACGGGTGGACGCGGGAGATGCGCCGCCACTACTTCTTCACGCCGATCCGCGACGATCACGCGATCGGTGCCGACCTGCGCTCCACCGCCCCGGTCGGCACCGGCCCCGACCCCCGCCGTTATCCCTACGCCACCTGCGAGTTGGGCGGCGGCATGGCGATCGCCTACCACCGCCGGCCCCTGGTGCCGGCCGAGGACATCACCTCACTGGCGCTGGCCAAGCTCGGCAGCGGCTCGGTCTGGCAGGGCTACTACCTGTATCACGGCTGCTCGCAGCGGCTGGACCTCAAGGAGCCCAACCAGGAGAGCCACGACACCGGCTATCCCAACGACCTGCCGACGGTCAACTACGACTTCCAGGCTCCCCTTGGCGCGTACGGACAGGTCAGGCCCTCCTTCCACGCGCTGCGTCTGCAACACCTGTTCCTGCGCGGCTACGGCGCCGAACTGGCGCGGATGCCGCTGTGGCTGCCCGACGCCCGCCCCGCCTCGCTCGACGACCGCACCACGCTGCGCTGGGCCGTTCGCTCGGCGGGCGAGCGGGGCTTTCTGTTCGTCAACAACCACCAGCCGCACGAGACGCTGCCCGACCACCACGGCGTCCGCTTCCGCGTCCACCTCGACGGCGGACGCACCGTCACCCTGCCCGCGCGGCCCGTCTCCGTGCCCTCCGGCGCGCACTTCGTATGGCCGATCGGGCTGGATCTCGGCGCCGGGCTGCACCTGGACTGGGCCACCGCCCAGCCCGTCACCCGGCTCGAGTCGGACGGCGCCACGCTGACCGTACTGGCGGCCGTCGACGGCATCCCCGCTTCGCTGTCCCTGCCCGCGGACGTCCGGGTGGAGGGGCCGGCGCGGGTGGAGCGCGGCGCCGACGGCACCCTCGTCACGGTCACCGAGCCGGGCACCGGGGCACTGCTGACCTTGACCGCCCCGTCCGGCGGCGCCCGGGTCCTGGTGCTCCCCCACCGCGAGGCGCTGCGGCTGAGCCGACTACGTGTCTTCGGCCGGGACCGGCTGGTACTCAGCGACGACCTGGTGGTCGCCGACGGAGACGAACTGCATCTACACCTCGCCTCCTCGTCCCCGTCCATCGCCCTGCTGCCCGCGCCGACCGCCTTGCGGGGAGCGGGCGTCGGGCTTCCCGCACCGTACGGCATCTTCACCCGCTGGCCGCTGAACCCCGCACCGCGGCTGCCGCAGCCCGCGCTGGAATGCCGTCACGCGCAGGCCGTCGCCGCCCCGGCCCGCACCGGCGGCTCCCATCGGCGCGCCTCCGCGCCGCGCGAGGAGGACTTCGACAAGGCCGCCGTGTACCGCCTCACCATCCCGGCGTCGGCCCTGGACGGAGAGGGGGAGGTGCTGCTGCGGCTGCGCTACACCGGGGATGCCGCCCGTGCGTACATCGGCGGGACACTCGTCGCGGACCACTTCTGGTATGGGCCCGACTGGGAGATCGGGCTGCGCCGCTTCGCCGACGCCGCCGTGCGGCACGGCGTGGAGATCCGCGTCCTGCCGCTGCACCCCGCCGCGCGCGTCCATGTCGACGCCTCGGTGCGCGAGGGCCTGGACGCCGCCCGCACCCGGGCCGCGGTCGAGGCCGCCGAGCTGGTGGCCATCGCGCGCGCCACCCTCGTCGGCTCCACCGGCACGGCGCTGCCCGCGCCGAACGCCTACCGCATGGCCTGACGGCACGCCCGGGGTGCGGTCACCATTCCGCGAACGACCCGTCGTCGTGTCGCCACACGGGGCTGCGCCAGTCCCGCGCGCTGCCGTCGGCACGGCGCACCGCCTGCTCGTCGACCTCGATGCCCAGGCCCGGGCCGAGCGGGCGGCGGAGGTGTCCCTCGTCGAGCCGGAACACCTCGGGGTCGATGACGTAGTCCAGGAGTTCGGCCCCCTTGTTGTAATGGATGCCGATGCTCTGCTCCTGAATGAGGAAGTTCGGGGTGCTGAAGGCCACTTGGAGACTCGCGGCCAGCGAGATCGGCCCCAGCGGGCAGTGCGGGGCGAGCAGCACGTCGAACGTCTCCGCCAGCGACGCGAGGCGCCGCACCTCGGAGATGCCTCCCGCGTGCGACAGGTCCGGCTGGAGTACCGCGATGCCCGCCTGGAGCGCGGGGAGGGCCTCGGTGCGCGAGTAGATCCGCTCGCCGGTGGCGATCGGGATCGCGGAGGCCGAGACCACGTCGCCGAGCCGGTGGGCGTACTCGGGCAGGACGGGTTCCTCGACGAACAGCGGGTGCAGCGGTGCGAGATGCGGCAGGATCCGGCGCGCGTTGGCGGCGCTGAACCGCCCATGGAAGTCGATCGCGAAGTCCCGCTCGGGCCCCAGCGCGTCGCGGGCAGTGGCGGCCCGTTCCACCACGGCGGCGATGTCGGCGGCGGTGGCCAGCCGGTTCATCCGACCGCAGGCGTTCATCTTGACGGCGGTGAAGCCCGCCTCCACCTGTGCCCTCACGGCTTCCGCGACCTCGCCGGGCTCGTCGCCGCCCACCCAGCTGTAGGCCCGCACCCGTTCGCGCACCGGACCGCCCAACAGCACATGGACCGGCACCCCGAGCGTCTTGCCGGCGATGTCCCACAGCGCCTGGTCGATTCCGGCGACGGCGCTGGAAAGCACCGGGCCGCCGCGATAGAACGACCCCTTCGTCATCACCTGCCAGTGATCCTCGATCCGCATCGGATCCCGGCCGGCCAGATACTCGGCGAGTTCGTGAACGGCGGTGCGGACCGTGGCCGCCCGCCCCTCCACGACCGGCTCGCCCCACCCCACCGCTCCTTCGTCGGTCTCGATGCGGCAGAACAGCCAACGGGGCGGAACGGCGAACGTTTCGACCTGGGTGATTCTCAAGAGTGTCGCTCCAAAGGCAGGCATGGGAGGACCGGACAGGGCGTGGTCGCCCCGGGGCTCACGAGGAGTTCTTCAGCACGCTCCAGCCGCCGTCGACGACGAGCGAGGCCCCGGTCACGAACGAGGCGTCGGCACTGGTCAGGAAGGCGACCGCCGCGGCGACCTCCTCCGGCCGGCCGAGGCGTCCCACGGCGGTCTCCCGAGCCGCTGCCCGCCGGTCCGCCTCGCCGATGCCGTCCCAGGCCCTGGTCAGGACCGGTCCCGGCAGCACGCTGTTCACCCGGATCCGGCCGCTGTACTCGACGGCCAACTGCCGGGCCAGCCCCGTGAGCCCGGCCTTCGCCGCGGCGTACGCGGGCCGCCCGGGCAGTCCCACCAGGGCGTGCACCGAGGAGACGAGCACCACGCTGCCGCCCGTCGAGATCAGATCGTCCAGGCAGGCGCGCACCCCGAGGAACGACCCGGTGAGGCTCACGGCCAGCTGCCGGTTCCACTCGGCCTCACTGGTCTCGTGGGCCGCCGCGACACGGACCGCGTAGGCATTGCTCACCAGCGCGTGCACGGGCCCGAAGGCCTCGCGGGCCGACCGCACGGCCTGGGTCCATGACGCCTCGTCCGAGACATCGCAGCGCTGGAACCGCGCGCTGCCTCCGGCGTCCCGTATGGCCGCGGCCACCGCCGCGCCTCCCGGCTCGTCGATGTCGGCGACGACCACGCGGGCTCCCTCGGCGGCCAGCCGGTGAGCCGTGGCGGCGCCGATACCGGAGGCCGCACCGGTGACCAGCGCGCACTGCCCGGCGAGGCGGTCCGGGCACGGGGTGGGGGTGGGATGCACGGAAGGACTCCTGCGGGTGGCGGCAGCAACTCACCGCATTAAATATGAATTAATGCGATGTGCCAAGAGGTGACGCAAACGTCGAGGCCGCAGCGCACAGCGCTGCGGCCTCGTCAACGCCCTGCGGCGTCGCGGTACCTAGGGGTGGATCCCGGGGAACATGAGGACGTCCCGCTGCTGTTCCGCGAAGGCGGCGTAGGTCGTCCGGCGCAGTTGCTCGTCCCGCTCGTGCCGCTGCCGCGGGTCCTCCAGCTGCTCCTGTTCGCTCAGCGCGCGGGAGGCGTTGACCATGAGCCGGGTGCGCTCGCGGCGTTGGTCCTCATAGCTGCGCAGTCCGGCGGTGAGATCGCCGGACCCGGCCAGTGTCCCGGCCAGGACGACGGCGTCCTCGATGGCCATCCCGGCCCCCTGGGCGAGGCTGGTGAGCATGGGATGCGCGGCGTCTCCGAGGAGGGTGACCCGGCCGTCGCCCCAGTGCTCCAGGAAGGCGCGGTCGCGGGCCGGGATGGCGATGATGTCCTCTTCGGGCGTCGCGCGGATGGCGGCCTGGACCTCGTCCGCCCAGCCGGCGTACGCCTGGACGATCTCGTCCTTCGTGCCCCGCCAGTCGGCGGCCCGCTCGACGGACATGTTCTTGGTGCCGAACCAGTAGGTCTGTCCGTGGCCCACGTCCAGCAGTCCGAAGCGCTGTCCGCTCCCCCAGTAGTGCAGGACCGAGCCCGTCTCGAAGCTGGGGTGGCTGAACGGGACGATGGCGAGCCAGCACACATATCCGGCCTCGTAGACCGGTTCCGGGCCGGTGATCTGGCGGCGGATGGCGGAGTTGATCCCGTCGGCCCCGACCACGATGTCGCCGTGGGCCCGGCTGCCGTCGGCGAAGCGCACGGTCGCTCCGTCCGGTCCGTTCTCATAGCCCACGGCGGCGGCGCCGAGGGTGATGGGGGTGTCTCCCACCGCCTCCAGGAGGCCCTGTTGCAGGGCGCTGCGGCTGATGACCACGGTGGGCGGCAGCCCCAGCTCCTCGCTGAGCTCCGGAATGGGATACCAGGTGATGTGGTTGCCCTCCGCGTCGTTGATGCCGAAGCGCTGGAGGACCTGCCCGCGTTTTTCCAAGCCGATGTCGATGCCGAGGGCGTCCAGCGCGGCGCCGCCGTTGCTCAGCACACCCAGGCCGGAACCGGCGGCTCTTAATTCGGTGGCGCGCTCGTACACCTCGACGTCGATGTCGACCTGGCGCAGAGCGGCGGCCAGTGTGAGGCCGCCGATCCCCGCCCCGATGACCACTGCTTTGGGCCGGTGGGATGTCATGAGGCTCAGGTGTCCCTTCGGAGATGGGTTGAGGGGTGCAGGATGTCGGCGACCGTCTTGGCCACGTGGGCGACGCCGGGCTCCTCGATCATGGAGAGGTGATCGCCGGGGATGCCGATCACCTGGATGAGGCCGGTGGTCATCCGCCGCCAGCCGTTGGTCGGCTCGTAGTGCAGGCTGCCCGCGGCGCCGTGCATGGCCTCGAGGATCGCGGGCAGCGGTTCGTCTGCCCGCAGGAGGACGATGTCCTGGTCGACGGTGTCCGGCCGGTAGTCCAGGGTGGCCAGCCAGTTCGCCCGGTAGAGGCGGAACAGGCGCCTGATGACGGTTCCGGAACTGTCGGCGGGCAATACGCCCAGGTCGACGGCGCACCGCGCGATGTGTGCGAACTTCGCGTCCAGCGTGGTGGCGTGCTCGGGCATCTCCTCCAGTGGCGAGGCGCCGCCGCGTACGGGCCAGAGCAGTTCCCAGAAGAACCAGCCGAGCAGCGCGTCCTCGGTGTACAGCTCGCGCAGTTGTGGGTTGAGGGCGACGGTGTCCAGGATCAGCACCTCGGCCCGCTCACCCGCCGCGCGGAGTTGGCAGGCCATTTCGAAGGCGACGAAACCACCGAAGGAGTAGCCGCTGATCTTGTACGGGCCTTCGGGCTGGATCCGTCTGACCGCGGTGAGGTAGCTGCGGGCCATGTCGGCGATGGTGTCCAGCGGTTCGGTGCCGGGGTCGGCGCCGGTTGCCTGGAGGGCGTACAGCGGCTGCTCGGGGTCGAGGTGTCTGGAGAAGGGCAGGAAGCACAGCACATTGCCGCCCATGGGATGGACCAGGAACAGCGGGGTCCGCGAACCCGCCGGGTTGAGCGGCACGATCGGGTCGAAGCGGGCCGGTGCCGTCGCGCCCGAGCGCAGCCGGGTGGCCATGGCGGCCACGGTCGGCGCGGCGATGAACTCCGACAGCGGGATGACGGTGCCGAAGCGCTGTTCCAGCGTGGCGATGAGCCGCATCGCGGTCAGTGAGGTGCCGCCCAGGTCGAACATGCTGTCGTGGATGCCGACTTCGGGCAGATGCAGCAGGTCCGCGAGGATCTCCGCGAGGGCCTTTTCGAGCGGGGTGCGCGGCGGGGTGGTGTCGTGGTCGGCGGGTGCCTCGAGCGGTATGGCCCGCAGGGCGGCGTCGTCCCGTTTCCCGCTGGGGGTGGACGGCATGGCGGGGAGCCACTGGACGTAGGACGGCACCATGTAGTCGGGCAGCGTCTCCCGCAGCCTGCCGCGCAGCGCGCCGGTGTCCACCGTCGAGCGATCGCCGGTCAGGAAGGCCACCAGGACCGTGTCCGTGCCGGGGCGGCGGTGGGCGACGACGGCGGCTTCCGCGATGCCGGGATGGCGGGGGACGAGGTCGCGGATGGCCAGCTCCACCTCGGCCGTCTCGACCCGGAATCCGCGGACCTTGACCTGGGTGTCGGCGCGGCCGGTGCACACGATCTCGCCGCTCGGCAGCGCGAAGCCGAGGTCGCCGGAGCGGTAGAAGCGGCCGGGTGTGCCGGGCAGCGTGACGAAGCGTTCCTTGGTCAGGTCGTCGCGGCCCAGATAGCCGCGCGCGACCGAGGCGCCCCCGAGGTACAACTCGCCCGTCACACCCGGCGGCACGGGGCGCAGCCGCGGGTCCACCACGACGACCTGGGCGCCGTCGACGGCGGTGCCCACCGGGGGAAGGTCCGGGAAGTCGGCCGGCGGCCCGGTCAGGGTGTGGCGGGTCACCACATGGGTCTCGGTGGGGCCGTACTGGTTCTCCAGCACCACTCCGGGCAGGGCCGAGCACAGACGCCGGATCTCGTCGGTGATCCTCAGCTGTTCGCCGCTCGAGACGATGACGCGCAGCGCGGCCGGTGCGATGCCCAGCGCCTCGGAGGCGAGCGCCAGTTGCTGGAGGGCGATGTAGGGCAGGAAGATCCGCTCGACCCCTTCCTGGTGCATCAGGCGGACCAGGGCCGGCATGTCCCTGCGGATGTCCTCCGGCACCAGGCGGAGTGTGCCGCCCGCGCACAGGGTGGAGAAGATCTCCTGGAGGGAGACGTCGAAACTCAGCGGAGCGTACTGGAGGGTGATGCCCTGCGAGGCGCTGCGGGCGCGATTCTGCCAGGACACGAGGCCCGCCAGCGTGCGGTGGGGGATGTCGACCCCCTTGGGCCGCCCCGTGGAGCCCGAGGTGAACAGGACGCAGGCGGTGCTGTCCGGGGTGAGCGCCGGGAGGGGTGCGGCGGGCGCGTCATCGGTGGGCGGCTCGGCGATCTGCTCGAACCGTACGGTCGGCGCGTCCTGGTCGGGGAAGGCATCGTGCCGGCCGGCGACGACAAGGAAGGGGTCGGCCTCCTCGATCATGCGGGAGAGCCGTTTCGCGGGGTATCCGGTGTCCAGGGGCATGACCGCCGCCCCGGCCCGCATGATGCCGAGGATGGCGGCGATCACCTCGGGTGACCGGTCCGCGGCGACACCGACGACGGCGCCGGGCCGCACGCCCAGGGCGATCAGGTTGCGGGCCACGGTCGCGGTCACCCGGTCGAGCCGCGCGTAGGTCCATCGCTCGTCGTGCGTCGTCAGGGCGAGGGCGTGCGGGGTGCGCGCGGCCTGTTCCGCGAAGCGGTCCACCGCGCTCCGTGCCACGTCCGTGGCGGGCGGAAGCGGCTGCGGCACGGGCGTGAGGAAGTCCCAGCCGGGCTGTTCCAGGGGATGGTGGATCAGGTGGCCGAGGATGCGCGTGTAGGAGTCGGCGAAGAGCCTGACCTGATCGTGGGTGACCGTCTGTCCGTCGTTGTCGATGCGCAGCCAGATGTTCTGGTCGACGGGGTCCGTCACGGCGTTGACGAGGAGCGTGAAGTTGGTCTCCTCCACGGTGCGGAAGTCCATCAGCTCCAGCCCCGGCTCCCCCAGTGCGTCCGTGAGCTGCTGGAACCGTACATAGTTGAAGACGGTGTCGAAAAGCGGTCCAGTGCCGCGTTCCTCCTGGATGGCGCTCATGGGGTAGTGGCGGTGGGGATACGCGCCCTGCTCGCGCCGGAACGCCTCCCGTACCGCCTCGAGCCAGCTGGCCTGGGCCGTGTTCACCCTCATGGGCAGGGTGTTGAGGAACAGGCCGACCATGCGCTCGGCGTGGGGGTGTTCCGGCCGGCTGTGCGCGATGAGCCCGGTCATGATGTCCTCGCGGCCGGACAACAGTCGCAGTGTCATGCAGTGGGCGGCGAACAGCACCGACTTGACCGGCAGCGCCTGCTCGCGGGCGAACGTCCGGACGTCGTCGCCGAGCCGGGCCGGCAGGTTGAAGCGGTGCGACGCGCGTCCACTCGCGGACGACGGGGGCTGGTGCGGGCGGAACGTGCCGATCGAGACGGGCTCGCTTCCGGCGAGCTCCGCCCGCCAGTACCGGCGGTCGGCCTCCGACGCCAGGGCCCGGCGCTCGGCCAGCAGGTGTGCGGCGGGCGAGGGCAGCCGGACCTCGGGCGCCGGGGTCGGGTGCAGGCCCAGGGCGTGCCCGTAGTCGCGCAGCAGCTCGCCGATGAGGTTGGCGACGCTCGCACCGTCCAACAGGGCGTGGTGGAAGCTCAGGACCAGGTCGATCGCGGAGCGGCGGATGTGGACGCGCAGCGAGTACAGGGGCGCGGTGTCGAAGGCGTACTCGTGGTGGCGGCGTTCTTCGATGTGCCGCAGCACCTCCGTTTCCGCGTCGTCGCCGTCACGGGACCGCAGATCGACGACTTCGAGGCCGTCCTCCATGGGAGGGTGCACCAGTTGGAGCGGTTCGGTGAACCCGGCCAGGCCGAAGCTGGTGCGCAGCGCCGGATGGCGCCGTACGAGCCCGCCGAAGGCCGCGCGGAAGTGCTGCTCGTCCCAGTCGCACCGCAGTGTGTAGCGGAACACGTCCTTGTAGAGGGAGGATCGACGCTGCTGACGGCTGTGGTAGATCAGGCCGAGTTGCATGCGAGTGAGCGGGTAGGCGTCCGAGGCCGAGCCCAGCCGTGCCCGGTCGATACCGGAGACCGTCTCGAAGGGGAGCGGTCCGCACTCGGCCACGTCGGTGGGGGATCCGTCGTGGTGGGCCCGCGCGGCCAGGCCGGCGACGGTGGAGTGCCGTACCAGGTCGGCCAGTGAGAAGCGCAGGCCGCGCTGCTCTGCCAGGGCGCGGATGCGCAGCATTTGCAGCGAGTCGCCGCCGAGCGCGTAGTAGTCGTCCTCGGCGCCCACCGGTCCGCACCGCAGCACCTCCTGCCACACGTCCGCCACGATCTCTTCGGCGGAGGTCAGCGGGCGTGAGACCGGGGCGCCGCCGCGGGCCACCGGTTCCGGCAGCGCCCGGCGATCCGCCTTGCCGTTGGGCGTCAGCGGAATGCGGTCGAGTGGCACCAGCAGTGCCGGCATCATGAACTCCGGCAGCGTGTCGGCGAGATGGCGGCGGATGTCCGCGGCGGCGATCCCGTCCTCCGCGACGTAGTAGCCGACCAGGTGGACACCCCGCTCGTCATCGGTGCGGTCCACCACCAGGGCGTCCCGGACCCCGGGCACGGCGATCAGGGCCCTGCCGACCTCGCCCGGCTCCACGCGGTTCCCACGGATCTTCACCTGGTCGTCGAGGCGGCCGAGGTATTCGAGCGTGCCGTCGGCGAGCCATCGCACGAGGTCACCGGTGCGGTACAGACTGCCTTCGCCGGTGAACGGGTCGGCGATGAACCGCTCCCCGGTCAGGGCGGGCCGGTTCAGATATCCCGCGGCCACCCCGGCGCCGCCGATCCACAGCTCGCCCGGGACCCCCTTGGGCTGCGGCTGCCCGTTCCGCCCCACCACATACAGACAGGTGTTGTCGATCGGCCGTCCGATGGGCACACGGCCGACGGGGCGGCCGGGCTCCCCGGGGCAGTCGTGGAACGTCACGTCGACGGTGGCCTCGGTCGGGCCGTACAGGTTCACCAGGGCCGGCGTGGCCCCCTCGGCGTCGTGGAAGAGCCGGTTGAACCGGTCGACACGGGCGGCCGGCAGCGCCTCTCCGCTACAGAAGACCCGGCGCAGCGTCCGTGTTCCGGCGTGTACGTCCGGGCTCTGTTCGACGGCGTCGAGGAAGGCCCCGAGCATGGACGGCACGAAGTGGGCGACGGTGACGCCCTGGTCGCGGATGGTCCGGCCGATCACGCGGGGGTCCTTCTCACCGCCCGGCGGCAGCAGGGCCACGCTGGCCCCCTCGATGGCCCACCAGAACAGCTCCCACACGGACACGTCGAAGGACACGGGTGTCTTCTGGAGCAGTACGTCGCCCTCGCCGATGGGGTACGCGCGCTGCATCCAGGCCAGCCGGTTGACCACCGAGTGGTGGCGGACCAGCACGCCCTTGGGCCTGCCGGTGGAACCGGAGGTGTAGATCACATACGCGAGGTCCGAGCCGTCGGCCGACGGCTCCGGCGGGGAGTCGTCGCCGTGCAGCAGGTCCGGGACGCGGTGCACGGGCACGCCCGCCGCCGTCGAGATCCGTGGCCCGCTCTCGTCCGAGGTCAGGATGGCAGCCGGGCGGCTGTCGTCGAGCAGGAAGCCGATGCGCTCGCGCGGATATCCCGGGTCCACCGGGACATAGGCACCGCCCGCCTTGCCCACGCCCATCAGCGCGACGAGCAGGTCCGGGCCGCGCTCCATCATGACGGCGACCCGGTCGCCCGGGCCCACGCCGTCCGCCCGCAGCGCCCGGGCGACCTGGTTGGCGCGCGCGTCCAGTTCGGCGTAGGTCAGGACGTCGTCGGGGCCCGGGCCCACCACGGCGATCCGCGCCGGGGCGCGGGCGGCCTGCCGCTCGAAGAGCCCGGAGAGGGTGGCGTCCCGTGGATACGCGACGCTCTCTCCCCTGCCGTGCCGGATCAGCTCCGCCCGCTCCGCGGCCGGGAGCATCGGCACCGCGGATATCGGCCCGTCCGCCATGTCCACAGCCGCTGCGAGGAGGTTTTTGAAGTGCTCCGCCATCCCTTCGACCGGGAAGTCGTCGTCGAAGACATCCGTGGCGTAATCCAGGTCGAAGCGGATTTCCGGGGAGTTGTCGAAGTCGAGCACCACCACCGAGAGGACATCCTGCTCATGGCAGGGCGATTCCATCGCCGTCTCGACATCGATGCCCGGGCCGGGGTCCGGGCGGCCGGTCCGGAGGTAGGACAAGGTGACGTCGAAAAGCTGCCGGTTTCCGCCGTGGGAATCGCGTAATCGGCGCACCACGTCCCCCAGCGCCGCCCGCTCGTGCACGCGCAGCGCGCGGGTGGCGGTCCGCGTCCGGTTGACGATGTCGCGCAGCGGCATCCCATGGTGGGGGGGCAGGCGCAAGGGCAGGGTGTTTGCGAAATGCCCCACCGTATCCATGAATTCCCGCGGCCGGTTCAGCACCGGAACGCCCAGGGTCACCTCTTCGGCGCGGTGTACCCGCGACAGATACGCGCCCAGCACGGTGGCGATATAGGGAAACAGCGGCAACTGGGCCTTGCGGACGCGGGCCGCCCACGAACGGTCCAGGCTGAAGGAATAACGCGCGGCTTCGCGGGGGGCGCTCGTCGGCTTCCTGGGGAACAGCGCGGGGACCGCGCCGGCGAGGGCGGAACAGTGGGCGGCCAGGTCCGCGGTGTTCTCCTCGGATCCCTGGTACGCGGCATCCCGCTCGGAGAACAAGCGGTACGACGGCGCGCTGTTCTCCGCGGCGGTGGCGCCCGCCGTCATCGACGCACAGCCGTCGAGGATCTCGGCGCTCACCTGTTTGAGCGCCCAGCCGTCCATCACCAGGTGGTGCGCGACCAGCTGGAGGTGCGTCACGCGGGCGCTCTCCACCAGGAGCGCCGCCCGGACCATGGGCTGATCGCGCAGCGGCATCGGACGCTGCTGGAATGCGCGCACCCAGCGGCGGCAGGCCGCCGCCGGGTCGCCTTCCCGTGACAGGTCGGCCGTCTCCACGACGGGGATCCGGGGCTCGACCCACTGAAGAGGTGTCCCGTCCCGCTCGTCGAATCGCAGACGCAGCGCGTCATGACGCCGCAGGACCTGCTCGACGCATTGGCGGAGGACGTCGAGATTCACGTTCCCGGTGAGCTTCTCGTACAGCGAGACGTTGTACTGCGGTGATTCCTCGGATTGTGCGGCGGAGACCCATATGTCGAGTTGATATCGCGTTAAAGGGAAGGGCTCGGGCGAAGTCATTGTCACGATCTCCGGGTGAGACGATGAGGGTCGGCTACCGGTCGAACGAAAGAATGAGAAGACCGAGGTGAGGGCGCGCCAGAAGGCACCCACGGCGTTTCCCGGACGGGAAACGGTGAGCGGCCCGCGCTTCCGCGTCGGCGTAAGGGAAATCCAGTTCGTCGATGGCCGGGAAGCGCGTACGGCGGTCCCGGGTCAGGGAAGGAGAACAGGGAACTGCACTGTTCCTTGAATTTCTTCTTATCGACAGTCGGCGGACCTGCGCGGAAAGGGCGGCTCGGCGAACGTAGCTTAGCCTGCGCCAGAGAAAGCGGCCACTGTGACGTGCGCCACTTTATCCTTGCGATGAACGGTGGCTGATACTCCGTTTTCAATCCCCGTCGCTTCAAACCGTGAATTCTCCCATATTTTCCGGGTGAGTTGCCGCGCATACGGGAAAACCTCCGGACGAGCACCGGGCCATTACTCGTCCGGAGGTGACCGGGGAGGTGGCGGGATTACAGGCCCACGTCGCGGCTGCGGATGTCGTCGAGGGACTCGCGGCGGACGAGGAGCCGGGCGCGGCCGACGTGCACCGCGACCACGGGTGGACGGCCGACCAGGTTGTAGCCGGAGGCCATGGACAGGTGGTAGGCGCCCGCGACCGGGACTGCGAGCAGATCTCCGGGGCGCAGGTCGGCGGGGAGGTCGATGTCGGCGGCCACGATGTCCCCCGCCTCGCAGTGCCTGCCGACGACGGTCACCCGGGCCAGGTCGGCGCTGCCCTCCCTGCCGACCAGGCGCGGTGCGTACCGCACGCCGTACAGCGCGGGCCGGGGGTTGTCGCTCATGCCGCCGTCCACCGCGACGAAGGTGTGGTCGCCGGTGTGCTTCACCGTGAGCACGCGGTACAGGGCGATGCCGGCGGGGCCCACGACGGCCCGACCAGGTTCGATCATCAGGCGGGGCACGGAAAGACCGGCCGCCGCGCACGCCTGTGTCAGCTCCGCATGGACCCTGCACGCCAGCGCGGTCAGGTCCAGACGCCTCTCACCGGGACGGTAGGCGATTCCGTGGCCGCCGCCGAGGTCGAGTTCGGGCAGGACGAGGCCGTGCTGCTCGTGCAGCCGGGCCATGAGGCCGACCATGCGCCGTACAGCGGTCAGATACGGCTTCACGCTGGTGATCTGCGAGCCCAGATGGCAGTGCAGGCCGGTCAGTTCGAGCTGCGGCTGATCGAGGATCCGGGCGATGGCGTGCTGGGCGTAGCCGTCGGAGACGGACACACCGAACTTCTGGTCCTCGGTGCCGGTGCGGATCTTCTGGTGGCCGCCCGCGCCGATACCGGGCACCACGCGGACCATCACCTTCTGGTGGCCCTCCGGCCCTACCGCGGCGGCGAGCCGGGCGATCTCCGACGGGCTGTCGATGACGATGCGGCCCACGCCGAGGCGCAGTGCCAGCTCCAGATCGTGCGGCGTCTTGGCGTTGCCGTGCAGGACCATGCGCTCGGGCGGGAAGCCGCTGGTGACGGCGAGTTCCAGCTCTCCTGCGGAACACACGTCGAGGCCGAGGCCCTCCTCGTCCACCCAGTGGATCATGGCCCGGCACAGAAACGCCTTGGCCGCGTACAGCACTTCGGCGTCGGGAAAGGCATGCCGGTAGGTGCGGCAGCGTTCGCGCACCTCGGCCTCGTCGAGGACGTAGACCGGGGTGCCGAAGTGTTCCGCCACTTCGGCGAGGGGCACCCCGCCGACGGTCAGGTCACCGGGCCGGGGCTCGGTGGCAGAGGCCGGCCACACCGACAGGGCGTCGGCGCTCGCGGTGGTGGTGACGTGCGGCTCGTGAACCGTGGTCATGGTGTGCTCCTCGCTCAGCCGAGCCACAGCGACAGCGCCGACACGAGGGCGGCGGCGCCGGTCACCCGCAGCGCGCCGACGGCCCGCGGATCCCAGGTGTCCGGGCGCGAACCGCGCGCGGCAGGCCGATCCGGACTGTGGACCGCCTCGCCACCGGGGATCGGCGCCGGGGCGCTGAACTGCGGGTCCACGGTCACGGTGGTGACCCCGAGCGGTGCGGTCAGCGCCCGCAGGGCGGGCTCGGAGAGCCTGATCCACGGCTGGTCCGCGCCGAGCGTGGCCAACAGCGCGCGCTCGGAGGTGAAGCCGACAGCCGTACGGTCGCCGAGGGGGGTGCGGAACAGCCGGGTCACGCACCCCCTCGGGCCCGGCCGGACAGGAACGTGCAGCAGTCCGGCCGGGAAACGATCGGCGGGCTCAGGGTCTTCGTCGTACTGGATGTCCGTCACGGAATGCCTCCTGGAGGATCCGAGGTGGTTGAACGGAATGAGCTGGGTCGGCCCCGGACGCGGGGAGGCCGACCGGGGCTCACCCACGACGCTACGCCCGGCCGCCCCCTCCCCCGGACGCCTCCTGACGGGATGCTGACGGAGTTCGGGGAATCGCTGACGGAACGCTGACGCCCCGGGTGGGCGCCCCGGGTACGGCCATCAGAAGCATGCCAAGGAATGGTCCGCGGGCTGTCGCGGAGCCCCGTCCTGGAGTGGGATGGCCACGGTCGCATGGTGAATCGCCCGCGGAGACCGTCCGTGGGCCGTGAGGAACGGTGACGTGATGTCGGAGTCCGACGCGCCCTGGCCCGCTCGTGTGGTGGTAGGGGTGAGCGGCTCGCTGGGGAGTCACACCGCGCTGTGCCGGGCCGCCCGCGAGGCCCGGCGCCGGAACGCCGAACTGTGGCCGGTCCTCGCCTGGGAACCGCCCGGCGGGGAGCTCGGGGCGCGCCGGACGGCGGCCGCTTCCCCCTGCACCGTCGACTGGCAGCGCCTCGCCCGGGAGCGGCTGCTCGCCGCACTCGACGACGTGTTCGACGCCGCTGGTCCCGGAGTGGCTCTCCACCCCCTCGTCGCCCGTGGCGCCCCTGGCCGGGCGCTGGTGGAGATCGCCGACCGCGAGGACGACGTCCTGGTCGTCGGCGCCGGACGGCGTGGCCGCCTGCGCCGAGCGCTGAGCCGCTCGGTCAGCCGCTACTGTCTCGCGCACGCGACCTGTTCCGTCCTCGCGGTGCCGCCGTCGCCGCTGGCGGCCCAGCTGGCGTCCGTCCATCGCCGCAACGCCTGGCGGTGGCGCCTGGACACACGGCGGCTGGAGGGCCCGGCCGAAGCCCTGCCGCCCGACGCCTGAGGCCTCTCTTGCCCACCAGGTGGGCCAGGCAGTCGGCGTGCGGGATCTGCTCCAGGCCGCGCAGCATGTTCTCGTTTCCGTTGAACAGTTTGGTGATACGCCGTAGGGAGCCGACGATTCCGGAACGTGTCCGGGCCGTCGGCTCCCTCCGCCGTTCGACTGAGCGCGTCAGCTCTTCGCCACGAGGCCCTTGAGGGCGATGTTCAGCTCGAGCACGTTCACCCGGGGCTCGCCGATGAAGCCGAGGGTGCGGCCCTCGGTGTGCTCATCGACCAGCTTCCGCACCTGGGAGACGGACAGGCCGTTCCTCTCGGCGACGCGGTGGACCTGGAGGTCGGCGTAGTCCCGGGAGATGTCCGGGTCCAGGCCCGAGCCGGATGAGGTCACCGCCTCGGCGGGCACATCGGACGGCTCGACCCTGTGGCCGGGCACCGAGTTGTCCTTGACGACTGCGGCCTTGGCGTCCTTCACCCACTGGATGAGCTCCTCGTTGTCCGCGGAGCGGTTGGTGGCGCCGGAGAGGATGAGCTTGTACTGGGTGTTGACGCTGTTGCTGCCGAGGCCGTTCTGCGGGCGGCCCTGGAACCACTTGAGGTCGGGCTCCGGCGTTTCCTGGCCCTTCTTCAGCGGCAGGTTGTAGGACTGCCCGATCAGCGACGAGCCGACGACCTTCCCGTCCGCCGTGATCTCGGAGCCGTTCGCCTTGTCGCTGAACAGCCCCTGGGCGATGCCGGTGATGACCAGCGGATAGATGACGCCCGTCACCAGGGTCAGCATGAGGAGGGCGCGCAGGCCCGCGCCCAGCAGCCGGGCGGTGTTCTTCAGGGAGTTGTTCATGTCCTTCAGCCGATCCCGGGGATGAGCGAGATGAGCAGGTCGATGAGTTTGATGCCGATGAAGGGCGCGACGAGCCCGCCGAGGCCGTAGATGGTGAGGTTGCGGCGGAGCATCTTGTCGGCGCTGACCGGGCGGTACTGGACTCCGCGCAGAGCCAGCGGCACCAGCGCGATGATGATCAGCGCGTTGAAGATGACCGCGGACAGGATCGCGGAGTCAGGCGAGGACAGGCCCATGATGTTGAGCTTGTCCAGCCCCGGATAGACCGCCGCGAACAGGGCCGGGATGATCGCGAAGTACTTGGCGACGTCGTTGGCTATGGAGAACGTCGTCAGGGCGCCCCGGGTGATCAGGAGTTGCTTGCCGATCTCGACGATCTCGATGAGCTTGGTCGGGTTGGAGTCGAGGTCGACCATGTTGCCGGCCTCTTTGGCCGCCGAGGTGCCGGTGTTCATCGCCACGCCGACGTCCGCCTGCGCCAGCGCGGGCGCGTCGTTCGTACCGTCACCGGTCATCGCGACCAGCTTGCCGCCCGCCTGCTCGCGCTTGATGAGGGCCATCTTGTCCTCGGGGGTGGCCTCGGCGAGGAAGTCGTCGACGCCTGCCTCCTCGGCGATCGCCTTGGCCGTCAGCGGGTTGTCACCGGTGATCATGACGGTCTTGATGCCCATGCGGCGCAGTTCCTCGAACCGCTCGCGCATGCCCTCCTTGACGACGTCCTTGAGGTGGATGACACCGAGGATCCGGGCGCCCTGATCGTCTCGGACCGCGACCAGCAGGGGCGTACCGCCCGCCTCCGAGATCCGGTTGGCGATCTCGTCCGCGTCCTTCGCGACCGTGCCGCCCTGCTTCTGGACCCAGGCGACGACCGAACCGGCGGCGCCCTTGCGGACCTTCCTGCCGTCGACGTCGACGCCCGACATACGGGTCTGGGCGGTGAAGGCGACCCACTCGGCATCGGTCAGCTCGCCCTGGTGCCGCTCGCGCAGCCCGTACTTCTCCTTCGCGAGGACGACGATGGAACGGCCCTCGGGTGTCTCGTCGGCCAGCGACGACAGCTGCGCGGCGTCCGCGACCTCGGCCTCCGTGGTGCCGCGCACCGGCACGAACTCCGCTGCCTGGCGGTTGCCGAGGGTGATGGTGCCGGTCTTGTCGAGCAGCAGGGTGGACACATCACCGGCGGCCTCGACGGCCCGGCCGGACATGGCGAGCACATTGCGCTGGACCAGCCGGTCCATGCCGGCGATGCCGATCGCGGACAGCAGCGCGCCGATCGTGGTGGGAATGAGGCAGACCAGCAGGGCCACCAGCACGACCATGGTCAGGTCCTTGCCCGCGTAGTCGGCGAACGGCGGCAACGTGGCGCACGCGAGAAGGAACACGATCGTCAGGGACGCGAGCAGGATGTTCAGCGCGATCTCGTTGGGCGTCTTCTGCCGGGCCGCGCCCTCGACGAGATTGATCATCCGGTCGATGAAGGTCTCGCCCGGCTTCGTCGTGATCTTGATGACGATGCGGTCGGAGAGCACCTTCGTTCCGCCGGTGACGGCGCTGCGATCGCCGCCCGACTCTCGGATGACGGGCGCCGACTCGCCGGTGATGGCCGACTCGTCCACCGAGGCGACGCCCTCGGCGACGTCGCCGTCGCCGGGGATGATGTCGCCCGCCTCGCACACGACCAGGTCGCCTATTCTCAGCTCGGTGCCCGGCACCCGCTCTTCCGTGGCACCGCTGAGCCGGCGTGCGACCGTGTCGGTCTTCGCCTTGCGCAGGGTGTCGGCCTGCGCCTTGCCGCGCCCCTCGGCGACCGCCTCCGCGAGGTTCGCGAAGACCACGGTCAGCCACAGCCAGGCGCTGATCGCCCAGCCGAACCAGTCGGTCGGGTCCTGACACGAGAACACCGTCGTCAGGACCGAGCCGACCAGCACCACGAACATCACGGGCGACTTGACCATCACCCGCGGGTCGAGCTTGCGGAAGGCGTCCGGCAGCGACCTGACGAGCTGCCCGGGGTCGAACAGGCCCGCGCCGACACGGCCCTCGGCGGGCCTGTGCCCGGTGGGTACATCGCTGTGCGGCGCCCGGGTCGGAGTGGCTGTGGACATCGGGTCCTCGTGCTTCTTGGTATCGGTGGTCATGCCGCCATCCCCTCGGCGAGCGGGCCCAGCGCGAGCGCCGGGAAGTACGTCAGCCCGGTGATGATCAGGATCGCGCCCACCAACAGGCCGGTGAACAGCGGCTTCTCGGTCCGCAGGGTGCCCGCGGTGGCCGGAACGGGCTTCTGCTCCGCGAGCGAGCCCGCCAGCGCCAACACGAACACCATCGGTATGAACCGGCCGAGCAGCATCGCCAGGCCGATCGTGGTGTTGAACCACTGCGTGTCCGCGTTCAGGCCGGCGAAGGCGGAACCGTTGTTGTTGGCCCCGGATGTGTAGGCGTAGAGGATCTCGGAGAACCCGTGCGCCCCGCTGTTCGTCATGGAGTTGCCCGGGGTCGGCAGGGCCATCGCCGCGGCCGTGAAGACGAGCACCAGGGTGGGGGTCACCAGGATGTACAGGGCGGCCAGCTTGATCTCGCGGGTGCCGATCTTCTTGCCCAGGTACTCGGGCGTGCGGCCGACCATCAGTCCCGCGATGAACACCGCGATGATCGCCATGATCAGCATGCCGTAGAGGCCGGAGCCCACACCGCCGGGCGCGATCTCGCCCAGCATCATGCCGAGCATGGTGATGCCGCCGCCCAGGCCGGTGAACGAGGAGTGGAAGGAGTCCACCGCGCCGGTCGAGGTGAGCGTGGTCGCCACCGCGAAGATCGACGAGCCGCCGACACCGAAGCGGACCTCCTTGCCCTCCATCGCCCCGCCCGCGATCTCGAGCGCCGGGCCGCGGTGGGCGAACTCCGTCCACATCATCAGCGCCGTGAAGCCGATCCAGATGGTGACCATCGTCGCGAGGATCGCGTACCCCTGCTTCACCGAGCCGACCAGGACGCCGAACGTCCGGGTCAGCGAGAACGGGATCACCAGGATCAGGAAGATCTCGAAGAGGTTGGTGAACGGGGTGGGGTTCTCGAACGGGTGGGCGCTGTTGGCGTTGAAGATGCCGCCGCCGTTGGTGCCCACCTCCTTGATGGCCTCCGTCGAGGCGACCGCGCCCCCGTTCCACTGCTGTGAGCCGCCCATGAACTGGCCGACCTCGTGGATGCCGGAGAAGTTCTGGATCGCGCCGCACGCCACCAGGACGACAGCCGCGATCGCGGCGACCGGCACCAGGATGCGGACCGTGCCGCGCACCAGGTCGGCCCAGAAGTTGCCCAGCTCACCGGTGCGCGAACGGGCGAAGCCGCGCACCAGCGCCACGGCCACCGCCATGCCCACCGCGGCCGAGACGAAGTTCTGCACGGCCAGACCGGCGGTCTGTACGACATGGCCCATGGCCTGCTCGCCGTAGTACGACTGCCAGTTGGTGTTGGTCACGAACGACGCGGCCGTGTTGAACGCCTGGTCCGGGTCGATCGAGGCGAAGCCGAGCGAGCCGGGCAGCACACCCTGAAGCCGCTGGAGCAGATACAGAAACAGCACACCGGCCGCGGAGAACGCCAGCACACCGCGCAGATACGCGTGCCAGCGCATCTCGGTGTCGGGGTTGGCACCGATCCCCTTGTAGATCCACTTCTCGACCCGCAGGTGCTTGTCGGAGGAGTAGACCCGGGCCATGTAGTTGCCGAGGGGGATGTGGACGAGCGCCAGCGCCGCTACGAGCGCGATCAGCTGGAGCACGCCGGCGAGAACGGGACTCATGACGGGGCTCAGAACCTCTCCGGGAAGATCAGGGCGAGGACGAGATAGCCCAGCAGGGCGACGGCCACGACGAGGCCGACCACATTTTCGGCGGTCACAGCTTCGTCACCCCCTTGGCGACGAGAGCCACGAGCGCGAACACCGCGATCGTGGTGACGACGAAGGCCACGTCGGCCATCGCGAGCTCCTAGTGAGATTCGAACGAGAATGACAAGCACGGACGAATCGAGGAAAGCGCCTTTGTGGCTGGTTTCGGCCGTCGTTGACGGCGCTCTTACGGCCGCCCGCGCAGCCTTGACGCGTCCCTTACGGCCGCCGCTTCGGGCCCCGACCGCCGCTTTGACGCATCCCTGACGCGCGTGTGGCGCACACCACCGGGATGGGGGCGGCCAGGCGGCCACGGAGCTACCGGGAGTACGCCGCCCGCTCCGCGAACGGCAGGGAGAGCACCATCGTCAGGCCGCCGCCGGGGGTGTCTTCGGGGACGAGCGTGCCGTCCATCGCCTCGGTCAGGCCCTTGGACAGAGCCAGCCCCAGGCCGAGTCCGGTGGTGTTGTCGGTGTCGCCCAGCCGCTGGAACGGTTCGAAGATCCGGTCCCGGCCGGTCCGCGGCAGGCCGGGACCGCGGTCGACGACACGCAGCTCGACCCGGCCCGCGTGGGCGCCGGCGGTCAGGACGACCTTGCCGCCGGGCGGGGTGTGGCGGGCGGCGTTTTCGACCAGGTTGGCGATCACGCGCTCCAGCAGGGGCGGGTCGGCCAGGACGGCGGGGATCTCTTCCAGCTCCCCCACCTCGACGTCCGGGGTGTCGGCCAGCACCGCCGGGAGAACCTCTTCGAGCATGGTGCCGCGCAGTTCGAGGGTGAGAACGCCGGCCTGGAGACGGCTGAGGTCCAGCAGGTTCTCCACGAGCCGGCTGAGCTTGGCGAGGGACTCGTCGGCAGTGGCGAGCAGCTCCTGGCGGTCCTCGTCCGAGAACTCCACATCCCGGCCGCGCAGCGAGGTCACGGCAGCCCGGCCCGCGGCGAGCGGCGTGCGCAGATCGTGCCCGACGGCCCGCAGCAGTGCCGTACGCATCCGGTCGGCGGCCTTGATCGGCTCTATCTCGGCCGCGGCCTCGGCGAGCCGGGCCCGCTCGACGGCGGAGCCGACATGCGCGGCGAACGCGGCCAGCACGCGCCGTTCGGAGGACGGGAGGGGACGGCCGCGCAGCACGAGGAAGGCTCCGGGGCCCGCGGGCACGGCTGTCACGCCCTCCCCGTCGGGCGGCTGCTCCTGGACGAGGTCCGCCGACTCCATGCCGAAGGTCTCCCGCGTACGCTCCAGCAGCGCCGGAATGGTCGCCCCGCCCCGCACGATCGTCCCGGCCAGGGACGACATGGTCTCCGCCGCCGCGGTGGCGCGGGCCGAGCGTCGCGAGAGCCGCAGGGAGCGGTCGACCACGCCCGCGACGGTGGCGGCGACGATCGCGAACACGGCGAGCGCCGGCATGGCGTCGGGGTTGTCAAGGGTGAAGGCACCGATCGGCGGGATGAACCAGTAGTTCAGCAGCAGGGACGCCGTCACCGACGCGATCACCGCCGAGGCCACCCCGCCGATGCACGCCACGCCCACCACCGTGAGCAGGAACAGCAGCGTCTCACTGGTGAGGTTGAACGTGTCGCGCACCTGGTCGAGGAAGACGGTGAGCAGCACGGGCAGGACCAGGCCGGCCAGCGGACCCGCGACCCGACGGGGCCCGCCGAGCGTCCTGCGCCGGGACGGCAGCAGCATGCCGCGTCCGGCCCGCTCATGAGCGACCGTGTGGACGTCGATGTCCCCGGACAGCCCGACCACCGTCTCGCCGGTGCCACGCCCGCCGAGGAACCGCTCGATCCGTCCGCGCCGACTCGTGCCCAGCACCAGCTGGGTGGCGTGTTCGGCCCGGGCGAACTCGACCAGGGCGGTGGCCACATCGTCCCCGACCACCGAGTGATAGCTGCCGCCGAGCTCCTCCACCAGCCGGCGCTGCCGGGCGAGCGAGGCGTGCGAGGCACCGGCGGCGAGCCCGTCGCTGCGGGTGATGTGCACGGCGAGCAGATCGCCGCCCGCGGACCGGTCGGCGATCCGGGCCGCCCGCCGGATCAGGGTGTCCCCCTCGGGCCCGCCGGTGAGCCCGACGACCACCCGCTCCCGGGTCTCCCGCACCCTGCCTGTGGCGTCCTCGGCGCGGTACGTCCGAAGCGCCTCGTCGACCCGGTCGGCCACCCACAGCAGGGCGAGTTGCCGCAGGGCGGTCAAGTTTCCGGGCCGGAAGCGGTTGGCCATGGCGGCGTCGATCTCCTCGGGGGCGTAGATGTTGCCGTGCGCCATGCGACGGCGCAGCCCCTCGGGCTCCATGTCCACCAGCTCGATCTGCCGGGCCCGCCGGACGACCTCATCGGGGACGGTCTCGCCCTGCGGCGCCCTGGTGATCCTCTCGACGACATCGTTGAGGGACGCCAGATGCTGGATGTCGACCGCGGTGATGACGTCGATGCCCGCGGCGAGCAGTTCCTCGACGTCCTGCCAGCGCTTGGCGTTGCGACCGCCGGGCACGTTGCTGTGCGCGAACTCGTCCACGATCGCGACCTGGGGGCGGCGCGCGAGCACCGCGGCGAGGTCCATCTCCGCAAAGTCCCGGCCACGGTGGACGCGCGGCACGACCTCCAGGCCGTCGAGCATCGCCTCCGTACGGGGCCGCCCGTGGCACTCCACGAACCCGACCACCACGTCGGCGCCGCGCGACGCCCGGCTGCGGCCCTCCTCGAGCATGCGGCAGGTCTTGCCCACGCCGGGGGCCGCCCCGAGATAGACCTTGAGCCGTCCAGCCCGTACGTCACTCATCAGCCCTCAGCAAAGCGTCGGTTCGCGCCCCGGCCGTGGATCTTGACGCTTCTCTTGCGCTGCGCGCGGAGAGATTGACACCGCCTTGACGAGGCCCGGTCGGCCATGTCCGGCGGATCTCTCTACTCCAGCCCGGAGGCCCTGAACACGTCCCGGGCCGTTCCCCCGTCGATGCGCTCGCCCAGTTGCCACAGGGTGCTCACGCCGTACCGCAGGGTGCCGCGCTCGCGCGAGCGGCGGGCCCCGGCGTCCAGCCGGTGCCACAGCAGCGAATTGGCGACCAGGATCTCGGGGTCGAGGGCCACCGAGCCGCCGTACGCGTCCCGCAGGACGAGGCGGGTGGCGATGGCGCCGTCCCGCCGCACCGAAACCAGGGCGTCGGTGCACACCCTGCGCTCGCGTACGAGGCCACGCACCGCGAGCCACCCGTCGCCCGCGCTCACCCGTGGCGGCCGCAGCGCGATGAGCACCAGCACCCCCAGCACGGCCCACAGATCGGCGCGCGCCACGGTGAGCCCGCCCGAGCCCCAGTCGAGCAGGAGCGTCAGCCCGGCGAACCCCAGTGCGCAGAATCCCGCGCACCGGGCGTCCGGCCGCCAGTGGCAGTCACCGGTCGTGCCGTCGGGCCTGGCTCCCCTCTCCATGCGGTTCACGTGAGGCACGGTGCGCGGCAGTGCGCCCGGCCGGGCACCGAGACTGACGCCGCCCTGACGCCGTGGCGCCCATCCTTGACACCGCTCTGACGCCCGACCCGCACGATGTGTTCGGGGGCGTCAGAGCGCCGTCAATGTTGGCCGCCGCGAGCGTTATCAAGTCGTCAGAGTTGCCGAACGGCGTCGGCGAGCGCCGTCGGCGCTGCGTAGCGTGTTCCGCCATGACCATGAGATCGAGGGGGGACGGCGCATATGTCGTTCGATGACGAATGGCAGCGGGCCAAGGCCCTGGTGGCCGGGCGGGACGACTTGGGGCGGGTGGGTCACGCCGCGTACCGATTGCACGGCGGGCTGCGCGCCGCCGGTCGGCACGCGAAGGTCAACAGCGAGGCCGCGGGGGCCGAACTCGCCAAGGACCACTTCGCGACCGGCTCCGCGCTCACCAGGCTCGCGGACACCTGGCAGACGCAGGTGGACACGCTGCTGGAGGCGTGTGCCCATATCTCCAACCACCTGGACCACTCCGCCACGCGCTACCGCGAAGAGGACGCCAAGATCGAGACCGGGATGCACGACGCGCGCAGGCGGCTGATGACCCCGTCCCGGATCGCCGAGTACTACCGCTAGAGCGACGAGAGGCACGAGGGACACGGGGATGACCGAGCTGACGTTCGAGCACGTCCTGCACGCGCGTCTGAGCAGGCTCAATGACGCGGTCGAGGACTGGTCGGCCATGATCACCAAGCTGGAGGAGCTGGCCGACGAGGCCCGGAGCGGGCTGAAGGCCCGGTCGGACACGGCCCGCTGGGAGGGCGCGAACGCCGCAGTGACCAGGCCGTTCGTCGACAAGACCGCCCAAGAGTTCGAGGACGCGCTCACCCAGGCCACCAGCATCCGCAACGTCCTGCGCGACGCGCTGGCCGCCTTCACCGCCGCCAAGGAGGCGCTGCGGCAGATCGCGGACCACCCTCCCACCGGGGTGACGATCTGGCCCGACGGTGTCGTCGTACGCTCCCTGCACCCCGACCGGCGTGGCACGGGCAACACCGACCCCGGCCCGTCCGCCGAGACCGTGGACGCCGTACGGGACCGGATCAAGCACGCCGTCGACCAGGCAGCCGAGGCCGACGAGACGGTGGCACGAGCGCTCGACGACATCCTGGCCGGGCACCCGTACGACTTCGGCAGCGACCACTACACCTCCCTCGAGGACTACCGGCGGCAGGACCGCGAGCAGGCGGCCAGGGACGCCGACGCCGCCCTCGCACTGGCCGCCCAGGGCGCCTCGCTGACCGACGCGCGGTTGGCCCGGCTCGACTCGCTGCTCGCGGCCAACAGGGACGACCCCGTCTTCGCCGAGCGCTTCGCCACCGGTCTGGGCGCCCGGTCCACGCTCGACTTCTACGCGGCCCTCACCGACCCGCGCCGGTCCCCGCGTCCCGGCGGCGCACGTGTGAAGGAGCTCGGCGAGATACAGAAACACCTCGGGCTGGTGCTGGCCCAGGCGTCGCACAGCGACAGCCCGCGGATGCGCGCGTGGAAGAGGGAGGTCATCGATCTCGGCCCGCGGGTGCTCGACCTGCCCGACCACCAGAGCGCGTACGGCTTCCAGGTCATGAGCAACCTGATGCGCGACGGCGTGTACGACAAGCGCTTCCTCAGCGACTACGGCAACGCCCTGGTCGGAACGGACCGGGCCATGAAGGTGCCGCGCAACTTCTGGAACGGGCCGCTCGTCCAGAACAACCATCTCAACTTCGGCGCCGGCACCGACTTCGGCCGCGACCCCATGACCGGCTTCCTCAAAGCGCTCGGCCACCACCCCGCGGCCGCCACGGAGTTCTTCGCCACCACCGCGCCGCGGGACAACGCCCAGTACCTCCTCCGGGACCGCCCCGCCTTCCCCGACGGCCCGCCCGGCGACCCCGTCGCGAGCCGGGACGCCACCGGCGCGGCGCTCTTCGCCGCGGTCACGGGCCTGGACCCGGACGACAGGAACGCGCCCTTCGTGGAACACACCACCGACCACCGAAGGGTCCTGGAGCGCTCACTCGGCTATCTCGCGCAGACGGGAGACGGCTTCCCACCGGAGATGCGGGACGACATGGCGAAGGTCCTCGCCAACCACGGCGGCGAGGTGCATCGCGCCGCCGGCGCCCTCGACCCCGGATCCAGCCCGCTGGACCGCGCACAGCTGCTGGAGGTGGCCAAGCAGATCTCGCGGGACCAGGACGCGTACGGCGTTCTCAACGAGGGCCTCAACCGCGAGATGGTCCGCGACATCCACGCGGACGGCACCGGCGGCACGGGCGATCCGCGGGAGACGCTGCTGCGGGCCGGGCACACGGTCGGCTTCCTGGAGGAGGCCCGCTGTCTGGCGCTGGAGACCGGCAAAGAAGACCCCTCGTGGAAGGCGAAATGGGGCTACCACCTCGTCGGCGGAGCGGCCAACTTCATCCCCGGCGTCGGCGACATCGCCCAGCGCGGCGTCGACGCGGTCGCGTACGCCTGGCAGCAGGAGGAGCAGCGGCGGATCCACGAGAAGCTGAGCGCCGACAACAGCGAGACCTTCACGGTGCGGGAGGGGCTGCTGGCGGCGCTGGCCGACGAGTGGGCCAAGGCCAACCCGGGCCACCCGGACGCGGACGCCCCCTACATCCTGAGGAACGACATCGGCGGCGCGGCGTACGACGGCAACGGCCGGGCGAAGGGCCTGGCGGGTGTCCGGTGACGCCGCCGACCGCGTTCCGAGCCCCGGACCGCCCTCGGCGGCCGGCGCGCGCCTACACCTCGATGCGCGAGCCCATGATGACCGTGCGGTCGCGGGGAAGGCCGAAGTACTCGGCGGCGTCGGCCGTGATGTAGGAGGTGGCGATGAACAGCCGCTTGCGCCAGGGCGCCATCGTTGTGGCCGTCCCGCGCCGGAGCTCGATCTTCGACAGGAAGTAGGACGCCTCGTCGAGCCGCAACCGCCCCTCGGTCCGGGCCGGATCGAGCATCGCCAGCGTGCCGGGCGCGTCCGGCGTCTCCATGTAGCCGAACCGGGCGGCGACATAGACGATCCCGTCGTCGGCGTAGCCGAGGTCGTCGATGACGGTCCGCTCGTCGGCGGGGACGCGGGGCACGGGCTCGGTCTCGATGGACAGGATCACGACGTGGTCGTGGCGCACGTGGTTGTGCTGAACGTTGGCCCGCAGGGCCAGTGGCGCGGTCTGCCTGCCCCGGTTGAGGAAGACCGCCGTGCCGGGGACCCGGAGCAGCGTCGCTCTCCCGCCGCGGAGCTGTTCGATGAACTCGCTCAGCGAGCCCTCGAGCCGTACCCGCTCCGCGGTGACGAGCTCACGGCCGCGCTGCCAGGTCGTCATGATGGTGAACACCGTGAGGCCGATCAGCAGCGGCAGCCATGCGCCGTGGACGAGCTTGGTCAGGTTGGCCGCCACGAACAGCAGGTCCACGAGGAGCAGCGCGGTCGCGCCGATGGTGAGCAGCCAGACGGGCGTGCCCCACTTGGCGCGGGCGACGTGGAAGAACAGCAGGGTGGTGATGGTGATGGTGCCGGTGACCGCCATGCCGAACGCGAAGGCCAGCGCCGTGGAACTGCGGAAGGCGAAGATCAGGGTGAGGACCGAGACCATCAGCAGCCAGTTGACCCAGGGGACATAGACCTGGCCCATGGTGGACTCGGAGGTGTACGCGATCCGCAGCCTCGGCAGATAGCCGAGCTGGGCGGCCTGTGAGGCCACCGAGTACGCGCCGGTGATCACCGCCTGGGAGGCGATCACCGTCGCCGCCGTGGCCAGCAGGACCATAGGCAGCCGTCCCCAGTCGGGTGTGAGCAGGAAGAACGGGCTGCTGATGTTGCGCGGATCGGCGAGGATCAGGGCGCCCTGGCCGAGGTAGCTCAGCACGCACGCCGGGAAGACGAGGACCAGCCAGGCGCGGGTGATCGACCGGCGGCCGAAGTGGCCCATGTCGGCGTAGAGCGCCTCGGCGCCGGTGACCGCGAGCACGACCGCGGCCAGGGCGAAGAAGGCGGTGCCGAAATGGCCGTACAGAAAGCCCAGGGCGTACGTCGGCGACAGCGCCCTGAGGATCTCCGGGTGGTCGGCGATGCCGAGGACACCGCATGCGCCGATGGCCAGGAACCAGGCGATCATCACCGGCCCGAACACCCGGCCCACCGCCGCGGTTCCCCTGCGCTGCACCACGAACAGGACCACGATGATCGCCGCTGTGATCGGCACGACCGCGCTTTCCAGCGACGACTCGACGACCTTGAGCCCCTCGACCGCGGACAGCACCGAGATCGCCGGGGTGATCATGCTGTCGCCGAAGAACAGCGACGCGCCGAGGATGCCCAGCGCGGCCAGTGCGGCGGTGGCGCGCCGGCCCTGCTGTGAGTTCCACCGTCGCAGCAGCGTGATCAGCGCCATGATGCCGCCCTCGCCGTCGTTGTCGGCGCGCATCGCCAGCAGCACATAGGTGACCATCACGATGATCACCACCGACCAGAACACGAGCGACACCACCCCGTACACGTTCTCCGTGGTGACCGGGACGGGGTGTGGGTCGCTCGGGTTGAACACGGTCTGGAGGGTGTAGATCGGGCTGGTTCCGATGTCGCCGAAGACCACCCCGAGCGCGCCGACCACCAGCCCGAGACGCGCCGTGTCGTACGCGCTCGGCCGACGAGCCTCCGGCGGCAGCGCCGCGGAACCGCGATCGACCATCGTGTTCCTCCTCCGCGTGGGCTGCCGCGCCGCGGGCCTGGTGCCTTGGAGCGGACGATACCGATCCCACCGCGCGACGGGTCGGATGCCGTGCTGTGCGTCGCGCGCGGCTCAGCCGGAGGTTCGCGATCAAACTAAGGTAAGGTTTACCTAATCAAAGGGGGCGCTGAGTGGGGGATCCCATGTTCCGCAGGGCGATGAAACCACTCCGGATTCAACGGAGTTGCCCGTCGGAGACCACGCGGTGAGGCGAGGCGAGAGAGCCCGTCCCCTGCTGCTCATGACGCTGCTGGTCGTGGCGCTGGGGATGATCTGTCTGCTGTCCCTGACCCTCGGCGCGGCCAGTGTCCCGCCGGACCAGGTGGTGCGGGCGCTGTTCGGCGACCCGCCGAGCCGGCTGGTGGACAACGTCGTCTGGTCGGCCCGGGTGCCGCGTACCGCGCTCGGCCTCACGGCGGGCGCCGCGCTCGGCCTGTCCGGCGCCGTCATGCAGGCCCTGACCCGCAATCCGCTCGCGGACCCCGGGGTGCTGGGGGTCAGCGCGGGCGCGTCGTTCGCCATCGTGCTGGCGGCGGGGGTCTTCGGGCTCGGCTCGTTCCACGGGTACATCTGGTTCGCCTTCGCCGGCGCGCTCGCCGCGAGCGTCCTGGTCTATCTCCTCGGCGGGCTCGGGCGCTCCGGCCCGTCACCGGTCAAGCTGGCCCTCGCCGGCATCTCGGTGACCTCGCTGCTCTCGTCGCTCACCAGCGCCGTCGTGCTGACCGACCCCGACGCGCTGGACCGCTTCCGCTTCTGGTCGGCCGGTTCGATGGCGGACCAGGACGGTGCCACGGTGCTGCGTATGCTGCCCTTCCTTCTCGCGGGCGCCGCCCTGGCCCTCGCCTGCGCACCGGCCCTCAACAGCCTGGCCCTCGGCGACGACGTGGCGACCTCGCTGGGGCGGCGGCTGGGCCTGGTCCGGCTCCAGGGGGTCGCCGCGATCACCCTGCTGACCGGCGCGGCGGTCGCGGCCATCGGGCCGGTCGTCTTCATCGGCCTGGTGGTCCCTCACCTCGCCCGCGTCCTCGCCCAGTCGGCGGGGCTCGGCCCGGACCACCGCTGGCTGCTGCCGCTGTCCGCCGTGCTCGCTGCCGGTCTGCTGCTCGCCGCGGACATCGTCGGCCGGATGATCGCCCGGCCCACCGAGGTGCAGGCCGGGGTCATCGTCGCCTTCATCGGCGGGCCGTTCTTCATCGCCCTGGTCCGCCGGCGCAGGCTGGCGGAGGTGTGACGATGGCCGTCTTCCGCTCCACGCCCCGGCCGCCGAGGAGCCCGGCCGCCGAAGGACGTCCGCCCCTAGGGTCCTTCCGCGGCTACCGGCTCACCGTACCGCCCGTGTCCGGGATTCTCCGGCCCCGGCTGGTGGCGCTGTGCGCGCTGCTCGCCGCCGCCGTCTTCCTCCTGTTCTGCTGGGGACTGTCGATCGGCGACTACCCGATCGCCTTCACCGATGTCGTACGCGCCCTGACCGGCTCCGGCGACCCGGCCACCGTCCTGGTGGTCCGGGAGCTCCGGCTGCCGCGGGCCCTGGTCGGCCTGCTGGCCGGGATCGCCTTCGGCGTCTCCGGTGGCCTCTTCCAGACCATGACCCGCAATCCGCTCGCCAGCCCGGACATGATCGGCCTCACCCAGGGCGCGGGCACCGCCGTGGTGGCGGGCATCGTGCTGGGCTGGGACGGCGGGCTCGGCACCCAGACGCTCGGACTGCTCGGCGCGCTCGTCACCGCGGTGGCCGTGTACGCGCTCGCCTGGCGGCGCGGCGCCACCGGCTACCGGATCATTCTGGTGGGCATCGGGGTGGCCTGGATCTGCACCAGCGCCACCGACTACCTGATGGCCAAGGGCGGCCGCTTCCAGGCGCAGGCCGCCCTCGGCTGGCTGGTGGGCAACCTCAACGGCCGGACGTGGTCCCAGACCGTGCCGCTCGTCGCCGCCCTGGCGGTGCTGCTGCCGACGGCGCTGCTGCTGGGCCGGCTGCTGCGCACCCTGCAACTCGGTGACGACGTCGCCACCGGCCTCGGCACCCGGGTGCAGCCGGTGCGGCTCGCCGTCCTGCTCACCGGCGTGGGGCTGATCGCCTTCGCCACTGCGGCGGCCGGCCCGGTCGCGTTCGTGGCGCTCGCCGCACCGCAGATCGCCCAGCGGCTGGCGGGCACCGCCTGGCCGCCCACGGTCGCCTCGGGGCTGGCCGGGGCGCTGATGGTGCTCGGCGGCGACCTCATCGCCCGCACCCTGATCTCCGGCACGGAGCTGCCGGTGGGAATCGTCACCGGCGTGCTCGGCGCGCCCGTCCTGCTCTGGCTGCTCGTCCGCGCCAACCGCGCGGGCTCAGGAGGTTGATCCATGTCGGCTGATCCCCTGTCGGCGCCCGACCCGGACCTGCGGGCGAGTGGTCTGCGCCTGGCCTACGACAACCGGCCGGTGGTGGACGGCCTCGACCTGGCCGTACCCCCCGGCCGGATCACGGCCATCGTCGGCGCCAACGCCTGCGGCAAGTCCACCCTGCTGCGCGCCCTGGCCCGGCTGCTCGCGCCGCGCGGGGGCGCCGTCCACCTCGACGGCCGGGATCTGCGCTCCATCCCGACCAGGGAGCTGGCCCAGCGGCTGGGCATCCTGCCCCAGAGCCCGGCCGCGCCGGACGGGCTGACCGTCATCGACCTGGTGGGGCGCGGCCGTTCACCGCACCAGACGTGGTGGCGGCAGTGGTCGAGCGCCGACGAGCAGGCCGTTCACCGGGCGCTGGCCGCCACCGGCATGGCCGAGCTGGCGGACCGGCCGCTGGACGAACTGTCCGGCGGCCAGCGCCAGCGCGCCTGGATCGCCATGGCGGTGGCCCAGGGCACCGCGGCGCTGCTGCTGGACGAGCCGACGACCTATCTGGACCTGGCGCACCAGATCGATGTCCTGGACCTGGTCACCGACCTCAACCGGCGGGAGAGCCGCACCGTGGTGATGGTGCTGCACGACCTCAACCAGGCCTGCCGCTACGCCGACCACGTGGTGGCCATGAAGGCGGGGCGGATCGTCGCCGAGGGCGCCCCCGCCGAGGTCATCACCGCCGAGACGGTCGAGGACGTCTTCGCCCTCAGCTGTCAGGTCGCCCCGGACCCGGTCAGCGGCACCCCGATGGTCATCCCGATGGGGCGCCACCACCGGGAGCGCCGGATATCGACTTAGCGCCGGCCTGGTGGCTGGGGACCGAGTCCGCCTCCTGGGGTGGGCCACCGAGTGCGCGGCCCGCGGCCGCACACCCACCACGCACCGTCACGGCACCGACCCGACCGACCCGACCATGAAGGACCACTGATGCGCGGCTCTTTGAGAGGCACCCGGCTCGCCGCGGTACTCGCCTCCGTACTGCTCCTGTTCGGCACCGCCACCGCCTGCGGCTCCGGGGAGGACTCCGGGACCGACGACGGGAAGCCGGCCGCCTCGGGCGGCGCCTTTCCGGTGACCATCGCGCACAAGTACGGCAGCGCCACCGTCAAGAGCGAGCCCAAGCGGATCGTCACGGTCGGGCTGACCGACCAGGACGCCGTGCTCGCCCTGGGCAGGGTTCCGGTCGGTACCACCGAGTGGAACGGCGGATACAAGGGCGCCATCGGCCCCTGGGCCCGGGACGAACTGGGCGACGCGGAGACGCCGACCGTGCTCAAGGACACCGGCACGGGGCCGCAGACGGAGAAGATCGCCGCGCTCCGGCCGGACCTGATCCTCGCGGTCTACGGCGGCCTCACCAAGGAGCAGTACGAGACCCTGTCGAAATTCGCGCCCGTGGTCGCCCAGCCCAAGGAGTACAACGACTTCGGCGTTCCGTGGCAGCGGCAGACCGAGATCATCGGTACCGCGCTCGGGCAGCAGACCAAGGCGAAGGAGCTGGTCAAGGGCGTCCAGGCCGATTTCAAGGCCGCGACCGCCGAGCACCCGGCCTTCGCGGGGGCGGACGCGGTGATGGCCACCCCCTACGACGGCATCTTCGTCTTCGGCAGCCAGGACCCCCGCTCCCGTGTCCTCACCGATCTCGGCTTCACCCTCCCCGCCGACCTGGACAAGGTGATCGGTGACGAGTTCGGCGCCAACATCAGCAAGGAACGCACCGATCTGCTGGACACCGACGCGATCGTGTGGATCGTCGCCGACCCGGCCGAGGACGAGGCCAAGCTCGGCAAGAACCCCCTCTACGCCGATCTCAAGGTGGCCGAACAGGACCGCGAGGTGTTCGTCAAGGAGTCCAGCGACTACGGGAACGCCATCTCCTTCGTGACAGTCCTGAGCCTGCCGTACACGCTCGACCGGCTGGTCCCGCAACTGGCCGCCGCGGTCGACGGCAAGCCCGCCACCAAGGTGACACAGCCCGCGTCCTGACCGCGACGGGCGCCTGCCCGGCCTCGTCGGGGCGAGGCCGGGCAGGGTTCCCGGGGGTCCGGGCGGATCACCGAACGGCGTCCGCGTGCTCCTCGGCCCGGTCCGCTTCCGCCACCGGCCCCTCCTCGCGGTGCTTTCCCGCGGCCTTTCGGGCGGGCAGGACCGCGACGACGATCAGGGTTCCTACGGCCATGATGGCGGCGCCGATGAGGCTGGTGTGGGCGACGGCGTGGGCGAAGGACTCATGGACCGCGTCGACCAGGGCCTGGGCCTGCTGGGGCCCGCCGCCGGGGTTCTTCGCGACCTGCTCGGCGACGGCGAGGCCGCCACCCGCCGAGTCCTTGGCGATGTCCAGCGCGGCGGCCGGGAGGTGGCCGCCGACCAGGTCGGTCAGCTTGTCGCGGTAGGCGGTGCCCAGCAGCGAGCCGAGGATCGCGATGCCCAGGGAGCCCCCGAGTTCCAGCGCGGTGTCGTTGGCACCGCCGCCGACGCCCAACTCCGACTCGGGGAAGGAGCCCATGACGGTGTCGGTGGCCGGGGCCAGGCTCAGGCCGATGGCGAAGCCGAGCAGCAGCAGCGGCGCCAGGAAGTCGGTGTACGTCGAGCCCGACTCGATCCGCGTGAGCAGGAAGACGCCCGCCGTGCCGATCGCCATGCCGGTCCCGACCACCGGCTTCACGCCCAGCTTCGGGGCCAGCCGGCCGGTCACCGCGGCGCCGGCGAAGACGGCTCCGGCCAGCGGCAACAGTCGGATGCCGGTCTCCAGCGCGTCGTAGCCGAGGATGAACTGGAGGAACTGGGTGGCGTAGTAGATCGAGCCGAAGGTGCCGAAGAAGAAGAACAGCACCGCGAGCATCGAGCCGCTGAAGGCGCGCTCCTTGAACTTGCGCACGTTCAGCATGGGGTGCGGGTGGCGCAGCTCCCAGGCGGCGAAGGCAAGCAGGCCGACGCCGGCGACCACGGCCGCGGTGACCGGGCCGACGCCCCACCCGAAGTGCGGACCCTCGATGGTCGCGTAGACCAGGCTGCCGACGGAGACGATCGAGAGCAGACCGCCGACGTAGTCGATCCGGCCCATCTTCTCCGCCTTGGACGGCGGCACCAGGAGCAGCGCGCCGACGACGCCGAGGACCGCGACGGGGACGTTCATCAGGAAGGTGGAGCCCCAGGCGTGGCTCTCCAGAAGCCATCCGGCAGCCAGCGGGCCGGCGGCGATGGCGAGGCCGGAGGTGGCGCTCCAGGCCGTGATGGCCTTGGCGCGCTCCGCCCTCGGGAAGATCGCGACGAGCAGGGAGAGGGTGGCCGGCATCACGACGGCGGCGCCCACACCCATGATCGCGCGGGCGGTGATGACCAGGTTGGTCTCGTCGACCAGGCCGCCCATCACCGAGCCGCCCGTGAAGATCAGCAGGCCCAGGATCAGCGCACCGCGGCGGCTGTACTTGTCCCCGATCGAACCCAGTACGAGCATCAACGCGGCGTACGGGACCGTGTAGCCGTCGATGACCCACTGAAGGTCACTGCTGGACAGGCCGAGATCCCGGGTCATGTCGGGCGCCGCCACGATCAGTGACGTGTTCGCCATGACGACGATCAGCAGGCTCAGGCACAGCACCAGCAGGGCCCACCAGCGCCGTGGATAGGGCGCCGTCATCTTCTCGGCCGGTGTGTTGACGAAGAACGGCATCGGAGCTCCTCAGTGCGTAGCGGCGGCTACGGGTACGCGCGGATCGGCGGGAGCAGTGCGAGCACGGCCACGGCACCGCGGGCAGTTATTTGCTCATCGATGTGCAGACTAGTTTGTTGCCCATCGACGTGCAAATATTGAGCCGCCCTCTCCCGTCGACCGGAGGTCCGACATGACCAGCACGCATGTCACGGGGGGCGAGCGCCGCCGGACGCGGCACACCCGGGCCCGCATCCTCGAGGCGGCACGGCAGGAGCTCGGCCGCGATCCCGACAGCAGCCTCACCGACATCGCCGAGGCCGCCGGCGTGGTGCGCCGCACCGTTTACGACCACTTCGCCGGCCGGCCGGCGCTGATCGAAGGGCTCGCCGCGGACGCCGCTGAGGCGCTGAGACGCGCCCTCGCGGGTGTGGCGGCCCCGGACCCCGACCCCGTCACCGCCATGGCGCGCTTCGTCCTGGCCCTGTGGCCCGTCGGCGACCGCTATCGCATGCTGCTGAGGCTCGCGCCCCAGGACCTGGGGACGGAACGCGCGAACGAAATCCTCTCCCCCGCCCGCGACATGGCGACGGCGATCATCGAGCGCGGGCAGCAGCAGGGCGTCTTCCGGACCGGCGTCCCGCCCGCGCCGCTGAGCAGAGCACTCGAGAGGCTTCTGCTGGCACTCCTGGAGTGCGTGAACACCGGGACCTTGAACGACGACGGCACACGCACCGCGACGGCCGCCCTGATCGCGGTGGGCGCGGACGGCCGCCTCGCCGTCGCCCGGGTCCAGGGACTCGGCCGTACGGAGCCCGTCGGCGCCTAGGTCAGCCGTCGGAGGCTTCGGCTCGCAGCTCCGACGCCATGTCCTCGACGATCGCGGTCGCCGACTGATCGGACACACCCGCCGCGACCAGCGTGGCCACCGCGGTGCGCGTCCCGTCGTCCTCCCACGTCCCCGCGTTGACGCTCTCCAGCAGCGAGAGGGTCAGGGCCTCCAGGGCGGCGCTCAGCACCGCCGCGGGCAGGTGGTCGTGGAACACGCCCGCCCCCTGACCTCGCTCCAGGATGGCGGTGGCCTCGTCGCGGGCCGGGGCGAGGATCTCGGACACCCGTTCCGTGCCCAGGTCCTGGCGGGCGAGCGCGAGAAGCAGCCGGTAGCGGTCGCCGACGGGCCAGATCGACAGCACGAACCGGGCCAGGGCCCGCTGGGGCGTCTCCTCGGCGCCGGGCGCCCGGGTCACGACGCCGCGCAGAGCCTCGGACGCCTCCTCGGCGAGGGCGTCCAGCAGGGCCGCGCGCCCCGGAAAGTGCCCGAAGAGCGTACGGCGGACCACCCCGGCGGCCCGCGCGATCTCCTCCAGGGTCACATCGGGGTTCCGGCCGAGCTCCTCCCGGGCGGCGGCCAGGATGCGGGCCCGGTTGGAGCGCGAGTTGCGCCGCATCGGTTCGCGGACGGTGGCGCGGACGGCAGGCTTGGGCAAGGCACTCATCCCTCGTCAGTCGAGCTCGGGCAGCGGGCGCCGAGCGACGTCGCGGGCGCCCCCCGGCGGGACGCCCGGCATGTGCGGCAGCATCTCGGCGGGGTTCGACGCGGCCTCGTCACCGTCGAGTTCCGGGGAGGCGAACCGCAGCTCCACCAGCGCCGGCAGGGAGCCGCCCAGGGGGCAGCGCCACGGTCGGGTCGGCGACGGTGAACCGGCCGGAGGCGACACCGGCCTCCAGGTCACGCAAGGCGCGCGGGACGCCGCTCGAAACGGTTGCGGGACGGTGCTGACGTCGGCATACGTGTGAGTCTAGCAACGCGGGCTTCGACGTCACAGTTCTGGTGATTTCATCACCTTTCCCTGTTTTCCGGCGCCGCTGAGGGCCGGAACGGTCTTCTCCGGGCGGGCGAGGGAGCGGGCCGCGAGGCGGAACTGGGCGAGTTTGTCGACGATGGTCCGGCCGGCCGGGGTGTGGCCCCAGACGCTGATGCCCTGGTGCGTGCTGGGCTCCCAGGTGCTCTCGTCGATCACGAGGGGGTTCCAGCCGACCTCCCACTCGAAGCCCGAGGGGGTGCGGGCGTAGTACGACAGCTCCTTGTCGTTGGTGTGCTGACCGACGGACAGGGCCATGTCGAAGCCCAGTTCATGCACCCGCTCATAGCTGCGAGCCAGGTCGTCGAGGCCGGCGGCCTGGATGTTGAGGTGCTGGACGCGGGTGTGGACCGGGTCGATCGGCAGACCGCGGACGGCGGCGATCGCGAGGGAGTGGTGGCGCTCGTTGACGCGCAGGAAGCGGATCCTGAGCTTGACGCCGCTGATGGTCTCGTCGATGCAGTCGGTGAGACGGGCGTCGAAGACGGTGCTGAAGTAGCCGCGCATCAGGGCCGGTCTGGCCGAGGTGATCGCGACATGGCCCATGCCCGAGTCACCCGTGATCCATCCGGACGCGAGCATCCGCAGGGGTTCCGGCGAGACGACCGGCGTGGTGTAGATCTCCTGGGTGAGGCCCTTGGGCCCGGGGAACCGCAGCAGGCGTTCGACTCCGCGTGTCCTCGCCTCCTCGGCACTGCCCTCCACGACGGGGACGCCATGGGCGCGTACCCGGGCCTCGATCCGCTCGAGGGTCGCGTGGTCGTCGAGGTGCCAGCCGGTGGCGACGACGTCCTCGGCAGGTCCGCACCGCAGCAGGAAACGGCATTCCTGGTCGTCGAGGCGGAAGCGCATCAGGCCGGCGTCGAGGTCGTCGTGGTGCATGCCGATGGCGTCGGTGCCGAAGCGGCGCCAGTCGGCGAAGCGGTTGGTCTCGATGACGAGGTAGCCGAGATGGACCGCGCCGAAGACGGACGGGGCGTCGTACGTGCTCACCGGCGGCCTGCCAGGAAGTCGGCGCACATCCGGTTGAACAGCTCGGCGTGCTCCCACTGCACCCAGTGGCCGGTGTTCGCGACCATGTACAGGTCGCAGTTGGGCATGCGCCCGGCCAGCATCCGGCCACCGCTGGACCGGTTGACCCTGTCCGCGGCACCCCACAGCACGAGGGTGGGCACGGACAGCCGGGCGAGCCGGGCATCTCGGGTGAAGTCCATCTTCCACAGGGTGCGCAGCGCCTTCGGGCCGGAGGGGCGACGCAGCGGCGGATTCGCGATGACCTCGGGGTCGATGCTGTCCCGGTAGCGGGCGTCGATGATCTCGTCGGGCACCTGGGCTGCGTTGAAGACGAGGTAATCGCGGATGAACTTCTCCAGTTTCAGCCGTGACGGCCCTTCGCCGGTGTAGTAGTTCAGCAGGCTGCTGAGGCCCGGCGTCGGCACGAACAGACGGGTGGTGCCGACGCCACCGGGGCCCATCAGCACCATGCGGCCGACCCGGTCGGGGGTGTCCAGGGCCAGGCGCAGCGCGCAGGCGCCGCCGTAGGAGTCGCCGACGAAGTGGGCCTTGTCCAGGCCGAGTCGGTCGAGCAGGCCGCGGACGTTGTCGGCGAGGTAGCCGAAGGGGTCGGTGCCGTCGACGCCCGTGGTGCTGCGTCCGTACCCGGGCAGGTCGGGCACGATGACCCGGTACTTCTGGGCCAACTCGGCGATGTTACGGCTGTAATTGGAGACGCCGGAGGCGCCGGGGCCGCCGCCGTGCAGCAGCAGGACGGGCGGGCCGTCACCGGTCTGCGCGACGAAGATCTTCTTGCCGGCGATGTCGAGCAGCGACTCCTGCATCGGCGGCGGTGCGGTGTGCGCGGTCATCGTGGTCGGTCCTTACGAGGTGGTCGAGACGGACGTGCGCGGTGCGAGGGCGAATCCGGCCGGGGGCGGCGGGAGCGGGGCGCCGGCGGGCGCGGCGGCTAGAGACTTCCGCGGCTTCTACTTCGACACCGCGCTCTCCTCCAGTCCCGCCGCCCTGCCCACGCTGTTCGCCTTCGCCCGCCCCGGCCATGTCCTGTTCGGCAGCGACTGGCCGTTCGCGCCCGCCGCCGCCGGCCAGTACTTCACCAACGGCCTCGACAGCGGCGTCGGCCCCGGCACCCTCTCGGCCGTCAACCGCACCAACGCCGAAGCGCTCTTCCCCCGCCTGGCCGGCGCCCCCACACCTGCTCCGGCCCGTCCGCTCCCGGTGCGCCTGCGCCAGTCCGCGCAGCGGGCCGGCGCCCGCCTCTTCTTCAAGCTCATCCAGCCCGGGACCAACTGAGAGCCCCTCACCACCGGCTACGGGGAGTTCACGCCCGTGGCGGCCTCCTGCTCCTCGTAGGCCGAGCCGTAGGCCGGGCCGGAGGCCGGACCTCAGGCCTCGGCCTTGATCTTCTTCATGGCGAGGTGGGATGTGATCCGCTGGACACCGGGCAGACCGGTCAGCTTCCCGGTCACAAAACCCTCGTAGGCCGCGTGGTCGGCAACGGCCACGCGGAGGAAGTAGTCGGGGCGGCCGAACATCCGGTGGAAGTCCACGACCTCGTCGTATCCGGCCACCGTGTCCTCGAACGTCTCGATGGTCTTCTGGTCGGTGGCGTACACCTCGACCTCCACCCACACCTGGAGGCCACGTCCGAGGGCGACGGGGTCGACGACCGCCCGATAGCCGACGATGACGCCGGCCTCCTCGAGACGCTTGACCCGGCGCAGACAGGGCGCCGGGGTCAGGCCGACCCGTTTCGCCAGCTCGAGATTGGTCAGCCGACCATCCTGCTGGAGTTGAAAGATAATTGCGCGATCGACAGCATCTAGTTGCGATTGATTGCCCATGATCGGATCCTAACGCCACTATTGGCAATCAAAATGCCCGATTTTCCTTCTATCATTTCTCATATGCGAGAACTGACTGTCGCAGAACACTCCACCCTCCCCCATCCCGCCCCGCCTCCCGGTGCCGCCTCCGACCTCCGGTCCGCTCTCAAGGACTCGGGCTCCGTGGGCCTGGGACTGGTGCCCCTGGGGCTCGCCTTCGGAGTGTGCGTGACCCAGTCCGGTCTCGACTGGTGGTGGGCGAGCGTGTTCACCAGCCTGATCTACGCCGGATCGTTCGAGTTCCTGCTGGTCGGCCTGCTGGGCGCGGCGGCGCCATTGACGACGATCGCCCTGACCGCCTCCCTGGTGAACGTCCGCCACGTCTTCTACGCGCTGTCCTTCCCCCTGGACCGTGTACGGGGCGGACTCGCCAAGGCCTACAGCACCTTCGCCCTCACCGACGAGGCCTACGCCCTGACCACCGGCGAGCGGGCACGTTCCTGGTCCGGGCGGCGCGTCATCTGGCTCCAGGGCTTTATGCACCTGTACTGGGTCGGTGGGGCCACCGCCGGCGCCCTGCTCGGTTCGCTCATCCCCGACGGTGTCACCGGGCTCGACTTCGCCATGACCGCCCTCTTCGCCGTGCTGGCCGTCGACGCGGTGCGCGAGCGGCGCGGCGATCTGCCCACCCCCCTCCTGGCGCTGCTGAGCGCACTGGTGGCGCGGCTGGTCCTGCCCGGTCAGCTGCTGTTGGGCGCCTTCGCCCTGTTCACCACCGCGCTTCTGGCGCGCCACGCCATCGCGCGCAAGGGGGCCTCACATGCCTGATCCCCTGTACGTCCTCCCGGCGGTCGCCCTCTCCGCCGCCGTCACCTGGGCGCTGCGCGCCCTCCCCTTCACCCTCCTGGCACCCCTGCACGCCAGCCGGACCATCCAGTACCTGAGCACCCGCATGCCGGCGGGGGTCATGGTGATCCTGCTCGTGTACTGCCTGCGGGACGTGCCGATGAGCGCGTCCGGCGCGGTGGCCCCACTGGTGGCGCTCACCGCCACGGTCGGCCTCCACCTGTGGCGCCGCAGCGCCCTGCTGAGCATCCTGACAGGCACGGCCGCCTACGTCGCCCTCACCAGCACTGTCTTCGCAAGCTGACGACTTCGCAGGCCGAACCATTGAAGCTCAGATCAGAGAAATTAAGCTTTACGCGTTGACGCCTTAAAAAACTCAAGATAAAAATGAATCAACAGCATGCCGCCGAGAACAGGGGAGCCGAGGGTGGACTGGCAGGAACTGACGGACCTGACGCAGGGGCAGCCGTTCGTGGTCGAGCGGATCCGGCTGGTCGGCAGCGGCGTCGCGGTCGAGGGTCAGTTCGAGCCGCCGCAGCTGGCACAGCTCGGCGTCGACGACCAAGTGTTCGTCGCCGCGTTCGTACGGTCGCACGGTTCGATCAAGGAGATGGAGCGGATCTTCGGGGTGAGCTACCCGACGATCAAGTCCCGGCTGAGACGGATCGCCGAGCACCTCGATTTCGTCGACACCGACCCGGCGCCCACCAGCGCCGACGTCATCGACCGCCTACAGCGGGGGGAGATCAGCGCCCAGGAGGCGCTGGCCGAGCTGGAGAGGTCCCGATGATCCCGCAGCTGGTCACGGTACGCCGTCGCCGTCCCGACGGCCGCTGGCGGCGGCTGTACGTCCCGGTCCTGCCGGTAGCGCTGGTGTTATCGCCGCTGCTGCTGCTCGCCGTGGTGGGCGGAGTGGTCGCATGCCTCGCGACCCAGGTGAGCCCGGTGGGCGCGCTGCGCGGCGCCGGGCAACTGCTGTGGGCGCTGCCCGGCACCCGGTTCGAGATCGACCAGGGCCGAACAGCCGTGCTGGTAAGCATCAGATGAGCCCGAGGGGAAGAGCAACGATGAACGAGCAGCGCCGCCAGATCCTGGAGATGCTGGCCGTGGGAAAGATCACCACGGACGAGGCCGAGCGGCTGATGGACGCCCTCGAACGAGAACAGCCCGAGTCGCCGCCGGGAGCCACGACCCGCCCCAAGCGCCGGCCCAAGTACCTGCGCGTGGTGGTGAGCTGGGCGGACTACGGCGACGGGCCGGGCCACATCAACGTCCAGGTGCCGCTACAACTGCTGCGCGCCGGGGTCCGGCTCACGAGCCTCATCCCTCCCCAGGCGGTCACCAAGGTCAACGCGGAGCTGCACAAGTCAGGGGTACCGATCGACCTCGCCGAGCTCAAGCCGCAGCACCTCGAGGAGCTCGTCGAGCACCTCGACGAGGTCACCGTCGATGTCGACGACCCCGGCGGAAAGGTGCAGGTGTTCTGCGAGTGACACCGCCGCGGTCTCGGCCGTCCTCGACATCCCCGCGAGACACGTCCGGTTCATCGCGGCCGACCGGGCCGACACCACGGTCGAGGTCCTGCCCGCGGACGCCCTGAAGGGCCGCGACGTGAAGGCGGTGGAGCAGACCACGATCGATACGGCGACGGCGTCCTGTGGATCGAGGCCTCACCGGCGAAGAACCGGATCCTCGGCAGCTCCGGATCCATGTGAGGTGACCATCCAGCTGCCCGCCGGCTCGGCGACCTCGCCTTCGAGGGCACGCAGGGGCTCGGTCAAGTTCTACGAGGCCGCGAGCGCCCGCCTCACTCTCCTCGCCGGCAACGTGTCGGTCGACCGCCGGGACGGCGGCCCCGCGGAGATCAACACCCCAAAAGGCGACATCCGGATCGCCGAAGCCGTGCGCGGCACGGTCGTACCGTGCACCCAGGCCGACGACGTGTCGGGCGACGCCGCCCGCGGAGTCTCCGCCTCCCTGGACGCCGTCACCACCGTTGGCCTGAATGTCCACGCGACCACCGCCCACGGCAACGTCGGCATCGTTCGCGCCCATACCTGAGCACCGGCCCCGCCAACTCACGCACTCCCCCCGTCACTTCTGCCTTCGAATAGGAGGGCCTCATGCCTTCTTCTGTCATGCCCACATCCAGTCGGGGCGATGGTCCCCAGTCGCCGGCCGCCATCTCCACCGTCGGCCTGCGCAAGTCCTACGGCGACAAGACCGTCCTCGACGGCATCGATCTGCACATCCCGGCCGGGTCCGTGTTCGCGCTGCTCGGGCCCAACGGCGCCGGCAAGACCACCGCCGTGAAGATCCTCTCCACGCTCATCTCAGCCGACGGCGGACAGGCGCAGGTCGCGGGGCACGACCTCGCCACGTCACCGGACGGGGTGCGTGCCGCGATCGGTGTCACCGGGCAGTTCTCCGCCGTCGACGGCCTGATCACCGGCGAGGAGAACATGCTCCTCATGGCAGACCTCCACCACCTCTCCAAGCGCGAGGGACGGCGGGGCGCCGCCGAACTCCTGGAGCGGTTCGACCTGGTCGAGGCCGCGAAGAAGCCCGCCTCCACCTACTCCGGCGGCATGAAACGCCGCCTCGACATCGCCATGACCCTGGTCGGCAACCCACGGATCATCTTCCTCGACGAACCCACCACCGGCCTCGACCCACGCTCCCGCCACAACATGTGGCAGATCATCCGCGAACTCGT